>NZ_BAGE01000046.1 GCF_000308675.1 Nocardia paucivorans NBRC 100373 | reverse complement strand
TCGTATCGCTCGGGGGTTCTCGCTCGATCTCGCCGACGATGAGGCTGTTTACAGTGGCGTGGAGTTGCCTTCGGAAGTTGCGCGAGTCTATGTGCGTATCGCGAGTGTGGTGGACAGGTTCGCGTTGGTGGAGGCGATCGATGCGCTGCCCGAGGAACAGAAGCCCGGCGCCACCTTGCACTTTGTGGAAGGGCTGATGCTGACGCAGATAGTGGCAGAGAGGGGGCTCAGCCGGCGTCAGGTGGACCGAGTGCAGCAGGCCGCGGTCGCGTTGGCCGGGGTCTTGCCGCCCATCCCCTTGCGAGTCGTCGCCGCTACTGCAGTCGCCGGTCACGTCGATCCGGTATCCGTGATTCGGCTCGGTCTTCATATGGACCCGGAGATGGTGCGGCAGGCCGTTGTTCGGGAGGACGATCCGCGGTATCGGGAAATCCTCGAACTGTTCGTTCAAGGGCTGACAACGGGTGAGATAGCTGTGCAGGTGGGGAGCACCAAGAAAACCGTTCAGGGGTGGTTGCGTCGTGCCGCGAATGCATTGGTCAAAGATCTGGCCGCCGGCCCGGTGGATCTCGATCCGGGGGTGGTGCAGCGGATGCGGTCGGCCGTCGTGGCGGTGTTGGCGGGGGAGGATGATGCCGGGGTCGTCGAGGCGCGTGGGTTGGTTGCCGCGGCCGGGGATGCCGATATCGCGCGGGCGTTGGGTGCGGTGTCGGCGGCGAATGGCCAGTTGTTGTGGCGGCGGTTCGGGTTGGGGATACGGGCCGGGGAATCGGATGTGGAGGTGCGGCGGGCCGTCGATGGGTTGGCGGCGGCGTTACGGGATTCGCGATCCGGTATGGAGCTTGCGGATCTGCCGATCACCGATCCACACCACCCCGACCACGAGTCGCTGGGCGGCTGGATGGGTGTGATCCGGAGGAATCATGGGCTCACCCAACAACAGCTCGGTGAGTTGGTGGGGCGGTCCAAGAGGTCCATCATGCGCTTCGAGACCGGCCATCAGTCTGTTACCGTCGAATATCTGCGGTCGTTCGGTGCGGCCCTTGGTATTCCGGTCGTTACTCTGCGGGAAGCAGTCGAGCATTTTGCCCCTGGTCTCGTCGGTGCTTTCTTCGATTCTTCTGCCGATCGCGACGATTTCGCCGTCGACCAGGTGGCCGAGGGTGGTGAGGGGCTGCCTTCGGAAGTTGCGCGAGTCTATGTGCGTATCGCGAGTGTGGTGGACAGGTCCGCGTTGGTGGAGGCGATCAATGCACTGCCCGAGGAACTGCGGCCCGTCGCCGACGTGTGCTTCGTAAAGGGCCTGTCGTCGGCGCGGGCGGCGGCCGAGACGGGGATCGAACTGCCTCGAATGCTCCGGCTGCAGCAGCAGGCCGCGGTCGAGTTGGCCGGGATCTTGCCGCCCATCCCCTTGCGAGTCGCCGCCGCTGCTGCCGTCGCCGGCCGCGTCGATCCGGTATCCGTGGTTCGACTCGGTCTTCATGTGGACCCGGCGACGGTGCGGCAGGCCGTTGCTCGGGAGAATGATCCGCGATACCGGGGAGCCGTCGAATTGCTCATTCGAGAGCGGATGGTACCGGAGATAATCGCGCAGACAGGACGCTCCGAGCCACCCCCTTTGAAGTGGTTGCGGCGTGCCGCGGAGGCAGTGGTCGAGGACCTGGCCATCGGTCCGGTGAACCTCGATCCGGATATGGTGCAGCGGGTACGGTCGGCCGCTTCAGCGGTGTTGGCGGGGACGGACGAGGCCGGGTTGGTCGAGGTGCGTGAATTGATCGCTGCGGCCGAGGATGCCGATATCGTGCGGGCGTTGGGGGTGGTGTCGGCGGAGGACGGCCAGTTGTTGTGGCGGCGGTTCGGGTTGGGGATACGGGCCGGGGAATCGGATGTGGAGGTGCGGCGGGCCGTCGATGGGTTGGCGGCGGCGTTACGGGATTCGCGATCCGGTATGGAGCTTGCGGATCTGCCGATCACCGATCCACACCACCCCGACCACGAGTCGCTGGGCGGTTGGATGGGTGTGATCCGGAGGAATCATGGGCTCACCCAACGACAGCTCGGTGAGTTGGTGGGGCGGTCCGAGAGATCCATCATGCGCTTCGAGGCCGGTCAACGGTCTGTTACCGTCGAATATCTGCGGTCGTTCGGTGCGGCCCTTGGTATTCCGGTCGTTACTCTGTGGGAAGCAGTCGAGCATTTTGCCCCTGGTCTCGTCGGTGCTTTCTTCGATTCTTCTGCCGATCGTGACGATTTCGCCGTCGACCAGATCACTCACAGTGGTGTGGATGGGGTCATCGATGGCGGCGTGGAGTTGCCTTCGGAAGTTGCGCGAGTCTATGTGCGCATCGCGAGTGTGGTGGACAGGTCCGCGTTGGTGGAGGCGATCAAGACGCTGCCCGAGGAGCAGAGAGACGGCGCTGCCTTGCACTTTTTGGAAGGTCTGACGCTGAAGCAGACGGCAGCCGAGGTAGGGATCCATTACAAACGGATGATCAGGCTGGAACAGCAGGCCGTACTCGAATTGGCCACCATACTGCCACCCATACCTGTCCGAATTGCCGCCGCTGCTGCCGCCGCCGGTCGCATCGATCCGATCTCCGTCGTTCAAGCCGGTTTGCGTGGAAATCCGTTGTTGGCGCGAGAGGCAGCGGCCCAACTGATTCGTCCGGAGCATCGGGAAGTCATCGAACTGCTCGGTCAGGGACGGACGGTACCGGAGATAGCCGCGCAGGTGGGGCGCAGCACGTGGACTGTTCGGGATAGGTTACGTGGCGCCGCGGATGCGGTGGTCGAGGGTCTGGCCACCGGTCCGATGCGCCTCGATACGGATCTGATGCAACGGATACGGGCGGCCGTTGCGGAGGTAACGGCAGGGGATACCGGGTTGGTCGAGGCGCGGTGGTTGGTTGTCGCGGCCGAGGATGCCGATATCGAGCGAGCAATGGGCGCAGTATCGGCGGAGGACGGCCAGTTGTTGTGGCGGCGGTTCGGGTTGGGGATACGGGCCGGGGAATCGGATGTGGAAGTGCGTCGGGCCGTCGGTGAATTGGCGGCGGCGTTGCGGGATTCGCGACCTGTTGCGGATCCTTCGAATCCATCGATCACCGATCCGCGTCATCCTGACCACGAGTCGCTGATCGACTGGATGCGTGCGGTCCGGACATATCATGGACTCAACCAGCAGCAACTCGCCAAGTCGATGGGGTGGTCCGGGCGTGCTGTCCAATCCGTCGAAACCGGTTCGCGTTCGGTTACCGTCGAATATCTGCGATCGTTCGGTGCGGTCCTCGATCTTCCGGTCGCTACCCTGCGGGCGGCAGCCGAGCGTTTCGCCCCTGATCTCGCCGGTTATTTTGTCGAGTCGCTTCCGGATCCGATGGACGACCGATTCGAGTCGTTGGGGGACTGGTTGGTGGCGGTCCGGAAGGCTTTCGGACTGACTCGGCTGAAATTCGCCGAACGCCTCGGCGTCAGCGATGTTTTTGTCGGTTTCACCGAGAGAAACAAGCGGGTCGGAAGAGCGCACCTGGATAGGGTGCGCGACGCATTCGACATTCCATCGGAGACCATGCGTTCGGCCATGTTGCGCTTCAAGCCCGAACTCGCCGATTTTTATGGCGATCGCTCGTTTCCGGGGGATGCGTCCGGCTCGGTGCGAGGACCTTCGGCGGTGCCCGATACGCCGGAGGTTCGGGCTTTCCTCGCCGAGCTGCGGGAGCTCGGTGCCGGCTCCGGTCTCTCGACCGGGCGGGCGCGGGAGTTGGTCGATCGGGCGCCGCGCGCGTTGTTGATGGAACTCGCGAAAGGGCTGAATTCGCAGAGCGAACGCCGTTTGGGTGAGCTGTGGTTCGGGGAGGGGATCACCGATCGCGGTGAGTTGGCGGTCCGCCTGGGTAAGAGTCCCGAATCCACCGGCTCGTTGCGGTCCCGCATGGCCCAGAAGCTGGCCCGGAAACTGCTCGAGGCCGCCGTCGTCGACGGAACCGGTGAATCGAACGTGGGTGGGCCTCCCGCGATCGGGCGGTCGGCGTCGGCCCTCGACCTTCCCGGTTCTTCGACGCGGCGTGGTGCCGATGTCGTGACGGGTAGGTCGGCTCCGGAGGAGGTGCCGGGGGAATTGGCGCCGTATCGACGGTCGGAATCGTCACCGACCCGGCAACCCGATCGGTGTGGCCCGCTGGTGGTCGCCGATATCGAGACCGAATACGGGCGTACGTTCGGCCGGGTGCCGCAGCGCGGAGATCTTGCCGGGACCTGGGTCGGCGATATCGAGTCGGTACTGGGTGGGCAGCGGGCGCGGATCCTGAGCGATATCGCCGAGGCGGATGCCCGGTTGCGGGCATGGGGGGAGGAACTGGATCGGCGCGGGGACGGTAGCGGCGAGAACATCGCCGTGGTGGTGTTCGTTCCGGCGGTGCCGGGGACCGATGAGCACGGCGCTCTCGGCCATGCCTTCTGGTTGGTGCGCCGAGTGGAGCGGGATGGGACCGTGCGGGTGGAACTGCGGGACCCGGGCGCGGGGGTGTTCCGGCCCGAATTCGTCCCACACACCATCCCGGCGGATCAGGGTATCGCGGCGCTGTTCCTGGATCACCGGGGCGAGCAGGTGGGTCCGGCGGTGATGCCCGATGCGGGGGACGGTGTGCGTTTGCGCGACAGCGACTTCCTGGTCGGCCAAGCCGCGTCGCGCCGCCGGTGGAAGCCTCCGTACGGAGGTGAACCGTCCGGTAATCGCGGCAATTCCCAATGGAATCCACGTTCTCGACTGTCGATGGTCGCGGTGTTGCCGGCCAGTGCCGTAGCCGACGGAGGTATCGAGCGACGGGAGTCGGTGAACGCCGCGGGCGACCACATGGTCGAGATATTCGATTCCGCCACCGAGAGGCTGCTGTTGCGGATGACGGCGACCGACGGGCCGGTGCCGCGGTTGCAGGCCGAACTGCATCTGAAGAAGGGCAGCGGGCAGGAGACGCCGGAACTGGTCGAATGGCTGGTCAAGTCGGTGATGGGCGGATGGAAGGTTCGAGACCATATCGAGCGGGCGCGCCTGCGGATAGGGTTCGCCGTATCGACTCTCGCCCTACGCGCCGACTCGACCGTAACGATGACGGTGACCGGCGTACCCAAAGCTCGGGAAGCGACCCTGATGGTGGAGGGAGACTACGAGGGGACTCGTCTGGACTTCTTCGAGGCAAGTGGTCGGTACCGGGACTGGTCGATGGAATCCGACTGGTCGCTGTTCGCGGATGAGAAGGTACGGGAGGGCCTCATCTACTTCGGCGAGGGCGATGAACAGCTGCTCGACACCCGGAGGCGATTGGTGCTCGCTTCCGAGCAGGTGGATTTCGCGGTGCTGTGGGTGTCCCTTGCCCTGCACACATTGTCGAGGGAAAACCCGGCCGGAGCGGTATATGGGCTGTTGGCGCAGATAGCGAAACGGGACATACCCCATGTGGCGGAGCGGATGTCGAGGGCGGAAAATCTCGATGCCACCGGCGAGCGTCTCGACCGAGCCGGTTTCCCATCGTGGAAACAGATATCCGGAGACGGATTTCGGGCGGTTCTCGATATCCTCCGGCCGGAGCGGTTGACGGCGCTGATCACGGATCTGGAGCGTGTGGCTCCGATGCATCGTCTGGGTCGCGACCTCGCCGAGCTGCGTTCCATCCGGGCGGAGATCGAGCAGATATGGCAACCGCTGGGACTGGACCGTTGGGCCACGCCCGAACCGGAGCAGTACCGGTGGATCTCGTCGGATCGCGCGGATCTGGCCGAAAACCTCCGGTCGAAGTGGGGATCGGCGACGTCGGTGCCGCCCGAGCCGCACCGTCCGAATGCGCGCCCGGCCGCGGTCGAGCGCAAGCGTGGTAGGAAAGCGACTCCGTACCGGGAAACCGGTCTCGTCGATGGGCTGCACACCGTCGGAGCGGACCACGCGGCTCTCAATGCGCCGTCGCAGGCTCCACCGGTGGTATCGCCTCCGCCGCCATCGGTCCCCACCCCGAAGGATGCGCTGAGGAGCATCGCATCCCCCGCCGAGGGCCGCGATGGTTCCACCGAGCCCGCACCGGCCGTCGGCGACGGTGGCGCCGCCCGCACCGCACCGTCCGATTCGACCGGCGCCCGCCAGGCGCAGAACATCGCCAACCAGTGTGGGCGATTGGTATTGGAGCTATTGCCGTGGGTGAATCGGGATGCGCTGCCCACGGCGGAGGAAATCGCCCTTCGCGGCCTGGCGGTGATGGACATCTTGCATATCGCGAATGGGGATCCCGCGTCGGTGCGACGGTTCGAGGCCGGTTCGGCACATCCGTATCGGGGCGTTGCGGATGCGCTGCGGTCATTGCCGGAATCCCGGCGGGAGGGAGCTTCGGCGCTGGTGTTCATCGGTGCCGGTGAGATCGACGAACACCATGACCTCGGGCATGTGTTCCGGCTGGTGTATCGGGACGGCGCGATACGGATCGAAGATCCGGGCAGGGGGGTGTCCGGGGTGTTCGAGGACTCGGCCGGACCCGCGGAGCTGCGGGGTGTATGGGCGGTTGCCTTCGATCCGGACGGCAATTCGATCGATCTGTCCGGTGGTCGTCCGGTCGAGGCGGGCGAACTCGATTTCGCGGTGGGTCTTTCGGCGGATACCGTCGCCGATCTGGTGCGGGCGCTCTTGGACGAGGCCGGGTCGGAATGGGTGGCTCAACTGCTGTCGTTCGTCAAGATTCGACATGTAGGTCGGATTACCGGTGGATTGACCGGTTACTTCGACGGTCCCGAGATGACGAGCCTCATCCAGAAGCATGGCATGGGTCTGCTCGGCCAGGCGATAACTCTGATCCATGAGAATCGGCACGCTCTCGACTTCCACCAGAATTCCCTGGCGAGCCCGTACACGATGTCTCGTGACGAGTACATCGAGGCGAGGTTGCGGGAAGAGGCCCGAGCATACGCCAGTGAGGCCCTGGTGGCTCTGGCGTTGGAAGAGCTCGGTTATGACGTCGTGCTCGCGGACGGGTACCGAACCCAGTTGGATATCTTCCGAATGGCCTATCTCGAGGCTGTCGAGGACGCCGCGGAGCTGCGGCCGGATCTCGCCGTGGCGCAGCAGGAGGCCATCGGATACGAGGCCGGTGTCGAGGCCCTGCTCGAATATCTCCACTCGACCGGAGAGTGGGAGTACTACGTGCGGCAGGCAGAAGACAGGTGGGATTTCGCTCGTGAATTCGCCGACTCTGCGAAGCTGCACACACCGACCACGGATGAACGAAGGCAGGAGATCCGATGGGCCGCCATGGCTCGATCCGCCGCCCACCGAGACCTCGCTCGGCTGGATCGCGCCCTCGAACGGGAGCTGGAACGGCAGCGTGTCGCTACGCCCGAACCGGTTTCGGCCGCCGACGCCCGACGTCGCGAGCACGCCACACTGATCCTGCGTGACCTGGTCTCCTGGCGTGCGACCGCGGCGCGGGACGTGGCCGCACGGAGCGCGGAGGCCGAGGCGTTGGCGGCCCGCGATGTGCTCGACGATGTGCTGAGTCAGGAGCCTGGTCGGATATTGACCGATCACGTCGCGGCGATCGACGGTGACGATCCGCGCCTGTTCGTCGTGGCCGATGGCAGTGGACATGCCGAGTTGCGCGACGCCGCGATCGCCGCTCACCCCGAATCGGCCGACCTCGCGACGCGTGGATGCGTGTATCTGTCCGCTTCCGTCGACTGGAACGGCGGTGTATGGCTGAGCTATGTCGGAACGCCGGAGCCGCGCCCCGTACCGGACCTGCCCGAGGTCCCCTGGCTGAATCTGGCCGAACAGGCCGCGGAGCGGCGTCTACGCCGGGTCCGGCACATACTGCGGGAGACGGTGACCGGTCGCTGGGCCGACGGTGTTCTGCGTGACAACGATATTCAGGTGCTCTTGGAGGTGAACACCGACGACCGGCTGTACCCGGCCAGGAAGGCCTTGGTGCTCGATATCGGCGGTTCCGACGCCGAACTGGCCGCCGCCATGGTCGCGGGCGCCTTCCACGTCCACCAGGAGCGAACGCGCACCGACGGCACGGCCGCGCGGGAGCTGATGATGTCCACCCGCGCGGACTATGTGCGGCGGCGTCTCGACCAGGAGGCGGAGGCGCTGGCCGGGCGTGCGGAGGCGATGCGGCAGCTGCGGGAAGCCGGCCACGACACCGACCCACCCGATGCGGTGGAGCTCGCCTACACCGCTGCCTATTTGCGGTCTCTCGATGTCGTCGCTCCCGACGGTCCGCCGTCCCCGGACGAGGTCACGGTTGCCTGGAATGTCGGGATCGCGGCCGTGCGCCCGCTGCTGGAGCACATCGGCCCGCGACTGGCCGGTGGTACCTACGCCGACTTCTACGGTTGGGCCTGGGATGACGCGCACGGGCGCGATCGCGCCCCCGCCTCTGTCGAGGGGGTGGACACCGCCGTGCAAGCATCGGGGGCGGTTGTCGATTCGCAGGCCGAGCTCGATATCCAGGGGCGGCTGACCGCGCTGGTCCGGGAACAGGAGGAGGCGCGGGCGCGCCGGGCGCAGAACCACACCGCCCTGGCCGATATGGGACCGGAGCTACCCGAGCCCGGTTCCGTGGAGCTGGAACTGCTGCACCGCGCCTACGACCCCCCGAGCCGGCACCGCGTCGCACTCCTCGAGACCCACCATCGCTGGGATGCCCGGGTGAGGCTGCTCGACGAGGTGATCGACGCCTACGAGCAGGCCGATCTCCAGCGGGACGAATGCGATCGGCTCGCCGTCGAGTATTCCCTCGACCCCACCCAGGTGCGGCCGGGAACGCCGCTGTTGAACACGTTGACGCGGGAACGCGACGAGATACGGGACGAACTGGCGAAACTCCTGAAGATCGAACCGGCGCAGATCACCGTGGAGCGAGCCCACGACCTGGTGGAGAAGGCGCGGTGGCAGCCGCCGGTCAGGGGCGGTGAATCCCCGAGCGACAACCGAGTGATCACCATGTGTGAACGCTTCCTGGCCGTCGACCCCGTTGTCCGAGCGACAGAGCTCCTGGCGGAACGGGAGGCTCACGCCCGGCAGCTCGACGCACAGGCCCACCCCACCGCACCTTTGGATCCGGCCACACGGATCGGAGATACCCTCGGCCGGATACCGGATCTCGACGCCGACGGCCGCACCGCGCTCACCGCGGTACTCGACCGGGTGTTGGCACACAAGGAAGTCCGGCTGTGGCCGTTGGAGCGGCTCGGCACGAGCCACCGTATTCGAGTTCGCGACATGAACGGTGGCCCGCTGCTGGATATCGAGGTGGCGGATGCCGCGGTGACGGTGCGCACCCGGCTCCACCGCGACCGGCCGGAACGAGCGCAATTGGCGCAGTTGCTGCTACCCGCACTGATGACCGGTTGGCCCGAACGGCAGGTTGCTCATGCGATCGACACCGTCGTCGAACGGACCTCCGGTACGGATTCGGGCCGTGCTCCCCGATTGATCGGGGCCGATGGCGTGGTCACCATGGTGCTTTCCGGAACGCGAGGCACCCGAGAAATCCATGTCACCATCGACAATGTCGCCATCGGCAGCGACCAGGGCGACCTGGCGTTGCATTTCGGCGAGGAAGACGACCCACCGGGTGGAAGTCGCGCCGATACCGGTCCGGAGCCGGACCCCACCGAACCGTTGGTCGGCCCGGACCCGGCCGGTACACCCCGAAACGACAGCGGCGGTGATATCGACGGGGAGCCGGCAACCAGGCCGTGGTGACGACCCGCCGGGTCGGGCTGCAAGGTATGTGGGCCACCGATTTCGCCGCCGATGCCGGTGGTTCGCTGTCGTATTTCCCGGTCGATCCCCAGCGGGCCCATAGCGGGCTCGAAGCCGCGATACGGGAATTGGTGGCCGACCTGCCCGCCGCGGCACGCGACGGGGTATCGGTGCTGGTGGTGGTCAAAGGGTCCTGAGGTCGCGGGACGAGGCGCGAGCGGCCACGCGTACCGGTACGACGAGTCCGGGAGTGACGGTTGGATCGAGATCCAGGACCCGGGCAAGGGTCTGTTCGGAAGATTCGAGGACTTCGCGGACACCGATACCGATGGTTCGGACGGTATCTGGGCCGCGGCCTTCGACCGACACGGTCATGCGCTGGATCTTCCGGGTGGCGAACCGAACGGCCCGGCTCCCGATTTCCGGGTCAGGGAGACGACCGTCACGGAAATCGTCGAAACGATTCGGGCCGCGCTGACCGAATACCTGGACTCCGTGGATGTGCGAGTACGAGTGCGGTCGGCGCGGCACCTACCCGACACCGCCGAGGCGCAATCGTCGCCGATTCGGGGACGGTTGTTGGTCCCGGTCGAGCTCGGTGATATCCGTGCCGCCGAAACCCTGATCTGTTATGTCCCCGAAACGGTCGCAGACCAGGATGATCTCTACGACGACGTCGCTTCCGCCGTCGAGTATTTCGGGCAACAACGCGATGCGCGCGGTTCGGTGGCGATGGTCGGGCTGTTCACCTTCGACCTGACCACCGCCCCCACCGAGAGTTGGGCCCGGATCCTCGAATACCGCGTCCGGCACGACAGCGCCGAGCTGATCCGGCTGGCCACCGAGTGCAACGACATAAGAAAATCCGCCGCGAACCGTCCGGATCGACCCGCAGTCCACCTCGTGGGACGGGGCGAGGGCGGTGATGTGGTGCTCGCCGCCACGGCCGAGCCGGACTTCGCCGGCGAATTCGATTCGGTCGAGCCGGAACCGGGCTGGGATGTCCTACAGGTGGCTCTCCCGTCAGAGGCCGATGTGCTCGCGGGATTCGCGCTGCTGGACCTGGAACAGACCGGTGACGACCCGAGGGCGGTCGCCTCGGTGTGGGACGAGGCGGGACCGGCGAAGCAGGCGCTGCTGGTATTGGCGCCGGAGCGCATCGCGGATCTCGCGGGTATCCCGTTCGACACCCGCCACCAGGCGCAGATGATCCTGTTCGGCCGGGAACTGGCCGAGGCGCGGGCCGCGGCGATCACCGAGGGCGATGCCGCGGCGTACCGGGCCATGCGATATCGGGAAGAGATGGTGCGGGTGTTGAATCTCGCCTCCCGTTGGGCGCATCGGTTGCCGGGGCAGGAGCTGCTACGGGTGTTGGCGATGGCCGGCACCGACGGTGCGACCCACTGTGTGGGGATCGGTTCGATAGCGTTCGCGCAGCGTCTGGTCGTGCACGTGTGGGGCGGTCGGTCCACCCCGGAAACACTGGAAGCGGGCCTACAGCGAGCGGTGGACCACCATCAGGAGCTGTCCGTGTCCGATCCCGAAAGGTTGACCGCGGCCCTGGTATGGCAGGGGCGGGAGGTCGACGGGCCGGTATCGGATCTGGTCGACCTGATCCGATACCGGATGTATTACGCGGAGACAACCGGTATCGAGATGCCGGGAATCCACCTGGTGGGACACGGTATCGGGGAGATATTGGTCCCTGCGGCGCTGCTCGACGCCCGATTGCTGTCCTATTTCGACCGTTTCGTGCCATCCGCTCCGGAAACCGAGGACTCGGTTCCGGAACTCGAACCCGCCGCGGCGGAATTCCTCGAGGCGAGCGACCCGGACGAACCGCGCGGCGCCCCCGATCACTCCACCGTTTCGTCGGAAGCGGACCCACCCGGTTCCCCGAGCGAGACCGTGCCCGGTCTGCCGGGAGATCGGCTGGTGGAACTGCGCGATATCGTTCGTGACGAACGTCGTAGTGCCCGCAGACGCCTGGATGTGATGTTCGGTCCGCGCACGGCGGCGGATATCGTGCGACCGGGATCTGCGTTGCGGGCGCAATGGGCGGGCGAACTCGCTCGGGAACGGGCGATTCTGGCCGGCCGGCTCGGTATCTCCGCCGACGAGCTGACCGTGAACGTCCGGGTGCGGCAAGTACTCGCCGAATCGGAAGAGTCCCCCTGGTTGGCCGAGGCAACGCAACGGTTCTCGCGCGCCTACGACACCATGGCCGCCATCGAGGCCTTCGAACTCGCCGATACGCGCCTGCAACGGATCGACTCCCTGGAGCCGGCGTTGCTCGCGTCGTATCAGCGGGCGCAACAGCAACTTCCGGGTGCGACCGAGGAATTCGCGCATTTCGCGG
This sequence comes from Nocardia paucivorans NBRC 100373, assembly GCF_000308675.1. GTDB lineage: Bacteria > Actinomycetota > Actinomycetes > Mycobacteriales > Mycobacteriaceae > Nocardia > Nocardia paucivorans. The sequence continues at coordinate 322,912 of NZ_BAGE01000046.1, read as the reverse complement.
CCGACGCGGATCGCCTGAACGCGGCGGCGGGTGAACTCGTGGCGCGCCGGCGAAGCATGCCGCTGCCGGAACCCGTGCGGGACAAGCTGGTCGACTGGGCCGATTACGGGCTGACCGCGCTCGAGCTACTCCAGGACCCGACCGTCCCGGAGCGTTTGCGTGACCTCCTGAGGGATACGCGCGAACGGCTGGTCCAATGGTTCGGGATCGACCCGGAATCGCTGAGTGCTCGGCAGTTGGAGCAACTGGCACCGAATGTCGAACTACCGGTGTGGGTGACCGATCCCGACGAGATGTCACCCCGACTGTGGGCGATGGAAAAAGCACGGCCGGCGGAGCGCTACCAACAACTGCTGTCCCTACTCGACTACCACGACACCCTCCTGCGGCGCGAATTCGAATTGCAGCGTCTCGGGCACGAATTCGACACCGACCTCGCGGAGACGGTGACGAGGGCGAACCTGGACGCCGATGAAAACGACAACGGTCTGTCGGATATGGCTCGCGCCCGCGACCGTTGGCCACAGAACTGCGCCCCCGGTGTGATTCGGGTCGTCGGCGATTTCGTTCGGCGGGTAACCGGTCGGGAACCGGCCGGCGTGACCGATAACGCGTTGGTGCGGGCACGCGGGCTGGACAGAGGCCGATTCGCGACGGAGCTGGGCGCGCACTGGCGGCGCGATGCGGTGGTACTCGGTTCGTTGGAGCAGACCGTGGCCCATGTGCACCGCCACGGAGGAGCGGTCGCGGGGGTGATGCGCTTCGGTTCCTCCGGTGATCACGCGTTCGCGGTGACGACCGACGAATCCGGACATGCCGTGGTATTCGAGATGGTCGACGACGTGGAATACGTATGGGTCGATGAGGACGAGATCCGAGAGTGGCTGGACGGTTGCGCCGATCGGGGTGTGACCACGGTGCTGGGCATCGTTTTCGACAGCGCTGGGAAACTGGTTCGCCCTGGTGAGGGTGTGGGCGAGAACCTGATTGCGGCCGATGACACCGACGAAGGTTTCGTCACCGGTTCGGCCGGACCGCACTGAACCGGTCCATACCAGGAGGAAGTGCCGCGCCGGGTGGCCCCGGACCATGAATCACCGAGCGTATTGGTGGCCGATCGTTGCCGGCCGTAGCCGCTTTGCCTCGGGCGCCGAGGGCCTCGCCGGAAACCGTCGTCAGGGTGCGCAAGGGAGACCCACGAGTGAGGGGCCGGAATTGCGGGCACGGGGGATGTCCTGGGCCGCTATGAAGCCGGGTTCCGTCCCGCTCCGGGTGCGCTCGCTCGACGCGCGGTGGAGCGTTCCGCGATGGCGTCGGCGACCTCTGCGACAGCGCGGCGGATCATGGCTCCATATTCGTCGTCCGAGAGAGCGTGGATGCGCTGTCGGGCGGCGGTGATCTGTTCTTCCGCGGCCTCCCATGAACCGAGTCGCCGGTAGTTGTCGGCCAGGTTCAGATGCAGCGAAGGGTAGAAGCCGGCGATGTGCAGGCCCGCATGGTGGCGTTGCACTCGATCATCGGTGATGGCGTCGGCAGCGTCGAGGGCGCGGATATCCCATCCGAGGGCCTGGGCCGGATCGTCGTAGAGGTCGGCCAGGTAGTGCGCGAGAGTGCAACGATGCAGCGGGTCGCCCAGCACACCGATCTCCTCCCATAAGGCGAGCAGCCGTATCCGGGCGGCAGCGGTGTCGCCCTTGCGCCCGAGCATGACGGCGGCGGTGATGGCGTTCATGGTGGGGTCGGGGGTGACCTGCGCGTCGGCAGTCATTCGTGTGCTCCGTTCTCCGCATCGATGGTGGCGGGGTCGACCGGCATGGCCAGGGTGGTGAGATCGCCGTTGTCGGCGGATCGGATGACGATCGGGTCGGTGGTGTCGCCGATATCGATCATCACGTCGGGCCCGAGAGCGGTGCTCACTGCTGGGTGGAGGGTGGTGAAACCGAAGGCCAGCTCCACATTCGGGCCGGTGATCACGGCCGGGACCCGGGTGCGCTCGCCGGTGCGCCGCGCCGAGACGATGATCGACCCGTCCGAGACGCATAGCCGCAGATAGGGTTCGCGCTGGTTCTCCAGAGCATGGATCAGGGTGCTTTTCGAGGTCACCACACGTGTACGGGCCGTGGGCAGGGATACCAGGAGGGCCTGATGGTCGGGGAAGGGTTCGGACAGGACCCGACAGGTGGACGCGGTGTCGTCCCCCGCCCGGAATCGGACATCGTTGGGGCCCGCCTCCAGGTGCACGCGGTGCTCGCGTCGGATTTCCGGGAGTGCGAACCGCAGATCGTCGCCGTCGACCGTGGCAGCCCATTCGGTGGGGCCCGGCACCTCGGGGACCAGCGTGCGGGTGGACAGCCGGTAACGGTCGGTGGCGGTGAGCGTCAGCGACTCGGGCGACACCTCGAGGTGCACCCCGCCCAGTACGGGAAGGTTCGGCTCGTGCACGGTGGCGGCGAGAATCTGCTCGACCGCCGCAGCGAAAACCGGTCCGTTGACCGTCGCCACCGACCACCTCGACGACTCCCCGAGGGACGCCTTGACGATATCGGCGGTCCGCCGCGCCCGGTGGGCATGCCCCGCGAGTTCTGCCACATGACCGTCGATCAGATCGGCCGCGCCGGCGGCATCGGAGTCGAGGACCCGGGCGATCGTGTCCAGCGGCATACCGATCTCTCGGAGCCGCCGGATGATCACCGCGTGGTCGACCTGGGCGACGCTGTAGTAGCGGTACCCGGTGACCTCGTCGATATCGGCGGGCGGCAGCAGGCCCGAATCCGCGTAGAACCGCAGCGCGCTCGAGGTCAGACCGCTCGAACGGGCGAAGGCACCGATGGTTATCAGCTCAGAACCGGACACCCGCCCATGATCGGGGTTCGAGCAACATGAAGGTCAAGTCGAAGCGACAGACCGATCACGTGCCGGAACCCGGGTGGTCGGTCCGGGAAAATGGGTTGCCGACGGCGATAACGTGAAAGTACGGGCCTCTAGCTCAATGGGTAGAGCAGCGGACTTTTAATCCGTGGGTTCGGGGTTCGAGTCCCCGGGGGCCTACCGACCGCTATTCGCAGCGGTGCGTTGTGTCATCCCGTCGATCATCGGCCGGTCCGAGCTCCGGCGGCCATATCCCCCTGGTCGGTGAAGGCGGCGGCGTTCACCGACGCCGCTGCCGCGTCGAGGATCCGTCGGCGATACGTGCTCGGCTGTGGAGCAACGGGATTCGACTCGTGTGCGGTGGTTCGGTGTGTCATGGTGTCCACCATGGAGGGCGTCTCGCCCGGTGAAAACGCCCGGAGGAAAGTCGGAGACATCCTCGAGCGGAAGCAGCAGACCAGGGCCGGGAGCGATGTGGAGAGCGCAGAGCTCACCGGCCCTTCGATGCCATGAGCTGCATCGATCGAGTTCGAGCTCAGCGGTACGGCCAAGCGGCGATGGCATCGTCCACGGCCTTCTTCGTATCGGTCGAAAGGCTCTCGACGAGGTGGGTGACCGTGGTGTCGCGGGAACCGGAACGACGCGACGCCTTCCACGTCCCGACGACGATTCCGTCGACGAGGATCGCTGGACGGAATACGCCGTTCCCTCCCGGGACCAGCGCCTTCAACGCGGCCGGGCTCGCGACGAGGGACCGGTCGGTATAGCCGAGAATCCACTCGTCGAATCCGGGCACGAGACACACGTGGTCCGGGGCCTCCCCGCCGTCGCCACCCGGTGGCGCACCGATGACCCACGCCGGTGTTCCGTTCACCGTGACCTCGACCAGATCGTCGATCGATGCCGCCGCGCGCCGCAGCATGGTCTTGGGCAGTTTGGTCCACCAGGCGAGGTCGGCGAGGGTGGCGGGGCCTCGGGCTTCGATATAGGAGCGCACGATTCCGGTGAGCGCGCTTTCGGGGTCGTCCGGTGGCGGCGTTGTCGACAGCTCGAGCATCTGCTCATCGCGGGTGGCCGTGAATCGTCCCCAGTGGACGAAACCGTCCACGGCCAGGTGCATGAACAGATGGTAGCCACGTCCGGCCGTGGTATCGATACCCGCTGCCTCCCACAGCGCCAGAGCTTCCGCGCGGGTGCGGGGGCGTTCGGTCAACGCCTCGTGCAGGACGTCTCGGGCGTGGGCGATGAGGTGGGTGTCGAGTCCGAGTTGTTCGCGGCGTCCGGCTGTCATGCGGTGGATGCGTTCGGCGGTGAAGTACAGCAGGGTCGCCAGATGTCCGGGAGTGGTCGCGAAGAGCGTTCCGCGCATCGGCCACGACCGGACGAGTCGTCCTTCGTCGAAGGCACGAACAACGTCGGCGACGGTGGTGTCGGGGCGGGAACGGAGCGCGATGGCGCGCACCACGGCGGACAGGTCCTGCCCTTGTAGGGCCACGGCCCGTTCCATCACGTCCGCGGGTGCGAGGTCCGAGCCGGCGAGCAACTGGTTGCGCAGGCGGTGTCGGCGGGCGTGTGGGGCCGAGATATCGAAGGCCATGAAAAGTGATCCTTTCGCGTCCGACCCTGAAGTATGGCGTACCGGGTTGGACGCGGCAGCGATGGGAAGAGGCCGGTTCTCGGTCAGCGGAGACCGGCGAAGAACGCGCGGATATCGCCGGCCAGGACATCGGGCACTTCCATGGCGGCGAAGTGTCCGCCTTCGGGGAAGCGGCTCCAGTGGACGATATTGTCGTTGTCGCGTTCGGCGAAGACCCGGATGGTTTGGAAATCGTCGGCGAGCACGGCCACGCCGGTGGGTGCGTGGTTGATGCGCGGTTCGGCGGTGACCTGCGCGTTCTCCCAGTAGGCGCGGCTCATACCGGCTGCCGCATTGGTGAACCAGGTGATACCGACCGCGGCGAGGATCGAGTCGAGCGGGACGCGGGAGGTGCCGTTGCCGAACGATTCGAACAGTTCGCTGTAGGCGAGCAGGCCGACGGGGGAGTCGCTGAGGGCCGCGGCGATGGTTTGCGGGCGGGCGGCGTTCATGGCGTTGTAGCCGCCGACCTTCTGGAACCACTGCATGTGCTCGAGACCGGCGTAGTCGGCGGGTTCGAGTTCTTCGAACTCCGCGGGGTCGCCGGAGGGAAACGAGAACAGCTGCAGGACATGGAGTCCGAGGAATCCGGCCGGTTCGAGCAGCCCGAGTTCGCGGGCGATCATGGCGCCTTGGTCGGAGCCGTGGACACCGTAGCTGTCGTAACCGAGTCGGCGCATCAGGGTGTCGTAGGCGCGGGCGGTGCGGGCGGTGTTCCAACCGGTGTGGCGGACCGGTTGGGAGAAGCCGAATCCGGGGGAGTCGGGGATGACGACGTGGAACGCGTCCTCGGCTCGTCCGCCGTGCGCTTCTGGGTCGACGAGCCGATCGATCAGGTCGAGGTAGTCCGCCGACGAGCCGGGGTAGGTATGGGCCAGCAGGAGCGGTGTCGCCTGGGAGTGGGGTGAGGTGACGTGGATGAAATGGATCGGCTGGTCGTCGATTTCGGTGATGTGGTGCGGCAGCTCGTTGAGTTGTTTCTCGAAGGCGCGCCAGTCGAAACGCCGCCACTGTTCGACCGCATGACGCAGGTAGTGGTTCGGGGTGCCGGTGGTCCAGTCGTCTGCGGGGGCGGGTTGCGGCAGGCGGGTGTGGGCGAGCCGCCGGTCGAGGTCGTCGAGGGCTTCCTGCGGGATCTCGATGTGGAAGGGGTGGATGTCGTTCGGCGTCGTGCTGTTCATATCGCTGACGCTATCCGCATAATAGGCAGGATCTTTTCCTGATATCGGAGGAATTTTGGCGGATCCCGCGGCACGTCTGCTCATCCTGCTCGGCCTCCTACAGAGCAGGCCGGTATGGCCCGGAACAGAACTCGCCGAACGTTTGGGGGTGTCCGCGCGAACCATTCGGAACGACATCGAACGCCTGCGTTCGTTGGACTATCCGATCGAGGCGACCCGCGGTCGGGACGGGGGCTACCGGCTCGGTGCCGGTGGTCGCCTGCCACCCCTGTTGCTCGACGACGACGAGGCCGTCGCGGTCGCGATCGGCTTGCGCTCACTATCGGCCGTACCCGGAATCGAGGCCGCCGGTGGTCGGGCATTGACCAAGCTCGAGCAGGTCCTGCCATCCCGGCTGCGCCCGACCGTCGACGCGCTGTCCCGCGCGATCGACCACGCCCCGGAGAACACCGGCACCGATGCCCCCGACCCGGAAGTCGACGCAAAGGTCCTGCACGCCATCGCCACCGCCGTCCGGGCCGGTGAGTGGTTCCGGTTCGAGTACGACGGCGAGCCGCGACTGGTCGAGCCGTACCGGCTCCTCGCCTGGCAGCGCCGCTGGTATCTGGTGGCCCGCGATCCGCGAACGGGAACCTGGGACGTCTACCGGGCCGACCGGCTCCGGCCGCGTATGCGCACCGGCCGCCTCTTCCGTCCCATTCCCGTCCCCGGCGGGGATTTCACCACGTTCGCCATGCGACGGATAGCGGCCTCCGGGTGGAACGTCCACGCCCGGTTGCGTATCGACGCACCGGCCGTGGAGGTTCTGAATCGCATCAACCCGGCAGTCGGAATCGTCGAGGCCGTCGACGACCACACCAGCGTGCTGGTGACCGGCGCCGACACCCTACAGACCATTGCCGCCTATATCGGCATGCTCGACCTCGACTTCACCGTCGAAAGCCCCGGTGAACTCCGCGGGCACTTGCGACGACTCGCGACCCGATACCACCGCGCCGCCGCCCTGCCGCCGGTGTGACCCGCTCGATCGTCCGGTGACCCGACTCACTTCCCCCGGTATGTTCCGAAGCTCCAGTGGTTGCCCTCCGGATCGGCCACGGTGAATTCGCGTGATCCGTAGTCCTCGTCGCGGAGACCGCGCACCGTTTTCGCGCCGGCCGCGAGGGCCCGTTCATAGAGGGCATCCGGATCGGTGCAGACGATATAGACGGATTCGGTGCCCGGTTGCCGATTATCGGGCAGGCCGGTGTCCCTACCGGCCGTCCCGAACATGATCCCCCCGCCGAGCGGCCAACGTAGTTCGCCGTGTTCGACCACTGTCGGATCGTCTTCCCGTGTGTACAGGGCGGTCGGCTCGAAACCGAATGCCTCGACCAGGAAGTCGGCGGTGCCGCGGGCATCGCGGAAGGCCAGGCAGGGCCAGACGGCCGGGGCGGATGTCGTTGTCGTGGTTGCTTCGTTCGTTGTGGTCATGAACTCAGCGTCGCCGCTCACCCTCGGCCGGGTCTTGTACGGATGGAAGCTCCTCCGCCAACCAGGCCGTCGGGCTGCAACCGGCGAGTTCGGCGAAGTCTCGGTTCAGGTGCGGTTGGTCGTAGTAACCGCATGCCGCCGCGACCTGGGCGATGGAGACGAACGATGGAGCGTTCGACAGCATTCGTTTGGCGCGTTCGAACCGGGCGATCCGGGCCGCGAGTTTCGGACTCGCCCCGAACTCGGTGCCGAATCGCTTGGTGAGGTGTTGGCGGCTCCATCCGATGCGTTCGGCGAGCGCGCCGACCGATACCGCGCCGTCGGATCCCACCACCGTCCGCCAGGCCCAGGCGAGTTCGGGAGCGACCAGCCGTTCCGGGACCACGAGGCGGGTCAGCACCCGATCGCAGGCCGCGAACCGATCCGCCCAGGTGGTGTGTTCGTGCAGTTCCTCCCACAGGCGGTGCCCCAGCGGCCCGACCACATCGGTGAACTCGACCGATGTGTTCCACAGTTCGCTCGCGGGCATTCCGAACAGCGCTCGACTGCCCAACGGGGTGAGTTCGATTCCGATGCCCTCCTGGACACCGCCGTGGGAGATCAGGGCCGGCCCGTCCTGGAGGCCGCTCAGGACGCAGCGGTAACTGTCCGGAGCCTGTCGATTGTCGGTCTGGGCCACCACATCGATATTTGGACCGATGGCGACGATGAAGGTCATATGCCGGGAGGGGAGTCCACGATGCAGCCCCGGTGCGAATCCGGACATGCGGTAGCCGAGGTAACGGTCGATGAAGGTGGAAAGCACCGGCGCCGGCCGGGCCGTCACCACCTGCGAGGTCGACTCCATGGCGTCACGTTACGCCGTCCCTCGGACAGGTTCGGCTTCCGAAGTCTCCACACGCCTGTATGAGAGAAAGATAGTAAATTACTCTTATATTGTCTACTTTTATATTGTCGCCAAGGAGGGTGGCGAGCGAAACCCGGGCTGCGATCGAACAGCGGGAGGACGACACCGCTGCCGGACTCCATGCGGGCCCCCGCACGCTCGCAGGTAGACGCGGCCCGGGCCCTGGCCGCGCCGAGTCGGCGCGCGCGTAGACTCCTATCCTCGTGAGTCTCACCCTCGGAATCGTCGGCCTGCCCAACGTCGGAAAGTCCACGCTGTTCAACGCGCTGACCCGCAACGACGTACTCGCCGCGAACTACCCGTTCGCGACCATCGAGCCGAACGTCGGGGTGGTCCCGCTGCCTGATCCCCGGCTGGACAAACTCGCCGAGATCTTCGGCTCCGCCCGCACCGTGCCCGCCACGGTCTCGTTCGTCGATATCGCGGGCATCGTCAAGGGCGCCTCCGAGGGCGCCGGGCTCGGCAACAAATTCCTCGCCAACATCCGCGAGGCCGACGCCATCTGCCAGGTCGTCCGCGTCTTCTCCGACGACGACGTGGTGCACGTGGACGGTCGGGTCGACCCGGCCGCCGATATCGAGGTCATCGAAACCGAGCTGATCCTCGCCGACCTGCAGACCTTGGAGAAGGCGGTGGTCCGCCTGGAGAAGGAAGCCAAGGTCAAAAAGGACCGCAAACCCGTCGCCGAGGCCGCCAAGAAGGCTCAGGAGGTCCTCAACAGCGGTCGCACCCTCTTCGCCGCTTCCGGTGAGGTGGACACCACCCTGCTCAAAGAGCTCTCGCTGCTGACCACCAAACCGTTCCTCTACGTGTTCAACGCCGACGAATCCGTCCTCGGCGACGAGGCGAAGATCGCCGAACTCCGGGCCTCGGTCGCTCCCGCCGACGCGGTCTTCCTCGACGCCAAGGTGGAGGCCGAGCTCCTCGAACTCGATGCCGAATCGGCGGCCGAGCTGCTGGAATCCATCGGGCAGTCCGAACCCGGTCTGCACGCGCTGGCCCGCGCCGGGTTCCACACCCTCGGCTTGCAGACCTACCTCACCGCCGGCCCGAAGGAGGCTCGTGCCTGGACCATCCACCAGGGCGACACCGCGCCGAAAGCGGCGGGGGTCATCCACACCGACTTCGAACGCGGCTTCATCAAGGCCGAAGTGGTGGCGTTCGACGACCTGGTGGAGGCCGGATCAATGGCCGCGGCGAAGGCGGCGGGGAAGGTCCGAATGGAGGGCAAGGACTACGTTATGGCAGATGGCGACGTGGTCGAGTTCAGGTTCAACGTATAACCGAGCGCTTCGATTCGATGCCCGATAGCGCGGTATGTCCGTGAGCAGAGGCGTGGTGTGTGGCCGGTCATTCGCTGCCGTTGGTCGTATAACCAACGTAAGGGGGAATCAATGGCAATCACCAGCGTCGATGACGCGTCGGTCACGACCGGTCGGGCAGAGTCAGGGCCGAGTGCGCGGGGCTTTCGTTGACCGTCGGCGCTGAACCGAGTTCGCGGAGCCTGTTGTTGCGTTGTTCGAGATCGCGTGCCGTGCTGGGGAACAATGCGGCACTTCCCGTGCCGACCAGCGCCTGGTTCGCGGTCACGAAGTCGCGCAGGTTGCGTTCGTAGGCGGTGAATGCCGCCGTGTGATCGGGGTATTCGGCCAGTGCGTAGGCAAGCATGTAGGCACCGACCAGGGCGAGACTGGAGCCTTGTCCGGTCAGGAACGACGGTGCGTACGCGGCGTCACCGACGAGTGCGACCCGGCCTCGGGACCACTTCGGCATGCGGATCTGGCCAACCGTGTCGAAGAACAGGTCATCCGCGTCGCGCATGACGTCGATCATGGTGGGGATCTCCCACCCCGCGTCGGCGAATACGTCGGCGACCAGGTCGCGTTGAGCGTCGGGGTTCCGGAGGATGTCGAATGGCGGTTCGGGATGGGTGAAGTTCAACAGCGCGTGTAGTTCACCGTTGTTCTTCGCGGTGTAGAGGGCCGCCCCCCGACCCGGTGTATTCCATACCACGCCTTCGTTGGTGAGCCCGTAGGTGTTGGGCATACCGAATCCGGCGAAGCAGTAGCCGAGATAGTGGTGGAACTGTTGTTCCGGGCCGAACCGGAGCCGGCGGATGCGTGAATGCATACCGTCCGCGCCGAGTACGAGGTCGAAGGTGCGGCAGGTGCCGCTGTCGAAGGTGACGTCGACGCCGTGGTCGTGCTCGGCGAGTGTGGCGATGGAATCGTCGAACAGGAATTCCACCTCGTCGCGGACCGCCGTGTAGAGGGTATTGGCGAGATCACCTCGTGCGAGCTCGAGATCTCCGTCCGAGCCGCCGACGACGATCAGTGGGTCGAGCTCCGCCACCGTACCGCCGTCGGCATCGAGGAAGGTGATCCGTTTCGTGGAGATATGCGCCTCTCGCAGTATCGGTAGCAGCCCCATCCGTCGAACGACCTCTATCGCGGTGCCGCGCACGTCGATGGGGTATCCGCCCGTGCGGGGCGTGCTCGCCCGCTCGACGACGGTGACCTCGAATCCGTAACGGTTCAGCCAGAATGCCGATGCCGGACCCGCGATGCTCGCACCGCAGATCAACACTCTGCGCTTCGCGGTAATGGTCATCTCGAACTCCTCTTCTCGCGAAGTGAACGATGTGCGGGGCCGCATGCGCATTGTTGCGCCCTCAGGTAACTACACTACACCGTGTAGTGTAGAAAGTTAAGATCAGCGCATGTCGACTACGAAGACAGTGCGGGAGGGGTCTGCGTCGAAACGGGCCGCGATCCTTTCGGCGGCCCGTGCGCTGTTCCTCAGCGTGGGTTTCGACCGCACCAGTGTCGATGCGGTCGCGTCCCGTGCGCAGGTGTCGAAGCGGACGATCTACGACTATTTCGGCGACAAACAGGCGCTGGGGCGAGCCGTTGTCGAAGCGACCGCAGAGTCATTGCTCACCACGGTCCGGCGCACCCTGGACGAAACACTGACCGATCTCACCGGAGCCGACCAACTGGAGGACGCCCTGATCGCGTTCTCGATGCGGATCGCGACCGATATGCTCGATTCGGAGGAATACAGCGAGCTGCGGCGACTCGTTCGCAGTGACTCCACCGAACAGTTGCGTCCTGGAAACCCCCTGACCGATGCGCCGGAAGAAGAACTCGGTCGGCGTTTCGCGGCCCTGGCTCGAATGGGCCTGTTGGATATCGCCGATCCGAGACTGGCGGCAGACCACTTCCTCGCTCTCACCTTCGGAGTCGCGCTGAACAGGCTGGGGTTGGCGAACGCGACGGATGACAGCCGGGTCCGACCCCTCATCGTCGAGGGGGTGCGGGCATTTCTCCGGGCGTATCGGTCGGCATGACGAGGCGTTCTGCACTCGAACCGCATGTCGAGTTGTGTGATGCGAGCCTTCCGCGACCATCCGGTCGGTTCCGGTTGGGTTCCGACCGGAACCGACCGGATAGTCGTGGAAGGCCCGCAGGTACTCGGTCGGTTCCCGCTCGTCGGCGAACCTGATTCCGGTTGGGTCGAACCATTCCTCCGGTGTCGGACAGCGCGCGATCATTCCAGGGCTTCACGCACCAGGATCCAGTAGGTCGGATCCGTGATGCAGGTGTCACGCAGCATGGGGGGCGTGGTATGGACATCATGCCGTCGCGATGCATGTCCTTCAATGGCCACCATAGGGCGTCGATATGCGGGATTTCGTCCCATCACGTGGTGCGCCGGGTTTCATCGGTTCGTATTCGGCATTGTTCACCGCGACCGGTCGGTTGTGCACTCGACCGTCAATGGTTCGACGAATCCTGCCGATCGGGAACCGCTGCCGTTTCTCGTACGGCCGCGGCGACGGCGCGGAAATCCTTGCGCAGGATGTGCGAGTGGTTGCTCGCGACCTTTGCGCTGACCTGGATATTCGGGTTGCGGGCGAGTACCGGGTCGAGTGAGGCACGCACCGCTTCCATTTCCGCTTCGCCTCCACCGAGATTGGCGCCCGTGGCCAGGACATAGCGCACTGGGCAGGTCACGCGGTCGAGGACCGGGGCTATGGCGGCGACCAGCTCGTTGATCTCGATATTGACCTCGGCGTGTTCGTCGGCGGACATGTGTGCGGCCAGGCCCAGAGGGCGGACCAGGGGCAGAAGCCACCGCATCCGGCGAAACAGTTTTCGGATACGCTCGCGGCCTTCCTCGCCGGTCAGACCATAGGGCATGGCGCCGTCCACGGCCACCACTCCCACCGCGCGATCGGGATTCCGTTCGGCCCAGTGGGCGGCGAGTGTCGCGCCATAGGACCAGCCGGCCAGGATCGGCCGATCCACTTCCCGTGCTGCGAGGACGGCGTCGATATCGCGCAGGCATGCCTCGAAGGAATAGTCGGCCGACTGCTTCGATCTGCCGCGGGCCCGTTCGTCGTAGGTGATGTGTCGGAAGTCGGGGCCGAGTTCGGCGGTCACTCGCCGCCAGTGCGATTGGTCGGCGTAGGCGCCGTTGAGGTAGATGACCGGACGGCCGGAGCCGCCGGTATCGGTCACGGCCAGTTCGGTGTCGTCCACGGTGACCATGCCGGTCCAGATCGAATCGGCAGTCTTCGGAGTGGGCATTTTCTGAATCTCCTTGCGTGCGGTGGGTGAACTGCGAGACCTGTGGCGGTATGGCGCTTATGGATTCGGTGGGTGGCGCGTAGGGGTCCGGGGATCTCGTCCCGTGGTTCCCGGCGTGGCGACCGCGGCGCCCTTTAGCATTTGGTAATCGCTGAACATCTATGAAGATAGATTGCGTTTATAAATCTGTCAATAAGCAATGTCGGATATATTACCAGTTAACCCGGGATCTCATGGCGTTTATTGCAATCATAATGTTTATGAACGCAATGAGGACCCGGCTCTTCTTTGCAATGAGATTGGGATGAATGCATACTGAACGGCGGGTGCGCGGGCGCTGAGCTTCGCGTATGTCGACAGATGGGAGGCCGGCACCGATGCCTGGAGGCAGGCTCACCGACGCGGATCGGCGGCAGATCGCCGCCGGGCTGGCCGAGGGGCTCGGATACGCGGAAATCGGTAGGCGGTTGGGGCGGCCCGCCTCGACCATCATGCGGGAGGTCACCCGCAATGGCGGGCCCGACGAGTACCGGGCGGACCGAGCGCACAAGGCCACCCGTGAGCGTGCGCGCCGACGCAAGCGCGACCGACCTCCGGTGCCGCCGCTTCCGGGCGACGAATACGGCCGCGATCCCCGGGCGGTTCAGGATATGACGGAATCCTTCACCGAGCTCCTCGTGCGGCAGGGGCTGCCCCGGATGGAGTCCAGGGTGCTGGCCTGCCTGTACTTCGCCGACTCCGGCGCACTCACCGCCGCCGAACTGGTGCAACGGCTTCGAGTCAGTCCCGCGTCGATATCGCACGCCGTCGCGTTTCTCGAACAGCAGGCGATGTTGAGGAGGGAGCGCGTTCCCGGTGAGCGCCGCGAACGCTATGTGATCGATGACGAGATCTGGCTCCGCTCCCTCCTCGAATCCGTGCAGATGAACGACGCCCTGATGGCCGCGTCGCGGCGCGCGGCCGAGGTCCTCGGGCCCGAGACCCCGGCGGGTGCCCGCTTCGAATCCTCCGCCGAACTCCTCGTTTTCATAAGCGAGGCCCTTCGGCAGGCCATGGAACGCTGGCAAAAACACCTGGCCGCCCGGGACACCGGGCGATAGTCACGAGTCCTCGCTATCGGCGCGGTGGCCTCGTCCGGCGAATCCTGTTCTCGGGACGCAGCGGTAGTGCATGCACATGCCTGCCCTGGGGAACTCCGCGCCGATCCCCGGGAGCCGAATCGGGTGGTTCAGCTCTCCCGAATCAGCAGAAACGGCGCGGCGGCATGGCGCGACCAGCGGCCACCGGCGAAGGTGAGCCCGAGGAGTATCCCCGCCTCGAGGGCCCGGAATTCGTCACGAACCCATCGCCACGGGATCGGTCCGGCGGAGCCGTAGGAGACGACGATCGCGGGTTGTCCGTCCCACCAGGAGGGTTCGATACCGACGGTCATGGGCAGTCGTTCGAGCAGGGGAGCGTCGGCGGCGGCCGAAGCGCGGAGCAGATTGACCGCGGTCCCGTCCCCGGCGAACCGCTTCCCGTACCACCGGGGCATACCGCCGAGCGCAATCGCCCGGGGTGCGGCGCCCCGGAGCGGTCGGGGACCGATGAATTCGGCCCGATGGTCGCCGACGGGTTCGTCGCCCGCGGGCAGGGAACCGAACATCGCTTTCAGTTCGGTGAGCGATCGAGGGAGTCGATCGAGGCGATTGTCCGGTGCTTCCAACTGGCGGCTCTTTCGGTCGTGCGGTATGGCGGGCGGTGCATCGGCCGGCCATCGCGGGAATGGTCGGCCCGAACCGCCGCCACCGCCTCATCGTAGAGCTCGGCGAGAGCATCGGCGTCGTCTTGTTCGATCCATACCGTCGCCGTATCCGAACCGAGCGCTATCGCGACATGCGGCATCGTCCGCTCGGTGGATCCTTCCATTTCCCGCCGCCGGTGATGGCACGAACATCTCCGGCCGGCCGGTTACCGGGACTCGACGACCGGTCGGGCCGGAGGATGCCAGACCGTGTGGACACCTGCCGGGCCGACACCTCGATCGATCGCGATCACCAATGCGGCGCAGCCGATTCCCGACAGCACCAGGCTCGACCCGAACAGTGCCGGGTATCCGAGGAGTTCGCCGACCGTCCCGGCGGCGAAGCCCGCCATCCCCTGCACCGTCACGATCGCGCACGCCAGCAAGGTGTAGTCGCTGCCCGCATGGTCGAGGTCGGCGGCATCCATCATGAGGGTGAACACCGCGACGGTCGCGGCGCCGCCGAGGATGTGTTCGGCCAGACTCGCGGTGACGATCAGCTCGAATCCGCCGATCCCCGATGCGGCGAGCAGGTAGAGGGCCAGGGCGACGGTCTGGGTGATGCCTCCGATCAGCAGGGCGCGCCGCCGGCCGTACCGATAGCCCAACCACCCGCCCAGGGCCGCGCCCACGAGCGCGCCGCCGGAGGACAGCACCCCTTTGACCAGGGCTATCTGGCCGAGGGTGAGCCCGGTGTCGGACATGAACGGGCCGACCATCGCCGAGCCCATCGAGTCACCGAATTTGAAGCCGCCGATGAGCAGGATGAACGCGACCATGCCCGGTCGACGCAACCGCTGCCACCATCCGAGCAACAACCGACCCGGATTCGGCGTCGACGCCTTCGACGTGCCGCCGATCGGGGTACGAGGTGACCACCACACCGGGACGGTGGTCAGCAACAGCAGAATCGACATCGCGACGAACAGACTGCGCCACCCCGCGAGCGAGAACAGCCACAGCAACGCCCCACCGCCGACGATCATGCCGATCCGATAGGCGCCGACCTGAATACCGTTGCCCAAACCTCGTTGTCGCGGTCCGAGTAGCTGGACGGCGAGGCCGTCGGTGGCGATGTCCTGCGTCGCGGATACCGCGTTGACCACGGCCACCCCCACCAGCAGCAGGCGTAGTGACGACGCCAGGTCCAGGCAGGCAAGACCGAGCGTTACCGCCGAGGCGGTGAGTTGTAGCGACAGCAACCACTGTCGTCGGGTTCCGTAATGGTCCACATAGGGTGCCCACAGGAATTTGAGGGCCCACGGCGCGAACAGGACCCCGGTGGCGCTGATCTCGATCAGCGAGAAACCGGATTCGCGGAGCACCACCGGCAGGGCCTGGGTGAAGAACCCGTACGGCAGTCCCTGCGCGAAATAGAGCGCACTCAGCAGAACCAGAGTTCCGGCGGGGAGCATGCCGGACCGAGCCATGGTTCTCATGCGGCCATCCTGACAGATCCCGAAGGGCCGCGCCGACCGCGCACGTCGTAGCGGACGTGTGCCTTTCCGCAGGCCGGGCGAGACCACGCGGCCGAGCTCAGTCGGAGGCCGTCAGTGCCACCCGATCCATATCGATATCCACCCCGAGCTCCCGAAGACGGGCCAACACTTGCATTGTGTGGTCCCGCTTGGGCATGTAGTGGCCGCTGTTGTCGGTGAGCAAGGTGATTCTGCCGTCCACGACCTCTATCTCACCCGCCCCGGCCACCGGTCCTCCTGCGAGGAAACTGGAATGCTGGAACACATGTCGCTTCGCGAACAACGAGGCGTACAGGTTTCCGTCGGCATCCATGACGAATATCGCCCTGCGTAGCCGACTCCCGAGCAGGTTGAAATAGCGAGCGTCCCTGGTATCGAAGAGGTTGCCATTCGCATCGTGGAGAAGACCGTCGCGTGCTTCGAGGCGGAACGGTTGCCGCTCCGCCTCGGTGCGCAGGTATCGAACGCCGCTCTCCGAAACCTGTCCGGGGATATCCTCCCCGATATATCCGTCTTGCATTTCGATCGTGTCGAATCGTCGGGTTTCGGGTTCGATCCAGTGCTGGGTATCGGGCTCCCAATATTCGACACCTTCGTCGTCGCTGTCCGTCGACGTCCGGCGAAGATTCATCGTGGGGGTATCGAGCGCAGCGGAAGCGTCTCTGCTGGTATCGATGGTGCGCACGATTCCCGGGTCGAGCGTGTCGCCCATTTCTCGCAATGGACGAGCCGCGGCCTGCGCTGCTCCATCCGTGAGGCGAACCGCGGCCTTGACGACTTCGTCAATTGCCCGAGCCGGGGTCTTGCCCGAGAAATCTTCCGGCTCCACCGTCCACACCTCGCCAGCCGTGAGCCTCGGGCCCGAACCAAAGGTGATTACGAGGCAACGTTACGGCACGCCCGGTGGCGACGCTGGATCTCAGCGTTGCAAAGCGGTCGCGTGCTGCACATGTGACAGCTTCTCGGGATTGCGCACCGCGTAGAAACCGGTGATGAGACCGTTGTCGACGCGCAGTGCCAGCACCGTATCGATCTCGTCGCCCGACCGGAAGATCAGCGCCGGATAGCCGTTGATGTGGACCGGCTGCGGCGACATGGTTCCGATCGAGCCGAGGCCTGCGGCCAGAAGACGGGCCACCTTATCGATACCGGTGACGGGGCGCAACACCGCCCGTTTGATTCCGCCACCATCGCCCAGGAAGACGACATCCGGCGCGAGGATATCCAGCAAGCCTTGCATATCACCGGTCTCGACCGCCCGCTGGAACGCCTCGAGCGCGCCCTGGGTCACGGACCGGGACACCACGCCACGCGGTCGACGCGCGGCGACGTGGGCGCGGGCCCGATGGGCTATCTGGCGGACCGCGGCCGGGGTTTTGTCGACGGCCTCGGCGATCTCGTCGTAGGACAGGTCGAACACCTCGCGGAGCACGAACACCGCCCGTTCGGTGGGGGCGAGCGTCTCCAACACCAGCAGCATCGCCATGGAGACGTTCTCGGCCAGCTCGACGTCCTCGGCCACATCGGGTGTGGTCAGCAGTGGTTCGGGGAGCCAGGGGCCGACATAGGACTCCTTGCGGCGACCGAGTGTGCGCAGGCGACCGAGTGCCTGACGGGTGGCGATACGGACGAGGTAGGCGCGTTGGTCCCGTACCGTGTCGAGGTCGACGTCCACCCAGCGCAACCAGGTCTCCTGCAGTACGTCCTCGGCGTCGGCGGCCGAGCCGAGCATTTCGTAGGCGACGGTGAACAGCAGATTGCGGTGGGTGACGAATGCCTCGGTCGCCGGGTCCGGGCGGTGGTCCGCACTCATGGTCAGGCGTCCGGGGCGGAGAACGGGCAGGTCATGAGCGGCTCCTGTCTCTTCGGATCCGGATATTTCCCATAGGACACCGGCTCACCACATTCTGTGACACCGGACTTCCGTGACGGTTGTCACTCCACGGGTCGATACGGGCATCGGTTCGGGCGACGCCTCGGGCACGCGGGCAGCCATTCGGATCCGGGTGACCGTAATGCCGGCCGTACCCAGGGGCCGGGTGGTTTCATCCGGTCAGTTGTCGGATTCGAGCGAAAGGCCCCGGATATGCCCGTCGACCACATCGCCGGCACCGAGATCGCCGTGGAGGTGGTCAGGCTCGGCACCCATATCGGCGCTCGGATCAATGGGGTCCGGCTGGGCGGTGACCTGGCCCCGGAGACCGTCGCCGCCATCCGCGCGGCACTCCACGAGCACAAGGTGATCTTCTTCCGCGGGCAGCACCACCTGACCGAGGAAGGGCAGTACGAGTTCGCGCGGCTGCTCGGCCGCCCGACCGCTCCGCACCCCACCGTCACCTCGGCGGGAGCGAAGAGCCTGGCCATCGATTCCCACCACGGTCGCTCCAACAGCTGGCATACCGATGTCACCTTCGTCGATCGCGTGCCGAAGGCGTCCATTCTGCGCGCGGTCACACTGCCCGCTTACGGCGGCTCCACCACCTGGGCCTCGACCGTGGCGGCGTACAACTCGCTGCCGGAGCCGTTGAAGCGGTTGGCCGAGGGGCTGCGCGCGCGGCACACCAACCTGTACGACTACGCCGCCACCGCCGAAGACCACGTGGACGAGACCATTCGGGCCTACCGGCGCGAATTCGAATCCACGTATTTCGAAACCGAGCATCCCGTGGTGGAGGTGCACCCGGAGACCGGTGAACGCGCCCTGCTGTTGGGCGGCTTCGTGAAGGAGATCGTGGGCCTGCCCCATAGCGAGTCGCAGGCGCTGCTGCGGTTGTTCCAGGATCGAGTGACCCGTCTGGAACACACCACCCGCTGGAACTGGGCATTGGGTGATGTCGCAGTATGGGACAACCGCGCCACCCAGCACTACGCCGTGGACGACTACGACGGCAGGGAACACCGCAAACTGACCCGCATCACCTTGGCCGGTGAGATTCCCGTCGGTGTCGACGGGGTGCCGAGCACCGTGATCGCGGGCAACGCCGAGCATTACTCGACCGTTGACCCGCCGATTCGGGCGGCCTAGCCTTCCCTGGCGGGCGGCCCGGTCGCCGACCCGTCCGAAGGAGCGAGCCCCATGCCTTCGATCACTTCGCGACGGCTCGCGCGTCCGGTGCGCACGCGCGGTCGAGCGCCCGCCGGCGTCGGCTGACGAGGGGAATGCCGTGGATCTGTGGAGTTATGTCCGAGGACGGGGAGAAGTTCTGGTGTTCCTCACCTACCAGCACGCCTCCCTGGCCTTCCAGACCGTCCTGGTCGGCACCGTGATCGCCGTATTCGTCGCGGTGGCGGTCTATCGGCTACCGCTGTTGTCCGCGCTCACCCTGACCTCGAGCCGGGTCGCGTTGACAATTCCCTCGTTGGCGCTGCTGGCACTGCTGTTGGTTCCGTTCGGTCTGGGTGTGGTTCCGTCGTTTCTCATGTTGGCGTTCTTCGCGGCGCTGCCGGTGACCGGCAATGCGATCGTGGGTCTGCGGTCGGTGCCCGCCTCGGTCGTCGAATCGGCGCGCGGTATCGGTTTCTCCCGATGGCGCATTCTGCTGACCGTCGAACTGCCGATCGCCTGGCCGGTGATCCTCACCGGTATCCGGGTGTCGACCCAGATGATCGTCGGTGTGGCCGCCGTGGTCGCCTATGTGCTGGGGCCGGGCCTCGGATCGTTGATCTTCAACGGTCTTTCCCGGCTCGGCGGGGTGAACGCCCTGGAGATGGCCGTGACGGGCACCGTTCTCATCGTCCTCGTCGCGTTGGTGTTCGACGCGCTTCTCGTCCTCCTCGGACGCCTCACGATCGCGAAGGGACTGTGATGGCCGATACCGTGGCCGGTCGCCCCGAGCCGACGACACCACAACGCACGGTGACCGGTGCGTCCATCACCCTGGATTCGGTCGTCAAACGGTACAAGGGCCAACAACGACCGGCGGTCGAACGACTCGACCTGGAAATCGAGGCGGGCGATATCGTCGCGTTCGTCGGACCGTCCGGCTGCGGTAAGACGACCACCCTCAAAATGATCAACCGGCTGATCGAGCCGACCGAGGGGCGAATCCTCATCGGCGGGCGCGATGTCACCCGGGAACACCCCGACCGGTTGCGGCAATCGATCGGGTATGTCATCCAATCCGGTGGGTTGTTCCCGCACTGGACGGTCGCCCGGAATATCGGGGCCGTTCCGCGCGTGCTCGGATGGGATCGGAAGCGAATCGCCGACCGTGTCGAATATCTGCTCGATCTGGTGGGTCTCGACCCCGACGCCTTCGCCGATCGGCTGCCCAAGGACATGTCCGGGGGCCAGCAGCAGCGGGTCGGTGTCGCCCGCGCGCTCGCGGCGGACCCACCGGTCCTGCTCATGGACGAGCCGTTCGGCGCGGTCGACCCGATCACCCGGGCCCGCCTGCAGGACAGTCTGCTGGCGATCCAGCAGGAACTGGGTAAGACCATCGTGATCGTCACGCACGATTTCGAGGAGGCCACCAAACTCGGCGACAAGGTGCTCATCCTGTCCGAAGGGGGTCATATCGAGCAATACGCGCCACCGGCGGAGATTCTCACCGCACCGGCCACCCCGTTCGTGGAGGAATTCGTGGGTTCCGGCGCGAAACTGGCGTATCTGACCGTATCCCGGGTGCGCGATATCGCCTGCGACGCGGTGACCACCGCCCAGGTCGGCGAGCCGGCGCGTACCGTGATCGAACGCGCCCGGTCCGCCGGGCACACCTGGGTGGTCGTCGTCGACGAGGATGGACGGCCGCGTTCGTGGCCCACCCTCGCGGAGGTGGCCACCAAACCGGAGATCTCCGATTTCCTCGACCGGCGGTTACCCGTCGTCACACGCTCGTCGACCCTCAACGACGCTCTCGATGTCATGCTCGCGACCAGTCAGGGCGCGACCCTCGTCACCGACGGCCGCGGCGCGGTGATCGGCTCACTCGGCATCGGCGCGGTGACCGAGATGATCCGGGACAAACTCGCCGAGACGCGCGACGGAAAGGACACGGTCTCGTACGCGACCCATATCGACGGAACCGATCCGACGCCGACCCCGATCATCGCCGATGACGAACGCGAATCGGGTCGACGGTCATGAGCCGGTTGCGTCGCCTCCCGATCGATGTCTGGTTCGAACCGCTCGTCATCGCCGTCATCGGTATCGGCTACATCCTCTGGTACCGGTCCACCACCTTCACCCCGACGGAACGGGCGGCCCTCGGCTGGGCCAATCTGCGGACCACCATCCTCGATCACCTCGAACTGACCGTGGTGGCCACGGTGATCGTGGTCGCCATTGCGATTCCCCTGGGGATCGCGCTGACCCGCCCCGCATTGCGGCGGCTCGAGCCGCTCGTCGTCAATATCGCCAATATCGGTCAGGCCGCGCCGGCGGTCGGGTTGCTGGTCCTGTTCACCTTCTGGTTGGGCACCGGTTTCCGCACGGCGATCGTGGGTTTGGTCGTGTACGCGGTCCTGCCGATCCTGCAGAACACGATTGTCGGTTTGCGGCAGGTGGACCGGCGCACGATCGAGGCGGCGCGCGGTATCGGCTTCTCCGGCACCCGGACGCTGTTCCAGGTCGAACTGCCGCTCGCGGTGCCGGTGATCCTCAACGGGGTGCGCACCGCCCTGGTGATCCTGGTGGGCACCGCGACATTGAGCACATTCATCGGCGCACCCGGCCTCGGCACGTTGATCACCACCGGTGTCACCCTCTTCCTGCCCAAACTGTTGGTCTCCGGCGCGATCCTGGTCGGGTTGCTGGCGTTGACCATCGATTGGCTCGGTCGGCTCGTCGAGTTGGTCGCGACCCCGCGAGGTGCCGTATGAGCGCGTCCCGGACGCGGATGGTGACCGCGCTCTCCGTATTCGTCACGACAATGGCGATGCTCGTCGGATGCGGTCTGGTGAGTTCGTCGGGGACGTTTCACGATGCGCGGCTGCCCGATGACACACGACCACTGGACGGCGCGAAGCTGGTCGTCACCTCGAAAAGCTTCACCGAGGGCGTACTGCTGGGCAAGATCACCGCGACCTATCTGGCCGCGGCCGGCGCCGCCGTCACGGATCTGACCGGGGCGCCGGGTTCGGCCTCGTCCCGTCAGGCTCAGCTCAACGGTGACGCCGATGTGCTCTGGGAGTACACCGGAACCGGGTGGGTCAACTACCACAACCGAACCGAGACGATCTCGGATCCGCGGGAACTCTGGCAGCGCGTGCACGATATCGAGAAAAGCGAGCACAACCTGGAGTGGCTCGCCCCCGCGAATTTCGACAACACCTACGCGTTCGCCGCGTCCACCCCGACGGCCGAGCGGCTGAAGGTGCGATCCCTGTCCGATGTGGCCGCGCTGCCCGTCGGCGAACGCACCTTCTGCGTGGACGACGAATTCTTCAGTCGATCCGATGGTTTCGTGCCGATGCTGCGGGAATACGGGATCCCCTACAACGACCCCGCCGGTGTGCCGGCCGGCAATGTCACGCGTATGGACGCCGGTGTCGTCTACCCGGCGACGGCGAAAGGGGCCCCCTGCAATTTCGGTATGGTCTACACCACCGACGGACGGATCGAAAACCTGAACCTGATCGTCCTCGACGACGATCGGGAATTCTTCCTGCCCTATAGCGGCACGGCGGTGGTGCGCGGCGAGATCCTGGACCGCTATCCACGACTGCGCCCTCTCCTCGCGACGATTTCCGAGCGCCTCACCGATGAACTGATGCGAGAACTCAACGCCCGCGTCGACATCGACGGGCAGGACCCCGCCGACGTGGCCTACGACTGGCTGAAGAGCGAGCGACTGATCGCCTAGCCGGCCTCGCCCTCCACGATGCCGCCGGGTTTCGAACCTGTTCGAAACCATTGTGGTTCTTGTATGTTGAGCAGTGTGGAGCGTATTTCCGATTTGAGACCGAATGAACCGCACATCGCTCGGATGTACGACTACTACCTCGGGGGCAAGGATCACTACCCGGTGGACGCCGAAGCCGCCGAGAAGGTGCTGGCGGCGATGCCCGATGTGCGTGTGGCCGCTCAGGAGAATCGGAAATTCATCCACCGGGTGACGCGGTATCTCGCCGGCGAGGCCGGTGTCCGCCAGTTCCTCGATATCGGTACGGGCATCCCCACCGAGCCCAACCTGCACCAAATCGCCCAGGAACAGGTGCCCGACGCGCGGGTCGTGTATGTGGACAACGATCCGATCGTGCTCGCCCACGCCCGTGCCCTCATGGTCGGCACCCCCGAAGGTCGCACCGACTACATCCAGGCCGACGCGACCCGACCGGAGGAAATCCTCGAGGCAGCCCGCCGCACCCTCGACTTCGACGAACCGGTCGCACTGTCGATGATCGCCCTGCTGAACTTCGTTCCGGGAGCATACGAGGTCACCGCCACCCTGCTGGACGCGCTGGCGCCGGGTTCCTATCTGGCGATAACGCATTTGACCGGCGATTTCGATCCCGAGGGAGTCGCGGCGACGGAGGCCGTGTACCGGGAGCGCGGACTGTACTGCCAACCCCGTCCCAGGGACGAGATCGCCCGGTTCTTCGACGGACTGGACCTGCTCGAACCCGGTGTCGTGCCCATCCACCGGTGGCGGGCCCCGATCGAGCCGCCGAGGTCGATGGACGCGAAGGTCCCCGGCTACGCGGCCGTCGCGCGGAAGCCCTGACCCGGCCGGGCTACTTCGGGAACGTCGGGACGGTGGCCTGTAGGACGGCCTCGGTGAGTGCCTGCCGGCGCAGCTCGGTGATCTCCTGATAGCCGGGATCGGCGACCATACGGGAGAACGCCTCCCGGCTCGGATAGCGCACGAGCAGCACGGCGTCCCAGGCCTGGCCGTCCTCGGCCACCAATGCGGTGGAACCCTCCCCGGAGTAGAGCACCTCGCCGCCGTACCGCTCCAGGAAAGGGGCCGCGGCACGGGTGTATTCCCGGTATGCCTGCTTCCCGTCGGGGGCGAACCGCAAGAGGTTGAGCATGACGACCGGCCCGCCGGGATCGTCGGCGAGTAACTGCTTCAGGTCTTGTCCGGTGGGATCGATGGCCATCTGTCACCTCTCTGGCCTAGGGGCGGATATGCCCATCCTATGATCCCGGCCACCGTTCCCGGTCATCGCCGGGGTCGGCGGTGCGTCCGGTTTGACGGGGTCCGCCGCGGCGGACCAGACTCGGCCGTCGGGAGGATGGTGTATGGGTTCAACGCTTTTCGCGGTCGCCTTACCGCTCGCACTCGGCATCGTGATGTTCGGGCTCGGGCTCACCCTGACGGTCGCCGATTTCGTCCGTGTGGCGAAGTATCCGAAACTCACCCTCCTCGCCCTGGTGTGTCAGCTGCTCGTTCTGCCGGTGATCTGTTTCGGGTTGGTTCGGCTGTTCGGGCTCGACGGTGTTCTCGCCGTCGGGATGATGCTGCTCGTCGCCTCTCCCGGTGGTACCTCCGCGAATCTGTTCAGTCATATCGCCGGCGGCAATGTGGCGCTGAACATCACCCTCACCGCGGTCAACTCGGTGCTCGCGGTGTTCACCCTGCCCGTGGTGGTGGGTGTGTCGAGCGCGGTCTTCCTCGACGACGGCGCCACGATCGGGCTGCAACCGGCGAAAGTCGTGCAGGTGTTCGCCGTCGTCCTGGTGCCGGTGGCGGCGGGTATGACGGTGCGATGGCGGTTTCCCGACTGGGCGGCCCGCCGACAGTCGACGGTGAAGATCGCCGCCGCGGTGGTGTTGGTGCTGGTCGTGGTGGCGGCGCTGGTCTCCGAATTCGACACCGTCACCGGTCATATCGGTGAGTTGGGGGTGCTCGCCCTACTACTGTGCGTATGCAGTCTGCTGGTCGGCTATCTGGTGCCGCGGGCGTTCGGGGTGGTGCGCGAGGACGCGATCGCCGCCGGGATGGAGATCGGCGTGCACAATGCGGCGCTGGCGATCACCATCGCCACCACCGTGCTCGACAACGAGACGATGGCCGTGCCCGCGGGTCTGTACGGATTCCTGATGAACATTCCGGCCGCGATCGCGGCCTTCCTGTTCGCCCGGACCCGACGCGGCGCACCCGCGCTCACGGCCTGATCGGGCCGGGCTCAGACGCGACGCATCACCGAGACGACCTTGCCGAGCACCACCGCGCGATCACCATCGATGACCTCGTAGGCGGGGTTGCGCGGCTCCAGATAGACGTGACCGTTGCGGCGACGGTAGACCTTCACCGTGGCCTCCCCGTCCAGCATGGCGGCCACGATCTCACCCGAATGTGCCTCGGGCTGCTGTCTGATCACCACGATATCGCCGTCGCAGATGGCGGCGTCGACCATCGAATCACCGCGCACCCGCAGGCCGAACAGGATGCCACGGCCGACGAGATCGCGCGGCAGGGTGAGCACGTCGTCGAGGTGTTCCTCGGCGAGGATGGGGGCACCGGCCGCGATATCACCCACCACCGGGACCGCGACCGCATCGGTTTCGGGTCGCCGGGTTTCGGCCGCGTGCAGGAACAGTCGCACATCCATCGGCCGGGACACCCCTGGGCCCCGGCGCAGGAATCCGCGCTCCTCCAGGCTTTTCAGATGTTTGGACACCGTGGCGGACGAACGCAATCCCACCGCGTCGGCGATCTGCCGGTTGCTCGGCGCATAACCGTGGCGGACCACCCAATCCTGAATAGTGGCCAGGATGCGTCGCTGACGCGGCGGCAGCGTCGAGGTGTCGAGGTGGTCGAATTCGGTCACCGGGGAATCCTATGCATGGGTACCGTCACGGTCGAAGACGACGGCGTTGTCCGGACGATCCGGCAAAGCGGTGTACCGGGCAGCGACGAATCGTGGTCGGCCGGTTGGAAGCCGTTCGGTGGCGAGGAGAGTTTCTTCCGGGTCGATCGGTCACACAGGGCTGCTATTGGCTTGCCCTCATGGTGGGTTTGTTCGAATCGCTCCTATTCTTGGCCTCGTGCCCAACCTTTGCCGGGGAACGGTTACTGCTGAGCTTCTACGGCGTGTCAACGCCGTTGTCGACGGGGTGAGTCGTATGCATTATCGAAGCACCGACGCGATAGCCAGAGAGATGCGCCAGGGATGGAACACATTGGTGGGTGGCGATCTGGTCAATGCCCGACAGATGCGCGTCCCCGAGACTCCCGTCTACCGCGAGCCCTACTGGGAGATTGCCAGAAAATACCCCGGGAAAGAGTTCGAGTCTCCTGTGCAAGGGCATACAGCGGACGTCCCGTCGCGGGTTGCGGACGTACTCGAAACGCTTCTCCATACCCGAAAGAAGGCTCTGTGGACGAACTACGACCACAGGCTTTGGCAGCAGGGCTATCGGAAATTCGAGCCATGGCTGGGCCGAGAGGGTCCCCTCGCGCCATTGAACGAGTACTACGGCCTGAACTGTGGGGAGATGATCGGTTATGCGGCGGCCATGGCCGGCGCGTTGAACAAACATCAACTATGCGACCTGTTCGAACCGGTGCGGCGCCCGGACGGTACGAGAAGCGATGAAAACGCCGAGGCATGGGGCCATCGCATAGCGGACCGGTTGATCCCGGGGGAGCGTCACCATTACACCGGGAAACCGTCCGATCCACGGCCGCAACGCGGCGATATTGTCATATGGAACGCAAGTGCCGACCACATCACAATGGCCACCGGCCGTACGGGGAAGGATGGCTCCCCTGAGGTGTATTCCTTCTGGAATGTGCCGAAAAACCCGTTGACCTGGGACGAGAATACTCAGTCGTATGCCGCGGTGTCGGATGCCGTGCAGGAGACAACCATCGATGAATTGACGAAGGCCATGTACGACATGCGGGATAAGGACGGCAATCCCGTGTTCGAGAGTTCGACGAAGTTCGACGTCATCTTCGGACGCGGCCCCTGGTGAGCCGACTTCACGGGTTGTGGGCGAGGATGTCCGCTTCGAACACCGACCGATGGAGACCGGGGCGATAGTACGAATAGAGGGAGGCGCTATGTTCCAGTTCGGCGAACTCGAGATTCCGCTGATCGCTGCCCCGATGGCGGGGGGTCCCTCGACTCCGGACCTGGTCGTGCACGTCTGCGAAGCGGGAGGGTTGGGGTTCCTGGCCGCCGGATACAAGACCCCGGCGGCATTGGACGCCCAGATCCGCGAGGTAGGCACGCGTACGGACAGGCCGTTCGGTGTGAACGTCTTCGTTCCCCAGGAGAATTCCTGGGATCTG
Organism: Nocardia paucivorans NBRC 100373; assembly: GCF_000308675.1. Lineage (GTDB taxonomy): Bacteria > Actinomycetota > Actinomycetes > Mycobacteriales > Mycobacteriaceae > Nocardia > Nocardia paucivorans. Next base: position 295,808 of record NZ_BAGE01000046.1, on the reverse strand, counting down.
CGCGTCGTCGAGGAATACCGGTCGCGGTTGCGCGAAACCACCCAGCGGTACGGGGTCGAACCACCGCCGATCCGCGAACGCGATGACGATTGGTTCGCCGAGAAGATAGCGCTGCTGGTCGAGCACCGCGTACCGGTGGTATCGCTGACCTTCGGTCTGCCACCGGCGGAGACGATCCACAGGCTCCACGACGCCGGTTGCGCGGTGGTCGCGACCGTGACCGCTCCCGAGGAGGCCCATGCCGCGGTGGACGCCCGGGTCGACGCGCTGTGTGTGCAGGGACCGGACGCGGGCGGGCATCGCGCCACATTCCGGGTGGAGGACGAACCGGGCACGACGCCGCTGCCCGAGTTGCTCGGCGAGATCGTCCCGTGGTCTCCGGTGCCGGTGATAGCGGCCGGTGGGATCGGCACCGGAAGACAGATCGTCGAAGCGCTCGCATACGGGGCGGTGGCGGTCCAGCTCGGCACCGTATTCCTCCGCACCCCCGAATCCGGGGCGAAGCGGGCGCACAAGGACGCGCTCGGCGACCCGCGATACACCCGTACGGTGGTGACGCGGGCCTTCTCCGGGCGACCCGCCCGAGGATTGGCGAACACTTTCATCGAGACCTACGACCGTTCGGCGCCCGCGGCGTATCCGCAGGTGCACCATCTCACGAGTCCGCTGCGCGCGGCGGCCGCCGAGCAGGGGAACGCCGAGGATATGGCATTGTGGGCCGGTACCACGTTCCGTCACGCGGTACCGGATTCGGCCGCGTCGATCGTGCGGCGGCTGTGGGAAGAGGCGCGCGCTTGACCATGGTCGGCGGGAGCATCACGTGCCGACCGTGTGGGGGTGCGGAACTGCCTGCGGTATGCGGTCGGTGAAAGTCCGGTCTCGGCGGCGAGACGGGCACGCAGGTTCGCGGGCGTGCCCAGGCCGCTGGCCGACGCGACCTGCTCGACCGACAGGGTGGTGGTTTCCAGGAGTCGACGCGCGTGCGCGAGCCGTATCGAGGACAACCATTCCAATGGGGTATGGCCGAGTTCCGCGCGGAACCTACGATGCAGGGTGGCCGGGCTCATCGCGGCCCGCCGTGCGATGTCCTTCACGGTGAGGGGTTCGGTCGCGTGGTGTTCGGCCCAGGCCAAGGCCGTGTCCAGCGATGATCCGTCGCCGCGCGGCACCGGGCGTTCGATGAACTGTCGTTGACCGCCGGGCCGGTGGGCTGCGAAAACGAGGCGGCGGGCCACGGTCGTCGCGATATCGGCGCCGTGGTCTCGGCCCACGATATACAGGGCGAGGTCGAGCGCGGCGGCGCTGCCCGCCGAGGTGAGGATATCGCCGTCGTCGACGAACAGGACTTCTTCGTCCACCACGACGTCGGGGAAGCGGCGGCGGAATTCGTCGGCCCACTGCCAGTGAAGTGTCGCCCGGCGCCCGGACAGGACACCGGCCTCGGCGAGGGTGAAGGCGCCGCTGCACATGCCGACGAGACGCGCGCCGCGGTCGTGGGCGCGGGCGATCGCGGTCAGTACCGCCGGATGGTGCGGGACGGCGGTATCGGGGCGGTTCGGCACGATGACGGTATCGGCCTCGTCGAGGGCATCCAGGCCCGCTATTCCGGTCATGGTGAAGAAGTTCTGCCGCATCCGCACACCCGTTTTCCGGGCGCAGAGCCGGAAGTCGTACAGCATTCCACCGGCTTCGGGGCGGTCGATACCGAACACCTCGGTGATGCACGCCAGCTCGAACGGGTTCGAACCCTCGTCGACGAGCGCCACCATGCGGTGGCGCCGGGGGTGCGAGGATTCTTTCGACATATGCTATTTATCGCACTGTCGAAGATGGGTGGGCAAACGTCAGCATGAGCCTATGCAGTCTTCGACCTCGAATATCGACCGAGTTCTCGCCTCCTTCGACGATCTGTGGAATCCGCGTATCCTCACCCGGGTCAACGACTGGGACATTCGACTCGTCAAAGTGCGTGGCGAGTATGTCTGGCACGCGCACGGCGATACCGACGAGCTGTTCCTCGTGCTCGACGGAGCGCTCGACATCCATCTGCGCGAGACGGGCCGACCCGAGCGCTGTGTCCGACTCGGACGAAACGACGTCTTCGTCGTCCCCCGGGGCGCCGAACACCGCCCGGTCTCGGACGACGGTGCGACATTGATGCTGTTCGAACCGTCCGGCACACTCACCACGGGCGACTATGCGGGTGAGATTCCCGAGCACATCACCTCCACCACCGGGACACTTGCCGGCGAACCTCCTGCCGTCGCGGACCGATAGCGCGGACGTGGTGGTTCACGTGCTTCGATCGCCACGATGGTGCGCTGCGTGGACCGGGCGCATCGCGGCGACGAAACAACTGTCACAGTGACAGGATTCTCATGCAGCGCTCCAGCGGCTGGTGTCATGGCCGCCGAGACAGGACACAATTGGTTGGGGGTGGGGGAGTTGCTGTGCGCGATTCTCGACTCTCCGCCATCGCCTCTCGCCGTTCGCCGGCAACGGCTCGGACGTAATACGTTCACCCTCGATGATCTGCGCGAATCGGCCCGGTCCATTGTTCCCGGACCGGCGCGGTGAGCGCATGGACCTCTATCGCCTGCGACGGTTGCTTTTCAGGTGAAGGGGCCACATGCCGATGAATTCCGGGCCGCGATTCGTCGGGGCTGAACGCATCGGTGAAGGGCACGATGTAGCCCGAGGTAGCGGGACCGACATTGTCGGGATGCGCGACCATGGTGTGGGGGCGACCCGGTAGGAGGGCGGCGTTGTGCGGTTGAGCGAAGAACAGGCGCGAGAGCGTTTCGCCCAAGGGCGGGTGGCGCGACTGGCGACGGTCACCCGGAGCGGGAATCCGCATCTCGTGCCCATCGTTTTCGCAGCGGTCGGCGACATCGTCTATACGAGTGTCGACGCCAAACCCAAGTCGACAACCGCGTTACGTCGGTTGGAGAACATTGCGGCGAATCCGAATGTGGCCGTACTGGTCGACCATTACAGCGAGGACTGGGATCGGCTGTGGTGGGTGCGCGCCGACGGTACGGCGCGATTGGTCGAGGCCGATGAGGCGCGCACGGCCGTGGAGCAGCTGACCGCGCGCTACCCGGTGTACCGGACCCAGCCGCCGCCGGGTCCGGTGCTCGCGATCCGGGTTACGCGTTGGTTGGGCTGGTCGGCCGGTTGACGCCGCCCGGACGGCTCGGGTGTCGGTCGCACCGGTTGCCGCTCAGGCCATCGCGAAGCGCAGCAGGGCCTGTTTGTCGCCCTGCTTGATCTTGCCCTTGCGGTTGAGCACCTCGAGCTGCCAGACATTGCCGTTGCGGAAGGCGCGAGCGACGGCATTGGCGTTGTCGTTGCCGAGCAGCGACGGCCAGATATCGGCGACCTGCTGGCTGCTGCCACCGGTGGAGTCGTAGATCTTGAACGAGATGTTGTTCGCCTTGTCGAACGAGGAACCCCTCTTGAAGGCCGCGGCGACGAAGATGATGGAGTCGATGGCGCTCGGAACGTCCGCGAAGGTGACGTGCACGGTTTCGTCGTCGCCGGACGCGGCGCCGGTCTGTTCGTCACCGGTGTGCAGGACCGCGCCATTGCCCAGGGGGTCGAGCGAATCGAGTCCGGCGAAGCGCACCGGCTCGCTGCCCTGCATGAGGATGGCGATCAGATCCAGGTCCACCCCGCGCTTACGACGTGCCCAGCCGAGCGCTCCGCCGCTGGTGCCCGCGGACGGGTCCCAGCTCACTCCGACACTCAGCTTGGTAATCCCCGCGAGATCCGCTGCACCGTCTTCTTTCTTGAGCGTGATCATGAGTTCACAGTACCGGGCATCGTCGAACACCGGTCGGGGGTCGGCCGGTGGGACGGGAACTCATCGCGCGGTGACGAATCCCTGCGCCACCATCCAGTCGCGCGCCACCTCCGCCGGTTCGCGACCCTCGACATCGACCTGACGGTTGAGTTCGGTGATGGCCGCGTTGGTGAGCCGTGCGGAGACGGGCGCCATGACCTCGGCGACCCGGGGATGGGCGGCGGCGAAGTCGGCACGCATGACCAGGGCCGCATTGTATTTGGGGAAATGGCCCAGATCGTCGTCGAGTACGACCAGGTCGAGGGCGGGGATACGTCCGTCGGTGACGGCCACCGAACCGAAACGGCAGCGGCGGCCGTCGGCCACGGAGGTGTAGACGAGGGCGTCCTGGATGATGTATTTGCGCACGGTGTTCTCGTCGATACCGTATTTCCGCGCCATACCGGGGAAACCGTCCTGCCGGACATTGAATTCGGTGCCGACGCAGGTTGCCGCGGCCTCGGCGTCGGAATTCACCAGGTGGGCATAGTCGGAGAGGGTGCGCACACCGGTGGTTTCGGCGGTGGTCCGGTTGGTGACCAGGGCGTAGGTGTTGTTCATGGGGGCCATGGCCGTCCACACCATGCCGTGCGCGGCCAGGTCGGCATCGCGGACGGCTTCGAACTGACCGAGCTCGCCGGCCACGGGGATTTCGTTGCCGAGATAGTTCATCCAGCCGGTGCCGGTGTAGTCGTAGGCGAGATCGATCTGACCGTGCAGCTGCGCATCGCGCAGACTGTTGGAGCCCTGGATATCGGTGAGGTCGCGGACATCGGCCCCGGCGGCGACCATGGCGAACTCGATGAGATAGCCGAGGATGTTCTGTTCGGTGAAATCCTTGGAACCCACGGTGATCGGGACGCCCGTCAACTCCGGAACCGGCCGGATACTGCCCGGGCCGACTCGCAGCGGAACGGCGCCACCGGATTCGAGGCCGCAGCCGGTGAGGAGGGTCGCCAGGGCGTAGAGGACGACGGCTACCGTGCCGAAGGCGGCGCTGCGCCGGGATCGGCCGCTCATCGCAGCCCTCGCGGTCCGAGGAATTCTTCGGCCAGGGCCCCCAACCAGTCCACCAGCAGCGCCAGGGCGACGGCGAGTACGGCGCCCACCATCAGCGTCACGGTGTCGCGCAGTTTGTAACCGGTGTCGATGAGGATGCCCAGCCCGCCCGCGCTCACCAGGAACGACAGGGTGGCGGTGCCGACAGCGAGCACCAGGGAGGTGCGCAGCCCGGCCAGGATGTAGGGGATGGCGAGCGGGAACTCGATCCGGCGCAGCACCATGGCCGAGGACATGCCCTGCCCACGACCGGCATCGATGAGAGCGGGATCCACCTGCCGATATCCGAGGATCGTATTGCGCAGCACCGGCAGCAGCGAGTAGAAGGCGATGGGCGCCACCCCGATCCAGAAACCGGTGGTTTCGGTGACCAGGTAGAACAGCACGATCAGACCGATGGCCGGGGCGGCCGCGCCGATATTGGCGACTCCGACGAAAAGCGGAGCGAGTCGGCGGTATCCCGGTCGGGTCAGCATTGTGCCCAGGGGAACCGCGACGACCAGGACGATGGCCACCACCGTGACGGTGATCAGCACATGCTGCCAGGTGACGGTCGCGATGGTGCCCGGGCGCAGGCTCGCCCGTTGAGTGGCGGTGAGGTCGCGGGCGAAAGCCCACACCAGCACCCCCACCGCCAGGGCGAGGGCCAGCGCCGGTTGCAGCAGCAGCCGTAACCGTTCCGCGCGGCGTTGTGCCGCCCGGGGAACGGTCCGGACCGAGCCGGGCGCGGTCATGGCGTCCGTCCCACGGGCGTCCGGTCGGCGGCGTGTTCGGCCCGCTGCCGGGCCAGATGCCCCACCAGCAGGTCGATGGTGACCACGCCGACGTATCGGCCGGCGGTGTCGGTGACGATCGCGCGGGCGGCGCTTTCCCGCAACAGCGCTTCCAGGGCGTCCTGGAGCGTGTCCCGGACGGATATCGGCTCGCCCACCGGGTCGCCGGCGGTGCGCACGGATTCACCGCCACTCGTTTCCGACGCCGAAACCCAGCGCCGGGGTCGGTGTTCGGAATCCAGGACGAGCACGGGGGATCGGCCGGTGTTGCCGAGTGCGCGACGCAGGACCTCGACCGGTTCGCCCTCGAGCACGGTGGGGCAACGGTCGAGTTCGATATCACCCACTCGGGCGAGGGTTAGTTGTTTGAGGGAGGCATCGGTGCCGATGAACTCGGCGACCGTTTCGTCGGCCGGGGCGGCGAGGATCGCGGCGGGCGTGTCGTATTGGCGGATCCGGGACCGTGCGCCCAACACCGCGATACGGTCCCCGAGTTTGACCGCCTCGTTGAAATCGTGGGTGACGAAGACGATCGTTTTGCGCAGCTCCGACTGCAAGCGCAGCAATTCGTCCTGGAGGAGCCCGCGGGTGACCGGGTCGACGGCGCCGAACGGCTCGTCCATCAACAGCACCGGCGGGTCGGCGGCCAGTGCCCGCGCCACCCCGACGCGCTGCTGTTGGCCGCCGGAAAGCTGCCGGGGGTACCGATCCCGGAACTCGTGCGGGGGCAGGCCGACCAGCTCCAGCATCTCGTCCACACGTGCCGCGATGCGGTCGCGTTCCCAGCCGAGCAGTTTCGGCACGGTGGCGATATTGCGGCCGACCGTCATATGCGGGAACAGGCCTGCCTGTTGGATGGAATAGCCGATTCCGCGGCGTAGTTCGTCGGCGTCGAGGGACATGATGTCGGTGCCGCCGATGCCGATGGTGCCGGAGGTGGGTTCGATGAGGCGGTTGATCATCCGCATGGTGGTGGTCTTGCCGCAACCCGAGGGGCCGACCAACACCACGATCTGTCCGGCCGGGATGGTCATGCTCACGGTGTCCACCGCCGGTCGGGGTTGTCCCGGATAGTGTTTGGTGACCGAGTCGAGCACGATCTCGACACCGGATACGGGTTCGGAATCAGTCACGGATTCCCCTCGAGGTGGTCGCTCGGCCCAGCAGCACCAGGATGCCGTCCAGCAGGAGGGCCGAGGTGACGATGAGCACCGTGCCGGTCAGTGCCTGCGGTATCGCGTTCGGCGTACCCAGTCGGGAGAGTCCGGAGAAGATCAGATTGCCCAGACCTGGGCCTTTGGCATAGGCGGCGATGGCGAGGATGCCCATCAGCATCTGGGTGCTGATGCGGATTCCGGTGAGGATCGACGGCCAGGCCAGGGGGAGTTCGATGACGGTGAGAATTCGCAACCGGTTCATTCCGACCCCGCGGGCGGCGTCGGTGACCGCGGGATCGACGGCGGTCAGCCCGACGATGGTATTGCGCAGAATCGGCAGCAGGGCGTACAGCACCATGGCGGTGACGGTCGGTGCCACCCCGAGACCGAGTAGGGGAATCAGCAGGCCCAACAGGGCGAACGACGGAATGGTGAGCACGGTGCTCGCCGTGGCCGTGGCCAGTGCGGAGCCGAGCGGACTGCGGTGGACACCGATACCCAGCAGCACCGCGATCAGCGTGGCCACCGCCACCGACTGCACCACCGCCGAGACGTGGAGGTAGGAGTCGGTGAGTAATTGGTAGCGCCGGTCGACGACGAAGTTCCACAGGGTGTCCAGGGCGCCCTCACCTCCCGGTTCGGTCCCGGTCAGTGTAATGGGCGACGGACGGCGGAAACAGGCTGTGCGCGAACCCGGGTCGGCGTGGAAGCGCCGGGCTACCGGTCCCGGCCGGGGCGGGGCCACGGATTGTGCTCGAGCCGTTCGACGGATTCGTTGAATCGCTCGACCAGCCGGCTCAACTGTTCGACGTCTTCGGCCGGCCAGTCGGCGACGACCTTCTCGAGTCCGCGGTGGTTCTGGGCGAGATCGCCCGCCAGCAGTTCCAATCCTTTGGCGCTGGGACGGATCTTGCGCGCTATCCCGCCCTCGGGGTCGGGAACCCGGTCGACCAGTCCTTGTTCGAGCATGGCACCCACCTGGCGGTTGATCGTCGAGATGTCGAGTTTGAACGTCTCGGCCAGTTCGCGCAGGGTGAGCGGTTCCCCGAGGCGAAGGCGGGTCAGGATCAAGAACGCCGAGCGATCGAGTCGGCAGCCCGGGTTGCGGCGGGTGGCCGGGAAATGCCGGGACAGCAGGGTCAGTTCCAGCGAAAGCCGGGACAAAACCGTGTCGCCCGGGTTTGCGGTGGCCGTGGCGGCGGAAACACCCGAATCGGACATCTGCTCACTATCCCGTCTGTCTTCGGCGGATTCAAATAATGTATTATACATAGAGTATGTAATATGCATGGCCATTCACGGGTCGACTTTCGGGTCGACACCGTCGGTTCGGCGTGGTGAGGACCTCGGAGGGTCGAATGGGGTGGGGAAAGTCCAAGACGGTGGCTCCTTATCGGGATACCGGCACATCGGCGTCGCGCCGGTCCACGCCGGTGACGAATCGGCTGCTCATCGCATTCGCAGTGGTGGTCGGTCTGGTCGTTGTGGGGGTGGTCGGTGCGCACTGGTGGGGGCAGCGCGGTGCCGACGAGGCGATCGTCGGAGAACGGCTGCTCGAATTTCCCGCCATCGATCCCGCGACGCTCGAACCGCTACAGGCCCGAATCGTCGAGATCGCCGCCGTCGAATACGCCGCTCCGGGAGCGGGAGTGAAATACGCCGAGGGCGTGGTGGAGCCGTGGTGCGCCGATTTCGTCAGTTGGGTGATGCGATCGGCGGGCGCGCCGTTGTCGAACCCGAACTCCGGCTCGTGGCGGATACCGGGTGTCTACACCCTGCAGGAGTACTACGAGAGCACCGGCAGATTCGAGGCGGCCGGAACGGGTTACCGTCCCCGCACCGGGGACGTGGTGCTCTACGCTCCGAACAGCCCGTTCGGGCAACACGCCAATATCGTGCTCCGCATCGACGGCGACCGGATGACCACGATCGGCGGCAACGAGCACGATGCCATCCGAATCCACCGATTCGCTCCGAGTGAGGTGCCCACCATTGTCGGCTTCGGACGGCTGTAGGCGCATTCGCGCCATGAGCACGGACGGGCCCGCGACCCGCGTCATCGTTATCGCGTACTGTGACGAGCAGTTCGTGGGAGGTGAGGGTCTCGGAGCGCGTATTGGAACCGATCGCTGTGGACGAGCCGATTTGGATCGACTACCCCGAGTTCGGTGAACGTTTCGTCGCCCAGGCGGTGACGGTGCGGCGGATCGAGGCCGCCATTGCCGGTATCACCGACCGCGGGCTCACGATCGGCCCGTTCTCGCTGGGCCCGGCCGGTCTCGCGGGGTTCGTCGCCGAGGGCAGGTTGGGCAGGCCCGAGGTCGTTCGCCGCGGCCCGGAGGTCGTCTTCGACACCCGGATTCCGGCGTTTCTCACCTTGAAGGTGTTGGTGGGTGGCAAGAAACTGCGGGTGGAGGCGGGTGTGTTCGTCGGTCTCACCCTGCATGCCCGTACCGCCGACCCACTGCTGATCGTCATCGATATCCCTCGGGTCCACCCGGACGATGTGAACGTGGTGCTGCGCGCCCGCGCCGAGGATTCGAAGAGCGAATGGCTGCTCGATCCGATCGCGGGACGTCTGCGGCGGGAAATCGCCAAGCGGGTGAACGCCCTGCTCGCCGACCCGTCGACGCGGCGCCGGCGGATCTACGATATCGAGGCCATTGTCGCGGGTGTCCGCTCCGAACATCGCACCCGCACCGAATTCGACTGGATCGACTACGCCGAGTTCGGTCGGCGGTTCTTTCCGCGAATCGTCACCCGCGAGCGGGTGTTCGAAGTGGTGGGACGGCTTTCCGGGCGCGGTATCGCGGTGGGGCCGTTCCGCACCGGGCCTCGGGCGTCGGCGCAGGTCGAGGTGCACGGTGAAATCGGGGCTCCGGAACTGTCCGAACGATCCGTGCCGGTGATATCCACCGATGTGGTCGATACCACCGCGGTCCAGTTCGATCTGCTGGTTCCGGTATCGCTGGACATCACCGTCGATGTGCTCAAGGCCAATCACTATCGCGCCGAGTTGGCCATTCCGTTGGTGCTCACCGCCCGTGCCGCCGCGCCGTTGTGGATCGTGGTCGAGGCCGAACCTCCCGCTCCCGCCGATATCCATATGGAATTCGCGGCGGACGGATTACGCGCGGCCGCGCTCGGGGCGGTGGCCAAGATCAAGAAACAGGTCATCGGTCAGGTGGTGCGATTCGTGGAACGAGAATTGGCGGACCCGACGGGACGCACCGTCGATGTGGCCGAACGAATCGATCGACTGCTATGAGCCCGGCCCCATCCACTTTTGTGTTGCGCGTGTAATGGATGGTTCTGGAGTTACCTATGTGAATATGGTGAAATAGGCTCACGTTCGAGGCACCCGGCGCGCGGCGCTTTGGGGAAGGCGCGCCGGGCACGCTGTTGCCGTTCCATTCGGTTGTGCGCGAAGGAGTCCTGCGATGCGATCCGCTCTGTCTCGGCGTGCTCTTTTCGGATACACCACGGCGGCCGCGATAGGTGCGGTGGTCGGCACCGCGGGAGCGGCGGTCGGTTCGTCGCCCGCCGCCGCCCGTCCCTTCGGCACCCTGCTCGACTATTCGGCCGGAGTGCCCGCCGCGTCGGCCATCAAGGAAGCCGGCCATGTCGGGGTGATTCGCTATGTGTCGGATCGTCGGCCCGGCGCCGAATGGATGCGGGGCAAACCGGTACAGAGCGCCGAAGTGGAGGCGCTGCGGGCGGCAGGATTGCGGATCGTTTCCTGCTATCAGTACGGCAAGGGGCCGACGGCGGACTGGCGGGGCGGGCACGAGGCCGGGAAGCGGCATGCCGAGCGCGGTCTGGAACTGCATCGCGCCGCGGGTGGTCCGCCGGGACGGCCGATCTACGCCTCCATCGATGACAACCCGAATCCGATCGATTTCGCCACGTTGATCCTGCCCTATCTACAGGGTTGGCAGTCGGTCCTGGGTCGGGAGAACACCGGCGTCTATGCCAACGCGCCGACCATCGAACTCGCCCGGCTCGCCGGCGTGGGTTCCTGGTATTGGCAGCACAACTGGGGCACTCCCGCGGGGTTCGTCCATCCGGCCGCCCATCTGCATCAGGTCGAAATCGACCGCCGCACCGTCGATGGTGTCGGAGTCGACGTGAACGAGATCCTCACCCCGGAATACGGCGCCTGGTAACCATCCGCCGACCGCACCCCGTCGCATGATCGTCCGGGGTGGATGAGCCCGCCGGGTCGGGCTCGGCGCAGCGGTTCCTCAGGTCTGGCAGTGACAGGTGGAAGCGACGCGCAGGTCGGGCTCGTCCTCGGGAACCACTCGTAGGGAGGGACGGCTCTCGGGGGAGTGGTGGTTGCCCATCCAGGACAGCAGCGACCACCGGGACAGCCCGGACAGGGCCGAGCCGATGCTGAGGAACGAGCCGGACGAGATGACCGAGGCGAACGATCCGATGGAACCGATCGACAGGATCGAGCCGACACTGCCGATGGACAGGATCGAATACGCCGAGCCGATGGACAGGATCGACCCCTCCGAACGAATGGAAAGAATCGATCGGTGGGAATGTCGGCCGCGGTGTGGACCGGGGCGGGGCTTCGTGGGGATCTCGGGAGCGGCCATGGGTCCCGGTTTACCACAGTGATGGAAGGCTCGGGAGGGGGCCGGGCAGATCTCCGTATACCGATATGGGCCCCGCGAGCGTATCGCTCGCGGGGCCCAGATATCCGAATGTTGTCAGGCGACCGTGAAGAACCCGAGGGTCGGCACGAAGGAGCAGGTGCGCGCCGAGCCGTCCTCGACCTGAGTGGTCAGCGAGCCGCCGATAACGGCCACGATCCGACCGCGGCCGGTGTCGGCGATCGCCGACAGGGTGGCCGGGCCATCGGGGTTGATATTGGCCTCGGTGGTCAGCGGCTGGACACCTGAGGCACCGGTGTCCAGATTGCGCCACTGCACGGTCATCGGTGGATTCTGGGTCGCGGTCGGCCGGTCGGTGCCGAGCGCGGTGAACACGAAGCCGGTCTGCCCCGCGGCCGGGCCGGGCGGCGGGAGCTGCGCGGGACCCGGGACGGCGAGCGCGGTTCCGACCGAATCACCGGAAGGGGCGATGCAGTCCTGACCCACGGTCGGGTAGAGGAACTGGGCAATGGCCGGTCCGTCCTGCGGGACCTCCACGCCGCCGCCACCGCTTCCGTCCAGGAAGGTGATGACACGTTCCAGAGTGGACTTGATCTGCGGCGGCAGCGGCACCGTGGCGAGCAGCCGGCGGGCCTGGTCCAGGATCAGCGCCTGGGTGCTCCCCGGCGCGGCGATCTCTCCTGCCGGAGCGGGGGCCGCGATCGCATCCGCGATAACGGGAGCCAGGGAGACCAGAGCGTCCACGGGGACGCCTTCGGGCACCATGGGAACACTGTTCACCGACGCTGTGGGTGCCGGGGCCGCGACGGCCGTGGTCGGCGCCGCGAGGGAGGCGCTCGCGGCGATAACGAGCGCGGACAATGCGATCCGCGATCCTCGGGTGCGAAGCACTGGTCTAGCCGTCCTTACCTCGTGGTACATCGGAGCGACGCTGAAATACCGTCGTTTCGGGGTCACTCTAAGGACCTCCTTGCGCGTTGTACAGCGTCGGGGCCGGGTTCGCGACCGTTACCCATCTGTGGTATAGCACTCCAGGGTGTGACCTGTGTGATTGCTGTGAGTATTGATGCAAATGTTATTTCATACCGATCACAGAGATCGATACCGTCTGCTTCGATCCCATCACAAAAATTCGTCCCGGGAACGAGAGTCGACTCCGATGGAGCTGCCCTGATGTCGAGATCGGCCCGATTGCGGCGGTGGTGTGGAAAGGGGGAAGACCCCAGGTCGTGACGGCTCCGCACGGTACCGCCGAAAGCGGTTTCGGAGGACACGGCACCGCGCCGCCGAAGGTGACGTCATCGACCACGGCTAAGGTAGTGCGAGCCGGAAGCACCTGTCGCCGAATCGCCCACCCATGCGGGTCCGGCCGACGGCCCGACTCGAAAGCCCGTGTAGTGAACCAGTCCCGCGCCCGGACCGATAGCCGTCCGTCCGCCGCACCCTTCCGTTTTGCCGTCGCGGCACTGGGTTTGACCGTGCTGGTGCGCATGCTGTGGATGCTGTTGGCGCCCAACGGGATGAACCTGGTGGACTTGCACGTCTACGTGGACGGCTCGGCCGCGCTGCTGACCGAACACCTCTACGACTTCACCTACGCGGAGAAGACCCCGGACTTCCCGCTGCCGTTCACCTATCCGCCATTCGCCGCGGTGGTGTTCTTCCCGCTGCACTATCTGCCGTTCACCCTGGTGGCGGTGTTGTGGCTACTGGCCATCGCGGCGGCCCTGTACTGGGTGGTGCGGATCGCGTTCGAATTGCTGTTGGGGCCCGAGGAGGCGCGTCGGCCGCATCGGCGCACGGCGATCGTGGCCTGGACGGCGGTCGGATTGTGGCTGGAGCCGGTGCGCACCACCATCGACTACGGACAGGTCAATGTCTTCCTGATGCTCGGTGTCATGCTGGCGGTCCGCAGCAGTCGATGGTGGCTCTCCGGATCGCTGGTCGGCGTTGTGGCCGGGATAAAGCTGACCCCCGCGATCAGCGGGCTGTACTTCGCGGCCCGGCGGCGCTGGGTCACGGCACTGTGGTCGGCGGTGGTCTTCGCTGCCACCGTGGGGCTCAGCTTTCTGCTCGCGCCCGCGGAGACCCGACGGTATTTCGGCACCCTGCTCGGCGACGCCGACCGGATCGGACCCGTGGGTTCGGTGTGGAACCAGTCGTTGCGCGGGACGCTGAGCCGCCTGCTCGGCACCGATGTGGAGACCGGCCCCTGGTGGTTGGCGGGTGTCGCGCTGACCACGGCGATGGCCTGGTTCGCCTGGCGCGCACTGCGCCGGGACGATCTGCTGGGCACCCTGGTGGTGGTGCAGTTGTTCGGGCTGATGATCTCGCCCATCTCGTGGTCGCACCACTGGGGCTGGCTGTTGCCCACCGTGCTGTGGCTGGTGTACGGGCCGTATCGGTCGATACCGGGGGCGCGGATCCTGGCCGGTTATTGGCTGCTCACCGCCCTCGTGGGAGCGCCGTGGGTGCTGTCGTTCTTCCAGGACTCGATCTGGACGATTTCCCGGCCGGGGATTCTGTCCTGGTTGGGGGCGGTCGATGTGATCGGTGTGCTGGCGTTCTACGCCTGGATCATCCGGTCGGGCCGTCGGTCGGATCGGGTCGATCGACCAGCCGATCTATCTGCCGAGCCAGAGCCACGTCCCGTTCCGTGAGTCCGCCTACGGCGTGAGTGGACAGGGTGAAGGTGATATTGCGCCAGCGGATATCGATATCGGGGTGGTGATCGGCGGCTTCGGCGGCTTCGGCCACTCGGCGCACCAGTTCTATCCCCGCGGGGAACGAGGCCGCCCGCACGGTGCGGGTGATGGCATTGCCGGAGCGGGTCCACTCGGGCAGCGAATCGAGTGCTTCGGCGATTTCGGCGTCGGTGAGCAGCTGAGCGGTCATAGTGGCCGGGATACCACGGCATGGGGACTTCATACCCGATGCCGTACGGCCCGATCGTCATATGCGCGACGCGCGGGGACGGAAGCGGTGGACGCTCAGGCCGCGCGCGCTTTCTTCAGTCCCTTTTTCAACTCTTTGCCGGTGACGCCCGCGGCTTCCAGGCGTTTCATCCGCATAATGACGACAGGGCATTTCACGCAGCGCGTCTTCTTGCGACAGCATTTCTTCTTCGGCTCGAGACGTGCGACCTCTTTCGCCTTGACCTTGCCCATGGAAGGTTAGCTTACCCTAACCGACATGCACCGGAAGGTAGGTGCGGCGCTCCCGGTAGGGTGTAACAGGCCGCGATGCCCGGTGAGTTCGAGTCTCCCCTGTCGCAGGGTCCGGCCGAACAGCACAAGCCAACAGCAGGAGGAACCGGCGTGTCGTCTGCACGCGATTTTCGCAACGTCGCCATCGTGGCCCACGTAGACCACGGAAAGACGACGCTGGTCGACGCCATGTTGCGGCAGTCGGGAGCGTTCGCCGAGCGGGTCGAGCCGGTCGATCGCGTGATGGACTCCGGTGATCTGGAACGCGAGAAGGGCATCACCATTCTCGCCAAGAACACCGCCGTCCACCGGCACCACCCGGACGGCAGCGTCACCGTCATCAATGTCATCGATACCCCGGGCCACGCCGATTTCGGCGGCGAAGTGGAGCGGGGACTGTCCATGGTCGACGGTGTGGTGCTGTTGGTCGACGCCTCCGAGGGGCCGCTGCCGCAGACCCGGTTCGTCCTGCGCAAGGCCCTGGCCGCCTGCTTGCCGGTGATCCTGGTGGTGAACAAGACCGACCGGCCCGACGCCCGGATCGCGGAGGTCGTGGAGGAAAGCCACGACCTGTTGTTGGATCTGGCCTCCGACCTGGACGACGAGGCCGCCGAGGCCGCCGAACTCGCGCTGGACCTGCCGGTGCTGTACGCGTCCGGTCGCGAGGGCAAGGCCGCCAAGGAGCGCCCGGAAAACGGCAGCGCCCCTGCCGCGGAGAATCTGGACGCCCTGTTCGATGTGCTGCTCGAGCACATCCCGGCGCCCAAGGGCGACCCGACCGCACCCCTGCAAGCGCATGTCACCAACCTGGACGCCTCCGCGTTTCTGGGACGGTTGGCGCTGGTGCGGGTGCACAACGGTGAGCTGCGCAAGGGACAGACCGTGGCGTGGATGCACGGCGACGGTGTGAAGAACGTCAAGATCACCGAACTGCTGCAGACGGTCGGGGTGGAGCGGAAACCGGGTGAGGTCGCGGTGGCGGGCGATATCGTCGCGGTCGCCGGCATCCCGGACATCATGATCGGCGATACCCTCGCCGACCCGGACAACCCGGTGGCGCTGCCGCGGATCACCGTGGACGAGCCCGCCATCTCGGTGGTCATCGGCACCAACACCTCGCCGCTGGCGGGCCGGGTGCCGGGACACAAACTCACCGCGCGCATGGTGAAGGCCCGGCTCGATCAGGAACTGGTCGGCAATGTCTCGCTGCGGGTGCTCGACATCGGTCGCCCGGACGCCTGGGAGGTGCAGGGCCGTGGTGAACTGGCGTTGGCCGTGCTGGTGGAGACCATGCGGCGCGAAGGGTTCGAGCTGACCGTCGGGAAACCGCAGGTGGTGACCCGTCAGGTGGACGGCAAGGTGTACGAGCCGTATGAGGAGCTCACCATCGACTGCCCGGACGAATACCTGGGCGCGATCACCCAGCTGCTGGCCAACCGCAAGGGCAAGATGGTGCAGATGACCAACCACGCCGCGGGATGGGTGCGGATGGAGTTCATCGTGCCCTCCCGTGGACTCATCGGCTTCCGCACCGATTTCCTCACCGAAACCCGCGGCACCGGTATCGCCAACGCCGTATCGCACGGGTATGCGCCGTGGGCCGGGGAGATCCGGGCCCGGCACACCGGATCGTTGGTCTCCGACCGTGCGGGCACGGTGACCCCGTTCGCCATGATCCAGCTCGCCGATCGCGGCCAGTTCTTCGTGGAACCGGGTGCGGAGACCTACGAGGGCATGGTCGTGGGGATCAATCCGCGGGCGGAGGACCTCGATATCAATGTCACCCGGGAGAAGAAGCTCACCAATATGCGCTCTTCCACCGCCGATGTGATGGAGACCCTGGCCAAACCGCTGCAGTTGGATCTGGAGAGCGCCATGGAGTTCTGCGCCGCCGACGAATGCGTGGAGGTGACCCCGGAAGTGGTGCGGGTGCGCAAGGTGACCCTGAGTGCCACCGAGCGGGCCCGGGAACTGTCCCGCCGTAAGGCCCGTGACCGCGCGGCGGCACTGTAGGGCCGCCTTCGTCGCCCGATCGGGTGGGACGAGGCAGGGTAATGTGCCGATGGTGATTTCGGGGCTCCACCGGCGCGCAGTGCTGCGCGCCCTACTGGTCTTGACGACAGTTGTGCTACCGGTAGCGGCCGGATGCACCGCGAATCCGCCGCCGCCCATCGCCAGCACCGAGAGTCCGCAGACCGAACCGGCGCGGCCGACCAAGAACACCGTGGTGGTGGCCATCGACGATATCGGGCTCGGGTTCAACCCGCATCTGCGATCGAACCAGTCCCCGGCCACCGCCGCTGTCGCGTCCATGGTGTTGCCGAGCCCGTTCCGTCCCACCCCGGATCCGGCGGTGCCGGGCGGGACGCTGTGGGTGCCGGACACCGACCTGATCGAGTCGGCGACGGTCACCTCCCAGGAACCGTTCACCATCACCTACGAACTACAGGATCAGGCGCACTGGTCCGATGGGGCGCCGATCGCCGCCGAGGACTTCTGGTACCTGTGGCAGCAGATGATCACCCAGCCGGGAGTCATCGACCCGGCCGGGTATCGGCTTATCACCGGAGTTACGTCCTCGGGTGGGGGCAAGACGGTCACGGTCACCATGGCCACCCCCTACCCGGCATGGCGGGAGTTGTTCGCGAACCTGCTGCCCTCGCATCTGATGAAGGATTCGCCCGGTGGTTTCCAGCGGACGCTGCTGGAGCGGATCCCGGTGTCGGGCGGTAATTTCCACATCGAATCCGCCGACCCCGGCCGTGACGAGATCCTGCTCGAACGCAACGACCGCTTCTGGGGGACCCCCGCCCGTCCCGATCAGATCCTGTTGCGGCGCGGTGGGACCCCCGCGCAGGTGGCCCATTCGCTGCGCACCGGTGATGCGCAGATGGCGTTGATCCACGGGGGTGTCGCCACCCGGGCGCAGCTGGCGGCGATCCCGTCGGTGCGGACCGCGATCATGCCGCAGTCACGGCAGCTGCGGCTCGAACTCAACGGCCGCGCCGGGGTGCTCAGCGACCACCGGGTCCGCACCGCGGTGCTCGCCCTGCTGGATCCGGCGCTGTTGGCGACCGTCGGCGCGCAGACCGGCGGCTGGGTGGAGCCGGCCTTGGCGCAGGTGCTCTCGCCCTCGGATCCCGGTTATGTGCCAACGGCGCCGCCGCGGCCGACCCCGGAACAGGCGTTCGGGTTATTGGCCGAGGCCGGTTTCGGTCGGGCCCCGGAACCGCCGCCGGTACCGCCGACCTCGCCCGCGCCGCGACCCCGGTCGTTGGCGAAGAACGGAAAGGCACTGACCTTGCGGATCGGCGCGGTGAGCGGGGACGAAACGGCGCTCGCGGTGGCCAATACCGCGGCCGATCAGCTGCGTAGTGCGGGAATCGAGGCCACCGTGCTGGCCCTGCCCGCCGACGAGCTGTACGGCAAGAGTCTGGTGGAGAACGCTGTCGACGCCATTGTCGGCTGGGAGGCCACCGGCGGGGACGCGGCCACCGTTCTCGCCTCGCGATACGGCTGCCCCCCGCGCCCGCCCGCGGACCCGGATGCCGAGGTGCCCGTCGCCGTGGAGGCCGCGGGGCGGGCGCCGAGCAATCTGTCCGGTGTCTGTGACCCGGGCCTGCAGGCGGCGATCGACGGGGCCCTGCGCGGTATCGACGTGGGACGGGTGCTGGGCGAGACCGAACCCAGGCTGTGGGCGATGTCGGCGGTGCTGCCGATCGTGCAGGACAATGTGGTCGCCGCGGCGGGCCCGTCGGTGGACGGCGCCTCGCTGAGCGGCGCCATCCAGGCCGGTATCTTCGGTGATTCGGCGATGTGGCGGAGGGTACCGTGAGCGCGCCGAACGGTATGGGCGGGCTGCTGCTGGTACACGCCCACCCCGACGACGAGTCCATCACCACCGGCGGCACCATCGCGCTGTATCGGCGACGCGGTGTTCCCGTGACCGTGGTGACCTGCACCCTCGGCGAGGAGGGCGAGGTCATCGGGGAGGAATGGGCCGAGTTGACCGCCGACCGCGCCGACCAGCTCGGCGGCTATCGCGTGCTCGAATTGACCCGGGCGCTGGCCGAACTTGGTGTCGAGAGACCGCGTTTCCTCGGCGGAGCCGGCCGGTGGCGCGACTCCGGTATGGCGGGAACCCCCTCGGCCGACCATCCCCGGGCCTTCGTCCGCTCCGGCGCAGCGGCGGTGGAGGCGCTGACGGAGGTGCTGTTGGAGCTACGGCCCCGAGTGGTGGTGGGGTACGACCCCAAGGGCGGCTACGGGCACCCCGACCACATTCGGGCCCATGAGGTCACCACGGCCGCCGTGGCCGCGGCCGCCGACCGCGGATGGGACACCCCCAAGTTCTATTGGACGGTCACCGACGAGGACATGCTGCGGCTACACACCCAGGCCCTGGCCCGCCGCACCGTCGACGGGCTCCCGGGCGCCCTGCCCCCGGGATGGCGGTTACCGGCCGAAGGGGAGCTGGCCTGCGTGCCCAGTGTGTCCGTGACCACCACGGTGGACATCTCCGACGTGCTCGCCGCCAAACGCGCCGCCTTGCGCGCGCACGCCACCCAGGTGACAGTGGCGCCGTCGGGTCGCGAATTCGCGCTGTCCAACCGGATCGCCCAACCCGTGCTGCCCGAGGAACACTACGTCCTGGTCCGCGGCCGCCTCGGGCCCCGCGGGGCGGACGGCCGCGAGCACGATCTCTTCGCCGCACCGGAGTAGTTCGCGGGCGGACGAAACCCGACATCATCGCGGCGGCCCACCGACGATCTCACCGGCTGCCGAGCCGGGGTGGGTGAGCCGCTTAGACTCGGCGCATGGACACCCGGGATCTCCAGCGCGCCCCACGGCATACCGTCCGCACGATTCCCGTGAGCGGGCCTCGGCGCTCGCCGCTGTCGGCCCGGACACTCGCGTGACCGCCGTCGTGGACGATCCGGCACCCGCCCGCCCTCGGCGGTGGTCCTCGACGGCCGCCGCACTGGGGTTGCTCGTCGTCGCCGTGCTCATGGTGGATGCCGCGGTCACCCTCGTGCTCGAGGTCCTGTATCTGCCTCTCTACATGGGTGGTATGGCGTTCCCGATTGCCGCGCTGTGCGCCGGCGCGGTGAATATTGCCCTGGTACACGGCGCGAGTGTGGTCTCACCGCGCCCGGCGGTCATGTTCTTGCCGATGGCGGTCTGGTTGCTGTGTTTCCTGATCGCCGCCGGTGGTGGTCCGGGCGGTGATGTACCGCTGGGCAGTGATCTGCCCACCCTGCTGCTGTTCCTCTGCGGGGTGCTGCCGCCCTTGATCTACCTGTATGTGGCGGCCAACCGGGCCAGGTCCGCCGCCGGCCCGCGATAACAACCTGTCGACCAGGGCGGAATAGTCCGCCGGGGAACGAGGTTGTCATGGCTCACGAGCCCGGTCGAGGCTCGCCCCGGAGGAAGGACCCGGTATCGCGCGCCTCGACCCGCGCTGCCGCAGGGTGGCGCCATCGGACCCAGAGGAAGACAGTTGCGGATGTGTGACGCATGATCGAGGACGTGATCGACCTACCGAAGCCGGCCGTTCCAACCCCACCGCCTACTCCGTCGGCCATGCGCCGGGCGCTACGGCGTGCGCGGGATGGGGTGACGCTCAATGTCGACGAGGCCACTGTGCTTCTGCACGCCCGCGACGATGACCTGGCCGATCTGTGCCGCAGTGCCGCCCGGGTACGCGACGCCGGGCTCGCCTCCGCCGGTCGCAGCGGCACCATCACCTATTCGCGCAATGTCTTCATCCCGCTCACCCATCTGTGTCGGGACACCTGTCACTACTGCACTTTCGTCACTGTGCCGGGCAAATTGCGCGCGCAGGGTCGGGGCATGTTCCTGGAACCGGACGAAGTGCTCGATATCGCCCGGCGCGGCGCCGAACTGGGCTGTAAGGAGGCCCTGTTCACGCTCGGTGACCGGCCGGAGGCACGCTGGCCGGAGGCGGCCCAGTGGCTCGACGAACGCGGTTACGACTCCACCCTGGACTATTTGCGCGCGGTGTCCATTCTGGTGTTGGAGGAGACCGGCCTCCTGCCGCATCTGAATCCGGGGGTCATGTCGTGGGAGGAGATCTCCCGCCTCAAGCCGGTCGCCCAGTCGATGGGGATGATGCTGGAGACCACCGCCAACCGACTGTTCACCGAGAAGGGCAACTGCCATTACGGCAGTCCGGACAAGGACCCGGCGGTGCGGCTGCGCACCCTCACCGATGCCGGTCGATTGTCGGTGCCCTTCACCACCGGAATCCTGGTGGGCATCGGTGAGACCATGGCCGAACGTGCGGAGACCATAATGGCCATCCGCAAACAGCACAAGGCTTTCGGCCATGTGCAGGAAGTCATCGTGCAGAACTTCCGTGCCAAGGGTGATACCGCCATGCGGAACGTGCCCGACGCCGATCTGCAGGAGTTCCTGGCCACCATCGCGGTGACCCGTCTGCTGCTCGGCCCGAACGTGCCGGTGCAGGCGCCGCCGAATCTGGTGTCCGAACAGGAATGTCGCGCCCTGCTCGCTGCCGGGATCGACGACTGGGGTGGGGTTTCGCCGGTGACGCCCGACCATGTCAACCCGGAACGCCCCTGGCCCGATCTGGACACCCTCGCCGAGATCACCGCCTCCGCCGGATTCGAACTGGTGGAGCGCACTTCCGCGCATCCGAAATACGTTCGCGCAGGCCAGCCGTGGACCGATCCGCGGATCGGCGCGCACGTTGCCGCCCTCACCGACCCGGAAACCGGTTTGGCCCGAACCGATGTCATCCCCACGGGTCTGCCGTGGCAGGAGCCCGACGAAGCCTGGGAGTCGGTGGGCCGGGTGGACCTGAACACCGCCATCGACACCGACGGCCGCAACACCGATACCCGCAGCGATATCAACAGCGCCTTCGGCGACTGGGAAACCGTGCGTGAACAGGTCCGCGATCTGGCCTCGGCGCCGCAACGCCTGGACGCCGATGTGCTGGACGCCTTGCGCGCCGCGGAACGAGATCCGGCCGGTCTCACCGATGCCCAGTATCTGGCCCTGGCCACCGCCGACGGCCCCGACCTGGACGCGGTCGCCGACCTGGCCGACCGCTTACGTCGCGATGTGTGCGGTGACGATGTGACCTACGTGGTCAACCGCAATATCAACTTCACCAATATCTGCTACACCGGTTGCCGGTTCTGCGCGTTCGCCCAGCGCAAAGGCGACGCCGATGCCTTCACCCTGAGCGCCGAGGAGGTCGCCGACCGCGCCTGGGAGGCGTATGTGGAAGGCGCGACCGAGGTGTGCATGCAGGGCGGTATCGACCCCGACCTGCCGGTCACCGGTTACGCGGATCTGGTGCGCGCGGTCAAGACCCGGGTGCCTTCCATGCATGTGCACGCCTTCAGTCCGATGGAGATCGTCAACGGCGCCTCCCGCGGCGGGGAAAGCGTGCACGACTGGCTGGTGGCATTGCGCGAGGCCGGTCTCGACACCATCCCCGGCACCGCCGCGGAAATCCTCGACGACGAGGTGCGTTGGGTGCTCACCAAAGGCAAACTGCCCACCTCGGCCTGGATCGATGTGATCACCACCGCGCACCGGGTGGGGGTGCGCTCCAGTTCCACCATGATGTACGGCCACGTCGACAATCCGAGCCACTGGGTGGGCCACCTGCGCATCCTGCGCGATATCCAGGACGAGACCGGCGGTTTCACCGAATTCGTGCTGCTACCGTTCGTGCATCAGAGTGCCCCCCTGTACCTGGCGGGCGCTTCCCGTCCGGGCCCCACCAACCGGGACAACCGCGCCGCGCACGCCTTGGCCCGCATCATGTTGCACGGCCGCATCGATAACATCCAGACCAGCTGGGTGAAGCTCGGCACGGTGGGCACCCAGGTCATGCTGCGCAGCGGCGCCAACGATCTCGGCGGCACCCTCATGGAGGAAACCATCTCCCGCATGGCGGGCTCCCAGCACGGTTCGGCCAAAACCGTCGCCGAACTCGCCGAGATCGCCGCAGGAATAGGCCGCCCCATCCGCGAACGCACCACCACCTACGGCACCCCGCGCCACCGCGGCCCGGTCTCCGGCCTGGAACTGTCCCTGGGATGAGTGCCCAACCCATCCGCGGACAGTTCCCGGCCCACACCCCGAAAACGGTCCGAACCAGACCCGGGCCCAACACCACCCCTGAGCCCGTCGGGCCGACACCCCGGACGGAACCGGCTCGCACCACGTAACACACTTGGTGCGCCGGGCCTTACGAGGCTTATGAAGGGTTGCGGCCCGTCCCGGGTTTGCACGCCCGAAGAGCATGCACCGAAGGCACGAGTCTCGAGCGCGTGAACGCGAGACCTCCAGGGCCGCAACCCCGCCTCGGGGGAGTCGGCGTAGAACAACACAGCCGGATAGTTAGGCCAGGCTGACCGAGGGTAACGTGTGGGACGCCGGGATACTTGTGCACGGGCGTAGTGACCCCCAGGAGAAGGAAGACTAGGAGAGCGGCAGTGCCGTACATCATCGCTGAACCGTGCGTTGACGTGAAGGACAAGGCGTGCATCGAGGAATGCCCCGTGGACTGCATCTACGAGGGCGGCCGCATGCTTTACATCCATCCAGATGAATGCGTCGACTGTGGTGCGTGTGAGCCGGTCTGCCCGGTGGAGGCGATCTTCTACGAAGACGACACCCCCGATCAGTGGAGCGGTTATGTGAACGCCAACGTCGATTTCTTCGACGAGTTGGGTTCGCCGGGTGGTGCCACCAAGGTCGGCAAGGTCGATTACGACCCGCCGTTCATCAAGGAACTGCCGCCCATGGCGGAGGACTGAGCGCGACATCGTATGAATACCGAGGTTTCGCCGCGTCGACGGGTCAGTGCGCTGCTGCCCGATTTTCCGTGGGACACCATCGCCGAGGTGAAGGCCAAGGCGGCCGCGCATCCCGGCGGTATCGTCGATCTGTCGGTCGGTACTCCCGTCGATCCGGTGGATCCATTGATCCGCGCGGCGTTGGCCTCGGTGGCGGAGGTGCCGGGCTATCCGACCACGCACGGCACTCCCGAGTTGCGGGCGGCGGCCGTCGCCGCATTGGCCCGGCGGTATGGGATCGTCGGCGTGGATCCGGCGGCGGTATTGCCGGTTATCGGCACCAAGGAGTTGATCGCGGGGTTGCCGCGGTTGCTCGGGCTCGGTTCGGGCGATCTGGTGGTGATACCGGAGGTCGCCTACCCGACCTATGAGGTGGGGGCGCTGTTGGCGGGAGCGGAGGTGGTCCGGGCCGACGGCCTCACTCGGTTGGGGCCGCGCACCCCGGCGCTCATCTTCGTGAACTCGCCGTCGAATCCGACCGGGCGGGTGCTCGGTGTCGAGCATCTGCGCAAGGTGGTTGCCTTCGCTCGGGAACGCGGCGCGATCGTGGCCTCCGATGAGTGCTATCTGGGGCTCGTCTGGGAGGGAGAGTCGGTATCGCTGCTGGATCCACGGGTGTGCGAGGGGGATCACACCGGTTTGCTGGTGGTGCATTCGCTGTCGAAGACGTCGAATTTGGCCGGTTATCGGGCCGGGTTCGTCACCGGTGATCCGGCGTTGGTCGCCGAGCTGCTCGAGGTGCGCAAACATTCCGGGATGATGCTGCCGTTCCCGGTTCAGGCGGCCATGACCGCCGCGCTCGGTGACGATGCCCACGAATCCGCCCAGCGGGAGCGTTACCGGGCCCGTCGGGAAATTCTGCGCTCTGCGCTGATCGCCGCGGGCTTCCGGATCGACCACTCCGAGGCGGGCCTGTATCTGTGGTCCACCCGGGGCGAGCCCGGCCGGGATACCCTGGATTGGCTGGCCGACCGCGGTATTCTCGCGGCACCTGGCGATTTCTACGGTCCCACCGGCGCCGAACACGTTCGTATTGCGCTCACGGCTACCGATGAGCGGGTGGCCGCGGCTGCCGAGCGGTTGCGGGCAAGCTGAGTTTTCGGGCGGGTAACGACCCGTCGATAGGGGTGTGGTGCGCCCACACGAGGGCCGGTGGCAGGGCTAGCCTGAGGTATGGACGCTGTCACAGTTGTCCCCACCCCCGGCAACGAGCCGGTGCACAGCTACGCGCCGGGCAGCCCCGAACGGGAGCGGCTGCTCGGCAAGCTCGCCGAGATTTCCGCCAACAAGGTCGATATCCCGCTGGTCATCGGGGGTAAACATCGGCCCGGAATGGGCGAGCGCCACGATATCGTCGCGCCGCACCGGCACCGGCAGGTGCTCGGGACCTACACCAACACCACCCATGCCGAGGCGAGTGCCGCCATCGATGCCGCTGTGGCCGCCGCCCCTGATTGGCGGGCCCTGCCATTCGATGAACGAGCGGCCGTGCTGTTGCGTGCCGCCGAGTTGCTGGCCGGGCCGTGGCGAGAAACCTTGGCCGCGGCGACCATGCTCGGCCAGTCGAAATCGGTGGCGCAGGCCGAGATCGATGCGCCCTGCGAGTTGGTCGATTTCTGGCGGTTCAATGTCGCTTTCGCTCGTGGGATTCTGGAGCAGCAGCCGCAGTCGAGTCCCGGTGTGTGGAATCGGCTCGACTATCGGCCGTTGGAGGGGTTCGTCTATGCGATCACCCCGTTCAATTTCACCGCCATCGCCGGCAATCTGCCCACGGCTCCCGCACTCATGGGCAATACCGTGGTGTGGAAGCCATCGCCCACCCAGACCTTGGCGGCCTACTACACGATCCGCCTGTTGGAAGCCGCCGGGCTGCCGCCCGGGGTGATCAATATGGTCACCGGTGACGGTAGGGAGTTGTCGGAGGTCGCGCTGGCCGACCCGCGTCTGGCGGGAATCCATTTCACCGGTTCCACCACGACCTTCCAGTATTTGTGGCGGCAGGTGGGGGCGAATATCGGTGGATACCACGGGTATCCGCGTCTGGTCGGCGAAACCGGTGGTAAGGATTTCATCGTCGCGCACACCTCCGCCGATCCGGCAGCATTGCGCACGGCATTGGTCCGGGGCGCGTACGAATACCAGGGGCAGAAATGTTCGGCGGCGTCGCGGGCGTATATCCCGCGGTCGATCTGGCGCGATATGGGCGACGATTTCCTGGAACTGGTCGCGAGTCTCGAGTACGGGGACGTTTCGGAGCTGACGAATTTCGGTGGTGCGCTCATCGACCGGCGCGCCTACGACAAGAGCGTGCACGCGGTGGAACGCGCCCGCGCGGCCGGGGTGACCATCCCGGTGGGCGGCAGCTACGACGCCGATGAGGGCTGGTTCGTGCGCCCGACGGTCCTGCTCGTCGACGATCCACGTGACGAATCGTTCACCACCGAATACTTCGGCCCGATCCTGTCGGTGTATCTCTACGACGACTCTCAGCCGGGCGCCTACGCGGCGATCCTGGCGGAGGCGGAGTCGGCGGCGCCCTATGCTCTGACGGGTGCCGTGTTCGCTCAGGACCGGCAGGCGATCGAACAGGCCTCGAACGCGCTGCGCTACGCCGCGGGGAATTTCTATATCAACGACAAACCCACGGGGGCGGTGGTCGGCCAACAACCGTTCGGGGGTGCACGGGCATCCGGGACGGACGACAAGGCCGGATCACCGCTGAACCTGCTGCGGTGGGTGGCGCCGCGAACGGTGAAGGAGACGTTCCTGCCGGCGACGGATCACCGATATCCGCATATGGGGCGGTGATGACGATGATCGGTGCAATCGGGTGGGCGTCTGCTTTCGGATCGGAGGAGCAGGCATGAACCCATTTCGTCCTGTGCTTCTCGCTGCCGCCGGATCGGAGCGGGTGAAGCGAATGCTCACCGGGACACCGGTGACCGCGGGAATGGTGCGCCGGTTCGTGGCGGGGGAGAGCCGGTCGGGGGTGATCGAGGTGGTGCGGGGGTTATTGGCCGACGGGCGGGCGGTGAGTGTCGATTTCCTCGGCGAGTACACCACCGATCGCGCGCGAGCGGAACGTGTGGTGGCCGAGTATCTGGCCCTGCTCAACGATATGGCGGCACTGGATGTTTCGACGGTCTCGAACGCCGCCGCTCCATTGGAGATCTCGGTGAAACTGTCGGCCCTGGGGCAGGCGTTGCCGGGGGACGGTCCCGCCCTGGCCACCGAGCACCTGCACACCTTGTGCACCAAGGCGGCGCAGGCCGGCGTCTGGGTCACCGTGGACGCCGAGGATCACACCACCACCGATGCGACCCTGGCTGCGGTGGGGCAGGTGCGGCCGGACTTTCCGTGGTTGGGCACGGTGGTCCAGGCGTATCTGCGGCGCAGTGAGAACGACTGTCGGGAATTGGCCGCGGTGGGTGCGCGGGTACGGCTGTGCAAGGGGGCCTATCGGGAGCCCTCATCGGTGGCCTACCGACGACGGGTCGAGGTCGATTCCGCCTATCTGCGCTGCCTGGAGATCCTCGCGCGGGGGACGGGGCAACCGCTGGTGGCCACACACGATCCGATCATGATCGCCGCGGCCGGCCGTATGGCCGCCGAGACCGGACGCGGGCCGGGTGACCTGGAGTATCAGATGCTCTACGGTATCCGCCCGGACGAACAGCGCCGACTGGTCGCCGCGGGGCAGTTCGTCCGGGTGTATGTGCCCTACGGCGACCAGTGGTACGGCTATCTCATGCGCAGGTTGGCCGAACGGCCGGCCAACCTGGCCTTCTTCCTGCGTTCTCTGGCCGGGAAACGCTGATCAGACCAGCGGTTTACCCTTGCGCATCCGCTTGCGCAGATCCCACAGGTAGTAGTTCATCGGGAACATGCGCAGCGGTTTGGGGAGCCGCCGCACCACGGCGCCGATGCTTCGCATCAGCCGGTCGAATCGCCGCTGGTCCTTCTCGGTCCATTCCATGTGCATCTGATCGCGCAGATGCCGGGGTAGCACACCGGTTACCACGAACCGGTGGAACCGTGCGAAGAGGAAGCGCAGCGGCCAGGACAGCATGGTCAGGTCGACCAGCCGGTTGAAGTAGGCCCGGGTCTCGTCGTTGATCGTGGTTCGGGCCAGGTTGTAATCCCAGTACTCCTGGAATGCGGCGCGGTTGGGCGGCCACATCTCCGGACGCACCTGCAGGGTGGTGCCCAATCGGATGCTGTGCGCGTAGAACGCGTCGGCGGTGGCCTCGTCCATCGGCCCACGCAGCTTCTCGATCATGTCGACGAAGCCCCAATACAGGCAGGCGGCCACCCACAGTTGGAGCTTCGGGTCGAAGGCGTTGTACTTGACCGGGCTGGTGGGTTTGGTGCGGATGTGCCGGTGGGAGCCGTTGACCGCCTGACGGTAGGCGGCGCGCTCTTCGTCGGTGCCCATCATGGCCACCGCGAGGTAGGTCAAGGTGGTGCGCAGCCGCTTGAACGGACGCACCATGATGTTGCCGCTGCGGACCTCGCTCTCCATCACCCCGTAGGCCACCGGCGGCATGCCCAGCTGCATGATGACGTTCGCATTGCCCCCCAGGAAGGATGCGATGCCGTCGATGTAGTCCTCCACGTTGAAGTCGGGGTTCGGGGCGACCTCGGGACGTCGGCCTCCGTGCTCCGGGCGCGGTGGGGGGCCGCCCATGGGTGCGGGCCGGGGAGCGGTCATCGGTGACCTCGCTTCACGTGAGATGTCTGGTGAGAAGGTAGTGCAATGAAAATCTCATTACCTCGGTGTCATGTCAAACGATACTGAAATTATGAGATGATTACTCTGTCATCATTTCGTGGAGTCGGTTCGCGGGAATCGGGAGGTACCGAGATGGGTGGTCTGGCCAAATTGCTACCCCTAGTGCGCACAGGACGCCGCGAACACGACCAGACAGTGCTGCAGGCGGCATTGCTGGCATTTCTCGATTTCGGTATCAAGCGTACGAGTATGGCCGAGGTGGCGCGGCGCGGTGGACTGTCGCTGGCGACGCTCTATCGGCGATTCTCCGGCAAATCCGAACTCATTCAGGCGGTGGGGCTGCAACAGACGCGGGAATTCATCGATGGCGTCGACGCCGCCGTACAACGTCAGATCGATCGCGATGCCGGCGCGGCGGACCAGATCGTCGAATTGTTCGTGGCCTTCCTCGAAGGTCTGCGCGGTAACAAACTGCTGGACCGGCTGCTGACCACCGAACCGGAGATCGTGCTGCCGTATCTCACCACGCGCGGAGCGCCGGTGATCGAACTCGGCCGCGATTATCTGGCCGAATTCATCACCCGGCTGCAAGAAGAGGGCAAACTGCCCGCCTACGATCCGCTGCCGCTGGCGGAAATGATCGCCCGTACCGCATTGTCCATGGCGCTCACCCCGCAGACGGTCATCCCGCTCGACGACGACGCGGCGGTTCGGGAATACGCCCGCAACCATGTGGTGACGGCATTTCGGGTGCCCGGTTCACTGGACTCCGATTCACCGGAGTGAGGGCCCCGATGGGACTCGGACATGGCGGCAACCCTGGGTCGGGAACGAGAAGGCGACAGAAATAAGCTCGTCCAATGCCGTCCGGTTCCGCACTGCTGCTCAGTTCCCTGGAATCACGCGCCGTCGCCGCGGGCGTGGACATCCCCAACGCCGTGACGATCGACGGCGAGACGCTGTCCCGCGGTGATCTGCTGGGCGCCGCCACCTCGGTAGCGGAGCGAATCGCGCGCGCCGACCGTCTCGCGGTCCTGGCCCGACCGACCGTGTCGACCGTGTTGGCCGTGGTCGGTTGTCTGATCGCGGGTGTCACCGTCGTGCCGGTACCGCCGGACGCCGGTTCGGCCGAACGCGACCACATCCTCGCCGACTCCGGTGCCCAGGCCTGGTTGGGTCCGGCGCCCGAGGACAGCAACCTGCCGGTGATCCCGGTACGCAAACACGCCCGCTCCTGGCACACCTACCCCGAACCGGATCCCGCCACCCCCGCCTTCGTGCTCTACACCTCCGGCACCACCGGCCTACCCAAAGGGGTGGTGTTGAGCCGGGCCGCCATCGCCGCCGGACTGGACGCCCTCGCCGAGGCCTGGGCATGGACCGCCGACGACGTACTGGTCCACGGACTCCCCCTGTTTCACGTGCACGGTCTGATCCTGGGCCTGCTGGGCCCGCTGCGTATCGGCAGCCCGCTCGTGCACACCGGCAGGCCGACACCGCAGAACTACGCCGCCGCCCGGGGCACCATGTACTTCGGGGTTCCGACCGTGTGGACCCGAATCGTCGAGGACCCCGAGTCGGCGAAACGACTGCGCGACGCCCGCCTGCTGATCTCCGGTAGCGCGCCCCTGCCGGTGCCGGTGTTCGAACGACTGGTCGAGCTCACCGGACAGGCGCCGATCGAGCGCTACGGCATGAGCGAGACCATGATCACGCTGTCCACCCGCGCCGATGGGGAACGTCGCCCCGGCTGGGTGGGGACCCCGGTCCGCGGGGTGCAGACCCGGTTGCGTGACGAATCCGGGGCGCCGGTCCCGCACGACGGTGAAAGCATCGGCGGCCTACAGGTGCGCGGTCCCATGCTGTTCGACGGCTATCTGGGTCGTCCGGAGGCCACCGCGGACTGCTGGACCGAGGACGGCTGGTTCCGCACCGGCGATGTCGCCGCCATCGACCCCGACGGTTTCCACCGCATCGTGGGTCGCGAATCCGTCGATCTCATCAAATCCGGTGGCTATCGCATCGGAGCAGGCGAGGTGGAGACCACTCTGCTCGGCCATCCGGCGGTGGCCGAGGTGGCGGTGGTCGGTCTGCCGGACGACGATCTCGGACAGCGCATCGTCGCATTCGTCGTGCCCCGCGCGGACGCGCCCGCCGAACAGGAACTGATCGACCATGTCGCCACGCGGCTGTCGGTGCACAAACGCCCCCGGGAGATTCGCTTCGTGGACTCGTTGCCGCGTAACGCCATGGGCAAGGTGCAGAAGAAGCAGCTCGGACCGTCCCGCTCTTGACCTGAAGTGGACTCGAGGTTTTAGCGTCGGCGTCATGAACGAAACGCTCACCCCGGAGCATATCGACTACCTCGCCGGCCAACGGCTCGGCCGCCTCGCCACCGTGCGCCCGGACGGCAGCCCGCAGAACAACCCGGTCGGGTTCCGCTACAACTCCGAACTCGGCACCATCGATATCGCCGGATGGAATATGGGTCGATCCCGTAAGTTCCGCAATCTTGCCCACAACGACCGAGTGGCGTTCGTGGTGGACGATATCGCCTCGGTGCAGCCCTGGCGGGTGCGTTGCCTGGAGATTCGCGGCAGGGCCGAGGCCCTGACCGGGGTCGAGACCTATATCGGCGACAGCGAGGGAGAACTGATCCGCATCCACCCCGAACGCGTTATCGCCTTCGGTCTCGACGCCGAACGGGTGACGGCCACATCCTGAACCGATGTGGCCGTCACGGGCTCAGTCGTCACGGGCTCAGTTGTGGGCGTGTAGTTCCTCGTTGAGCTCGATCCCCGTGCCGCTGCGGGGCAACACCTCCACAGCGCCGGTCTGCGCATTACGACGGAAGAGCAGATTGTTGCGGCCGGCGAGTTCTGCGGCCTTGACGACGGTGCCGTCGGGGGTGGTGACCTTGGTGCCGGCGGTCAGATACAGACCCGCCTCGATCACACAATCGTCACCGAGCGGGATACCGAGACCCGAATTGGCGCCCAGCAGCGACCGCTCCCCGATGGAGATGACCGTGGTTCCGCCGCCCGACAGCGTGCCCATGGTGGACGCGCCGCCGCCGATATCGGAGCCGTCACCGACCACCACCCCGGCCGAGATTCGGCCCTCCACCATCGACGTGCCGAGGGTGCCGGCATTGAAGTTCACGAAACCCTCGTGCATCACCGTGGTGCCGGCGGCCAGATGCGCACCCAGCCGCACCCGGTCGGCGTCCCCGATGCGCACCCCGGCGGGAACCACGTAGTCCACCATGCGCGGGAACTTGTCCACGCTGTACACGGTCACCGGACCGCGGGCCCGCAACCGGGCGCGCGTCGCCTCGAACCCTTCCACCGCCGCCGGGCCGTGGTTGGTCCACACCACATTGCTGAGCAGACCGAACTGGCCTTCCAAGCTCACCTCGTGGGGCCGCACCAAACGGTGCGAGAGCAGATGCAGCCGCAGGTAGACATCGTGCGCGTCGACCGGCGCGGCGGACAGGTCCGCGATGGTGGTGCGCACCGCGACCACCTCCACACCACGCGCCTCATCCGGGCCCACCAGCTCGGCGAATTCGGCCGGAACATCGGCCAGGCGTTCGGTGCCGGTCGTGGTGAACTCACCCAGCTCCGGGCTCGGGAACCAGGTATCCAGGACGGTCCCGTCCGGGGTGATATTGGCGATACCGACAGCGGTTGCTCCCTGAGTGCTCACGGCTCAAAGCCTAATGGGAGGTGCTCGGTGGACTCTCACCCGGTGATGGTGCGGTATCCCGGCCGAGGGGCTCCTATCGGCTGCCGTCGGCCCGGCGTTCGGGTCCTACTTCCGGTGACTTCAGGTGTCGGGCAAAGAACCGGTTCGCGTCGTCTCCCTCGAATTGTGGGACGCCGGTGTGCCCACCCATATTGGCGTGCAGCGTCTTCTCCGTGGAGCCGAAGGCGTCGAACAGGTCCAGGGCGAGTTGCCGGTCGTTTCCCTCGTCGTCCCACTGCAGCAGGACCTGTAGCGGAATGGTGACCCGCCGGGCCTCGGCGAACATGGCGCGGGGCACATAACTTCCGGCGAACAACAGGGCGGCCGAGATGCGTGGCTCGACCACCGCCGGCCGGATACCGAGGGCGATAACCCCACCCGAGTACCCGACCGGGCCGCCGATCTCGGGCAGCGCGAGCAGGGCGTCCAGGGTGGCCCGCCATTCCGGGACCGCCTTGTCGACCAACGGACAGACGAGCCGGTCGACGATCTCGTCGTCGACCGGCCCACCTGCGGCCACCGCCCGGCGCAGGTCGGCGCGGGCCTGTTCGGCGGCGGCGGAACGAGGCCGGTCACCGCTGCCGGGCAGCTCGATGGTGGCCGTGGCGAAGCCTTGGGCCGCGGCGTGTCTGGCCCGGGTCGCCAGTCGCGGGTACATCATGTGCAGTCCGCCGGGGTGGCCGGCCAGGATCAGCGGCGCCGGAGTGGGTGCGGATTCGGATGTCCACAGGATGCCGGGGATCTCGCCGAGGGTGAATTCGCGTTCGAGGATGTCGTCGAGGCGCTGTTCGGAAGTGAAGTGCATGGTCGTGCCTTTCGGGAGTGCTCTCGAGCGGCGCTCCCGGACGACCTATCGCCCGACCGTGACCCCAGCGGGGAGTACCCATGTCGATACTGCGTTCACGGGTACCACCTCCTCGTTCTCCGGCACGGCCTCCGGAAGGTAGCAGTGCTCGCCGTGATCCGCCAACAGGTTTTCGCGGAGGTCCGGCACCGGCTGTGGCGTGGATGGCCGGCGCCTGTGGCGGAGCCGGTTCGCGCCTGGTCGCCGGCGGTTGGGAACCGGAACATGGATGGGTGTCGCTGATGTGTTGTCCCTCTGTTCGTAACGACGCGCGGTGGGCAATCGATGGACAAGCACAGTCAAGCAACAGTCAAGCAACAGTCAAGCAACAGTCAAGCAACAGTGAAGCGATGTGGGAGACGGGATTCGGATGAGAAGAACGACGATGATCACCACACGGACGCTCGTTGCCGCTGCCGTGGTGGCGGGTTTCGCCACGGTCCTCGGTGCCGGGGCCGCCCACGCCGCGCCGCAGGATTGTGCTGTAACAAGGGATTTGGTCGGCGCGACGGCGACGTGCCACGACGACGGTCCCGCGGGCCGGGAGTACACGCTGATCGTCGAGTGTTTCGGTCTACACGGCGTGCCCAACGCCTTTCCGCTCATGGCCATCGGTCCGTACCAGGGTTCGTGGAGTGGTTCCTTCGGCCCATCCGGACGCGGCACGGCTTCGTGTGCGAGCCCGATGAGTATCGGGGCCGTCACGAACGCCTATGTCACTGTCTACCGGGATTGAACCTCCCCTCGTCATCGAACGAGACAGCACGGATCAAACGGGCACACTGGCGCGTGAGCGATATCCGCGTGAGCGATATCCGCGTGAGCGATGTCGATGAGGGCCTCGACTGTGTGAACAGGCACGGCGTTCCCGCTGATATGGGAAGTGAAACCGACTGTGGCGCATAGGTATTACCCGTCTCGGGAGATGGGTGTGCGGGCCGCTGGGGCAGCCACCAGGGACGACGTATTGCCCGATCCCGAAGCCGCGGCCATCACCGCCGCTCTCCCGGGCGCTCGAACCGAGCCGCCGTCAGGTCTGTCGTGCGCCTCGGCGCGCTTTGCTCGGTTCGATCCGATGTGCCGATGAGTGCGACGAGCCGGCCGGGCATATCGGGGCCACCCCGGGCTCGGAAACAGAACCCTATGGGTCGTCCGTTCGGTCGGGATATCATGACCGGACTTCTCCTCGCGTGATCGGAAAGACTGTGCCCGCCCCACCAACGCTCTACTACCTGATCAGCCCGGCGGGCCATCCCAACTACGGGGATGAACTCATCGTCGCAGGTTGGTTGCTTTATCTCGCCGATATCGCGCCGGAAGCGACGGTATGGGTCGATACGCATTCCCCCGGACCGGCGCAGGTTCTGCTCGGCGACCTGCATCCGCGAGCGAGGTTCACCGATACGCTGTGGCGACTGTGTTGGGAGGCACCGTCGGACGATCCGTGGCAGGTAGCGGCCTGGGTGCGTCGCGCCGTGGGCGATCCCGGTCTGGCTCCACGGTGGGATCGTGGTATCGCGTTGCTGCATCGTGCGAATGTGATACATCTCCTCGGCGGCGGGTACATCAACCGGATCTGGCCTCGGCATATCGGGCTGCTGGCGGGCGCGGGGGCGGTCGGCCGCGCGTCCGGCGCACGATGCGCGGCCACCGGTCTCGGGCTCTTCCCGGAACCGGCAGGAGCAGGACAGTTGGTACGGGCCACCGCTGCCGACTTCACGATCACCGAGGTACGGGATCGGGCATCCGCGGAGCTGTTCGGAATCGAGCCGGGTTTCGACGATGCTTTTCTGGCTCGGCCGCCCATCCGACGAGATGAGAAGAACGCGCGCGATGTGATGCTGTGCCTGCAAAGCGATCTGCTCGATATGGATATCGGTGCGCTCGCCGCGAGCGTTTTGCGGATTCTGCACGCCTGGCGGATCTCGCCCGAGCGGGTCGGCGTGGTCGAGGCCATCCCGGGCGAGGACCGACGGGTTTTCGATCTCATCGAGCACCAACTTCCTGGCGCGCGGTTCTATCCGTTCGTCGAGGTATGGGAGCACGGGTTGCCGGTTTCGCTCGGACAAACCTGGTTGTCGACACGTTTCCATATGCATCTGGTGGCGGCGATGGCGGGCGCGAACGGGGTGGCGATTCCGATCAGTTCCGATTTCTACGGCACAAAGCACCGCTCACTCATCGAACTCGGGTCGGGCTGGACGCTCCTCGACGACCTCGATCAGGTGCCGCAGCGACCGACCGGCACCGGTTTCGACGCTTCCGTGGTCGAGAACGCACGTCGAACGAAGCTCGAACTGGCTCGGGCGGTCTACGCCCCCACCACGGCGAACGACACGCCTGTTGCACCGCCGAGATCGCGTGGCCGCTTGGCCGAGGCCGCGATCAGGTGGGGCTCCGCACTCGGATCGAACGGCTTTCGCTGACGACCATCGGTCCACGCTCACCCGGTCCGATGCTCGGATTCGCGATCGACCTACTCCTGTTCACACGAGCGAGGTCGGTCCTGGTCAGGTGCTGTGCCATCTGCTGTTCTTGACCTTGACGCCAGGGTCAAGGTTTAGCGTTCCGGGCATGGAAGAGACGAACACCCTCGACGGTCGGGCAGTGCTCATCACCGGGGGAGGCACCGGTATCGGTCGTGCGACGGCCCATCAATTCGCTGCCATGGGCGCCGAAGTCCTTATCGTCGGACGATCCGCCGAACGCTTGGCGGAGACGGCGGAAGGACACCGTCGGATCCGATCATTCGTGGCCGACCTCACCGAGTCGAACGCTTCCGCCGCCGCCGTGACCGCCGCATTGGAGGCGTACGGCCGCATCGATATCGTGGTCAACAACGCCGCTATCACCCGACCCGCGCCACTCGGGGAGATCGACCGGAAGGTCGCCGAGGAACAGCTCGCCACTAATCTTCTGGCACCGATCTTCCTCACCCAGCACGCTCTGCCGCACCTACCGGCGGGTGGCGTCATCGTCAACATCACATCCAACCCACCCCACAACGGATGGCCGAACAACTCGGTCTACGGATCCACGAAAGTGGCTCTCGACTTCCTCACCCACACATGGGCTGTCGAACTCGCGCCGCGTGGCATTCGTGTGGTGTCGGTGGCCCCGGGAATCACGGCGACACCGGTGCTCGCCCACGCCGGTTTATCCGATGAGCAGATCGCCGCGGCGGGCAAAGAGCTTCGGTCCCGAATCCCGCTGGGGCGTATCGCTCGACCCGACGAGATCGCATGGTGGATCGTGAACGCGACGCGTCCCGAGGCCGGTTACCTCACCGGCGCGGTCATCCGCATCGACGGTGGCCTGAGCGCGGCCGCATGATAATGGGTCGATGCTGATCGGAGAACTGGCGGACGAGGCCGGCATCACCGTTCGCGCGTTGCGCTATTACGAACAACAGGGCCTGCTCCGTCCTCGGCGCGCCCCGAACGGTTACCGAGAGTACGACGAAACAACCGTCGGCCATGTGGGCAATATCAGACTGTTGCTCTCCCTCGGCCTGACCACCAACGACATCCGCGCCTTCCTGCCCTGCCTGGATCAGGACATCACCGCCGCGGGCCTCTGTCCCGCGAGCGCGCGGGTTATCGCCCGCAGGCTCGCGGAGATGGACGAGAAGATCGCCGCGCTGAACGCTGTCCGCAACCGCCTCGGCGAGGCGCTGACGCGGGCCACCGGCCAGAGGCCCTGATATTTCACTGCAGCACGGGTCCGGTCCTCTGATCCTTGGTCCATGGATTATGTGGGAGTGGCCTGCACGCCGATAGGTCGGCCTCACCTGCCCGGCGGTGCCGCGTATCCAGCGCCGAGCCGGTATGCAGCGGTTCCGGAAAATTCTTCACAGACAGCGATGAGTTCTCCGACAGTGCTCCGTCCTATCTGTTGAACGCGCTACCAACCCGGCGCGAACGATCAGGAGGACCGGAAATGACCACAGCCAACCCCACCGTCAACTTCTCCGACGATGTCGCCGACCGTCCAGGCAAGATCCACAACCGCGTCCTGTGGAGCCTGCAGATCCTGCTCGGCCTGTTCTTCGTCATCGCCTCCGGCGGGCCGAAACTCGTCATACCCCATGTCTTGGCCGAAAACACTTCGGAGAACCTGACCGTCCCCTTCGGGGTGCTCGTCTTCATCGGGCTCGCGGAGGTCGCCGGCGGTCTCGGGCTGATGGTGCCTCGGCTGTGCGCCCCGGCCGCCGCGGGGTTGTGCGTGCTCACCGTGCTCGCCGCCGGTACGCAGGCCTTTATTGCCGACAGGCCTGCGATGGCGGTCTTCCCGCTGGTCCTCGCCGCGATCTTCGCCTGGATCGCCTACCAGCGCCGAGCCGGTCTCACCGAGTTGCGCGCCATGCTCTCACGATGACGAATCCATGAGCCCGGTCGGCGCTCGGAGTGGGTCTCCGAGCGCCGACCGGGCGTTCCCACATCGATTGCCGGTCGGGTTGGTGGCGGTCGATGCGGCGGCCATCCGGTCGGTGGTGCCCCGACAGGGATGCCGCACCGGGTGGCCGCCTACGCTCGTGTTTCGTGACCCTCGACTTACGTGCCGACCCGATTGCCCTGACCGCCGCCCTCGTGGATATCCCGAGCGTTTCCCAGGACGAGGCCGCGATCACCGACGCCGTGGAAGCCGCGCTGCGTACGCAGACCACCGGTTTCGAGGTGCTGCGACACGGCAATGTGGTGCTCGCACGCACCGACCGTGGGCTGCCGACGCGGGTCGTCCTGGCCGGGCATCTGGATACCGTGCCGATCGCGGACAATGTGCCGAGCAGGCGCGTCGTCGAGAACGGAGCCGAAGTGCTCTACGGTTGCGGCACGGTGGATATGAAATCCGGGGACGCGGTCTTTCTGCACCTCGCCGCGACCATTGCCGAACCGGCACATGATCTCACCCTGATCTTCTACGACTGCGAGGAGATCGCGGCCGAGCTCAACGGCCTGACCGCTATCGAACGTGATCTACCGCACTGGCTCGACGGCGACCTCGCAATCCTCGGGGAACCCTCCGGCGGCTGGATCGAGGCCGGCTGCCAGGGCACCCTGCGGGTCGAGTTGCGCACCTCCGGAGTGCGGGCGCATTCGGCGCGGTCCTGGTTGGGTGACAATGCCATCCACCGCCTGGCCCCGATCTTGAATCGACTGGCGGAGTATGAGGCCCGGCGGGTCGATATCGACGGATGTGAGTATCGGGAAGGGCTGTCCGCGGTCCGGGTCGAAGGCGGTGTGGTGGGCAATGTGGTGCCCGATGCCGCCGAGCTGGAGGTGAACTTCCGGTTCGCGCCGGATCGGTCGGTGGACCAGGCCATCGACCATGTCCGTGAGGTTTTCGCCGGACTCGAGGTGGAACTCGAGGTCACCGACTCCGCCCCCGGCGCCCTCCCTGGTCTGACCGCGCCCGCCGCGCAACGACTCGTCACCTCCGTGCGCGCCCACGGTTCGGCCGGTGTCCGCGCCAAATACGGATGGACGGATGTCTCCCGGTTCGCGGCCCGCGGTATTCCGGCCGTCAATTTCGGTCCGGGCGACCCGAACCTCGCCCACAAACGCGACGAGCACGTCCCGTTCTCCCAGATCACCGCCGTCACGACCATGCTCCGCAACTACC
Organism: Nocardia paucivorans NBRC 100373; assembly: GCF_000308675.1. Lineage (GTDB taxonomy): Bacteria > Actinomycetota > Actinomycetes > Mycobacteriales > Mycobacteriaceae > Nocardia > Nocardia paucivorans. The sequence continues at coordinate 257,338 of NZ_BAGE01000046.1, read as the reverse complement.
TGACCGACACCACGTCCTGATCTCCGGGCGTGACCGCACCGGTCGGTGGGCTACGCCCCGCCGGCCCACCGGACCGAGCTGCGGGTATGAGGCGATATCGCGGAGATTGTGGCGTGATGGGTTCGGATCTCGCGGTAGCGACCGGGTGCGACGCCGAACTCGCGCTTGAACGCATGCGAGAACGCGAACGGCGAGGAATAGCCGACGCGCCGTGCGACGGCCGCCAGGCCGAGGTCGGTGTCGTGCAGTAGGTGGGCCGCGAGCGTCATGCGCCAGTGGGTCAGGTAGGTCATCGGGGCGGTGCCGACCAGAGCCGTGAACTTCCGGGTGAGCGTGGTGCGTGAGAGACCGGCCTCGGCGGCCAGGTCTTCGATTCGCCATGGCCGGTCCGGGGAGCCGTGCATCGCCTCGAGCACCGTGGTGATGCCGCGGTCCCGTAGCGCGCGTGGCCACCCCAGATCTGCGTGATCGTCGAACCAGGCGCGGATCATGTATACGAGCAGCAGGTCGAGCAGGCCGGCGAGTGCCGCGTCGCGCCCCGGACGTCGGGTGGTCGTTTCGGCGGCGAGGAGATCGAGTGCCGCGCGCAGGTCGTCGTGGTCGCCGCCGGGGGCGGGCAGGTGCACCACGTTCGGGAGGGCGGTGAGCATCGGATGGGATCTGCGCCGGTCCAGCCGGTACTTCCCGCACAGCAGTTCCACATTTCCCGTCCGATCCGCCACCGCGGACTCGAACGGTGCCGGCCGGCCCGCATTGCGTGAATCGGCCAGTACGTGACCGTGACCGGCGGGCAGCAGCACGATGTCCCCGGGACCGAGTTGCAGGGGGGCGTGCCCATCCATGTGCAACCAACTCGTACCTCGCAGGACCATGTGGAAGCCCGCGCCGTCGTAGGGTGCGAACCGATACGACCACGGGGAGCCGACGCGTATCCGGTTCGCCGAGGGTCGGCCGGTGCGCACAACCCGGATGACATCGCTGAGGAGGTCCACGGCCCGCATCCTAACGCCCGAAAATGGTACGAAATCGTATACAAACGGGCCGATTGATCATTAATCGATCCACCGAGCACGCCTAATCTGAAGCCGTGACCGATTTCGCAGTGGGTGCCGTAGAGGTGACGAAGGTGCCGGAATGGGTCGGCGAGATCGCGCCGGCGCGCGTCATCATCCCCGACAGCGATCCCGGGGTGTGGCGGGACAACGAGGCCTGGCTCGCACCCGATCACTGGCACCCGGATACGGACGCCTATCACGCGGCCGTGCAGACCTGGGTGCTGCGCAGCGAGGGTAAGACCATCCTCGTGGACACCGGAGTGGGCAACGATCGCGACCGGCCGCAGATTCCGCTGTTCGATCATCTGCACACCGACTTCCCGGACCGGCTGGCCGCGGCCGGTGTCCGACCGGAGGACGTGGACATCGTCATCAACACCCACATCCACTACGACCACGTCGGCTGGAACACGCTCGGCGGCGACCGGGGCTGGGAACCGGCCTTCCCGAACGCGGTCTATCTCATCCCGGCCGTGGACGAGCGCTATTTCGCACCCGAGAACGCCGGCCGCCGCCCCGCCCCCCGCAGCGAATTCGAACGCCGTCGCCGGGAAGGGAGCCTTCTCGTCTACGCCGACAGCATCGCACCCGTGCTCGGCAGGGCCATGCTGTGGGAGGACACCTACCGGGTGGACGGCAACCTCACCCTCGAATCGGCCCCCGGGCACACACCGGGATCATCCGTGCTGCGCGTCCGCTCGGGTAGTGATACGGCCGTTTTCGTCGGCGACATCCTGCACAGTCCGGTGCAGATCCTGGAACCGTCGTACAACAGCTGCTTCTGTGAGAACCGTGAGCAGGCCGCGGACACGCGCCGCCGGTTGCTCGAGCAGGCCGCGGACACAGGGGAGATCGTGATTCCCGCGCACTTCGCGGGTTCGGGCGCGGTCGAGGTGAAACGCGATGGCAGCCGGTTCCGAGTGGCCCGTTGGGTCGGCTGACAGCCGAGGCCCGGCCCGCCGCTCGCCGGCTCTCGGTCTCCGGTGGTACGTGTGGCCGATTCCGAAATCGATCCGATCGCCCGAGCGTGAAATCCACGACCGTACTTGGTTCGTCACCGCGTAAATGGTTTGACACGGGGCATAGGGTCGGAATCCGACGCGGAATTCGTGTGGATATGACGGCTGCCCCATCGCAGGACCCCATCTCGATCACAGGTAATGGCATCGCATTCGCCGCGAGAACCACCTGCGAGCGGTTATCGATCCGAACGAATATCCGCGAACCATTCCGCCGGCCGGCGGCGGTGCGTCGGAAATGTATCGGCAGGAGGCGATGTGACCACCGACGAAGTCGATGCGCCACGCGGCCATCACGAAAAACCCTGCACCGTCGAGGGAATCAACCGACGCGATACACCGCCGAACCTGATGTTGGAAGGGGTGGTCGGCTCCGTCGCGTACGGCCTCGACACCCCCACCAGCGATATCGACTATGCCGGCATCCATGTGGAGCCCACCGCGAATCTGCTCGGCCTGCATCCGCCCGCACGTGAGCGCGCCACCGAGAAGGGGCGTGGTGACGCCGATGCCGTCTACCACGAGATCGGGAAAGCGATGGCTCTCATGCTGTCCTGTAACCCGACCGCCAGTGAGGTCCTGTGGCTCGAGAACTACACCGTCACCACCCCATTCGGTGAAGAACTGATCGGTTTACGCCGGCATTTCCTGTCCGCGAAGCGAGTTCGGGATGCGTTCTTCGGTTATGCGACGAGCCAGTTTCGCCGCCTCGTCGAACGCGGTCGATTCGCCGGTTCACCGGACGCCCGACGGGAAAAGCATGCCCGCCACACCATGCGATTGCTCTATCAGGGTTATGAGCTGTACACCACCGGTTCTCTACCGGTACGGATTCCGGACCCCGCACCGTATTTCGCATTCGGTGCGCAGGTCCGCGACGATCCCCAGGCCGTATCGGTGAAAGCGCTGATCGCCGAGTACGAGGACAAATTCGACCGCGCGCGCACCGTGCTCCCCGACAGGCCGAACGAGGCGCCGCTGGAGGATTTCCTGCAACGAGTTCGATTCGCCCACTATCAACGGTAAGCGTGAGAACGGTTCCGGCGCGGTAGGTCGGACCCGCGTCGGTGGCGGCCGTCCGGTCCCACCGGCAGGGGTCGTGAGGGCACCGGGTCGAACCTCGCGAGTGCGCCTGTCCCATGCCCGAACACCCCGGCCGTGGGGCGGGGTGTTCGGCCCGACCCAGTAGCGTTGCGGGCATGTCCACCGATGCAGCCGATCCAGAGATCTCGGGTAAACCGAGGGTGTCAGCCAGATTCCGCGGACCCATCATGCTTCGCCGTGCACGTAAGCCCGCGGGGGGAGATACGGCCGATCAGCATCTGCTGGATCGGCGGGACGGCAGCGACTGGGTGCACACCGATCCGTGGCGGGTGTTGCGTATCCAGGCGGAATTCGTCGAGGGTTTCGGGGCGCTGGCCGAGGTGCCGCATGCGGTGAGCGTGTTCGGTTCTGCTCGTACCCCGGTCGATCATCCCGAATATCAGGCCGCTCGGGCCATCGGTGCGGCATTGGCGAAGGCGGGTTTCGCGGTGATCACCGGTGGTGGGCCGGGCGCCATGGAAGCCGCCAATCGGGGCGCGTCGGAGGCCGGCGGTTTCTCGATCGGGCTGGGCATCGAGTTGCCGTTCGAGCACAGCCTGAACGAGTGGGTGGATCTGGGGATCAACTTCCGCTATTTCTTCGTCCGTAAGACGATGTTCTTGAAGTACTCGCAGGCGTTCATCTGTCTGCCGGGTGGGTACGGCACCCTGGACGAGATGTTCGAGGCCCTCACACTGGTGCAGACCCGGAAGATCACCCGCTTCCCGATCATCCTGTTCGGCACCCGGTACTGGGCGGGGTTGGTCGACTGGATTCGGGATTCCCTGTTGAGTTCGGGCAAGATCAGCGAGATAGACATGGACCTCATCCATCTCACCGACAGTGTGGAGGACGTGGTGCGGATCATCGAGCAGGCGGCGGTCGAACGGAACACGTTGGAAACGGTCGGAACCGAGGACGAATGGTGAGCGCCGGGGTCGACACCTCCTTCGCGGTGTGCGTCTACTGTTCGGCGAGTACCACCGACCCCGAGCAGCTGCGCTTGGCGGCGCGGGTTGGTACGGAGATCGCCCGGCGCGGTTGGCGACTGGTGTCCGGCGGTGGCCATGTATCGATGATGGGCGCGGTGGCGACCGCGGCCCGGGCCGGCGGGGCCACCACCATCGGGGTGATCCCGAAGCATCTGGTGCATCGTGAGGTGGCCGATGTGGATGCCGATGAGCTTGTCGTCACCGACACCATGCGCCAGCGCAAACAGGTGATGGAGGATCGTTCCGACGCGTTTCTCACCCTCCCCGGCGGTATCGGCACCCTGGAGGAGTTCTTCGAAACCTGGACCGGTGGCTATCTGGGCGTGCACCGCAAGCCGATGGTGGTGCTCGATCCGGACGGACACTACAAAGGTCTGTTCGCTTGGGTGGAGCAGCTTCACGATCGGGGTTACGTCTCGCGGGAGGCGCTCGATCTGGTCACGGTCGTCGTCGATCCGGCGGAGGCCTTCGCCGTCCTGGATCGGGCGGCGGAGGCGATGCATACACCGGGCGGATGACCTGGAGCGAACCTCACGTCGGTACAGTCGAAGCCATGTTCGAGCCCGTCCGGCCGTCGCCGACACTGTGCGGACGGCCGGTGGCGACGGATCGCGCGTTGGTGATGGCCATTGTGAACCGCACCCCCGACTCCTTCTACGACCGGGGCGCCACCTTCGAGGACGCGGCCGCCATGGCCGCCGTGGCCCGGGCCGTGGACTCCGGGGCGGATCTGGTCGATATCGGTGGGGTGAAGGCGGGGCCCGGTGCCACGGTCGATACCGCGGAGGAAATCCGGCGGGTGGTGCCGTTCGTGGCCGCTATTCGGAAGAAGTACCCCGATCTGTTGATCAGCGTCGACACCTGGCGTGCGGAGGTGGCGCGGGCGGCCGTGGGTGAGGGCGCGGATCTGATCAACGACACCTGGGCGGGCGCCGACCCGGAGTTGGTGCCGGTGGCCGCTGAGACCGGCGCGGGCATCGTCTGCAGCCACACCGGTGGCGCCGTGCCCCGCACCCGTCCGCATCGGGTCCGTTACGCCGATGTGTTGACCGAGGTGACCGAGACCCTGGTGCGGGCGGCGGAGGCAGCCGCGGCGGCCGGGGTGCGCCGGGACTCGATTCTGATCGATCCGACGCACGATTTCGGCAAGAACACCTATCACGGGCTCGAACTGTTGCGTGGAGCGGACGTTCTTGTAAAAACCGGATGGCCTGTCTTGATGGCGCTTTCCAATAAAGATTTCATCGGAGAGACATTAGGTGTCGATCTTTCCGAAAGGCTGGAGGGCACATTGGCAGCAACCGCGTGGTCGGCGGCGGCCGGCGCTCGCGTTTTCCGCGTGCACGAGGTCGCCGAGACACGGCGGGTCGTGGACATGATCGCCGCGATCCAAGGTATCCGGCCACCGGTACGAACTCTGCGAGGTTTGGTATGAGTTTCCTACACACAGAGCATTCGGCCTCCGGATGGTCGACCACCCATACATGGGACGCCCCGGATTGGACGGTGGCCGAGCTGGTTGCCGCCAAGGCGGGACGCACGGTCTCGGTGGTATTGCCCGCGCTCAACGAAGAGAACACCGTCGCCGACGTGGTGGCGAGTATCCGGCCGCTGCTCGGCGGTCTGGTCGACGAATTGGTGGTGTTGGACTCCGGTTCCACCGATGCCACGGCCGAACGCGCCCGCGCCGCCGGTGCCCGGGTGGTGAGCCGGGAACAGGCAATACCCGAACTGGAGCCGGTACCGGGAAAAGGCGAGGTGTTGTGGCGCTCGTTGGCGGTGACCAGCGGCGACCTGGTGGCCTTCGTCGACTCCGATCTGATCGATCCGGATCCGGCCTTCGTGCCGAAACTGCTCGGCCCACTGTTGACCATGGACGATATGCACCTGGTCAAGGCGTACTATCGCCGTCCGCTTCGGCACGGCTCCGAAGTGGATGCGCACGGCGGCGGCCGGGTCACCGAACTGGTCGCTCGTCCGCTGTTGGCGGCGCTGCGTCCGGAACTGTCGGCGGTATTGCAACCGCTCGGCGGGGAATACGCGGGGACCCGGGAACTTCTCGCCGCGGTGCCGTTCGCCCCCGGCTACGGCGTGGAGATCGGCTTGTTGCTCGATACCTACGATCGACTGGGTCTGAACGCCATCGGTCAGGTGAACCTGGGGGTGCGCACTCACCGTAACCGTCCGCTGGCCGATCTGGGGGTGATGAGCCGACAGATCATGGGCACCGTCCTCGGGCGCAGCGGTATCCGGGACTCCGGTGCGGCGCTGACCCAGTTCCCTCTGGTAGGGGATGTCTTCACCGCCCGGTGTACCGAGGTCTCGCTGGCCGATCGCCCCCCGATGAACACCATTCGGCCGGATCGGGTCGCCGCCTGATCGGGGTCGGGTCCGATAGGCGGATGCGGTCCGCCGGCGGCCGAAACGGTTGTCGCCGGTCGGACCGGCATCGTGATATCGCGAGGACGGTCGGGTCGGTCAGTGATCCGTCTGCCGGTACTGGGCCACGTGGGTGAAGGCCGAGGAACGCCGTGGGAAATCCCGTCGTGGTGTGGAGGACCGCTCGGCGGTATCGGGGGCGCCGGCCGCGCGGCGTGAGCGCCGGGTGCGCCCGGTTTTCGTGGTGGAAGAACCGCTCGCATCGGTGTTCGTGGGGTTTTTGCCATCCGTATCGCCGTTGTCCCCGTCTTCGAGATCCGCGGGGGCGGAGGTCTGCTTCGGATCGTCCGATGACGGCGAGATTTTCGGATCGGGATTCTCATCGGCGCGTCGGGGGCTTTCCCGGGGCGCGGTGGGTGGTGTGACCGCAGAGTCGGTATCGGCCGTGGAGGTCGTATCGCTCGGTGGGGACTTCTCGATGGTGGAATCCGTGTCCTCACCGGGCTCGGAAGGCGAAGCATCCGTTCCGTCCGGTGCTTCGGACTCGTCGACCGAATCCTGCGGTGTCGTCCGTCGCGCGTCACTCGCGTCCGAGCGGTCGTCGGTGTCGGAGAGGTTGTCGGTGTCCGAGGAGTTGTCCTCGGTCGATATATCGCCCGGACCTCGAGGGGAATCGTTCGTGCTCGGTGACTCGGGGCCCGCGGCGCCCTGTGCGCCGTTCGCGCTTTCGGGAGTGTCCTCGTCGCGCTCGTCCGATTCGGGTGGGGCATTCCGTTCGTGGCGGCCCTCGTCGGAGGACGAGGCGTCGGGATCGGACTCGTGCTCCTCAGGATGTTCTCCGGCCAGCCGTGCCTGGAGTTCGGCGACGGTGATGTGTTCCCGTTCCAGGGTGGGGTAGCGGCGCACCAGGATCGCAAACGTCAGCAATCCGATAGCGATCAACACAATCCCCACGATTACCAACGTATTCACCTGTGCCTCCACGACTTTTTCCGGGCGGATATGGAGATCGACACGGTGTGCTCATCCGCGGGATAGTTACTCCATAGTTATCCAATCATTGGAGCGATGAAAAGAAACACGCGGCATGAGTGACCTGGGTCACATCAGGCCTAACAATGCGGGCCGTACGGGCAACCTTCGAGCAGGTGGTGTCGGCCGGGCCCACGCCCACGGCCCCAAGGGCGCGGGCCCGGTGCAGCTGTTTCGAGGTATGGGTGCCGGTGGGTCAGCGGCGCTGCCGGAGCGCATGCGCGCGCAGATCCGCCGGATCGTGCAGAAAGACGGGAGTGAGCAGATCGGCGTCCACCGGTTCGCCCGTGGTGCGGTCGTAGCGCACTCCGATCAAGGTGGAGAACCGTCGAGTGCCTGCACGTTCGTGCAGGGTGGCCAGTCGGGTGGCGAGAAGGCGGACGGCCCCCAGGGAGCCGGGCGGATGGAGCCCATCGATGACCAGCACCGATCCGGACCCATCGGGGCGCGGCAAACGCGCCAGGTAGGCGATATCGTGCGGATCCGGGCCGGCCGGGCGGTAGATGCGCCGGGCCGCGCGGTCCTCGATACCGCGTCGCCCGTCTCCGGCGCGGGCGATGGAGCGCCGGAGACGGGGGTCGGCGGAGACGAGATGGCGCAGGCTCGGGGACAGCTCGGGTCCACCGAGCACGATGAGTCCGTCTCGGCGCAGATCGATGGGGCGGCCGGGCGGAAACGGCTCGATGGTCACCGAGAAACCCAATTCGCGTAGGAGTTCCGCCAGCCGCGGTGCGGCCGCCGGATCGGGTGCGCCGATCAGCCTGCCCGCCCGGGTGTCCGGCACCAGGATGGTGAGCGGGCCGTGTCCGAAGAACAAACCCTCCGGCGCCGGGCCCTGGGTGCTCACCTGGTGGATACGAGCTCGGGAGAGACCGGCCGCCGCACCGATCCGGGCGAATGTCCAGCCGTCGGCATGTAATTCCCTGATAACCGCACGGCGGATTCGAGTGAGCTCGTTGATGGTCTGCTGCGCCGCGGCGACCCCTTCGGTTGCGGCCTTGAGTCGCTCGACTTTGTCTTCGATCGCGAAAATTCGCGCCACGTCATCGGCCGACATGTGCGAAGTCTAGACAGCGGACCGACTTTCGGCGTCTAGTGAGGTTGACGGATCAAGTGGCGTCGGCATCGAACGGGGGACGTTCATTGCGCTCCAAGGGTTTCTCGACCTTCGGCATTGGGTAACCTGTCAGGTCACCTCCGGCACCGAGTAGGTCCTTGGTATCGGGAACCGCCCGTTCGAGATCTTTGAACAGCGAATCATTGCCGTTCAGAAGGTGTTTGGTAACCGCCGCCCGCGGTGTCATCCCCCGCAATTCCTGAAGATCGGCCAACGGTTTGCGGAACTCGTCGAATTCGGGTCCGAGTTCTTGTCTCAATTGCGCCGTTGCACCGGTGGCGTAATCGCGTACCTGACGGAGGGCGCGCACGGTCCAGCGCACGGCTCCGGGTAACCGCTCCGGGCCGAGAATGACGAGCGCGGCGACGAGCAAGACCAGCATCTCGCTCCACCCGATACTGCTGAACACGTCCTCCAGGCTACCCGCCGCGCGCGCTCGGTCGTCAGTCGGAGACCAGGGTCACCGGGAGGTCCACCTGCCGGCCTTCCCGGATCAACTGCACGGTCACCTCTTCGCCGATCGAGTACGACTGCACCGCCACGACCAATTCGTCGGGACCGCTCACCTGACGATCACCCACCTTGACGATCACATCGCCTTCGACGATGCCCGCATTCGCGGCCGGGCTGCCGGGCATGACATCCGCCACTTCGGCGCCGCTCATGACCTCGTTGGCAACCGCCTTCTGTCGGGCGCTGACCCCGAGCACGGGGTGATGGATGGCGCCGTCGCGAATGAGCGTCTGGGCCACGGTGGTCATCTTGTCCACCGGTATGGAGAAGCCGAGGCCGACGGAACCACCGCTCTCCGAACGGATCGCGGTATTGATGCCGATCACCTGACCGTTCATATTCACCAGTGCGCCACCGGAGTTACCGGGGTTGATCGAGGCGTCGGTCTGCACGGCGTCGATCACGGCCTTGGTGTCGCTGCCCTCGCCCTCCAGCTTGACCGGGCGGTGCAGGGCGCTGACGATCCCGGACGTCACCGTCTCGGTCAGGCCGAGCGGAGATCCGATGGCCAGCACGGCGTCGCCGACTTGTACATCATCGGACCTACCCAGCTGGGCAACAGTGAGATTTTTCACATCGACCTTGAGTACCGCCAGGTCCGTTTTCGGGTCCCGGCCCACGATATTCGCCGGTACCCGGGTGTCGTCGGAGAAACTGACCTGGATGGTCGCCCGGTTGGACTTGTCCTGGGCGGCCATCGAGATGACGTGATTGTTCGTGACGATATAGCCGGCACCGTCGATGACCACACCCGATCCGGTGGCCCCGTTGTCTCCGACGGTGACGCGGATCGAGACCACCGAGGGCAGAACCGCATCCGCGACCTGAGCGATCTGCCCGTGGGGTCGGTCGCTGTCGCTCTGTTCGAGGGTGACCTTGCGCGAGGTGAGAGCGGTGGCGGTTTCCGCGGTCAATCGCCCGACCAGACCGCCGACCAATCCGATGCCCAAGGCGATCGCGGCCAGGATCGCCAACGCCTTGGGGGCGACGCGAGAGCCGAAGAGAACCTCGCGGGCGGACAACTTCTCCGCCGGAGGCTCGATCGTTTCCTTGGGGGTGGGCAATGCGGGGGCGCCCAGGCGAGCCCCGCTCTCCGGGTCGCGCCACGGGTCGGAGGGACCCGCCGTGGGTTCGACATCGCCGACGGCATCGGGGTCGCGTTGCAGGAGTTCGGTGGAGCCCGGGGGACGTCCGAACGCCTCGGCCAGAACCGCCTCCGGCGGAGCGCCGGACACCACCGAGGAAGTGTTGTTCGGAGCTTCCGGGCGCGGGGGACGCGGCGCGAACGAACCGGACTGCCCGGCCGGACGGCGGAATGCCTGCGCCGTATGCGTGTCCACGTGCGGGCGGTACACCGGTCGCGGGGCCAGTACCGGCGCTCCGGCCGGCCGTAGATTGCCATTGTTGGCCGCCGAATCCGGGTTCTCGGCCGGTGTATTGTGCGTCGATTCGGAGGTCACTCGCCAAACTCTACTTGCGCCACCACGCCGTCCACCGCCTACTGTCGAAGGTGGCGGTGAAAGACTCGCTCAGAAAACCGAAAACCGCCTCGTGACGAGAATTTTCGGTGGGAATGCCGGGCTTTTCGGCGCCGGGGAATTCGGCCAGCGGTATACGGGTCAGACTGTCGTGCAGCCCGGCGGGCACCGATACCTGACCGGCCCGGCGCAATGCGATCCGGGCCTGCTGTTGGGCCTCGACCTCGGCGGCGCACTCCGGGCACAGGGAAAGGTGCCGGCCGGCGCGCATATACGCATTCATACGCAGCTCGCCGTCCACATAGGCGGCGATGGCCTCGCTCGCCAGATGCTCGGTGGAGCGGAACCGGGGTGAACGAGGACTCGACATACCGGAGTCGTCACTCATTCGGTGCTCATCCTTCCCAACCGACATCGCTGCTCGGCGGGCGCCGACGTCCGGCGTCGGGTCACCCGGCGTTCGCCTCGGCGGCGAACCTTTCCTGTGACCCATTATGCGCAAGGTAGTCACGCAGTGCCTGTCGACCGCGATGGATACGGCTGCGCACGGTGCCCAATTTCACGCCGAGCGTGGCGGCGATCTCCTCGTAGGACAGACCTTCGATATCGCACAGCACGACCGCGGCCCGGAATTCCGGCGCCAACGAATCCAGTGCGGATTGGAGATCGGGGTCGAGCCGGGCATCGTGGAAGACCTGTTCGGGGCCGGGGCCATCGGCGGCCACCCGCTCGTAGTCGTCCGGCAGCGCTTCCATCCGAATGCGGCTGCGGCGTCGGACCATATCCAGGAAGAGGTTGGTGGTGATGCGGTGCAGCCAACCCTCGAAGGTGCCCGGTTGGTAGTTCGACAGCGAGCGGAAGACCCGGATGAAGGTCTCCTGGGTGAGATCTTCGGCGTCCTGCGGATCGCCGGAGAGGCGATACGCCAGCCGGTATACCCGGTCGGCGTGTTCGCGGACCAGATCGTCCCAGCTGGGCATGACCGAAGGGTCGCCGGTGGCGTCGAAGGCTGCGGTTCCGGTGAGTTCGCCGAGTTCGGACAGGTCCGCCGTGTCCATGGTGTCCTCGGCCATGGAGAACCGGTCGTTGCTGCTCGGGTCGTGGTGCGCGTCGATGGTTGTGCCGCCGGCGTTGTCCGGACCGTCCGGCATGCCGGTCTCCCATTCGGACACTGTGATCTCCTCCCGGGGCAGTGTCGTATCCTCTTCGGTCAGGGCCCTGTCCGCACCGTGGAGCGAGTGTTCGACTCCACGGAGGACGGCCGATCGGCGGGCCCGGGGCAACTCGGGCAGGCCGGTGTACTCACGCGCCGCATCGACCATGTGGATAGGGGGTACCTCCTGTTCGGGACCGAGGCCTGGAGCCGCGGCCGGCGTTTCGGGTCTCGAAACGTCGTCGACGGGTACAACCATCTGGTGGTTCGTTGTTGTTCCCGGCCGGTCGGTCGATTGGTCTTGCGTGGTCACTACTGTCGCGTTCCCCGATATGGCTGGGGTATGCAGATCCTGAGGGACACCTGAGAATGTTCCGGCCCGCTTTCCGCCGAGTGGCATAGCCTCATGGGCGTGGCATCGAACCTGGAGCGAAATCTCGCCTACGTGGAGGAATCCGTCGTGGAGGACGAGGTCCTCGTCAACGCCCGTGAGCGGGCCGCCGAATTGGGCGTCGCGCCGGTGGCGCCGTCGGTCGGGGCGCTGCTGAGCATGTACGCGCAGCTCGTCGACGCACGAGCGGTGGTCGAGGTGGGGACCGGTGCCGGGATCAGCGGTCTGTGGCTGCTCGACGGGATGCGCGAGGACGGGACGCTCACCACCATCGACTTCGAACCGGAACATCAGCGGGCGGCCAAGAAGGCGTTCCGCGCCGCCGCCATCCCGCCCGCCCGCACCAGAATGATCAACGGCCAGGCCCTGGATGTGCTCCCGCGTCTGGCCGACGAGGCCTACGACCTGGTGTTCGTGGACGCGGCGCCGATCGAATGCGCCCAGTACCTGACCGAGGCGGTTCGGCTGCTCCGACCGGGCGGTGCGCTTCTGCTGCACAATGCCCTGCTGGGTGGTCGGGTGCCCGACCCGGCGCAGCGGGACGCAACCACCCAGGCGGTCCGGGAGGCCACCCGGGCCGTTGCCGAGGATCCCGCCCTGACCAGCGTTCTCATTCCGGTCGGCGACGGCCTGCTCTGCGCCTCGAAGGGATAGCGGGGTCGCCCACGGTGCCGTGGTGGGCCGGGGGAGTTGATCGGGGTCCACCGGTGCGGCGTCGCGTCGTGCCGGCCGCCGCTCGAAATTCTTGCGAAACCTCCCGGATAACCCCTTGCGGTGTGATTGAACGAGTGTTTAGCATATTGAACATGCGTTCAACCGATGATCTGAACACCCGGGCTCGTATTCGCGATACGGCTGTCGCGCTCTTCGGCGAACAGGGGTTCGGTATCGGAGTCCGTGCCATTGCGGCGGCGGCCGGTGTGTCCCCCGGATTGGTCAATCACCATTTCGGTTCCAAAGAGGGGTTGCGCCGGGAATGCGACGACTACGTGCTGGGGGTTATTCGTGATTCGAAGATGAGCTATTTCAACCAACCGTCCAGCGAGAACCTGCTGAACCAGTTGGCGGAGATCGAGAAGTTCGCCCCGATCATCGCCTATGTGGTGCGCAGCTTTCAGGCCGGCGGCGACCTTGCCGCTTCCCTGTTCGAACGCATGGTCGCCGACGTGGAACGGTACCTGGAGGTGGGCGTCGCCAACGGCGCATTACGCAAGCCCCGGGATCCGAAGGCGATGGCCCGGTATCTCGCCCTGGTGAACGGTGGCGGCATGCTGCTGTTCTTACAACTGCACACCCACAGCGCCGATCCCGTCGACTATCGCAAGGCGCTGCGCGAATACGCCGACACCGTGATGCCGCCCGCGTTCGAGGTCTATACCCAAGGCCTGCTCACCGATCCGTCGGTGCTGGACATGCCGGCCGCGGGTTACGACTTCGAACCGTCGACACCGAACACCGAGCCGAAGCCCTCCGAGGCCGACGCACCCCTGGCCGGAGACCACCCGATCGCATCCGGCCACGACACCGATCCGGCGGTGGGCGGGCCCACCGCGCCCACCGACGAGACGCCTGTGCTCCGTCCGAAGGTCGACGAGCATCGACCCGGGTGACGAACCCCCGCCGGATCCGGGCCCGTCGTGCGCGACGGGCGTCCACACACTCATTTCTTTCCTCAACAGGAGATCCGATGGTTTCGGCAATCCATATCCGAGATCTGCACAAACACTTCGGGCAGGTCCGGGCGCTCGACGGACTCGACCTGGAGGTATCCGCGGGTGAGATCCACGGGTTCCTCGGGCCCAACGGCGCGGGCAAATCCACAACCATTCGCATCCTGCTCGGCCTGCTGTCCCCCACCTCCGGCGAGGTACGGATGCTGGGACGGGACCCATGGGTCGACGCGGTGGCATTGCATCGCGAAATCGCCTACGTCCCCGGCGACGTCACGTTGTGGCCGTCGCTGAGCGGCGGTGAGATCATCGACCTGCTCGCCGAAATGCGCGGCGGCCTCGACACCGACCGGCGGGCCGAGCTGATCGAACGCTTCGAACTCGATCCCCGGAAGAAGGCCCGGACATACTCCAAGGGCAACCGTCAGAAGGTTGCGCTGGTTTCCGCCTTCTCCTCCCACGCCCGACTGCTGCTGCTGGACGAGCCGACCTCGGGTCTGGATCCACTGATGGAGCAGGTGTTCCGCGAATGCGTCGCCGAGGCGGCCGAGCGCGGTACGACCGTGTTGTTGTCCAGCCACATCCTGTCCGAGGTGGAGCAGCTGTGCGAGCGGGTCACCATCATCCGCGCCGGGCGCACCGTGGAGAGCGGGACGCTGGCATCGATGCGGCATTTGAGCCGCACCTCCATCATCGCCGAATTGACCGGTGATCCCGGCGATATCGCGGCCCTGCCCGGTGTCGCCGATGTTCACCTGGACGAACGCACCCTGAGCTGCCAGGTCGACGGCGAACATCTGGCCGGATTGATTCGCGTGCTCGGCGATACCGGGGTGCGGAGCCTGGTCAGCAGGCCGCCGACCCTGGAAGAACTGTTCATGCGGCACTACTCGACCGCCGGTCGGGGCGCCGACGCATTGCAGGAGGTGGCGAAATGACCACCGCGGTCGTGAACGTGCCGCATCGGGCGTTCGATACGAGGTCCGTCGGCGCGGCCTTTGTCGGGACGAGCCGGTTGCTGCGGTTGTACCTGCGCCGCGACCGGATCGTGGCACCGCTGTGGATTCTGCTGTTGTCGCTGCCGTTGGGCGGGGTCTACATCTCCGGTATCGCCTCGATATACCCGACCGAGGCGGACCGTGCCTCGTTCGCCGCCACCGTGTTGGCGAGCCCGGCGCAGCTGGCGATGTACGGACCCGTCTACAACACCTCTATCGGAGCCGTAGGGATCTGGAAAGCGGGAATGTTCCACACCCTGATCGCGGTGGCGACCATCCTCACGGTGATCCGGCACACCAGGGCCGAGGAGGAGACGGGTCGCGGCGAGATCATGGGCTCCACGGCGGTGGGCCGATACGCCAATCTGACGGCCGCCCTCGTCTTTGCGCTCGGAGGCGCCCTGGCGGCCGGGCTGCTCGGTGCGGTGAGCCTCATCGCCTCGGATGTTCCGGTGAGCGGTTCACTGGCCTTCGGCCTCGCGCTGGCGGCCTCCGGCATGGTGTTCGCCGGTATCGCCGCGGTGACGGCACAGCTGAGTTCCGGTGCCCGGTTGGCGCGTGGGTTCGCCTTCGCGGTGCTGGGTACGACCTACACCCTGCGTGCCATGGGCGACGCGCGGTCGGGCGACGGTCCGGTGAGTCCCCTGACCTGGCTGTCCCCCCAAGGCTGGTCGCTGCAGGTGCGGCCGTACGCGGGGGACCGGTGGTGGGTGCTGTTGCTGCATGTGGCGTTGCTCGCGGTGCTGCTCGTCACCGCCTATACGCTGCTGCGGCGTCGCGATATCGGTTCGGGTCTCATCGCCGAGCGGCCGGGTCGGGCCGCGGCCGGGTCTGCGTTGACCGGTCCGTTCGGGTTGGCGGTCCGGTTGCAGCAGGGCGCGCTGGTGGCCTGGGCCATCGGTCTCGGCCTGTATGGCCTGGTTATCGGCAGTGTCGTGCCCGGTATCGGCGACGGCTTCGGCAGCAATGAAACCCTGCGCGAGCTGATCACCAGGATGGGCGGTACCGATTCGCTCGAGGATTCGTTCGTCAACTACGCCTTCACGATGCTCGGCGTCGTGGGCGCGGCCTACGCCGTTTCCGCGGCGCTGCGGTTGTTCGGGGAGGAGAACGGGGGTCGCGCCGAGTCCGTGCTCGCGGGCGCGGTGGGGCGGGTCCGCTGGGTGGCCTCGCATCTGGTGTTCGCCCTGGGCGGCCCGGTGGTCATCATGGTGGCCGCCGCGCTGCCGGCCGGTCTGGTCTGCGGGATCGCCACCGACGATATCGCCGGGAAACTGCCCGGGGTGCTGGCCGCCGCGCTGGTGCAATTGCCCGCCATCTGGCTGTTCGCCGCGATCACCATCGCCCTGTTCGGGTTGGCTCCGCGGTGGACCTCGGTGGCATGGGGGTTGCTCACCGCCGCGATCGCGGTGTTCCTGCTCGGCTCGCTCTCCGGTGCCCCGCAGTGGCTGCGCGCCCTGGAACCGTTCGGGCACGCGCCGAAGTTACCGGGCGCGGCGTTCACCGCCACACCCGTGGTCGTGGTCCTCGCCCTGGCGGCCGTGCTGATGGCGATGGGACTGGTCGGGGTGCGCAGGCGCGATATGCGCTGATCCGGCTCCTCGCGCGCCTACGTGCTTGCGTCTCGTACGAGCGGGTGCCGGGGCGCGCACCGGCCGATCACGCGCGGTCCGCTACACCCAGGTCCCTTTGCCGACGGTGACCACACCGCCATTGCTGATGGCGAACCGGCTGCGGTCGCGCTCCGGGTCCACCCCGATGATCTCGCCCTCCGACACCATGACGTTCTTGTCCAGGATCGCCCGCCGCACCACCGCTCCTCGCCCGATCCGTACCCCCGGCATCAGCACACTGCCCTCCACGGTGGCTCCTTCGTCGACCACCACATTGGCGCTGAGCACCGAATTGCGGACCGTCGCCGCCGACAGGATGCTGCCCGCGCCGACGATGGACTCCTGGGCCAGCCCGCCCTTGGCGAATTTCGCCGGCGGCAGGTTCTCGGCGGCGCCGCGGATCGGCCAGTGCCGGTTGTAGAGGTTGAACACCGGCTGCACCGATACCAGGTCCATATGCGCCTCGTAGAAAGCGTCGATGGTGCCGACATCGCGCCAGTAGCCGCGGTCGCGGTCGGTGGCTCCTGGCACCTCGTTGGCGGCGAAATCATAGACGGCGGCACGGCCCTCGGCGACCAGCTGCGGAATGATGTCGCCGCCCATATCGTGATCGGAGTCGGGATTCTCCGCATCGGCCTTGATCGAGTCCACCAGGACCTTGGTGGTGAACACGTAATTGCCCATGGATGCGAAGGTCATATTCGGGTCGTCGGGGATTCCCGGCGGATGCGTCGGTTTTTCCAGGAAACCGATTATGCGACCGGATTCGTCGGAGTCGATACAACCGAAAGCGCTCGCCTGGCTGCGGGGCACCCGAATACCGGCCACCGTGACCCCGGCGCCGGAATCGATGTGGTGGGCGACCATCTGCTCCGGATCCATCCGATAGACGTGATCGGCGCCGAATACGACGATGTAGTCGGGGTCCTCGTCGTAGATGAGGTTCAGCGACTGCATGATCGCATCGGCGCTGCCGGTGTACCAGCGCGGACCCAACCTCTGCTGGGCGGGCACCGGGGTGATGTATTCACCGGCGAAACCGGACAGGCGCCACGTCTGCGAGATATGCCGGTCCAGCGAATGCGATTTGTACTGCGTGAGTACACAGACCCGCATGAAACCGGCGTTGACGAGATTGCTCAGGACGAAGTCGATGAGGCGGTAGGCGCCGCCGAACGGAACGGCCGGCTTGGCCCGGTCGGCAGTGAGTGGAAAGAGTCGCTTGCCCTCGCCACCGGCGAGCACGATTCCGAGTACGTGCGGCTGGCTCCTCACGCTTTCAAACTACCCAACGGCCGGCCGGTGGTGGCTCGTGGCGACGGCAGCGTCTACGTTGAATCTCGTGAATTCCGGCACGGACGACGAGCGTGCGGTGGTGGATCCGTTCGACCCGGATCGGTTACGAGTGGCCGTGCTGACCCGGGAGTATCCGCCGGAAGTGTACGGCGGGGCCGGGGTGCACGTCACCGAGCTGGTGCGCCGACTGCGACGGCTGTGTGATGTGACGGTGCACTGCATGGGCGTGTCGCGTACGGACGCGGTGGTGCACGATCCGGACCCCGCTCTCTACGCCGCCAATTCGGCCGTACAAATGATGTCCACCGAATTGCGCATGGCCGACGCCGTCGGCGAGGTGGACGTGGTGCATTCGCACACCTGGTACACCGGTCTGGCCGGGCACCTCGCCGCCACCCTCTACGGCATCCCGCATGTGGTGACCACCCATTCGCTGGAGCCGCGGCGACCGTGGAAGGCCGAACAGCTCGGGGGTGGCTACCGCTTGTCGTCGTGGTCGGAACGCACCGCTGTCGAACACGCCGACGCCGTTATCGCGGTGAGCGCGTGGATGCGTCACGATGTGCTGGACGCCTACCCGGGGCTCGACCCGGACCGGGTACACGTCGTGCACAACGGTATCGACTCGACGGTATGGCATCCCGGACCGCCGGCCGCGGACGGCCCTTCCTTCCTCATCGACCTCGGGGTGCGGCCCGATCGGCCGATCGTGGCGTTCGTGGGGCGGATCACCCGGCAGAAGGGGGTGGCTCATCTACTGGCCGCGGCCCACGAGATGGATCCCGACATTCAGTTGGTGGTGTGCGCGGGTCTGCCCGACACCGAGGAGCTGGCGGTCGAGGTCGCCGACGCCGTCGCGGAGTTGCGCCGACGCCGGGGCAATGTGTTCTGGGTGCGGCAGATGCTGCCCACCGAGCAGGTCCGGCAGGTGCTGGCGGCTGCGACCGTGTTCATCTGCCCGTCGATCTACGAACCGTTGGGCATCGTCAACCTGGAGGCCATGGCCTGTGGTACGGCGGTGGTGGCCTCCGATGTCGGCGGTATCCCGGAGGTCGTCGTCGACAACCACACCGGCAGACTCGTGCACTACGACGCCGCCGACCCCATCGGTTATGAACGGGGCCTGGCGGCGGCGGTGAACGAACTCGTCGCCGATCCCGATCGGGCGGCGGAATTCGGCGCCGCCGGTCGGGCACGTGCCGTCACCGAGTTCGACTGGTCGCATATTGCCGAACAAACCCTGCGAATCTACGACCACATCCGTAAGCCGTGACCCGGGTGGGTCGCGACGCGGCCGTCCCTACGCCGAGCCGGCGGAGGGGGTCGAGGCGATATCGTCGGCCAGCGGCGCCACGGCGGAGATGATCTCGTCGATGGTTTCCGCGGGCACTCCCGCCGCGGCCAGTGAGTCCTTCAGATGGCCGGCCACCAGCCCGAAATGGTGCATGGTGATTCCCCGCCCCTGATGGACTTGCTTCATCGACGCCCCGGTATAGGGATCGGGACCGCCGAGCGCGGCGGCGAAGAATTCGACTTGTTTACCCTTCAACCTGGACATATTCGTGCCGGTGAAGAAACCGGACAATTCATCGTCGGCCAGTACCCGTTTGTAGAAATCCTCGACAACGGCTTCTAGGGCCTCGTATCCGCCGATCCGGTCGAAGATACTGGTGTTCTTACGCTTCTGGAACAGTGTCGGCATCCGCATGGAACAAGGACACCATCCGGTCGTTGCCGGGTCGTTAGTTGCGTATGGCAAACGGATTGCCCTGTATACCAATGGGTTTACCGTCATCTCACCGGCCGTTCGCCGACGTGGAGAGGTTTGTCACGAAGTGCCCGGATCGGCTCACCGGTGGCGGTAGACGCGCACGGTCACCGAAGCGGTCACTTCCCATGGATCGGATGTTGTCGCGATTGGCTCGGCCACGGACGACATGTGATGAGCGGACGGCCCCATCGCCACCACCCGGGCGATATCGACCGGGGTGAGTTTCATCGAATACTCGACCGTGGTGCGGTCTTCGAGCTCGAAATACCCCGTCATGCCCTCGGCGAGTCGCCGTTCCTTGTCCGGGTCGACCTCGACCATATCGAGGGGGCCGATCAGCTCCTCGAGATGACGGGGGGTGGGGGTGACCACCACATAGCGGCCATGTCGGGCGAGGGACCCGGCGACCGCGGCGGGATTACGTGGGGCGAAGACCGACAGCACGGCGTCCAGGGTTGCGGCGCGAATCGGTAGTCCGTGCCAGACGTCGGCCACCACGGCGGCGGCCCGGGGATGGGCGCGCGCACACCGTCGGCCCGCGAATTTGGATACGTCCAGGGCGATCCCGCGGGCCCGCGGCAGCGCGTCGAGCACCCGGGCCAAGTAGTAGCCGGTGCCCGCGCCGACTTCCAGGATCAGCGGATCCGCGGTCGGTATCTCGGGCACGGCAAGGGCCCCGATCACGGCGTCGGCGATCGGGGCGAAATGGCCGCTGCCCTGAAATGCCGCGCGGGCATCCAACATGGCGGCGGTATCGCCGGTCATCTTGGTGGCGCTACCGGTGAACAGACTGATATAGCCCTGGCGGGCGATATCGAAATCGTGCCCGCGTTCGCACCGCAGTCGGCTCTCGAGGGGGCGCAGGACGCCGGTGCATTCCGGACAGGCCAGCGCATCCGCGACCGCCGCGAGGGCCGAATGGGCGACGGGTCTAGCTGGTGACACTCTTCAGTTCGTCACCGAGAGCCGCGGCTTCATCCGGCGTGAGCTCTACGACCAGACGCCCGCCACCCTCGAGCGGGACCCGCATGACGATCCCACGCCCTTCCTTGGTTGCCTCGAGGGGACCGTCCCCGGTACGGGGCTTCATGGCCGCCATCCTCTGCTCCCTCCAGATCTGCGCGGTATTCTGCGCACTTGCTCGGATCTTGCGGTTGTTACCAACCGTGCGGCCCGCCGGCATCTGCGAACCGCACCTGATCTATTCTTCCTTATCACCGGATCGACCGGATACCTGACGTCGAAATGTAATCGCTAGGTCATGCCTTCGGGTAGTACCGTCCACCCAACACGTGGCGAGATGATCGTCCACCATTCCGGTGGCCTGCATCAGAGCATAGGCCGTGGTGGGGCCGACGAAACTGAATCCGCGTCGCTTCAATTCCTTTGCCAATGCGGTGGATTCGGGCGTTATCGCGGGAATGTCGGCAAGTGTGCGCGGCCGTGGGCGCGGTGGCGGCGCGAACGACCACAACAGTTCGGCGAGTCCGATATCGAGATCCCGTGCCACGCGCGCATTCGCGATACACGCATCGATTTTGGCGCGATTGCGCACGATCCCGGTATCGGCCAGCAGCCGCTGTCGATCCGTATCGTCGAACTCGGCCACCCGCGCGATGACGAACCCGGCGAAGGCCGCCCGGAACGCGGGTCGTTTGCGCAGGATCGTGATCCAGGACAGGCCGGCCTGGAAGGTTTCCAGGCACAGCCGCTCGAACAGCGCGTCGTCACCGTGCAATGGCCGCCCCCACTCCTGGTCGTGATAGTCCCGGTAGAGCCGGGAACTCGTCGACCACGGGCAGCGCACTCGATCGTCGGGGTCCATCACACCTCGGCCCCATTGGGCGGAACGGTATGCGTGGCGGCGCGCGCCTCGGCCAATTGGGCCTGAAGCTCGTCGATACGGGCCGCCAGCCGCGCCAGGGCCCAATCCACCTCACCGGCCTTGTACCCGCGGATCACCTGCTGGAAGCGCAGCGCGCGGACATCCGCCCCGGTGATCCCCTCGACCGGCAATACCGTCGCCGTGGTCCCCTCGGGTAGCGGACCGAGCTCCTCCGAGCGCCCGAACACGGCACTGGCCACGAGAAACAGCACCGCGGCGACCAGCCCGACGATCAATATGTACAGCAACAGAGTGAGCATGCGCCGAGCATATTAAGCGTCGTCGCCACCCGATACCGCGCCGGGCCTCACAGATGCCGGGTGGTGTCGATACCCAGCGACATACCGGCCAGTCCCCGGCGGCGTACGGCGAGTTTCTCGGCGACCTCGCGGAGTGCGACGGCGGCCGGGTTGTCCGGATCGCGCAGGACGATCGGGGTGCCCTCGTCGCCGGCCACCCGCAATGCCTGCTCGATCGGGATCTGACCGAGCAATGGGACCTCGGCGCCGACGGCGCGGGTGAGCCGGTCGGCCACGGCCTGCCCGCCTCCGGAACCGTACAGATCCATCCGCGTGCCATCCGGCAGATCCAGCCAGGACATGTTCTCCACCACGCCGGCGATGCGCTGCCTGGTCTGCAGGGCGATGGCCCCGGCGCGCTCGGCGACCTCGGCGGCCGCCGGCTGCGGTGTGGTGACGACCAGGATCTCGGCATTGGGAATCAGCTGGGCGATGGAGATCGCCACATCGCCGGTGCCGGGGGGCAGATCCAGCAGCAGAATGTCCAGATCACCCCAGAACACATCGGCGAGGAACTGCTGTAGGGCCCGATGCAGCATCGGGCCGCGCCACACCACGGGGGTATTGCCCTTGGTGAACTGGGCGATCGAGATCATCCGCACGTTGTGCGCGATCGGCGGCATGATCATCCGCTCCACCTGGGTGGGGCGAGCGTCGGTGCCGAGCATGCGCGGAATGGAGTGACCGTAGATATCGGCGTCGAGCACACCGACCGACAGCCCACGCGCGGCCATGGCGGCGGCCAGGTTGACGGTGACGCTGGACTTGCCGACCCCGCCTTTACCGGAGGCCACCGCATACACCCGGGTCAGCGAACCGGGCTGGGCGAACGGGATCACCGGTTCGGCCGAATCACCGCGCAGCTGCTTGCGCAGCTCGGTGCGTTGGGCGTCGCTCATCACATCGAGATCGACCGTGATCGGACCGACCCCGGGCACATCGGCGACCGCCTTGGTGACGCGCTGCGTGATCTCGGTGCGCAGCGGACAGCCGGCGGTGGTCAGGTAGACCTCGATGTGCACACTGCTGTCGTCACCGATCCGGATGCTCTTCACCATGCCCAGTTCGGTGATCGGTTTACGGATCTCCGGGTCGTCAACCTTTGCGAGAGCGGCCCGCACCTCCGATTCCGTTACCACTGGCATACCGCCGAGTCTAGCCATGCCTTCGGCGTCGTCCGGCGGCGCGGCAGGTGGAAGGGCCGGCTAGTGGATGCGGGGGAGTTCCGAGGGGTGGGGGACGACGCCGGTGTTGTAGGAATTGGCCCAGGCCATGACATTGGCGACGTAGGCCATGGAGTGGTTGTAGCGCAGGATGGCGCGGGTCTGCTGGCTCGGGTCGCGCATGTTCAGTCCCCCGTCGCACAGGTACTTGCCCGCGGTCAGTGTCGCGTCGTAGTAGTTCTGCGGATCGGCGATACCGTCGCCGTTGCCGTCGGCGCCGTAGCGGGCCCAGGTCTCGGGGAGGAACTGCATGGGGCCGACCGCGCGGTCGTAGCCGGCGATACCGTCGAGGGCGCCGCCATCGGAGTCGGCGATGACATTGTTGCCGGCCAGGCTGCCGTCCAGGGTCGGCCCGAAGACCGGTTCGAGCGCATTGCCCTCGGCGTCGGCCCGACCGTCGTACATATGCGTGGATTCGACCCGGCCGATACCGGCCAATGTCGTCCACGATATTCCGCACTCGGGATTCTCCTCGGCGAGGATTTGTTCGGCGGAGGTGTAGGCGGCGTGGGCTATGCCCGGAATGCCCATCTCGGCCTGCGGTAGGTCGGCCCGGGGCCGATCCGCGGGTCGAGCCACGGTTTTGATCTCCGGGGCGACACTGCGCGACTGTTTGGCCATGGCGTGCACGGCGTTCTCGTCGACCACCGGCTGCTCCGAGGCCGTTATGGCGGCGTTCGGATCGGTGGTGTCCGCGCCGGGCAGGTTCATCTGCACCGTGGCCGCGGTGGGATCGGTGTTCACGGCTGCGGTGGCATTGACCGCTACGACACTCGCGGGGACCAGTCCGGTGAGCGCCAGGACAGAGCTGCGGGAAATGGTGGCAGGTGTTTGTTTACGGTGACGCCCCACGTGCAGTGACCTTCCATCGAACACACTTGCGTTCAGTAACACGGGTAAGCCGTTTTGTTAGCTCTCCGTGATCTGGGTAGGGGAAGACTACCGCATCCGAGACGTATTTGTTACCCCCCTGTGATCGAAAATAGGTTTGGTTCGGGATCTTTGGCGTAGGGCATGTGGTGGGGCGGGGGCGTCCTCATGCCGGCGGCGGGGTGACCTGGGGATCGTCCGGGGCCGGAGGACCGGCCGGGGCCTGCGGGTCGTCCGGGGCCGGGGAACCGGCCGGGGCCTGCACCTGCGGCGCGATCGGAGCCTGCGGCAGGGGAACGACGATGCCGAACGGAAGGGTGAGAACCGGTGCGGGCGCAGGTGGCGTGGCGGCCCGTGGGTCTTCCGGGGTCGGCGGGATCGCCGGTGGGGCGGCCTGTTCGGGGGGATTGCCCGGCGGTGTGGCGGGAGCGCCGGGGAGGGCGGGCGCCACGTCGGGTTCGGCGTTCGGCGCTCCGGGCGCCGGCGGACAGAAGACACCGCAGGGGATGGGGGGCAGGCCGGGGATGCGGATCATCGGTTCCTGCGGGGTGGTGGGGACAACCGGCGGTATCGGTGGCGGGGCCTCGTTGGTGGTGGCCGTCCGGGTGTCCACGGCGGTCATATCGGTGCCGGGGCCGATATAGGTGGGGGAGCTGCCGGGCGGGACGAGATCGGGGACGATCGGAACGGTCGAGGGACCGCCGCCGGTGCGGTAGGCCATCGACCAACTCAATACGTTGGCCGCATAGGACATCGAGTTGTTGTATCGCAGGACGGCGCGCAACTCCTGCTGCGGGTCACGCAGGTCCAGACCGCCCGAGCACAGATATTTACCGGCGGCCAGGGCGGCGTCGAAGACATTGTGCGGATCGGCGTGGCCGTCGGCATTGCCGTCGGCCTGGTAGCGGGCCCAGGTCTCGGGCAGGAATTGCATGGGTCCGACGGCGCGCACATAGCTGCCGTCGGGGGCGCGGATGATCTCGTTTCCGGGCAGGGTGCCGTCCAGGGCGGGACCGAAGATGGGCGGGGTGGCCGTTCCGGCGGCATCGGTGCGACCGTTGTTCGCGTGTCCGGACTCGATGCGACCGATGCCGGCGAGCAGACTCCAGGACAGACCGCAGCCGGGCATCGTCGACTGCATGGCCAGTTCGGCATTACGGTAGGCGGCCAGCACGATCTCCGGGATGCCGAGCGCGCCACCCATTCGCGGGAGGTTGAGGGTGTTCAGCGGAACGGTGCCGGCGAACGGGGGGATCGCGTCGGCTGGAGCGGGACGCAGGGCGCGCAATTTGCGTGGAGGTTCCGGTTCGACCGGCAGCATGCCAAGTGTCTGGGCCAATTTCGCCTCATCGGTCTTCCCGTCGGCCGCGCGCGCCGAATCACCCGCCTCGGCATGGCGGGCGCCCGGAGCCTTCGGCGGGGTGGACGGGCCGCCGAGATGTGCTGCGGAACCACCAGCTACCAGGCCTGCCATGACCAGAGCCGACATCGCAACAGGGGTAGGTATCCGCATTCGGCAACACCAATCCTCTACGTCGCTGGAGAGCAACCGTCTCGGACATCGCCCGGGGGTCGGCTCAGGACAACGTGATCCAGGTTACCTACCGGTCAGGAGCAAGTTGCGGATTTCCGGTCAACCGTCCGAACGAGGCGGTGAAACCGGGACGGATGACGGCTTTCGGCCGGAGCTTTTCTTGCGCCCGGTCTTGGTCGTCCTATCCGGTTCACGTACCGAATTCCCTGACGCCGCAGTCTCGATTCGCGCCAGTGCGGTGTGGATATCGTCCAGTTCGCGGCGGAGATAGTCGCGCGTGACCACCTCGCCCACGGCGAGTCGCAGCGCGGCCAGTTCGCGGGCCAGGAATTCTGTATCGGCCTTGGTCTGCGCGGCCCGCAGTCGGTCCTCTTCCAACGAGATTCGGTCGCGGTTGTCCTGTCGGTTCTGCGCCAGCAGGATCAGCGGAGCCGCATAGGCGGCCTGGGTGGAAAAGGCCAGGTTGAGCAGGATGAACGGATACGGATCCCAACGCAGCGAAACGGCGAACACATTGAGCGCGATCCAGACGGCCACCACCACCGTCTGCAATGCGAGATAGCGTCCGGTGCCGAGGAATCGGGCGACCCGTTCACTGCCCTGGGCCAAATCCTCGGCATCCCAGGCGAATCGGAACCGCGATTCGACCGGTGTCTCCAATCGTTGACGGGCGGCCCGGTCGGCGGTGTTCTTCTCGGTGATGCCCTGATCAGCCACGACCGCCCACTCCTTCGTACAGTTCCTCGTCCTCCCGCCAGTCGGCGGGCAGCAGATGATCGAGCACATCGTCCACGCTCACCGCACCGAGTAGATGGTTTTGTTCGTCCACCACCGGCCCACACACCAGGTTGTAGGCGGCGAAATAACGGGTCACCGCGGTGAGCGCGGCATCGGGACGCAGCGGTGCCAGATCGGTGTCGAGAATTCCGCCCACCAGATGGGCGGGCGGCTCCCGCAGTAGTTGTTGCAGATGGACGCAACCCAGATAGCGTCCGGTGGGGGTGGCGGTCGGTGGCCGGACCACGAACACCACCGACGCCAGTGCCGGGGTCAGATCGGGATTGCGCACCCGCGCCAGCGCTTCGGCGACCGTCGTCGCCGGAGTGACGATCACCGGCTGGGGTGTCATCAAACCGCCCGCCGTGTCCGGGGAATGCTCCAGCAGTCGGCGCACCGGCTCGGATTCCTGCGGATCCATCAGGGTCAGCAGCGATTCGGCTTCACCTTCCGATAATCCGCCCAGCAGATCGGCCACGTCGTCGGGGTCCATCGCCTCCAGAACATCGGCGGCGCGGGTGAGGTCCAGATGGCCGATCAGCTCCAACTGGTTGTCCCGGGGCAGTTCCTGGATCACATCGGCGAGCCGTTCGTCGCCGAGCGCGACGGCCGCCTCCAGCCGCCGCTTCACCGGCAGTTCGCGCAGTAGATGTGCGACATCGGCGGCGCGCAGGCCCTCGAACTGTTCCAGTAAGGCGGTGACGTCCTGTCCCGGCCGCCCGATCTCGTACGGGGTCAGACCACGCACGTGGGTCCAGTCCACCACGTGCACGGTTCGCCGCCGCCCGAGTCGACGATGACCGCGCACCGCGACCCGGCACACCCGCCAGTCGCGGGTCCGGGTCTGTTCGATGCCGAGGTCGGTGACGAGCACATCCACCCCGGCCAGGTCGGGCAGATCCGGGTCGTCCACCCGCACCGTCGAGTCCACGATCTGCGCCAACGCCAGCATCTCCCCGGGGCGTTGGGAAAATCTGCGCAGGCTGACGGTACCGGTGTTGAGGGCGACCGTGCCCGGTTCGATCGAGGTCACCCGCAGCATGGGTACGAAGATCCGGCGGCGGGTCGGTAATTCCACCACGAGGCCGTGCACCCGCGGCTGCTGCCGGTCGTAACGGACGGCCACCACGACGTCCCGAACGCGGCCGATAGACTCGCCGTCCGGCCCCAATACCGCCAGACCGGCCAGTCTGGCCACATACACCCTGGTCACTGCCATATGGTCAGGCTAGAGGTTCCCGGGCCGCACAGGCCGACGACAGGAGTGTGATGAAGCCACGCCGTTCCGTGCTCGCCGTGCCGGGCAGCAACCCGAAGATGATCGCCAAGGCCAAGGGCCTGCCCGTCGACGAGGTGTTCCTGGACCTGGAGGACGCGGTCGCCCCCGGTGCGAAGGCCGCCGCCCGCGCCAATATCGTGGCCGCTCTCAACGATTCCGGATGGGGCAACCAGTTGCGTGTGGTGCGAGTGAACGATTGGACCACCGCCTGGACCTACGCCGATGTCATCGCCGTGGTCGACGGCGCGGGCCTGGCCCTCGACGCCATCCTGTTGCCCAAGGTCACCGACGCGGGTCAGGTGCGAGCCCTGGATCTGCTGCTGAGCCAGTTGGAACGGGCCAACGGGCTCGAGACCGGCCGAATCGGTATCGAAGCGCAGATCGAGAACGCGCTGGGCCTGCGCAATATCGACGAGATCGCCACCGCGAGTCCCCGGGTGCAGACGCTGGTCTTCGGCCCCGCCGACTTCATGGCCAGTATCAATATGCGGACCCTGGTCGTGGGCGAGCAGCCGGAGGGCTACGACACCGGTGACGCCTACCACCACATTCTGATGACCATCCTGCTCACCGCCCGAGCTCACGGCCTGCAGGCCATAGACGGTCCGTACCTGCAGATCAGGGATATCGACGGCTTTCGGCGTTCGGCGGCGCGCACCGCGGCCCTCGGCTTCGACGGCAAATGGGTACTGCACCCGAGCCAGATCGACGCGGCCAATGAGATCTTCAGCCCGCGTCAGACCGATTACGACCGCGCGGAGTTGATTCTGGATGCCTACGCCTACCACACCTCGGAGGCCGGTGGAGCCCGCGGCGCCGTCATGCTCGGCGACGAGATGATCGACGAAGCCAGCGCCAAGATGGCCGCCGTGGTCGCCGAGAAGGGCCGCGCCGCCGGTATGACCCGCACCACCACCTTCACCCCACCCGAGGAGTAGCGATCCGCCGTCCCACCGGAAGCGGCGTCCCGAATACAGCAGAATGGATATATGACGAATCCCATAGGGAACTCGAATCGCGGCAGGCAGGGGCTGCCGACGCCTCCTTCGGGATGGCCGGTCGGTTCGTACCCCACCTATGCCGAGGCACAGCGGGCCGTGGACTATCTGGCCGACAACCAGTTCCCGGTGGAGAACGTGACCATCGTGGGGGTGGACCTCATGCAGGTGGAGCGAGTGCTCTACCGGTTGAACTGGGGAAAGGTGATCGGCGGCGGGGTGGTGTCGGGTGCTTGGCTGGGTCTGTTCCTGGGCTTGTTGCTGAGCCTGTTCACCACCGGCGGCGCATTGGGACCGCTGCTCGTCGGTTTGATCGGCGGCATCATCTTCGGGGTCATCTCCACCTCGATCCCGTACGCGGCCACTCGCGGGCAACGTGATTTCGCCTCGACCATGCAATTGGTCGCGGGACGTTACGACGTGCTCTGCGATCCGAAGACCGCCGAGCAGGCCCGGGACATGCTGGCCCGGCTGGCGATCTAGTGGTGGAGGTCGTCGAACGGGTACGTGCCGGTGTGCTGCGGCATTTCGAGGCCGATGCCGCGTCGGTGGATGCCGCATCGGTGACGTTCCTCGGACTCGAACCCATCGAGATCCTGCGTATTCCCGGTGCCGAACGGGTGCATTACGCGACGGTGGGCGGGTCGCGGCATCCCATGGGCGATCCCGGTCGACTACAGGCCGATCCGGTGCGTGGACCACGCGCCGAACTGGTGTTGACCCTGAACTCCGGTGTGGGCGTGAGCTCCGGACTGGTGCGGTCGCTGGGAGTGTTGGTCGCCACACCCGCCGTGGAAGGCGTTGTATTACAGGCGGACGCGCTACTGGATCTGGGGGAGCCGATCTGGCGGGACGCGCCGTTCACCGCGGCTCTGCTGGGCGCGAGCGATATTCCGGAGATCGAGCTGCCCGCTCCGGCGGATCCGGTGCGGTATTTCGAGGTCGTCCCCGTGACCGCCACCGAGGCGGCCTGGGTGCGCCTGCGCGGTGCGCAGGCCCTGCGTGACGCGTGGGACGAGGCCGGTATCGACGTATACGACCCCCGTCGCGGCGCGGCCTCCCTCTGAGTCCGCCCCGACCGCTGAGCCCGCCCCGACCGTGCTGCGAGCCGGTCGGAGCCCGTGTCGTCGGCTCGCTGCCGGGCGACGCGATCGCGCCCGGCACACTGTAGGGCGTGCGTATCGACCTCCATACTCATTCCACCGCGTCGGACGGGACCGACAGTCCTGCGGAATTGGTCGGGAAGGCGATGGCCGCCGGTCTGGATGTGGTGGCGATCACCGATCACGACACCACCGCCGGGTGGGCCGAGGCGGTGGCAGCCCGTCCGGCCGGGCTCGCGCTGGTTCGGGGGATGGAGATGTCGTGTGTGGGGCTCGGGGAGGACGGTTGGCCGGTGCCGGTGCATCTGTTGGCCTATCTCTTCGATCCGGCCGATCGTGGTTTCGCCGAGGAACGGGGACGGTTGCGCGCCGAGCGGATCGAACGGGTGCGAACCATGGCCGAACGGATGGCCGATGACGGCCTCCCCATCGATCCGGACGCGGTATTGGCGTCGGCGGGGCCGGCGGCGGGCCGTCCGCATCTGGCCCGGGCGTTGGTCGAGGCCGGGGTGGTCCCCGATGTGGACGCCGCGTTCACCGACCTGCTCGCACCGACCGGCCCCTACTACGTGGAGAAGGCCGATACGCCGCTGCGGCGTGCCGTGGAGATGGTCGCGAACGCCGGCGGGGTGAGTGTCGTGGCGCATGCCCGGGCCCGGAAACGGGGCCGGTTGTTGGCGGTGGAGGAGATCCGGGATCTGGCGGAGTGCGGGCTCGGCGGGCTCGAGGTCGAGCATCCCGATCACAGTGCCGACGATCGGTCGCTGCTGGCGGAGCTGGCCGCGGAATTGTCGCTGATCGGGACCGGTTCGTCGGACTATCACGGTGACAACAAGACCATTGCGCTCGGCGCGTGCACCACCGAGAGAACGCAGTTCGAGAAGCTGGTGGATCGCGCTACCGGTGTGGCGGTGGTCTCGTGAAACCGGTGCGCGGTCTCAGCGGGATGGTCGCGGCGGGAGTTGTCCTGCTCACGCTACTGGTGGTGGGCGCCGCGATCTGCGGACAGTGGCGCGACTTTCCCGGACCCGGCGGTGAATCGGTGGCGTGGCATATCGCCGTTGCGGTTATTGTCGTTGTGGCGCAATCCTTTTCGGATGGAAACCGCGGCCTTCGCGCGTTCGTTGCCTCGGCGGGGGTATTGGTGGCGACCGGTTTTCTGCTGCACACGCAGTGGTGGGGCTGAGCGCTACGCCGCGGCCCGTGCTCGATTGTCGGATATATCACATCAATTCTTGCCGGCTATGGGAGCTTTCTCTTACTCGCGGGTGATGTCGGCGTCCTAGGCTGAGCCGATGGCGGCAGCGATACGTCCGCGACGCGCGGATATCGATACCCGGTTTGGTATCGGACCGGGGAGCCGGCACAATTGTGCGAATTCCCGATCGTTGCCACCGCCGGGTCGGGATATCCGGCTGTTATCGTCGCCTGACGCACCGTCATGGGCCGCGATGATCGCCTCCGATTTTCCGCCGGGCGTACCCGCCCGGTTTCGCTGCACGGATCAGCGCCCGCCCCGCATAGTCGCGTCGAGTCGTCGTCGAACGCACCCTGCTTTCGGGGTCGTCGAGAATATTTCGCCGGAAATACACCGGTCGGCGCATCCGATGGCGATATGACGCAGCTAACACCGAATACCCGGCGGTAACCGTTCCTCGGTTACGACCGCAACCCGCAGGAGTGAAATCGTGTCATCTGTGACTGACTCCCCGAACGCCACTGCCAGCAAGAACGGGTCCGAGGACCTGGCGGCGATCACCCACGAGGAGATCTTCGCCGGCCACCTCGGCGGCAAGCTCACGGTAGAGCTCAGCGCCCCACTGGAGACCCAGCGCGATCTATCGATCGCCTACACGCCGGGTGTCGCGCAGGTGAGCCGGGCGATCGCCGAGGACGAGTCGTTGGCCAAGCGCTACACCTGGACCGATCGCCTGGTCGTCGTGGTGAGCGACGGTTCGGCGGTGCTGGGGCTGGGTGATATCGGTCCGCGTGCCTCACTGCCGGTCATGGAGGGCAAGGCGGCCCTGTTCAAGAAGTTCGCCGGTCTGGACTCCATTCCGCTCGTGCTCGACACCAAGGACGTCGACGAGATCGTCGAAACCCTGGTCCGGCTGCGTCCGAGCTTCGGCGCGGTGAACCTCGAGGACATCTCGGCCCCGCGCTGCTTCGAGATCGAGAAGCGGGTCGTCGAGGCGTTGGACTGCCCCGTCATGCACGACGACCAGCACGGCACCGCCATTGTGGTGCTGGCGGCGCTCAACGGCGCGGCCAAGGTCCAGGGGCGCGGTATCTCGGATCTGAAGGTGGTGGTCTCCGGTGCCGGCGCCGCCGGTGTCGCGTGCACCAATATCCTGCTGGCCGCCGGTGTCGCCGATGTGACGGTTCTGGACTCCAAGGGCATCGTGAGCCGTGACCGCTCCGACCTCAATGCGGTGAAGACGGAGCTGGCCCAGCGCACCAATCCGCGCGGGCTCACCGGTTCCGCCGCGGACGCGCTGGCCGGTGCCGATGTGTTCCTCGGCCTGTCGGCCGGGACCATCGCCGAGGAGCTCATCGCCTCGATGGCGCCGGATTCGATCGTGTTCGCCATGTCCAACCCCGATCCGGAGATCCACCCGGACGTGGCCGCCAAGTACGCCTCGATCGTCGCCACCGGCCGCAGCGATTTCCCGAACCAGATCAACAATGTGCTCGCCTTCCCCGGCGTGTTCAAGGGCGCTCTGGACGCGGGCGCCCGGCGGATCACCGAGGGGATGAAGATCGCCGCCGCCGACGCCATCCTCGGCGTGGTCGGTGACGAGCTGGCGCCCGACAAGATCGTGCCCAGCCCGCTGGATCCGCGGGTGGCGCCCGCGGTCGCCGAGGCGGTCGCCGCCGCGGCCCGCGCCGAAGGCGTCGCCTGACCAACCGTCGGCCCGCCCATCACAGCGGGCTCCGAGGCAGTGATGTTTCGAGGCAGTGCTGTTCCGAGACAGTGATGTTCCGAGACAATGACATGGCACCCGGTCGCAATGGCCGGGTGCCATGTCGTTTCGGTACTCGGGGGTCGTTTCGGTACTCGAGGTGAGGCCGTAGCCACCGGGTTCAGTGCTCGCCGGTAGATTCTGGAGAGTCATATCGCCCGGTGCCGGGTGCAAGAGCTGGTTCACGGAAGTTGGTGTCGCCGTATGGTGCTGGCCACGTCCGGTCGGATACTGGGCCGGGTTCTGGTCGTCGCGATGACGATGCTGGCCGTGTCCTGCGGTTCCGACGAACCCGAGCCGGTTGTCGTCGGGGCGGGCGATTCGGCGGAATCGCGGGTGCTGGCCGAGGTCTACGGGCAGGCGCTGGCCCGCACGGGCGCCCGGGTGAAGATCCGACCCACGCCGGGTGGGCGGGCGCAACTGCTCGCCGCGCTCGATGCCGGGACGGTCACTCTGTTTCCCGACCACAACGGTGCCCTGCTGGCCGAGTTGTACGCCGATGCGGCGGCGTGGACACCGAAGAAGGTGGACGAGGCACTACGCAGTTCGCTACCCCAGGGGGTCGTGGTCTCCGACGCCGCCGATGGCACCGACCTGCGGCCCGCGGTGGTGACCACCGCCGATATCGCGCGGCAGCACGATATCGAGGACCTCGCCGATCTGGGACCGGTGTGTCCTTTGTTGACGGCGGGGGTGGCGCCGGTGCCGGGACTGCTCGGGCTGCCGGCCGCCGCCACGAAGATTGCGGACTGTGATTTCACCGCCACGCGTGTCTTCGCCGACGCCGACGAGTTGCGGCGGGCCTTGGCGGAGGGGCTGGTCCAGATCGGTGTGCTCGGGGGGCCGGTGGAAGCGCTTTCCGACGGTATCGACGGGTTGGCAGTCCTGGCCGATCGCTCGGACACCGCGGACGATTCCGATACGGCCGCGGTGCGCGCGGAGAATGTGCTCACGCTGATTCGCAAGGGCATGCTCGACGAGCGGGAGCTGGAAAAACTCAATTACGTGGCCGGTGAGCTCACCACCGACGAATTGCTCGCCCTCGTGCGGCAGGTTCAGGAGGAGAATGCCCATCCCGGTGATCTCGCCAGGAGTTGGCTGGACACGCACGGGTTGTAGCGCCCTGCGGCGGTAGAAGGGGAATCATCTCGCCGTGTCGATCGGCGCGGCGGAATGCCGGCGCGCCGGCGTGGTCGTCGAATGGATCTCGGTCGACGGTTCGACCGTAGAACTCGTTATGGCGCCGAAAACCAATGTCTTGGCCTCGTGCCGCATATGCCCGTGTGCTTTTCGCGAATCTCGACGTTCCGGAAGCGAAGTCCGGTGTCTAGTAGGGTTTTCACTACTGCTGCTCTGTCCATGGGATCGACAGACTTGTGTCCTGCTCGACTCGGCAAGTATCGAATTCGGATATCAGGACGCAGGCAGAAATATGCTTCATCACTATCCCGGCGTTGTCGACGCTGCCATGGAAAATCGGTGGATACCGTGGTACCACGCGGAGACCGGAAATCGGGGGTCGTCCCGGGTGGGGCAGCGATGACCGCTGGGCATCCGGTCCCGCACCGGACTGCGCGGGAAGTCGAGTCGGCGGACCTGGGCGAGCACCGGGTACGGGAAATCACCGGGACGTACTTTCCGACCTCCACCGAGGAGGTGCGGCAGAAGGTGATCTCGGCGGCGCGGGCGGAAACCCCGATCTACCCACTGAGTACCGGCCGAAACTGGGGAATGGGCTCACGTTTGCCGGTGGTCGACGGTTGCGAGGTTCTCGACCTGAGTCGGATGACTGCTGTGCGAACACTGGATCTGGATATCGGCTACGCCGTGGTCGAACCGGGCGTGACCCAGCGTCAACTCGCGGAAATGCTCGCCGACACGCCGTGGATGCTGAACGTGACCGCCGGCTGCGCGGACGCCGGCCTCATCGGGAACACACTCGAGCGCGGAGACGGCACGATACGTCCACGACTCGACGACCTTCTCGGGCTCGAGGTCGTGCTCGGTACCGGAGAGGTCATGACCACCGGCGGTCTGGACCGCAACGGTCGTCGACCGGGTACGGTGGCCGGGCCGGATCCGACCCGCGTCTTCGTACAGAGCAATCTCGGGGTGATCACCGCGATGGTGATCGGGCTCGTCCCACGCCCCGAAACGATCACCTTGGTACACGCGACTTTCGCCAAGGCCGCCCTCTCCGAGGTGATCGAGGCGGTGATCCGGGTCGGTCGGGCACGGATCGCAACCGACGGCATGTTGCGGTTGAAGGAGCTTTTCGTGGTTCCCGAGGCCGGTCGCGCCGCAGTTCCCGCAACGGCCGACCTCGACGCCGTCACGGTTCAAGTGCCCCTGCTCGGTTACCGCGCGGTTGTCGAGCTCACCGAGCGTGCCATCCGCGAGACGTTCTCGGGCGTCCGTGGGCTTCTTTCCTACCGGGCACTGGACACCTCGCAGACGCCCCCCGACGATCCGCTGTACCCTCGCACGCTGTTCGCGCGCGGAATCCCGTCATGCGCGAACATCCAGCGTTCCATGGGGGTCGATTCCTGCGCACAGGTCGACCGGTCGCCGGTCGGTTGGCTGATGTTCCTACCCGTGGTGCCATTCGGCGCGGCCGCCATGCGCAAGGCGGTCGAACTCTTCGAGGTCGAGGCCGAACGATACGGCACCGCGGGAATGCTCGAATTCAATGTGGTTTCCCGGCACTCCACCAATATGGTGGCGCAGATTCCGTTCGTACGGGACTCCGATGGCATGGAACGGGCACACGAGTTGCGCCAGGCGGCGCGTAAATCCTTTCTGCGCGCGGGCTTTCCGCCCTACCGCTCCAATATCGACCACGAGCCGTGGGAATTGGCCGATCGGGCGGCCGACTACCGGGACACGCCACTACATGCGCTCAAACGTGTCTACGACCCGGCCGGGATCATCGCGCCGGGCCGATTCCTGGCGGCGGAACGATGACCGGCGCGTGGACCGAGGTGGAGGGCTCACAGAGTGTGGACTGCGTCATCTTCGGTGCCGGGATGGGCGGTGCGCTGCTGGCGTTGCTGTTGGGTCGTAGGGGCCATAGCGTGCTGGTGGTCGAATCCCGTCCCGACACTCCCTCGCGCGGTGCCGAAATTCTCAAGCCGCGCGGCATCCGTATCCTCGCCGAACACGGTCTGCTCGGCGAACTGATGCTACGGGGGGCTTTGCGGCGCAAGGTCATCGACTTCCACCATGACGGATCCCCGCTGTTCTCGTACGACTTCACCGAGCACACCGAACTCGGCTATTTCCTGATCGCCCCGTACGACGTGACAGTGGGCACCATCCTCGAGGCATGTGATGAATTGCCGAATGTCGACATCCGATTCGGTAGGCGGCCGGCCGATGTGCATGCCGTGGATGCCGAGGTGGCCGAGGTAGTGCTGGACAACGGCGCTGTGATACGAGCACAGGTATACGTCGATGCCGGTGGAGCTGCCTCGTCATTGAGTGAACTCGTCGTGGAGAACCGGATGGTCTGTGAGTACGACCATGTGCTGCGGATGGCCACGGTTCCGGTCACACCCAGCATCCTCGCACGAAACCGGCTCTACTTCGATTCGTCCGGCTGGTTCGCCTACTTCTATCCGGTGACTGCTGAACTGGCCAGGGTGTTCGTCGGTCTCCCACAGGCTCTGGACGTACCGGTGTTCCGCGAGCACGACATCGACCTGACCACGCGGTTGGCCACTTTCGTCACGCACAGCGACGACGCACTCGTGCTGTTGGATCCGGGCCGGTTCGTCTCTGCGCCCCTGTCCGTCCATCATCGCACTCCCTACCATGATGGCAATGTGGTTCTTCTCGGCAGCGCCGTGTTCTCACCACACCCGATGACCGGACAAGGGATGAGTTACACCATGGAGGATGCGACGGTGCTGGCGGAGATCCTGTCCGAGGCATGCAACGGTGGTGATTTGGCGGGGTCGGTTCGGCAGCGATACCGGCCCCGGTGTTCGATGCATTCCGAGTTGATCGCTTATGGCGATGCTCTGGCCACCTCCTACCACGACCGCGCCGCCTACCTGGCCACACACAGGGCTCGGTTCCATGGCGGAGACCGTTGAGGCCGCGTTCCGCCGGCGGGCTCTACCTTCCGGGCCGTGTATATCTCGTGCTGCGAAATAACGAGTGGGCCCGTGTCGGTTGGCACGGATAGTGTCCGCTTCGGCAGCGCGGCCGATAACCAGCGGACGGATGCCGGACGGTGATCCGGCTCGTACCCGACAATCAGACGGCGCTTCGCCGCCGCTCGGATAGGAACGAATATGCCCACCCGTAACCCATGGCCGGCGTTGGTGGCGCTGGTCGTCGGTTTCTTCATGATCTTGCTGGACATGACGATCGTGGCCGTCGCCAATCCCGCCATCATGACGAGTCTGCACACCGATATCCCGCAGGTCGTCTGGGTCACCAGCGCATATCTGCTGGCCTACGCGGTGCCGTTGCCGATCACCGGTCGGCTCGGTGACCGTTTCGGACCGAAGAACATCTATCTACTCGGCCTGGGCGTCTTCACCGCCGCATCGCTGTGGTGCGGGTTGTCCGGCACCATCGGCATGCTGATCGCCGCCCGTGCCGTTCAGGGTTTGGGCGCAGCGCTCATGACCCCGCAGACCATGGCGGTTATCACCCGTACCTTCCCCCCGGACCGTCGCGGTGCAGCGATGGGAGTATGGGGCGGCGTGGCCGGACTGGCGACGCTGATCGGTCCGCTGTTGGGTGGTTTCCTGGTGGACGGTCTGGGCTGGGAGTGGATCTTCATCGTCAACGTCCCGGTGGGCATTGTCGCCTTCGCGTTGGCCGCCTGGCTGGTCCCGGCGCTGCCCACCCAAGCGCACAAGTTCGACATCCCCGGGGTGGTACTCAGCGCGCTGGGCATGTTCGGCCTGGTGTTCGGTATTCAGGAGGGCAACAGCTACGACTGGTCCGCCCGCATCTGGTTGTTGATCGGGGCCGGTCTGCTGGTACTCGCGGTATTCGTGTTCTATCAGGCGCGTGGCGTCGGTGAGCCACTGGTACCGCTCGGCTTGTTCCGTGACCGTAATTTCGCCCTGGCGAACCTGGCCATCGCGGCCATGGGTGCGGCGACCTCCGCCTCCATGGTGCCCGCCTACTTCTATCTGCAATCGGTGCGAGAGATGTCGTCCACCGTATCCGCGCTGGTCTTGGCTCCCATGGCGATTGTCACCGCGATCAGCGCGCCCCTGATCGGCAGGTTCGTCGGCCGGCTGCACCCCCGGGTCGCTCCCACCTCCGGGTTCGCCTTGTTCGCGCTGTCGGTGGCGTGGTTCGCGCTGTTGATGAGCGATCCGAATTCTTCGATCGCGCTGTTCCTGGTCAATTCGGTACTGGCGGGTCTGGCGAACGCCTGCATCTGGGGGCCGTTGGCGGCCACGGCCACGCATAATCTGCCGTTGCAGCAGGCGGGTGCCGGCGCGGGTATCTACAACACCACCCGACAGGTGGGGACGGTGCTGGGTAGCGCCGGCATCAGCGCGCTGATCGCCGCCCGAATGAGTGCGAGCGGGCTCGCCGAGGCTCCGGCCGGTGAGGGGATGAGCACCGGTCCGATCCCGGAACCGGTGAAACAGGCGTTCAGTTCGGCGCTCGGGGGCGCCACCTACCTGCCTGCGT
Organism: Nocardia paucivorans NBRC 100373; assembly: GCF_000308675.1. GTDB lineage: Bacteria > Actinomycetota > Actinomycetes > Mycobacteriales > Mycobacteriaceae > Nocardia > Nocardia paucivorans. Next base: position 219,180 of record NZ_BAGE01000046.1, on the reverse strand, counting down.
TGATTCTGCTGATCGGCACGGTGGCTTCGGCCTTGTTCATCCGCAATACCTTGTTCCGTTCGGCGTCGTCCGTCGAACCGAAGGAAGAAGTCGAACCGAAGGAAATGGAATCGGTCGAGGTCGCGTAGGGGTCCGAGCCGCCGCGACGGTGGGTTCGATCCGTCCGGCCGGAACATACCGTCACCGGCCGGACGGATCGAGAACCGAGGAGAGGCGATCAGCCGTAGATCTTCTCGACCTCGTCGCCGTATTTCTTCATGACAACCGCCCGCTTGAGCGACATCTTGGGGGTGAGCTCGCCGGTTTCCTGGGTCCATTCGGCGGCGAGGATGCGGATCTTCTTGATCTGCTCGGCACGGGAGACACTCTTGTTGGCCTCGGCAACCGCGGCCTCCACCTCGGCGACGAGTTCGGTGTGCTCCACCAATTGCTCGATCGGCAGATCGTCGGCTACACCGTGGCGTTCCTTCCAGCCCGGCAACGCCTCCGAGTCGAGGGTGATCAACGCGGCGACGAACGGTTTCCCGTCGCCCACCACCATGACCTGGCCGATCAGCGGGTGCGCCCGCAGCGGATCCTCGAGCAGGGCGGGCGAGACGTTCTTACCACCTGCGGTGACCAGGATTTCCTTCTTGCGGCCGGTGATGGTGATGAACCCGTCGTCATCGAGGGTTGCCAGGTCGCCGGTCTTGAACCAGCCGTCCTCGAACGCCTCCGCGGTGGCCTCGGAGTTGCCCCAGTAACCGTCGAACACCACCGAACCGCGCACCAGCAGCTCGCCGTCGTCGGCGATCCGGACCGCCTGGCCTTCGATCGGCCGGCCGACGCTGCCCACTCGAATGTGTTCGGGGGTGTTCACCGCGATGGCCGCGGTGGTCTCGGTGAGGCCGTAACCCTCGTAGATGGTCACACCGGCACCGCGGAAGAAATGCCCCAGGCGCGCGCCCAGCGGACCACCGCCGGACACCGCGGCCTCGCAGTTACCGCCGAGAGCGGCGCGCAGTTTGCCGTAGACCAGCTTGTCGAACAGCGCGTGCTTGGCCTTCAGGAGCAGACCCGGCCCACCGGTTTCCAGGGCCTCGCTGTAGGCGATCGCGGTATCGGCGGCCGCGTCGAAGATCTTGCCCTTGCCCCCGTCGTGTGCCTTCTGCCGGGCGGCGTTGTACACCTTTTCGAATACCCGAGGCACCGAGAGCACGAAGTGGGGCTTGTGGTAGTCGAACTGTTCCACCAGGGTGCTCCAGTCCGAGGTGTGTGCGACGGTGACCTTGGCGTCGAAGGCGGCCAGGGCGACGGCGTGGGCGAAGACGTGCGCCAAAGGCAGGAACATCAGCGTCTTCTTGCCCGGGGCCACGAACTTGCCCAGCGCGATCCGGTCGGAGCGTGATTCGGCGTAGAGGTTGGCGTGGGTGAGCATGACGCCCTTGGGGCGCCCGGTGGTGCCGGAGGTGTAGATCAGGGTGGCCGGGGAGGCGGCGTCGACCTGCTTGCGGCGGGCATGCACCTGTTCGTCGTCCAGGTCCTTACCGCGCGCGATGAGGTCGTCGACCGCGCCCTGATCGATTTGCAGCCGTTCCTTCAGCTCGGGCAGATCGTCGGGGGCGATCTCGTCGATGACCTTCCGGTGTTTGTCGTTCTCGACGACCAGCAGTTTGGTCCCGGAATCCTGCAGAATCCACTTGGCCTGCTCGGCGGACGAGCTGTCGTAGATGGCCACGGTACAGGCGCCGGCGGCCCAGATGGCGAAATCGAGGACGGCCCATTCGTAACGGGTCGGAGCCATGATGGCCACGCGATCGCCCAGGTCGATTCCGGAGGCGATGAGGCCCTTGGCAACATCGGTGACGGTGCGGGCGAACTCCGTCGCCGTCACCTCCCGCCAGGTGCCGCCATCGGCGGCCACGGTGAACAGCACCGCGCTCGGGGATTCCTGGGCATGGCGGAACACGCTGTCGGAGCAGTTGGCGTCTTCCGGGATGGTGTAGGAAGCCGGAGCTTCGAACTCTCGCATCATGGCCCTTCCACGTAGTTAACTCGTCGGTAATGTACGCCACCGCATTGGGCCGGTGAGCTCGACCCCGTCGCGAAAGGCCCGGTCGACGCAGTGGCCGGAGGAAACGACCCGATCAATTCATCCTAGGTCGCGCAGTGGTGCGGGTCGCAGACCTTCGCGGAGAAATTCGGCCATTTCGGTCAAAACTGCTGCGGCGGGCCGGACCAGGGCGGCCTGGAGGTGGGCCACATGCCACAGCCCGTGGGTCTCGGTGAACCGGACGGTCACCCCGGCCGCCCGCAGTGCTTCGGCCAGTTCGACGCACTGTGGATGCAGCAGTTCCCCGGTGTCGACCTGGATACAGGTCGGCGGCAGGCCGGAGAGGACGCCGTGCAGTGGCGCGTAGCCGGGGTCGGTGGGGTCGCCGTCGCCCAGATAGGCGGCGGCGCAGGCCCGCGACCACAAGCTGTCGACCACCAGATCCCGCCTCCGCTTCGGGGTCTGGTTCGGGTCGACCCAAGGGGCGATCAACCCGAGCGCGGCCGGGGTGTGTCCATGGTGGGCGATCAGGCGCTGGGCGGTGGCCAGCGCCAATCCGCCGCCGGCCGAATCGCCCGCTATGGCGATGCGGTCGGGACGGTAACCGTGCCTACCGACCAGCTCCCGGAAGGCCGCCACGGCATCGTCGACGGCCGCCGGAAAGGGATGTTCGGGGGCCAGGCGGTAGTCGAGCGCGTAGACCGGACTGCCGGTATCCCGCGCGAGGCGGGCGGCCAGGGAACGGTGGGTGGCGAGCGAGCCCACCGCGTATCCGCCGCCGTGTAGGTAGAGCACGGCGGCAGGGTGGCCGTCCGCACCGGCGGAATCGAGCCGTTCGGCAGGGCGGCCGGCCAGTCGCAGGCGCCGCACCGTGGTGTCGGACGGCACCGGCTGCAGTCGGGATCCGATATCGATCAGGGTCCGCTGTAGTGAAAAGGGGAGACGGTTGTGCAGCGCTACCCGATACATGGCGCCGAGTGCGGCGCGTGCGACGGGCAGCGGTAGGGCAAGGTCTGACATGGAATCTTTCGGTTCGGGCCCCGATCAGGGCAGAAAACGCCGTTCGACGGTGGCCGCGATGCGCTGGTAGCCCGAGGCGGCGACCCGTACGAACAGGTCGAGTAGTTTGGCCTCCCAGCCGATCAGCACCCGACCGCGACCCTTGCGGACTCCGTCGACAATGGTCTGCGCGGCCATCTCCGGGCTGTGGATGGCCAGGTATCTGTCGAACATCGAACTGGCGCTTTTCGCATCGATACCCTCGACGTAGGTCGCATTACGCGCGACCGCGGTCTTGATACCGCCGGGGTGGACGCAGGTGACCCGCACGGGATGCCGGGCGACGATCATCTCCTGACGCAGTGCCTCGGTGAAGCCGCGGACCGCGAATTTCGCCGAGTTGTAGGCACTTTGCCCCGGTACGGCGATCAGCCCGAACAGGCTGGACACGTTCACCACATGTCCGTCGCCGGATTCGATCAGATACGGCAGGAACGCCTTGGTGCCGTTGACGACACCCCAGAAGTCGACGTCCATGATCCGTTCGATGCTCTTGAAATCGGTTTTGACGACGTCACCATGATGGGCGATACCGGCGTTGTTGTAGACCTGGTGCACCACGCCGAAATGCTCTTTCACCGCGTCGGCGTAGTGCAGGACCGCTTCCCGTTCGGCCACGTCGAGTCGATCCGATTTCACCTGCGCGCCCAGTCGTTCGCAGCGGCGCACGGTTTCGGCCAGGCCATCGGTGTCGATATCGGACAGGGCCAGTTTTGCGCCGCGTCGCGCCAGGTTCTCCGCGAGCGCGCGGCCGATACCGGAACCGGCTCCGGTGATCACGCAAACCTTGCCGCGGAAGTAGGACTCGTCACTCACTGTGCGTTCACCACTTTCACATCGGGCCGAGCGGACGTGTCGTCGTCGACCGTGGTCGTCTCATAGGCTTCGAGATCGAATTTCTTTGTCAGCCTACGGAATTCGAAGGTGAAATCCGGCCATAGCGTGGTGTTGTTACCGTGCTTGTCCAGATACCAGCTGGCGCAACCGCCGGTGTTCCAGACGGTTTTACCGAGTTTCCGCTGCAATTCGGCATTGAAGGCGTCCTGCACCTCGCGCCGTACCTCGAGGGTGCGCAGCCTCTTGCGTTCGAAGGTCGCCAGCGCGTCGGCGATGTAGTTGATCTGCGATTCGATCATGTACACCATCGAGGTGTGTCCGAGGCCGACATTCGGTCCGAGCAGGAAGAACATATTCGGAAAGTTGGCGATGGTCGATCCCTTGTAGCCCTGCTGCCCGATCTCGTCGAACACCTCCGCCAGGCTACGGCCGTCGCGACCGTAGATGGTTTCGTAGGTGGGGGAGTCGGTGACGTGGAATCCGGTGGCCACCACGATGGCGTCCACCTCGCGGACGGTGCCATCCTCGGTGACGATGGAGTTCTCCCGGATCTCGGCGATGCCGTCGGTCACCACGTCGACATTGTCCCGGTCGAGCGCGGGGTAGTAATCATTGGAGATCAGCATGCGTTTGCAGCCGATCCGGAAGTTCGGGGTGACCTTCTTCCGCAGTTCGGGATCGCTGATCTCCCAGTGCAGCTTGGCCTTGGCCAGGGCCTCGAAACCGCGCATCAGCGGCGGGAACTTGGCCAGACCGACGACCTGGGTCTCCCGGGCGGCGTAGATGGCGGCGCGCGAGAGTCGCTGCATACCGGGGACGTACTTGAACGCCAGCCGTTCGGGCAGGGTGTAGGGGCGGTCCAATCGGGGTAGCAACCAAGGCGCGGTGCGCTGGTAGACGTCGAGGTGGGCGACCTTTCCGGCAATGGCGGGCACGATCTGAATGGCCGAGGCGCCGGTGCCGATCACCGCCACCCGTTTGCCGGTCAGGTCCGCGTCGTGGTTCCAGCGCGCGGAGTGGAAGATCTCGCCGGTGAACTCGCCGATGCCCTTGATATCGGGCAGATTGGGCTCACACAGCGCGCCCACCGCGGAGACCACCGTATCGGCGGTGAAACGGCCCTGGTTGGTGTTGATCTCCCACCGCGCGTTCGGGGCGTCCCACCGTGCGGCGGTGACGTCACAGTTGAACAGGTGGTTGTCCAGGACGTCGTAGCGGCGGGCCACATCGCGGATATAGGCCTGGATCTCGGCCTGGCGGGAGAACGAGCGTGACCAGTTCGGGTTGAGGGCGAACGAATACGAGTACAGGTGCGAGGGGACATCGCAGGCCGCACCCGGATAGGTGTTGTCGCGCCAGGTGCCGCCGACATCGCTGCCGCGCTCCAGAACGAGGAAATCGCGCCTTCCCTGCTGGGACAGCCGAATGGCCATGCCGAGGCCGGAGAATCCGCTGCCGATGATGATGGTCCGCAGGTGGCGGGCTCGGTTGGCGACAGCATTGTCTGTAACCTTGCGACTCATATATTTAGCGTAAGGTCCTATTGAGTAGGAGTCAATAGTATTGACTCGTGTTCAGTAAGATGACGGTGTGACCACGACGAGGCCGGAGGAAACCGCGAAACGAATCCGTCTGAGTCCCGAGGAGCGCCGGGCTCAGCTCATCGAACTCGGCCTCGAAATGCTGGGCGATCGCGCCATCGAGGACATCTCGATCAGTGAGATAGCGAACCGGGCCGGGATATCGCGCGGCCTGCTGTTCCACTACTTCCCGACCAAGCAGGACTATCAGTTGGCGGTACTGCGCCGGGCCGCCGCCGGTCTGCTCCATCGAATAGCTCCCGACCCCGAATCGGGGGCATTCGAAATGCTGCGCGATTCGGTGGGTCGCTATGTGGACTATGCAGCCGAGAACCGCACCACCTACCTCGCTCTGCTGCGCGGTCCGTCCAGTGTCAACCCCGAACTGTCGGGCATGATCGACGAGACCCGCAATGCCATCGTCCGCCTGATCCTCGATGTGGCGCCCATAGCCGACGAGGACAAGGCCGACCCCCGACTCGCGCTCGCGGTGCGCGGCTGGATCGCCTTCACCGAGGAGATCACCCTGTCCTGGCTGCGTGGGGAGAGCATCACTCGGGCCGAACTATTGGATCTGCTCGTCGAATCGCTGCTGTCCCTGACCATTTCGATCAACCCCGCCCTCGCCGCCGCATTGCGCTCCTGAACAGCCCCTTGGCCGGCCGGCGATATTGCCGGCCAGGGTGAAGTTGTGGGCACGATCTTGCCTGCGTGAGCGGTACCGTATATCGGAAGGCTTGTCGCCGTGTGGTGTTCGCTTCGAGGGCGGGAGGTCATGGAGGGTGGTCATGAGTGCATGGTCTCGTGACATCGTCGATATGTTCGCCGGTCTCGGACGCCGAATAACCGTCTCGGGCAAGATGGTCGGCGACTGCTTGAACAGCGATATCAAGGGTTTCGGCGCCCATGCGACGAACGGGGCGAACCGCCTGGCCCACACGGAGGGGCAAGGCGGGGACCTGCTGGGTGGGATCCCCGCCGAAACCGACTTCTTCGCCGGCTATCGCGCTTGGAACGAAAGCAGCGAGCCCTACACGTTGCGGGAGGGGCTGGAAAGTGGCCGGATCAAGTTCCGTGACTTCTACAGGTATGTGGAGAGCAACGAGTTGCCCGAGCATATCTCTCCCCTGTCGCAGGAGGGAGCGGATTGGGCCATCAACCGCGCGTGGGGGCGAGCGATGGCCGTCAAGCGTGACCATCTCCACCAAGAGGGTGTGGAGGGGCGGGAGTTCGCCGAGGCCCTGTGGAAATGGCAGCACGATATGGAACGCGAGGCGCGCGAGCTGGGCGGGAAGCTCGAATTTCCGCCCGAGACCAGAGGTCGCGAGCCCTACCTGGGCAGGCTCTACCGGGGAGACTCGCGGTCGAGGGAGAAGATCTACGACGAAGGTTTCCTACCCCGCAGCACGATAAGCGGATCGACGTTCACATGGACCCATCAAGACGGACCCGGTGCCGACGACTGGGTATGCACCTCACGAGATCCGGCCGTGGCCGCTGAATACCCCGGGGGGGACGGTGAGACGTTCGTGGTGCGAGACGTGCTGAACGCTCACGACCGAGACGCGGATCCGAAAGGAGCAATTGAGCAGCGTGTGGTGGTAGACCGAGGCCCGCAGCCCGACGAGATCGGCAGGCGGTACGCCCTCGACCGGGGCGATGGCGGTATCCCGGTCGACAAGATCGAGGGAGTGCTGATAGATCGGCGTGATCCCGACAAGGGGATTATCCCCAACCCGGGGTTCAAGCCATACGAACCGACACCGGTCAGGCCCCCGCGTGAAGACGCCGGTTGGGACAACATGTACGAGGCCCCCTCCTGACCGACACTCGTTCCGGATATCTCGGCGGTCGTCTGCCGGCGTGAACGGTGAATCTCTGACCTGTGTCTCGAAATGGAGAGGGCCGCGTGACGCTCGCGACCATGTGATTCGAGCGGTGTTTCCGGTGCTGGTGTGCCGGTGGGCGAACGAAGTCCGCATTCGGTAAGTTGACCTCAACTTTACTCGAGGTTCTATCGTCCCTTTTCATGAGTACCGAGACGGCCTCCGACGCCGCATCGACCCCTGTAACCGTGCTCGGCCTCGGTGCCATGGGATCCGCGATCGCGCGGGTCTTCCTGGATCGCGGCCATCCCACGACGGTCTGGAATCGCACGGCAAACAAGAGTGAACCGCTGGTCGAGGCCGGTGCCTCGACGGCGGCGACGGCCGCGGAAGCGGTCGCCGCCGCACCGCTGGTCGTGCTCTGTGTTCTCGACTACGATGCGGTCGAGGACGTCCTGGCCGCCGTCGGTGACGCCATATCGGGCAAGACATTGGTAAACGTCACCAGCGGTTCCCCGGGTCGGGCCCGCGCGATCCAGCGGTGGGTCACCGAGTATGGCGCCGAATATCTGGACGGCGGGGTGATGGGAGATCCGCCGGACCTGGGTTCGGACCGGGTAATGTTCTCCTACAGCGGATCTCGGACCGCGTTCGAGACCTACGAGGCGATGTTGCGGAAGTTGGGCACCCCCACGTATTACGGTGCCGACGCCGGCCTGGCGTCCGTCGAGTTCATGGCCCAGGTGGCGATGGGGTACGAGATTCTCATCGGTTTTCTGCATACGCTCCGGTTGGTGCGCAAGGAGGGGGTCGACGTCGGGGAGTTCGCCGCGCGCCTCGCCGGTTCCATTACCGCCTATCCGCCATTGCTGACGGCAATCGGGGAAGCCGTCCGCGACCGTACATACCCGCCGGATCTCGGGCCGCTGTCGGTACAGGTCGCGCTGATGGGCGACCTCGTCGAGCACCGGGAGTCTCTCGGTGTGGATACGACGCGGATGCGTGAGGTATGGAGGCTGATGGAGAAACGAGTTGCCGACGGTCACGGTGATCAGGGCTTTTCCGGTCTATTCGAGCTGTTGGAAAACGACCGGCGGTGATATCGGGCCAGGAGGACGTCAATCGCCGGACGGGTCCCGTTCGGCGATCTCGGCCGTGGCCCGCCGATAGGCGTCGGCGGCGCGGGCGAAGTAGTCGAAGAGGAGCTCGCGCTGTTCGGGCGGGTAGCTCTCGATGATGGCGCCGATCTCGCGACGGGCGGACGACAGGACCCGATCGAGGTCGGCCGGCCGGTCGACGGGTTCGACCATGACCTTGCGGCGATCACCCGGCGCGGCGGCGCGGCGCACGTAGCCGGCCTGTTCCAGGCGGTCGATGAGGCGGGTGGTGGGGCCCGTGGTCAGGCCGGCGCGGGCGCCGAGTTCGCCGGGGGTCATGGCCCCGTTCAGTTCCAGGATGTTCAGCGCGTACAGATCCGTCGCACCGAGTCCGACCGCCTTCGCCCCGGCCTGTGCGTGGAGCACCACCGAACTCAGGTATCGGCGAAAGATCAGGCCGGGATCGTCTTCTCGTGGACGTGTTGACACGGCGAAGTCCTTTCTCCTAATCTCTTCTCAAACGAAGAGAAATCTTCTAGGAAGTTAAATCTTTCGAGAAGAGAATAGCATGAGAAGGGCTACCGCCATGACGTCGGCCACCGTCGAGACCGAACCCACCACACCGCGCAGGACACGCGGCCGTACCGCGCTGCGCGCCCTCGGTGCCGCGGTGCTGACACTCGGCGTCGTCACCGCCGGCGGATACGTATGGCTGGATCGCACCTCCGATGTCCGCAATACCGGTGTCGCCGAATGCACGCAGGTCACCCCGGACGCCGGCAGTGTCGACGATCTGCGGGCGGTGTGCGCGACCATCGCCACCATGACCGCGGCCTGGGGCCGCAACGACGCCGACGCGTTCGGTGCGACCTTCACCGAGAACGCCACCTACACCACCTTCCTGGGCACCCACTATGTGGGCCGTCGTGATCTGACCGAGGCGCATCGGGCCCTGTTCTCGGGATTCCTGAAGGGCACCAAACTCGCCGACTCCTTCCTCGGGGCGCGTTTCCACGGCCACGACGTCGCGATCGTCACCAGCCGCGGTGACCGCTACGAGGGTGAACGTCCGGCGAAGCTGTCCAAGACGCAGACCTACACCCTGGTGCGGGAAACCGACGGACAGTGGCGGATCGCGAGTTTCCACAACACCCAGCGGCAACCGGTGATGGAGCGCATCTCGTTCCTGTTCGATTCGGCGACGAAGCCGGAGGCCGAACGATGAGGGCAATGGTGACCGGCGCCGGCGCCGGAATCGGACGAGCCTTCGCGGTAGCGCTTGCATCGCAGGGTTGTTCGGTGACCGCCGTGGCCCGGGGAACCGAGAGTCTCGAGTCGCTGATCGCCGAGCTCGGTGCGGGACACGATTATCTCGCCGCCGATCTCGGTTCCGACGAAGGGCTGCGCGTGGTCGCACAACGACTCCGTAGCGGGAACTACACGCTGCTGATCAACAATGCCGGCACCGCAACGCACGGCGACTTCATCACCGTTGAACTCGAATCATCGCTTGGCACAATTGATTTGAACTGTCGTGCGGTGGTCACCCTGGCCTACGCGTTCCTCGGCGTGGCCCCGCCCGGCAGCGCTGTGGTGAACGTGTCCTCGACGCTCGGACACAACCCGAAACCCGGACTCGCCGTCTACAGCGCGACCAAGGCCTTCGTCACGGCGTTCTCCGAAACGCTGTGGCACGAGCAGCGGTCACGCGGCATACAGGTGTTCGCCCTGTGTCCGGGTGTTACCGCCACCGCATCCCAAACCGCAACCGATGTACCGCCATGGCTGGTCCAGACCCCCGAACAGGTGGTGGAACACGCTCGGAAAGCCCTGTCCGGCCGAACAGGTCCCGTCGTATTCACCGGCCCGGTCAACCGGCTGTTCACCGCCGTCTTACGGCTACTACCCCGTCGGGCCGCCCTGGCCGCGATGTCCGATCGAAGGAAAACGAAATGACCACCGACACCACCGCCATTCACGACCTCATCGACCGCAGCCGGCAGGCGTGGGACCGTGGTGACGGCGCCGCCTACGGCGCCTGTTTCACCGACGACGCCACCGACGTCACCTATGTCGGTACCGTCTACCACGGCGGCGCGGAAATCGGTCGCGCCCATCAGGCCCTGTTCGACAGCTTCCTGAAAGACACCCGTCTGACGATCGAGATCCTCGATATCCGCTATTACGGCGCCGACACCGCCATTGTCGTGACGCGCGGGGAAACCTCGAAACGACGGCCCAAGAAACTGGGCAAACTCGCCACCTACACCGTCGTCCGTGACACCGCGGGACAGTGGCGTATCGCGGCCGTGCAGAAAACCCAGCGCAAGCCGCTCATGGAGGCCTTCACCTTCCTGTCCCGGCCCGCCGCTCGTCCTGTCGCGCGCTGATGGCAGACATTGCCGTTCTCGGCGCCACCGGCCGCACCGGACGGTTGGTGGTCGACCGGGCATCGGCCCGAGGACATCGGGTCACCGCGATAGTCCGTCCGACCTCTACCGCGGCCGCGGTGCCCGGATCGACCGTGGTCACGGCCGATCCGGGCGTGCCAGGAGCATTGACCGGACTGCTCGACGGACACGCTGCGGTGATCTCCGCTCTCGGCGCGACCGGGCGCGGTCCCACCAGCGTCTATTCCGCCGCCACCGCCGAGATCATCACCGCCATGCCCCCGGGCGGACGATTATTGGTGATCTCCTCGGCGGGCCTGGACATTCCGGCGGATGCGGGACCGGGCACCAGGCTCCTCGCCGTCGTTCTACGCCGAATCATGCGGCACACCTATTCCGATATGGCTCGGATGGAATATCTGCTCGCGCAGAGTGAACTGTGTTGGACAGCGGTCCGTCCCACCGGGTTGACCGATGCTCCCGCCACCGGCGGGCCGCGTATTTCACCGGGCGCGAACGCGAAGGTGGGCCACCGCACCTCCCGGGCCGTTCTCGCCGATTATCTCCTCGACGCCATCGATGATCCGCGCACCTATCGGTCCGTGGTGGCCATCTCGTCCTGACCGCGTCCGGTCCGCCTCACTGCGCGCGGTGATCGCCCAGCGGTTCGGTTGTCGGCCGGTCGAGTACGGTCGGACCGGTGCTCAGGCCGCGTCCCTGATCTCCGAAGGAGCTTCGTCATGCCCGACAAACCTGTGCTCGTGCCCGCGGACCCCACCGTCTTGCACCCCATGCCCGAGCAGCCACGGGTGGTGCTGTTGAAACCTCTGATCACCTCCCCGCTGATCGAGGTCGGGGAGTTCACCTACTACGACGATCCGGACCACGCGACCGAGTTCGAAACCCGAAATGTGCTGTACCACTATGGACCGGAAAAGCTGATCATCGGGAAGTTCTGTGCTCTGGGCACCGGCGTGCGGTTCATCATGAACGGCGCCAACCACCGGATGGATGGTCCTTCGACCTTCCCGTTCCCCACCATGGGCGGTTCGTGGTCGCAACACTTCGATCTGCTCACCGGTCTGCCCGATCGAGGCGACACCGTCGTCGGCAACGATGTCTGGTTCGGTTATGGGACGACAGTGCTGTCCGGCGTGCGGATCGGCCACGGCGCGATCATCGGCACCGGCTCCGTGGTCACCGCGGACGTACCCGATTACGGCATCGTCGGCGGTAACCCGGCCCGACTCATCCGCACTCGCTACGATGACGCGGATATCGCCCGGCTACTGGCGGTGGCCTGGTGGGACTGGCCGCTCGCGCATATCACCGAGCATGTGCGAACGATCATGTCGGGCAGTATCGACGATCTGGAAGCCGCCGCTGCGCACACCGCCTGACGGGCGCGAGGAGTCCCGTATGGGCGGCGGGCGCTCAGCGTTGGATCAACAGGGCGGTCGGGTTGAGCACGACCCATTCCTTGTTCGAGAAGGTGTCGGATCCGTCGATGGCGTCCCAGCCGCGCAGGGCACCATATCGGCCGATATCGGCCACCGCCAACTGTTTGGCCTGTAGCTCGATACGGCGAGCCGTTTGCTCGGGCGTGGGGTTCGTCGCATAGCGCACCGTCCCGAGTTCTCGCTCGATTTGCGACAAGGTGCGGGTGCGTTCGGATTCGAGGTCACGCAGAGTGATCGTCCTGGCCTCGGGGTGTAGTGCCATTCGCAGCACCCGGGCCCGTCGGGTGGCGAGATCCTGGGTACGGGTGGGATCGGCGTAGTGGAGGGCGACCTCTTCCAGCGGTGTGGCGTACGTCCCGGCTCCGGTGGGGCCGCCGCCGGGTCGCACCGGGCCGGTGAGGAAGTCGTCGCGGTAGCGATCCTTCTCGAACCCGCGGAACAGCTCCTGCCCACCCGCCGCGATCGCCGCGTCGACCTCGTGTGGGGTGGTGATGGTGGGGGGACCGTCGAATCCCTGTAGCCGCTGGATCTCCTCGAACATCGGGTGGGAACTCGAGGATCTGCTTCTGGCAAGCTGGAGCGCGGTGTAGTCGATCTCGTCGATCAGATCGCGGCCGCGTACATAGGTGGCGGATGTCGCGGTGTTCGTGGTGTCGCGGGGTGTATCGGGGGATGCGGTCGTCAAGGCCGGTGCGCTTGACGCGTCGGTGTCCACGGCCCGGGCGGCGACCTCGGTGACGTCGCGGGCGGTGTGTGCGGGTATCGCGGCGGCCGCGGCGCTGTAGTCCTTGGCGGCCGCGCCGAGCACATCACGCACAGCCCGCCACGCGGCATCCAGCTCGCCGACCATGGTCGTTACCGTGCCGTACCGCGCACCTACTGCGCAAAACGGTCGTTGTCGATTCGAATTCGATGATCACTCGTGCTCGAGTCCTCTGTCGATCCGATCCCGTAGGGCGTGCAGCGCTTGCCGGAGTTCTGTCGGTTCGATCCGGGTGATATCGGCGTCGAAGGTGAGCAGCAGACCTGCGAGGCCGGCCCATGACCAGGCGCCGAGGGCGAGTCGGCAGCTGGTTTCGGTGTCGTAGGCGACCGTCGATCCACCAGGAGCGAAGCGGGCGACGACGGATGCGGGCAGGGCGATGATCGCCGAGCCGCGACATGGCCATTCGGCCGTGGCGTCACCGCGGTCGTAAGTGTTCATGACCATGGCCACGGGGCCGCCGTGCGGGACTTCGCGGCGCTGAAAAGGGATGTGCGTGGGCAGGCGTGGGGTGATGCGATCGACTCGCATCACCCGCCAGCGGCGCGCGTCGATGTCGAAGGCGACCAGATACCACCGGGCCGCCCATACCACCAGCTCGTGCGGTTGCAGAGTGAGTGTGGCCGGCTCGGCGTCGCCGTAGTCCACGCGGACGAGGTGTCGCCGGTTGATCGCGGTGCCGAGGGTGCGCACGATCTCGGCGTCGATCGGGGGTGCGGGGAACTCCCAGTAGTTGCGAGCCGCGGAAACGGTGAACACTTCGGCCCGAGCCCGGCTGCGGGCAGGCATCGCCTGGTACAACGTGGCGAGAGCCCGCGCGGAGTTCTCGCGGAGGCCCGACAGGACCGCGGGAGCGGTTTGCAGTGCGACGGCCGCGGCCGTCGCCTGGTCCTCGTCGAAGACGATCGGGGGTAGGCGGGTGGCGCGGCCGAGCCGATACCCTCCGCCCGCCCCGTGTACGGCCGTTATCTCGTAGCCGAGATCTCTGAGAGTGTCGATATCCCGGCGCACGGTCCGAACGGATACCCCGAGTCTGGTGGCGAGTTCGGCGGCGGTCAGGGTGGTGCCGATCCCGAAGATCGATAAGAGTTTCAGGGCCCGGGCGGAGGTTGTGGCCATAGGCCGATTCTCTTCGATGAGGTGGCCATTCGATGGCCACTATGCCTGCCATCCTGCCGACCATGACCACATCACAGGATTACCGGGAGGGCGTGCCCCACACGGGCACTCCCGCAGCGGTTGTTTCCGGCGCGGGCGCGAGCGCGGCACTGCTCGTCGTGTTGTTCGGCTCGTTCATGGATTTGCTGGATGCGACGATCGTCACCGTCGCGGCCCCGGCGATAACCCGCGACCTCGGGGCGAACGATGCCCAGATCCAATGGACGATCGCCGCCTACACCCTCACCCTGGGGGCGGGCCTGATCACCGGCGGCCGGCTCGGCGACCAGTTCGGTCGCAAGCTGCTGTTCCTGATCGGCCTGGCCGGGTTCATGGCCACCTCCGCCTTGTGTGCGCTCGCCATCGATGCGGGAATGCTCATCGGGATGCGGGCCGCGCAGGGGCTGGCCGCCGGAGTGATGGTTCCGCAGGTATTCGGGATAATCCGGGCCTCCTTCGCGCCGGCGGAGCGCGCGAAGGCATTCGGCGCCTATGGGGCGGTACAGGGGCTCGCCTCGGTCGCGGGTCCGCTGCTGGGCGGATTGCTCGTCGAGGCCGATGTATTCGGTCTGGGCTGGCGCACCATCTTCTGGATCAATGTTCCCGTCTCGATCCTGGCGCTGCTCATCGGCGCTCGGATTCTGCCGGAGTCCCGCTCGACCTCGACCGCGCGCTCGGATCTCATGGGTGCGCTGTTGGCGGCGGCGGGCATCCTGCTGTTGCTGCTGCCGATCATCCAGACCGAGACCTGGGGATGGACGTGGGGCAGCTATGTCCTGCTCACCGTCGGTGTCGTCGTGCTCACGATCTTCCTCGTCCATGAACGTCGCCTCGCTCGACGAGGAGGCGAACCCGTCTTCGATCCGGCGCTGCTCGGTATCAGGGCCTTCGCCGTCGGCCTGGCCGCCTCGGTGCTGTTCTTCGGCGCTATCGGATCGTTCTTCCTCACGATGTCGGTTTATCTGCAGAACGGCACCGGCCGGACCGCGTGGGAAACGGGGCTGGTCATCCTGCCGTATGCCCTCGGCTCGATCATCACCTCCGGTGTCGGTGTCGCTCTGGCCGCCAAGGCGGGCCGGGTCCTGCTGATCACCGGGTCACTCATCATCGCGGTGTCCCAGCTCCTGCTCTGGGGCATTGTGAAAGACGGTGCCAATCCCGGGTATTGGGCGCTCGCCCTCTCCTTGTTCGTGGGCGGCCTCGGGCTGGGGCTTGCCGCACCCATTCTCGTCAACGTCGTTCTCGCGGGTGTCTCGGCACGTAACGCGGGCGCCGCGGGTGGGGTGTTGTCCACCGTCAATCAGATCGGCGGGGCCGTGGGCATCGCAGCCCTCGGCACGGTCTTCTTCGCCGCTGTCACCGACTCGGCCGCCGGCGCACCGGCCCTGGCCGACTACGGTCGGGCGCTGGCAACGGTCCTGCTCATTTCCGCTGCGCTCTATGTGGTCTCCGCCTTCGTGATGCTCGCGCTACCGAAGACCACGGCCGATCCTTCGGAATAGGGAACTGCGCGGCGACCGCACCCGGGTACGTCTGGACACTGATGACGCGAAATGTCCGAGATATCGAGCGCTGTGGCGTGGCAACGCTCAACCCGTTCGAGTGGACCGGTCGAGCCGGTACGGCAAAGGGCCGAACCCCGTCCGGGGTTCGGCCCTTCACATGCTGTCGATCAGTTGGTCGGTTCGAAGGCCTCTTCGATGATCTCGGCCTGCTCCACCGCGTGTACCTTGCTCGAACCCGAGGACGGGGCCGACATGGCGCGCCGCGAGATACGGCGCAGTTTGCCCAGCCGATCCGGGAGAATCTCGGGCAGGTGCAGACCGAAGAACGGCCAGGCGCCCTGGTTGGCCGGCTCTTCCTG
This sequence comes from Nocardia paucivorans NBRC 100373, assembly GCF_000308675.1. Lineage (GTDB taxonomy): Bacteria > Actinomycetota > Actinomycetes > Mycobacteriales > Mycobacteriaceae > Nocardia > Nocardia paucivorans. The sequence continues at coordinate 203,114 of NZ_BAGE01000046.1, read as the reverse complement.
GACCCAGGCGATATCGGTGGCGTTCGGGTAACCGGCCAGCGACTCGTTCAGGCGGTACTGCGGAATCGGGTACAGCTGCTCGATCCGCACGATCGCGATGTCCTCGCGCTTCTGCTTGGCCTTGGTCGCCGCCAGCTCGTAGTAGAGCTTGCCGCTGGTCAACAGAATCCGCTTCACCTTCTCGCGGTCGCCGACGCCCTGCTCGTAGGCGGGTTCGTCGAACACCGAACGGAACTTGCTCTCGGTGAAGTCCTTCAGATCACTGACCACCGCCTTGTTGCGCAGCATCGACTTCGGGGTGAAGACGATCAGCGGCCGGCGGATACCATCGAGCACGTGCCGGCGCAGCAGGTGGAAGTAGTTGGCCGGGGTGGACGGCACCGCGACCGTCATCGAGCCCTCCGCGCACAGCTGGAGGAAACGTTCGATCCGGCCGGAGGTGTGGTCCGGGCCCTGACCCTCGTGACCGTGCGGCAACAGCAACACGACCTCCGACAGCTGCCCCCACTTGGCCTCACCGGAGGAGATGAACTCGTCGATGATCGACTGGGCGCCGTTGACGAAGTCACCGAACTGCGCCTCCCACAACACCAGCGCGTCCGGGTTGCCCAGCGAATAGCCGTATTCGAAGCCGACGGCGGCGAATTCGCTCAGTGCCGAGTCGTGGACGGCGAACCAGCCGGGGTTGGCGCTGCCGAGGTTGTGCAGCGGTGTGTACTCCTCGGCGGTCTTGCGGTCGATGAGCACCGCATGCCGCTGGGTGAAGGTGCCGCGCCGGGAGTCCTGACCGGTCAGGCGCACCGCCCGGCCCTCGTCGATGAGCGTGCCGAAGGCCAGCAGCTCGGCGAAGGCCCAGTCGATCTTGCCCTCGTAGGCCATTTCGCGGCGCTTCTCCAGCACCGGCTTGACCCGTGGGTGGACATTGAAGCCCTCGGGCACATTGATGAAGGCGTCACCGATGCGCTGCAGCACCGATTTGTCCACCGCGGTGTGCACCGTACCGGGGACGGTCTGGTCCTCCTCGACGGACGCGCTCGGCTCCGGTGGGTATTTCTCCAGCTCACGGACCTCGTTGAACACCCGCTCCAACTGGCCCTGGTAGTCGCGCAGGGCGTCCTCGGCCTCTTTCAGCGAGATATCGCCACGGCCGATCAGGCTTTCGGTGTAGCTCTTGCGGACGCTGCGCTTGGTGTCGATGACGTCGTACATGTAGGGCTGGGTCATCGACGGGTCGTCGCCCTCGTTGTGGCCGCGGCGACGGTAGCAGATCAGATCGATCACGACGTCCTTGCGGAACTTCTGCCGGAAATCGACCGCCAACCGGGCCACCCAGTCGCACGCCTCCGGGTCGTCGCCGTTGACGTGGAAGATCGGGGCGCCGATGAACTTGGCGATATCGGTGCAGTATTCGGTGGAGCGGCTGTTCTCCGGCGCGGTGGTGAAACCGATCTGGTTGTTCACCACGATGTGGATGGTGCCACCGGTCCGGTAACCGCGCAGACCCGACATGTTCAGGGTTTCGGCGACCACACCCTGGCCGGCGAACGCGGCGTCACCATGCAGCAGCAGTGGCACCACCGAGAAGCCCTCGGGGCCGTCGCCCTTGTCCAACAGGTCCTGCTTGGCGCGGACCAGGCCCTCCAGCACCGGGTCGACCGCCTCCAGATGCGAGGGGTTGGCGGTGAGCGAGACCTTGATCTCGTTGTCGCCGAACATCTGCAGGTAGTTGCCCTCGGCGCCGAGGTGGTACTTCACATCGCCCGAGCCGTGGGTGGCGGCCGGGTTCATATTGCCCTCGAACTCGGTGAATATCTTCGAGTACGGCTTGCCGACGATATTGGCCAACACATTGAGCCGACCGCGGTGCGGCATACCGATGACGACCTCGTCGAGGGCGTGCTCGGCGCACTGGTCGATCACGGCGTCCATCATCGGGATCACCGATTCGGCGCCCTCCAACGAGAACCGCTTCTGCCCGACGTACTTGGTCTGTAGGAAGGTTTCGAACGCCTCGGCCGCGTTGAGCCGGTTCAGAATGTACTTCTGTTGGGCGACGGTCGGTTTGACGTGCTTCTGCTCGGCCCGGTCCTGAATCCATTTCCGCTGTTCGGGATCCAGAATGTGGGTGTATTCGACACCGACGTGTCGACAGTAGGCGTCACGCAGCACCGACAGCACATCGCGCAGCTTCATCCGTTCCTGACCGTGGAAACCGCCCACGTTGAACTCGCGGTCCAGGTCCCACAGGGTCAGGCCGTGCTGGGTGACGTCCAGGTCGGGGTGGCTGCGGAACTTGTCCTTGACCAGGCGCAGTGGATCGGTGTCGGCCATCAGGTGGCCGCGGTTGCGGTAGGCGGCGATCAGCTCCTGGACGCGGGTGCTCTTGTCGATACCGCGTTCCCGGACGTCCTTGCGCCAGCGCACCGGCTCGTACGGCACACCCAGACCATGGAAGATCTCGTCGTAGAACTCGTCGGCGATCAGCAGGTTGTGGATGGTGCGCAGGAAATCGCCCGACTCCGCACCCTGAATGATGCGGTGGTCGTAGGTGGAGGTGAGCGTCATCAGCTTGCCCACACCGATCTCGGCGAGGCGTTCCTCGCTCATACCCTGGAACTCGGCCGGGTACTCCATGGCGCCCGCGCCGATGATTGCACCCTGGCCGGGCATCAGCCGCGGCACCGAGTGCACGGTGCCGATGGTGCCCGGGTTGGTCAGCGAGATGGTGACACCGGAGAAGTCCTCGGTGGTGAGTTTGCCCTCGCGTGCCCGGCGGACGATGTCCTCGTAGGCGCTGTGGAACTGCCCGAAGCTCATCTCCTCGGCGCCCTTGATGGCGGCGACGACCAACGACCGGCTGCCGTCCTTGCCCGGCAGGTCGATGGCCAGGCCCAGGTTGGTGTGCGCGGGGGTGACCGCGTGTGGCTTACCGTCGATCTCGGCGAAATGCCGGTTCATGTTCGGGAAGGACTTGACCGCCTGCACGATGGCGTAACCCAGTAGGTGGGTGAAGGAGATCTTGCCACCGCGAGTGCGGGCCAGATGGTTGTTGATGACCAGACGGTTGTCGATCATCAGCTTGGCCGGTATGGCGCGGACGCTGGTCGCGGTCGGGATGGACAGCGACGCCGACATGTTCTTGGCGACCGCCGCGGCGGCCCCGCGTAAGACCTTGGACTGATCTTCGGCCGCGGCCGGTTTCGGGGCCCCCGAGGTGGGCGCGGCGTTGGTGTTACGCGCCGGGGTGGTTTGCGGTTTGCGCACCTGCTGCGGCGTGGTGCTCTTGGCCGCGGAGGTGGTGGCGGTGGTCGCGGCAACCGCTCCGGCCGATTTCGCCGGGGCGGTGGCCGCGCTGTTCGTGGCCGGCGCGGCAGCCGGGGCGGGCGCGCTGTTGGTGGACGGCGCGGGTCGGGTCTGCGGCGCGGAGGCGACCTGGTCGGCTCCCGCGTCACCGGCTGTCTCGGGGTTGTAATCGGCGAGGAACTCGTGCCAGCTTTCGTCGACCGACGATGGGTCTTGCTGGAACTTCTGATACATCTCGTCGACCAGCCACTGGTTCTGTCCGAACTGGGAAGTTGAGCTGCTCACAGCAGGTGTTCGCCTCATTTCGTTCTTCGCGCTGCGACGTTTGTGACGTGCCCGGCCCGGGGATCGGCGGAGATATGCCGATGCGCCCTTTCAGAGGATAGGCCCACGCGCCCGATGGTCACGCAACCCCACCACCCGACAGCCCCGACTTCATTGTTGGTGCTTCGTCCTCTATCGAGAATATGCCCTTTTCGTTACCCGCTGCTGCCCACAGGCGGGCATACTCACCGCCGGTGGCGAGTAGTTCGGCATGGGTACCGGTTTCGACGATTCGACCGTGGGCGACCACAGCGATCCGATCCGCGCGGGCGGCGGTGGCCAAGCGATGCGCGACCACGATGGTGGTGCGATCCCGGGCCAGCGAACCGGTGGCGACCAATACCTTCTGCTCGGTCTCCGGGTCGAGGGTGGCCGTGGCCTCGTCCAGGAGCAGGAGATCCGGATCCACCAGCTGGGCCCGGGCCAATGCGATCAACTGTCGCTGGCCCGCCGACAGGCCGCGACCGCGTTCACCGACCGGCTGCCGCATCCCCATCGGCAGGGTGGCGATCATCTCGTCCGCACCCACCGCCCGAGCGGCCTCGGCGATCGCGGCATCGCTTGCGGAAGGTTTGCCGAAAGCGATATTGCCGGCGATATCGCCGGTGAACAGATGGGCTTCCTGCGGGACGATGCCGAGCCTGCGGCGGTAGTCCGACAGCCGATAGTCCCGGATATCGACTCCGTCCACCCGGATTCGCCCGGTATCGGTGGGCGTGGGGTCGTAGAGGCGGGCCAACAGCTTCACGATGGTCGATTTGCCTGCGCCGGTGGCCCCGACCAGTGCCAATGTCGTTCCCGGCGGGATATCCAGATCGATTCCGTCGAGTGCGGGGCGTTCGCTTCCCGGGTAGTGGAATCGCAGGTTCCGCATGGTGACCTCGCCGCGCAACCGGTCGGGAATCGATACCGCGTCGTCCCGGTCGGCGGCGATCGAGGACGGGGTGCGCAGGAGGGCGCCGATCCGGCGCAACCCCACCCGGGCCTGCTGGTAGCCGTCGAAGACCTGGGACAGTTGTTGGATCGGGCCGAACAGCAGCTCCAGATACAGCACGAACGCGACCAGGGTACCCGCGCTGATACCGCCTGCGGCCACTGCGTGGGCGCCGAGGAAGACCACCAGGGCCAGCGCCAGATCCGACCACGCCACCACGAAGGCGAAATACAGCGCGATGGCACGCTGGGCCCGCATTCGGCTGTGTCGGTAACGCAGTGAGTATTCGGCGAAGCGTTGCGCCGCGGGCCGTTCGTGTCGATAAGCCTGGACCGCTCGTAACCCGGCGATGTTCTCCTGGAAATCGGCATTGACGGTGGCGACGTGCTCGCGGGAGACGCTGTAGGCCACCGAGGAGACCCGACGGAAGATCACCGTGGCCACGATCAGCGGCGGCAATACGCCCAGCAGCACCACCGCCGCCAGGTCGATATCGATCACCAGCAACGCGGCCGCGATACCGAGCAGGGACAGCGCGCTCACCAGCGCGGTCGACACCCCGGTCTGCAGGAAGGTGCTCAACGCGTCCACGTCGGTCGTCATCCGGGTCATGATCCGTCCGGACATCTCCCGTTCGTAGTAGTCCAGTCCGAGCCGCTGTAGGTGGGCGTAACTGCGTACGCGCAGGCCGTAGAGGACGCGTTCGCCGGTGCGGGCGGTGAGGACGGTGAGGGATGCGGCCACCACCCAACCCACTGCGACCAGCAAGGCACCCAGCAGCGCCGCTCGGGTCAGCGCGTTCGGATCGGCGCCGGTGACGCCGGTGTCGATGGCGTACCGCACGATCGGCGGGAAGCCGATGCCGATGAGCGCGTCGAGCGCGAGCAACACCATAACGGCCGACACCAGCCCGCGCACCGGCCACAACAGCCGGAGCAGCCGGAATTCCGGATCGGGTGCGCGCAGGCGTCGGTCGTCGAGGCCGGGCTCCTCGGTGGCCGGCGGTAGTTTCTCGAGGGCGCGACGCAGTTGGGGGGTCTCGCCCAGATCGGCGGATACGCGGGCGGTCCGGTCCCGGCCGCTCGTCGCGGTCGGTGACCGGTCCGGTGTCGGATCGACCCCGGACGTGGGGGTTGTGACGGGGGCGGGGAGGCGGATGACCCGGTCGGCGTGGGCGAGGGTGGATTCCCGGTGGGCCAGGATCAGGGTGGTGCGCGTACCGGTGTCGGGAAGCGCCCCGAAAATGGCCGCTTCGGTCACCGCGTCCACGGCCGAGGTCGCGTCGTCCAGCACCAGGATGCGAGGGCGGGCCAGTAATGCCCGGGCCAGGGCGACGCGTTGCCGCTGTCCGCCGGACAGGGTGAGTCCGCGTTCGCCGACCACGGTGTCATAGCCGTCGGGTAATCGTTCGATGAACTCGTCGGCCACGGCCAGCTTCGCCGCGTGCCGGATCTCGGCGTCGGTGGCATCCGGGCGGCCGAGGGCGATATTCGCGGCAATGGTGTCGCTGAAGAGAAATGGGTCGTCGAGGACGACTCCGATGGCCTCCCGCAGTTGCTCGGCGCGGACATCGGCGATATCGACGGCCACCCGCCGCCGACCGTTGCCGGTCGTGTCCTCGGTCGGGTCCACGAACAGTCGGATACGGCCGGAGTCGGGACGGTAGAAGCGCGGCAGCAGCAGCGACAGTGTGGTCTTACCGGAACCGGATGGGCCGATGACCGCCACCGTTTCGCCGGGGCGCACCGTCAGGTCCAGATCGCGCAGCACCGGTTGGTCGGGATCGAATCCGAAGGTCAATCCCTCGATCTCGATGCCGAGCGGGCCCTCCGGCAGCGGGACCGGCAGGGGTGGGTCGGCGATCGTGGGCGCGGCGTCGATCACCTGGTACACCCGCTCGGCGGCGGCCCGGGTGAGCTGGGCCATGATCACCACCGAGGCCATGACGCGGGCGGTGGTGGTCATGGTGGTCACATAGGCGGTGAACGCGAGGAATGTGCCGAGTCCGATACCGCCGCGCAAGGCCAGAATTCCCCCGAAGGCGATCACCGCGACCAGACCCGCCTGCGGGATCGCGGCCAGAGTGGGCGCGAATCGGGAATTGATCGAGGCGGCCCGCATCCGTTCCGCGAACAGCGTGCGTCCGTGTCGTTCCAGACGGTCGACCATCCGGGCTTCCTGACCGAAGCCCTTGACCACCCGCACCCCCGTCACGGTTTCCTCGACGTGCTGGGCGAGTTCGGCGGCGCGCTGCTGGGCCGACCAGGTGGCCGCGTGCAGCCGCGGTCGCAACCGGTACACCACCGCCGCGACCGCGGGAACCATCAGCAGCGCCACCCCGGCCAGTAAGGGTGACAGCCACAGCATCACCCCGGCGGCGAGCAGGAACTGCAACAACGCCATACCCGACAGTGGAGCCATGGCCAGCAGGCCCTGCACCAATTGCAGATCGGTGATGGATCGAGAAACCACCTGTCCGGTGCGCAGCGCATCCTGTCCGGCGCCGTCCAGGCGCTGCAACGACCCCAACAGAGCCACCCGCAGGGCGTGCTGCACATCCAAGGAGAGCCGGCCGGCCAACAGCCGCCGTCCGAACGCCGCGACGAAGCGGCCCGCGGCCGACAGCACCAGCAGACCGGCGACGATCCCGATCACATGGGTATCGCCGACCCCGGCCGCGTCGACCGCCCGTTTGGTGAGCAGCGGTGCCACGATCTCAGCGGCCGCACCCGCCACCAGTGTTACCGCGATACCCGCCACCGTGCCGCGATGGCGCAGACATTCCGACCGGATCCGGCGTAGCCAGCCCATCTCGGACGGACTGCCGTCTTCGGCCGCCTTCATGCTCGTTCCCCTGTCGTTTCGTGCCATCCACGATAACGACGCCCACCGACGGGTCGTTGTTCCCCGGTCCCGGGCTCAGAGCTCGTCGGTGCGCACCGACCACCAGCCCAAACCGCCGATGCCGAGGGTCCACAGGAGCAGAACCACCATCGCGGCCGGGGTGGGGGCGAGGATATCGCTGTCGGAGAACGAACCGACGGCCATTGTGCTCACCGTCGACGAGGTGGGCAGCAGGGTCGCCAGGCCCGGCAGGCCGAGGCCGCTGGTAACCGCCCAGACGAGCGGTTCGGCGAACAGCGGCCAGCCCAGCATCACCCCCACCGCGGTGAGCGGGGAACGCAGCCACAGCCCGAGGCCGGTCCCGATCACCGCCCAACAGACCGCGGTCAGCAGTCCACCGCCCAACGCTCCGAACAGCGTGGCGCCGAACTCGAATTTGTCGCGGCCGAACACCAACAGGCACGCCAACGCCACCACTTCCGTGGTGAGCGCGGCGACCAAGGCCACACCGGCGGCGACCAGCATCTTCGCTCCGGCCAGTCGATCGCGGTCGGGGGTGAACAACGCCGTCACGGCGATCGTGTCGTAGCGGTGTTCGGACCCGGCGCTCGCGGCGGCGAACGCACCCACCGCAAGAATCACGACCGCCAGCGCCAGATACAACCCCACGGTGGCGGTGCCGGTCGCCGGTTCGCCGCGCGGATCCTGCGGTCCGGCCAGGATGGCGGTGGTGGACGCGGCCAACAGCGCGACGACCGGGATCAGTACGGCCGGCACCCGGGCATACCGCAGCGTGACCACCTTGCGGTATTCGGCATGGAGCGGCGGAAGCAGATCCGCCGGTACGACATCGATCATCGAGGAACCCCGTGCGGCATCGGAGTGGACGGTTGCGGCATCCGGTAGCCGGGTGCCGGAGCGGGACGCGCTGTCGGTTTGGTCAGGGACGCCAACACTCGATCCGGGTGGATCGGGTCGGCGACGATACCGTCCAGGCGAACGGCGGCGGCGTGCGCGGCGGCCACGATCTCCGTTTCGGTTGCCCCCGCCACCGCGAGCCGGCCGTCGGGGCGGATGACGGCATCGGTCAGTCCCCGGGAGGCGAGCATGGTCGCCAGGGCGATCGGTGAGGACGATGCGACGACAAGCCGGTCGGGGTTACCGCGTCGCAGCCGGGCCGGGCTGCCCCGGTACACCACCGTGCCCTCACCGAGCACCACCAGCCCATCGGCCGCCGGTAGGACCGGGGCCAGCCGCCGGGCGGTGAACAGCGCCGTACCGCCGCGACGGATATGCGCGCGCAGGAACTCCTGCAGCCAGGTCGTCTCGTCGGTGTCCTGTTCGGGGAGGGGGTCGTCGAGCAGCAGAAGTGGTGGGTCGGTGAGCAGCGCAGTGGCCAGCGCGGCCCGGGTTTCCTCGCCCGGACTCAGGGCACCCGCCTCGGCGCGGGACCGTTCGGCCAGTCCGGTCAGTTCCAACACGGCGCGCACCCGGGAGTCCGGTAGACCCGCGGCCGCCGCGCATACGCGCAGATGGTCGCGAACGGTCCGACGGGGGTGCAGTCCGCGCGGGGAGAGCACCGCGCCCACCCGGGTGGGCGCGGCGCCCGCGGTCGCGCTGCGACCGGCGCGCACCGGGTTTGTTCCCGCGACGGTGGCCGACCCCACGGTGGGCTCCATCAGGCCGAGCAGAATGCGGAGGACGGTCGTCTTCCCCGAGCCCGGTGGCCCGACCAGGGCGGTGGAGGTTCCGGTGGGGACGGTGAAACTCACGTCCTGCACCGCGGTGAGGAAACCGTTGTAGCGTTTGGTCAGTCCCTGGGCCGTGATGGCCGGTGGGTGCGTCGGGCTCACTGCGGATCGGCCGGGGGTCGCGGGGCGGTCGAGGAAGCGGGCGCCGCCTTGTCCAGGGCGGCCTGCGGCGCGGCGTCCACGATCCGGATCTCGTCCGGCCACGCGGTCGGCGCGGGTCCGAACGCCTTGCGCGCATTGTTGACGGTGGCCTTGCCGAGGGCCCGGTTACCCGCACCGCCGATCACGGCGCCGATCCCGGCGGGCACCACCTTGCCCGCCATCAACGCCATTCGCTTGGTGAGGAACCGGACGACGAACCGCTTGAGCAGCGAATCGTTCATGCCGGCGATTCCGGGAATCCGATTGGCGAAGGCGGTGCCCCAGTTCTTGGCCGAGCTGCCGATGCCCTTCTGCACGATCTGCATACCGGCATCGCCCAGCACCACGGCCAGCACCAGTGCGCGCCGCTGTTCGGAGTCCTCGGGCCGGACTCCGTGTACGGCCGCTACCGCGAGGGTGAACAGGGCCGATACCTCCAGGAAAAGGGTGGTTTCCGCACCGACCGCGCCGAGTGCGGCGAGGGTGCCCACGCCGGGCAGGGCCGCGACCGCGCCGACCGCGCCACCGCTGCCGGTCACCGCGAGCAGATACTGCTTCTCCAACCGGGAGATGATCTGCGCGGGGGTTTCACCGGGGTGGGAACGACGCAACCGCGCGACGTATTCGGCCACCGCGGGCGCCTGTAACCGAGAACCGCTGTCGAGCAGTTCGATGACGGTTTTCTCGAACGCCCCTTGGAACACGGCGTCATCCTCCTCTTCGCCCTCTGCTGAGACTGTAGGGCACCGAGCCGGTCGGTACGTCATGACGACAACGTCGCGAGCGGAGGGCCCGGTTCCCGAATACCCGGGGTAGGTGTCGATTACCCGATCCGCCCCAGGTCGTTCGGTCGTGTGTTCTGCGTCTCCATGTGGGACCGGGTTCGTCAGCGCAGTGGGTTGGCATCTGCGGGGACCCGTTCGGCCTCGGGAACGGGCCCCGGCGGGGTGCCGTCACCGAACGGACGTCCGCCGAGTTCTTCGCGGCCGTGCGGAGTGAGCCAGTTCGACAGATCTGGGCCCTTGGGCACCACCCGGGTGGGGTTGATATCGGTGTGCACCACGTAGTAGTGGGTCTTGATCTGCGCGAAGTCGATGGTGTCGCCGAAACCGGGGGTCTGGAACAGATCGCGGGCGTAGGCCCACAACACCGGCATCTCGGTCAGTTTGCTCCGGTTGCATTTGAAATGACCGTGGTACACGGGATCGAAGCGGACCAGGGTGGTGAACAGCCGGACATCGGCCTCGGTGATGGTGTCGCCGACGAGGTACCGTCGGCCGGCCAGTCGGTCCGACAGCCAGTCCAGCGCGGCGAACAGGCGGTCGTAGGCCTGTTCGTAGGCGTATTGGGCGCCGGCGAAACCGCAACGGTAGACCCCGTTGTTCACGTCCCGGAAAACCCGGTCGTTCACCTCGTCGATCTCCGCCCGTAGGGGTTCGGGATACAGGTCCGGTGCTCCGTCGCGGTGGTGGGCGGACCATTCGGTGGAGAAGTCCAGGGTTATCTGCGCGTAGTCGTTGGTGACCACTTGCCCGGTCGGGATGTCCACGATGGCCGGCACGGTGATACCGCGCGAGTAGTCCGGGAAGCGGGCCAGGTACGCGTCGCGCAGTCGCGGGATGCCGAGCACCGGATCGACCCCACCGGGGTCCAGGTCGAAGGTCCAGCTCAGCTTGTCGTGGGTGGGACCGCACAGCCCCAGGGAGATCACCTGTTCCAGGCCCAGGAGTCGGCGCACGATCAGGGTGCGGTTGGCCCATGGACAGGCTCGGGCGGCGACCAGCCGGTAGCGCCCCGGTTCCACCGGGTAGCCGTCGCGTCCGTCGGCCGTGATGCGGGTGGTTATGTAGTTGGTGTCGCGTTTGAACTCGGTTTTCTCGACATACCTGCCCTGTTCGGCTTGCGACTCGCTCACACGGGACAGTCTCGCAGACTCGGGCGGCCCCGTGCCGGTATCCGGGCCATAGGCTGACCGGTATGAGTGAAACGAAACCCACTCGCCTGGAGCGGACCGTTACCGATGGCGGAGCCGAAGTGGCCACCCTGACCCTGGCCCATCCGCCGTTGAACCTCTTCGACCGGGCCATGTTCGATTCCCTGATCACCGATATCGCGGAGCTGACGGCGAATCCGCCCCGCGCCGCACTGCTGCGGGCCGAGGGGAAGGTCGTCTCCGGCGGGGTGGATGTGCACACCTTCGAGGGGCTCACCGCCGAACAGGGCGCCGAGCTGTGGCAGGACCTGTTCGCCCGGATCTGTCATCCCGTGGAGGCATTGCCGTGCCCGGTGGTGTTCGCCGCCCACGGACTCACCCTCACCGCGGCCTTCGAAATCGCCCTGGCCTGTGATCTGATCCTGGCGGCGCCGACGGCGAAATTCGGACTGGTGGAAACCGTGGTCGGGTTGACCCCGTCGATGGGCGGCCCGCAGCGATTGGCCGAGCGGGCCGGTTCGGGGCGGGCCCGGGAACTGGTCATGACCGGTGATCTGTACGACGCGGCGACCATGGCCGATTGGGGCGTGGTGAACGCGGTGCACGAGGATGTCGACGCTGCGGCCGTGGCCCTGACCCATCGGCTTGCCGAAGGACCCACCCGGGCACACGCGGCCACCAAGCGGATCGTCACGGCCTGGCGTTCCGGCGGGGTGGCGCACGCCGACTCGGTGACTCCCCAGGTGTCGGCCGAACTGTTCGACACCGAGGACCTGCGCAATGCCGTGCGCAGCTTCCTGGCGGTGGGACCGGGGAAGGCGACCTACACCGGTCGCTGAGCGGCCGGATGCGATGGTCGTGGTGTTTCGGGGAGGTCACGAGTCGGCTACTTTCGTCGACTCGGCCCCCTTTGTGTGATCTGCATCATATAGTCGCAGTGCCCGACTTTTCGAGCACGCGGAGGTCCGATGCACGACGGCACTACGGCAACCCGCGGACCACTGTCTCCCCCGAGCAGCGCGAGCGATTCGTCGTCGCGGCTGGTCGAGTACCCCGCCTCGGGAATCCGGTCCGATACGCCCCTGTCCCGAGGCGCGGACGGGGTGCTGCGCTACGGCAATCTCAGTCCCGCGCTCACCGAACTGCTCGATGTGCAGGTGCACGCGTTCGCCGAGCGGGAGGCCGTGGTCGAGATCGGCGGCCCTCGGCTCACCTACCGGCAGCTGTGGCATTCGGCGTCGCGGGTGGCGGGTGGTCTACAGGAGCACGGTATCGGCTACGGCGACCGGATCGCCGTGCACATGCCACCGGGGGTGCGCTGGGTGCAGGCATTTCTCGGTGCGCTGCTCAGCGGCGCCGTGCCGGTGCTGGTCCATTACGGACTGCCCGAGTCCGTGGCCGAACGGGTGATCGCCGACAGCGAGGCCGACTATGTGCTGGGTTCGCGTGAGCGCGGCTGCGGCGCCACCCGGCCCGAGGCGCACCGGGAGGCCGATCTACCCGACGGAGCGCCCTTCATCGACGACGGAGCGGCGCTGAGCGATCTGGCTCTGCTCTGCTACACCGGTGGTGCCGGTTCGGCCGTATCGCCGCCGAAGGGTGTCGAGCTCACCAACGAGAATCTGCTCTCGGCGATCCGCTCCATGGTCGTGGCGCTCGAGCTGTCGCCGGAGGGGCTGCGCAATCTGGTGCTGCTACCGCTCGCGCATGCCGGCGGTTGTGTCGATCAACTGCTGCCGACCTTCGCGGTGGGGGGCACGGTGGTGCTGGCGCCCACCGTCGATCGGCCGCTGGAAGTCCTCCGGAAGGCCCTGGTCACCGAGCGAATCGATATGATCTCGGCGAATGCCGGGATCCTCGACGCTATGCTGCCCACCCTGGCCGGGCAGCACGCGGAGGGGCTGCCCACCGATCGGGTGGTGCGGATCAGCACGGCCGGTCGGCACGCCACAGAGCTCCCGGAACCGTCCCGGTCGTCGGCCATCGGGACGGCCGAGAAGCTCCATCGGGTGTTTCCCGCCGCCCGGCAGTGGTCGCTGTGGGGTGCGACGGAGACGAGCGGAATCGGGCTGGCCATCGGTCCCGCGGCGGGTCCGGCCGACGACGAGAACGGTCGGGTGCTCGGCCTCCCCTTCGGCGGTACCGAGCTCGCGTTGTGTGGGCCGCGGGCCGCGGACGGGCACGGCGAGCTGCTGTGCCGGGGGCCGAATGTGACCCGCAGGTATTGGAACGATCCGCGCAGCACCGCCGCCCGCTTCACCGGGACGTGGTTCCACACCGGACATCAGGTCACCATCGGTACCGACGGTCTGGTGCGCCGCAGCGCGTAGCGGTGTCGGTGACGGGCGCGAACCGGATGCGTGCGCGGGTCCCCGGTCAGTCGACCATGCGGGCGCGCAGACGGGTGCGCAGGTCCGGGGTCAGGCCGATGGCGTCCATGTAGGTCTCGAACTCGCCGTGTAGGTCCCGTACCGCGTCGTAGGCCGTCCGCAGGTACTCCTCCCGCACTCCCAGCAGATCGTCGGCCAGTTCCCGGTCTGCGCCGAACTCCTCCCGCATGGCCGCGCGCAGTTCCGATACCGCGCGGTTGCTGAGCAGGTAGTCGGCCAAGATGTCCTCCTCGGTGACCCCCACCGCCCGCAGCAGGGTGGCGACGGCCCAGCCGGTGCGGTCCTTACCCGCCGCGCAGTGCACCAGAACGGCGCCGTCGGTGGCGAGGATGGATTCGGCGATCGCCGCAATGGCCGCATGTGCCCGAGGGTGCGCCGGGAAGGTGCGGTACGTGTGGAACATGTAGTCGCGGGCGGAGAGCGCGGCGGCCTCCCCGGTCTGCTCATGGGGCGGTGTGGCGACCGTATCGTCGTGGAAGGGGGTGACGACGAGGCGGATATCCGGGGGTAGGCGATCGTGTCCGGCGCGTTCGATCTCTTGATGGCCGCGCAGGTCGTGGACGGCGCGGACGCCGAGCTCGCGCAGCGTGGCGTGTCCGGTTTCGTCGACTCGGCTGAGCTGGGCCGAACGCAGTAGTACTCCCGAGCGGAGCTTCGCCCCGTCGATGGTGCGGAGGCCGCCGAGGTCGCGGTAATTGAAGGTGCCGCGGATGTGGAGATGGTCGCCGGGTGTGGAGCTGGTCACCGACACAGGCTAGCGGCGCCCCGGTGGCAGCCGGCTGTGTGATGGAGCACACGTAGCGGGTGCGGGTCCCGATAGAAGTACAGTGGTCGAAGGCCTGTCGATGGGAAGGGGCGAGGAGAGTCCCGCTGACCGGCCTGGTGCGGACCGGGATCGCATCGAGGTGCGGGTGCTCACAGGGTGTGGGGTTCCCTTTGGGGTGAAAAACAATCTTCGAGTACAGAATCGTTATCTAAAACATTCCTGAACTCTGCAAACATTCTAATATCGGTGAAGGTTGGACTGGATCAATCGAACATCCCGACTTCTGCCGCTGATCCAGTCGGTCGCCTCGGAGCCGCGTGTGTGGCCCGGAGCGCGGAACCATCTGCGAGGGAGCTGTTGTTGAGCGCACGTGGAGAAACGTTGGAAAGCCGTCGAAGCGCCCGCATAGCGGTCGAGGTGACGGAAGCCGTCCGTACGGTGGCGGCCTCTCTGGATACCACTGGGGTGCGCGCGCTGCGAACATTGCTGCACGCCGGGCTGAGCGCGTACTGGCCGACGATCAAGGCCGACCCGGCTCAGCAGGCCCTTGCCTACGAGCGGACCGTGCGGCAATTGCGTGAGCACTGGGATCACCGATCCGAGTATTCACCCGAACCCGTGATCGCTGCGCGGGTGCGCAGGCGCGAGAGCGAGGTGGCCGCCGGTCTCGCGCTCTGCGCCGAACTATCCGGCTGCCAGTGGCTGGAACCGGTGGAGTCCATCGCCGCATGCGCCATCTCGGTGGTCCAGGGTGTGGTGCTGCGCTGGTTGGCCGATTGTGACGACGAGGCGGTTCTGGTGGCCTTCGACGATCTGGTATCCAATCTGTCCGCTCGTGCAGTGTGTCTGTAGAAGTTCTCCCCCTTCGCGCTTGGGAGGGGCGATATCGCCTGTCCGCGACACTGGACGTTTGACCAGTTGAATGGTTGAGTGGGCGGAATGAGCGAGACTTCGCCATTTGCCGCCCTGCACGCGGCCACCGCCGAGCTGGACCCGCCGCTCGTGGTACTCGATCTGGACGCCATGAACGCCAATGTCGCCGACCTGGTGCGCCGGGCCGCGGGCCGACCCATTCGGGTGGCGAGCAAATCCGTGCGCTGTCGTGCGGTATTGGAACTGGTCCTCGGCAGCGAACTGACCGCCGCCGGTGGGTTCGCCGGCATCATGTCCTACTCCCTGGCCGAGGCCATCTGGCTGGTTCGCCACGGCGCGCGTGACGTACTGCTCGGCTATCCGACCGTCGACCGGGCGGCGTTGGCCGAATTCGCCGGCGATCCGCGGCTGTCCGAGGCCATCACCCTGATGGTGGACGATATCGCCCAACTCGATCTGATCCGTGCCGCCGTCGGCTCCGACCGATTGCGTCCCCGGATCTGTCTGGACGTGGATGCCTCACTGCGGATCGGTCCGCTACATCTGGGGGTGCGACGCTCGCCCGTTCGCACCCCCGACCAGGCGGCACGGTTGGCGACGCAGGCACGAGAACGCGGTTTCCAGGTGGTGGGTGTGATGACCTACGAGGCGCAGATCGCCGGCCTTCCGGACAGTTCGTTGCCGGTGCGCCTCATGAAGAAGGTCTCCGCCGCCGAGATCGGTCGGCGGCGCGCGGCGGTCCTGGACGCGGTGGTGTCGGTGATCGGGCCGCTGGAGATCGTGAACAGCGGTGGCACCGGGTCGGTGGAGCTGTCTGCCGCCGCCGAAGGGGTCACCGAGGTGACCGCGGGCTCGGGGCTGTACGTGCCGACCCTGTTCGATGATTACCGCTCCTTCACCGCACGGCCCGCGCTCTATTTCGCCCTGCCGGTACTGCGCAAACCGGCCCCTCGGATAACGACGGTCTTCGCCGGCGGCTATATCGCGTCCGGTCCGCCCGGGGCTGCTCGGGTCCCCAAACCGGTGTGGCCCAAGGGATTACGTCTGCTCGGCACCGAGGGCGCGGGGGAGGTGCAGACACCGTTGGCGGGTGCGGCCGGGCCGGCCATCGGCGACCGGGTGTGGTTCCGGCACGCGAAGGCGGGTGAGTTGTGCGAACGGTTCGACCGGTTGTATCTGGTGGACGGCCACGGGAACCGGACGGCGGTGCCGACATATCGAGGTGAGGGGCAGTGTTTCGGCTGATCGTATCGCTACCGGTCTAATCGGCGGGTGGGTAAGACCTGTTTCGAGCGGGCGATCGGTTCGGATATGAACTCAGGCCAGTCGGATGAAACGGGCGAGTTCGGTGAGGCCTTCCGGTGTGTCCGGCAGATATTCGGTCAGTAATGGTGAGCGGATGACGATCGCCTTCCAGCGGGCTCGGCACAGGGCGTCGTGAACCAGCCTGCGTGATATCAGGGAGGTCATCCCGTCCGGGGCGTCGTCAGGGGTGGAGGTGGCCATCGATAACAGCACCACCGCGGCCTCCCGCCCACGGAACAACTCGGGTGTGCCGACCAGGACGTCCTCGATTCTGGCCTGGGCCAACAGTGTGCGAACCCGGTTGGCCTGTGCCCGATAGGGCGTCACCACGAAAATATCGTGCGGGCGCAGCCTTTCGCTCGACGCGCCCGATATCCACGAGCGGCCGAGCAATATTCGCACCTGCCGCACCACCTCGCGGGCCTCGGCGTCGGACACGGTGGAATTGCCGTGATGGGGCACCGGCACCGTGCTGATACCGGGTTCGGCCACATCCGGCTCGTCGGTGGCGGTGCCGGCGATCTCGGACCGGAGCCTGCCGTCGTAGTAGAGGTGGGAGATCGGCTCGCTCACGCTCGGGTGTAATCGGCGTGTGCGGTCCAGGAAGTAGCCCCGATGCGCGGGTAGGACGTCGCGTCCCTCGGTGAGCCATTCGAGAACGGGCAGGTCCACCGGCTCCGGATGTGCTCCGGCCGAACGCGTCCGACGGCCATGGCCGGTGGCCGGATCGCCGAGAACCAGGAGATTGCGGGCGCTTCCCGCCGCTCCGACGGCATCCGCCAGGGCGAATACGCCCGCGTCCGCGATCACCAGCAGGTCGAGCGCCTCGAGGGGCACCTGGCGCGGGTCGGCGAAATCTTTGGCCGACCCGCCGAGCACACCTCCTCGGATGGCGTTCTCCACGAAACGTGGCCAGCGGGCGGGCGGAACGACCGTCCATTCGGGGGCCACGGTCACCGCGTCCTGCTTGGCCACCAGTTCCGGTAGCACCCCGGCGCGAACCACGGCGTCCAGCAGATTCTCCACCACGACGGGCGCGGGCGCGACGATCCCGACCCGCCAATGATGCCGGGTGACGAGTTCGGCGACGACCGTGGCGACGATCGCGGTTTTGCCGGTGCCGGTGGGGGCCTGGACGGCCAGATAGGAACGGTCCAGATCATGCAGCGCCGCTGTGATCGCAGCCACGGGATCACCGGATACCGGTGGTAGCGCGTCGCGGGTGCGCAGGCGGGGCGCGCGGAGCGCGAGGATATCGAAGATCGCGGTCTCCGGGACGGTGGGCAGCGCCATGAGCAGCTGCCCCCCGAGATATTCGACCCCGGCCTCGATTGCGTCGATATAGACCGCCGGTCGAGGCGCGATGGCGGCGGGGAGATCCTCATAGGGGGCGCAGCCGGGGGCGAGTTCTTCCTCCAGCCGTACGGTATCCGCGAATTCGGCGTCGACCGAACAGCCGAGAACGGTGGCGGTCGCGAGTCCGTGCGCGGTGGCGGTGGTACGCATACCGGGTGCGGGACGGTCGTAGCAGGTGTACACCGTGGTGCCGGGGGCGAACCCGCCGGTACCGATTCGGCCGGTCAGGGTCAAGAACCGGCGCATGGTGTCACCACGCGGGCCGAGATGCCATTTCGTATCGACCGTGCCTCCTTCGACGACCATCGCCTCGGATATGCCCGGCCATTCCTCGAAAGGGCGGTTCAGCAGGTCGAGATGATTCCACCGAGCGGCTTGCCGTTCGCGTCGGTGGTACCCGAGCGCCGCGGCGGTGAGCGCGGCCACCCGTCGAGAGTCGAGCGGCGGTCCCGGCACGAACGACGCGCGGTCCGAATCGGAGGGGAGCGGGGCGTCGGGGCGCGGGGGAGCCGCCCCAAAGGCCCGTCCGGCGGGAGTCGGGGAGGTGCGTGCGGTCTCGGCGTATTCGGCGAGCGCGGCCTCGACCGAACTCGGATACGACGGGGGTGCGGTGGGGTTCGGATGGAACGGGCCGGTGCTCGCACCGGTTTCCGCCGGAGCCGGAGCGATCCGGGCGCTCAGCCAGTCCCGCAGCCGCAATAGAACACGGGAGTCCGGTTCGTTCGGGGACCCGGAGTCCGGTAGGAGGACGCGTAACCGGTCCGGTTCGTAGCGGCGCACACCGACCAGGACCGCGCCGCGGAGAAACGGGTACAGATCGATGAGGATATGCGCGCGGAGCAATTCGTCGAGGGCTTCTTCACCGGTATCGAGGCGTCCGCTCGCCGACAGCAGCGCCGACCGTACCGTCGCGCCGTAGTGGTAGATACGCAGATCCGGATGATGGTCGCGCCGGTCGGCGACGATATCGAAGAGTTCGGTGAGGATTCGCCGCTGCTCGACGTGGGAACGGTGGTGTCGTTCGAGCGAAAGGTACGGACTCGTCGGGTCGGCGATAACGTGGGAGAACAGCGTGGTGGTGCGGTCGCCGAGTTCGATCCGCAGCCGTTGCGGCGCCACGCGGCGCGCCGTCAGGGCCAGATCGCCGGAGGAGGGCGACGGGAGCGCGGCGACAGTGGTCGGATCGAGGAGCATATGCTCCGGGCGACCGGAACCTTCCTGCCGGAGTTGGATCTCGGCCTGGCGGCGAAGCCGGGCGAGGGTGCGGGTCGGTATTCCGTTCGGGACGACCGAGTGGACGGCCGAGGGCAGGTCGAGGGGGGAGGTGGCCAGTCGGTCGATGGTCGTGATACCGGCCTCGCGCAGCCGGGCCCGAATGGTCGAATCCATACCCGCCACCAGCAGCAGATCCCGGGACTCGGTCAGCGCCGCGGTACAGGTGCGGCAGCGACCGCAGGCCCGATAGCGCGGATCGCTCCACTGCACCGGCAGGAGCTCGTCGAGCTGTTCGGCGACGATACGTTCCATCCGGCGCCGCCGGGCCCGGTATACCGGGAGGGCGTCGGTGAGCGCGATGGGGCGAGTACGGTCGTCGACCCGAACCTCCACCAGCGGATCGACCGATACTCCGGCGCATTCCAGAGCATGGGCGCAGGCCGCGGCCCGGATGGCGGTGATGACGATATGGTCCGGTTCGGCGGCCTCACCGAGTACGCGATAGCGGCCGCCAGGTGTGGTGCGCACCAGGGTATCGGCGCGGGAGACGAAATCGCCATCGAGGAACAGCGCGCCGGTGACGGTCGGGACGCCGCCGCGCACCACGGCCAAGGTGCGTTCATATGCCGCGGACAGGGCGGCGAGGTACTCGGCCGGCCGGGTGAGGTCGGGGACGGGGGGATGGATTTCGGTCGAGTCCGTACCGTGACGCCGGCGCGCATCGGCGAGTGGATGTTCGGTTCCGGGTCGGCCGGCGGTGGAGTCCTGAGGCGGCGGGACGAGGGGATCGTCCGCATACCGGACCGTGTCGAGATCGTCCGGGAGGGCCGGATCGGCGGCGACGGTGCCCAGTGCGACATCGAGTGCGCGCAATACCGCGAATTCGCATCGTGCGGCGCGCACGAGATCCGCGGTACCGCATATGACCCGATCACCGGCAATGAACAACCGTGGCCCTCCCGCGTTCGGTGGGATACCGGCCGGTGCGAACCAGGGCGCGCGCCGGCCGGCAACACTGTAACCAGTGCCGCCGTCGGTCGGGTCACGGGTCGGATCGGTACGAGACCGGGCGGAAGGGATGGCCGCGCGGGACGCGACTCAGGAACGTGGTTTGCGGCGATCCGGTCGTTTGCCGCCGTCCCGCCGGGGTCCACGGCCGACACCGCGATGTCCGGGCGGGCCGGGGTCCGGTTGTAGCTGGATCAACACTCCGCTGATCCGGGTTCCGCGAAGCGCCTCCAGGGTCTCCTTCGGCAGATGGGCGGGCAGTTCGACCAGGCTGTGGTCGGGGCGAATGCTGATATGTCCGAAATCACTGCGCCGCAGACCGCCCTCGTTGGCGATGGCACCGACGATCGCGCCGGGAACCACCCGATGTCGTTTGCCGACGTTGATCCGGTAGGTGGCCAGTTCGGCACCGGTCACCCGATGGCGACCGGTCGCGCGCCGCTCGCTGTCGAAGGCACGCGGGGGTCGTTCCCGACGGGGACGTTCCACCGGTTCCGGCTCGGGTTCCAGGAAGAAATTGTCGCCGTCCTGCGCGCTCACCGCCAGGGCCGCGGCAATATCGACCAGCGGGATGTCGTGCTCGCGTTCGTAGTCCTGGATCAGGCCGCGGAACAGGGCCAGATTGTCGGAGTTGAGGCTTTCGGTGATGGCGTCGCCGAATTTGGCCACCCGCTGCGCGTTCACATCGTCCACACTGGGCAGCTGCATCTCGGTCAGCGGATGCCGGGTGGCCCGTTCGATGGACTTGAGCAGATGCCGTTCCCGGGGCGCCACGAACAGCAGAGCCTGGCCGCTGCGTCCCGCCCGACCGGTCCGACCGATTCGGTGCACATACGACTCGGTGTCGTGTGGGATGTCGTAGTTGACCACATGCGAGATGCGATCGACGTCCAGACCACGAGCGGCGACATCGGTGGCGACCAAGATGTCGAGTGCGCCCGTCTTGAGTTGGCCGATGGTGCGTTCCCGCTGCGCCTGCACGATATCGCCGTTGATCGCCGCCGCGGAGAAACCGCGGGCGCGCAGTTTCTCGGCCAATTCCTCGGTGGCCTGTTTGGTGCGGACGAAGATGATCATGGCCTCGAACGGCTCCACCTCGAGAATCCGGGTGAGCGCGTCGAGTTTGCGCTGGTGGGAGACCTGCACCCAGCGTTGGGTGATATTGGTGTTGGTGGTGGTCCTGGCCTCGACCGTGATCTCCACCGGGTTGTGCAGGTACTTCTCGGCGATCTTGCGGATGGCCGCGGGCATGGTCGCGGAGAACAACGCGACCTGTTTGTCGTCGGGGGTATCGGCGAGGATGCGTTCCACATCCTCCTGGAACCCCATCTTCAGCATTTCGTCGGCCTCGTCGAGCACCAGGTACTGCAACCGGGTCAGATCCAGGGTGCCTTTTTCCAGGTGGTCGATCACTCGGCCCGGGGTGCCCACCACCACCTGCGCGCCTCGGCGTAGACCGGACAGCTGCACCCCGTAGCTCTGCCCGCCGTAAATGGGCAGGACATGTACCTCCGGCATATGCGTGGCGTAGCGGCCGAACGCCTCGGCGACCTGGATGGCCAGTTCGCGGGTGGGGGCCAATACCAACGCGGTGGGTTGTTTGCCGGTGGGACGCCGCCGCAGCAGGCCCATCAGGATGGGAATGGCGAAAGCGGCGGTCTTACCGGTGCCGGTCTGGGCCAGACCGACCACATCGGCGCCGTCCAGTAGGGGCGGGATCGTGGCCGCCTGGATGGGGGAGGGCGATTCGTAACCGACATCGGCGATGGCCGCGAGGATTCGGTCATCGATGCCGAGATCGGCGAAGGACGGGCCGGCGGCTTCGGGTTCGGTGGTCTCGCGAACCATATCGTCGGTTGCGCCGGCGTCCTGATTGGTGCTCATTGACCAGTAGTTTACCGCCTGGTCCTGGTAGTACCGGCCACCGGGCCAATACGGTGAGCGCCATGGAAGCCGATACCTCGACCACCGCCGCGCCGCCGGAAGCCGCCCGGACCGATATCGCCGTGGTGCAGTTCGCGCCCCATATCGACCGGTCTGCGAATCTCGCGGCGCTCGCCGAACAGGTGCGGGCGGCGGCGGCCCACGGCGCCCGGGTGGTGGTCGCGCCGGAGTATTCGATGTTCGCGGTCGCCCGGCTGGATCGACGGGTGCTCGATGCGGCCGAACCACTCACCGGTCCGTTCGTCACCGGCCTCGCCGAACTGGCCGCGCAGACCGGGGTGTACCTGGTCGCCGGCGTGGTCGAGACCACGGAAGCGGGCGACGGCCGGATCCACAACACGCTGGTCACGCTCGCCCCGGACGGAACGCTCGTCGCGTCCTACCGCAAGGTGCACCTCTACGACGCGTTCGGGCAGCGGGAATCCGATATCGTGCGGCCCGGTCCGCTCGCCGAGCCTGCCACCTTCACCGCCGACGGCGTGGTCTTCGGGCTACAGACCTGCTTCGACCTGCGTTTCCCGGAGGGATTTCGGCGCCTCGCCGCGGCGGGGGCGCAGGTGCTGCTGCTACCCGCCCAGTGGATTCCCGGACCGGGCAAGGTCGACCAGTGGACGACGCTGCTACGCGCCCGGGCCATCGAGAACACCGTCTATGTGGCGGCGGCGGACCAGTGCGCGCCTCGGGGGGCGGGCGCGTCGATGATCATCGACCCCACCGGGATGGTGCTGAGCGAGCTGGCCGACGAACCGGGAGTGGCCTACGCCCATATCGACACCGATCGGCTGGCGCGGGTGCGAGCCGTCAATCCGAGCTTCGCCCTACGGCGCTACACCATCGCGACGGAGTAGCGTTCGAGGTGATGACCTATCCCGATCGCACCTATGCCGGACGCGTGCTGGGCCACCATCTGACACACCTGCGCGCGGCGAATCCGCTGGTGTTCGGTCTGCCGCGCGGCGGGGTCCCGGTTGCCGCCGCGGTCCGCGAGGTGATCGGCGGCGCTCTGGACATTCTGCTGGTCCGCAAGCTCGGGGTGCCCTGGCAACCGGAACTGGCGGCGGGTGCGATCGGAGAGGGCGACGTTCGGGTGATCAACTGGGAGGTTCTGCGCCAGACCGGACTCGAACCGAGCGAACTGGACGAGATCGAGCGGGTCGAACGCGCCGAACTGCGCCGGCGCCGCTCGGTCTGGCGCGCGGATGCCGCCCCGATACCGCTGACCGGGCGCACCGTCGTGATCGTCGACGACGGGATGGCGACCGGTGCGACGGTGTTGGTGGCCTGTCGGGTGGCGCGGGCCCAGCGCCCCGCTCGGCTCGTGGTGGCGGTTCCGGTGGCCTCGCCCGAGGCGATGCGTCGGGTGGAGGCCGAGGTCGACGAGCTGGTGTGTCCGCTGGTGCCCGCGGCGCTGGGCGGGGTCGGCGGAGCCTACCTCGATTTTCATCAGCTCGACGACGACGAGGTGACGGAACTGCTCGGCTCCCGAGGACCGACAACATTCGGATCGGGCGACGGATCCTAGTACAGGATCTAGTACAAATTCGTCGAGAATGCTTGTCTGACAATAAACTCCGATAAACTTCGACTCTTTGCCACAATCTGGGGCATGGGCTTTTTCGAGGGTGCCCGCGGCCGGTTGCACCATCGGATGTGGCCGGTCGACGAGGCGTCGGCAGGTCTGGTGTTGTTGCCGGGAATGGGCCAGCACAGCGGGCACTACCACCGGTTCGCCCGGCAGGTGAACGACGCCGGATTCCATATGTGGGCATTGGATACGGCCGGTCACGGACTCAGCGAAGGGGATCCGAAGCGGCCGGGTTCGCTGCCCGAACTCGTGGCCGACGCAGTGCTCTTGCTGGAGTTGGCGCGCCGGGATCGCCCCGATATACCGCTGTTTCTCATGGGGCATTCGCTCGGAGCGATCACCGTCCTGGCCATACTGGGCGCGGCGGTGCCGGCCGATGCGGAGCAGCCGTCGGACGCCGTGAATTATCCGTCGGTCCCCGCCGTGGATGTCGACGTATTGGCCGGTCTGGTGTTGTGCGGTACTCCTCGGCGGGCGCTGGGCGGTGGGGCGCCGGGTGCGCCGGGAACGCCGCTGCCGGAGCGGCTTCCGGTATTGGCGGTGCATGGGGTCGACGATCGTCGCGCGCCGATAGATCCCGTGCGGGTCTGGACGAGCCGTCACGAATCGGTAGATTTACGAGAGTATTCCGATGCCGGACACGATCTGCTGCACGAGCGGGTACACGCGCGAGTCGGTGCCGATATCGTGCGGTGGATACGAGAAGTGGTCGTGGCGGCGGGGTACAGCCACCGATAGCTGTCGCGCACAGCGGATCAGGAAGGGGGACGGGGTGCAGTCGAACAGTATCGCCGCGCTCGACTCGGCCGTCGCGGACGGACAGTTGTGGATCGATGGGATGTTGGTCGCCGACGGCGCCCACGAACGCTGTGCCCAGCGTTACGAACAACTGGCCGATCAGGTGGACGCGCAGATCGAAACCCTCACCGCCGCACTGTCCCTACCGGGTTTCGGTGGTTTCGATTCCGGGGCGGCCCTCCGGCGAGGTTTCGAGGACAAGGCCGGTGGGGCGATCGACGCATTGCGCCGATATTCCGACACCGCACGCCGGCTCGCCGGGATCTTCCGGGCGGCGGCCACGGCCTATCACGAGGTCGACGGCGATACGGCGGCCCTGCTGGGTCGGGTGGGCGAATCCGGCGACGGCGCCGTACCGGCGGGAGGTTTCCATGCGTGAGCTGCCCCGTTCCACCCATCGCGGTGCCCATCGGCTCGATCCCGACTACGCGCCGACGGTGGAGGTTTTCGACAATCTCACCCATCGACAGATCCATGCCGGGGTGTCGCTGATGAACCCGGTGGTATTGCAGAACGGTCACCAGGCATGGCAGGACGCGGCGACCGGTCTGTCGGACGCGGTCGCCACCGCGCATACGGAAATCCGCGCCGCGGTCGCCGACGGCTGGCGTGGCGCGGCGGCCGACCAGGCCGCCGCGGCGGTTCGCGATTTCGAACAGGTCGGTCGGGATCTGGCCGATGTTCTGGCGGCGGTCGGACAGCGGCTGGGTCGGGCCGGTGAGGCAGCCGAAACATTGCGCGCGGGGATCGCCGAACCCGCTACCGCCGAACCGGATCTCGCCGCCGCGCTGCTGAGTCCGGCGGCGGCCCTCGACAATATCGCCGTGCAACGCGGGGCCGAGGATGCCCGCCAGGACGCGGTGCGGGTGATGGAGACGGTGTACGCGGGCGTATTCATTCCGACCGGATCCGAGGTCCCGGCCTTTCCCGAGTTGCCCGAGATAGGGACGCAAGCCGCGGGCGCACCGGTCTCGGCTCCGGTGCGGCCCGAATCGAGCGCGGCTCCGGAAACAGTGACGGGGCAGTCCCCGTCCCGGCCCGTCCCGGCTTCGATCTCGTCCCCGGCATCCGATGTCGACGATGCCACGGCGCCGGCCACCGCCACCGCGGTGCACGGCGGGCCGTCCGCCGTTCTCGCGGCATCGGCCGGCGCAGAGGTCGTGGGCGCCGCCGAGCAGGGCACGACCACCGCGGCCGCCGCATCCCTTCCCGCATCCGGTGCACCGAGCGTGCCGCCGGTGCCGCCCGCTCCGACAACGCCGGGGGCCGCCGGTACGGCCCCGGCGACCGTATCGGCCGGTCTGCCTGTCACCGCGCCGGCGTCGGCCTCCCAGGAGCAGCGTAAGCGCGAGGAGTCCCGGAACGACACGGGAAGCGAGACGGTCACGGGTATGGGTGCGGGGGCGATCGGCGGCCTCATGGGCGGGGCCATCGCTTCCGATACGGTGCGAGCGAATACGGGGGCGCCCGGCACCGCCACATCACAGGCGCGAACCCGATCCGACGAGGACGACGAGTTGTTGCACTTCCCCGACGAGGAATTGTCCTTCCTGGAGCCGGGCGAAGAGGCCGGGGAACTCGTCGGCGCCATGGACCCGACCACGCCGCCCGTTCTGGGTGAGTGGGCCGAACCCGAGTGAGTTGGATGCTCACCCCGGACCAGTTCGCCCTGGTCTGGGCACGTACCGACGGGGACCGGATACCCTATCCGCTCGCGGTTCGACCCTCGGCCCGCGACAGCGCCGAACGCGCTGCGCAGGCGGTCGAGTTGAACGCGTGGTGCGACCGCGCTCTCGACGCCGATCTGGAGGCGGCGCTGCGGATAATCGGTCGCCCCGATCTAAGTGTCGAAGTATTCGGACAGGGGGGTTGCGCGGGCGGGGGAAGTGATACGGCCCCCTCTCGCGGCGCGTCCGGATACCGCATCCGGTTTGCAGATGACGAGAACGGGGCCGGTCGGCTCGGTGCGGTGATCGGGCCCGGGCACCCCGACGCGGAGGCGGAGCGCGCCCGCGCGCTCTCGGGAGGGGAGCCGATACGGGTACTCGGCGCCGTGGCGGGAAATATCGCGGTGGTCGTGGCCCAGGAACCGGGGGAGAGCGCCGACCGGGGAGCGCGGGTGCGGATATCCGTCGGTGGTGTCGGTTCGCTCGCCGCGCGTGTGATCCGGGCGCTACCGCCGGTGCCGGCGGGTGGTGGTCCGCGGCTGGGCGCGCCGCTCGACCGGGTGGTCGAGGACGGCCGCGATCTGGTGACCGTTCCGGTGGAGGGGCCGGCCATGTCCACGCGTATCCGCAGGCTGCTGGCCCGGCGTCGGGATGGCCTGGGGCAGATCGTGGTGTCGGTGCACCAGGGCGGTCACTCCCGGCCGTTCGGGGTGCTGTGCTGGATCGATGTGACCGGTGATGGGCGCTATACGGTGCGCACCGGCAAACAGGTCGATATCGAGCCGGTCACCGCCGACGGGTTTGCCGCTGCCCTGCGCACCATGGTCGCGGCGGGTCGCCGCACCATGGTCTACGCCGACGGCTGACCGGGTGTTCGGGCCGGTTGTCCGGTGGACGGTCCGGGTTTGCCCGGTCGGTCGCGCGGATCCGGTTCCTTTCGGGGTGGGCCCGAGAGCCGAAGGGGATATCGGGCCGCCGGATGGTGCGGGCGTCGAAGTTCCGGCCGGGACATTCGGAATACCGACGGTCGGTGTCATCACGCGGAGTGTGCCCGGGGCCGATCGGGCCCACAGCCGAGCCGGGGCCGTTGGCGGTGGCTGCTGTCGACACCCGTCACGGCCGGATTCGCGCGTTCCGGGCCGAGGCACGCGCCGGGGTTCGCCGCCTCTCGACTGTGATCCACTCGACAGAGCATGATTACCGAAGGGTAGGTTGATGGCGGGATATTCGAGACACGCAGGGAGATGCGTATGAAACTAGCTCTTTCCCCCGATGAGGTCGCATTCCGGGACGAACTGCGACGGTTCTATCGCACCGAGATTCCCGCCGAGATTCGTGAGCGCGTCAAATACGGTCTGGAGTTGTCGCGCGAGGACATCGTCACCACGCACAAGATCCTCAACGATCATGGTCTGGCCGTGCCGAACTGGCCGGTGGAGTGGGGCGGCAAGGACTGGACTCCGATGCAGCGCCATATCTGGCAGGACGAGATGCAGCTGGCCTGCGTGCCCGAGCCGCTGACGTTCAACGCCCAGATGGTCGGTCCGGTGATCGCGCACTTCGGTTCGGAGGAACTCAAGAAGCGTTTCCTCCCGCCGACCGCCGCCTTGGACATCTGGTGGTGCCAGGGCTTCTCCGAGCCCGACGCCGGTTCCGACCTGGCCTCGCTGCGCACCACCGCGGTCCGGGACGGCGATTCCTATATCGTCAACGGCCAGAAGATCTGGACCACCCTGGCCCAGAACGCCGACTGGATCTTCTGTCTGGTCCGTACCGACCCGAACGCCCCGAAGAAACAGGCCGGTATCTCCTTCCTGCTGTTCGATGTGAAATCGCCCGGTGTCACCATCCGCCCGATCAAGCTCATCGACGGCGGCTACGAGGTGAACGAGGTCTTCTTCGAGAATGTCCGTGTACCTGCCGATCAGTTGGTCGGTGAGGAGAACAAGGGCTGGACCTACGCCAAGTTCCTGCTCGGCAACGAACGCACCGGAATCACCGGTGTCGGCCGTACCAAGGTGCGACTGGGGTTGGCCAAGGAATACGCGGCGGCCACCAAATCGGGGTCGGGCACCCTGCTCGAGGATCCGCTGTTCGCCGCCCGGGTGGCCGAACTGGAGAACGAACTGCTCGCCCTGGAACTCACCCAGCTGCGGGTGGTGTCGAACTCCTCCGACGGCAAACCCAACCCCGCCTCGTCGGTTCTGAAGCTGCGAGGCTCGGAACTACAGCAGGCCGCGACCGAACTGCTGCTGGATATCGCCGGTCCCGACGCACTCCCGGTCGGCGCCTCGGATATCGCCTCGCCCGAATGGGCGCAACGTAGCGGCCCGAGCTACCTCAACTACCGCAAGACAACCATCTACGGAGGCTCGAGCGAGGTGCAGCGCACCATCATCGCCTCCACGATCCTCGGATTGTGAGGCCCGGACATGGATTTCGATCTCACCGATGAACAGGTCCTACTCCGCGACACCGTGCGTGACCTGCTCGCGCGCAACTACGACGCCGAATCCCGCCTGAAGGTCACCGAAACCGACCTCGGCTGGAGCCGCGACGTCTGGGGTCAATTGGCCGAGCTGGGTGTGCTCGGGCTGAGTTTCGCCGAAGAGGATGGCGGTATGGGTGCCGGTCCGGTGGAGACCATGCTGGTGCTCGAGGAGATCGGGCGTCGGCTCGCACCGGAACCGCTACTCGACGCCGTGCTGGTGCCCGGTGGGCTCGTCGCCCGGGCGGGCACCGCGCAGCAGCGGCAGCGGATTCTGTCCGAGGTGGCCTCCGGCGCTCGGTTGCTCGCCTTCGCGCACGCCGAACCCGGGTCGCGCTGGCCCGACCACGAGATCGCCACCACCGCGGCGGCCGAGGGCGACGGATATGTGCTCACCGGTGTCAAGAATCCGGTGCCGCACGGGGACTGCGCCGATGAACTGGTGGTCAGCGCGGCCCTGCCGGAGGGCGGTATCGGGTTGTTCCTGGTGCCCGCCGACGGCGCCGGTGTGACCCGTAGGCCGTACTCCACCGTCGACGGACAGCGCGGTGCGCAACTCGAGTTCGACTCTGCCCCGGCCGAGGTGCTCGGCTCGGCCGTCGATGCCTCCGCCGCGGTGAACTCGGTTTTCGCCCATGCCCAGGCGGGGCTGTGCGCGGAGTCCATCGGGGCGATGGAGGAGGCGCTTCGGTTGACCACCGACTATCTGAAGACCCGGAAACAGTTCGGGGTCACCCTGTCGAAATTCCAGACGCTCACCCAGCGCGCCGCGAATATGTACGTTTCGCTGGAATTGGCCCGCAGCATGAGCTACTACCTCACCGCATCGCTGGTCGACGGAGACGAGGACCAGGTGAAGGTGTCCCGGGCCCGGTTGCAGGTCGGTCGCGCGGCCCGCCATGTCGGGCAGGAGGCCATTCAGATGCACGGTGGTATCGGTGTCACCGCCGAATACCCGGTGAGTCACTATGTGGCCCGGTTGACCGCGATCGAACGGACTCTCGGCGGTGGCCTGGAGCATCTGCGGATTCTCGCCGGGAATGTCGGGGAGTACGACCTGCCCGAGCTGTAGCGGTTCGGACATCGGGTCCATTGCCGGGAGGGCCGGCGTCGGGTGGTGCGCACCGCCGGGCGCCGGCCCCGCGTTTTCCGGGCGGGGTCGTGTTCACTCCTCGGTGGGTGCGCCGCCATCCGTCGGTGTGGTCTCGGCGGTGCCATCCGGCTCCGTGGTATCGCCTCGGTCCTCGGAGGTGGATTCGCTCGACGACGGTGTGGAGGTGGTTTCGTCGGCGGGCTCGCTTTCCCGGGCGGCCGGCGTGGTCGACAGAAGGTACTGCGTCGGAAGCGTCCGCCGGGGCGCGGTGACCTCGGGAGCGATCTGCCAGGTGGGGGATGGCGGGATGTTCACCTTCGCAACCGTCACGGTGGTGGTATCCGCGGGCCGTGGAGCCGGTGCCGACTCCCGGGCCGATCGAATCGGTGGTGGGGCGACATAGGTGTCCTCTTGGCCGATTCCGCATGCCCCGATGAGTACCAGGCCGAGGGAAACTGCACCTGCGGCGGCCAGCGGACCGGCAACCTTCGTTCTGCTGCTCTCCATCGGTGACGCTCCTGTGAGATCTCAGTGGGCCCACCTTAATCGAGGCCGGTGGGTACCGACCAGTCACGAATCGGGCCGAAAGCGGCGATACCAGGACCGATGGGTAATGAAATATCTCTGGTTCAGATATCGAATTGATCTCGCCGGTGTGTTTGGGGTACGTGTCAGGTCACAATCGGCCAACGGTGGCCGTAGCGTATGTGGCCGAAGTTGCGCAAGGGACGCCGGGACGACCGGATGAGCGTATATCGAACGGTTCGCATGCGGATCGGGTTACGAACGGCGTCATCGAGGAGTGGATGATGGGAGACCAAACGACCACCCGGTTACCCGACGCGGTCGAGGAATCCGAGGTGTGCGAGGCGTCCGACGTGGAGTCGGAGGATCTCGAAGCCCGGGTCGTGAGCTCCGAGGCGGTCGCCGAGGTCGCCGAGACGCGGAGCGCGGGCGCCGAATCGGGTCCACACGGGACGGGCAGGGTCGTATCCCGGGTATTCGGTTGGCTGTTCTTCGTCGGTGGTCTGGTCGGCGCGGTTCTCGGTATCGCGGGCCTGCACGTGGAGATCACCGTGGCCGGGCTCATCCTGGCCTGTACCGCCGGCCTGGTCCTGCTCAAACTGCGTGCGGGCGGGCCGGACCCCGCCTCGGCGGGCTGAGCCCGACCCATTCGCGGTAGCACCCGGAACGGCCGAGGCCGCCCGGGTATCGGTTTTGTGTGAAGGCGTCCGTGGGCGGGTCCGGGGCGATAACGTTGGGCGCATCGACGCGTCATCGTCGACCGCGTCGATTCCGCGCGAGAGGAGATGCCGTGCCGCAGAACGTCCGAGGGGTCATCGCCCGCAGCTCCGGCGCACCGGTGGAGATGGTGACCGTCGTCATCCCCGATCCCGGTCCACGCGATGTGGTCGTCCGGATACAGGCGTGCGGTGTGTGCCATACCGATCTGACCTACCGCGAGGGTGGTATCAACGACGAATTCCCCTTCCTGCTCGGCCACGAGGCCGCAGGCGTGGTGGAATCGGTGGGCGAGGCGGTCACCCACGTGGCCGTCGGTGATTTCGTGGTGCTGAACTGGCGTGCGGTCTGCGGACAGTGTCGTGCCTGCAAGCGGGGCCGCCCCTGGTACTGCTTCGATACCTTCAACGCCGACCGGCCCATGACATTGGAGGACGGCACCGAACTCACCCCCGCGCTCGGTATCGGAGCGTTCGCGGACAAGACCCTCGTCCACGAGGGGCAATGTACCAAGGTCGATCCCGATACCGACCCCGCCGTCGCCGGGCTCCTCGGCTGCGGTGTGATGGCCGGACTGGGCGCGGCGATGAACACCGGCAATATAGGCCGCGGCGATTCGGTGGCGGTAATCGGCTGCGGCGGGGTCGGGGATGCGGCCATCGCCGGTGCCCGTCTGGCCGGTGCGACCACCATCATCGCGGTGGACCGGGACACCAGGAAACTGGAATGGGCCCGGGAATTGGGCGCCACCCACACCGTCGACGCCTTCGCGACCGATCCCGTCGTCGCGATCCAGGAGCTGACGAACGGTTTCGGCGCGGATGTGGTGATCGATGCCGTGGGTCGGCCGGAGACCTGGAAACAGGCCTTCTACGCCCGCGACCTCGCGGGGACTGTGGTGCTGGTGGGGGTGCCGACCCCGGATATGACCCTGGAGATGCCGCTGCTCGACTTCTTCAGCCACGGCGGCTCGTTGAAATCGTCCTGGTACGGCGACTGTCTACCGGAGCGCGACTTCCCGATGCTGATCGAACTGTACCGGCAGGGTCGGTTACCGCTGGACAAGTTCGTGACCGAGCGGATCGGGCTCGACGAGGTGGAACAGGCGTTTCGCACCATGCACGAGGGTGCGGTGCTGCGGTCGGTGGTGATGCTGTGAGCGCGCGGATCGAGCGGGTCGTCACCCAGGGACAGTTCTGCCTGGACGGCGGCTGTTGGGATGTGGCGAACAATATCTGGTTGATCGGCGACGACTCGGAGGTGCTGATCGTCGACGCCGCGCATACCGCGCAACCGGTGTTGGAGACCGTGGCGGGGCGTCGGGTGGTCGCGATCGTATGCACCCATGCCCACAACGACCACATCACCGTCGCGCCCACCCTGTCCGCGGCCACGGGCGGACCCATCCACCTGCACCCCGACGACGATGTGCTGTGGCGGCAAACCCACCCGGGTGTCGACTACCGGCCCCTCGCCGATGGTCAGGTCTTCACCGTCGGCGGTTCCGAACTGCGGGTACTGCACACCCCCGGGCACTCCCCGGGGTCGTGCTGTCTGTATCTGCCGGATTCCGGTGCGGTGTTCAGCGGTGACACCCTGTTCGAGGGCGGGCCCGGTGCCACCGGCCGCTCCTACTCGGACTATCCCACCATCCTCGCCTCCATCAACAAACGTCTGTTCGCGCTGCCCGACGACACCGTGGTGCACACCGGTCACGGGCCCGACACCACGATCGGGGTCGAACGGGCCAACGTTCCCGTCTCGGCCGAGTAACGTCGTCGTCCCGGCAATAGACCTCCGAGGTCCTGTTCGGCCCCGGGGCGGGTGCTCGTGTGCCCCGCGTTCGAATCGGCCGCCGCCGATGAGCTGTGGCACGGAATCCGTTGAGGCAGCCGCTGACAGAGGAAATCCTTATGACCCCCGGGCGGCTATCGGACAGCAAGCGGATTTCGTCGATTCGCCTCGACAAAGCGGGAAAATCTGGGACTATTTCCGGCGCAACTTTTTTCATACATTCTGCGCCGAAAGACCGCACTGTCTCGAAGGGTTACCCCCCCATGAGGAGCCTTCCCTCCTTCCCCGCTGCCGACGAGCGACCGCTCGATACCTGCATGCGGCTGCAGAAGATCGCCCCCGTTGTGGAAGTAGAGTTCCCCGGTGGCGTTCCGGCATATCTCGCGTTGACCCACCAGGCCACCCAGGAGATCCTGGCCGGCGACAACAAAACCTTCGCCCGGGATCCCAAGCACTGGCCCGCCTTGTACGACGGGTCGATCCCCGAGGATTGGCCCTTCCGGGCCATCGTGCAGGGCGATCATCTGTCCACCAAGGACGGAAAAGATCACCGGCGGCTGCGCGGTCTGGTGAGCAAAGGTTTCACCCCGTCGCGTGTGCAGGCACTGGAACCACGGATCCAGCAGCTCATCGATGAACTGCTCGACAAGGTGGAAGCGGCCGGCGACGGCGTCGATCTGGTCCCTCCCTTCTGCGACGCCCTGCCCATGGCCGTGATCAGCGAGCTGTTCGGCGTGCCCGAGTCGGAACGTGCTCAGCTCCGGAAGTGGACGCTGGACTCCCTGTCGCAGACCGCGACGCCCGAGCAGGCGTTCCAGACCCAGGTCGAGCTGCGCGGTTACCTCTACGAACTGGTCGAGCGCAAACAGAACGAGCCCACCGACGACCTCACCACCGATCTGGTGCGGGCGCGTGACGAAGGCGATCGGCTCACCACAGATGAACTGGTCGCCATCCTGTGGCTCATGCTCATCGCCGGTCACGAGACCACGGTCTACCTGCTCGGAAATGCCATTATCGCGTTGGCTCGCCACCCCGAACAGCTCGCGCGGGCCAAGGCGGAGGACCTTTGGGCGGATGTTGTCGAAGAGACCCTTCGCTACCGCCACTCCGTGATGATGACCAGCTTCCGGTTCACCCTCGAGGACGTGACCATCGCCGGGGTACCGATTCCCAAGGGGAACGCGGTGGGGGTGGTCTACCAGGCGGCCGGACTCGACTCCGAACGGCACGGTGACACCGCGTACGAATTCGATATCAGCCGGCCGAACGCCGGCACCCTCGGCTTCGGGCACGGACCGCGGTTCTGCATCGGCGCACCGCTGGCCCGGCTGGAGGGTCGGCTCGCGCTGGAGACGCTGTACCGGCGTTTCCCCGACCTGAGCCTGACCATCGACCCGGACGATATCCCGCACACTCCGTCGTTCTTCACCATCGGACCCCTGTCGATCCCGGTGAACCTCGGAAAGTCCGCCTGACGACACATTCGAATGCCCTCGGCGCACCGCGAAGCGTGGTCGCCGGGGGCATTCTCCCGCGCCGCGAGGAAACGCGCGGTGCGCCGTTACGAGTGGCGGTGGTGGGCCCGGTCAGGGAGTTCGCGGTTCCAGGATGAAGACGGGAATGCGGCGTTCGGTCCAGGACTGGTAGGTGTCGAAATCGGCGTACAGTTCGACCAGCCTCGGCCACAGCCGTTCCCGTTCGGCGTCGTCGGCCGGGCGGGCGTGGACCGGTAGGCGTTCCTTGCCGATCTGCACGGTGGTGTCCGGGCGGGCCAGCAGGTTGTGGTACCACTGCGGGTTCTTCGGCAGGCCGCCCTGCGATGCCACGATCACGATGTTCTCGCCGTCCCGCAGGTACAGCAGTGGTGCGACGAACTGCTTGCCCGATTTACGGCCCACATGCTCCAACAGCAGAGTGGGGACCGGCTTGCGGAAACCCGCGCCGATCCGCCACTTTCCCCCGATCCGTCCCCCGGTGCGGCGATAGGCCCAGGTATTGATCCTGGACATGTATTTGATGGCGGTGGCCACCAGTGGCGAATCGAGTTGTTTGGGGCGGTTGTTCGGCATGCGGTCTTTCCTGTGGGGAGGGTCAGCGCAGGATCATCAGCGCGGATTTCTCGATGAGGTCGGCGATATCGGCATAGGAGGCATAACCCATACCGGCTCGCACCAGCGCACCCGCGTAGAGCAGCTCGAGTGCAGTTACCACATCGGGGTCGGGGTCGGGGCCGAGCGCCCGCACGATACGGGTGCGGATCTCGCTGCCGATGCGGGCGCGCAGATGCGCCACATCGGGGTCTCGGCCGAGCATGGCGCTGGTGACGGCGCCGGACACCGCCTGCTCGTCGGCCACCAGCATGGCGATGGCGCGCAATTCGGCCACCACCCGCACGACCGGGTCCGGGTCGTCGCTGACCGGGGACGGCGCGGCCATCAGCCGCCGCCAGAAGATCTCGGCGACCAGGTGCTCTTTCGACGAGAAATAGGTGTAGGCGGTGGCGGTGCCCACGCCGGCCGCGGCGGCGACCATCCGGATGGTCATCCCCGCGAACCCTTCGCGCGCCAGCACCTCCACCGCCGCTTTCGTCAACTTGTCGACCGTGTCGGCCTGTTTCGCGGACAGCCGGCGACGGGTCGCTTCCACGACGACGGGTTCACGTTCGGACATGTGTCTGAATGTACCGGTTCAGCTTTTCGCGGCCGCAATCCCGGCTCGGCGGCCGTAGAAGCTACCGTCGCCCAACGAGGTGCCGCTGGCGTAGCCACCCGCACACACTCCGGATGTGCAGCGTCCGGCGGCGAACAGGCCGGGGATGGGGTGTCCGTCCACATGCAACACCCGGGAATCCAGGTCGGTGCGCAGCCCGCCCAGGGTGAAGCCCGCCGTGAAACCGCGCATATCGAAAGCGGCAAACGGGCCCTCGAGGGGTTTGACCCATTCGGGTTTCTTACCGAGCAGCGGGTCCTTGCCGTCGGCGGCGTGGCGGTTGTACAGCTCCACTGTCGTCTGCAGGGCGAGTTCGGGTAGCCCCATATCGGATTCGAGTTCGGCAATGGTCTCGGCGGCCCAGGTGGGTGGTTGCCGGAAGAACGGGGTGGACGTCTCGGTGGTGAGCGCCTCCTCGTAGGCGGTTTCGCCGAGGATCAGGTACGCCTGGTTCTCCTGATGGAAGAGGGTCGCCTGGCCGATACGACCCGGGTAGGTGTCCTCGGGGATGTAGCGCTGACCGCGGCCGTTCACCAGGATGCCACGCGCCATCATCTGCGGGTCGCCGAAGAACGCCACCTCGGTGGCGTCCATATGGGCCAGGTCGGCACCGAGGGCCTGGGCGAGCCGGATGGCAATCCCGTCGTGCTCTTCGATGGCGGCACCCGGTCGGCCGATGAGTCGTGGGGCGTAGCCCTCGATCATCCGGTCGTGGTAGGCGAAACTGCCGGTGGCCAGGATGACGCCGCGCCGGGCCCGGACGGCGAGTTCTTTCCCGTACTGTTTGGCGACCACCCCGACCACGCGGTCGCCATCGACGATCAACCGCTGGATACGGGTGTCGTATTCGGCCGTGACGCCGAGGCTCTCGGCGGTTTCGGCCAGCGGTTTCATCAACATGTAGCCGCCGCCCTTGGACCCGGTGCGTTTGTTCTGCATCTGCGGCACATGTCCGCGTGGAGCCGGGGTGGCGATGGCGTTGAAGGGGGCGGCGTTCTCCCCGCCGGAGTACATCAGGCCCTCGTCGTGCGGTGGTTCCCAACCGGGTTCCCCCCAGAATTCGGCCTTGAAAGGTACCCCGTTGGCGACCAGCCATTCGTAGTGTTCGACGCTGCCGCGGCAGTAGTCGGCGACCTTCTCCCGGTCCACGCCCGGTCCGAGCGCGGCGACCATGAACTTCTCCATGTTCTCCGGGCTGTCCTCGAAACCGAGCGCCCGCTGCAGCGGAGTTCCGCCGCCCAGGTAGATGAACCCGCCGGCGAGTGCCGCGGCGCCGCCCCAACCGCCGGTGCGTTCCAGAATCAGCACCTGCGCCCCGGCCCGCGCGGCCTCGATGGCGGCGCAGACGCCGGCGATACCGTAGCCGGCGATCACCACATCGGCGGTGCGGTCCCAGGTGGTGACCTCGGCGGCGGACAGGGGGCGAAGGGTAGTGGCTACAGCCATTATTCGGTTTCCTCCCTATTGTTCGCGGCGCCGAGCGCGCCGATGCCGACACCGAGTCCCGGACCGAGCCGGCCGAGGGCGAGCCGGGCCAGCGGTAGGTCGACACCGAGCCGCTCGCCGAGACCCAGGGCCAGACTCAGATCCTTTTCGCCGAGATCCCGCACATGGGTGAGGATCGGCAACCAGAAATCGCCGTCTTCGATCGGCGCGGTGCTGTCCCGCAACATGATCGATCCCGCCCCACCGGTGACGGCATCGGAATGCCGCACCACCTTGCCGAGCGCGATGAGATCCAGTCCGGCCGCCTCGGCCAGTCGCTGGGCCTCACCGGCCGCGGTGAACGAGACGAAATGCAGGAGGTTGCGGGCCAGTTTCATACGGGTGCCCGCCCCTACCGGGCCGGCGTGCACGATGCGGTCGGAGAAGCAGCCGAACGGTTCGCGCAGGGCGGCCACGGCGGTATCGCTACCGCCGATCATCACCACCAGCCGTCCGCTGTCGGCGCCGGCGGCCCCACCGGAGACCGGGGCGTCCGCGAATTCCACCTCGTGCTCGGCGCACAACCGCGCCAGGTCTTCGGCGGTGCCGTCGCCGATGGTGGAGTGCACGGCGATCACAGTGCCGGGAGATGCGGTGCGCAATACCCCGTTCTCACCGGTCAGCACCGCGCGGACCTGGGCATCGTCGACCACCGCGATCGAGACGATTGCGCAGGTGGCGGCGAGTTCGGCGGGGGTGGTGGCCGTTTCGGCGCCCGCCTCGACGAACGGTTGCACCGCCTCGGGCCGGGTATCGCAGACGGTGAGGCCGCCGGACCACTTCAACAGCTTCTTGGCCATGGGAGCACCCATGGACCCCAGGCCGATGAACCCGACCCGCCCTGCGGTGTGCGTGTCCGCGTTCATCACCTGATCACCTGGCCGCCGTCGACACGGAAGATCTGGCCGGTGACCCAGCTCGCGTCGTCGGAGAGCAGATAGAGCAGGGCACCGACCATGTCCTGCGGGGTGCCCATGCGCTTGAGCGGCAGGCGTTTCACCATGTCCTCGACCATGTTCGCCGGGGTGGTGGACCTGGTGGCCTCGGTATCGGTGGGGCCCGGCGCGATGGCGTTCACCCGAATATTGGAGCCGCCGAGTTCGGTCGCCAACTGTTGGGTGAGACCGTTGACACCGACCTTGGCCAGTCCGTAGAAGCCGGAGTACATCCAGGCCGCGGTGGAGGACTGATTGACGATGGAGCCGCCACCGCCTGCCGCCATGTGTTCCCAGACCGCGCGGGTCATCACCAGCGCGCCGTCGAGGTTCACCGACATGAACTTCTTGTAGTAGTCCCACGGTACGGTGAGCAGCAGGTCGAGTTTCATTCCGCCGTAGATTGCGGCGTTGTTGACCAGGTGGTCGATCTTGCCGTACCGCTCGATGGTGAAAGCGGCCAGCTCCGCGGCCGAATCGGGGTCGGAGACGTCCACCGGGTGGAACGACGCGGTCCCACCGTCGGCGACGATCTTCTCCGCGACGGCCCGGCCACCCTCGGCGTTCAGGTCGGCCACGACGACGGACGCGCCCTCGGCGGCCAGCGCCTGCGCGTAGACCTCGCCGATACCGCGCGCGGCGCCGGTGACAATGGCCGATCGACCGGTGAAACGGGCCATGATCGCACTCCTCGTTCTCGATGAAAGCTGCTGGGACGGTGGGTTACCGCGCGGTGGCGACCAATTTGGTTTCCAGATATTCCTCGAACCCGGCCACACCCATCTCGCGGCCGATACCGGACTGTTTGTATCCGCCGAACGGGGCGTCGGCGCTGTACCACATACCGCCGTTGACACCGAGGGTTCCGGTGCGCACCCGGCCGGTGACGTAGTCGATGCGCGCCGGATCGGTGCCCCATACCGATCCGGACAGACCGTAGGGAGAGTCGTTGGCGATTCGGATGGCGTCGTCGTCGCTGTCGTAGGGCAGGACCACGAGCACCGGGCCGAAGATCTCCTCCTGCGCGGCCTTCGACCCGTTGTCGAGGTCGGCGATCACGGTGGGTTCCACGAAGAAACCGCGTTCGCGGTCGGCGGGCCGGCCGCCGCCGACCGCGATCCGTCCGCCTTCGGAGCGGGCGATATCGATATAGCGCAGCACCCGGGCGCGCTGTCGACCGGAGATGAGCGGTCCGCAGACCGTGCCGGGATCGGTGGGGTCGCCGGGCGCGAGACCGCCCATGGTGGCGGCCGCGATCTCCACCGCCTGCTCGTAGGAGGCGCGCGGCACCAACAGTCGGGTGCTCAGCGCACAGCCCTGTCCGGCGTGCACACAGAGGGAGAAGGCGGTGAAGCCCACGGCCTTGCCGAGGTCGATATCGTCCAGGACGATGGCGGCCGATTTACCGCCGAGCTCGAGGAAGGTCTTCTTCACGGTGGTGGCGGCGTTGGCCATTACGGCCCGGCCGGTGGCGGTGGAACCGGTGAAGGAGACCATATCGACCCGCGGGTCACCGGTGAGTTGGCCGCCCAGCGAGTGATCGGACGAGGTGACGATATTGATCACGCCGGGTGGGATATCGGTCTGTTCGGCGATGATGGCGCCGACCGCTGCCGCGCACCACGGGGTGTCGGGGGCCGGTTTGAGCACCACGGTGTTACCGGCGGCGAGCGCGGGCCCGATCTTGGCGAAGTTGATCTGGTGTGGGAAGTTCCACGGGGTGATGGCGCCGACCACCCCGATGGCCTCACGGCGCACCACGCGCCGGGTGCGGATTCCCATCGGCGCGGCCTCACCCAGTTCGGTTTCCCATTCGTAGGTTTCGGCGAGTCGGGTGGCGAATTCCAGATCGGCGATCGGTCCTTCCAGGTGGGGGCCGCTGGTGAACATGACGGGTGAGCCCGCCTCGGCGACGGTGATCTCGCGTAATTGTTCCACCTGCGATTGCAGTGCGGTGCGCAGCTGATCCAGACAGTGCACGCGGAATGCGTGATCGCGGGACCAGTCGGTCTTGTCGAAGGCGGTGCGGGCGGCGGAGATCGCGGCGTCCATATCGTCGGCGTCGGCGTCGGCGGCCGTGCCTAGAACTTCCTCGGTGGCCGGGTTCACGGTGTCGAACACGCCGTTACCGCCGGTGACGAGCTTGCCGTCGATCAACAGGCGCGAGCTGTCGCCGGGTAGGAGACCGTTCATGGAAGACCCCAATACTGTCTGGACAGGTGTATGGAATATAGTCCGGCCACTCCGGCGGGTGCAAGGATGGTCGCGATAACAGGTTCTATATTTTCGGCTCGAAGCCGAGGTGTCCAGTCGTTGGTTCGGTGGATTGAGGAAGTGTCGTGTCGTCGCGGGTGGCACTTCGCTTTGGTCGGTCGAGCAGAGAACTGTCCGTCTGTCATTGTCCGCGCGGCGCACCGCTGGTACCGTCCAGACACATGTCCAGCTACGTGTCTCCATCTGGCGGTCGGTCGGGCGTTCCCGGCGAGAACTCGTTATCGAAACAGAGGTGGGTCCGATGACGGCCGCCTCGTTGGAACCATTGGTCTTCGACCCGTACGACTACGGATTCCACGAAGACCCCTACCCGACGTATGCGCGACTGCGTGCGGAAGCGCCGCTGTACCACAATCCGGATCTGGACTTCTACGCGCTGTCCCGGCACGCCGACGTCACCGCGGCCTTCCGCGACAGCACCCGGCTGTCCAGCGCCAACGGTGTCTCGCTGGATCCGGCCGCCTGGGGGCCCCACGCCCATAAGACCATGTCCTTCCTGGCCATGGACGATCCACGGCATATGCGTATGCGGCGTCTGGTGTACAAGGGCTTCACCCCCAAACGGGTCGCGGAAATGGAGACCCGCATCCGGGAGATCACCCTCCAATACCTGGAATCCGCGCTCGCGAGGAGCGAATTCGACTGGATCGAGGAGTTCGCCGGCAAACTGCCGATGGACGTGATCTCCGAACTGCTGGGCGTCCCGGCGGCGGACCGTGCCGAGGTGCGTCGTCTGGCCGACCTGGTGGTGCATCGGGAGGACGGTGTCCTCGACGTTCCCCACGCGGCCATCGAGGCCTCGCTGAATCTGGTGGTCTACTACTCCGAAATGGTCGCGCAGCGGCGCGCCCGCCCCACCGAGGACCTGACCTCCGCGCTACTGGACGCGGAAATCGACGGGGACGTGCTCACCGACGAGGAGATCATCGGCTTCATGTTCCTCATGGTGGTCGCCGGTAACGAGACCACCACCAAACTGCTGGGCAACGCGCTGTACTGGGCGGGACGCCATCCCGGAGAGTATGCCCGGGTTGCCGCCGACCTCGACCTCGTCTCCGACTGGGTGGAGGAGACCCTGCGTTACGACACCTCCAGTCAAATGATTGCGCGCACCGCGGCCACCGACCTGGAATACCACGGGCGGGTGATCCCGGCCGGGTCGAAGGTTCTGCTGCTGATCGGCTCGGCCAACCGCGATTCCGAGGTGTTCGACGATGCCGACTCCTACCGGCTGGATCGCCCCGACAAGGGCAACCTCGCCAGTTTCGGCGCCGGGGTGCATTTTTGTCTGGGCGCGCATCTGGCTCGACTGGAAGCCAATATCGCCCTGCGGGAATTCGCCCGTCGCGTGCGTTCGTACCGAGTGCGCGACGAGGGAATCGAACGTGTGCATTCGACCAACGTGCGGGGCTTCGCCAAGCTCCCGATCGCCGTGGAGGTGCGGTAATGCCCAGGTTCGATCCTCATCCGCAGCATCGGCCCACAATCGTGGCCGGGGCCTCCTCCGGAATCGGCGCGGCCACCGCGGTGGAGTTGGCGCGGCAGGGACATCCGGTGGCGCTCGGCGCGCGGCGGGTGCAGATCTGCGCGGAACTGGCCGACAAGATCCGGGCCGACGGTGGCACCGCTTTCGCCCACCGGCTCGACGTCACCGATCGGCAATCGGTCGATGAGTTCGTCGCGGCCGCCGAGGAGACGCTCGGTCCGACCGAGATCCTGGTCTCCGGCGCCGGGGATATCGAGTTCGGTCTCATCCAGGAGATGGACCCCGAACAGTTCCTGAGCCAAGTGCAGATCCATCTGGTCGGCGCGCATCGCATGGTGCATCGGGTACTGCCCGGCATGATGGAACGCCGGCGTGGCGATGTGGTGCTCATCAGTTCCGATTGCGCCCCGGTTCCGCGACCGCGCAATGGCGCCTACAGCGCGGCCAAGGCCGGGTTGGAGGCCATGGTGAATCAGTTGCGAATGGAGCTGGAGGGCACCGGTATTCGTGCCTCGCTGGTACGGCCCGGCCCCACGGTCACCGGGATGGGCATGAATGCGCCCGCCGAGGTGGTGGGGCCACTGCTGGAGGACTGGCAGAAATGGGGTTTCGCCCGACATCCGTACATGCTGCGCGCCAGTGATCTGGCGGCGGCCGTATCGGCGATGGTCAACACCCCGCGCGGCGCACATCTGGTGTTGGTCGAGGTACAGCCCGAGGCCCCGCTGCGTCCGATACCGGAGGAAGGAAAGGATTCGTAAATGGGCGCCGAATCCGCACCCGCATTACCCGAGGGTTTCGATTTCACCGATCCGGCGCTCTGGGCACAACGCAGGCCGGTGGAGGAATTCGCGCTGCTGCGGCGTACCGCGCCGGTGTGGTGGAACGCCCAGTCCGATGAGAACTCCGGCGGCTTCGACGACGGCGGGTACTGGGTTGTCAGCAAACTGGAGGATATTCGGGAGATCTCCCGCAACCCGGAGCTGTACTCCTCGCAGGAGAAAGGCGCCATCATCCGGCTACCGGGCGATATCACGCCCGAGCAGATGAACTCCATCGGTGCACTGCTGGTGAACATGGATCCGCCCAAACACTCCAAGGTGCGGCGGATCGTCTCGAAAGGGTTCACGCCCCGCGCGGTGGAGGGGCTGCGGGCCGCGCTCACCGAACGGGCCGAACGGATCGTGCACGAGGCGA
This sequence comes from Nocardia paucivorans NBRC 100373, assembly GCF_000308675.1. Lineage (GTDB taxonomy): Bacteria > Actinomycetota > Actinomycetes > Mycobacteriales > Mycobacteriaceae > Nocardia > Nocardia paucivorans. The sequence goes on along the minus strand of NZ_BAGE01000046.1, from coordinate 160,271 downwards.
AGCAGACCGGTGGCGGTGATTTCGTCGCCCAGGTCGCCTGTGAACTACCGCTCCAGGCGATCGCCGAGCTGATCGGGGTGCCGCAGGAGGACCGGCGCAAGATTTTCGACTGGTCCAACCAGATGCTCAACTACGACGATCCCGAATACGGGGACCCGGCCCTGGCCTCGGCGGAAATCCTCGGCTACGCGTGGAATATGGCCGAGCGGCGCCGGGCCTGTCCGGTGGACGATATCGTCACCCGATTGGTGAACGCCGATGTCGACGGGGAAGCGCTGGGCTCGGACGAATTCGGTTTCTTCGTCATTCTGCTGGCCGTCGCCGGCAACGAGACCACCCGCAATGCCATCACTCATGGGATGAAGGCCTTCGTGGACCACCCCGAACAGTGGGAGCTGTTCAAGGAGCAGCGCCCGCGCACCGCAGCCGACGAAATCGTCCGGTGGGCCACCCCGGTCACCGCTTTCCAGCGCACGGCCACCGCCGACCACGTGCTCGGCGGGCAGGAGATCCGACGAGGACAACGGCTCGGGTTGTTCTACGGTTCGGCCAATTTCGACGAGGACGGGTTCGATGACCCGTTTACCTTCGATATCCTGCGCGATCCCAATCCGCATGTCGGTTTCGGCGGCACCGGCGCACACTACTGTATCGGAGCCAATCTGGCCAGGTTGGAAATCGACCTTATGTTCAACGCGATCGCCGACACCATGCCTGATCTGCGATCGATCACCGATCCGGTGCGGCTGCGCTCGGGCTGGATCAACGGAATCAAGAGTTGGCAGGTTCGATACGAGTGATTTCGCTGAACCCTGGTGCTTCGCAAGGGTTCGGCGTGCATCAGGCTTCGGTGCGACCGTGGCTTCTGCGGTTCCCCCTGATGGGAACGGCAAGGCAATCGTGTGGTGACAGCGAAAGGAGATCCGGAACAGCTTCTCGTGACCGGTTCGCTCGCCGGATTTCCGGGCGGCGAATCCTGCGCACTTCCACCAACGACGAGCCGAAAAGCGTTCCAACAGAACCTATATTACTGGTTGGTAATGGGTATCTGCCCGGCCGGGAGTGGTCGATCGACTATCAACTCTGCTCGAAAGTGGCCGTGCTGTGTGCATAGCTTTGCTCTCTTGGAGAGCCTCATTCGTCCAGGAATAACGTATGCTTCTCCTGTGGGCGGGCGGTTGCCGCGCTCTACAGAGGTTGTTCGAGGTCCAAGAGGACGTACATCGGCGCGGAGCAATGGCAGGTCCTGATGATCCCTTCCACGGACCTGGTTTCGAGGGTCCTGGTGGGCCGAAGCGGGCCATGGTCGCGGCAGCTCAGCGGCTGTTGGAGGCGCTCTCCTGGGACTCCGTGCGTGAGCTGAGCCGGCCGTCACGTGAAATCGCCGGCCTTGTGGTAAGCGGCGCCCGGCGATTCGACCGAGGGGCCGAATTGGACCCCTTTCAGATCCGCTGGCGCTTCAAACGGGAAATTCTTCCTGACGTTCTCGGCATACGCACTGACCGATCTCCCGAAGAACGCGATATCAAATCCGTGGTCAACCGCCTCGTTTCTCGAGCCAGAGGGCCGAGCGGTCCTATACAACCGGCGGAAAAGCCCAAGATCATTGTGATCGTAGGTCCGACCGGTGCCGGGAAAACCCACCTGATATCCAGGGCAAATCACGATCTCGAGGATCGAGGTGGTGCGGCTCTGGTTCAGGTTGACGATCTGGAACGATACCATCCGAGATATAAGGAGCTGCATCTACGAGACGATCTCACGGCGCATGATCTCATTCGGCCGACAGCGAAAAAGTGGCGCAATATGTTGGTGGATCACCTTATTGCGAAGAAATACAATGTGGTGTTGGAGACCGCCGCCACGAATGTTTCGAGTACGGTGGCCCGTATCAAACGTTTTCGTGACGCCGGCTATGAGGTAGAAATCCAAGCGGTTGCCGTGCCCGCCGTGCAGAGCCGGCTATCGATGATCGAACGATTCGTATACGGTCGGCTGGAAGATGGATTCGGGCGCAGGGTGCCGGCCAAAGACCATGATGTTTCCTATCGAGGCACAGAGGAGCTCCTCCGGCGCGCGGAGGCCGAGGGCTGGGCCGATACCATCAGGGTTCGCAACCGGACCGAAATCCTTTACGAGAACCATCGGGGCGATGATGGGCAGTGGAGCGAACCGCCGGACGGGTGGGAGACGCTGAGCAGGGAAAGGGATCGACCGCTCACCACAGAGGAGAGAGCCACGATCGAGCGTCGGCTCTGGGACGTGGAAGCAACAGTGGAGACGGTGATGTCGGAGCTCCAGGACCGCGTACGATGGGGGCCGGTGGCCCAGGAGGTCCTGGATTTCCGCCAACAGTATGGGTTTTTCACGTAGCTGTCATGACCGGCTTCTCGACAGACGGTACTCATCGTCGGGTGGGACACGGCATATCGGTGGGGAAAGGCCGGCGTCGGGGCGAGCCCACGTCGCGATTCTGCAGTACGCGATTCTGCAGTAGGTTGTGGGTTCGGACCGGGCTGTCGTTTCGGGCGGCCGTTGACCCGCAGCGAAGATTGCCCACATCGCCTCGTGGCGGTTCCCGGGCATACTGCGGCCGAGGGAAGAGGGAGATGTCGATTCGGTATGGAAACCGAATGGGACGAGGCGCTGTACTACGAATGCGCTGTCGACATATGTAGCGGTTTGATGGCGCAATGCACCGCGGTCGAGTTGCGAGCCGTCCGGGGCGGTGATGTCACGGCAGAAATGGATATGGCCGCTCTGCGCAGGGACTATCTGGCCGAATTGCGGACGCTCGAGCCGGCGGAGGTCTCGACGGTCACCGCGAAGATCAGAGAATGGGGAACGGCTCTGGCTCAGAAGATCGCCGAGCCGGAGGATCGAGGGCCGATACGGTCGGACCCGGAAAGTTACCGACTCGACCGGGACGAGCACGGTGCGATATTCGAGTACTCGATACGCCCGGAGATACTCGGGGAACTACACCGCAGCCGCAACCCGGCCGCGGTGATAGTCGCAGGCCCGCCCGCGACCGGTAAGACCACCGCGGTTCATGGTTTGGTGGAGTCGTGGTCCGGGGCCGAACCCGCGATCATCGATCCCGAGATGTTGCAGGTATACCATCCGCGTAGTTGGGATCTGGTGTTGGCGGAGGACACGGCGGCCGCCGAGGTGGTGATGGCCGACGCGCTCGGCTGGACGGCGCTGGCGGTTGATGCGGTGATCGAGGCGGGCAGCGATGTCGTGTTGGAGATCGGGACGAAACTGCCCGATCACGCGGAAGCTTTCGCCGCCGTTTTTCGCGACTGTGGGTATCGAGTGGAACTCGAACTGACCATGGTGCCCGAGCCGATGCGGCAACTGAACCTCAATCTGCGTCGCCAGTGTCGTCGCGGCAACTGGGCTGTCCTCGGCTCCGGCCCGGCGTGATCCGAGAGCGCTCACGATCACCCTCGCGGGGCGGTTACCACAGGGGCGAGTGGCGGTGCGGTCGGTCTCGGATCCGGTACGGTTGCGCTCGGGCCGGATCTACGAAATCGAGAATGACAGGTGCGATACGAATGAACGTCCGAGATATCCCGGTGCGGACACTGTCCGGTGCGGAGTCGACACTGGCGGACCTGGCCGCGGACAAAGTTATCCTGCTGGTCAATGTCGCATCCAAATGTGGTTTGACCCCACAGTATTCGGGTCTGGTCGAGTTGCACCGGAAATACGGTGCACGGGGTTTCAGTGTGATCGGTTTTCCGTGCAACCAGTTCATGGGACAGGAGCCCGGTAGCGCCGAGGAGATCCAGCAGTTCTGTTCCACCACCTATGGAGTGGATTTTCCGCTGCTGGAGAAGGCCGACGTCAATGGGGACAATCGGCATCCGCTGTATCGGGAGCTGGTGGAAACCGCCGACGCCGAAGGTGCCGCCGGGGATGTGCAGTGGAACTTCGAAAAGTTTCTGATCGGCAGGGACGGCGCGGTGCTCGCCCGCTTCCGTCCGACCACCGCCCCCGATGCGCCCGCGCTGGTATCGGCGATCGAGTCCGCCGTGGACGGCGCCGCCTGACGACCGCGTTTATCGCGGTTACGAGGCCGACCGGACTCCCTCCGAGCCCGCTCGCCATGGGTGAGCGGGCTTTTTCGTTGCCGTTCGGAGTGGTTGCGGCGCGTATGGGCGGAAGGTGTGCTACCTCTGCGAAAACCGACCCTGGGGCGTACCCACCCTCTATTATGGACATCTGTCTGGACATAAATCCGGCATAGTCGATCGGTACACCGGGGTACCGAATCGTTGCTAGGCAGGTGAGTGGTGGGATCGTTACGGCGCACCCCGGCCGGCAGGTTCGCCCCGTGGCGGGCGGTGTGGGCGGTGGTCCGGCCGAAGGTCGCGGGCCTGGCCATGGTGCTCGTCGCCGCGCTGGTCGTGGCCGTCGCGCTGATCATGTTCGGCGGTGGTTTCACTCCCCACGAACCGGTGGCCGTGGAGGTGCCGCGTAGCGGACTGATGCTGGACCCCGACGCCGAGGTGAAATTTCGCGGCGTCCACATCGGGCGGGTCGGCGCCGTCGAAACGACCCAGGACGGGGTGCGATTGGAACTCGAGCTGGATCCGGCCATGATGCGGCTGGTTCCGGCCAATGTGCTGGTCGATATTCGCTCCACCACCGTGTTCGGCGCCAAATACGTCCACCTCGTGGAACCGGCGATGCCCTCCAGGCGGCTGCGGCCGGGCACGGTGCTGCGTGGTGACTCGGTAACCGTCGAGTTCAACACTCTCTTCGAACGGCTTGCCGAGGTATTGGACATGGTCGAACCGGCCGAGCTCAATGCCACCCTCACCGCTTTCGGCACCGCACTACAGGGCAGAGGCCGTGCATTGGGAGACCTGCTGGTGCGGGCCGACGCCTATCTGCGGGAGATCGACCCGAGCCTGCCCGCCCTGCGCCGCGATATCCAGGCCACCGCCGCGGTCGCGGGCAGCTATGCCGATACCGCCCCCGACCTGCTGCGCATCCTGCGAAATGCCCAGGCGACCGGGACGACGATCGCCGACAACGCCGGGAATCCGGACATCCTGCTGCTGAACGTCATCGGCCTGGCCGACACCATCGGTGCGGTGCTGCGGGAGAACGAACAACCGCTGGGCACCGCCCTGGAGTTACTGCGGCCGACGGCCGATCTGCTCGACGAGTACAAACCGGTGCCGAACTGCGTGATTCTGGGACTGGCCCGAGCCATGCCGCTGGCCGAGGATCTGTTCGGCGGTCGCAACCCGGGTGCGTCGTTCAATGCCGGTTTCATGTACGGCGCCGAGGCCTACACGTACCCGGAGGATCTGCCGAAGGTCAATGCGACCGGTGGGCCGAACTGTAAGGGCATCCTCGACCGCGCACCCGGCAGCCACGCCGACTACGCCGTCACCGATACCGCCGAGATCACCCCCTTCGTACCGTCCACGAAGATCTACCCGAACCATCCAACGGTCTTCGAACTGCTCTTCGCCGGTATGCCCGGTGTACCCCGGCGTTAGTGGTCAGGACGCGGCGACCACCCATTCGAACGCCGATGCCTTCGACCGAGCGCCCTCGGTGGTGCGCGAGCGATTGGGTTCGCCGAGTTCGTCGAGGACACCGTCGGTGAGCGCCACCAGGCCCGCCAGGGTCTCGGGTGTGAACCAGGATGGGCGGGTGGCGAAGAGCAGATCCTCGGTGGGAGTGTTTCCGCTCGCGCCGGGCGCGAAAGGGCAACCGCCCAGACCACCCAGTGAACCGTCGACCACCGCGGCGCCGGCCTCGATCGCGGCCAACGAATTGGCCACTCCCATACCCCAGGTGTCGTGGCCGTGGAAGACGATCCGCCGACTCGGGTTCGCCTCGCGCACCGCCGCCACCAGGGCGGCGACCTGCGCGGGATACGCCTGACCCAGAGTATCGGCCAGCACGATGTCGTCGGCGCCCGCGGTACGCGGATCAGCGGCGATGGCCAATACCCGCTCGGGGTCGATCGTGCCCTCGAACGGACAGGTGAACGCCGTCGCCAGACACAGTTGGATGCTGCCGTCGACGGTGGCGCTCGCCGCCACCGCGTCCGGCATGGCGGCCAGGCTGGCCTCGGTGTCGCGGCCGATATTGGCGCGGTTGTGGGCATCCGACACCGAGAAGCAGTACTGGAAATTGCGCACCCCGGCGTCCGCCGCTCGTTCGACGTGCCGGGGGGTGGCCACCCACAACCAGCACCGCTCGAGTTCGTCCGGGGTGAGCATCTCGACCAGTTCCATACTGTTGGCCATCGGAGGGACCAGATCCGGCCGCGCCATGGAACCGATTTCCAGCGCCGGCACCCCCAGCGCCAGCAGCCGACGAACGATCTCCGCCTTACGCTCCACCGGTAGCATCTTGCCGGTCAGCTGCAGGCCGTCGCGCAGGGTGACATCACGCAGAATCGGCTCGCTCCTGTCGTCCGCGGGCGGAGTCGGTGTCATCGCTGCTCCTTGTTCTCCCTGTTCACGAGCCGTTCTCCCGATTCGCAGGCCGGCTTTCCCCGGGCGCGGGACGTACGCACATCACACCTCCGCACGGTTTCTCGTTCATCCCGGCGGGGTTCGGATGCACCGTAGGTCGACGGTGGGCGGGTGCGCGCAGTTCCGTTCCGGCGCGGTTCCGTGGCCGCCGGGCGATACGACGGCGCCTCATCGTCTCGCCCCGCCCCGGCCGGACAGCAGACGATCCGACCGCACATCGGCGCGTCGTGCGATCGGATCATTGCCCAGCTCCGGGACGCCTGAACCGTCCCACGACCGAATACTCATGTCGACAAGTGTGAACTACCGTCCAACTCGGCCGTCAGCCGACGTGTTCGCGCAGGTAGGCCAAATCGTCGGCGAGCCCCTCGGCGGGGGTCTCCAGGACCACGGGGGCGTCCGCGGTGCGGCACACCTCGACCAGCAGCTGTGGGTCGATGGTGCCCTCGGCGAAGTTGGCATGCCGATCGGCGCCGGAGTTGAACTCGTCACGCGAGGAGTTCAGATGCACCAGATCGATGCGACCGGTGATGCCGCGAATTCGCTCCACCACCCCGACCAGGTCCTCCCCGCCCGCCCAGGCGTGACAGGTGTCCAGACAGAAACCGGCGCCGTAGTCGCCCACCGCGTCCCACAGCCGGGCTATGGTGTCGAAATGCCGGGCCATGGCATGTTTTCCCCCCGCGGTGTTCTCGATCAGAATGGGAACCGCGAAACCCCCCTTGTCCTCCTGTCGTTCGAACAATTTGCGCCAGTTGACGATCCCGGCCTCGATCTCGTCGTCGGAGCGAACATGACCGCCGTGGACGACCAATCCGAACGCGCCGATCTCCGCGGCGGCCTCGGCCTGCTGTGCCACCGCATTACGCGAGGGCATGCGCAATCTGTTGTTCACACTCGCCACATTGATCTGGTACGACGAATGCACCACCACATCGATCGGGGCGGCCAGGATCTCGGTGGCCCGCGGATGGGGTTGCGGTTTGTCCCAACTCTGCGGATCGGTCACGAAGAGTTGGATGACATCGGCGCCGAGCCGTTCGCCGAAACCGATCGGGTCGCTGTCGAGGCGGACATGTGCTCCAATGCGCATGGGCCAACCCTATAAGGGCTCTCGTTCGGCCCGGCCGGGTGTCGGGTCGCGATCGGCGGCGCGTCCCCGCGATGCCATCGCATCGTGGGGGCCGTTGTCCGCACCACGGTGATCGCCTTGCGTGTACGCCGTGGGGAGAGATACACCAGTAGCACTGCTTTCGACCCGACTAGGGGGTTTCCGCCGATGCTGGAGCGTGGTGACAACTTCGCGGGCTATGTCATCCGGCGCCGGCTGGGAGTGGGCGGGATGGCCATGGTCTTCCTCGCCCGTCATCCCCGGCTGCCTCGTCTGGTGGCCCTGAAACTACTCGACCCACGGCTCTACACCGACAACGAGATTCGCCGTCGATTCGACCGCGAGGCCGAACTGGCCGCCCGGTTGGAGCACCCCAATATCGTCACCGTCTACGACCGCGGTGACGAGAACCAACAGTTGTGGATCTCGATGCAGTATGTCGCCGGCGCGGACGCCGCGAGTATCGATGTGAAAGTGCTCGATCCGAATCGGGCCGTGCAGATCATCGCCGACACCGCGGAGGCGTTGGATTTCGCCCACGCCAACCAGGTACTGCACCGAGATGTGAAACCGGCCAATATCCTGCTGGCCAAGGCCCCGATCGGGCAACCGGAACGGGTGCTGCTCACCGACTTCGGCATTGCCGGTCGGCGGGACGCGGAAACCACGCTCGCGGCCCCTGGCACCATTACCGCGACCCTGGCCTATGCCGCTCCGGAGCAACTGCTCGGCACCACGCTGGACCACCGGGGCGATCAGTATTCCCTGGCCTGCACGCTGTTTTGGCTGTTGACCGGCCGACCGCCCTATCCGGGGAGGAATCCGGTCGAGATCATCAACGGTCATCTGCGCTCCCCGATACCGCGCCCCAGCCGATTGCGTCCGGGGCTGCCGGCCGCACTGGACGATGTGCTGGCCCGCGCCCTGGCCAAGGACCGCGAGGACCGCTACTCCAGCTGCTCGGAATTCGCCCAGGCCGCCCGGCACGCGCTGCGGGCCCACGGACCCCTGGGCGGTTACGCGCCCGCCCACCCGTACCCGCCTGCCGGTCGTGCGCGGGTGGCGCCGCATTCGCCGCCACCACGGCCGTATCCGCCGCCGAGGGCAACGGCGTCCACCCCGACCGCGATCGACCTGCCCGGTTTCCGTCGGGCGCCGGGTGGAGCGCAGCCGGAGTATCGGGCCCGGCCGCCGGACGGTCCGCGGCCGCCGTAGCCGCCGTAACGGCGACGTCTCGCTACCGCCGCCGACGCTATGGGCACGAGCGGGACGGCGAGTACTGCTATGGTTTCGGTGATTTGGCGTGGTCGTCTCGGTAAGGTCCGGCCGCGCTCTTGTCTACGTCTGTGCGTCGGCGGGTCCCGGCGTCCACGACGGGAAGTGGAGCAAACATGCTGGCCAATGGCGATGTTTTCGCCGGCTACGTCATCGACCGGCAATTGGGTCGGGGCGGTATGGGTTCGGTCTATCTCGCGAAGCATCCGCGCCTGCCGCGAATGACAGCGCTCAAGCTGCTGAACCGCGAGATGTTCTTCGACAAGGAGGTGCGGGCCCGGTTCGAGAGGGAGGCCGATCTGGTCGCCCAGCTGGACCACCCGAATATCGTCACCGTCTACGATCGCGGGCTCGAGGACGAGCAGCTGTGGATCTCGATGCAGTACATCGACGGTATCGATGCCGCTTCCGTGGACCCACTTCAGCTGCCGCCCGAGCGGGCGGTGCAGATCGTCGCCGAAACCGCGTCCGCGCTGGACTACGCGCACGGTATGGGGGTGCTGCATCGGGATGTCAAACCGGCGAACATCCTGCTGGCCCGATCCACCGGTGGTAAAGGGGAGCGGGTCTATCTGACCGACTTCGGTATCGCCCGGCTCCGGGACGACACCGGTCACCTCACCCAGACCGGTACCTTCACCGCCACGTTGGCCTACGCCTCTCCGGAGCAGCTGACCGGTTCCCAGCTGGACGGCCGCTCCGACCAGTACTCGCTGGCGTGCACGCTGTTCTGGCTGCTCACCGGCAACGGTCCGTTCGCGGCCGCCAATCCGGCCGCGGTCATCCAGGGGCATCTGCAATCACCGCCACCACCGGTGAGTACCGTCCGGCCCGGTCTGCCCCAGGCCCTGGACGGCGTGCTGACCAAGGCGATGTCGAAACGGCCGGAGGACCGCTACCCGTCCTGCTCGGATTTCGCCACCGCCGCCCGGCAGGCGCTCAGCGGGGTGAGTTCACCCGCCATGCCCGTCGCCGGCCCGACGACCGCGGCGCCGTACCCGAGTATGGGTGCCGGCTACAGCAGCGGTGTCCAGCAGCAGTCGTTCACCGGCGGGAGCCAGGCCCAACCGTACGCCAGTGGACTACAGCCCCAGCCCGCCCCGGCGCCGCCCTACGGCACCGATATGCACCAGCAGCAGTTCGCCGGCGGCACCCAGGGCTACACCCATCAGGGGATGTCCGGTCCGTCCGCGGTACCGCAGCAGCCACCGGGCGTGATGTCCGGCTCCTACCCGCACCAGGGCTATGCGCCGTCCGGTGCCATGGCCCCGGGACCGGGTGGACCGCGGAAGTCGAACACGGGTCTCATCGTGGGCATCGTCGTGGCCGTGGTGGTGCTCCTCGTGGTGGCCGTCGGGATCGTGGCGACGGTCGCAAGCAATGACTCCGGTGGCGGCTCCACGGCGTCCGGCAGCAGCACCAGCCGGGTGAGCACCGCGGCTCCGGTACCGGCCACCGCAGACTCGATCAGCAAGGAATTCCCGAACCTGGTGCCCGCGTCGACCTCCGAGAAAGTCGGCTACAACAATGCGGATTGTTGGGATACCGGGCCCAGCTATGCGCCGAACCCGGACGACGGGGAGCCCGATTTCGGCAAGTGGAAGTGGCAGTGGCGCTGCTTCGGCGGGAACGACAACGACGATCCGTTCTATCGGATCTACGTCTACGAATCGGCCGCCGATGTCGAGTCGGTGATCCAATCCCTGCCCGCCGAGGCGGAGAAGTCCACCGACACCAACGGCGGTAAGACCTACACCAACTACCGGATCGACAACAAGAACGGCCCCCAGCTGGTCACGGTGTTCACCGGGGACCCGAATCGGGCGCAGTTCCTGATGTACACCGACGGCATAGTCGGAAGCCTCGACGAGGTGCTCACCTGGTGGCGTTCGGCGCCGCTGAACTGAGCGACACACCGGCGGGGGCCGGTCACCGTAGATCGGGGGGATCCCCGATGGCGCGGCGGACCGTCTCCCGACAGACTGGACACCATGACCAGCACACGTAGCGCGCAGACCGCCGCGTTCGAGGATGTCGCGTGAGCGGCGCGACCGGGATCTCCGGCCTACAGGACGGGCAGGACCTCGACGCGACCGGCGCGGACAGGACCGGGACCGCGTCGGCGACCACGACCGTGGCCGCCGGCGCGGTCGAACTGACGAAGATCTACGGCTCCGGGGACACCCGGGTCGTGGCGCTGGACGCGGTATCCATCGAGTTCGCGTGTGGTGAGTTCACCGCGATCATGGGCCCGTCGGGTTCGGGGAAATCCACCCTCATGCATTGTTTGGCGGGGTTGGACTCCGCCGATTCCGGCACGGTGCACATCGGGGGCACCGAGCTGACCGAGTTGACGGACAAGCAGATGACCGCGCTGCGCCGCGACCGGGTGGGTTTCGTATTCCAGGCGTTCAACCTGGTGCCGACTCTCACCGCACTGGAGAACATCACCCTGCCGCTCGATATCGCCGGCCGCGAACTCGACCGGGAATGGCTCGACACGGTGATCGAGCGACTCGGGCTGGCCGACCGGCTGACCCACCGGCCCAGCGAATTGTCCGGTGGCCAGCAGCAGCGGGTGGCGTGCGCCCGGGCGCTGGCGGGCCGACCGGAGATCATCTTCGGCGACGAACCGACCGGAAATCTGGATTCGCGTTCTTCCGGTGAGGTGCTGTCGATTCTGCGGGCCGCCGTCGACGAATTCGAGCAGACGGTTGTGATCGTCACCCACGAACCGCACGCTGCGGCCTATGCCGATCGGGTGGTCTTCCTCGCCGACGGCCGGATCGTCGACGAAATGCGTGAGCCGACGGCGGAGTCCGTGCTGGACCGGATGAAAGCGCTCGAGAACCGGTGAGCGTCGACTGCGCGGGGGAGGTGCGGTAGATGGCGGGCAACCCGATGCGCAAGGTGGCATTGCGCAATCTCGCCGCCCACCGGGTGCGCTTGGCCCTGACGGTGTTGTCGGTGGTTCTCGGGACCGCGTTCATCGCGGGCTCGTTCGTGTTCACCGATACGCTGCAGCGCACCTTCGACGGCATTTTCGCCGACGAGGCCAGGGGTGTGGACGTGCGGGTGAGCCCGGCCGAACAGCTGTCGCTGGGCATCTCCCAGGAGGAAGTGGACCGAATCGCCACCATGGACGGGGTGCGCGCGGTCGCGCCGGGCTTCAACGGACCGGTGGTGTTACTCGATCCCGCGGGGAAGAAGGCCGTGCAAACCGGGGGCGCGCCCAGCTGGGGCCGGCTTTATCTGCCGCCGGAACGGGCGGTTGCCGACCCACCGCGGTTCGTGGCCGGGACACCGCCGAGTCGGCCGGGGGAGGTCGCGCTCAATACGAATGGGGCCGAACGAGCCGGTCTGCGGGTGGGCGATCGGACGAAGATCCTGGTCGCCGCGCAGAGCGACCCGATCGACGTCACGCTCACCGGTATCTACTCCGATGCCACAGATACCGGCGGTCTCATCGGGGTGCTGTTCGAGGAGTCACAGGCCCGGCAGCTGTTCAGCGACGGAACCCATGTCGCCTATGTCGATATCGCGGCCGAGGGGATACCGGGGGACAAGCTGCGCAACCGCCTCGCCATGATCTACCCCGACTACAAGGTTCTCAATGGTGAGCAGGTACGTGCCGAGGCGAGGTCCCAGATCTCCGAAGCGCTCAACTTCTTGAACTATTTCCTGCTGGCCTTCGGGGCGATCGCCCTGATCGTCGGCACCTTCATCATCTACAACACCTTCTCCATGATCGTGGCCCAACGGCTACGGGAGTTGGCGCTGCTCCGCGCGGTCGGGGCGAGTCGCCGGCAGGTGGGCGGCTCGGTGGTGGCCGAGGCCCTGGTCATCGGGGCAATCGGAAGCGCCCTGGGATTGCTGGCCGGAATCGGGCTCGCGTTCGGGTTGGCCGCCGTATTGAACGCCTTCGATTTCGGCCTGCCCATCGGGCAGATGACGGTACTTCCGCGCACCGTGCTGGTCGGTTTCCTGGTGGGATTGTCGGTCACCGTGGTCAGCGCCTACGCACCGGCGCGGCGCGCGGCCCGCATCCCACCGGTGCAGGCCATGCGGGAGGAGTTCTCCTCGCCCGCCGAGTCGCTGCGGCCGCGGACCTTGTTCGGGCTGTTGCTTGCCGGGCTCGGGGTGGTGCTCGTGGTGCTCGGCGCCCGCCATACCGGTGGTACGGCTGCCGCGGTTGTGGGTGTTGGGGCATTGGCGCTGGTATTCGCGGTACTACTCGCCTCGCCGGCCCTTTCCCGTCCGGTTATCGGCGCCCTCGGCGGGTTGCTCCGCCCATTCGGTCCGATCGGGCGGATGGCGCGCAACAACGCGGTCCGCAATCCGCGGCGCACCGCCGCGACGGCCTTCGCGCTGACTCTGGGACTCATGCTGGTCACTGCCATCGGCATGCTGGGCGCGTCGGCCAAGGAAAGTGTGTCGGTCCTGGTCGACAAGGGCGCTCGGGCCGACTATGTGCTCGCCGGTCCGCAGTTCCTCGGTGTCCCGCAGGGGGCCGCCCGCTCGGTGCGCGAGACGGTGCCCGACGCCCGGGATGTGGTCGCGCTGCGCGGAGTGCGGCTGAAGATCAGGGGTGACGACGAGTACGGCACCTCCCCCGACGGTCCGCTGGACAGTGTGCTCAACTACGAGATCACCAGCGGAACGGCCCGATTCGGTGACAACGAGATCCTGCTCAGCGAGGACGAGGCCGACGACTTCGGGGTGCGGCCCGGTGAGCGGCTCGTACTGACCAGTATGGACGGTAAGCACATACCGGTCACCGTGGCGGGGATCTACGCCAACTCGCCGCTGCTCGGTCCGCTGGTGGTGCCTTCGGCGATCTACGAGCAGGTGATGCCGGTCTCGCTGCGCACCGACGCGGTGGTGCTGGTCACGGCGCGACCGGGTGCCGACCTCGCCGCCATGCGGGGGGAACTGGAACGGGCGACCGAGCGGTTCGTGGTGGTGCAGGTACAGGACCGGGAGGAATTCAAGGGCGCGCAGGGCCGCCAGATCAACACCTTGCTGGCCGTGCTGTACGGCCTGCTGGCATTGGCGGTGGTGATCGCCATCCTCGGCATCGTCAACACCTTGGCGCTCTCGGTGGTGGAACGGCGACGCGAGATCGGCATGTTGCGGGCGGTGGGCACCCAGCGAGCCCAGATCCGCCGCACCATCTATCTGGAGTCGGTGCTCATCGCGATCTTCGGCGCTCTGGTGGGCGCGGCGCTCGGTCTCGGTCTCGGTCTCGGTTTCCTGCGTACGCTCCGTGATCTCGGCCTGGACCGAATCGCCGTGCCCTGGGATCAGTTGGTCCTCATGCTCATCGGATCGGGGATCGTGGGGGTCCTCGCTGCCCTCTGGCCGGCGGTTCGGGCCGCCCGCACCCCGCCCCTGGCCGCGATCGCCGACCTGTGACCCCCGGGCGCCGCCCCCGCGTCCTGAACCGGCGGTAGGAGAGACCGCGGGTCCGCGCGGGCCAGTGCCCGGGCCAGGAGTTCGGGGAACAGGTCCGGGGTGCAGGCGAAGGCCGGCACCCCGAGGGCGGCCAGGGCCGCGGCATTGTCGTGGTCGTAGGCGGGGGCGCCGTCATCGGAGAGAGCGAGCAGGACCACCACCTGGACGCCGGAGTCGGTGAGGGCATTGACCCGGCGCAGCATTTCCGTGCGGATCCCGCCCTCGTACAGATCGGAGACGAGGAAGAACAGGGTGTCGTCCGGCCGGGTGACCAGCGACTGGCAGTAGGCGAGGGCGCGATTGATATCGGTTCCACCGCCGAGCTGGGTGCCGAACAGCACATCCACCGGGTCGGACAGGTATTCGGACAGGTCGACGACCTCGGTGTCGAAAACTACCAGCGAGGTGCGCAACGAGCGCATGGACGCCAATACCGCGCCGAACACCGACGCGTACACCACACTCGATGCCATCGACCCGGACTGATCGATCGCCATGACCACATCCCGCTGCACCGCCCGACCGCGGCGACCGGACCCGATCAGATGCTCGGCGACAATGGTGCGCCGCTCCGGAAGATAGTTGGCGAGATTTCGGCGAATGGTGCGGTCGAAGTCGATATCGCGGGGGCGGGAGGTTTTGGCCGAACGGTGCAACACCCCGTTCACCGCGGCGATCGTGCGGGCGGCGATACGTTCCTCGATTTCCCGCACCACCTTGGCGACCACAGCACGGGCGGACGATTTCGTGGTTTCCGGGATCACCCGGTTCAGGCTCAACAGGGTGCCGACCAGGTGGACATCCGGCTCCACCGCCTCCATCAGCTCCGGTTCCAGCAGGAGCCGGGTCAGTCCGAGTCGATCCACGGCGTCGCGTTGCATCACCTCCACCACGGTCGAGGGGAAGTAGGTGCGGATATCGCCGAGCCAGCGGGCGACCTTGGGGGCCGATCCCGCCAGGCCGCCGGCTCGGCGCGCTCCACCCGATTCATGGTCGTCGCGGTCGTAGAGGGTTGCCAGCGCCCGGTCGATTGCGGTGTCGTCGGAGTCGGCGAGCCCGCCGAGGGCGGATTCGGCGGCGGCGCCCAACACCAGACGCCACCGCCGGGCACGCGTATCGGCATCCTTGGACGACGACTCCGGGACACCGTAGTTGCCGAAGTTCATATCGGAATCCCCACTATCTCGGCGACGACGCGCATGGCCTGGGCACCGCGGCGCGGGTCGACAGCGGTGGCGGTCTCGGATGCCGGAGTCGATATCCCGCCGCGGACCGCCTGTCCTATGGCGCGGCGTTCGCCCGATTCGAAGGCGCCGAAGGTGCGGCGTAGCAGCGGTATCACCTCGCGGAAGTGTTCGTCGGTCAAACCCGTGAGCCAGTCGTCGACGAGCCGCAACAGGGCCCGATCGTGCGCCAACACCAGGCCCCGCCCCCCGACGAAACCGTCTATCCACCCCGCCTTCTCCGCGGCGCCGGTGCCGGTGGACAGCGCCGTCGACAGTCGGCGGGCGGCCTCGTCGGTACCGATACGTCCGGTGTCGGTCAAGAGCCGAACCACCCGGCCGATCAGGACCCCGGGCACATCCTCGCGGTCGGCCAACCGAAGGAGTGTGGCGGGCCACAGCTCGGTCGCTCGCGGGTCGTCCCAGGTGTGGATGGCGGTGTGGGCGGTCTCGAGCAGGGTCCGCAGCTCCAGTGCCGCTTCGGCACCCAGCCCGGTGACCACCGCCGGTAGCCCGGCACAGATCCGCACCAGTATGCCGTCGGCAACGCCGGCGAGGGCCGCGGTATCGGTGCCGCGCACATCGCCGTAGCGCAGGGTGCGGATCACGGTGGGCAGGGCGCGCAGCAGCTGGGTGGCATCGTGATCGACCGCTGCGGCGGAACCCAACCGGTCGATCAGGCCCGCGGTGGCACCACGCAGATCGGCGAGCAGCGCCTGCTCCAACGTATCGATGAGCTCCCCGACGCCGTGGTCGGCATGCGCGGCCATATCCAGCACCTTGGCCTCGGCGGCGCCCTGCACGGTGGTACCCCAACGAGCGGCCTCGATTACCGAGACGGCGAGTTCGGGACGCCATTCGAGCGTCCAGGTTTCCCGGAAGGTGCCGGTGGACCGGGTTTCGCTCGTGGTGCGGATGCCCCATTCGACACCGAGCAGGCGTAACCGGTGCAGTAGATGGGATTTCGCGAGGTCTCGTTCGGCGCGCAGATCCAGTTCCATCGTCGTCGCCACCGCCTGCCGCTTCATTCGCAGGGTGCGGATCCGGGCGCGCAGATCCGCCTCCAGAGCGACCGTCGGGGTGTTCGGCGGGACCGTACCCAATGCTTCGCCGACCACCATTTCCTCGCCGATGAGGCGCAGCACGGTCTCATCGCCCTCGCACAGCACCGCGCGGGTGGCCTCGGTGACCTCCGACAGTCCCGCCAGGGGGCGGCCGCGGAGAGTGGCGAGGGCGTCGGCGAGGCGAACCGCCTCGATGACATGCGCGGTGGAGACCGGCAGATCGTGGGCGCGCAGCGCACCCGCCACCTTGGTCAACCAGGTCTCGATCGGACGGTCGGCCACGGTGAACAGATGGTGGTACCAGCCGGGGGAGGCCACGCCGGCGCCGTACCCGGACGCGGTCGCCAAGCGGGAATGCGTCCACGGCACCCAGGTCAGGGCGGCCTTGACCTTCGGTAGCCTTTTCAGCAATCGGGCATCGGCCGCCGCCGGGCCGAGCGGGCCCGCCAGGGCGGGCGCATGCCAGGCCCCGCACACCACGGCGACTCGTTCGGCGCCTTCTCTCCGAGCCTTCCGCAGCACCTGACGCATATACGCCTCACGGCGTAGTGTGTGCGCGTCCACGACCGGTGGAGATGCTTCGGGGGCGGTGGTTTCCCCGCCGGCGGTATCGGGCGCGGCGGTCGCCTCCCGCAGGGCGCTCATGGCCTTGGTGATGGCCTCGAACGTGGCGGTATCACTACTCGATTCGACCACCGCGTCCCACCAGCGTTCGGCATCCTCGTAACCGGCGGCCGCGGCCAGCTCGGCCAGGGCATCGTGGCGCGCGGGTTCGTCGTCGAGGGCCAGCGTGATCCCGGCGGGCAGATCGCAGAACCGCACCGGGACCTCCCGTTCGACGGCGTATCGAAGGGCCTGCCATTCCGGGGAGAACACCGCATACGGCCAGAACGCGGCCCGGGACGGGGTTTCGGGATCGTAGGCCAGCAGGGCGACCGGCGGCGTCATCTCGTCGGTGGCCACATAGGTGACCAGGGGATCGGCGTCGGCGGGACCTTCGATCAGGATGGTGTCCGGCCGGAACTCCGCGAGGGCCAGTCGCAGCGACCGGGCCGACCCCGGACCGTGATGCCGGATTCCGAACACCCGGGTCTCGCCGGTAGAGCGTCCGGCGGGCCGTCCGGGCGAGGACTCGCGTCGGCCGCGCAGGGCGCGAGGACGGGTCGATGCCCGGTCGTGTCGGTCCGTGCCAGGATTCATCCGGCGATCTCTCGGCAGGCCCGATAGAAATCCGACCATTCGGGGCGTTCACGCACCACCGCCTCCAGATATTCGGTCCACACCACCGAATCGGCGACCGGGTCCTTGATCACCGCGCCCACCACCGCGCTCGCCACATCGGCGGCCCGCAGCTCACCGTCGCCGAAATGCGCCGAGAGTGCGAGTCCGCCGGTGAGCACCGAAATGGCTTCGGCCGTGGAGAGGGTGCCGGACGGTGATTTGAGTTTGGTGCGGCCGTCGGCGGTTATCCCGGCGCGTAGTTCCCGGAAGATTCGCACCACCCGCCGCACCTCCTCGGCCGCCGCGGGGATCTCGGGCAGTTCCAGCGCCCTACCCAGTTGTGCCACACGGCGGGTGACGATCTCCACCTCTTCCGCCTCGCTTGCCGGCAACGGCAGCACCACCGTATTGAAGCGTCGTCGCAGCGCGGAGGACAGCTCGTTGACACCGCGATCGCGGTCGTTGGCGGTGGCGATCACATTGAACCCCTTGGCGGCTTGAACCTCTGTACCGAGTTCGGGGACGGGCAGTGTTTTCTCCGACAGCACCGTGATCAGCGCGTCCTGCACATCGGAGGGGATACGGGTGAGCTCTTCGATCCGGGCGATCGCACCGGTGCGCATGGCGGTCAGCACCGGCGACGGCACCAGCGCCGCGTCGCTGGGGCCCTCCGCCAACAGCCGCGCGTAGTTCCAGCCGTAGCGAATCGCTTCCTCTGCGGTCCCGGAAGTGCCCTGTACCAGCAGGGTGGAGGAGCCGCTGATGGCGGCCGCGAGGTGTTCCGACACCCAGGTCTTGGCGGTACCGGGCACCCCGATCAGCAGGAGTGCCCGGTCGGTCGCCAAGGTGGCCACCGCCACCTCCATCAGTCGGCGCGGTCCGACGTATTTGGGGCTGATCACGGTGCCGTCGGCCAGTGTGCCTCCGAGCAGATATGTCACCACCGCCCACGGCGACAGCCGCCAGGACGGGGGACGAGGTCGATCGTCGACGGCGGCCAGTGTTCGCAGTTCCTCGGCGAACGACTGCTCGGCATGGGGACGCAGCAGCCGTGGGAAGGTGGTCTCGGTTGTGGTTTCGGTGGTGGTCACTGCAACTCCTGAAGCATGGTCGAGCGGAGCTCGAGGTCGTGGGCGAGCCGGTCGAAGACCGCTTCCCAGGCCGGATCCTGGCAGCGGCGGGCCAATGCGGCGGCCTCGGCCGCGGCGGCGGGCGGCAGATGAAGAGTGGCGGTGTGCAGTAGGGAACGGTGTGCGCCGGGAGAAACGCCGCGGGCGTCCGGTCGACGTTCGGCGGCGCGGGCCCGTTCGAACAACAGCAGCAACAAATGGTTGGCCAATCGCCGCGGCCAGGGGCGGGCCACCGCCGGCAGCAACGACTCGAGTTCGGAGAGCCAGGAACCGTCGAGCCGCAACAACCGTCGGGTCTGTTCCTCGGCGGGCAGTAGCGCGAACAGTTCCCGCCGCCGCAGTACGGCCAGGTCGGACGGCATACCGGCGTCGAACAGCGCCGCCGCCCATACCGGATCGCGCCGGGTGAGGGTGGCGTCCATCCAACCGTCGAACAGCGGTTGCCGGATTCGGTCGTCGGTGGCGGCCGTGATGGCGGTGCGTGGATCGCCGAACAGATCGATCCAATGATCGAGCGGGAGGGCGGCCACCAATTGGCGCAGCCGACCCGCTCGCAGATCCGGCGCTCCGTGCCGGCGATACCCGAACTCCTCGGTGCGACCGGTGATCCCGTCGCGGATCGCCGCCTCGTCCGGTGCTTCCGGAATATCGACGACGAGCCCGTACGGTGGGCGGTCACCCACCCGGCCGATCCAGGACGCGGCACGCTCGGCCATCCGCCGGGAGTACCCCGAATCGGGGAGCCGGGCGAGCAGCGCCGCGGCCGTCCGGCGTACATCCGACCGGCGGTCGTCCAGGGCCCGTTCGAGGAAGATCTCGTCGGCGGGGGAGATCCCATCACCGAGCACGGCCAGGAGTTCGGCCTTCTCCCGACCCGCTTCCCGCGGCCACGACGCTTCCAGAACCGAACGCGCGAAATCGGGATCGCGTCGGCGGGCCGCGCTCAGCCATTCGCGGCGTTCGATGGGAAGACCGTGCCATCGGCCGTCGTCGATGATCGGGTCGGCGGTGGGGTCGCGCCGGACCAGGGCCTTCCACTCCGGGAATCGCGCGGCCAACCACCGTCCCCGCGCACCCGCCAAGCGCAGCGCGGGTTCACGCAATTCCTCGCTGGCGTGGGCATGGTCGAGCAGGTCTCCGCACAGCCGGTCGGGTGCGCGGTAACCGTGCCGTTCCGCCGCGGCGAACCACTCCGGCAGATATTCCTGTTCGTGCCGCAGTAGCCGCATCAGACGTCGGCCGGCCGGACGGGGCAGGATCGGCCGAGGGTCCGTGGCCGCGATATCACCGGCCGGCTCGACAACCGCGGCCGTGGCGCCGGCGCGGGCGTACACGTTCTGTAGGGCGGTGATCTCGAGCAGTCGGACGGCCGCCTCGCGATCGGCCAATGCCGCGGCGGTCGTTGCCACGGGTTCGGGTAGGTCATGGTCGGCCGACGAGCAGCGAGCGGTCCCGAGCAGCGCGGCGGACACCAGTTCGGTCGCGGTGGCCGCGGGTGGTTCCGCGCGCACCACCGGGCCTGCGTCCAGGATCTCGCCTTCGGCCAGGACGGAGATCGGGGCCAGGTACCGCCCGTTCCACTCGGCGCAGACAGTGATCGGATATCCCCCGGATATCGCGGGCAGCCGCCACTGTTGCGCCGAGGGGTCCACCGGTAGGGCCGTACCGTCGGATTCGGCGAGATACCAGCCGTCCGCTCCGCGTGTGGGCACCACCTCGTGCAGCAGGACCGGCCAAGAATCCAGCCAGGGGTCGGCGCCGAGCGCTGCGGCGTATCGGTCCAGTGCCGCCGCCACGGTGTGCCGGGTGAGGTCCGCGGACCCCGCGGCAACCGTTTTCGGCGGGCCGTACCGTTCGCCGAGCACCGCCCGCAATGGCGCGGCACCCGGATAGTGATGCAGTTTCGCCTCCGTGGCGGCGCCGAGTGGGGGCACCTCCGGTGAGAAGGTGGGCGCGCCGTAGGAATGTTCGACGATCAGCCCCCAGCGATCGGTATGACACCCGTACAACCAGGTCCGGCGGGTGTGCAGCCCCCCTTCCTCGCTCATGCGAACCCCCACCGCCAGCCAGCGGTCGGGGGTCCCCGGTTCCCGTAACACCGCGTCGACCGGCACGGGATAACCGATATGCCCGCGGACGCTCGCCGCGAGCGGTTCGGGCAGTTCGTCGAGTCGGCGATGCGCGGTGATGAGCAGATGCAGCCGGGCGAATCGGCTCATCACCACCTCGGGCCAGTCCGTCCGACCCACTACGGCCGTGGGCAGTCGACGCAGATCGGCGGCGATACCGGGCGCCTGGGCGTCCACCATACGTGCGGCCACGGCCTCGAACGCGACGTACGAGCGATCCGTATCGGCCAGGCCGGTGCGGATCGAGTCGGTGATCCAGGTCTCGAGTTCGTCCAGGCCCGCCCGGACCCGCATCCGCCGCTGTTCGACGGTCGCCGGGTTCGTGGTGGGTGGTCGGTGGGGGGATCGCGCGTTTTTCCCGGCCCGTCTCCGAAGCCATTCGTCGGCGAAATCGGCCGGGTGCGCCGCCGGGTCGATCCCACCGGCCGACCAGTGCAGCAGCAGGGACAGCGCATGCTTGCACGGGAGCTTGCGGCTGGGGCACGAGCAGTGATACGCCGGGCCGGTCAGGTCGACGACCGTCCGGTACGGCCGAGACCCGCTACCCGTGCACAATCCCCACAGCGCACTGTCCTGCCATCCGGTGTTCGACCACCGGCCGGCGAGCTCGCGGGCGGCGATGAGCGAGTTCGCGTCCGGCGCGAGCGCGGTCACCTGGTTCTCGGCCCACCGTTCGGTCACCCGGCGGCCCCGGTCGGGTTGTGCATCGTATCCCCCGTTCGTCGGTCCCTAGTGATTTCTACCGAACTCCACCGACACATTCGCCTCGATACGTTCGATCCGCTGGAAACCCTTGGTCGGGTGGGGTATTCGAGCACATTCGCGCGCACGAATATCTTGCGTCGAAGGAGGGCTCTCCGGCATTCTGTGATGTTCGGCCCGGCCGAGCCGCCCGTTCGGGTGATGCACCGCCGAACTGTCCACGGGGACGGCGAGGGGTGGACATCGGCGCTCAGGCCGGGCTTCGATGGCCAGAATCCATCCCCGCGGACAGGTTCGTGCGCCCACCTCCCGTGCAGCGCGTCGGCCGGGCCCGCGCAGAATCGAGGGATGGACGAGTCCGATCCGTGTCCCTGCCGACGGGGCGATACCTTCGGCGCCTGCTGTGCGCCGCTATTGGCCGGGCGGTGCCCTGCTCCCACCGCCGAAGCCCTGATGCGCTCGCGCTACTCCGCCTTCGCCGTCGGCGATACGGAGTATCTGCTCGGTTCGTGGCATCCGCGAACCCGGCCCGGCGAACTGGATCTCGCCCCCGACCGGCGCTGGCTCTTCCTGGAGATCCTGCGGACCGAGCGCGGTGGGCCTTTCGACGACAGCGGGATCGTCGAGTTCATCGCCCACTATCGGGATGCCGGCGGACGGGGCGCCCTGCACGAGACCAGTCGATTCGTCCGAGTGGACGGCGCGTGGCGCTATCTGGACGGGGTGATCGACGACGCACCGCCCAGGCCCGCTTCCGGACGGTAGGGTCGGCTCATGCCACGTGTCGCGATCGAATACTGCACCCGATGCCGGTGGCTGCCGCGGGCGAGCTGGATGGCGCAGGAACTGCTGGAGACCTTCGCCACCGAACTCGACGAGGTCGCGCTGATACCTGGCACGGGCGGGATCTTCCGCATAACCGTGGACAGCGACCAGGTGTGGGAACGCAAGGCCGATGGCGGCTTCCCGGATATCGCCGTCCTCAAACAGCGGGTCCGTGACCGGGTGGCGCCGAACCGCGACCTCGGACATGTCGACCGGGCCCACGCGGACGCCGAATCCCGTCGCGGAACCGTTGCGGAATAGTCTTCGCCTCGTATGCGCCGCGCCGGTCAGGCGCAGCAACCTCCGCCGCAGCACCCACCGCCGGCGGCGGGTGGCGATATCGGAGCCGGATTCGATCCGCTCGCCCGGCCCACGGTGGCGAAGGTGGTGAGCAGTTTGACCGTGTCGTCGTGGCCGGCGGGGCATATCGCAGGGTCGGACGACTGCGCCATCGGACGATTCACTTCGAACGTGTCGCCGCAGCTGCGGCACCGAAAACTGTAACTCGGCATGCCCACGATTCTAGAGCTGTCGGGCCGGTCGCCGCGCTGGTCGTACCCTCGAAATCACAAGGACGAGGAGGTCCGAGATGAGTACGCAGATCTTCGAGGCGGCGTCCGACCTCGGGGAATTCGAACCCGTGGCATGGACCGAATACGGCCGGGTGCGCGGCGCCCGGGACGGATCGGTGTTCGTCTGGCGCGGCATCCCCTACGCCGCCGCCCCCGCCGGCCGGGACCGGTTCCGGCCGCCGCGGCCCCCGCAGCCCTGGGACGGTGTGCGCGACTGCCACACCGTCGGGCAGATCGCCCCGCAGAACATGGACAACACGGTGCCCGTCGACCGGTCGCTGCGGATGGGCGAGGACTGTCTGTGGCTCAATGTGTGGGCCCCGGCCGGAACGGCCGAGGCGCCGCGTCCGGTCATGGTGTGGCTGCACGGCGGCGCCTACTGCCTCGGCACCGCCGCCCAGGAGATCTACAACGGGCGGATCCTGGCCGAAACCGGCGATGTCGTGGTCGTCACGGTGAACTATCGGGTCGGCGCGTTCGGTTTCCTGGATCTGTCCTCGCTCTCGCCCGACTTCGCACCCAACCTCGGCCTGCACGATCAGCTGGCCGCTCTGGAATGGGTGCGCGACAATATCGCGTCGTTCGGCGGTGATCCGGGCAATGTGACGCTGTTCGGTGAATCGTCCGGCGCCGGCTGTGTTACCGCGCTGCTCACCGCCCCGCGCGCCGCGGGACTGTTCCACCGCGCCATCGCGCAGAGCCCCCCGGCGACCACCGTGTACGGACCGGAGCGCGCCGCGCGGGTGGCCGAGCGGTTCATGGAACTGGTGGAACTACCGCCCCGACAGGTCCACGAACTGCTCGAGCTTCCCCTCGAACGGATCGTTCGAGCGGTGGCCGTGCTGACCGATGAGGTGCCACTGACCTCGCCCGGCACTCTGGCCACCGCGCCGGTGGTGGACGGGGAGCTGCTGCCCGGCTATCCCACCGACCGTTTCCAGCAGGGCCGGTCGCATCGGGTGCCGCTGATCATCGGGACCAACAAGGATGAGGCCTCGCTGTTCCGCCTGTTCCGCTCGCCGATCATGCCGGTGACCCCGGAGGCGGTGAATGCCATGCTCACCGCGGTCCAGGAGAGCCACCCCGGGCTCTCGGCGGAGCGGATCGCGGAAATCACCTCCGCCTACCCGGATCTGAGCAAACCGCGTGGGGCGCTGGCCATGTCCACGGACGCGGCGTTCCGGATGCCCGCGCGGTGGGTGGCCGACGCTCACGCCCGACACACCCGCACCTGGATGTACCGGTTCGACCACGCGACGCCGATGCTGCGAGCGGCGCGGGTGGGCGCCGGGCATGCCACCGAATTGCCCTATGTATTCGGTAATTTCGGCACCTTCAACCACGATCCGACCTTCTGGCTCGGCGGCCGCAAACAGGCAGCGGAGGTGTCCGGTCGGATGATGCGCCGATGGCTGGCCTTCGCCGCCCACGGTGTGCCCGCCGCGCTGGACGGATCCAAACACTGGCCGCCGTATCACCCGGAGACCCGGGAGACGCTGCTGATCGATACCGTCGACCGGGTGGTGTGCGACCCCGACGCGGATCTGTGCTCCGCGTGGGGAGACCAGATCGTCGGATTCGCTTGACCGGTCCGGGTATTCGGTCGGTGTCGTCCGCGCCGCCGGCGGCTCAGACTCGCTGTACGGTCACCCGTTCGGTCTCCACCCGGCGTTTCTGTTGCGCGGGGTCGGGATTCGCCACCTGCACCAGGGAAGCGCCCGCCGCCAAAACCGCGATATAGCCGTCGATCAGTTCGGTCGGGGTCTCCCACGGGGTGCTGGACAGCACCCGGTCGCCTTCGCCGAACCCCCGGGTGAGGGCCGAGGTGCGGGCGGCCGTCAAAACCTCGGGCACCGACATCCCGTCCAGTGCCGCACCGGCGCCGCCGGGCAGGAACTGGTCGCCGTGTACGCGGACCGCGGTCGCGAAATCCGTGACCCCCACCGGTAGGTCGGATACCGGAGCGCCGAGCGCGTCCAACGACAGAGCCGCCACCTCGCCGGCGTCGGCGGTCTCGTCCAAACGGTCCACCGTGGCCAGGGCCAGGTCGGCGTCCGGATCGGGGTGCAGCACCACCTCGGTGCCGGCCCACCAGCAACCGAGCAGCACCGCCGCGGTCTGCCAATGGGCGGGCAGCAGAACCGCGACCCGGGCACCCGGGGTCAACCCGAACTCGTCGCGGATCAGATTGGCGGTTTTGGCCGCCCAATTGGCCAGGGTCAGCCCGGACAGCTCGACGCGCGCGCCGGTGGCATCGTCGTACCAAGTGATACGCGGGCCGGTGGGGTCGCGGGTCAGGATCGGGTCGAGCACGGCCTCGGTGAGGGTCAGTGCCTGGTCGAAGTCACGCATCGTCTCTCGGATTCGGTGGGTCCACGGTTGTCCGGCCCAATATGCCCGGCCGGAGGTGAGTCCGTCCACAGCTCGGGTCCGGTGGGGCGCCGCCGGCGGGCCGCCTAGTTCACGCATTTCGGCCCGTCCTGACCGGCATCGATCGGCGGGGCGGGGGGAACCGGGGTGGCCGAGGTTGTCGGATCGTCGAAGTCGAACAGGGTCTGTGCCTCCGATCGCGGCCCGGAGTAGTCGTCGGCGAGCACCACGCTCACCGTGCCGAACGGAACCGACGAATCGGCGAGTACCGGCAACCCACCCAGCGCCTCGGCGACCGACTCGGCCCGCGGGTCCTCCTCGGAAGCCGCCAGCACTCGGCTGCCGAGGACGGCTCCGCCGGGATAATTACCCACGTCCCCGGTCCGGTAACCCTGTTCGGCCAGGGTCTGCGAGACCTCACCGGCCAGCCCGGAGATACTGCCGGCGTTGTATACGTCCACGGTCACCGTTCGCGGTGCGACCTTGGTCGTGGTCTTCGGGACGGACGTCGGCTCCTCGCCCACCAACGAGGCGATATACGCCCGGACATCGTCGGGATCCACCCGGACCACCGATTCACCGTTCGGGCTCGTTCCGTTGAGGTCGGCGACCGGGATGGTTTCGAAGGTCACCTGTCCGGCGCTGAGATCCTGTAGCTGTTGGAGGAACGACAGCGCATCCCAGTCCTCGTCGAGGACCACGGTGCGCCCGACGGCGTCGCTGAGCTCCTGTAGTTTGCCCGGGTTGCTCAGGGTGCGGGCGCTGAGCACCTGTTGCACCAACTGGGCCATGAACACCTGTTGGCGCACGATGCGGTCCAGGTCGCCGCGTTCCAGATTGTGCCGTTGTCGCACGAAACTCAGCGCCCGTGGGCCGTCCAGTCGTTGCCGACCGGCCGGGAAAACCGCACCGGACAGCGGTTCGTCGACCGGCTGTCGCAGGCATACGTCCACACCGCCCACCGCATCGGTGAGCAGGACGAACCCGAGCAGGCTGACCTCGGCGTAATGGTCGACGGTGATACCGGTCAATCCCGCGATGGCCTTGATCAGCGCCTGTCGACCGCGCTGGGTGGATTCCTCCTCCGCCTCCTCTTCCGTGGCGCCCCGGTCGAGCAGCTGCTGATAGGTCCGCTGTTTGGTTGTGCCGTAGGCCGAGTTGATCTTCCCCTTGCCCAGACCGGGGATATCCACATAGGCATCGCGCGGAATCGAGATCGCGGTGGCCGAGCGGCCGTCGTTGGGCACCCGCATCAGCACGATGGTGTCGGTATTGGTACCGATCTCGTTCCCGGCGTGCAGTAGCTCGCGTTCGGCCTCGGTGAGGGGATTACCGTGCGCGTCGGTGCGAGAATCGACCCCCACCAGCAGGATGTCCACCGCGCCATCCCGAGAACCACCGAGACCCAGATCGGGGATCCGTTCGATACCCGCCACCAGATTATCGATGCCCCGCCAGGCGAAACCCGTACCCACGAGCACGATCAGGGCCAGCGATGCGATGACGACTCGCAGCGGACTCCACGGTGTCCGCTCCCCGCGCTGCGCCACCCGAATATCCTCTCCCGCATCCGGATCGCGCCGATCCGGTTACCAGTTGGCCATTCCTGTCCCGCATCCGCTTTGCCACGAAGGCTAACCAACGGCAACGTCGAACACGCCGAACTTCCGGTTCTACGGCGTGCCACACTGACTCGCGTGTGTGCCGCCGTAGTACCCGGAGCAGATATCGGTAATCGTCTCGTCGTGCTCGGGGCCGGCGGGCAGGTCGGTAGCGAGCTGTTGCGGCTGGCGCCGAACGCGCGCGGCTACTCGCACCGGGAACTCGACATCACCGACACCGTGGCTCTCACGGAGGTGCTGCGCCCCGCGGACGTGGTGCTCAACTGCGCCGCCTACACCGCCGTCGACCGCGCCGAATCCGAACCGGAGGCGGCCTTCGCCGGTAACGAGACCGGTCCGGCGCGACTCGCGTCCGCCTGTGCCGCGGTGGGTGCCCGGTTGATCCACCTGTCCACCGACTACGTATTCCCCGGCAGCGGCGAAACCCCGTACGAGACGACCGACCCGACCGGTCCGACCACCGTCTACGGCCGTTCCAAACTCGCCGGGGAACAGGCGGTGCGCGAACTGT
This sequence comes from Nocardia paucivorans NBRC 100373, assembly GCF_000308675.1. GTDB lineage: Bacteria > Actinomycetota > Actinomycetes > Mycobacteriales > Mycobacteriaceae > Nocardia > Nocardia paucivorans. The sequence goes on along the minus strand of NZ_BAGE01000046.1, from coordinate 132,550 downwards.
GCCCCGATGCGGTGATCGTCCGCACCGCCTGGGTGTATCGCGGCCTAGGCACCGATTTCGTGGCGACCATGCTGCGTCTGGAGCGGGAACGTGAGACGGTGACCGTGGTCGACGACCAGATCGGTTCCCCCACCTATGCCGCCGATCTCGCGGCCGGTCTGCTCGAACTGGCCGCCCGGCCGGACGCGCCCCGGTTGTTGCACGCCACCAACAGCGGACAGGCAAGCTGGTTCGACCTGGCCCGGGCGGTGTTCGAGGGCATCGGCGCCGATCCGCGACGGGTGCGACCGTGCACCTCCGCGGAGTTTCCTCGCCCCGCACCGCGTCCCGCCTATTCGGTGTTGTCCACCCGATCGTGGCAGCAGGGCGGACTGACCCCGTTGCGCCCGTGGCGTCATGCGCTCGCGGCGGCATTGGCACGGCTGTCCGGAATGTAGCCGGCGCAATGCCCATCGGCGTACGACGTTGCGCCGCGTCCACTATGGTGGTCGGCTGTGAGCTCCACCGATCCCATGGACGCAACCGGTACCCGCCCCAGCCTGGCCGTGATCACGGTCACCTATTCCCCGGGTGAACACCTGGAGCACTTCATCAGCACACTTGCCACCGCGACCACGGAGAAACCGCAGGTCGTTCTGGCCGACAACGGGTCGGTCGACGGCGTCCCGGAAATGATCGCCGAGGCCAACTCCCATGTCCGGCTGCTGCGCACCGGCGGCAATATCGGTTACGGCGGGGCCATCAACCGGGCCGTCGCCGAATTGGATCCAGAGCTCGAGTTCGTGGTGATCGCCAATCCGGATATCCGCTGGGGCGCCGATTCCATCGATGAACTCCTCGCCGCCGCCCGGCGTTGGCCGCGGGCCGGGGCGCTCGGACCGCTGGTCCGGGAGCCGGACGGCAGCGTGTATCCGTCCGCGCGCTCGGTGCCCGGCCTGCTCGACGGCGCCGGCCACGCCATACTCGGCACCATCTGGAAGACGAACCCGTGGACTCGGCGCTACCGCCAGGAGAACGAAGAGATCTCCGAGCGCGCGGTGGGCTGGCTGTCCGGTTCCTGCCTGCTGGTGCGGCGGGATGCGTTCGATGCGATCGACGGCTTCGACTCGCGGTACTTCATGTACATGGAGGACGTGGACTTCGGTGACCGGATGGGTCGGGCCGGCTGGCACAACGTCTTCGTGCCGAGCGCCGAGGTCACCCACGCCAAGGGGCACGCGGCGAGTCGCAACCCGGAGAAGATGCTGCCCGCCCATCATGCCAGCGCCTACCGGTTCCAGGCCGACCGGCATCCGCACTGGTGGCAGGCGCCGCTGCGGTGGGCGCTTCGGCTCGGACTTGCGGTGCGCTGTCGAATTGCGGTTCGATCTGCGCTGCGCGCCCAGGCGCGGGAACAGGCCGCGTGACGTCGCGCGCGTAGCCGGCTGCCGAGCCGATACGCGGCCCGTGGCCGAACCGATGTAGTGAACGAGGAGCTCCATGGCAGGACAAGCAGGCACCGACGCCGTCATCCTGGTCGGCGGCCAGGGGACGCGGCTGCGGCCGCTCACCCTTTCGGCCCCCAAGCCGATGCTGCCCACCGCCGGGCTCCCGTTCCTGACCCATCTGCTGGCGCGGATCGCCGAGGCGGGGATCACCCATGTGGTGCTCGGTACGTCGTACAAGGCCGAGGTCTTCGAGGAGTATTTCGGTGACGGCGCCGACCTGGGGCTGGAGATCGAATACGTCACCGAGACCGAGCCGCTGGGCACCGGCGGCGGGATCCGCAACGTGCTGCCGAAACTGCGCTCCGACACCGTGCTGGTGTTCAACGGCGACGTTCTCGGTGGCACCGATCTGCGCGCCGTGCTGGCCACTCACGAGAGCACCCAGGCCGATGTCACCCTGCATCTGGTGCGGGTGAGCGATCCGCGGGCATTCGGCTGTGTGCCCACCGACGAGGAGGGACGGGTCACCGCCTTCCTGGAAAAGACCCAGGACCCACCCACCGATCAGATCAACGCCGGATGCTATGTCTTCCGACGCGAGTACATCGAAAAGATCCCGGCCGGCCGGCCGGTCTCGGTGGAGCGCGAGGTCTTCCCCGCCCTGTTGACCGAGGGCGCCCGGGTCCAGGGGCATGTCGACACCTCGTACTGGCGGGATATGGGTACCCCGGAGGATTTCGTCCGGGGCTCCGCCGACCTGGTGCGCGGTATCGCCCCTTCACCGGCACTGCCCGGTCAGCGCGGGGAATCGCTGGTGCATCAGGGCGCAGGTGTGGCGCCCGGCGCGCTGTTGATCGGCGGCACGGTGGTGGGCCGCGGCGCCGAGGTCGGCGCCGGCGCACGGCTGGACGGGGCGGTCCTCTTCGATGGCGCCCGGGTGGAGGCCGGAGCCACCGTGGAACGCTCGATCATCGGGTTCGGGGCTCGAATCGGCCCCCGGGCCCTGGTTCGAGACGCCGTGATCGGTGACGGGGCCAGTGTCGGCGCCCGCTGCGAGTTGCTGCGCGGCGCCCGGGTCTGGCCGGGTGTCGAGCTTCCCGACGGCGGAATTCGTTTCTCCACCGACGTCTGAGACGCGGCCCGCCACCCCCGCGGGGAGAAAACGCGCCGAAACGTGGCGGATATCACGCGGACGGTCATGATTCTCCATGGGCGTCGTGGCCGGGTCCACCTCGTCCGGCAGTGCGGCACGATTCGGAGGAGAGCACCGTCATGACGGATTCGACGCGGACACGGCGCGATCGCACCCACTGGCTGTATGCGGCGGTTGTCGTCGCCGTCGTGGCCGGGGTGCTGGTCGGTTGGTTGGCCCCGGCCGCGGGCCGGGCGCTGGCTCCACTGGGCGCCATATTCGTGGATCTGATCAAGATGATGATCGCGCCGGTGATCTTCTGCACGATCGTCTCGGGTATCGGCTCGGTCCGCGCGGCCGCGACCGTGGGCAAGGTCGGGGGATTGGCCGTCGGCTATTTCCTGACGATGTCGACGGTCGCTCTCGGCATCGGTCTGCTGGTCGGCAATCTGCTCGACCCCGGGACGGGAATGGATATCGCCGATACGGCGGGACAGGGCGCCAGGTACGCGGACGAGGCGCACAGCGCCGGGGGCGCCTGGGACGTCGTCCACGGCATCATTCCGACGACCCTGGTGTCCGCTCTCACCGGCGGTAGTGTGTTGCAGGCGTTGTTCGTGGCATTGCTGGTCGGCTTCGCGGTGCAGGGGATGGGGTCGGCCGGTGAGCCGATCCTGCGCGGTGTGGTGCTGCTGCAGAAACTGGTCTTCCGGATTCTGGTGATGATCCTGTGGCTGGCCCCGGTGGGCGCGTTCGGCGCCATCGCCAATGTGGTCGGTCGGACCGGCCTGGATGCCGTGGTGCAGTTGGCGACGCTGATGATCGCGTTCTATCTGACCTGCCTGTTGTTCGTCTTCGGTGTGCTCGGCGTGCTACTGCGCCTGGTGGCCCGGGTATCGATCTTCAGGCTGTGCCGTTACCTGGCGCGGGAGTACCTGTTGATCGTGGCCACATCCTCCTCGGAGTCGGCACTGCCGCGGTTGATCGCGAAAATGGAGCATCTGGGGGTCGAGCGCACCACGGTCGGTGTGGTCGTGCCGACCGGTTACTCCTTCAACCTGGACGGCACCGCCATCTACCTGACCTTGGCCTCGATTTTCATCGCCGACGCCATGAATCGACCGCTCTCCCTGGCCGAACAGGCCGGTTTGCTGCTGTTCATGGTCGTGGCGTCCAAGGGCGCGGCGGGGGTGACGGGCGCGGGGTTGGCGACCCTGGCCGGCGGTTTGCAGAGTCATCGGCCGGAACTGCTCGACGGTGTCGGCCTGATCGTCGGGATCGACCGATTCATGTCCGAGGCCCGCGCGCTGACCAATTTCTCGGGCAATGCGGTGGCGGCCGTGCTCATCGGCACCTGGACCGGAACGTTGGACCGGCATCGGGCCCGCGAGGTGCTGGCCCGCAGGCTGCCGTTCGACGAACGGACCATGATCGACGACCACGAACCGCGACCCGCTGCCGACCGGGTGGGGCCCGAAGATCGCGACCGGATCGATTCCGCCGTATGAGCGGCGACCGGCGCCACGGTTTTCTCCTACCACGGTAGGTTCGTGGCTCCACCCTGGGCAGGTTTTCCCGAACCGGGCGGGGTCGTACCGTGGTGGTGACGTGCGAATGTGACGGGTGTGACACAACGGAGTGGTGAGATATGAAGCCGCAGTACCTGTTTCGCTGGATCAATTATCACGGCATCGTTCGGGTGCTGCTCAACGCCCGGATCCGCCGAGGTGATCCGTTCGCCCGCCTCATCGCCGGCTCCGAGGGGGTGGCCGACCCGTATCCATTGATCGAGCGGCTGCGCGGTGAGGGTGGGATACATCGAATGACTCCCACCTGGGTGACCCTCGATCACGCGTTGTGTCGGGAAATACTGCGCGACAACCGGTTCGGGGTGGGAATGCCGGCGACCTTCCGGGTTCCGGAGCGGCTGCGGCGGCTCGGCCGTCGATTCCCGATTCCGCCGAACCCGGTCGACCCGCCCTCGATGTTGATGATCGATCCACCCGAGCACACCCGGCTGCGCAAACCGGTCGCCTCGGCCTTCACCCCCCGGGCCATCGGCAGGCTGCGGGATCGGGTCGTCACGGTCACCGACGAACTGCTCGCCGCGCTGCCCGAGGACGGTCGTGCGGACCTGGTCGCGGATTTCGCGGCCCAGGTGCCGATTGCCATCATCTCCGAGATGCTCGGGCTCCCCGACCGGGATCGGCAGATGTTTTTGAACTGGGGCGACGACATCAGCCCGCTGCTGGATTTCGGGATCCCCTGGCACACCCATCAGCGGGCCATGCGTTCCTCGGAACAGGTGAACGGTTATCTGCTCGACCATATCGAGCGATTGCGCGTCGAACCCGGCGACGACATTCTCAGCAGGCTGGTCACCGCCGGTAATCTGACCACCGAGGAACTGCTCGCCAGTGCCACCCTCCTGATGGGTGCGGGTTTCGAAACGACCGTCAACCTCATCGGCAAGGGCATTGTCGCCCTGCTCAACCACCCCGACCAGTTGGAGCGGCTACGCGCCGAACCCGAGCGGTGGCCGAATGCCGTGGAGGAGATACTTCGGTTCGACCCCCCGGTGCAGGCCACCGGCCGAATCGCCCTGACCGATGTGGAAGTCGCCGGTGTGCGGTTGCGCAAGGGCTCGACGATCGTCCTGTCGCTGGCGGGTGCCAATCGCGACCCCGCGGTTTTTCGCGACCCCGACCGCTTCGATATCGGCCGGGAGAATGCGAAGGATCACCTGGCCTTCGGCAGCGGAATCCACGTCTGTCTGGGGGCGAGTCTGGCGCGGATGGAAGGTCTGCACGCCCTGCGCGCCCTGTTCGAACGGTTCCCCGAGCTGCGACTGGTCGAACCGCCACGGCGGCGTCGGTCCTACATCCTGCACGGTTACCAGCACATGCCGGCCGAGCCGGGTCGACGCGTGCCGGTCGCGATCAGCTCGTAGGCGCGGGTTCCCGATACAGGTCCGGTTCCAGGTAGATGATCCGGGCGGCGGGCACTGCGGCCCGGATCCGGCTCTCCGCTTCGTCGATGGCCGAGGCGATGGTTGCGATATCGAGGTCGGGCGCCACCCCGACCTTGGCCGCGACGAGTAGTTCCTCCGGCCCGAGGTACTGGGTTTTGAGGTGGATGACGCGGTCGATCCGGTTACCGTCCACCAGGTTCGTGCGGATCGTCTCGTCCTCCTCGGGAGTCGCGCCCTCACCGATGAGCAGACTCTGCATCTCGACGATCAATACGATGGCGATCACCCCGAGCAGGATGCCGATGGCCAGGGTGCCCATACCGTCCCAGATCGCGTTACCGGTGATCGTGGTCAACCCCACCCCGATCAGGGCCAGAACCAGACCGATCAGCGCACCGGTGTCCTCCAGCAGCACCACCGGCAGCTCCGGGTTACGCGAGTTGCGAATGAACCGCCACCAGCTCGCCCGGCCCTTGAGCGGCCGCGACTCTCCGAGCGCGGTGACGAAGCTGAAGGTTTCCAGGCCGACGGCGATGACCAGAATGACGACGGCCACGATCGGCGAGGACAGATCCTCCGGATGCCGGATCTTGTGGATGCCCTCGTACACCGCGTACACCGACCCCAGGGTGAACAGCACCAGCGCCACCACGAACGAGTAGAAATACCGGCTGCGGCCGTATCCGAACGGGTGTAGCGCGGTGGCCTCCCGCTCGGCGCGGTTCTGCCCCAACAGCAGGAGTCCCTGATTGGCGGTATCGGCCACCGAGTGCACGCCCTCGGCCAGCATGGACGCCGAGCCGGTGATCGCCGCGCCCACGAACTTCGCCGCGGCGATCCCCGCATTCGCCGACAATGCGGCGAGGATCGCCTTCTTACCTCCACCAGCCGACATCCGGCCCACCTTCCTCTACCCGATGTGCTCCCGCTGTACGCGGTACTCGGAAAGTCCTGTGCCCGGCCGAACCGGGCCGGCCCCGAGACAGACTATTCGAGCCTCGCCGAATACGCCGCCGTCCGGCCGTGCGGTCAAGCATCGCCTCCTACGCAGGCGCAGAAGAGTTGAGCCGGCCCGTCCACCGATTGTGCTCGAATATCGGTATCGGCAGCCGAGATCCAGGCTGCGGCTCCCCGTTCGAGCACCAGCTCCGATCCGTCGTGTCGCAGCCGCGCCGTTCCGGATGAGCAGAGCACGATACCCGGACCGGCCTCGGTGAGCGGCACCTGGCCCGAACCCTCGACCAGATCGAAGCGCCGCAGCGCGAATTCCGGTGCGGATGTGCGGTAACGTACCGACCCGTCGCCCGCGGGTTCGGGCAGTACCAACGGCAGATCGATCGGTTCGAAATCGAGTACCCGCAACAGTTCCGGCACATCGACATGTTTGGGGGTGAGTCCGCCGCGCAACACATTGTCGGAATTGGCCATGATCTCCACGGCCAGCCCACGCAGATAGGCGTGCAGATTTCCGGCCGCCAGGAACAGGCCCTGCCCCGGTTGCAGGGTGAGCCGGTTCAGCAGCAGCGCTGCCAACACCCCGGCGTCCCCCGGATAGACCTCGGCCAGTTCCAGTGTGGTGCGCGCCTCGGCGGCGAAGGTGCGATCGGGCCCGGACAGGTAGCGCACACATCCGTCCAACACGCAGGGCAGCAGGGTGGACAACACATTCTGCGGCAGGGTGATCCAGGTTGTGAACAGGGTCCGCAGCCCATTCGAATCGGGTTGGGCGGCCAACAGATCCGCATACGAGGCGAGCTCGGGCACCGCCAATGCGCGCAGTAGTTCGACGGTGCGTTGCGGGTTTCGGAAACCGGCCAGCGCTTCGAAACGGTCCAGTGCCACCACCAGTTCCGGTTTGTGGTTCTCGTCGCGATAGTTGCGCAGCGGCGAATCCAGCGGCACCCCGGCCCGGTTCTCCCGTTCGAAACCGGCTCGCGCCTGTTCCGGACTCGGATGCGCCTGCAACGACAGCGGTTCCTCGGCGGCGAGAAGTTTCAGCAGGAAGGGTAGTCGACCGTCGAACTCCGTTGCGGCCCGGCCGAGTTCGCGGTCGGGGTCGGCCGATACCACATCGAGCAGCGAGCGGGTGCCGTTGTCGGTGCGAATATGCGCGGGATCGGCCGGGTGGGCCCCGAACCATAGTTCCGCTTCGGGATGGGCCGACGGCACGGGGCGGCCACACAGTTCGGCCAGCGCGGTGCGCGAGCCCCAGGCATATGAGCGCAGCGCACCAACGAGCTCGTGCACTAGTAGCGTCCCCCGTCGTAGCCGTTCGTCTCGCCCGTGGTCGCCTGTCCGCCGATCAGCCGCAGGTAGGCGGCCGCCATTTCCACGCGCAATGCCAGCACCGCGAGTCGCTCCAACTCGCTCCCGGGTCGTCCGTTCGCCGGGGCCGCCGCGGGGTCCCGCTCGGATGTCGGAGCTCCCGGCGGTGGCAGCTGCGGAGGCAGGCCGGCCGGATCGACCTCGGCCAGGTCGGCGGTGACGAGGTCGGCGTCCACCACACCGGCCCCGGCGCCGCCGAAGACAGCGAGTTTGCGGCGGGCGGTGATCTCGTCCGTATCGGCGCTGAACAGGAATACCCGCATCCGATTCACCGGGGGCGGCCCATCGAGCTCTTCATCGTGGAAGAGCGGGTCGTAGTCGGGTGTGCTCGCCGCCGCGGAACGGAACCGAGGCAATGCGGTCACGGCGACGGTCAGGTCCACCGCGGTCGCGATACGTCCCGCCGATTGCAGTAATACCTCGGCGGCATGGGTGGCCAGTTCGGTCGTGGCGTCGGTGTCGCCGGCCAACACCAGTTCCCGCTCCTGCATCCGGGCGGCCAAGGTTTTGGCCGGATTGTGAAAGACCTCGTATCGAGGTCCGTCGCGCAACGCCTCGGCGTCCAGGACATCGGCCAAGGCGTCCAGTTCGGGCAGTAGGGCGCCGCTGCGGTTCGGGTCGATGGCATGCAGGACCGCAATTCCCACGGCGAGGAAACGCAGCATCCGGTTGTGCTCCATCACCGGCACCCGCGGTTCCAGCAGCGCCGCCCGACCGGCGGCCGCCGCGCGCAGGGGTCCCTCCGCCGGCGCCGCCACCACGACCTCGGCGCCGCGACGTTGGGCCCGGTCGATGGCGTCGATGAGCCGTGGATCGCCCGCGTCGTCGCCCGCCACCAGGACCACATCCAAGGGTCCTGCCCACGGCGGGATGGCGGTGACCGGAACCAGGGGCAACCCGGCGCGGTCACCCAGCGCGGCCATCAGCAGGGCCGCGGCACGTCGGGCGCGGCCCGCGCCGGAGACCATGAGCAGGCTACGTGGTCGCAGTCCGGTCAGGCGGTCCAGCGCCTCCTCCGCGACGGTTGCGGCGGTGGCCCGTACCTGAGCGCCGCCGGACGCGGCCGAGCGTAGGGCACCTCCGCTGTCCGCGGCCTCCAGCGATGCGGCATCGTCCAGATCGAGCACCGGTGTCCCAGCGATCATCGGGCGTCCCACCTCCCCTCATCGCGCTGTTTTCGGTCTCGTCCCGCCGCCGCCCGGAGTATCCACACCGAGCCTGGATCGGGCGAACTCACTGTCTGTGATTCCACTATTCCAGTCAGGCGCGGACGATGCTCAGGATCTCGGTCACGAGTGCGTCTACTTCCTCGGGTGAGCGGGCTTCGACGTTGAGTCGCAGTAGCGGTTCGGTATTGGATGCGCGCAGATTGAACCAGGCGTGGTCGGGCAGCTGTACCGTTACGCCGTCCAGCCGGTCCACGGAGACGGCCCGGTCGCCGAACGCGTCCAATACGGCGGCGGTCCGACCCGTGGCGTCGGCGACGGTCGAGTTGATCTCTCCGGAGGCCGCGTAACCGGAGTAGGAGGCCATCAGTTCCGAGATCGGCTGCTCGGTCTCGCCGAGCGCCGCCAAGACGTGGAGGGCGGCCAACATACCGGAGTCGGCGCCCCAGAAATCGCGGAAGTAGTAGTGCGCCGAATGCTCCCCGCCGAATATGGCGCCGGTGGCGGCCATCTGCTGTTTGATGAACGAATGTCCCACCCGAGTGCGCACCGGGGTGCCGCCGAGCTGGGTCACCAGTTCCGGTACCGAGCGGGAGGTGATCAGGTTGTGGATGATCACCGCACCCGGTTCCTTGGCAAGTTCCCGGGCGGCGACCAGGGCGGTGATGGCCGAGGGGGAGACCGGCTCGCCGCGTTCGTCCACCACGAAGCAGCGGTCGGCATCGCCGTCGAAGGCCAGGCCGATATCGGCGCCACAGGAGCGAACCAGGTGTTGCAGATCCACCAGGTTCTTCGGATCCAGCGGGTTGGCCTCGTGATTGGGGAAGCTGCCGTCCAGCTCGAAGTACAGCGGCACCAGGTTCACCTGCGGGAGGGTGCCGAGTACGGCCGGCACGGTGTGGCCGCCCATACCGTTGCCCGCGTCCACCGCGATGGTCAACGGTCGCATCTCGCTCAGGTCGACCAGTTCACGCAGGAAGCCTGCATACTCGTCGAGGAGATCGAGCTCGGTGACGGTGCCGGGTCGGCCGTCGTATTCCGGCACACCCCCGATCACCTCGGCGGCGATGGTGGCCAGGCCGGTCTCCTGGCCGACGGGCCGAGCCTCGGCGCGGCAGAGCTTGATGCCGTTGTAGCGGGCCGGGTTGTGGCTGGCGGTGAACATGGCGCCGGGGCAGTTCAGTCGACCCGAGGCGAAGTACAGCTGGTCGGTGGAGGCAAGGCCGATATGCACCACGTCCAGCCCCTGGGCCAGTACCCCCTCGGCGAACGCGGCGGCCAGCTCCGGGGACGAGGTGCGCATATCGTGTCCGATGACGATTCGGCTCGCGTCCTCGGCTCGCATCGCCCGGGCGAACGACGCGCCCACATCGCGGACGAATTCGGTGTCGATCTGATCTCCGACCACGCCACGGATGTCATAGGCCTTGATCACCGCGTTGACGAAATCGGCAGAACGGGCGACTGTCATGGTTCACACCCTAATGCCCCCGGATGTGGGCGCCGACAGGCCCTCGGGCCGGGTGCCCGTGCACGCACGATCCTCGGTGTCCGGGTGTCCGAGATGGGTACGGTTGCTCGAGCGGTGGTGTCGAGACACCACCGCCCACGGGTGGGGTGAAGCCGATTGTCCGCGCACTGCGCCCTGCCGTCAGCCGGGTGGGTCCGGGAGCACCCGCAGATGCCCACGCCGCCCGGTGCGCCCGGTGCGCCCGGTGCGGGTGGTGCGCGGGGGCGGCGGTGAGTGGTGGTCGCGGTAGCCGCGTTGATCGTGTTCCGGCGGCCTACGGCGCAGCCCGGCCTCCCGAACGGCTTCGGCGAGGGCGGTCAGATCGTCGTCGTCGGGATTGGAGGAGAAACCACCCTCGTGCCGGACCATGTCCCAGCCCTTCGGGGCGGTGATCCGGGAGGCGTGGGTTCCGCACAGATCCCAGGAGTGTGGTTCGGCCACCGTCGCCAGCGGGCCCACCACAGCGGTCGAGTCCGAGTAGACATAGGTGAGCGTCGCGACGGCCGGATTCTTGCAGCCGGGACGGCAGCAACGACGCATGGGAAGCACGCCGATGAGCGTAACCTCATCGGCCGCCCGGAGTGTGCCGGACACGCACAACTAGTCCGTTATGTTCGGCGCGTCGCGGTGTGATTCGGACCGCATTCGTGCTCCGGAGGGTTTCCGCGGCGCTCGGGAGCGGTGATATGGCGGCTCCGAATCGGGGAACGACGGGGTCGACGGGCCGGTGCGAGCGCGGCCCCGGGCGGTGTGTTCGGGTGGGAACCCGGATAGCGGCCGGACCGCGTTCGGTCGCGGTCCGGCCGCTACTCCGGTTCGGGATCGATGACGTCGGGATCGACGCCGAGATAGGTGGCGATCTGCTGGACCAGGACCTCGCGCAGTAGTTCCACCAGATCGTCGGGATCACCCGCCCGCAGTTCCAGTGGTTTGCGGAAGAGCACCACTCGGGCGCGGATGGGGGTGCCGTGTCGGTCGACTCCGGCCGGGATGAGTCGGGACAGTGGTACGGGGCCGTCGGCCACCACCTCTTCCGGCCAGGTGACCGAATCAGGGTGCAGCGGACGAATTTTCGGCACGTCGTCGACCGCGATATCGAGCTTGGTGAGCCGGTCGTGCCAGCGGGTGTCCAGTGGAGCGAAGGCTTCCAGCACCAAGCGGTCGAACTTCTGACCGCGGGTGCGCCAAGCGGGCACGGTCGGCGGGAGCATGGGGCCGCGTACTCCGCGTCCACGGCGGGTCACCGACCGGGTGGTCGGTGGGCGTCGATTGCGGGAACGTGCCATGACTCGAACGTTAGCGGTGTTCGGACGGTGTCGCCAAAGGCGACACCGGTCGGGGCCCTGCCGCTCGGAGGGCCCCGACCATCAGCCGATACCCCGCTTCAGGCGACGCCGTTCCCGTTCGGACAGCCCGCCCCAGATACCGAAGCGTTCATCATTGGCGAGCGCATATTCCAGGCACTCGGTACGAACTTCACAACCCATGCAGATCCGTTTGGCCTCGCGGGTCGAGCCACCTTTTTCGGGGAAAAAGGCCTCGGGATCGGTTTGCGCGCACAGCGCGCGTTCCTGCCATTGTTCTTCGATCGACTCGAACATCTCGTCGAAGTCGGTCACGATCAGGCTGAGTCGGGGCGTCGAATCCTGTTCGCTCAACTCGTGATCGGTCCAACTGCCGTCAGCACGGACGCCACGTGCTGCGCCTGCTGCGGAATCGGTCTGCGATATGCCGCCCGGCATACCGGTCGGGGCCAGCTCATTGACCATCGCTCCGCCTCCTCACTGTGTGTTAGCGCAGAATGATTCTTTCCGTCGGACCAACACCGCATACCGACGGCACAACTCCGCGACGTTGTCTCGCGGACTTCCCCGAGCTTGTCATTCCGATGCGAACACTCGTTCGAACTTCCATACGCGCCGTGTACTTCCGCGCGATCCGGAATGACATGTCAGTGATTAGACACGCCGCACGTATCGATGGTCAAGCCGCCGTCACTATTCCGTTACTATCCGGCGGCGCTTTACGCACCGATCTTGTATCGCCAATAGCAAATGAACAGCAAATGTAGCGAGAAGCACACAATTTCGTGCTCCGCTTAGGCTGTGTGGATGTGACTTCACAACAAGCGGACATCACTCCCGCCGGTGGGCCTCGTGTCGCCGTTCTGGTCGGCGGAGTCGGGGGCGCGCGGTTCCTGCTGGGCGTGCGGGAACTACTCCCCGAATCCGACATCACGGCTATCGTCAATGTCGGCGACGACGTGTGGATGCACGGTCTCAGAATCTGCCCCGACCTCGATACCTGCATGTATACCCTGGGTGGGGGAATAGACCCGGAGCGTGGTTGGGGTCGAGTGGGGGAGACCTGGCACGCCAAGGAGGAGTTGGCGAAATACCGGGCGCAACCCGACTGGTTCGGACTGGGTGATCGAGATATCGCCACCCATCTGCTGCGGACCGAAATGCTGCGTGCCGGCTATCCGCTCTCGGCGGTCACCGAAGCGCTCTGTAAACGCTGGCAGCCGGGCGTGAAACTTCTCCCGGCAACCGATGACCGATGCGAAACGCATGTCGTTATCAGCGAGGGTGACGACCCTGGCGAACGACGCGCGATCCATTTCCAAGAGTGGTGGGTCCGATACCGCGCTCGAGTTCGTACGCACGGATTCGCCACAATTGGGGCGGATGAAGCCAAACCGGGGCCGGATGTGATCGAAATCATAAGCTCCGCGGATGTGGTGCTGTTGGCTCCGTCGAACCCGGTGGTGAGCATCGGTGCGATTCTCGCCGTACCCGGAATTCGGGGCGCGCTGCGCACCACTTCGGCGCCGGTTATCGGCGTGTCGCCGATGATCGATGGCAAACCGTTGCGCGGTATGGCCGACGAATGCCTGTCGGTAATCGGGGTCGAGAGCACGGCCGAGGCGGTCGGGCGACATTACGGGGCCCGTTCGGCCACCGGCATTCTGGACGGCTGGTTGATCCATACGACCGATACCGCCGAGGTGCCCGGCGTCGAGGTGCGCAGTGTGCCCCTGTTGATGACCGATCCGCCGACAACCGCCGAAATGGTACGTGCCGCACTGGAACTCGCCGGAGTGAAGCCATGAGTCCCACCGATCACGCCGCCGCAGAGCTGCGTGTCCTACCGATCACCGGTCTGCCCGAATTCCGTCCGGGTGACGATCTGGCCGACCATATCGCCGCCTGCGCGCCCTGGTTGGCCGACGGGGACATCCTGGTGGTCACCAGCAAGGTCGTTTCCAAGGCGGAGGGTCGAATCGTCTCCGCTCCCACGGATCCGGAGCAACGCGATGCCGCTCGCCGGGCCTTGGTGGAGCAAGAGTCGGTGCGGGTGGTGGCCCGGCGCGGGCGCACCCTGATCACCGAGAACCGGTTGGGTCTCGTGCAGGCCGCCGCAGGGGTGGACGGCTCGAATGTCGAACGGGCAGAACTGGTTCTGCTGCCGAACGATCCCGATGTCAGTGCCAAGGGACTGCGTTCGGCATTGGCCGCCCGACTCGGGGTGGACGTGGCGGTGGTCATCACCGACACCATGGGTCGTGCCTGGCGTAACGGTCAGACCGATGTGGCCATCGGATCGGCGGGGCTGCCGGTCCTGTACGACTACGCGGGCGCCGTGGACGGGCAGGGCAACGAACTGCAGGTGACCCAGGTGGCAATTGCCGACGAACTGGCCGCGGCCGCCGAGTTGGTGAAGGGCAAACTGGGCGGTGTTCCGGTGGCGGTGGTGCGCGGATTGCGGCTTGTCGACGACGGTTCGTCCGCCGCCGCCCTGATCCGCCGTGCCCCCGACGATCTGTTCTGGTTGGGCACGGCCGAGGCCATCGCCCGGGGCCGTGGCGAGGCCGTACTCCTGCGTCGCTCGGTTCGCTCCTTCGCTCCCGACCCGGTCGATCCCGAGGTGGTGCGTAGGGCGGTGGCGGTGGCGCTCACCGCTCCGGCGCCGCATCACACGCGGCCGGTGCGGTTCGTCTGGGTGCGTGATCGGGCGCTGCGAAAGCGATTGTTGACGGCCATGGCCGAGAAATGGCGGGCCGACCTCCTCGGTGACGGTCTGGACGCCGAACGGGTGAAACGCCGTATCGCCCGGGGCCGCATTCTCTTCGACGCTCCCGAGGTGATCATCCCGTTCTGTGTTCCCGACGGCGCCCACGACTATCCGGATGAGCGCCGACAGGCCGCCGAACGAACCATGTTCACGGTCGCGGTCGGCGCCGCGGTGCAAGGGTTGCTGGTCGCGCTGGCCACCGAGGGGCTGGGCAGTTGCTGGATCGGTTCGACGATCTTCGCGCCGGAGGTGACCCGCGAGGTCCTGGGGCTGGATCCGGAGTGGAATCCCTTGGGGGCCATCGCCGTCGGTCATCCTCTCGAGGAGTTGACGCCTCGACCGCCGCGGACCGACGGTCCGGGACTGGTGGAGCTGTGAGCGTCGAATCGCTGCATGCCTCGGCCACCGAGCTGTTGCACCGCTGGCGCCCGGCCGACTCGGCGGACGCCTCGTTGCGCGAGGCGCTGCTCGCCTTTCTGGGTGTGGCGCCGCGCGGCTGTCTGCGCGAGAACGCGGCCGGTCATATCACCGCTTCCGCGGTGGTGTTCTCGCACGACGGCAGCGAGGTGTTGCTGACCCTGCATCCGCGGGTCGGGCGGTGGATCCAGCTCGGCGGCCACTGCGAGGAGAGCGATACGACGGTGGCCGACGCGGCATTGCGCGAGGCCACCGAGGAGTCCGGTATCGCGGGTTTGGTGTTGGAGCCGGAGCTCTACGGAGCCCAGGCGCATCCGATCACCTGCTCGCTCGGTATCCCCACGCGGCACTTGGACCTGCTGTTCCGAATCACCGCCCCGCCCGGTGCGGTGCCGGTGCGCAGCGCGGAGTCGACCGACCTGCGCTGGTGGCCCGTCGGTGGGCTGCCCCCGAACGCCGATGTGCTGATCCGGTGAGACCGGTTCGCCGTGCCCCGGCCGACATGGTTCGGCCGGGGTGGCGCTCGGCGAGGTCTTCCGGGGCATAACGCTCATACGTTCCGGTTTCGGATGCATATGCAGCGGGGCGTATGGGCCGCCGCGCGCCCGGTTGTATGCATATCTACGAATGAATGCTTTACAAATCAGAAGATTTGTCTAGAAAACGGACGAAAGAAGGTCTATTGTCCAAGTTGATTGTTAGGCGCGTCACATGACGTAGGCGTGAGAACGGAGACGAAGATGTCTACCAAGGCCGAGTCGGTACCCCCGGAGACTCCGCATACCTGGCGAGACCCCAAACGGCGGATGTGGCTGTGGGGCCTGTTCGCGCCGACCGGATTGTTCACCATCGGGCTACCGCTCATCTGGGGCCTGAACGCGATCGGCCTGCCGGAGCTGTCGCATGTGGCGTACTGGGTAGGGCCGATTCTGGTGTATCTGATCATCCCCCTCGCGGATCTGGCCTTCGGGCCCGATGGCTCCAATCCGCCCGACGAGGTGATGGAGGCCCTCGAACACGACAGGTACTACCGCTACCTGACCTACCTGTATCTGCCGTTTCAATACGCCACCCTGCTCCTGGCCTGTTATCTGATCTCCGCCGACGATCTGGGGTGGCTCGGGGTGTCCGGTGGATTGGCCACGGTCGACAAGATCGGTCTGGCGTTCACCGTCGGTATCGTCGGGGGCATCGGTATCAATACCGCGCACGAGCTGGGCCACAAGAAGGTGGAATTGGAACGCCGGCTGTCACGGATCGCGCTGGCCCAGACCTGCTACGGCCACTTCTATATCGAGCACAACCGGGGCCACCATGTGCGCGTCGCCACCCCGGAGGACCCGGCGAGCGCGCGCTTCGGCGAGAGTTTCTGGGCCTTCTGGCCTCGGACCGTATGGGGTGGGCTGCGCTCGGCGTGGAACCTGGAGCGCACTCGATTGCGGCGCCTGGACTCCGGGCCGTGGACACTGCGCAACGATGTGCTCTCGGCCTGGTTGTTGTCGGTGGTCCTGTTCGCCGGATTGGTCGCGATCTTCGGCCTCGAGGTTCTGCCGTATCTGCTGCTGCAGGCAGTGATCGGGTTCAGCCTGCTGGAGGTGGTGAACTATCTGGAGCACTACGGTCTGCTCCGGCAGCGCACCGCGAGCGGTCGCTACGAGCGGCCCGCGCCGACGCACAGCTGGAACAGCGACCATCTGGTCACCAATATCTTCCTGTACCACCTCCAGCGACACAGCGACCATCACGCCTATCCCACCCGGCGATACCAGACCCTGCGCAGTTGGGAGCAGGCACCGGAACTGCCCAGCGGGTACGCGAGCATGATCCTGCTCGCCTATTTCCCACCGCTGTGGCGGCGGGTGATGGACAAGCGCGTGCTCGCGCACTACGGCGGTGATATCACCCGTGTCCATATTCAGCCGTCCAAACGGGAACGGATTCTGGCCCGGTACGGCGCCACGCCGGCGGAGGCCGCATGAGCGCCTATCGCTGCCCGGTATGCGACTACGTCTACGACGAGGCCGCCGGCGCGCCACGCGAAGGTTTCCCGGCGGGAACGCCCTGGTCGGCGGTACCGGACGATTGGTGCTGCCCCGACTGTGGGGTGCGGGAGAAGCTCGACTTCGAGCCGACGGTCGGTGATATCTGAAACGAATTCGGCGCATTCTTCCGATTCGGGTGAATCGACCACGGCGACGGTCGATTTCCCGAATCGGCGCTATCGGGAAGATCGGGAACACGGGAAGGATTCGAAATATGACCGAGTACAAGCTCTATCGGTGCATACAGTGCGGCTTCGAATACGACGAGGCCGAAGGGTGGCCGGAGGACGGTATCGCGCCCGGTACGCGATGGGAGGATATTCCCGACGATTGGAGCTGCCCGGATTGTGGGGCGGCGAAATCGGATTTCTTCATGGTCGAGGTCGAACGGTCGTAGCGCTTTGACTGTGGCGGGCGACCGTGCCAGTGTCGCGTACATGTCCCGCAACGGAGTCAGGATTCCCTATCAGGAGGCCGCGCGGGAACTGCTGCGTACGGCCGTCCTGGACGCCATGCGTGAACTGCTCTTCGACCGGGACTGGTCCAAGATCACCCTCAGTGATGTGGCCACCGCGGCCGGGGTCAGTCGGCAGACCCTCTACAACGAGTTCGGTTCGCGCGGTGGTCTCGCCCAGGCGTACGCGCTGCGGTTGGCCACCGATCTGGTCGACCATGTCGATTCCGCCATTGCGGCCCACACCGGCGATGCCGCGGCGGCATTGGAGGAGGGGCTGGCCGCTTTTTTCCGGGATGCCGCCGTAGACCCGCTGGTGCGCTCGCTGGTGACGGGGGAGGCGAAACCGGATCTGTTGCGGTTGATCACCCTGGACGCCGAGCCGCTGATAGATCACGCCACCGACCGACTTTCCCGGGTCTTCCAACACAGTTGGGTGGCGGCGAGCCCGGACGAGGCCGATGTGCTCGCGCACACCCTGGTCCGGCTCGCACTCAGCTACATTCCGACTCCGCCCGCCCCGGGCCGCGACGCGCCCGCCGAACTCCGCCGGGTGTTCACCCCCTTCGTCACGACCATCCTCGCCGCTCGGGAATTGCGCTGAGTTAGCAGACTGTAATGTTGAGCGTTCCGGCTCGCGATATTCTTGTGAGAAAGTAACGTTGACGACGTGTAGCGGTGTGTTTGCCGCTGGGTGGGACCGGCCGTGAGTTCGACCATGCCTGCGGTCGGTATGGGTGGTTCTCGAGTGTGGTCGGCATCCCAAGAGGTCAGTTGGCGTCCGGTCTGGAATCATAGATCGGCGCTGGAGTTCGGGTCTTGTATAGGGGTTGATGTGCAAACGGTTGGCAAATACTCGGGTTCGCCCGACCCCAAACGCCACCTGTGGGTGTTGGGTCTCATCGCGCCGGGTTGCGCGTTGTTACCCTCCCAGCTGGTGCTGCATACCGGGCTCGAGGTGTTCTGGTGGATCGGCCCGATCATCGTGTTGGGCGTGATTCCGCTGTTGGATGTGCTGGTCGGCGACGACGGCAGCAATCCACGTGACGAGGACTACGAGATCCTGTCCAACGATCGCTACTACCGCTGGTGCACATACCTGTTCCTACCCATCCAGCTCATCGGTCTGATCATCGCGGCGTACATGTGGGCAGGTAATGAACTGAGCGTGGTCGACAAGATCGGTTTGGCGACCACCCTGGGGTTGGTATCCGGAATCGGCATCAATGCCGCCCACGAACTCGGCCACCGGGTCGAGCGTCTGGAACGCTGGCTGGCCAAGATAGCCTTGGCCCAGTCGGGATACGGCCATTTCTTCGTGGAACACAACCGGGGCCACCACGTCCGGGTCGCCACTCCGGAGGACCCGGCCAGCGGCCGGCTCGGCGAATCGCTGTGGGCGTTCCTGCCGCGCAGCGCATACGGCGGTTTCGTCTCCGCCATCCGATTGGAACGGGAACGTCTGCAGCGGAACGGGTTGGGCTGGTGGACCCCGCGCAATCATCTCCTGCAGGCGTGGTCCATGACATTGGTGCTGTTCGGCGGGCTGATGGTGGCATTCGGCTGGACCATTCTGCCGTACCTGGTGTTGCAGGCGGTGATCGGAGCCGGACTGCTGGAGACGGTCAACTACATCGAGCACTACGGCCTGCTGCGGGAGAAGCGGCCCGACGGTCGTTATCGGCGCTGTTCGCCTCGCGACAGTTGGAACAGCGACCGACTGGTTACCAATATCTTCCTGTTCCACCTACAGCGGCACAGCGACCATCACGCCAACCCGGGTCGGCGCTATCAGACCCTGCGCAGTTGCGAGGAGGCACCGCAGTTGCCCGCCGGATACGCGAGCATGATCGTGCTCGCCATAATCCCGCCGTTGTGGCGTCGCGTTATGGACAAGAGGTTGCTCGAGCATTACGAGGGCGATATCACCAAGGCCAATATCGCCCCGGGTAAACGAGACCGCATTCTGGAGACCTACGGCCTCGCGGCGTAGAACAGGCCTCGCGGCGTAGAACAGGCCTCGCGGCGTAGAACAGGCCTCGCGGCGTAGAACAGGCCTCGCGGCGTAGAACGGCGCAGAACGGCGCAGAACGCGGCGTAGAACGGCGTAGAACGCGGCGTAGAACGGCGTAGAACACAGCCCTCGCGGCGTAGAACACGGCGCGTTATCGCATTGCCGGGCCGGGCCTTTCGGAGAGCGGATCGGTCGCCACGCGGGACGCCATGCCGGGCGGCGGCGGTGCCACACCGCCGCCGCCCGGCAGCGACTAGCCTTTCCTCGAGACCGATACCGAGAGAAGGCTGACCCACACTGATGACTACCTCAGAACTTCCCGGCACGTTGCCGACCGTCGATGTCCGCAACGGCATCGAATACAAGGTGGCGGATCTGTCGCTGGCCGATTTCGGTCGCAAGGAGATCCGGTTGGCCGAGCACGAGATGCCCGGACTCATGGCGCTGCGGCGTGAATACGCCGAGGTGCAACCGCTGAAGGGGGCGCGCATCTCCGGTTCGCTGCACATGACCGTGCAGACCGCGGTGCTGATCGAAACCCTCACCGCGCTCGGCGCGCAGGTGCGCTGGGCCTCCTGCAATATCTTCTCCACCCAGGACCATGCCGCCGCGGCCGTGGTCGTCGGACCGCACGGCACGGTCGACGAGCCTCAGGGCGTCCCGGTCTTCGCGTGGAAGGGCGAAACCCTGGAGGAGTACTGGTGGGCGGCCGAGCAGATGCTCACCTGGCCGGATGAACCCGCCAATATGATCCTCGACGACGGTGGTGATGCCACCATGCTCGTGCTGCGCGGTGCCCAGTTCGAGAAGGCCGGCGTGGTACCGCCCCCCGACGAGAACCACTCCGCCGAGTACACCGTGTTCCTGAATCTGCTGCGCGAGCGGTTCGAAAGCGACAAGGGCAAGTGGACCGCGATCGCCGAATCGGTGCGCGGGGTCACCGAGGAAACCACCACCGGCGTGCTGCGGCTCTACCAGTACGCTGCCGCGGGAGAATTGGTGTTCCCCGCCATCAATGTCAACGACTCGGTCACCAAGAGCAAATTCGACAACAAGTACGGCACCCGGCATTCGCTCATCGACGGCATCAACCGCGGCACCGATGTCCTGATCGGCGGTAAGAAGGCGCTCATCTGCGGCTACGGGGACGTCGGCAAGGGTTGCGCGGAGTCTCTCTCCGGCCAGGGTGCCCGGGTGCAGGTCACCGAGATCGACCCGATCAACGCGTTGCAGGCCCTGATGGACGGCTACGACGTGGTCACCGTGGAACAGGCCATCGGCGACGCGGATATCGTCATCACCGCCACCGGCAACAAGGACATCATCACCCTCGACCATATGAAGGCGATGAAGGACCAGGCCATTCTCGGCAATATCGGTCATTTCGACAACGAAATCGATATGGCCGCGCTGGAGCGGTCCGGGGCGACCAGGCTGAACATCAAACCGCAGGTCGATCTGTGGACCTTCGGTGATACCGGGAAATCCATCATCGTGCTGTCGGAAGGCCGGCTGCTGAACCTGGGCAACGCCACCGGACACCCGTCGTTCGTGATGTCCAACAGCTTCTCCAACCAGGTGATCGCGCAGATCGAGCTGTGGACCAAGCCGGACGAGTACGACAACGAGGTGTACCGGCTGCCCAAGCACCTGGACGAGAAGGTCGCCCGCATCCATGTGGAGGCTCTCGGCGGCACGCTCACCAAGCTGACCAAGGATCAGGCCGAATACATCGGTGTGGACGTGGAGGGCCCCTACAAGCCCGATCATTACCGCTACTGAGCCGCCCGGCCCGTGTCCGGGCGCGGGCGGGCCCGCGATCTCCTCGGATTCCGGGTTGCCGTCTCCGAGACCTGTGCCCTCGGCATGGCGTCTCGGAGACGGCAACCCGGGACGCGCACGACGGTGCGGTCCGACCCCGGGCAGTTAGCGGGCAGTTGGTTGGGGGAGAAGCCTGCCGGCGGCACTGTCGCATCGGTGGGAAAGCCGTCGAATATGCTGCCCGTATGGGTGTGCTGGTGGCGGTGGAGGGTCTGGACGGGGCAGGTAAACGCACGCTGATCGACCGGCTGGTGGGGGTGCTCGAACGGCGAGGCCTGCGGGTGGGGACACTGGCGTTTCCGCGATACGGGCGGTCCGTGCACGCGGATCTGGCGGCCGAGGCGCTACGGGGGGCACACGGGGACCTGGCCGATTCCGTGAATGCCATGGCGCTGTTGTTCGCGCTGGATCGTGCGGGGGCGCGAGACGAGCTGGCGAAATCGGCGGCCGGTAACGATCTGGTGCTGCTGGATCGGTATGTGGCCTCGAACGCGGCCTACAACGCGGCGCGACTGGGCGAGGGAGCCGATGCGGAGATCGTGACCTGGGTGGGGGAATTGGAATTCGGACGATTCGAGCTGCCCGTCCCGCAGGTGCAGGTGTTGTTGGACGTTCCGGTCGAGGTGGCGGCCGAACGCGCCCGCCGCCGTGGTGAACTCGACGCCGAGCGGGCATTGGACGCCTATGAACGCGACGCCGCCCTACAGCAGCGCACCGCGGCGGTATATCGAGAACTCGCTCGACGGGAGTGGTTCGGTCCCTGGTGGGTTTGTGCGCCGGGAGATGATCCCGAGACTCTGGCCACCCGGTTGACGGAGGTCGTGACGCAACAGGGATAGGCGTCGCTTCGTCCCCGGTTGTGCGGGTGTTTTCGCCGTCATGGCGGGCGGGTGGGCGTAACCTTTGTTTTTGCCGTGGCCGGGTGCGGACTGGCGCTCGACTGTTGGATTAAGGTTGGATTATCCGTGAACGCGCCGAGTATGTGGCGTGATGGCCCGTTTTGAGTCCGGGAGATGACAACATAGTAACCATGAAGCCGAAGATTCTGGTCGTCGACGACGATATGGCACTCGCCGAGATGCTCACCATCGTCCTGCGTGGTGAGGGTTTCGACCCGCACGTGGTCGGCGACGGCACGCAGGCCCTGTCGGCGGTCCGGGAGATCCGGCCCGATCTGGTGCTGCTGGACCTGATGCTGCCCGGTATGAACGGTATCGATGTGTGCCGGGTATTGCGCGCGGACTCCGGCGTACCCATCGTGATGCTCACCGCCAAGACCGACACCGTCGACGTGGTGCTCGGTCTGGAATCGGGAGCCGACGACTACATCGTCAAACCGTTCAAACCCAAGGAGCTCGTCGCTCGGGTGCGCGCTCGGCTGCGCCGTACCGAGGAAGAGCCCGCCGAGCTGTTGACCATCGCCGATATCGTGATCGATGTGCCCGCGCACAAGGTGACGCGGGATGGCGTGCAGATCTCCCTGACGCCACTCGAATTCGATCTCCTGGTGGCGCTGGCCCGCAAGCCCCGGCAGGTGTTCACCCGCGAGGTGCTGCTCGAACAGGTCTGGGGCTACCGGCACGCCGCCGATACCCGTTTGGTGAACGTCCACGTTCAGCGGCTACGCGCGAAGGTGGAGAAGGATCCGGAGAACCCGGAGATCGTACTGACCGTCCGCGGTGTCGGCTACAAGGCCGGACCGCCGTGATCGATCCGCTTCGGCCTGAGCGATGGGCCGGGAGGCGGTAGCTTTGTCTGTCCACGAAGGAGGGACCCGGGAAAGCGGAGCATCGAGCGTCGGAGTTGCCGGACTGCGGCAGATATCGGCGTCGGCCAAGGAATGGGCCCAAAACGTGGGCAACGCTCTGGGCCAGATCTGGCGGCGCTCGCTGCAGCTGCGGGTCATCGTCTCGACGTTGACACTGTCGCTGATCGTCATCACGATCCTGGGGGTCGTCCTGACGAGTCAGATCACCGATCGTCTGCTGGATGCCAAGATCGGCGCCGCGGTCGAGGAGATGGACCGGGCCCGCAATACGGTGGAAAGCCGACTGGCCGGTGTCACCGATATCAGCAGTCAGCAGCAGCGGCTCGCCGATGCCCGCGACGCGCTGTCCAATCGCAGTGACGCCGGCCGATCCGGCGGTGCGGCGGGCAATTTCGACTCGGCGCTGAGCATGGTCGGTGGTACACCGCAACGGGCGATCGCGGTCGGCCCGATCCAGGAGGTACCCGAGGGACTGCGCCGTTTCGTCGAGCGCAACCAGGTCAGCTACCAGTTCGCCACGGTCGACGAACCGGACGGTTACCGCGGTCGGGCGCTGATTATCGGCAGTCCCAGCACCGAGGTGCCGACGCTGGAGATCTACCTGATCTTCCCGTTGGCCAACGAGGAACGCAGTCTGGCGCTGATGCGCGGCACCATGCTGGTCGGTGGGCTGGTGCTGTTGGTGCTGCTGGCCGCGATCACGGCCCTGGTGACCCGCCAGGTGGTGTTGCCGATTCGTTCGGCGGCGCGGATCGCGGGTCGGTTCGCCGACGGCCGGCTCAAAGAACGCATGCTGGTGCGCGGCGACGACGATATGGCGCGGCTGGCCAAGGCCTTCAACGAGATGGCCGAGAGCCTGTCCAACCAGATCACCCAGCTCGAGGAGTTCGGCAATCTGCAGCGCCGGTTCACCTCCGATGTCAGCCATGAACTGCGCACCCCGCTGACCACGGTGCGCATGGCGGCCGATCTGATCCACGGCAGCAGTGACGATCTGGATCCCGCGCTCGCCCGCAGCGCCGAATTGCTGGTCACCGAGTTGGATCGTTTCGAGGGATTGCTCAACGATCTGCTCGAGATCAGTCGACACGACGCGGGCGTGGCCGAACTTCAGGTGGAATCGCTGGATGTGCGGATGTGCGTGCGAGCGGCGATCTCCACGGTGCGGCATCTGGCCAAGGAGGCCGGGGTGGAGGTGGTCATCGACCTGCCGGAGGAGCCGGTGGTCGCCGAGGTCGATCCGCGCCGGGTGGAGCGGGTGCTGCGCAACCTGCTCGCCAATGCGATCGACCACAGCGAGGGCAAACCGGTACTGATCCGGATGCGTGGTGACACCGAGGCCAATGTGGTCGCGGTGGTGGTACGCGATCAGGGCGTCGGTTTGCGGCCCGGCGAGGAGAAGCTGGTGTTCAGCCGGTTCTGGCGTTCGGATCCGTCGCGGATGCGACGCTCGGGCGGTACCGGGCTCGGTTTGTCGATCAGTGTGGAGGATGCGCACCTGCACGACGGCAAGCTCGAGGCCTGGGGCCGGCCCGGTGTCGGGGCCAGTTTCCGGTTGACCCTGCCGTTGGTCCGCGGCCGCAAGATGGGCGCCAGCCCACTGCCGCTGGAACCGGGCACCCAGAAGGCACCGCGGCGGCCGGTGCCGGTGGGTGGGGGAGCCACCGAGGGGGCAAGTGAGGGCACATCCGCGGAGACCGGCCCGAAGGGTACAACCGCCGTATCCGCGGTACCGGGTAATGGCTTTGCCGACGACACCACATCCGAACGGTCCGCCGGTGCGCCCGATTCGGCGGCGTCCCCCACGGAGCCGACCGCCCCGGCGACGGACCCGGACGCCCGGGGTGCGGCGCGCGCGGCCGGTGATCCGACCGGTACCGATCCCACCGGCGGGGCCGCCGATCCCGGCTCGGTACCGTCGGACACCGACGAAGCGGTGCGCACCGATCGCGGAGACGAACACTCATGACCTTGCCCCCCAGGCATTCGAGATGGTTTCGGTTACTGAGCACGGCGGCCGTCGCGATGGTGGCCGTGGTACTCGCGGCCGGATGCGCCAGCCTGCCGGAATCCTCCGATCCGCAGGCCCTGGGCACCATCAACCCCGCACCGGCCGCGGAAGGCCCCCCGCCGCCGACGCCCGGACGCGATCCCGACCTGCTGTTGCGGGATTTCCTGCGAGCCAGTGCCGATCCAGCGGATCGGCACGTGGCCGCCCGCCAGTACATGACCGAGGCCGCGGCGACCACCTGGGACGACTCGGCCTCCACGGTGATCGTGGAGAAGGTCGATACCCTGCGCGAATCGCGGGATGAGAACGAGGCGATATACGTACTGCGCGCGCGGAAGGTCGGTGAGCTGTCCTCGGATGGTTCCTACCACGCCACCGACGGCATAATCGAGAACAAGATCGAGATGACCCGGATCGACGGGGAATGGCGGATCGACGAACTGCCCGACGGGGTGGTGGTGGAATCGAGCGCCTTCACCCAGGCGTACCGGCGTCAGGTGCTGTACTTCATCCGGCAGGACACACTCGGCGATGTGGTCCCGGATCTGCGCTGGATCGCCACGCCGCAGGATCGGCTGGCCGAACGTCTGCTCACCATGCTGCTCCAGGGGCCCAAACCGTATCTCGCACCGGCCGTGCGCAATTACCTGGCGTCGCCGGTCGCTCTACGCGGGTCGATCACCAAGGCCAATGGCGATTCGGTCGGGGTGGGAGTCGGCGTCGGCGGGGTGCGGATCGATCTCACCGGGGCGGGCGGACTGTCCGAACGAGATCGGGAGCTGCTCGCCGCGCAGGTCGTCCTCACCCTGTCCGCCGCCGACGTGCTGGGCCCCTATGTCCTGTTGGCCGATGGGAAACCACTGGTCGAGCGGTTCGCCAACGGGTGGACGGTGGCGGACCTCGGCGGGTTCGGTGGGACGGCTCGACCGGACGACCGGGTCGGGTTGCATGCATTGCGCGACGGAACTCTGGTGCGTATGGGCGAGCGGGGTGTCGAACCGGCCCCGGGTTATTTCGGTTCGGTGCGCAACCTGCAATCGGTGGCGCTGTCCCCGGACGGCCAGCTGGTCGCCGGCGTCGCCGACACGGGCCGGCCGCCACCGGAACCGCAGCGTGTCCTGATGGTCGGCAGCTACGGCGGTAACGCCTTCCCGGTCGCCGAGGGCAACAGCATCGGCACCCCCTCGTGGACGAGCGACGGAACCGCCGCCTGGGCGGTGGTCGACGGGCAGCGGGTGATCCGAGCCATCACCGATCGCAGCACCGGGAATGTTTCGGTACAGGATGTGGATGTCGCCGAATTGTCGACCACGGGTGTCTCCGGGGAAGAGCTTCGGGGACCCATCACCGATCTGCAGGTCTCCCGCCACGGTGCGCGGGTGGCGGTGATCGCCGACGGCAAGGTGTATGTGGCGGTCGCGTCGCGCCGATCGGACAGTGAATACGTATTGACCGCACCGCTTCAGGTGGCGGTGGAGTTGAGTTCTCCGGCGGTCTCGGTGGACTGGTTCAGCGACGACACCCTGATCATCGCCGCCGAGGGCAATGTCGATCCGGTGCGGACGGTCAAGATCGACGGCTCCTCGATGTCGTCACTGACCGGTCGTAATCTGACTCCGCCGGTGCGGGTGGTCGCCGCGTCACCGGACCACCAGTATGTCGCCGATTCCCGTGCGGTACTGGAATATACGACTTCGCCGGATGGTGGTGAGCCGTACTGGCGTGAGGTGCCGGGGCTGGGCGAGGACGCGGTGCCGGTGCTGCCCGGCTGAGTCGCGCCCGGCTCGCTCACCCGGGTCCCGGCCCACCGTTTCACCGGTTCCGTTCAGCGGTGCGGGACGGTCGTGTCGGTGCGGGCGGGCACACTCGGGCGATGCGGACATTACTCGATCTGGTGCTGCCGGTGCTCTGTGCCGGCTGCGGACGTTCCGGAACCGGATGGTGTGGTGAGTGCGCGGCGAGTCTGGCGGGTCCGCCGCTGCGGGTGTGGCCGCGGATCGATCCGGGGGTTCCGTGCTGGGCGTTGGGGCGCTATCGTGGCCCGGCTCGACAGGCGGTGTTGTCGGCCAAGGAACGTGGGCGCCGGGATCTGGCCGATCCACTCGGTGCGGCGCTGGCGAACGGCTTGGCCCGGCTGTGTGTACCCGACCGTCCGCTGGTGCTGATCCCGGCTCCCACCCGTTCGGCGGCGGCACGGCGGCGCGGTGGCGACCCGGTGCTGCGGATGACGCGAGTGGCAGCGCGGCGGTTGGAGCCGCATTGGCTGAGCGGTTGCCAGGTGGCGCCCGGTCTGCGATTGTGGTGGGGGGTCCGTGATTCGGCGGGATTGTCCGCGCAGCGACGCTGCCAGAATCTACGGGGGCGGATCACCGCTGTTCCGATGCCGCATATACCGACATATGCCCAGGTCGTATTGGTTGACGATGTTCTGACGACCGGGACCACCGCCGCCGTTTCGATACATGCCCTGTCGCGTGTCGGAACCCATGTCGATGGCGTACTGGTGTCCTGTGCGACTTGACTTCGGAAAATTTGCGTGAACGGTGGCGAAGCGCCGTTCGGCGTACTAGCGTCGCGGACACACACCCGGACCGGGAGTTTGGAGGTGGGCCTGGACAACTAGTGCCGGCCGGCTCTCGAATGCAGCCGTTTGGCCGGTACCGATCAATCCCGCCGCACGCGTTTTGGGTGCGGCCAGATCCAGGAGGTACGCGTGACGATTTCTTCACGACCTTCAGTGCGTAAGGCAGACACCACGCAGCTGGACGACCAGCTCGAACAAGCCACGGAACGGCCCCGTCGGACCCGCGCGGATATTGTGGTCAAGGGCCGTAACGTCGAGGTGCCCGACCATTTCCGAGTCTATGTTTCGGATAAATTGTCACGATTGGAGCGCTTCGATCCTTCGATCTTCTTGTTCGACGTCGAGCTGTTCCATGAACGGAATCGTCGACAACGCAAGAACTGTCAGCGAGTGGAGATCACGGCCCGAGGAAAGGGACCGGTGGTCCGGGCCGAGGCCTGTGCGGACAGTTTCTATGCCGCCTTCGAAGCGGTGACCGACAAACTGGAGAGCAGGCTGCGTCGAACCAAGGATCGGCGCCGGGTGCACTACGGGGAGAAGACCCCGGTCTCGGTCGCCGAGGCCACGGCCGAACTGGTCGACGAGATTCTGCCCGATCAGGGCGGTGAAGCCCACGATCACTCACGTCAGGAGACCTCCTCCTATGAGGAGTACGAAGGTCCCGGTCATATCGTGCGCACCAAGGTTCACCCGGCGACGCCGATGACCGTGGACGATGCGTTGTATCAGATGGAGCTCGTCGGCCATGATTTCTTCCTGTTCCAGGACAAGGAAACGGATAGGCCGTCGGTGGTGTATCGACGTCACGCTTTCGATTACGGATTGATCAGACTGGCCTGATCCGTTACCCCATGCCGGCCGGCGCGTGTATGCGCCGGCCGGCATGGGTGGTTATGGGGCCGGTGGGTCCTTCGGCGCCGTTCGGCGGTATCAACCGCGGTAGACCTCGTAGTGCACCGCCTCGTCGACCGGTCGCCGATTCCGCCAGCCGAACCGCTCCAGGTCGGGAACCTGTTGGAACTCCGTCACGGGCCCCACACACAGCCACGCCACGGGGCGGATATGGGCCGGTAGGCCGACCAACTCGGACAGCACCGGCGGATCATAGAACGACACCCAGCCGACGCCGATGCCCTCCGCGGTGGCGGCCAGCCAGAGATTCTGGATCGCGAGAATCGTGGAGTAGAGCCCGGTTTCGGGAATCGAGGCCCGGCCGAGCACATGTGGGCCGCCACGGGAGTCGTCATGGGTGACGACGATGCCGGTGCCGCTCTCCTCGATACCTTCGATCTTGATCGGATCGAATGCGGCGGCCCGGTCCGGTGGCAGCGAGTCGGCGAATTCGCGTCGTTTGTCCGCCACGTGTTTCGCGAAGGTCCGCAGTGTCCGCGGATCGCGCACCACGACGAAATCCCACGGTTGTGAGTTCCCGACACTCGGTGCCCGGTGCGCGGCCGTCAGAATGCGCAGGAGCACGGTGTCGTCGACGAGCTGTCCGCTGAATTCAGCCCGTACGTCCCGGCGGGTTCGGATCGCTTCGTAGACGCTCATTTCCGGGGCACACACAGCTGTCAGTGAACCATGTGACCCGTCGGTCACGGACAGCTCTCCGCCGGTCCGTGACCGAACGGTGCCCGCCCCGCCGGACGAGCACCGATCCGTGTCGCTGTCAGACAGCGCCTGCCAAGGCGGCCCGGGTCCGCCGGGCGAACCGACGGCGGCGTTCGGCCAAGGCGGTGCGCAGTCCGCGGCGGCGTCCGGTGACCGGGTCCACGGCGGCGGTCGTCTTGCCTCCGAACCTGCGTTCGGAGGCGGTCTCCGGGGCGTCATCGGCGGTGGCGCGCAGGTACTTGTTCGGGAGGGACAGTTTCAGGATTGTCCGCCACGCCTTGAAGTACTGCACCGGCAGCGAACCGGTGGTGTAGGGCAGATCGTATTTATCGCACAGCGCGCGCACCTTCACCGCGATCTCGGCGTATCGGTTGCTCGGCAGATCGGGGAACAGATGGTGTTCGATCTGGTGGCTGAGGTTACCGG
Organism: Nocardia paucivorans NBRC 100373; assembly: GCF_000308675.1. Classification (GTDB taxonomy): domain Bacteria; phylum Actinomycetota; class Actinomycetes; order Mycobacteriales; family Mycobacteriaceae; genus Nocardia; species Nocardia paucivorans. The sequence continues at coordinate 102,797 of NZ_BAGE01000046.1, read as the reverse complement.
TCATGAAGTGCATGAGCCGTCCCCCGGAGATATTGGCGCTGCCCAGCATCTGCCGCAGATACCACTCCGCCTGGGTCTCGTTATCGATATCGGCCTTGGTGAATTTCTCGGCGCCGTCCGGGAAGTGACCGCAGAAGATCACGGCATTGGACCAAACGTTTCGGATGATGTTCGCCGTGAGATTCGCGGTCAGGGTGTGGAAGAACGCGGGGCCGGTGAGCAGCGGGAAGAGTACGTAGTCCTTGAGCGCCTGCTTCTTGATCTTGGCCAATACCTCGTCGCGTTTGCGCTCGAACTCGGCACGTTCCGGGGTGCCCGGCTTGTACCGGCCCGCGAAGAGTTTGCCCAATTCCAGATGCTGGATCGCCACGCCGTATTCGAACAGCGATTGCAGGATCAGGTTGTAGAGCGGATTGCCCAGATTGAACGGCTTCCAACGCTGGTCGCGGGTCACCCGCAGCAGCCCGTAGCCGATATCGTCGTCCATGCCGAGCACATTGGTGTACTTGTGGTGCAAGTAGTTGTGAGTGTGCTTCCAATGCTTGGACGGGCCGGCATTGTCCCATTCCCAGTGACTGGAGTGGATTTCCGGGTCGTTCATCCAGTCCCATTGCCCGTGCATCACATTGTGCCCGATCTCCATGTTCTCGATGATCTTGGCAGTGCTCAGCAGGGCCACGCCGGCAAACCAGGCCGGGGGCGCGAAACTGGCGAAAAGCACGGCACGACCACCGATTTCCAGGGCGCGTTGCAAACGGATCACGGCGCGGATGTAGCGGGCGTCCCGCTCGCCGCGTGAGGACTCGATCTCCCGACGGATCGCGTCGAACTCCGCACCGAGGGCTTCCACATCTGCCGCGGTGAGATGCGCGTATTCCTTGATATCCGAGATCGCCATGGGGGCTACCCTACCGTAAGTTACGTCACCGTAGGTTGCCGGAACGCGGCCGGAAAATGTGTCCTATGCCCTATTGTGAAGCGGGGTATGGGGTGATATCGATCGGCCGCGATATCGGATGGTTCTCCGTCAGCGCGACACCATCGGATCCGGACCGATATGGCCGGCGGTGAACGAAATCGCCTCGGCACGGCGGCGGCGCCGAAGTTTGCGCAGTTCCTTTTCCAGTCGAGCCTTCTCTTTCAGAGCCTGTTTGGCCTCGCGCAAATGCTTTTTCTCCTGGCGGGCCTTGTCCCCCAGCACGATCTTCGCCTCGTGCAGGGCCGAGCGCAGTCCGCGGCGTTGTCCGGTCTCCGGGTCTACGCCCCAGGGGCGCTGGTCCGAACCGGCCCATTCCGCGAGAGAGGCGAATTTGCGTTCCGACGAGGTCTCCGGGGCGTCGTCGGCGGTGCGACGCAGAAACCGGTCGGGCAGGGCGAGCTTGTGGATGGTGCGGAAGGCGAGTAGATATTGCCGGCCCAGTGAACCGGTGGTGTAGGGCAGATCGTATTTATCGCACAGTTCCCGCACCCGTGCGGCAATCTCCGGGTACCGATTGCTGGGCAGATCGGGAAACAGATGATGTTCGATCTGGTAGCAGAGATTGCCACTCATGAAGGCCATACCGGGACCGGCCTCGAAATTGGCGCTGCCCAGCATCTGCCGCAGGTACCACTCACCCTGGGTTTCGTCCTCGAGCTGTTCGATGGTGAACTTCTCGGCCCCGTCGGGAAAGTGTCCGCAGAAGATCACCGCATAGGCCCAGAGATTGCGGATCAGATTCGCGGTGGCGTTGGCCTTCAGGGTGGACTTGAACGCTCGTCCGGTGAGCGCCGGGTAGATCAGGAAATCCTTGGCCACCTGGCGGCCGACCTTACGGGCGAACTGTTTGTTCGGCTCCGAACCGATCTGCCACGGCGGGACACCGGCGAGCTGCTTCTCGATGCTCCAGTCGTGGAGCGCGATACCCCACTCGAAGGTTGCCGCCAGAATCAAATTCGCCGCCGGTTGCAGCAGGTGCACGGGCCGCCACCGCTCGTCCCGGGTCATGCGCAGGATGCCGAACCCGAGGTCCTCGTCCTTGCCCAGCACATTGGTGTAGGTGTGGTGGGAATAGTTGTGCGCTCGCCGCCACTGCGTCGAGGGGCCGGTCATATCCCACTCCCAGGTGCTGGAGTGGATTTCCGGGTCGTTCATCCAGTCCCACTGGCCGTGGCTGATATTGTGCCCGAGCTCCATGTTCTCGATGATCTTGGCGACCGACAGCAGCGCTGTCCCGGTCAACCAGGCCCACCGTTTGCGGCTGCCGAACAGAATCGCCCGCCCGGCCAGTTCGAGACCGCGCTGCGCGGCGATGGTACGTCGGATATAGCGCGCGTCGCGCTCTCCCAGTGATGTCTCCACCGAGCGGCGGATGGCATCGAGCTCCCGACCCAGCGTCTCGACATCGGCATCGGTGAGGTGAGCGAACGCTCTGATATCGGTGATGGCCACCGGCGTCCCTTCTGTCGGCGGAATGCATCTGTGCGGAATACGGGACTCAGGAGGATCCGAATCGGTACGAGGCCCGTCGGCCCGGATAGCGGCAGGCTCCGGCATCCGGTACGATCCCGCGAGCTGCTCTCGGATTACCTCCGAGCCTACCGGTCAAACGTGTCGGGTGGGTGGCCGTCGAGTGTTGTCACACGTCCAATGTGCAATCACCTGCCGCCGCCGAGACGCAGGTCTGCACTTTTTCGCCTTCCCGGCGTTCGGTGCCGTTGCGCAGATCTCGGGCGTGCCCGGCGGTGATGGACACCACGCAGGTCTGGCAGATACCCATTCGGCAACCGAACGGCATCTGCACCCCGGCCGCCTCGCCGGCCTCCAGCAGACTCGTGGCGCCGTCGACGGTAGTGCTGCGACCGGTTTTGGCGAAGGTGACCGTGCCTCCCTCGCCGATCTCCGAGCGCTCCAGCTCGAACCGCTCCACATGCAACCGGCTACCGATTCCGGCGTCGCGCCAGTGCTTTTCGATCTCGTCGAGCATGCCCAGCGGGCCGCAGGCCCAGGTCTGGCGTTCTCGCCAATCGGGGTAGCGCTCGTCCAGTTCGGCAAGCCGGAACTTGCCGTGCTCGGCGGTGAGATGGATGTGCGAGACGAAACTCGGATGGCGCTCGTGCAGATCGCTCAGCTCCGCGCCGAACATCACATCGTCGGCGGTGCGTGCGGAATGAATGTGCACCACATCGGTGACGGTATCGCGCCGGTCCATGGCCCGCAGCATCGACATGACCGGTGTGATCCCGGAGCCTGCGGTGAGGAACAGCACCTTGGGCGGCGGCGGGGACGGCAGGACGAACCCGCCCTGGGGCGCGGCCAGCCGCACGACGGTCCCGGGGCGCACCCCGTTGACCAGGTGGCTGGACAGAAAACCCTCCGGCATCGCCTTGACCGCTATGGAGATGACCTTCTTGCCGTAGCGTTCGTCGGTCCAGTCCGGGGGACAGGTCAGCGAGTACGAGCGCCAGTGCCAGCGTCCGTCGACCAGGACACCGATGCCGATGTACTGGCCCGGCTGATAGCGGAAGTCGAAACCCCAGCCCGGTTTGATCACCAGGGTGGCCGAGTCGGCGGTCTCCTTGCGCACGTCCACCACACGGCCGCGCAGCTCCCGAGCCGACCACAGCGGATTCACCAGATGCAGGTAGTCGTCGGGCAACAGTGGGGTGGTGGCCCGAGCCACCGCACCGCGCAGCACGTTCAATCGGCCACCGCGATCGGCCACCGACGCCGCGGGGGCCTCCAACCATTCCCGCACGCCACGCACCGAGATCCCGCTCCGTTTCCTGCCCATGCCCCTGCTCGTCTCCCTGTTTCCACGCCGGTGTCGACGCTTCTCGCGACAAGGTTACGGCATCGTAGGTTCATCGGGGAGAGCCCGGATGCGGACATGCCGCCGCACCCGGTGCCCGAGGTCAGAGCAGATCCAGCAGGAACGGCAGCTCCTGGGCGGCGTACCAGGCCAACTGGTGGTCCTCGGCATCGCCGAGCACGAACTCGGCATCGGGATCGCCGAGATCGGCGGCGTCGATCACATCGACGGCCTTCGCCACCGCGGGCTCGGCGTCGGCGAGATCCACATGCACCGATGCCACCCGCTCATAGGAGATGGGGCCGGACAGTTTGACCACCGCGTCGTCCAGGTCGGGGCGCAGGGTGGCGCCGGTGACGTCGACGGCGATCACCGCTCGACGGTAGATAGGGCCGCTCGCGAAGACGTCACCTCTTGGGGCCGGTTCGTTCCCCTCGTCGGGGGCCTCACCGTCGGGGGAATCGGTCGAGTCGGTGTCCTGATCCGGTTCGTCCGAAGAGCCCACGACCGCCTCTCGCTCGGTGGCCAGCAGCCGCAGCGCGGCCCGGGCGGCCTCGGCCATGGCGACCTCGGAGAGCTCCTCGTCGTCGCCGGAGGCGTACGCCTCCCGCAGGGCGGGGGTCAGCGCGAAGGCGGTGTTGCCGACGGCGTGCAATTTCCGTTCGGTCACCAACTCCCGCAACATCGGCAGGGTGGCGGGCACATACACCCGCATGGTCGTGCGCTCAGAGGCAGGCACCGAGTATCTCCTCCATGGACTCCGGTATGAGGGCGGCCAGTACGGCGATATCCGCCATTGCCTCGCGGTCGGCGTTGAGACCGTAGTAGACCCGTCCGTCGTAGGACGTGATCCCGATACTCGACGCCTGGTTGCGCAGCAGTGGCGACACCGGGTACATCTCCAGCATCCGTGCCCCGCCGATATACATCGGGGTCTGCGGTCCCGGAGCGTTGGTGATCACCAGGTTGAACGTTCGATCCGCGAAGGTGCTCGCCGCCCGCACACTCGCCGCGTGCAGACTGGCCGGGGCGAAACCCGTCAAATGGACCAGGGTGCGGGCCCGAACCGCACGCCGATGCCGACTCTGCTCCTCCATGGCGTGGGAGATATGGGACAGCCGCATCACCGGATTCGGCTCACCCACCGGGAGGCTTATCAGGAACGGCGTCACCTCGTTGGGCACGGTGCGTCCGTCGGTGTCGTCACCGGCATACACCGACATCGGCACCACGGCGCGCAATATGGTCGATTCGACCAGCCCGGCGTCACGCGACATCAGCCACTCGCGCAGAGCGCCGGTGACCACGGCCAGGATCACATCGTTGATGGAACAACCGGTGTGTCGGTGCACGGCGCGGCAGTCGTCCAGCGAGGTCGAGGCCACCGCGAACCGACGCTGGCGGGAGGTGGGTTTGTTCAGCGGGCTGTACGGGGCGCCGCCCACCGTGGAGCGCACGGCCGTGACCACCGTGTCCAGGGTTCGTTCGGCCGCGCCGACCAGGCCGGCGGCATTGTGGCGGGCTTCACGCAGCACCTCGAACGCCGCGCCGGGCCGACCGGCCAGATCGCTCAACACGCCCAACAACAGATCGGCGTCGCTGGGTTCCTGCTGCGGATGCCAGGAATCATTGGCGACCGAACGCGGGGAGTCGCATCCGTCCAGGACGACGTGGCCGATGTCCAATGCGGTCTCTCCGTCGACCAGCGCCGAATGGGTTCGGGTGAACAGGGCACAGCGCCCCTCGGACAGCCCCTCGATCAGATACATCTCCCACAGCGGGCGGCTCGCGTCCAAGGGGCGCGAGGTCAGTCGGGCGACGAGCTCGTGCAGCTGCTCCGCGCTTCCCGGGGCGGGTAGGGCGGAGCGGCGAACGTGATAGGTGATATCGAATCGACTGTCCTCGACCCATACCGGCCGGCCCAGCGACAGCGGTATCTCGCGGACCTTTCGTCGATAGCGCGGCACCAATGACAATCGGGATTCGACCAGGTCGACCAGGCTCTCGTAGTCCAAGGCGGGACCGTTGCCGTTGGAGGACGAGTCGGTGGAGTTGTCCAGGATGAAGAGCGAACCTATGTGCACCGGGTTGCTGCTCGATTCCATACGGAAAAAGGACGCGTCCTGCGGTGTCAACCTGGTGATCACCTGTTCGCTGCTCCTTCCGCTGCCGACTGTCGCCCATTGTGCTCCTGTCGGGGCCGTTCCGCCGCCAGGCCCGCCATAATCCGGGTCGGTCCGTTCCGTCGGGGCGGCTCGAGGGAGGTGATACGGATCGTCGCCGGGCCACAGGCGGAGGTACGCCTACCATGGGAGCCGCACTACCATGAAACGAGCTGCGACTTCGGTGCCGGTCCTGTCTCTGCGGGGCCGCCGGAGCCGGATGGTTCACCATGAGACGACACCGACCAGAGGACTGACGACACCCGTGCCTGCGCTGACACTGACGAGGTTGCTTCGGATTGGTGAGGGCCGCATGGTCAAGCGCCTCGCCCATCTCGCTGACGAGGTGCTCGCGCTCGAGCCGGACTACGAAGATTTCACCGACGCCGAGCTGCGGGCCAAAACAGAGGAGTTCAAAGCCCGCTACGCCGATGGGGAAACCCTCGACGACCTGCTGCTCGAGGCGTTCGCGGTGGCGCGGGAGGCGTCGTGGCGGGTGCTGAATCAGAAGCACTACAAAGTGCAGATCATGGGTGGCGCCGCCCTGCACCTGGGCAATATCGCCGAGATGAAGACCGGTGAGGGCAAAACCCTCACCTCGGTCCTGCCCGCCTACCTCAACGCCATCAGCGGTGATGGTGTGCATATCGTCACAACCAACGACTACCTGGCCAAACGCGACTCCGAGTGGATGGGTCGCGTGCACCGGTTCCTCGGCCTGGAGGTCGGGTCGATCCTGTCCGGGATGACTCCGGCGCAGCGCCGGGCCGCCTACCACGCCGATATCACCTACGGCACCAACAACGAGTTCGGCTTCGACTATCTGCGCGACAATATGGCCCATTCGCTGGAGGACCTGGTCCAGCGCGGGCACAACTTCGCCGTGGTCGACGAGGTCGACTCCATCCTCATCGACGAGGCCCGTACCCCGCTCATCATCTCCGGCCCCGCCGACGCCTCCAGCAAGTGGTACGCCGAGTTCGCCCGGATCGCGCCGCTGCTGAAGAAGGATGTGCACTACGAGGTCGACATCAAGAAGCGCACCGTCGGTGTGCACGAGGCCGGGGTGGAGTTCGTCGAGGATCAGCTCGGCATCGACAACCTGTACGAGGCGGCCAACTCGCCGTTGGTGAGCTACCTGAACAACGCCATCAAGGCCAAGGAGCTCTACCAGCGGGACAAGGACTACATCGTCCGCAACGGTGAGGTCATCATCGTCGACGAGTTCACCGGCCGCATTCTGGTGGGTCGCCGCTACAACGAGGGCATGCACCAGGCCATCGAGGCCAAGGAGGGGGTGGAGATCCAGCCGGAGAACCAGACGCTGGCCACCATCACCCTGCAGAACTACTTCCGTCTCTACGACAAGCTGTCCGGTATGACCGGTACCGCCGAGACCGAGGCGGCCGAGCTGCACCAGATCTACAAACTGGGTGTGGTGCCCATCCCGACCAACCGGCCGATGATCCGGCAGGATCAGCCCGACCTCATCTACAAGACCGAAGAGGCCAAGTTCGCGGCCGTGGTCGAGGATGTGGCGGAGCGGCACGCGAAGGGCCAGCCGGTACTGATCGGCACCACCAGCGTGGAGCGCTCGGAGTATCTGTCCAAGCAGTTCACCAAGCGCGGCATCCCGCATACCGTGCTGAACGCGAAGTTCCACGAGAAGGAAGCCGAGATCATCGCCCAGGCCGGTCGCCCCGGCGCGGTGACCGTCGCGACGAATATGGCCGGCCGCGGTACCGACGTGGTGCTCGGTGGTAACCCCGACATCATCACCGATATCGAACTGCGTAAACAGGGCCTGGACCCGGTGGAGACCCCCGAGGAGTACCAGGCCGCCTGGTTGCCGACGTTGGAGCAGGTGAAGGCCCGCACCGCCGCCGACGCCGAACAGGTGCGCGAGGCGGGCGGACTGTATGTGCTCGGCACCGAACGGCACGAGTCGCGCCGGATCGACAACCAGTTGCGCGGTCGGGCCGGTCGTCAGGGTGATCCGGGTGAATCCCGTTTCTACCTGTCGCTCGGGGACGAGTTGATGCGCCGCTTCAACGGTGCCGCCCTGGAGGCGATCATGGTCCGCTTGAACCTGCCCGACGATATGCCGATCGAGGCCAAGATGGTGTCGCGGGCCATCAAGAGCGCGCAGACGCAGGTCGAGCAGCAGAACTTCGAGATCCGCAAGAATGTGCTCAAGTACGACGAGGTGATGAACCAGCAGCGCACCGTCATCTACAAAGAGCGCAACCGGATCCTGCGCGGCGAGAACATGGAGGGCCAGGTCCAGGAGATGATCACCGACGTGATCACCGCCTATGTCGACGCCGCCACCGCCGAGGGCTATGTGGAGGACTGGGACCTCGACAAACTGTGGACCGCGCTGCGGAGCCTGTATCCGGTGAGCGTCGACTACCGTGACCTCACCGGTGAGTCCGGAATCGAGGAGCATGGTGACCTGACCCGGGAGGAGCTGCTGCAGATCCTGCTCGACGATGCGCACGACGCCTACGCCAAGCGGGAGGCGGAAATCGATGGTCTCGCCGGCGAGGGCAGTATGCGCACCCTGGAGCGTCAGGTGCTGCTCTCGGTGCTCGACCGTAAGTGGCGGGAACACCTCTACGAGATGGACTATCTCAAGGAAGGCATCGGTCTGCGCGCCATGGCGCAGCGGGACCCGCTGGTGGAGTACCAGCGTGAGGGTTTCGACATGTTCATGGCGATGCTCGACGGCCTGAAGGAGGAATCGGTGAGCATGCTGTTCCACCTGCAGGTCGAGGTGCAGCAGCCGCCGCAGCCGGAGGGGATGCCGGTGGATTCGGGGCTGCGTTCCCCGGTCGGCGCGATGGCCGGCGCCCGCCCCATCCCACCGCAACCGCCGATACCCGGTGGATCTGTGGCTCCCGCGCCGCTGCGCGCCCGCGGAATCGATCAAAGCGGTCCGCGCGGTCTGAGCTATTCCGGTCCGGATGAGGGTGGTCACGCCGAAGTGCGCAGCGACGCCCAGGAATACGGCTCCGGCGCCCCCCGGCAGGGCACTCGTCGGGAGCGTCGTGAGGCGGCCCGGGCGCAGAGCAAGCCGCAGCAGCGGGGAGCGAAGAGCCGCCGCCGGCACTGAATTCGATCCATCACCACGGACGGCGCCCCTCGAAAGGGGGCGCCGTCCGTGGTGTTCAGAGCCGGTTGTGCGGGCAGTACGAGTCGATCGCGGCGTTCAGGAACAGATACGGATAATGGACGAATTCCCGCGATCCCTCGGCCAGATACAGGTGGTTGCGCGGGGTGTTGCCGACCGTGTCGAGGTAGGCGCACTGGGCACGGGCGAGCCTGATCGCCGCGTCCTGCACCGCATAGGGTTCGTCGTCGAAGAGAGCGGCGCGGAGGAATTTCCGGTCGATCCACGGCCGTTGGGCCACGGCATCGTCGGCCGGGTTGGGATTGACGACATTCTCGGGGATGGCCGTATCGACCTCCGGCGACCGTGCCCCCGGGCCGGGAGCGGCATGGGCGGTGAGTGCGGCGCCGTACATGAGCGCGGTGGTGAGGGTGCCGATGACGAAGACTCTGAACATTGTTCCTTCTGTGCTCGAAATCGTGCTGATATGGCGGGACCGAGCCGCCGGGGCGGTACTGCCTGTGGTGGTGCGAGAATTCGAGTCGAGCGGGCGGCGTACTGCCGCCGAAATCTTCGATGCGCACGCAGAATAGCCGGAACGCGCTGAATCTTCGTCGATTTCACGGTTTCACGGGTGAGGTACGGGGATGAAGCCTGCGCGCGGTCCGGACACGGCGGGCGCAGATCGAAGCGAGTACGGATCCGCGGGCCGGCGATTTTCGGCATATGTCACCGAATCCGCTTGTCCGCGAGTCCAACCCGGTGCGTCGACTCACCAGGTCGAGACCTGATGGCACCCGGCACGGCCCGTTCGTGCTGTCGCGAAGCGGCAAGAATGAGGCCGTTCGTCGAAACGTTTTCGGTGACGGGCCATCTCGTGGTTTCGGCTCCGGGCAGGGATGGGGCCCGATGCTCAGGGGGTGAGCCCGGTGAGGGCGAAGAATTCCTGACGGGAGCGGGCGTCGGCGCGCAGGGTGCCCAGCAGGGTCGAGGTGACGGTGGTGGAGCCGACGGCCTGAACGCCGCGCAGGGTCATACAGGTGTGTTCGGCTTCGACGACCACGCCGACGCCTCGTGGCCGCAGGTGTTCGGACAGCCAGTCGGCGACCTGTTTGGTGAGACGTTCCTGTACTTGGGGCCGGTGGGAGAAGTGTTCTACGACGCGGGCGAGTTTGGACAGCCCGAGGATGCGTTCCCCCGGCAGGTACCCCACGTGGGCGACCCCGACGAAGGGCAGCAGGTGGTGTTCGCACACCGAGCGCAGTGGGATGCGTCGGGCCAGGACGAGTTCGTCGTAGCCTTCCTCGTTGGGAAAGGTGGTCAGATGGAACGGGCGGGGTGTGAACATCTCGGCGTAGGCGCGCGCCATCCGGCCGGGTGTGGCACGTAGATGTTCGTCGTCGAGGTCGATGCCGAGCGCGCTGAGGAACTGGTGTGCGGCGTGCTCGGCGGCGGCCAGGTCGATACCGGCGCGGGGGTGGTGGATGACGCGGAGGGCGGGCTGCTTCGGCATCGGTCAGTTCCCGCCCACGCCGAGTGCGGTCAGCAGCACCAGAACAACCGTGACGACCGCGAGCAGACCGTGTCCGGCGACGAGGGCCGCGGGGAAATGTCGTTCGGCCGGGCCGTCGTCGGTTGCCCCGGCCGCGTTCGCTCGTGTCGTGGTGGTGCGGGACCGGTAGACCGGTATCCAGCGGGTCAACATGAGGAAGCCGAGCAGTGCGACCGGAACCAACAGCACGAACGCCACCCATGACAGTGCGCCGCCGACGACGAGATAGACGATCCAGACGATCAGCCCGATGGCGGCCAGGAGGAAGTGACCGAACAGAGCCGGTGGCGGTAGTTGGGTGTCGCCGGGCCGCCGCGCGCCGCCTTTGGCGATCCAGATGCCGAGCATGACGAAACCGCCGACGGCGGTCAACAACCACAGGATCAGAGCCGCGAGGCCCATGACGTGCTCCTTTACGATGAGGAATAAGGGGGTCGGCGCCGGAAACCGTCGGCCTGGGTGGCCTCGTCGGCGACCCGGACCCCGTAGCGATAGGCGAGTTCGCCGCCGAGATAGCCCGATACCGCGAGTACCAGCAGGGATGCCGCGCTCAGCAGCAGCGGCCCCCAGCCCACGGCGCCGTATGGGCCCGCTCCGGCGCGTCGCCACAGAAACCCGATCGCGAAGGCGATGACCACGGTCAGGTTCAGGCTCATATGGGCCAGTCCGGTTCGGAACGCCGGCGTGCCGGTGGGGATGGCGAGCAGGTCCAGCATTCCGATTGCGGCAGCGGCCAGTGCGCCCAAGACGCCGAGCGCAATCAGCCACAGTGCGCCTCGGGCCGGAAAATCCGGGTCGTCGACCATGTGGGAGGCCAGGTCGAAGACAAAGCTCGCCACCCATGCCCCGATCGGGACGGTGACCAGGATCGGATGGAACGGATGCCCGTACGGCCCCGCCAACGCGGCGCTGACCGGCTGCTTTCCTCGCGGTGAATCGATCGTCACGGCAACCTCCTGCCGTTCGGGGATTACACCAAAGAATCTTTGCTTAATTGCTCGATGTGGTCAATATCGCCCAGGATATTAGGTTATTTGATCTATTGCGTCAGATCTGATGGGCGTTATTGTGATCGGGTGACCAGTGATGACACGGCGATCGGTGCCATTGCGGCCCTCGATGACGAATCTCGGCGCGGTATGTACCGGTTCATCCGCCGCGCGCGCCGACCGGTCACCCGCGATGAAGCCGCTGCCCAGGTGGGAATCTCGCGGAAACTCGCCGCCTTCCACCTCGACAAGCTCGTCGAGGCCGGGCTGCTGCGCGCCCGCTACGAGGCGCCGGCGGGAATACGCAGAGTCGGGCGCGCCCCCAAGGTGTACGAACCGACCGAGGCCGATGTGCGGGTCGGCATTCCCGAACGCCGCTACGAGATCTTGGCGGAGATTCTGATGGGCGCGGTGCTGGACGAACGCGACGGGGAAACCGCCCGACAAACCGCGGGCCGGGTCGCACAAGACCGCGGCGCAGAACTCGGCAGGGCCGAGCGGGAACGCCTACGCCCTGGCAGGTTGGGCGCCGAACGCGCGCTGACCTTGGTGCAAGCCGTGCTCGCCGAGTTCGGTTTCGAACCCGATCGCCTGCAACCCACCTGCGTTCGACTGCGCAACTGTCCCTTCCATCCCTTGGCCGAACGTGAGCCGGAGCTGGTGTGCGAGCTCAACCGGGAATTCTGCTCGGGCCTGCTCACCGGGCTCGGCGCCGATGCCGTGCAGGCGGTGCTGAATCCGCGACCGGGCGAATGCTGTGTCGAGCTGCGCGCCGTCACGCCCTGATATCGCGTCCTGGACGCTTTCTCGCGGGCCTGGTGATTCGCTAGCTTCGATGGTTCACCCCGACTGTCGGAGCTTCGGCGGCAAAGGTGCACTCCACTTCGATGTGAGATCGAAGCCGGCCTCCCCGACGATCCGGCCGGCGTCGTCGAGCGATGTGGATTCGAGGCGGGTCAGGACTGTGGTGCTCGGGCGACCACAAACGGTGTGATCATGGAACCGTATCGATCTATCGAGGTCATCACGCCTATCCGACCGTCCCGATAGGTGGACATGATGTCCGTGGCAGCCCAGATGTCCCTGTCGAAACCATTGCCGTGCAGGTATTCGGCGAACAGCTTGTGCGCATTCCCGCCCGGAGTCGCGGGGCTGCACGACACCTGGAGTACCGGACTGTCGGAGTGTAGTCGGCAGGCCCGTTGGAAGTAGCGGCACTTCTCGGCCAGGCGGGCGAAAACGACGCCGTCGACATAGACGGCATCGTCTTTCCCGGTTTCCGGATTCTCGATACTGATCTGGTATCCGTTCCCATCGGCATGCGCGTTCAGGACGATCGGTTCCGCCTTCGTCTCGGGGTCATACCAGGGGGCCGGTAGCGGTGAGGAGTCACTTGCACGTATGGACAGCGGGTATCGCTTTCGTGTGGCCACTTCCGAGGCCGCCCATCTGGGGTAGTACTCGTGATTTCCCGAGGTGTGCCGCAGGCGCACCCAGCGCTGAATTCTCGTGAGGTCGTTCTGCCGCGAGGAGAACGACACGCCGATCGGCTTCCCGTCGGGAGACCGCAGCGGAACGACCCGCACTTGCTCGTAGTCGAACTCGATGTATCGATTGTTTCGATCGAGGCCGTGCAGAGGGGTCGTGGATCGGTCGGAAGACGGTGTGGTGCGCGTGGTTTCGGTGTCCAAAGAGCGGCGTACCGTGTCGGCGCCCGCGGCCTGACCGCGTTCGGCCCGATGAGCGGATTCGCCGGTCGCCCATGCCGTATTGCGGATGAAATCCTCGGCTCCCCTCATCGAAGTGTCGACCGCTCTATCGATCCTCCTGGCGGCTTCCCGCATCAAGTGGGACAAGGCGTTCAACGCGGTTCTCCGTTGTTCGGGCCACCTCGTAGTGGTCACCTGCTCGATCGCGTAACCGATAATCGTCGTCGCGAGCCGAAATGCGATAGCCGTGTCGGTGACATTCTGGTACGTCGGCCTCCGTGACGGAGATCGTATTGGCCGACATAGATCCCGAGCGCAGTTGCGCATCCACGGATATGACCGGCATGACGAGTACACAGGTGCCTACGCCGTAGAGATCACCGCGGAAGCCCTTGCCGCCGCTTTCGTCATCACGACCTCGGATGGTGACGGACTCGATCGATTTGTTCGAGACCTCGCCGACGACTTCGCCGATTGGGACGATGAACGCTCCCGGCGCTCGATGGATAACGACTCGGAGCCGACAGCAGCGCATCAATCCGGCGGCAAGGCCTGATTGACCTGGTCCGTGCGGCGGCGCGGTTACGTCCGGTCCTGGTATGAGGAGCAGTGGAGCGTGAGCATCTCGTTTCTGTTGGAAGCAGGAGAGCAGACGGTCCGATCGGCCGACGAATTCGAGATATTCTCGAGGTTCGGTAACCGACTGTGCCGCTGTCTTGTTCGGCCACCTGCTCCCTGTGTCCTTCCGGCCGGAAAGGCCGGCCATATCTCGGACGGCCCGTGGGCCTTTGTGTGCTATCGACGATCGCGCCGGGTTCGTCCATGCTTCCGGCATGTTTTCAGGAGTCGATGTTGTCCGCGTGATTGCCCGGTGCGGTGAGCAGATCGGTGTATCGGTCGATGTGGTCGGGCACGATGACCGCGCGCAGCGCCAGGGCGAGTTGGGCGTCGATATAGGAGTCCAGGCTCATCGTCCGTTGGAAATACCAGTGTTTGAGTGCCCACGCGTGGGCGAGAAGTAGCAGATTGTAGGCCACCAGGTCGGGGTCCGAGGTGGTCAGTAGACCCGCGTCGACGCCGTCTCGTACGGCCTGGCGCAGTGGTTGGCTCGTTTCGATCTCCAGTTGTTTGATTCGTTCGCGGCCGGCTTCGTCGAGCGATTTGGATTCGCGGTAGGTCAGGACCGCGGCGTGGCGGTGTTCGTTGATGACATGGCAGTACGCGGTGAAGGCGGCGGCCAGACGGCGCACCGGGTCGTCGCCGGCCGCGGCCACGGCGGCCGGAACCGCTGCGGCGAATGCGTCCAGGACGTCGAGGATTACGGCGTACAACACCTCGTCCTTGCTGCCGAAGTAGCGGTAGATCAGTCCCACGCTGACGCCCGCTTCCGCGGCCAGGGCCTGCATGGAGACGGCTTCCGAGCCCTCGCGCTCCATCAGTCGCGCGGCGGCGGTGAGCAGTTGTCGGGAGCGTTGGGCTGCGCGGGCGCGCCGCGCGGCGTCGTGGGGATCGAGGAGCTCGGCGCGTTCGGTCATATCGCCTCCTTCGGAGTGAACGTAGGTTCACTTTAGAGCAGATTTCGAGTGAGACCGTTGACACACTCTTGTTAATGAATATAAGTTCACTGTCAATGAATCAATATTCATTTCCATGGAGGCAGGTATGAGCCAGTTCGAGGACATCACCTACGAGGTCGACGGCGCCGCCGGAATCATCACGATCAACCGCCCCCACCGCCACAACGCCTTTCGCGCGCAGACGGTCGACGAACTGATCACCGCGTTCCAGTCCGCGTGGTCGGACAACGCGGTGCGGGCGGTGGTGCTCACCGGCGCGGGAGAGAAGGCGTTCTGCACCGGCGGTGATGTCAAACAACGCGCCGAGACCGGCGACTACGGACCTTCCGAGTTCAACCGCTTCCGGATCGGCGATCTGCACAAGATCATGCGCGACCTGCCCAAACCGGTTATCGCCGCGGTCAATGGCGTCGCGGTCGGCGGGGGGCATGTGCTCCAGGTGCTCGCCGATGTCTCCATTGCCAGCGAAACCGCGCGTTTCGGACAGGCCGGACCGCGGGTCGGTTCGTTCGACGCCGGTTTCGGCTCGGCCTACCTCGCCCGCGTGGTGGGGGAGAAGAAGGCCCGCGAGATGTGGTTCTGGTGCCGGCTCTACAACGCCCAGGAGGCCCTGGAAATGGGTCTGGTCAACAAGGTTGTTCCCGCCGACCGGCTGCTCGACGAGGCCAAGGCGTGGGTCGAGGAGGTCGCCGTGCTCAGCCCCACCGCGATCCGCTTCCTCAAGCAGTCGTTCAACGCAGATACCGACCACCAGGCCGGATTCAGCAATATGGCCATGACGGCGCTGGACATGTTCGGTGTTTCCCCCGAGGGCATGGAAGGCGCGAAGGCCTTCGCCGAGAAACGGCCCGCCGACTTCTCCGCCTACGTCAACTGGCACTGAGTCGAATCCACACCGACAGCGAGGCGCGAGTATGCATTACGGGTTCGACGAGGACGAAGCGAACTTTCAGGTCGAGGTGCGACGGTGGGCCGAGAAGGTCCTGGCGCCGCACTACCAAGCGGACGACAAGGCGGCGACCTTCCGTCGGCAACAGGCGCTGGATATGGCCCGGATGGGTCTGACCGGGTTGCGCATCCCGGAGGAATACGGCGGCCAGGACGCCACCGCGGTGGTCGCGGGTATTGCGGCCGAGGAGGTCGGCCGGGCCGATTTCAACGCGGGATATCTCATTATCAACACCGCGTTGATCAGCGACATCCTGGTGCGCAACTGCACCGAGGAACAGAAGCGGGCCTGGTTGCCCGATATCGCTTCGGGCCGGCACGTGCCGTGCATCATGATCACCGAACCGGGCGCCGGAACCGACGCGGCCCATCTCGCGCTCGCCGCGACACCCGATGGAGACGGATGGCGACTGAACGGCGAGAAGACCTCGATCACCCTCGGTATGGCCGCCGACCGGGCCGTCGTCCTGGCGCGCACCGGTGGTGACGGAGCACGCGGGGTGAGCGCTTTCTGGGTGGACCTGTCCGCCCCCGGGATCACCCGCTCGCCCTTCGACGATCTCGGCAGTCGAGCCATCGGACGAGCCTCGGTTCACTTCGACGATGTCCGGGTCACCCGGGAACAATTGATCGGCGAGGAGGGCGGCGGATTCGTCTCGGTGATGCAGGGATTCGACTACTCCCGCGCCATCATCGGTCTGCTCTGTCTGGGCGCCGCGCAACAGTCGCTCGACGAGGCGCTGCAATGGTCACGCGACCGGGTCGCCTTCGGCAAACCCATCGGCACCTTCCAGGGGGTCGCCTTCCCACTGTCGGAATGCGCCACCTACATCACCGGCGCCCGGCACGTCTGCTACGAGGCGCTCTGGCGCAAGGACAACGGCCTCGAACACAGCGCTCAGGCCGCGATGGCGAAATTCTGGGCGCCCAAACTCGCGACCGAGGTCATCCACCAGTCCCTGCTCACCCTCGGTCATATCGGCTACTCCACCGAACACAAGGTGGGGCAACGTCTCCGCGACGTCATCGGTTTGGAAATCGGTGACGGCACGGCGCAGGTCTCCAAACTCGTCATCTCCCGCACCCTGCTCGGTCGCGCCTACGCGCCCTGAGCATCCGGAAACGGCAACCCCGGACCTCAACACATTTAGGGAATCACCATGGGAAAACTCGACAACAAGATTGCGATCGTCACCGGAGGCGGTCAGGGGATCGGCGCCGCGATCGCCACCAAACTCGCGGCCGAGGGGGCGACGGTCGCCGTCACCGATATCAACGAGGAAACCGCCGCGCAGACCGCCGCCCGAATCGGTAACGGCTCGCTCGGTATCCGCACCGATGTCACCGACCGGGCATCGGTCGACGCCATGGTCGACCGGGTCGTGGCGGAATTCGGCCGGGTGGACATCCTGGTCAACAACGCGGGTTGGGACAAGGCCGAACCCTTCGTGGAATCCGAGCCCGCGACCTGGGATCGGATCATCCGGATCAATCTGTACGGCGTTCTCAACACCTCCAAGAAGGTGCTGCCGATCATGGTCGAGCAGGGGTACGGCAAGGTCGTCAACCTCGGCTCCGACGCCGGTCGGGTCGGTTCGTCGGGCGAGGCGGTGTACTCGGCCGCCAAGGGTGGCGTGATCGCCTTCACCAAGGCGATGGCCCGGGAAATGGCGCGGGCCAAGGTGAATGTCAACTGTGTCTGCCCGGGACCGACCGATACCGCGCTGTTCGCCTCGATGGGTGGGGAAAACCTGCGCGAGGCCCTGCGCAAGGCCATCCCGATGAAGCGCCTCGGCCAACCCGAGGATCTCGCCAATGTGGTCGCCTTCCTCGCCTCCGACGAGGCGGCGTTCATCACCGGCCAAACCGTCAGCGTCAGCGGCGGTCTCACGATGAACTGAGTCGAGGTCGATATGTTCGAAACACTCCTCACCCCCGAGCGGATCGCCCGGGAGACCGCCGGCGGTTACTGGCGAGACAAGATCATCACCGACTTCCTGGACGAGCAGGCCGCCGCCCGTCCCGACAAGATCGCCTTCGTCGACGCTCGCCGACAGATCACCTACGGCCAACTCGCGCAGGAGGTCGACCGGGTCGCGCTCGGGTTGCTCGCCCGCGGTGTCGAACCCGGGGACGTGGTCAGTTTTCAGTTGCCCAACTGCATCGAATGGATCGTCGTCCATTACGCCGCGACCCGGATCGGCGCCATCAGCAACCCGCTCATCCCGATCTACCGTGAGCGGGAGATCGGGTTCATGGTCGGGTTGGCGAAACCGGCTCTGATCGTGGTGCCGAAGCAGTTCCGTGGGTTCGACTACCCGGCCATGTTCGCCCGGGCGGGGGCCGATTGGGATTTCACCCCGCAGATGGCTGTCGTCGGAGAACCGTTCTGGGACGAGCTGGCCTCGACGCCACCGCCCACCGCGGAGGAGGCGGCCAGGCTCGCCGCGCTGCGGCCCGACCCCAACGACGTGACGCTGCTCATCTTCACCTCCGGCACCACCGGGGAGCCCAAGGGCGTCATGCACACCCACAACACGCTGGTCGCCGCCAACGATCCACTCCCGGAGCGGCTCGGCATCACCCCCGACAGCGTGCTGCACATGGCCTCGACACTGGCCCATCTCACCGGTTTCCTGTACGGCGCGCGGCTCAATGTGCACAACGGCGCCACCTGCGTGCTCCAGGACGTGTGGGATGCGAAGGTTTTCGTCGAACTCGTCGAACGGCATCGCATCACCTACACCTCGGCCGCCACACCGTTCCTGCACGATCTGCTCACCGCCGACAATCTCGCCGAGCACGACACCGACTCGCTGGTGCGGTTCTGCTGTATGGGTGCGCCGATCCCGCGCGCGATGGTGCGGGAGGCCAAGGCGAAACTGCCGAACCTGGTGGTCGTCGGCGGTTGGGGACAGACCGAGGAAGGTCTGGTGACCATCGGTATCCCCGGTGATCCCGAGGACAAGATCATCGACACCGACGGTTATCCGTGGCCCGGTATGCAGATCCGCGTGGTCGACCCGGTGACCGGTGTCGAACGGCCGCGCGGTGCGGAAGGGGTGCTCCAGGTGCGCGGTCCCTTCCTGTTCGTCGGATACGCCGAACGGTTGGAGTTGGCCCGGGAACAGATGCGCCCGAGCGACGACGGCGGCGGCGAATGGTTCGACACCGGTGATCTCGCCCGGATCGATGCCGAGGGCTATCTGAGCATTTCGGGTCGCCTCAAGGACGTCATCATCCGGGGTGGGGAGAACATTCCGGTCGCCTATGTGGAGAACGCGCTCTACGAGCACCCCGATATCGAGTCCGTCGCCGTGGTGGCGGTCCCCGATCCACGATTGCAGGAGCGGGCCTGCGCGTGCGTCACGCTCGTTCCCGGCGTCGCGACGTTGACGCTTGAGCAGATGCAGGCCTTTCTCCAGGACAAAGGGGTCGCCAAACAGTATTGGCCCGAACGGCTGGTGGTGCTCGACGAGCTGCCGAAGACACCGAGCGGGAAGATCCAGAAGTTCCAGCTCCGCAAACAGGTGGCCGGAGAATGACCACGGCATACCTGGTCGACGGGGTGCGTACGCCTTTCGGACGCTACGGCGGCGCCCTGGCCGCCGTCCGGCCCGATGATCTGGCGGCGCACACCATTCGGACGATGGTCGAGCGGCACCCGGGCATCGATTGGGCCGCCCTCGACGACGTCCTGTTCGGATGCGCCAATCAGGCGGGCGAGGACAACCGCAATATCGCTCGGATGGCCGTGCTCCTGGCCGGCCTGCCCGTCGATGTTCCCGGCGGCACTGTCAACCGGCTGTGCGGTTCGGGGCTCGACGCCCTCGCCCAGGGGGCCCGAATGATCCGGGCCGGGGAGGCCGACCTCGTGCTCGCCGGTGGGGTGGAGTCGATGACCCGCGCGCCGTTCGTACTGCCCAAGGCATCCGCCGCGTGGTCGCGGACGACCGAGATTCACGACACCACCATCGGTTGGCGTTTCGTCAATCCCCGGCTCGCCGCGGTCCACGGCACCGACGCCATGCCGGAGACGGCGCAGAACCTGGCCGCCGAGCGCGGTATCGACCGCGCGGATCAGGACGCGTTCGCCCTGCGCTCGCAGGAGCGGGCCGCGGCCGCGATCGACTCCGGCCGCCTGGCTCGCGAGATCGTGCCGGTGTCCGTGCCGCGGCGCGGTGGTGATGTGGCCGTAGTCGAGCGGGACGAGCATCCTCGCACCACGAGCCTCGCGGCGCTGGCGGCGTTGAAACCGATCGTGCCCGGCGGCAGTATCACCGCCGGAAACTCCTCGGGCGTCAACGACGGCGCCGGAGTCGTCCTACTCGCTTCGGCGGCAGCGGTCGAACGCTACGGTCTACAACCCCTGGCTCGGGTCGGTGGGGCCGCGGTCGCCGGTGTCGAGCCCCGCGTCATGGGGATCGGGCCGGTGCCCGCCACCCGAAAACTTCTGTCCCGATTCGGACTCACCATCGGTGATATCGACCTGATCGAGCTCAACGAGGCCTTCGCCGCACAGGCGCTGGCGGTCACCCGGGAACTCGGTCTGTCCGATGACGCGGAGCATGTCAACCCCAACGGCGGCGCGATCGCCCTCGGTCACCCGCTCGGCGCGAGCGGTGCCCGGCTGGCACTCACCGCGGCGATGGAACTGTCGTCGCGCGGTGCGGACCGGGCCGTGGTGACGATGTGCATCGGTGTCGGTCAGGGGATCTCGGTTCTTTTGGAGGCGCCATGAGTGAATACACCGGCAGGTACGAGACGCTGCTGGTCGATGTGACGGATCGGGTGGCGGTCGTGACGCTCAACCGCCCCGAGGTCCGCAATGCGATCAACGCGCAGGTTCAGGCCGACCTGCGCGATGCCCTCGCCGCGCTGCGCGTCGACGATTCCGTCGGGGTCGTGGTGGTGACCGGGGCGGGAGAGAAGGCCTTCGCCGCCGGCGCCGATATCGGTCAACTGAAGGACTACGACCTGCACACCGGTCTGGCCTCGACCATGCAGCGGCTCTACGACGAGGTGGAGGCGTTCGAGAAACCGACCATCGCCGCCGTCAACGGCTATGCGCTCGGTGGTGGATGCGAACTCGCCATGGCCTGTGATATCCGCATCGCCGCGGAGTCGGCGCGGTTCGGGTTGCCCGAGACGAATCTGTCGGTGCTCCCCGGGGCCGGCGGCACCCAACGATTGGCGCGGCTCATCGGCGTCGGACGGGCGGTCGAACTCATCCTCACCGGTCGGATGGTCACCGCCGAGGAGGCGCACGGCTTCGGTCTGGTGAGCCATGTCGTACCGGCGGAGGAGCTGGTGCCCAAGGCCCGGGAGATCGCCGGCACCATCCTGGCCAAGGGACCGCTGGCGGTTCGACTGGCGAAACTGGTCGTGCGCTCGGGGATGGACGCCGACCGGCACACGGGTCTGGTGATCGAACGCCTGGCCCAGGCGTTGCTCTACACCACGGAGGACAAACGCGAGGGCGCCGAGGCGTTCCTGGCCAAACGATCGCCCGATTGGAGGGCACGGTGAGTCGTATCGAGAAAGTGCTCGTCGCCGGCGCGGGGGCGATGGGGTCGCAGATCGCGATGGTTGCCGCCCTGGCCGGCTGCGACGTCACGCTGTACGACCTCGACCCGGACGCACCGGGCCGGGCGCTGGCCCACCTGGGGGAGCGAATGGACGCCCAGGTCGCCAAGGGGCGGCGTGCTGCAGACGAGGTGGCCGACGCCTTCGCGCGGCTCACCCCCGTCGCCGAACCGACGGCCGAGGTCGATCTGGTGGTGGAGGCGGTGGTGGAGCGGCTCGAGGTCAAGCGGGCGTTGTTCGCCGAACTGGACGCACTGTGCCCGGCCTCCACCATCCTGGCCAGCAACTCCTCCGGTTTCGTGCCATCGGCGATGGCTTCGGCCACCAACCGGCCCGATCGCTTCCTCAACCTGCACTTCTTCAATCCGGCGCTGGTGATGAAGGCGGTGGAGGTGGTGCGCGGCCCGCAGACGAGCCCGCGGACGGTCGAGGCGGCGCTCGAGTTCGTCGACCGGATCGGCAAGATCGCCATAGTCCTGGACAAGGAGATCCCGGGATTCGTCGCCAATCGGCTTCTCAACGCGGTGCGCGACGAGGCGATCCGTCTCTACGAGGGCGGTTATGCCGATATCGAGGCGATCGATACCGCGGCCCGCACCGCGCTGGGGTATCCGATGGGACCGTTCGAGCTGATGGATCTCACCGGCATCGATATCGGCTACTACACCAAACTCGCCCGATTCGCCGAAACCGGCGATCCGGCCGATAAACCGTCGGCGACGGTCACCGCCCTTGTGGAGCAGGGCAACCTCGGCCGCAAGACCGGCCGTGGTTTCTACGTCTACGACGAGGCGGGCAACCGCGTCGGGAAGGGAATTCGATGAACTTCTCGCTCACCCCCGAGCAGCGTGCGTTCCAGCAGATGGCGCGGGATTTCCTCGACAAGGAGGTGGTTCCGCACCGTGCGGAGTGGGACCGGCGGGAAGCGGTCGACACCGCGCTCGTCCCCAAACTCGGCGAACTCGGTTTCTTCGGTCTCACCATCCCCGAGGAATACGGCGGGATGGGCGGCGACTACATCACCTACTGCATCGGGATGGAAGAGCTGGGCCGCGCCGACTCCGCGGTTCGTGGCATCGTCTCGGTCTCGATGGGGTTGTTCGGCAAGATCGTCCTGGACCACGGGACCGAGGAGCAGAAGCAGCGGTGGTTGCCCGGTATCGCGAGCGGGACAGTGCTCGGCTGTTTCGGGCTCACCGAACCGGATAACGGCTCCGACCCCGCCAATCTCAAGACACGTGCCGTCAAGGACGGTTCGGACTGGGTGATCAACGGCGGGAAGATCTTCATCACCAATGGCACCTGGGCCGATGTCTGCGTTGTCTTCGCCCGCACCGGCGGCCCCGGCGCGAAGGGAATCTCCGCCTTCCTGGTACCCACCGACACCCCCGGGTTCTCCCGCACCGAGATCCACGGCAAGCTCGGTCTGCGCGGTCAGGCCACCGCCGAATTGGCCTTCGACGATGTCCGGGTCCCGGCCGACGCGTTGATCGGCGCGGAGGGTGAGGGCTTCAAGATCGCGATGCGCTCCCTGGACAAGGGGCGGGTCTCGGTGGGCGCCGGATGCACCGGCATCATCCAGGGCTGTCTGGAGGCGGTCGTCGACTACAGTGTGCAGCGTCGGCAGTTCGGTCGTCCGCTGGCCTCCTTCCAACTCATCCAGGACATGATCGCCGAAATCTCCACCGACTGTGACGCGGCCCGGTTGCTCACCTGGCGGGCCGCCGATCTGATCGAACGCGGCCTACCCTTCGGTGTGGCGGCGTCCAAGGCGAAACTGTTCGCCTCGGAGAAGGCCGTCAAGGCCGCCAATCTCGCGATTCAGGCCTTCGGCGGGTACGGGTATGTCGACGAGTACCCGGTCCAGAAGTACATGCGAGACGCTCGGGTGATGACCTTGTACGAGGGCACCAGCCAAATCCAGAAACTGCTCATCGGCCGAGCCGAGACCGGCGTCTCGGCCTTCCTCTGACTTTCCCGATCTCCCGGTAAGGACATCCCATGGCACAGAACCCGCTCGAACTCTTCTCGGTGGACCACCTCGTCGACGAGGCGGACCGCGATATCCGTGACACCGTGCGCGCCTATGTCGAGAAATCCGTCAAACCGCATATCGCCGAGTGGTACGAGGCCGGCCGGATTCCCGCCCGGGAACTGGCGAAGGAACTCGGCGCGCTCGGCGTCCTCGGTATGCACCTGGAGGGCTACGGATGCGCGGGCACCAGCGCCACCGCCTACGGTCTGGCGTGTATGGAGTTGGAAGCGGGCGATTCCGGTCTGCGTTCACTGGTCTCGGTGCAGGGCTCGCTGGCTATGTTCGCGATCTGGAAATGGGGCAGTGAGGAGCAGAAACAACAGTGGCTGCCGCGGATGGCCGCGGGCGAGGCGTTGGGCTGCTTCGGACTGACCGAGCCCGATTTCGGCTCCAACCCCGGCGGGATGCGGACCCGCGCCCGGCGGGACGGTTCCGGGGAGAACGCCGACTGGATCCTCAATGGCAACAAGATGTGGATCACCAACGGATCGGTGGCCGATGTCGCGGTGGTGTGGGCGCAAACCGACGAGGGCGAAAACGGTAAAGGTGTCCGCGGCTTCGTCGTGCCGACCGACACCCCCGGTTTCTCCGCCCCCGAGATCAAGCGCAAGCTCTCGCTGCGGGCCTCGGTCACCAGCGAACTGGTTCTCGACAATGTGCGCCTACCGGCATCGGCCGCTTTTCCGGAGGTGCGCGGGCTGCGCGGTCCGCTGTCATGCCTGAACGAGGCCCGCTTCGGCATCGTGTTCGGTTCGCTCGGTGCGGCCCGCGACTGTCTGGAAACCGCGATCGAATACGCCGGCGCGCGCGATATCTTCGACAAACCGCTCGCGGCCTATCAACTCACCCAGGCCAAGCTTGCGGATATGACGGTCGAACTGGGCAAGGGCATGCTGCTCGCGTTGCACCTGGCCCGGCTCAAGGACGAGCACCGGCTGCGGCCGGAGCAGATCTCGCTGGGCAAACTCAACAATGTTCGGGAGGCCATCGGCATCGCCCGCGAATGCCGCACCATTCTCGGGGCCGCCGGTATCACCCTCGAGTTCCCGATCCTTCGGCATGCGAACAATCTGGAATCGGTGCTCACCTATGAGGGCACCGGCGAGGTGCACCAGCTCATCATCGGCCAAGCGCTCACCGATCTGTCGGCATTCCGCTGATCCGCTCGGTCCGATAGGCCGAGGAGTGGCCCGGGAGCGCGCTACGGGCTCCGTCCGGCTCGGGCGACGGTGGAGTACCGTATCCGACAGCGCATGGTGGGTCTGGTCGACCTCGACGAGGCCCGCGTCGACCGAGTGGGTACGGACCGAAGCAGGGGATGTTCGAAACGGAGAACCGACCGTCCCTCCCTGGGGCGGGAGTGGGCGGTCGGCCGTGTGCGCAGAGCGTATCAAAGGTGCCACCCGATGGGTGAGCGTATGTCCGGCTCCCGCAGGGCGCGCTCCGTCACGAGCTACGAGAAGCCCTTCAAAACCCTGTCCGAACAGGTCGCCCTGCTGCGTGGGCGGGGAATGATCGTCGAGGACGAGGCGGCGGCGATCGAGGTGTTGGGCCGGGTCGGTTACTACCGGCTGAGCGGATACTGGTACATCTTCCGGGCGTTGGAACCGAACCCCCACGGGCCGGGGAAGGTGGTGGGAGACAGGTTCGTTCCGGGCACCACATTCGAGCGGGTGGTGGGGATCTACGAGTTCGATCGGCGGCTGCGACTGCATATTCTCGACGCCATCGAACGGGTTGAGGTCGCATTGCGGGTCCAACTCGGTTACACATTGGGCGCCGGCCACGCCTTCGCCCATCTCGACCCCGCGCTGTTGGATCGCGGCTTCACCGAATTCGACGAGCAGAATCCGATTGTCGCCCGGGCACATTGGCTCGAGAGCCCGCACGGACAGTGGTTGCGGAACGTGCGACGGCTGGAAGACCGGTCGAAGGAGGATTTCGTCAAGCATTTCCGGTCCAAATACGGCATGCCCCTACCGGTTTGGGTGGTTACCGAGCTACTGGGGTTCGGGAGTTTGGCCACCTTGCTCGCCGGTTTGAAACCGCAACACAAAAACCTCATCGCCGCGAGTCTCGGTGTGTACGAAGGCAATTGCGATGGTGACGGGGCGGCGCTGACGAAATGGATCACCAATCTCGCGAGCCTGCGCAATGCCTGTGCCCATCATCTGCGAGTGTGGAACAGGAATGTGGTCGATCAGGTGGGTCGGCTCGACCGTTTCCCTGATCTCGCGCACGCCACCGGCACCCACGCACGCTCGAGGGTCTACGCCTCGCTCGCGATTCTGGCCTACCTCACCGCCCGGCTCGATCCCCGGTCGACCTGGCGACTCGAAACCGCAGAGTTGATCACCTCGGGTCTGGCGGCCGTCGACCAGCCGGCAAGCCGGATCGGCTGCCCACCCGGATGGGCGGAGCAACCGTTGTGGTCGCGATCCTATGTGCCGCCGCCGGATCCGCTTCCCGCCGAATATCGCGAGATCCTGCTGCGGCTCGAATGCGTGGGCGCGTCCGAGGTGGGCGCGGTCATCGATCCGAGCCCGACCCCTCGGCGCAGGACCAGCGCCGTGCGGTATCACCGGCTTCGCTCCGAACTGTTGGGGCTTCCGGTGGGAAGATCGTTTCGGTTTCCGAATTTCCAGTTGGACACCGCGCGCAACCGGATAGATCCGATTGTGCGGGAAGTGAACCGGAAACTGGGTGCGAAGGACGACCCCTGGCAGGTCGCGGCCTGGTGGACGAGTCCCAATGCCGGTCTTCGTGGCGCCGTTCCCGTGGATCTGCTGCTCGCCGGGGAACTGACCTGGGCGGCGGCCTTGCAGGCCATCCCGGTCGGAGCCATCCGGGCCGCCTCGGCGCCGCAGGCCGGGGCCGAGGACGATGATCAGCCCAGTGACCGCAGGTAGATGAGGGTCGCCTGTACTCGCCGGTCGCCGTCGCGCAGGGGAAGTTTCGCGAAGATGGAGCCGATATGTTTGCGCACGGCGGCTTCGGAGACGTTGAGCCGTTGGGCGATACCGGAGTTCGTGTGGCCCTCGGCGACCAGGGCGAGGACCTCACGCTCCCGTGGGGTGAGACCGTCCAGGGGCGCGCGGTTGCGGGTGGATTTGACCAGGGCCCGAACCACGTCGGGGTCGACGATCGTCTCGCCGCGGGCCACCCGGTCGACGGTGTCGAGGAAGAAGCGGACATGACCCACCCGGTCCTTGAGCAGGTAGCCCATTCCGCCCTGGGTCGGGTCGTCACCGAGGAGATCGTCGAGATAGGCGACGGACACGTATTGGGAGAGGACCAGTATCGGAAGGTCGGCTCGCCGCCGGCGGAGTTCGGCCGCGGCGCGCAACCCGTCGTCGGTCTCGGTGGGCGGCATTCGAACGTCGGTGATGACCAGATCCGGCCGGTGGGCGTCCCAGGCGTGCAGGAGACCGGGTGCGTCGGTGACGGTTGCGCTCACCTCGTGACCGGCCGAGGCGAGTACGCTTTCCAGTCCGGCCAGCAGTAGCGGGCTGTCCTCGGCCACCACGATGCGCCGCGGTCGCTGATGCGGTATCACACCGGACACTCCATTCGCAGGGTGGTCGGTCCGCCGGGGGGACTGGTCAGCGTGAGCGTACCGTCCAGCGCGGCGACCCGACGGGTCAGTCGGTCGAGGCCGTGGCCCGGCGAAATATGAGCGCCACCGGGGCCGTCGTCGGTGATGCTCAGTATCCACATCGATCCGGTGCGCGCCCCGCGCACGGCCACCCGATACGCATCGGAGTGTCGGGCGATATTGGTGAGTGCCTCGGCCACGAGGACATAGGACATGTGCTCGACCGCGGGGGGCAGTCGGTGGCGCCCGCTCCGAATATCGAAGGTCACCTCCAGAGGCATATCGGCGGCGAGGTCGACCAGGGCCGGTTCCAGGCCGCGGTCGACCAGGGCCCGTGGGGAGAACCCGCGCAGCACGGCCCGCAGTTCGGCCAAGGTCTCGTCGACCTGCCGGTGGGCGTTTGCGGCGAGGCAGCCGGTGGGACCGTCCGTGTCCTTCGCCTCGGCCAGGCCCAGGCTCATGGACAGGGCGACCAGCCGGTGCTGGACCCGGTCGTGCAGTTCGGATTCGAGCAGTTCCCGTTCGAAACCCTCCGCCTCGAGCAGGCCGGATCGGGAGTTCTCGATTCGTTCGGCTTCCTGCCGCCACCGGTCGGTATCGGAAACCAGCAGAACCCGCGCGGTTGCGGCCTCGAGGGCCGCCCAGCCGCCGAGCACGAAAAGCAGCACCGCACCGGCGAGGAGGCCGCCGGCGGCGACGAACCATGCCTGCGATGTGGTGTCTACGATCCAGGGTCCGAGATCGAAGTAGTCGTCGCGGACCAGCCATGGCGCCACGAGCAACATTGCCACGACGACGCATGCGAGTGTCGCCAGGACGAACACCACACCCCCGGACACGGCGGTGCCGACGACATAGGCGAATTGCCGAAGCGAAGGTAGACGCCCATTGTCGGCGGCCGCCCGCACCCGGATATCGGCGCTATCGGCGAGGGCGGGGTCGATCAGCCGTAGTCGGGTGCAGTGCACACGCAGCAGCGGCTCCCACAGTGCCGCCCGGAGGCGGCGGGTCGGACCGAGGACCAGCACGGGGACGATGCCGAGGACGGTGATCGACGACAGAATCCCGCCGAGAACCACATAGCTCACGGCACGCCACGGCCAAGGCGATACGAGGTAGCGCGGACCGGATCGCAGGGCCGATGCCACGCTGTTCATCGGCGAGTCCTTTCGGTCGTCGGGTGGGAGCCGCGTGAACCGTCACGCCTCGTGGTCACGACGATCCACGCCACCACGGGTAGGTAGGCGACGCACATCAGCAGCGTAGTGGCGGTCGCCATGGTGTCGGGACCGTCCACGAACCGTTCGAGCCCCGCGGCGACCACGAGATTGCTGCCGCTGTGCAGGATGGCCGCCGGCCACACCGAACCGCCACGGACCCACAGCCAACCGATGACGAACTCGAGCAGAATCGACAGCGGCAGCCACAACAGCATGGCGACGATCGTCTCGACCACGGTGCCGGTGGAGCCGAGGTACCCCACCCATGGCAGCGGCCAGTGCCACACGCCCCAGATCAGTCCCGTTGCGAAAGTGGTGGCGACGGGGCGGCCGGGCAGAAGCCGATCGCGCAGATACGATGTCCAGCCGAATTCCTCACCCCAGAACAGCGGGGCGGCCACCACGGGGACCACGAGGGCGATGGCGAGGAACAGCGCGTCGTCGGAACCGAAATCCCGGTTCAGCGGATCCCACCATCCGAGGGCGGCGGCGAGGAGGAGCGCGATGGCGAGGATGCCGAGGGGCAGCAGCGCCGCGATCGAGTACGACGACCGGGTCCGGCCGATCCGCGGTCGCAGGCCGGAATCGGCGAACCCCTCGCGGGTGATCCACCGACGAACGACGATTGCCGCGAGTGCGGGCGCGACCACACCGCCGGACAGCAGTTGGACCACCGGGTCGTCGAGTGAGTATCCGGCCGCTCCCGCCAGTCCCCACGGAATCCACGCTCCGGCAAAGGCGAGCAGCAGAAACCACCGCCCCCCGCGTGCCCGGATCGCGGTGGTGGTAATGGGAGGGGCGAGGTCGGAAGGTGCTGTTGTCATACCTCCATCACACGGCGATCGCCGCGGAATGTCGGTGATGTGCACGACCGTTCGGGGGTAGCGCGTGCGCTACCCCCGCCCCGAATCGGGATCGGAGTCGGTACCCCGAGGGCACCGAGCGCATCGTGTCCGGTTGCGGCAGAAGGTTTTCAGTGTTCTTCGACGACCCCGTACACGCGCAGCCGCTCGAGGGCCCGTTCGTCGGACAGTTCCTCGCGCAGTTCGGGGTGTCGGTGATAGAAGCGGATCAGCCAGTAGGCGGCCGACGAGCCGATCGATAATTTCTCCGCGCGAATATGAGCTCGACGGGGCCGCTTCGGTTTCCGGGACGCGGTTTCGAGTCGGACCGTGCCCTGGCAACTGGTGCGCGAGACGACCGTGACATCGCTCAGCTCGGCCCAGGAGAGAAGTTTCATGGGGCGGATGGTCGTCGGGAGCGCAATATGGCCGGGTCGCAGAACCAGGCGGTGGGCCCGCGGTCGCGCCAGATACACCACCAGATAGGCGAATACCGCGACCGCCACGGCGAGCGCGGCCCATGCGGGGATCGGTGGATGCAGGGGCAAGGTGAGGGAATCGCGATGGGTGCCGATGCCGAAGAGCGCACAGGCCGCGGCCAGGCTTCCGAGGAAGAGGACCGCGGCGGTCTCGTAGGCGAGCGAACGCCGGATCACCAATCCGCCCCGATCGTGTTCGAAGCGGGTGCTCTCGAGCTCGAGGCAGGTGCGGCCGCCGGCGAATGCCGACAGCATGACCAGGAGCGAGACCACCCATACGGCGACCGCGGTGTAGAGCCAGGGGCGTAGGGGTTGGCCGGAGTCCAGCGCTGCGATGGCCCGGGCCGACAGTATGGTCACGAGTACGGCGGCGAGGAAGACGGCCAGGTAGGTCCAGCCGTTCAGATTGCCGCGCAGCTCCCGTGGCGGGGGAAAGTAGCTCCACGATTCCGGTGCTCGTGCGGGTGCCGTGTCATCGGGCCGGACCTCGGTCTCGGGTATCACGGGAACGGGGATTTCCGGCCGGCTTGTCATCGGGGCTACCTGTACTTCGGTCCTGCGGTGGGGCGCCTGCGATGATAACGGCGACCGATCGGCGAATCCTCGTCTCACGACGGCGGTGGCCTAACTGCGCCACGCGGTCGGAATACCCCGGCGGGGCCCACCGTTCCACTGGTTGACATATCCACTAAATGCCGGAAGCGGCCGAGGAGGACATATGCAGTTCGGAATCTTCTCCGTCGGAGACGTCACCACCGACCCCACGACCGGCCGCACACCGAGCGAGGCCGAACGAATCAAGGCGATGGTCGCGATCGCCTTGAAGGCCGAAGAGGTCGGCCTGGATGTCTTCGCCACCGGCGAACACCACAATCCGCCGTTCGTGCCCTCGTCACCGACCACCTTCCTCGGCCATATCGCGGCCCGCACCGAGCGGCTCCGGCTGTCGACCGCGACCACCCTGATCACCACGAACGATCCGGTGAAGATCGCCGAGGACTACGCCATGCTGCAACACCTGTCCGACGGGCGGGTGGATCTGATGCTCGGCCGTGGTAACACCGCACCGGTATATCCATGGTTCGGCAAGGATATTCGCCAGGGCATTCCGCTGGCCATCGAGAACTACCATCTGCTGCGCCGGCTGTGGCGGGAGAAGCAGATCGACTGGCAGGGCCGGTACCGCACCCCGCTACAGGGCTTCACCGCCACCCCCGCCCCGCTGGACGACACCCCGCCGTTCGTATGGCACGGCTCGATCCGCTCACCGGAAATCGCCGAACAGGCCGCCTTCTACGGCGATGGTTTCTTCCACAACAACATCTTCTGGAACAAAGAACACACCGAGCAGATGGTCGGACTGTACCGGCGGCGGTTCGAATACTACGGCCACGGCGCCGCGGACCAGGCCATCGTGGGTCTCGGCGGGCAGGTGTTCATGGCCGATACCGAGGTGGAGGCGAAACGGTTCTTCCGGCCTTACTTCGACAATGCGCCGGTATACGGGCACGGACCATCACTGGAGGAGTTCACCGCCCAGACCCCGCTGACCGTCGGAACACCCGAACAGGTGATCGAACGCACCCTCGGTTTCGCCGACTATGCGGGCGACTACCAGCGTCAACTGTTCCTCGTCGACCACGCGGGGTTGCCCCTGGACGTGGTGCTGGAGCAGATCGAGCGGCTGGGCCGCGAAGTGGTTCCCGTGCTGCGCAAGGAGTTCGAACTCCGTCGCCCCGATCATGTGCCCAGCGATCCGCCGACCCACGAATCACTGGTCGCCGCCGGACCCGACTCCCCCCACCACCGGGTGCGACCCGCCCGGACGGGACTGTCGGAGGCACGCTAGGGCCGAGTGGCCGCCGGTATACCGTCGGGCGGAGGACGACCGTGGGTAGCGTTCGGCGGGTGCGCGAGCCGTAGGGTCTATCCGAACAGGACGCAAACCCTCATCGGTGGCATGACAATAGCGCTGTCGTAGCGACCGCGGAAGGGAGGCAGAATGCGCACCTTCCATTCCTGGATACTGCAGGCCCATATGATCCGCATCCGCGACACGCTGGCCGGTGGCCTTCGTCGCTTCGGCGGCCACGCCGGCGGCACCACCCGGGAGATGAGCCGGGAAATCGACCGATTCGCAACCGGATCCACCGAGAAAGACCATGTATTCGGACAGATCCTCGTGCGGTCCGAGACATTCTCGTCCGCGAACGTTGCCCGCGATATCCTGCCCTCCGATCCGCGCCGATTACATGCGTTGTGGTCCGGCCTCACCCGTACCGACAGGGAAGCTCTCTATCGAGCCGATCCTTTCATCGGAAATCGCAACGGTATTCCTCATGTCGACCGCCACCGCTATAACCTGCGCAACCTCGAGAAAATGTACGACGCGGCCCATTCGATCCCCGATGGACACCGGCGAGCCCTCGCGCTCAGACAGACCGGCACCATCGGTTTCGCACTCGAATCACCACCGGGAACACCGCCCCGATACCTGACCAGGTTGGAGCCGGACTTCCGGGTGGCGGTCTCCATCGACGATCCGGA
Organism: Nocardia paucivorans NBRC 100373; assembly: GCF_000308675.1. Lineage (GTDB taxonomy): Bacteria > Actinomycetota > Actinomycetes > Mycobacteriales > Mycobacteriaceae > Nocardia > Nocardia paucivorans. Next base: position 70,653 of record NZ_BAGE01000046.1, on the reverse strand, counting down.
CCGGGCCGACAATGTCGTCCTCAATGCCGCCGGGGCCGGTGAGAATCCATTCGGAATCCAATTCGCGTCCGAACGCTCCGAGCAGATAAGAAAAGCCGCACTCCTGGTCGATCCGAAAGCCGAAACGGCGGTCACCACCTGGCTGGGATATCGGCAGTCGTCACCGGGCAGAATCGATGAGCTCATCCCCGCGGCTCGCCGTGATGCACCGGATTTGCGTGCCTACCACGCCGGTCTCCGAGTTACCCATGAGGGCGAGCCCTCGTACAACACGGCGTTGGGCTACTCCTCCGGAACCGGCAATATCGGTTATGCCGCCCGAGAGCCGTTGGACGCGGATGCACTGGTCTTCGTCGGCGGATACAGTTCCGGCGCGGAACATGTCACCGACCTGAAGCTCGTCGGTGTGGATCCGGCCGATATGGGAAAACATGCGTTCGCCACCATTGCCGAGCATGATTCGGTGAAACTGATGCCCGAGCTGGACACCGCGCCCCACAGCCGAAAGTTCGAGGCCACGCTATTCGGTTCCGATACGGTGCGCGGTCCCTGGACCTCTCTGGGCTGGAACCCGGATATTCACGGCTCCTATTTCGACAGCAACAGTCGATCGTTGCACAACATAGGGCTTATCGTCACCGGCAACGGACATCTGGTGACCTGAGGTATCGAGCTCGCGGGGACGAGCAACCGGGCCCGGGGCGGGAAACCGGCGACGGGCTACGACCTCGCCGTGGACGTCGCTCGGGTTCGGGCATTCTTCGCCTGCTCCTCGGCGAGTAGATCGGTGAGCCGCTCGATCGACATCGGACGGTGGAAATACCATCCCTGGGCGGTATCGCAACCGAGGTCACGCAGTCGATCGGCCTGATCGCGGGTCTCCACGCATTCCGCGGTGACCGTGAGCCCGAGGCCGTGCGCGAGCTCGATGATCTTGCGCAGGATGAGCAGATCCGCGGCGCCGATCGAGCGGGGGGTGCCGATGTGATCGATGAACGGGCCCGCGAGTTTGATCGTGTGCAGCGGCAGTCTGCTCAGATACGCCAGATTCGAATACCCGGTGCCGAAATCGTCGAGTGCGAGACGAACCCCGCGGTCGGCGAGTTCGTGTAGGGCGCGCACCGGGCGGCGGACGGTGTCCATGAAAGCGCTCTCGGTCAACTCGAGCTGCAGATTGGTGGGTTCGATCCCGGTGGCGGCGATAATGGCGTGAACCCGGTCCAGCCAGCCGTGTTCGGCCATATCGGTGGCGGAGATGTTCACGCTCACCAGAGGAGCGTCGGCGGACCCGTTCGCGGAGTGATCGCGACAGGCCTGCTCCAGCACGAATTCGGTGAGGGCGCCGATATGACCGTTGTCCTCGGCGAGCTCGACGAAACAGGCCGGGGACAGGACACCGTGGTCGGGATGACGCCAGCGCACCAGCGCCTCCACCGCGACGGTGCGTTCCGTGGCGAGGTCGAGGATCGGCTGATAATCGAGGAAGAACTCGCCGCGATCCAAGGCCTGCGGCAGCGCCGCGGTCAGCTCGGCGCGGGTGTGTTCGAGTTCGCCACGGGCCGGATCGAAGACCGCGTACCGGCCGCGTCCCCCGGTCTTCGCCCAATACATGCTGGTATCGGCGGCATTGAGCAGTTGATCGGCGCTGGTGTGCTCCGGGCGGCGTTCCATCACCCCGATACTGGCGCTGATACTCAACCGGGTGCCATCGATGTCGAACGGTTCGGCGAACGCGTCGAGTACGGTGTCGGCGAGTTTCGCGAGCTGGTCTTCTCCGCAGGTGTGCGGTACCAGGATGACGAATTCGTCGCCCCCCATCCGGGCGACCGTCTGATCCCCGGTGGTGCAGTCGGCGAGCCGGGTCGCGGCCTGCACCAGCACCTGATCGCCGACCGCGTGTCCGAAGGTGTCGTTGACGGTTTTGAAATGATCGAGATCCAGGTAACACAGCCCGCAGGCGGCCTCCGGGTCGGCGAAGGCGGTGGCCAGGGCGTCGAGGAAATACGAGCGGTTCGGCAGGCCGGTGAGCTCGTCGTGGTTGGCGCGGTAGTCGAGGCGTTCGCGCAGAGCGCGGCGTTCGGAGATGTCCTCGACCAGGGCCAGGACGTAGCGGGGTGCTCCGTTGTCGTCCCGGATGAGGGAAATATTGATATTGGTCCACACGGTGTGGCCATCGCGATGGCGGTAGGCCTTCTCCAGTTGGGCGTGCTCCCGTTCGCCGCGGCTCACGCTCTCGTACAGATTCCGGATACCGGGCGGATCGGCCGGGTGTGTCCGGGCGCTCAGCGGCAGTCGACACATCTGCTCGGGGGTGTAGCCGAGCATGCGCGCGAAGGCGTCGTTGACCTCGATCAGTCTGCCGGAGGTGTCCACCAGGCCGGTGCCTATGCCGGCCTGAGCGAATACCGCGCGCATTCGGGCCTCGGTGGCCCGCAACCGTTCCTCGGCCCGCCGCCGGGCCGTGCTCTCGGCATCGCGGATACTTTCCTGCTGATTCAGCAGACGGGTTTGCAGTGCGCGCACGTAGCCGGTGGCGAAGGCGCCGAGTAACTCGAGCCGGTCCTCATCGTCGGGACGCGAGCCGAGAAAGTACTCGCTCAGCACGGTGATGCTGCGGCCGAGTGTTTCGTCGTCGACGGAACACTCGCGCGCCAGTCGGGCCCCCACCTCGGCCACCCGATGCGCCGTGGCGTGACCGTGGACCGCGGCGTCGAGTTCACCGACGAGCTCGGTCAGTAGATGCAGCATCTCGTCGGGGTCCGACGACCCCTGGACGCGGTCTCCACCGCCGAGCGCGGCCATCCAGCGACCGGCCAGATCGGCGTGCTGCAATCCCGACTGACCCACCATGGGGTTCGATCGTAGAGGCGTTGCGGCCGGGCCGGGACCTAATCTCCAGGGTGCGCCGAGGGATGTCGTGGTGTCGCGCCGACGACTCGGTCCGGTGCGGTCGTGGGTTCGCTAGGGTGACCGGGTGAGCTCACGATCGTTGACGGTGATCGACCTGTTCGCGGGTTGCGGCGGCATGACCGCCGGTTTCACCGCTTCCGGGGGCTACGAGTCGGTGATGGCGGTGGAATTCGACCGGGCGGCCGCGGCGACCTACGCGGTCAACTTCGGCGAGGCCCACACCCACTACGCGGATATCGCCGATATCGCCGATTCCGCGATCCCGGCCGTCGACGTGATCATCGGCGGGCCACCGTGTCAGGGGTTTTCCAACCTCGGTTCGAAGAATGTGGACGATCCGCGAAACGCGCTGTGGAAGCAGTACATTCGTTTCGTCCGCCATGCGCGTCCTCGGGTTTTCGTCATCGAGAACGTGGACCGGTTCTTCTCGTCGAGCGAATTCGCCCTGTTGCGGGCCGAGACCGAACCGGGCGGATTGTTGGCGGACTACCGACTCACGGCGGGATTTCTGCTCGCAGCCGATTTCGGGGTACCGCAGCGGCGTAAACGCACCATCGTGATCGGTTCTCGTATCGGGGAGATCCCACTGCCCGAACCCACGCATATCCGCCCCGGCGCCGCGGGGACCGGACCCGGATGGCACACCACCCGTGACGTGTTGGCCGACCTACCGGAGATCCCGCCGACCCGGCAACTGCCCGACTCGTGGACCGAGGTGTTCGGCGAACGGATCCGCGGGGTGTTCAAAACCCCGGAACTGCATATCGGACGTAATCCGACGGCGCTGTCGTTACAGCGCTATCGGCATATTCCGCCGGGCGGCGGTCGCTTCGACCTGCCCGATCATCTGCTGTCGCGGTGCTGGCGGGAGAAGAAGACCGGCACCACCGACGTCATGGGCCGAATGCGGTGGGATATGCCGTCGCTGACGATCCGGACCGAGTTCTACAAGCCCGAGAAAGGCCAGTATCTGCATCCCCAATGGGATCGTGACGATCCCGCGCGCAGTGTGGACCGGCCGATCACCCATTTCGAAGCGGCGCGGCTACAGAGTTTCCCTGATTCGTTCGGCTGGTGCGGAACCAAGGTGGAGATCGCCCGCCAGATCGGTAATGCGGTGCCACCCATGCTCGCCGAGGCGATTGCCCGGCATCTGGAATCCTATCTGCGCGGTACCGCCGGCGAACCGGCGCCGCTGCCCTGCCGATTGTGCGCCGGCGGACGGTAGCGGTCGGACCGAATCACCAGGGGTCGTTCGAGGCCAGGGCGATCAGTAGGCGGCGGATGGCGGCGACACGCCGTTCCTTGCCGGGGAGGTCGTCCAGGGCGCATTCGGGGTCGGCGGGCGGGCCGAGATGGGTGCAGCCGCGGGGACAGTCCTCGATGGCCTCGGACAGATCCGTGAAGGCGGCGATAACGTCCTCGGGGGTGATATGGGCCAGGCCGAAGGAACGGACACCGGGCGTGTCGATAACCCATCCGCCGGTGGGCAGGGGAAGCGCCACCGATTGGGTCGAGGTGTGTTTACCCTTGCCGACGCCCGAGACCTCGCCGACAGCGCGACCGGCCTCGGGGACGAGGCGGTTCACCAGTGTCGATTTGCCGACCCCGGAATGACCCAGGAAACAGGTGAGCCGGCCGGTGAGCAGCTCCAGTACGGGCTCGAGCGGGTCCTCGATACCGCCGTAGACGATGGTGAGGTCGAGGTCGGCGAAGGCCGCGGCGAATTCGGTGCCCTCGGCCAGATCGTGTTTGGTCAGGCACAGGACCGGTTCCAGACCGCCGGCATAGGCGGCGACCATGGCGCGTTCGACGAAACCGGTGCGCGGCGGTGGGTCGGCGAGTGCGACCACGATGAACAGTCGTTCGGCGTTCGCGACGACCACGCGCTCGAACGGGTCGGTGTCATCGGCGGTGCGGCGCAGGACGGTGGTGCGCTCGGCCACCCGCACGATTCGCGCCAGGGTGTCCGGACGACCGGACAGATCGCCGACCACATACACCTGATCACCTACAACGATCGGGGTGCGACCCAGTTCGCGGGCGCGCATGGCCACGATCGGACGGTTCGGGTCACCGTCGAGCACACAACCCCAGCGACCTCGGTCCACCGACACCACCATGGCCGGTCGAGCATCCCGATGCTCGGGTCGGTTCTTGGTGCGTGGGCGCGAACTGCGGCCCGGCCGCACCCGCACATCCGACTCGTCGTAACTGGCCGAGGAACGGCCGCGCCGGCTCAGGGCACCTCCTCCTGATCGCCCTTCGAATCGAGCATGGCCTCCCACAGGTCCACGAAGTTGGGCAGCGTTTTCGCGGTGGTCCCGATGTCCTCGATCTCCACCCCGGGGACCACCAGGCCCAGGATCGCGCCGGCGGTGGCCATCCGGTGGTCGGCATAGGAATGCCAACGTCCGCCGTGCAGCGGGGCGGGGGTGATCTCCAGGCCGTCCTCGGTTTCCCGGACCTGCCCGCCGAGCCGGTTGATCTCGGTGGACAGGGCGGCCAGCCGGTCGGTCTCGTGGCCACGCAGGTGCGCGATACCGCGCAGGCGTGAGGGTGAGTCGGCCAGTGCGGCGAGAGCGGCGACCGTGGGCGTCAATTCGCCGACATCGTGCAGATCGATATCGATACCTGCCAGGCGGTCGGGTCCGGTGACGGTGAGGACCCCGTCGAAGATGCGCGCCTCGGCGCCCATGCGTACGAGGATCTCGCGGATGACATCGCCGGGCTGCGAGGTCAGTCGCGGCCAGTGCGGAATGCTCACCTGCCCACCGGTGACGGCGGCGGCCGCCAGGAACGGGGTGGCATTGGACAGGTCCGGCTCCACCGTCCAGTCGACGGCGCGGATCGGGCCGGGTCGCACCGTCCAGACTTGTTCCTTGCGGACATCGGCGGGCGCCTCCACCGCGACATCGGCGCGGCGCAACATCTCCACCGTCATCTCGATATGCGGCATGGACGGCAGCGGACTGCCGCTGTGCCGCACCACCAGGCCCTCGTCGAACCGGGCCGCCGACAGCAGCAGTCCCGAGATGAACTGGGACGACCCGGAGGCGTCGATGGTGATCGTACCGCCGCGCAACTCGCCCTTGCCGTGCACCGTGAACGGCAAGGCATCACCGTCGATGGCGGCGCCGAGACCGCGCAGCGCGTCCAGGATGGTGCGCAGTGGCCGGACCCGGGCCTGGATATCGCCGTCGAAGGCGCTGTCGCCCGCGGCCAGACCGGCGACCGGTGGCAGGAAACGCATCACCGTGCCGGCGAGACCGCAGTCGACCCGGCCGCCGCGCAGCGGGCGCGGCACCACCTCGAGGGTGTCCCCGTCGCCGGTGATCTCGGCACCCAGCGCGCGCAGCCCGGAGATCATCAGCTCGGTGTCGCGGCTGCGCAGGGCGCCGGTGATGGTGGACGGCTCGTCGGCGAGCGCGGCCAGGACCAGCGCCCGATTGGTGATGGATTTGGAGCCCGGCAGGGTCACGGACGCCTGAACCGGGACAGCGACGTGGGGCGCTGGCCAGAAACTCACTCGCCTATCTTCGCGCATGGTCGATCCGGACATGACAGTGGTGCTCGGAAAGTGGGATTCCGAGCACCACCGGTGGTTGTTCACTCGCGTCCAACGCCTCGTATCGAGGGTTTACTTGTGCCGCCCGTGCAGCAGCGGCACCATCTTGCGCAGCATCTTCATGTTCGTCTGGGTGCGGCGATAGCTGAGCAGTGCCATTCCCGGGACGGCGAAGCGCTGGGCTGCGATCGAATGCGGCCGCACGAACTCGCGCAGGCCGGGCTCGCCGTGGATCCGGCCGATACCGGAATCTGCGCTGCCGCCGAACGGCAGGGCCGGGATGGCCGCGAAGCCGAGCACCGAGTTGATCGAGGTGGCGCCGACCTTCAGTCGCCGGGCGATCTCCAGGCCACGGCGCTTGGAGAACACCGCCGAAGCCAGGCCGTAGGTGGTGGCGTTGGCCAGTTCGATCGCCTCATCGATGCTGTTCACCGTGGTGACGGTGACGGTCGGACCGAAGGTCTCCTCCTTGACGGCCGCGGAGTTCTCGTCCACATCGACCAGCACGACCGGCTCGATGAACCGATCCTTCACCGACTCCACCCCACCGAGCACGGCCTTGCCGCCCTTGGCGAGCGCGTCCTCGATGTGCCGCTTCACGATCGCGATCTGGCTCGGCATGGTCATCGGACCGTAGTGGGCGTTCTCCGCCGAACCGGGTTTGACATCGGCGAGGATCCGGGTCAGTTCTGCGACGAATTCGTCGCGCACCGACTTGTCCACATACACCCGCTCCACACCGGCGCAGGTTTGGCCGCTGTTGGAGGTGGCGCCCCATGCGACAGCGTCGGCAGCGGCCTTCACATCGGCGTCGGCGGCGACGATCACCGGGTCTTTACCGCCGCATTCCAGCAGCACGGGGGTGAGGGTCTCGGCGGCGGCGGCCATGATCTTGCGGCCGGTACCCGGCGAACCGGTGAACGCGACCTTGTCGACGCCCGCCTGCACCAGGGCCGCGCCGGTGGCGCCGTAGCCGTTGACGGTGATGAACACGCCCGCCGGCAATTGCGGGTTGGCCTCGGCGAAGGCCTCGGCGAGGAAATTGCCGATACCGGTGGAGTATTCCGATGGCTTGAACACCACGGTGTTACCGGCGGCGAGGGCATAGGCGATGGAGCCGTTGGGGGTGTAGACCGGGTAGTTCCACGGACCGATCACACCGATCACGCCGAGTGGGCGGTATTCGATGCGGGCCGAGAAGTTCGACATCAGCGGCCCGGTGGGGACCTTCTGCGGGGCCAATACCTTCTTGGCGTGCTTGGCGGCCCAGGCGATGTGCTCGAGCGCCAACATGAGTTCGAGGAACGCGTCGTCGAGCGGTTTGCCGTTCTCGGCGTGGATGAGCTCGCAGAACTCGTCCGATTTCGCGACCAGCCTGCCGGACCAGCGCAGCAGGGCCTTGCGACGCCCGTCGAATCCGAGCTGCTCCCAGGCGGGGGCGGCGGCGCGGGCCTTGGCGACGGCGGCACGTACGGCTTCCTCGTCCGCGATCGGATAGGTGGCCAGCGTCGCGCCGGTGGCCGGATCGACCGAGGTCAACACCGCTTCTTCGTCGGTGATCTTTTCGGTGGTTGTCAACGGGTCTCCTCTGCGGAAGTCGGCGGTTCATGCGCGCGCGAACGGGCGGCCCGCGTCACCGCCTCGTCCCTGGTGAGAGAATGCTAGGACATAACTCTCAATTAGTCACCAGTTCGTGCCATTCATTGTTCCCGAGACCGGCGAGATTGTCTGCACCCGTTTTGTCGTTCGATTCCGATATGCCTTTCGGTGGCCTGATCGAGCACCGCCCGGTGGCGTAATGGAACGGCGTGATGGAACCTTGCCGAGCGACATACTCGGACACTGTCGGTCTCCGGTGGGAGTATCGGGAATATGTGCGGACGATATGCGATGACGACGAACCCCGGTCGACTCGCGGTGGAGTTGGACGCCCTCGACGAAACCGATATCGGCGGACCGGTGAATGGGGGTGCCCCCCGCGGTACGAGTCGGTCGTCCGCCGCGGCGGTCTCGGAGGGCGCCGACTACAACGTCGCCCCCACGACACAGGTCCTCACGGTGGTCGAACGCCACGACTCCGACACGCCCCGCCTGCGTATCCGGCGGATGCGCTGGGGTCTGATCCCGCATTGGACCAAGGCCGCGGAACCCGGCGTTCCGGTGAAGGGCAAACCACTGTTCAACGCCCGGGCCGACAAGGCGGCGAGCCTGCCGTCGTTCCGGGATGCGGTGAAGCGCAGGCGCTGTCTGGTGCCGATGGACGGCTGGTACGAGTGGCTGGTGGAGCCGGAGGCCTCGAATGGCGGAACCACGGGCCGGGGTCGTAAACCGAAAGTGGTCAAGCGCCCATATTTCATGTCCCGCGCCGACGGTTCGCGGCTGTACATGGCCGGGCTGTGGTCGGTATGGCGGGACAGCTCCGTTCCCGATGCCGAGCCACTGCTGTCGTGCACCATCCTGACCACCGACGCCGTCGGCGATCTCACCCGCATCCACGATCGAATGCCCTTGCCCATGCCGCGTGAACACTGGGATGCCTGGCTCGACCCGGATCACCCGGCCCCGACGGAGCTGCTGGCGCCGCCGAGCGTGGAACTGGTCGCAGAGATCACCGCGCGGCCGGTGTCAACGCTGGTGAACAGCGTGCGCAACAACGGGCCGGAACTGCTGGCGCCGGTCGAAGAGCGGGCGGAACAGACCACCTTGCTGTGATCGGATGCCCACCTCGGCCCTTCGATCGAGGCCGGCCGTCCCGGTGCGGCCCGCTCGGGCCGCACCGATCCGCAAGGTTCACAGCGGGCAGTCGACGCTCGGGGTCACGATGCTGAGCCCACATTTGAACAGGTCGGCGGACAGGTCGATGATGGCGCTCGCCATGCCCCCGCCCGCCTTCTCCGCCCGCGCGGCAGGGCCGTCGGTACCGCTGCCCCCCGAACTCCGCGAACCGCCCCGCGAACTCCGCGAACCGCCGGTGCCACTGTCTCCACCCCCGAACGGATAGTCACCGTCCTCGATGGTCCGCAACTCGGCACCGGCTCGGTGCCGTGGTCCGTTGTCGGGCTCATCCGTCGGCGCCGCGACCGCCGGCGGGCCGGCCACCGCCGTCGGCGCGGTGGACAGCAGAATGGGACCGCCGGTCAGGACCAACGCCCCGGACAGGGCGACGAGCACGGTGCGCATCGGGTGGCACAGGGACATCTCGCATCACATCCTCGGGTCGGTCGGTTACGGTCGTTCCCAAGTAACGCATATGGTTTCCGTTCGTGGGCGCAACCCGCCGACAGCGATGCGGATATCAGATGTGGATATCGGATACGGATATCAGGTGGTGATCGGCGCGGTCACCGCCGCGGCCAACCGGATCAGGTCGTTGGGGGCGAGTTCGATCTCGAGTCCGCGCTTCCCGGCGCTGCACAGGACGCGCTCCCGGTCGAGTACCGAGGCGTCCACCACGGTCGGCAACCGTTTGCGTTGACCGAGTGGGGAGATACCGCCCAGCACGTAGCCGGTGCTCCGCTCGGCCCGGACCCGGTCGGCCATCCCGGCCTTCGGCGCGCCCAGCGCGGCGGCGACCGCCTTCAACGACAGACTGCGTGGCACCGGCAGCACCGCTACCGCCAGGCCGCCGGTGGACAGTTCCAGCACCAACGTCTTGCAGATCTGTTCCGGATCCGCCCCGATCCGCCGGGCGAGCGCCTCGACCGCCTCGGCGCCGTAGGAATCGACTCGTGGATCGTGCTCGTAGGCATGCACCCGATGCGGCACGCCGGCCTGCACCAGAACCCGGATGGCGGGTGTCGAAGCTGTCGAAGCTTTTGCCACGGCGGTCACTCTACCGACCATCGCCCCCGGGTACCGGCCGGATACGGTCGACGCCGGCCCCGACGCACCCGGGTGGGAACACATCCCGACGAGTGGGTGTTGTAGGCGAGTGCACAGCGCTTCGATCGGCCCGTTTCACGCGGACCGGTGGGTTACGGGCGCGGCGTACGGATCCCCGTCATATCACGAAGGAGCTGGTCGGTGCCTGTTCTGCTCGACGAACACCCCGCCCGGAAGCAAGCGCAGGCTATGCGCTCTCCCCGGCTCGCCGAGACCACGCGGTTCTCCGGGGACGTCGTATTGCGCGTAGATTTGGCTGATAAGCCGATCGAAGGGACACGTGTGACGAGCGACGATAACGCGGCGACCGGGGACGGCGTCGACGCCGACACGGTCACCGGTGACGCGATCACCAGTGACGCGTCGGTTACGGAGGCCGATATCGCGGAGGTCGACGATACGGATGTCGACACCGCCGAGGCCGACACTCGCGACGCGGAGACCGAGGCCGAACTGGCGGAGCGCTTCGAGCGGGACGCGTTGCCGCTGTTGGATCAGCTCTACGGGGCCGCGCTGCGGATGACCCGCAACCCCGCCGATGCCGAGGATCTGGTGCAGGAGACCTACGTCAAGGCGTTTTCCGGGTTCAAGTCCTTCAAGGAGGGGACCAACCTGCGCGCCTGGTTGTATCGCATCCTCACCAACACCTACATCAACTCCTACCGCAAGAAACAGCGCCAGCCCGCGCAGTACCCCACCGACGAGATCACCGACTGGCAGTTGGCCGCCACCGCCGAACACTCTTCCGTGGGGCTCCGCTCGGCCGAGGTGGAGGCCTTGGACGCGCTGCCCGACGACACCATCAAGGCGGCCCTGCAGGAATTGCCCGAAGAGTTCCGCATGGCTGTCTACTACGCCGATGTCGAAGGTTTCCCGTACAAGGAAATCGCCGACATCATGGGCACCCCTATCGGTACGGTGATGTCCCGGCTGCATCGCGGCCGAAAGCAATTGAAGGGTTTGCTTGCCGACGTGGCGCGCGAACGTGGATTCAACCGCACCGGCGCCGAACAGGCCACGCCGGCGGGCTCGGTACGCCAGGAGGTCAAGCAGTGAGCACCGAGCACGATCCCTACCTGGAGCTCGACTGCACCGCGGTAATGGCCGACGTCTGGCTGCTGCTCGATGGCGAATGTGACGATGCCACCCGGCAACGGCTGCAACACCATATGGATCATTGCGCGCCGTGTATCGAGGCCTACGGCATCGAGGAGAAGATCAAGAGCCTGCTCGGCCGCAAATGCGGTGGGGAACGGGCACCGGAATCGCTGCGAGAGCGGTTGACATTGGAGATCCACCGTGCGGTGAACCTCCATGCCCAGCGCCCCACCCCGCAACCTCCGGAACACTGAACGTTCGAGGCGATCTCGCGGTCGGCCCCGGGCCCGGATACGACATCGGCCCCCGAAGCACATGTGCCGAAGCACATGTCTCGGGGGCCGAAACGCGCATGCGCCGCGCCGAAGGCACGGCCGCGTCTACACGGCTCAGGCGTTCGGACGCTTGCCGTGGTTGGCGGCGCTGTTCTTCCGGCTGCGCTTCTTGCGGCCACGCTTACCCATGGGTAGCTCCCTCCTGGGGACTGTTCCCGCGAATGCGGGGAATAGATGTTGATCGTCGGCCATTCTTTCACGTGTGATTGGCTGTAGGTTCGGCGGATACGCGGACCGGTGGGCGGTGGGGCCGGCGGAACCAGGAAACGGGGTGCCATGGCGGAGGAAGTACGGGCGGAAATGGTCTCCACGGTGCTGACCATCGAGGTCGAGGTGGGAGACAGGGTCGAGATCGACCAGACGCTGGTACTGCTGGAGTCCATGAAGATGGAGATCCCGGTGATCGCCGAGACCGGCGGAGAGGTCACATCCATCGCCGTCAGCCCCGGCCAGGTGCTGCAGCAAGGCGATCTGATCGCCGTCATCTCGTGATCGCCGGCGCTGTACCGCGCCGCCATCCGGGTCCGGTAGGGCCGCCATGAGCCTGGGAGTTCCCGCCCGCGAGGACGCGGCCGCACCGGGATCGCCGGTTCGCGACCGAGGCGGTTTCGACCGTTGTGCTATAGGTCGAGGGGTGTCCACACTCAGCGACCTACTGGCCGAACACACCGACCTTCCCGGTGTCGCGGTCGATCATCTGCAGCGGGTGGTCGGTGACTGGCAGCTGCTCGCCGACCTCTCCTTCGCGGACCTGCTGCTGTGGGTCGGGGCCGGACCGGTCGACGACGGTGCCGATATCGTCTGCGTTGCGCAGTGCCGACCCACCACCGCCGCCACCGTGCACCAGGAAGACCTGGTCGGCTCACTGGCCCGGCGTTCGGAACATCCGCAGGTTTTCGATGCGCTGATCACCGGTCGGATCGAGCGCGTGGACACCGAGGGCGAGGCGTTGGGTGTCTATCACCCGCAGCCGGTCCAGGCGATTCGGGAAGCCATTCCGGTACGTTGCGGCGACGATGTGATCGCGGTGCTCAGCCGCGATACCGACCGGCTGAGGTCCCGGGTGCGCAGCAGTTTGGAAATCGCCTATGTGGCCTGCGCCGACGATCTGTGCCAGATGATCGCCGAGGGGACGTTTCCGACCACGGAGGACCGGGCCGCGACCCATTCCAGTCCCCGGGCAGGCGACGGATTCATCAGGATCGACACCGAGGGGATCGTCACCTATGCCAGCCCGAACGCGCTGTCGGCCTATCACCGCATGGGTTTGCAGTCGGACCTGATCGGTCAGGATCTGGCCGAGACCACTCGTTCGCTGATCACCGACCCCTTCGACGCGCAGGAGGTGGTCGGCGATATCCAGGCGGCATTGGCCGGACGGACCGGTCGGCGAATGGAGGTGGAGGCCCGTGGCGCCACGGTGCTGTTGCGCACGCTGGTGTTGCGGCCGCACGGCGAACTGGCGGGCGCCGCGGTGCTGGTACGCGATGTCACCGAGGTGAAACGCCGGGACCGCGCATTGCTCAGCAAGGACGCCACCATCCGGGAAATCCACCATCGGGTGAAGAACAATCTGCAGACCGTCGCAGCCCTGCTGCGGTTGCAGGCGCGACGGACCGAGAACGAGGAGGCCCGGGTCGCGCTGACCGAGTCGGTGCGTCGGGTCACCTCCATCGCATCGGTGCACGAGATGTTATCGATGTCGGTGGACGAAGAGGTGGACCTGGACGAGGTGGTGGACCGGTTGCTGCCGATCATGGCCGATGTGGCAACCGTGCACACCGCCCGCATAAAGGTGCGGCGGGAGGGGTCGCTCGGCGTATTCTCCGCCGAACGGGCCACCCCACTGGTCATGGTGCTCACCGAACTGGTGCAGAACGCCATCGAACACGCCTTCGATCCCGGGCGCGACGGTACGGTGACCATTCGCGCGGAACGCTCGGCCCGCTGGTTGGATGTGATCATCAGTGACGATGGGCGCGGCCTGCCCGCCGGTTTCAGCCTGCAATCCTCCGACAGTCTCGGGCTACAGATCGTGCGCACCCTGGTAACCGCCGAATTGGGTGGTTCCATCGGTCTGCATCCGGGCGCGGATATCGGTACCGACGCGGTTCTCCGGGTTCCGTTGGGACGGCGTTCGGGACGCTGAGCATTCACCGGTCGGGTGCGGAAACATTCGGGTCCGAATATGAGAAAAGCCCGGTACTCGCTGTACCGGGCAGTCGAACGTATACCGGGCCGGTAATGGCCCGGTTACGCCGGTCCGCGCTGGCTAGACGGCGGTGCGCGTACGGGTGCGCGCGTTGCGCCGCTTGAGGGCGCGCCGCTCGTCTTCGCTCATACCGCCCCATACTCCGGCATCCTGTCCGGACTGCAGGGCCCAGGACAGGCATTCGGCGGTTACGGGGCAGCGAGCGCAGACGAGTTTGGCATCGGCAATCTGCGCGAGCGCAGGACCACTGTTGCCCACCGGGAAAAACAGCTCAGGGTCCTCGTCACGACAGATCGCCTTGTGGCGCCAATCCATTCCTCTGCTCCTTTGTAGGGCGTCATTCGACGCCATCGGGTTGGTGGGTCGTTCACTTGTGCGAACTGAATGTTTCCGCACGGTTGCTTGTGAATGCTTTCACGAACACCGTAGATGTCAATAGGTATCCGGCGCACCGTGGGGAAACTCACGCCTGACTGTTCCTCTATCGAGGAACCCGCCCGGTCCTTTCTACCCGCTTCGCCCGGTTTTCGCAGCACAACCCGGACGTTGTCCTATTGATCACACCAATGGAGCCGGGCGCGGCGCTATCACGTCCAGAACATCCGGTACGGCCGTGAATTCCACCACGCTGCGTTTGCCGATGAAGTCGCCATCGATTTGCAGGCCGATTGGTTCGGCGCTCGAGATGCGCACCGATGGAACATCGTCGTCACGGAACAATTTCCGTGACTTCGGCTCGGAGTTCGGCGACAACAGTTGTGTTGCCAGGCGCAGTGTAGGCAGTAATGCCATGGTTCGCACGGCGAACACGCCGAGACCGGATTCGAACCGAGTATTGGGGTTGGTGCACACCGGAGTGGAGTTCAGATATGTCCACGGAGTGGTGTTGGTGACGAAAGCGTAATGCACCCCCTCGACCGGCTCATAACCGGGGACCTGCACCGTTGCTCGAGGCGGTGTGCGTTTGGCGCGGAAGAACTGCCGAACCGTGGTGCGCAGATAACGGCCCGGCGTCGCGGCGTGACCGCCCGCGCGACTGGCATCGATCGCCTCGCACACATCGGCGTCCAGACCCACGCCGGCGCTGAAACAGAACCACCGATCGTCGGCGATACCGAGCCCGATCCGCCGATCGACCGAAGCGCCCGGACGGCGACCCTCCACCCCCAACAGATCGATGAGCTGGTTGGTGGCTGCCACCGGATCGGGTTTCACTCCGAGGGCTCGCGCGAAAACGTTCGCCGAACCACCCGGGATCACACCCAGCCGAGGCCGCCATGCCTGACCGTCGTCGACCTGGGGCAACGGGACGAAACCGTTTATCGTTTCGTTGACCGTGCCATCGCCCCCGTGCACCACGATCAGGTCCATCTCGTTCGTCGCGGCCCATTGCGCCAGCTCGGCCGCGTGACCGCGATGCTGGGTGTGCGCGACGGTGAGCTGGGTTCGGCTTTCCAACGCATGTGCCAACAGGTCCCGAGTCGCCGCCGTGGTGGAGGTTGCATTGGGATTCACGATCAACAACGTCCGCACCCTCGCACCCTACTGGGTGCGATCGGATGCCGATCCGGGGCCGGTCGCCCTCGGACGAAGCGAGGGCCTCACTCCTTTCCCGCCGCCCGGACGGATGGATGGCGGGTGAGGTTGGTGAATGCGATCGTCGTCATATCCGTAGGCTGGCGACGTGGTCGAGCGAGATGACGTCGAGAAGGCACCCCCGACCGTCCGAGGTGCCGGCGCCCTGGTGGCTCTGGAGGGCGCCGTCGCGGTGATCGTGGCGATCGTGCTGGTGGTACGTGGCCTGTTGGGATACGACCAGACCGCCGCCAATGGCTATGGGACGGCAGCCTGGTTCGGGATTCTGGGGGGCGCGGTACTGGCGGCCGGGATCGGGTTGCTGTTCGGCCGTCGCTGGGGACGGGCCATCGCGGTGATCGCGCAGCTCCTGTTACTTCCGGTGGTGTGGTCGCTGCTCACCGACTCCCACCAGCCGCTCTACGGTTCGGTCCTGGGGGTGGTGGTGATCGGGGCGCTGGTGCTGCTCTTCCTACCGGCCACCTCGCGGTGGATGGCGTCGGAATACGGGGCGGGCGTGGACAGGGGCCGGTCCGACGGGTCCTGAACGGGGTTCCGCGACGCCCCCGCTGCCAATGTGGTCAAGGCGTCGCCGGCGAGCCGATAACCGACCCATTCGTCCTGGGCGACGGCGCCGAGCGCCTCGTAGAACTCGATTGCCGGAGTATTCCAGGTGAGTACCGACCAACCGACCCGGGTGTAGCCGCGGTCGACGGCCTCCCGCGCCAATGCGGCGACGAGCGCCTTGCCGAGTCCGGTGCCACGGGCCTCCGGACGAACGTAGAGGTCCTCCAGATGGATGCCGTGCACGCCATCCCAGGTGGAGAAGTTCAGGAACCAGATGGCGCAACCGGCCACCACGCCGTCCAAGGTCGCCACATGGGCGAACACCGAAGGCGACGGACCGAACAGGGCGGTGTGCAGCTGTTCGGATGTCAGTGTGCATTCGTCCCGGGCCTGCTCGTATTCGGCCAGATCGTAGATGAGGTCGACCAGGGCGGGAATATCATCCGGGGTGGCGCGGCGCACGATGGGTTGCACGTGAAGGGCTCCGTGACGGGTTGGTTCGGGGGATACGGATACATCCGATGCTCGGGTATCGGTGTGTCGGGACGTCCGCGGGAGCGGCGCCGTCGACGGTACCCATGATGCCTCGCCGGCGCCGGGCCGATCAGTTCGGGTCGTGGTCGTGCAGGGTCAGCACCACCAGGGGGATGGGTAGTGCGACGGTGGCCTGGAAATCGGCGAGAAGCGAATTGTCGCGTAGTACCTCCGCCGCGAACTCGTCGTATTCGGCACCGGTGAGGGCCCGGGCGGTTCCGTGGTGGATACGGTCGCCGATCTCCACGATCACCTCGGGATGAGCCCGCACATTGTGATACCAGGCCGGATACCGATCTTCGGCGAAGGAGCTGACGTAGAGGGTGTCACCCCGATACAGCGCGGCCAGCGGCACCACATGCCGTTTCCCGGTCCGGGCGCCGGTGGTGGTGAGCAACAGCAGCGTCGTATCGGCGTAGGCCCCGCCGACCCGGCCGGCATTGGCGCGGAACTCTCGGATCACATCGTGATTCCAGGTGGTGGGATTCTCCGGGAATTCCTGGTTCCAGGGCGCGTCGGGGCTGCCGTACCGGGTGATCGCACGGGGTTCGCCCGCGGTGCGCTGTGCTGTCTCGCTCATGGCCTCACTATGCCCGAGGACACCGACAGGGTTATGCGCTCCACCGCGCTATCCCGTTGTGGCCGAATCGTTTCGACCGGTGGTTCGGGGGCGGCCCGAACCGGCGGGGGCGCGGTCGGATCAGCCGAGTGCCACGAGTTCGCCGCCGCGTTGTTCGAAGATCGTGGTGCCGAGGACACCGATCGAGATGGGGGAACCGTCGTGGTCTTTGCGCGATACCGGAATTCGGGTCGTCACGGCGCCGGTACTCGGGTCCAGGGCGGCTATGGCGTCGGGAACCGGAACCAGCAGTCGGCCCGCCATCAGGGCCGGGCCGCCGAGGGCGTGGGGGGCGGTCCACATCGGATCGAAGGTACCGGCGTGTAGGGCGATAACGCTGTTGCCGGTGAAAACGAAATAGCCCGAACCGATTCGGGTGGTGGTGGCGGAGGCCGTGAGGGGGGCGGACAGTTCGTGTACCACCAGCGAATTGCCCGTGGCATCGAGAACCTTCAGCCGAGGTGCCTGCGGCTTCGGACCCTCGACTCCGGGTAGGTACAGGACGATTCGAGTGTCGGAGACAGCGAGCACCCGCGCGTCGGGGGAATCGGCGTCCGGCTCCTCCAACACATGGGTCCCGAACTCCTCGGGGACGGTATTGTCCTCCGGCGCCGGGTCGAGCACCGTTAGCCGGTTGGCGGGTTCGTTCGGGCAGCGTTCCAGGACCGCCAGCCGGGACGGGCTGCTTGCCGCCGATATCAGGGAACACCCTTGGCGTGGCTGGGTTTTCGGGTTGACCCTGGCGTCGACGTATCCGTACTCGAGGGTGCGCACCAGATCCGAGCGCCACATCTCCAGCCGGCGCGGTCCGAGGGCGAGCACATAGGTGCCGTCGGTGGACAGCCGGATCGTGTCGTCCATATGGCTGCTGCGGGCGGTGCGGCGCCGCCCGTCCTGACCCGAGAGCATGGTGGTCTGGCTGCAGCCGCGATCGTCCCGGTACACCGCGATGACCATGCCGAACTGCGACTCCACCCCGCACAGCGGCAGATCGCGCCGATACCGCCACACCTGTGCGCCGGTGCCCGGATCGCGGCCGGTCACGGTCCCGCCGTCGGCGGTGACCACCACCCCTTCGGAGGTGAGGACACGGTCGTCGGCCGTATCGGGAGCGCGCCACAGTTCCTTCGGCCGGGTGGGCAGCCGATCGGCGTTCGGCGGTCGCGTCACGGATTCGGTCGCGGTGATGGATTCGGCGCCGCGGGCATCGCTGCACGCCCATGCCGAGACCGCCGCGATCACCAGGACCACGGCGATCGCGGCGGCTGCGATGACATCGGCGCGCGTCCGCCGCTCGGGTGCGAGCACGGGTGCGAGCGTATCGGATCGGTTGGTTACGCCGACGCGGTGTGGCCCACGCTCGCCGTCGTCGCGGAGTCGTTGCCCGCCGGAGCCGACTCGTCCCGCTGCGGCGCTGCGGCGATGTCGGTGTCGGTCGCGGGGGAGTCTCCGGCGGTCTTTCGGCCTTCAGCCGTCGCTTCCGATCTGCCTGCCGTCGACATCGTTTCGGCGGTCGCGGGCTCGGTCCTCCGGTGCGTCGAACGGGTCCGGCGGGTCGTCCGGCCCGCCTTCGCCGATTCGGTCCCGCTCGGTTCCGCGGTGCTCGGCGCCGTGTCGGCCGCGATGTCACCGGTTGCTCCGGTGTCGCCGTCGGTCCCCGAATCGGCGCTCTTGCGGCGGCGGCGTCGGCGCCGGGCCGGGCGGTTGTCGTTCGTTTCGGCGGTATCCGTCGCGAGGGGTTCGGCGGCCGGCTCGGCGCCGTTCGTCTCTTCCGCGGTGGTATGGGTTTCCACGGTCTCGTCCGGTGTGTCGGTCGCGGTATCGGCGTCGGCCGACCTACGGCGGCGCCGCCGACGACGTCGGCCCGGACGCTCCTCGCCGGCCGCCTCGTCCGGAGTGTTCACGGTAGTGGTGTCACCGCCGGTGGTGTCATCGCCTGCGGTCTCGGACTCGGTGGTCGGGAAGTCGGTCGAGGCCGCTCCGGTGTCGGCGTGGTCGATGGGCTTTCCGCCGCGGGTGCGCCTGCGGTTGCGTTTGCGCGGAGTCCGTTCCGGCCGTTCGACGACGGTCGCCTCGGGATCGCGTTCGGGCCGCGGTTTCCGGAGATAGCCGGTGACGTCCTGCGGAATGCCCAGATCGGTGTACAGGTGCGGGGAGCGCGAGTAGGTCTCCACCGGTTCGGGGATGCCCAACCCCAGTGCGGCGTCGATGGCCGCCCAACGGTTGAGTTCGTCCCAGTCGACCAGGGTGACCGCGACACCGGTCCGTCCGGCCCGGCCGGTGCGACCGATGCGGTGGACGTAGGTCTTCTCGTCCTCCGGGCACTGGTAGTTGATCACATGGGTGACATCGTCGATATCGATACCGCGTGCGGCGACATCGGTGGCCACCAGAACGTCGATGGTGCCCTTGCGGAACTTGGCCAGCGCCTTCTCCCGCGCGATCTGTCCGAGGTCGCCGTGGACCGCACCGACGGCGAAACCGCGTTCGGCCAGTTCGTCGGCGACCTTCTGGGCAGTGCGCTTGGTGCGGGTGAAGATCATGGTGGCGCCGCGGCCCTCGGCCTGCAGCACTCGGGCGATCAGCTCACCCTTGTCCAGGGCGTGCGCCCGGTAGACGAATTGCGCGGTGCGCTCGTGTACGGCCGAATCGTGCGGTTCCTCCGCCCGGATATGGGTGGGTCGGGTGAGGAATGTGCGGGCCAGGGTGATGATCGGTCCCGGCATGGTCGCCGAGAACAGCATGGTCTGCCGACCGTCCGGGACCATGCCGAGAATGCGTTCGATATCCGGCAGGAACCCCAGGTCGAGCATTTCGTCGGCCTCGTCCAGCACCAGGACGGCGACCTTGCCGAGAATCAGATGCTGCTGGTCGGCCAGGTCCAGTAATCGTCCGGGTGTGCCGACCACGACATCGACGCCGGAGCGCAACGCCGCGATCTGGGATTCATAGGGGCGGCCGCCGTAGATGGAGACGACCCGCAACGGACCCTGCCCGCCACGCAGATATTTGCTTGCGTTCTCCAGATCCTGGGTGACCTGTAGGCACAGTTCCCGCGTCGGCACGATGACCAATGCCCGCGGGGTCCCGTCCAGGGGCGCGACGCCGGAATCGGCAGCGGTGATCCGGTGCAGCAGCGGCACCCCGAAGCCGAAGGTCTTGCCCATACCGGTGCGGGCCTGGCCGATGAGATCCTCACCGGCGAGCGCCAGCGGTAGGGTGAGCTCCTGAATCGCGAAAGTATGTTCGATGCCGATTTCACCGAGCGCACGCACGATATCGGCGTGGACGCCCAATTCGGCGAATGTCGGGGCGGTGTGTCGTTCGTCCAGTTCGGCTGTCAGCAGTGTGTCCGCCAGACCCGGTTCCTGTTCGACTGTGATCTTGCTCAGGTTCGTGCCTTCCCTCGTTATCGCGCTTCACGCGCACGAGGCGTGGGGCGGACCGGTCGGTCCACGACAACCACGGATCCGCCTGCGATACTCACCCGGCCGCCGCCTGATGTCAGCGGAGTCCGCCCATCGGGGACTGCCTGGAGGAGACATCGGCTCGGCGCACGCGGTGACGCGGATCTGGTGCGCGCACATTTTCCGTGGACATCGGAAAGCCGATTCGCCGCGACCGACGCGCCGCGGCACACCGGTCGTGTCTTTACTGCGCCGGCGGGCCGGGTATCGGTACAACCCTGTGGCCTCGATCGGGCGATACATTTTCCGTTGTCCGTCCCGATTGTAGCGTGATATTGTTCCGTCCCCGAAAAGCTGTCGAAGTATTTTTGACGGAAATCTCCCCTTTTATATGCATGCTCTGTCGTATGGGTATGTGTGCCAATCCGATTCATTCGCGAGAGGCGAACGATCCGCACCCGCGAATTCACTCCCGTGTCGCGATACGGCCGGGCGGGGGTGAGCCCGACCGCTGCCCGAGACGCGGGTATGAGACATTCATGGCCGTGGGTATCGCAGACACCGTCTCCCTGGCCGCGCGTAATGCGTGGGCACTGACATTCGGACCCGGAGTGCAATCACCCGACCCCACTCCGGCGACCGTGCTGTGGGACGAACCGCACCGCCGGTTGCTCCGTTTCGAGCCGGGGGTCGCCGCCGAATCCGCCTACTCGGGCCTACCACCCGATTCGGCGGTACTGCTGGTGCCGCCACTGGCCGCGCCCGCGAGCTGTTTCGATCTGCGTCCCGACCAGAGCCTGGCCCGGTTCCTGCTGGACACCGGCCGCGCGCCCTATCTCGTCGACTACGGCGAGATCACCTTCGCGGACCGGCGGATGGGTTTCGAGGACTGGATCGACGACATCCTCCCCGAGGCGATCCTGCGCACCTCGACCGACCGCGGCGGGGCGCCGGTCGATCTGGTCGGCTGGTCGCTCGGTGGCACCATGGCCCTGCTCACCGCCGCCGCCCATCATCACCTGCCGATCCGTTCCATCACCGCCGTCGGCTCGCCGCTGGACTACGACGCGATGCCGGGAGTCCCCCAACTGCGCGCCGCGGCGCGGCTCACCGGAGGCATGGGCGTCACCACCGCCGTCCGGGCCGCCGGCGGTATCCCGGCCCGGATGACGCGGCTCGCCTACCGGGTCA
The DNA here is from genome assembly GCF_000308675.1 of Nocardia paucivorans NBRC 100373. Taxonomy (GTDB): domain Bacteria; phylum Actinomycetota; class Actinomycetes; order Mycobacteriales; family Mycobacteriaceae; genus Nocardia; species Nocardia paucivorans. Next base: position 48,755 of record NZ_BAGE01000046.1, on the reverse strand, counting down.
CCGCCTGGGAGCGCGAGGTGAAACGCCCCTGGTATGTGGCGAGCAATATCGCCCGCACCGAGGCCCTGGCCCGAATGGAATCCGTCGACCGGTTCATGGCCCAGATGCCCGGCTATCCCGGCCGGCTGTACGGGCAGCTGTGGGGGCGACTGGTCCTGCACAACGACATCGGCCGCGGCGTCGTGCGGTTGGGCGATCGGGAGATCCGGCTGTCCGCGGTCACCGCGCCGGTGCTGTTGGTGGGTGGACCGAGCGATGTCATCACCCCCGCCGCCTCCGTCCGGGCCGGCATCCGGACCCTCACCGGTGCCGCCGCCGTGCACTACGAGACCGCGCCGGGAAGCCACCTGGGCATCCTGACCGGCACCACCGCCCGGAACACCACCTGGACCTACCTCGACAAATTCCTGACCACCCCCGCCTGAGCCGGTCGCCCGGCGGATCCGCCGGGCGACCGGCCGCGCCGAGCCGTGTGCGGAGTACCCCGGGAACCGGGTATTAGGCTGGATTGTCATGGGAGCACATCCACCCGCCGCGCTGGGTGTAACGCCGAACGAACCGGCCTCTTCGCCCGTCCCGGCCGACCACCCCGGTGTCACCGACCTGTTCGCGGTGCTCGCCTACGGCGAGATCTCCGCCTTCTACCGGTTGTCCGAGGAGGCCGCGCTGTCGCCGACCCTGCACGGCAAGGTCGCGGTCGCGAAGATGGCGGCCGCCGAGATGGCGCACTTCGAACTGTTGGAAGCGGCCTTGACCGAACGAGGGGTGGATATCTACACCGCCATGGCCCCGTTCGTACGGCCCCTGGACTCCTACCACCGTTCCACCGACCCCTCCACCTGGCTCGAGTCGATGGTGAAGTTCTATGTGGGTGACGGTATCGCCGCCGACTTCTACCGGGAGATCGCCGGAGCCCTCAGTCCCGATGTGGCCGCGGTGGTGCGCGACGTCCTGGCCGAGACCGACCATTCGGAGTTCGTCGTCGACGAGGTGCGACGCGCGGTGACGGCGAGCCGTTCCCAGCGGGACCGGCTCACCCTGTGGGGCCGACGTCTGCTCGGCGAAGCGATCACCCAGGCCCAGTACGTGATGGCGCAACGGGACGAACTGACCGAACTGGTTCTCGCCGTCACCGGCGACCTCAACGGTATTGCCGCTCTCTTCGAGCGAATGCAGACCGCGCACGCCGAGCGCATGGCCGTCCTGGGCCTGTAGGAAATCGGTCGGGCGTCGTCTCGTCACTCACCGGCCGCGCGCGACCGAACCAGCCGCAGCGCAGGGGCGGAGGCCTGTTCCCGATCGAGGAGCCAGATCACGAGAGTCTGTTCCCGATCGGCCTCCATCATCTCGAAGGACACATCGACCCGACCGTGATCCGGGTGATCGAAACCCAGCACACCGGACATATCCGTACCCGGACGTCGGGGTCGCCAGTCTCCGTCGAAATGCGGATGCTCGCGTAAGGCTTCGAGGGTGCGGCGCAGCTCGGCGTCACCCGGCCATCGCAGGGCGGCGCGCCGTAGCGCGTCGGCGAAGATATCGGCGGTCTCGGCCCAGTTCCGCAGCACCCGCCGCGCCATGGGATGGGTGTAGGTGTAGTGCGCGAGGTTCACCTCCGCCGGATCGTCGAGCATCCCCAGCGGGGTGACGAAATCCGCCCAGGCATTGTTCCAACCGAGGACGTCGAGTCGGCGGCCCAGAACGAACGCCGGATTCGGTTCGAGGGCGGCGAGAATGGTCTCGATGGTCTCCGGGACCCGATCCGGAGCCGGTGGGGATTCCGGACACCGACCGGCATGGCTACTGGTGAGCGCGAGCCAGCCGAATACGGCGCGCTCCTTGTCGTCGAGCAACAGCGCATCGGCCAAGGCCTCCACCACCGCCGCAGAGGGATTCGTATCCCGGCCCTGCTCCAGGCGGGCCAGATAGTCCGCGCTCACGCCGGCCCGTACCGCGACCTCCTCACGGCGCAGTCCGGGAGTGCGCCGGCGGCCACCCGAGGGCAGGCCGACATCGGAGGGGAGCAGTTCGGTGCGGCGCCTGCGGAGATAGTCGGCGAACGCGTTCGAAGCCATGCATCCATGGTGCCCGGTCCTCGCACCGATATCCGCGCCCTGCCAGGTCCAGGATAAACCGGGTCTGGATAGCGGACCGCGGTCCGGGAATCGTCGATGTCATGACGACGACATCAGAGAACGCCACCACCGAACAAGTACTGCGCCCGGGTTCCTGGGCCCTGGACACCCACCACTCCTCGGTGGCCTTCACCATTCGCCACCTCGGCATCTCCAAGGTCCGCGGGCGATTTTCCCGTTTCGAGACCGAGTTCGTGGTCGACGAATCCGGTGCGGCCACCGTGGGGGCCACCATCTATCTCGACTCGTTCGACACCGGGAACGCCGACCGTGACGCACATGTCCGCGCCGCCGACTTCCTGGATGTCGCCAATCGCCCCACCCTGGTGTTCCGGGCCGATCGCCCCGTCCGGGTCGCCGAGACCTTCGTGGTCGAGGGTACGGCCATCCTCGGCGAGATCACCCGACCGGTCACCCTGGACGTGGAGTGGGGTGGTATCGGATCCTTCGGCGACACCGGCGAACGGCATGCCGGTTTCTCCGCGACGGGAACCATCAAACGGACCGAGTTCGGTGTCGGCGGCGCACTGCCCGGAATACTCTCCGACACCGTGAAGATCGAACTCGAGATCCAGTTGGTCGAGCCGAAATCCTGACCACCCGCCCCGACGGATGTTCGCCCACAGCGCAGTGCACCGTGTACGCCCCGGGGACACCGCTGCACTAGCCTGGCAGGGACAACACAGGTACTAGGTTCGGAGGTTGGCCGTGGAGGTCAAGATCGGTATTTCGGATAGCCCGCGCGAACTCGTCATCACCAGTTCGCAGAGCCCCGAAGAGGTCGAGGCGCTGGTATCCGAGGCGCTGGGCAACGCGAGTGGCGTTGTCTCGCTGACCGACGACAAGGGCCGCAAGTTTCTGATCCAGGCCGCCAAGGTCGCCTACGTGGAAATCGGTACCGCAACCGCCGGCCGAGTGGGATTCGCGGCCGTGTGATTCGGCCCGCGCTCCGCGCGGGCGGTTCGCGGCCCTTCGGGCCCGGTATCTCCGCCCCGGGACTCGTGCCTTGGGCACGGCGCTTCGGGGGCGGAGATACGAGACGGACCGCGAACCTCGATGACAACCCTTCACGGGGTTGCTTTCGGAGGGGGCGGATGATCGCACCTGCCGCCTGCCGACGGAATCGGACTCAGTCGATCGGGTGCAGGGGGACGTGGGAGAGACCGCCCCAGGCCAGAGCGACCGTGGTGTCCACGGCGTCGTCCTTGGGGATGGGACGATCGGCCTCGAGCCAGTAGCGGGCGGTGAACTGACTCGCGCCGACCAGGCCCACGGCGAGGATGCGGGCCCGATACGGATCGAGACCGGAATCGTGGGCAACCAGGTCGTAGACGGCGTCGACGCAGGCCTCGGTGGCCTGTTCCACCCGGCGCTGCACCTGCGGTTCGTTGGTGAGGTCGGATTCGAAGACGAGCCGGAAGCCCTGCATCTCGTTGTCGACGAAATCGAAGTACGCCTGCACGGCGGCACGTACGCGCTGCCGGTTGTCGGTGGTGGATCGCAGCGCTTGGCGCACACTGGACACCAACATGTCGACATAGTTCTGTAGGACGGCCAGATACAGCTCCAGCTTGCTGGTGAAGTGCTGGTAGAGCACCGGCTTGCTCACCCCGGCGCACTGCGAGATCTCGTCCATTCCGGCGGCGTGGTAGCCACGGAGCACGAAAACCTCACTGGCCGCGGCCAGTAGCTGTTGCCGTCGTTCGTCACGCGGCAGGCGGGTTCCCCGTTTGGGGGCGGGTACGGCTGCGGATGGCGTACGCCGGGACGTCATCCGGTCCACGAGGTCGGTCATAATCGGATCTCCCAGTCGCTTCCCCGGCAGAAGGGGTGTGTACCGGGTCTTTCGAGCACCATACTCGCCTGAGCGGCCGTTGCCGACCCGGGTGGGGGATCCGGTCCGACTCGACGGTGTATAACTCGGTTCGGTCACAGACCTTCGCCCGCTCGATATAGCACCTGCTCGCCGGTGGGGGGCGTTATGAGAGCCTGGTGAGGTGACCGACCGACCGGACAGGATCGCCGGCGGTAGCCGCAGTGCCTCCGGGGAGGAGCGCAATGCGCACCGCGCCTCCGGGGAGGAGCGCAATGCGCACCGCGCCTCCGGGGAGGAGCGCAATGCGCACCGCCCGCCCGACTTCGACCCTGCCCGCGCCGAGGCCGGCGATGATCTCCCGGCCGACCGAGGCGGCGACGAGCCCACCGACCCGGATGTCCCGGATACCGATGCCCCGGATACCGCCGCGGCCGACGGCGCGACGCGAGAACCGGATGCACCGGCGAAACACCTACCGGCCGAGCCCGACCGTCGACCCCTGCGCGCCGAATGGGACCCGACCATCGAGGTGCCCTATCCACCCACCCGGCACGCCAAACCGGGCCGGCTTCGCAGCTTCGTCGCCACCTACGGGTGGCGCGCCTACGCGCTACCGCTGCTATTCGTCCTGACCGTGTTCGTCATCGCCGATGCCGTTCGCACCGGCCCGGAGCCCCGGTTGGACGCCCGGGAGCCGGCGCTCGGCACCCTCGGCGCTCCGCCGTCGCGCGCGGGGATCATCGGCGCTCCGCCGGGCGACGGCGAGTTCCCCGCCGACCTGCCGACCGGCGCGCTTCCCGAAGGCGGCGCCTTCGCCGAAACGGGAGCCGGCACCTGGCGGGTGGTCCGGGGCGGCACCGAGCAGCGGGGCGTGGGCGAACAGTACGTGTTCAGCTATACCGTGGAGATCGAGAACGGTATCGACACCTCGGCGATCGGCGGTGACGAGGCCGTCGCCCGAATGGTGGACTCCACGCTCGCGAACCCCAAGAGCTGGGTGCACGATCGCATGTTCGCCTTCCGGCGGATCGACCGCGGGGAACCGGATTTCCGCATCTCGCTGACCTCCCGGCAAACCACTCGCAATCTCTGTGGTTTCGAGATCCCCATCGATTCCTCCTGCTACAACTCCGACCTCGCGCGGGTGGTGCTGTCGGAGGCCCGGTGGGTACGTGGCGCCCTGGCGTTCAACGGTGATATCGGCTCCTATCGGCAGTACCTGGTCAACCACGAGGTGGGCCATGCCATCGGTTATTCCCAACATCAGCCGTGTGAGAACGACGGTGGACTGGCCCCGGTGATGATGCAGCAGACCTTCGGCACCGCCAACGACGAGATCGCCACCCTCGACCCGCACGGGGTGGTGCCGATGGATGGGAAGCGCTGCCGGTTCAATCCGTGGCCGTATCCTCGCGGGTGAACATCCGGCCGTCCGCGGGGCCGGCCGGTCGGCGGCGCGGTGGATACGCGACGATGGGTCGGGAAGAAACGGCCCGTACGGCGGTGTTGTACCCGGAACAGGCGCCGCGACGGGCAGACGGCCCGTCATATCGCACCGGCCAATTCGATACGAGGAGTTCTGGACGTGTCATCAGCGAAGTCCCTGCCGCCTCTGGTGGAACCGGCCGCGGAGCTGACCAGGGACGAGGTCGCCCGCTACAGCCGCCATCTGATCATTCCCGATGTCGGGATGGACGGGCAGAAGCGACTGAAGAACGCGAAGGTGCTGGTGATCGGGGCCGGCGGGCTGGGCTCGCCCGCGCTGCTGTACCTGGCCGCCGCCGGGGTCGGCACCCTCGGCATCGTCGAGTTCGACGAGGTCGATTCCTCCAATCTGCAGCGTCAGGTCATCCACGGTGAATCCGATATCGGCCGCTCCAAGGCCGACAGCGCTCGCGATTCCATCCTGGAGATCAACTCCGGTATCGACGTTCGGCTGCACAAGATGCGGTTGGAACCGGAGAACGCGGTCGAGCTCTTCCGCGAATACGACCTGATTCTCGACGGCACCGACAACTTCGCCACCCGTTATCTGGTCAACGATGCCGCCGTGCTGGCCGGTAAACCGTATGTGTGGGGTTCCATCTACCGGTTCGAAGGCCAGGCCTCGGTGTTCTGGGAGGATGCCCCCGACGGGCGCGGTATCAACTACCGCGACCTGTACCCGGAGGCACCGCCGCCCGGTATGGTTCCGTCCTGCGCCGAGGGTGGTGTGCTCGGTGTGCTGTGCGCATCCATCGGGTCGATCATGGTGACCGAGGCCATCAAGCTGATCACCGGTATCGGTGAGCCTCTGTTGGGGCGGCTCATGATCTACGACGCCCTCGACATGACCTACCGCACCATCAAGCTGCGCCGCGACCCGGAGCGCAAGCCGATCACCGAACTGATCGACTACGAGGCGTTCTGTGGTGTGGTGTCCGAGGAAGGTCAGGCCGCCGCGGCCGGGTCGACCGTCACCGCGACCGAGCTGAAGGACATGCTCGACGCCGGTGATGTCGAGCTGATCGACGTGCGCGAACCCGTGGAATGGGACATCGTGCACATCGAGGGCGCCACCCTCATCCCCAAGGATCGCATCCTGTCCGGTGAGGCGCTGGCGGAGCTGCCGCAGAATCGCAAGATCGTCCTGCACTGCAAGACCGGGGTGCGTTCGGCGGAGGCGCTGGCGGCCCTGAAACGTGCCGGCTTCTCCGACGCCGCGCATCTGCAGGGCGGGGTCATCGCCTGGGCCAAGCAGATCGATCCGTCGCTGCCCGTCTACTGACCGCCGGCGGTGCCGGTGCGGGTCCTCGGCGCCGCTACGCTGCGGCGGGAGACGTTCGGTGGTGAATGTTGCAGTTCGACTTCGGCGTGTCGTCCATGGTGCGGCGTGCTGTTCGGGGGTGCGCCGCCGGGAGTACGGTACGGCCGTGACCACCACTGTGGAACCTCCCGAACATGTGCGGGCCACATTCGGCCTACGTGAAGTGACCCCGGTCCCACTGGGTGACTGGGAGGGCGGCTGGCGCCTCGGTGATGTGGTGCTCAGCCCCGTCGCCGATCACGCCAGGGCGGCGTGGTCGGCGAAGGTGCGGGAAACGCTGCAAGTGGACGGATTGCGTCTGGCCCGGCCGGTGCGTGCCACCGACGGTCGGTATGTGGTGTCCGGGTGGCGGGCCGATACCTACCTCGGCGGTATGCCCGAACCACGGCACGACGAGGTGGTATCGATATCGCTGCGACTGCACGCGGCCACCGCCGGACTGGAACGGCCCCGGTTCCTGTCCCAGCCACCCATGGCGCCCTGGATGGACGTGGACGTTTTCGTCGCCGCGGACCGCTGCGCCTGGGAGGCGGCGCCCCTGCGAGCCCTGCGCACGGCCGGCGCGATACCGGAAACCCCGGACGGCCGGCGGAGCCTGGAACTGATCGGTCAACTGGCCACCCTGCGTAAACCGGTGCACAGTCCGGCGCAGCTGGTGCACGGCGATCTGTTCGGTACGGTGCTGTTCTCCGGTATGGAGACGCCGGGGTTGAGCGATATCACCCCCTACTGGCGGCCTCCGGCATGGGCCGCCGGGGTGATCGTGGTGGACGCCCTGTCCTGGGGTGGGGCGGATGACGGTCTGTTGGAGCGTTGGGCGGATCTGCCGGAATGGCCGCAGATGCTGTTGCGGGCGGTGATCTTTCGGCTGGCGGTGCACGCGCTGCATCCGCGGTCCACGCCGGAGGCCCTGCCGGGGTTGGCGCGGACGGCCGATATGGTGCGGTTCCTGCTATGAGCAGTATCACGCGGACAAGGGGTAGGGCTGTGCCGTGGGGAAGCGGCACAGCCCTACCCGCGTCCACGGGTCACACGTTGGCGTAGGCCAGGGAGGGCGCCCGGTGCACCGCGAAGGAGGTCCGTAGGTAGAACCACCAGGTGATGGCCGCCATCGCGAGGAAGGCGACGGCGTAGCCCCAGAAGGCGGGCGCCATACTGCCGAAGTGGTTGTTGGACAGCCGAAGTGCCTGCTGCAGCAGAAAACCACCGAAGGCGCCGACCGCCCCGATCACCCCGATCGCGGCGCCGGCCTGACGTTTGGCCGACGCCGTCGCCTCGGCCGTGTCGAGTCCGTGTTCGGCGGCGTGCGCACGGGCCTCGGCGCCGAAGATGGCGGGGATCATCCGGTAGGTGGAACCGTTGCCGATACCGGTCAGCACGAACAGCACCAGAAACGCGATCAGGTACAGCGGGAAACTCTTCGACTCCAGTGCGGCCATGATGAACGCGACCGTTACCGTCATCCCAACGAACACCGCCACGGTGATCTTGGCGCCGCCGCCCAGTCGGTCTGCCAGCCAGCCGCCGAAAGGCCGGCTGAACGATCCGACGAACGCACCGAGGAAGGCGAGGTTGCCGAGGGTGGTGATCCATCCGATATTCGCCAGATCCGGGAAGTTGGCCTTGATCAGGGTCGGAAAGGCGAACGAGAAACCGATGAACGACCCGAAGGTGCCGATGTACAGCAGTGCCATCACCCAGGTGTGGCGGTTGGTGAGGGCCGGTCGATACGAGCGACCGTCGGATTTCGCGGCGCGAATACTGTCCATATACCGCAGGGCGCCGAATGCGGCGGCGAGGATGAACGGCACCCACACCAGCACCGACAGGGTTATCCCGAAGCGGTAACCGGCCGGATCCTGCGCGGTCAGATGGGTGCCCAGGGTGACCAGCAGCGGTAGTGCCAATTGGGTCTGTGCCACACCGAGATTGCCGCCCGCGGCGTTGATCCCCAGGGCCGCACCCTTTTTCCCTTCGGGGAAGAAGAACGAGATATTGGCCATCGACGAGGAGAAGTTGCCGCCGCCGAAACCGGCCGACGCCGCCAACAGCACGAAAACCCACATAGGGGTTTGCGGCTGGTTGACGAAATAGGCCAGGCCCAGGGTCGGAATCAACAGCATGGCGGCGCTGAACGCGGTGAACGCGCGCCCGCCGAATCGGGGAATGGCGAAGGTGTAGGGGATTCGCAGCGCTGAACCGACCAGGGTGGGAATGGAGGTGAGCAGCAAGGCATTGCCGACGGCGGTGGGATTGCCCCGCCCCAGACCATCCAGGAAGGTGAAACCGGCCGCACCCATACTGGTGACGACGCTGCCCCAGATGACCCAGACACTGAAGCCCAGATTCTCGGCGAAGACCGAGAATGCGAGATTCTTTGTGGCAGTGCGCTTTCCGCCGGACTCCCAGAACCGTTCGTCGTCGGGTTCCCAGTGATCGAGCCAGCGTCCGCGACGCTGATGGAAGAACGGGGTTTCGGTGGTTTGTGGGCCGGTGTCGGCTACCGCGGTCATCGGCGTCCTCTCATCCCGGTTCGACGGCCCCCCTGGCGGTGCACGCCGGTCGTCGAGCCTTTCTCAGGGTCGAGAGGAAACGCTAGAAGTATTGTGTTGCGGCGAAATGGCCCGTTGTGACGATCCGCTCAAATCCGGCTCACGTGTCCGGGGGCCGGTTCGGTGATGGATCGGTTACGAACCGTCGCGGTCTACCGATCGGGGTAGTCGGCGAGCATATGGCCGAGGAAACAGCTCGCGGTCTCGGCCGCGCGTTCGGGGTCGCCGTCGATGATGGCCTGTACCAGTTCGCGGTGTTCGGCCTCGTAGGGGTTTTCGGTTTTCTCGATATGCGAGCGCATCACCGACTCGATACTGGGCAGCAGGGAATCGTAGAACTCCAGATACACCGCATTGTGGCTGGCGAGCACGATGGCCCGGTGCAATTGCACGTCGGCGGTGATGGCCTCGGCGTGGCTGTCCGAATACCAGAGCCGGTCGCACTCGTCCAACAGCCGGCGAATGGTATCGATATCGGTCTCGTCGCGGCGGCGGGCGGCCAGGGCGGCGGCGGTGGTGTCCAGGGCCTGGCGCAGTTCCAGGATGTCGCGTTCCCGGGCGTCGGCGAAGTACTTGCCGAGGGTGCCGCCGACCTCCGAGGTGGCGATCACATAGGTGCCGGAGCCCTGTCGTCGTTCCAGCATGCCCGCGTGGACCAGGGCCTGTACGGCCTCGCGGAGGGTGTTGCGTCCGGTGCCGGTGATCTCGGCGAGTTCGGGTTCGGTCGGGATACGGGAGCCGACCGGCCAGCGGCCCGAACGGATATCGTCACGCAGCTGCTCGGTAACCTGGGCGATGAGGCCGGTGCGTCGAACGGGTTGCACCGCAACAGAGTACCGCCCATAGTGATCACCGGTGGTTCCTCATGGGGTCGTCCTATGGGTCCCATCGAGCGACCCTATCGATTCGGTGCGGCCGCCGGGGGGTGTGATGAGGCCCGCATCGATATCGTTCGTCCCCTTCCGTTACCGCGTGAACAGGGCGAATATGTATCACACCTGCTGTGATGCGCGCTCCACACACCGGATGCCCTGATCTCACCCGTACGGGTATACCCGGGTGAGCAACCGTTGATTTTCCCGTCATTTGTCGCAGCATTTCGGCAATACCCATTCCCTACCTTGGGGCCAACCGCATGTTGGGAGGCCCATTGAGCACGCAGACGCCGAACCGGTGGCAGAGGCTGCGCCGGACCGTTGCCCGTCCGACGCTCGAGCACTGGAACGCCGAGGACATCGCGGCCTGGGAGGCCGGTGGCAAGAAGGTCGCCACTCGCAACCTGGTCTGGTCGGTGATCGCCGAACACATCGGCTTCTCCATCTGGTCGATCTGGTCGGTGATGGTGCTGTTCATGCCCACCGAGCAATACGGTATCGATGCCGCGGGCAAATTCTTCCTGGTGGCCGTGCCGACTCTGGTCGGCGCCGTTCTGCGGATTCCCTACACCGTCGCCACCGCCGCGTTCGGCGGCCGCAACTGGACCGTGTTCAGCGCCACCCTCCTACTGGTTCCCGCGCTGCTGACGCTGTATTTCGTGAATCAACCCGGCACCTCCTACACCACATATCTGGTGGTCGCCGCCTTCGCCGGGGTCGGCGGCGGCAACTTCGCCTCATCGATGGCCAATATCAATGCCTTCTTCCCGCAGCGCCTCAAGGGGTGGGCGCTGGGGGTGAACGCGGGCGGCGGCAATATCGGCGTACCGGTGATCCAGTTGGTCGGTCTCCTGGTCCTGGCCACCCTCGGCAACGAGTACGCCACCGTCATCTGCACCCTCTACCTGGTGCTGGTCGTTCTCACCGGGCTCGGCGCAGCCCTGTTCATGGACAATCTGCCCAACCAGCGGGCCGATATGTCCGCCATGGTCACCGCGCTGAAGGTGCCCCAGTCGTGGGCGGTGGCATTCCTCTACATCGGCACTTTCGGTTCGTTCATCGGTTACAGCTTCGCCTTCGCACAGGTGCTGCAGATAGGTTTCGTCGCCGGTGGGGACACTCCGGCGCAGGCCACCCTGCACGCCGCGCAACTCGCCTTCATCGGCCCGCTGCTCGGATCGCTGGTCCGCCCCTACGGTGGCAAACTCGCCGACCGTATCGGGGGCGGCCGGGTCACCGTGGCCGTTTTCGGCGCGATGATGGCCGCGACGCTGGTCGTCGCCATCGCCTCGACCCTCGGCGACCGCTCCGAGCACGGGCCCTCGGGCGCGGTCATGATGGCATCGGTCGTGGGATTCGTCGCCCTGTTCGCGCTGTCGGGTCTGGGCAACGGCTCGGTCACCAAGATCATCCCCTCGATCTTCGAGGCGAAATCCCACAGCCTGGACCTCGGTCCCGCCGAACGTGCGGCCTGGTCGCAGAGCACCTCGAGCGCACTCATCGGCATCGTCGGCGCCATCGGCGCGGTCGGCGGCTTCGCCATCAATATGGTGCTGCGCTCCTCGTACGCCTCCACACAGTCGGCCACTGCCGCCTTCTGGGTGTTCATGGCGTTCTACATCGCCTGCGCCCTCATCACCTGGGCGGTTTTCCTGCGCCGGCCCGCCGCCGCGGTATCGGGACGCGAGATCGTCTCCGAGGCCGAGGCCCTGCTCCGGACGGCCGAAGCCGATACCTCCACCCGGTCCGCTCACTCGTCGGCGCGCGCCTGACCCGAATCTCCACGGAAGGACTGTCATGAACACGACACCCGAACAGCGCAAAACAGTGGTGGTCGCCGGACACGGTATGGTCGGACACCGGTTCGTGGAGGCCCTGCGGTCCCGGGACGAGGACGGCCGGTGGCAGGTGATCGTCCTGAGCGAGGAGAAGCTGCCCGCCTACGACCGCGTCGGCCTGTCGTCCTATATCGGCTCCTGGGACCCGGCGGCGCTGGCGTTGCCCGGTAACGAGTACACCGGCGACGATCTGGTGGAGCTGCGGCTGGGCCAGAGCGCCACCGCGATCGACCGGGACGCTCGTAAGGTCACCACCTCCACCGGCGATACCCTCGGCTACGACGCCCTGGTGCTGGCCACCGGCTCCTATCCCTTCGTGCCACCCGTTCCGGGCCACGACAATCCCGAGTGCTTCGTCTACCGCACCATCGATGACCTGGACGGTATCCGGGCCGCGGCGCAGGCCGCCGGACCCGGCGCGCACGGTGTGGTCGTCGGCGGTGGTCTGCTGGGGTTGGAAGCGGCCAACGCGCTGCGGCTGCTGGGTCTGACCCCGCACGTCGTGGAGTACAACGGCCGGCTGATGCCCGCCCAGGTCGACGAAGGCGGCGGTGCGATCCTCGAACGCCTCGTCACGGATCTGGGACTGCAGGTGCACACCGGGGTGGGCACCTCCTCGATCGAGCGGGACGCCGAGCACGGTCCCGCCGACCGGCTGAAGGTCACCCTCTCCGACGACACCGTGATCGAGGCCGCGCTGGTGGTGTTCTCCGCCGGTGTCCGGCCACGGGACCGGATAGCCCGGGACGCGGGTCTGGAGATCGGCCCGCGCGGCGGGGTCGTCACCGACCTGGGCATGGCCACCTCGGACCCGAACATCTACGCCGTCGGTGAGTGCGCGGCCGTGGAGGGCACCTGTTACGGTCTGGTCGCTCCCGGCTACACCACTGCCGAGATCGTGGCCGACCGGCTGCTCGGCGGTAGCGGCGAGTTCCCCGGCGCGGATATGTCCACCAAACTGAAACTGCTCGGGGTGGACGTGGCCTCTTTCGGCGACGCGCACGGCACCACCGAGGGCGCTCTGTCGGTCGTCCTACACGACGCGGCCAAGGGCACCTACGCCAAACTCGTCGTCTCCGACGATGCCAAAACCCTGCTCGGTGGCATCCTGGTCGGCGACGCGAGCGCCTACTCGGCGCTGCGTCCGCTGATCGGCCGCCCGCTACCCGCCGATCCGGCCTCGCTGATCTCCCCGGCCGGCGCCGAACTCGGCGCCGACGCGCTGCCCGACGACGCCCAGATCTGCTCCTGCAACGATGTGAGCAAGGGCACCATCTGCGGTGCCATCGAAGGCGGTGCCTGCGATGTGCCGGCCATCAAGAGCTGCACCGGTGCCGGCACTTCCTGTGGTGGCTGTGTGCCGATGCTGAAGAAGATCCTCGAACAGTCCGGTGTCGAGGTGTCCAAGGCGCTGTGTGAACACTTCACCCAGACACGCGCCGAGTTGTTCCAGATCGTGCAGGCCACCGGTATCCGCACCTTCTCGGGCCTGATCGCCGAGTACGGCCGGGGACTCGGCTGCGATATCTGCAAACCGGTCGTGGCGTCGATCCTGGCCTCCACCTCGAGCGATCACATCCTCGACGGTGAACAGGCCGCACTGCAGGACACCAACGACCACTTCCTGGCCAATATGCAGAAGAACGGTACCTATTCGGTGGTGCCGCGGATGCCCGGTGGGGAGGTCACCCCGGAACAGTTGATCGTGATCGGTGAGGTCGCCAAGGAGTTCGGCCTCTACACCAAGATCACCGGTGGTCAGCGGATCGACCTGTTCGGTGCTCGGGTCGAACAGCTGCCGGCGATCTGGAAGCGGTTGGTCGACGCCGGTATGGAATCCGGGCACGCCTACGGCAAGGCGTTGCGCACCGTGAAGAGCTGTGTCGGGTCCACCTGGTGCCGCTACGGTCAGCAGGACTCGGTCGGGATGGCCGTGCTGTTGGAGAAGCGCTACCGGGGCCTGCGTTCCCCGCACAAACTGAAGTTGGCCGTTTCCGGCTGCGCTCGGGAATGCGCCGAGGCCCGCGGCAAGGATGTGGGCGTCATCGCCACCGAGAGCGGCTGGAACCTCTATGTAGGCGGTAACGGTGGTCTCACACCCAAGCACGCGGTGCTGCTGGCCGGTGATCTCGACGACGAGACCCTGATCTCCTATATCGACCGCTACCTGATGTTCTACATCCGCACCGCAGACCGGCTGCAGCGCACCGCGTCGTGGCAAGAAGAGCTCGGGATCGATTACATCCGCGACGTGGTCTGCTCGGACTCGCTCGGTATCGCAGCAGAGCTGGAAGCGGCCATGGAAAGGCATGTCGCGGGCTACCGGGACGAATGGGCCGCGGTCCTGGAGGACGAGGAGAAGCTGTCGCGGTTCGTCTCCTTCGTCAATGCGCCGACCGAGGCCGATCCGACCATCGCCTTCGACGAGAGCGGAGAGCGCAAGGTCCCGGTCCTGCTGGGTATGCCGGAGGTCACCTCCTCCGCTACGCCCGGGAAATGACCGCTTAACCCCCAGGAAACAGGACGTCGGTACCAATGGGTAAGGCGTGTGGAGGAGAACACCGATGACCGTTATCGATACCCGTGGTGTCACCACCGACACCACCATGTGGACGCAGGCGTGCCGGTTGGACTACCTGATCCCGGGCCGGGGTGTGGCCGTGCTACTGCGGGGCGGGCGTCAGGCCGCACTGTTCCTGCTGCCCGACGGTTCGCTCCACGCCGTGGGCAATATCGACCCGTTCGGTCGGGCGGCCGTGATGTCGCGCGGGATCGTCGGCGACCGCGCCGGGGTGCCGGTGGTGGCGTCGCCGTTGCTGAAGCAGGCGTTCTCCCTGCTCGACGGCCACTGCCTGGACGATGGATCGGTCGCGCTGCCGGTGTACGCGGTGCGTGTGGACGACGGGGTGGTCTCGGTGTCGAACACGCCCGTCGCCACCGGAAACGAACGGTAGGCATATGACGACGTCGAATCCGGATACCCCACTGGCCGGTTTCACCATCGGTATCACCGCTGCGCGCCGGGCCGAGGAATTCACCACGCTGCTCACCCGGCGGGGCGCGGCGGTGGTGTCGGCGCCCGCCATCCGGATCATTCCGCTGGCCGACGACACCGAACTGGAGCGGGTGACGCGGACGCTGATCGCCGACCCACCACGGATCGTGGTGGCCACCACCGGTATCGGTTTCCGCGGCTGGATGGAGGCGGCCGAAGGCTGGGGCCTCGCCGAACGGCTGCGTTCGACTCTGTCGAGCACCCGGCTATTGGCCCGTGGTCCCAAGGCCAAGGGGGCCATCCGGGCCGCGGAACTGCGGGAGGAGTGGTCGCCGGCCTCGGAGTCGTCGGCGGAGGTGCTCGACCATCTGCTCGAGGAGGGCGTGGAGGGGGTGCGCATCGCGGTCCAACTGCACGGCGCCACCACCGAATGGGAACCGCTGCCCGATTTCTGCGAGGTATTGCGGTCGGCCGGCGCCGATGTGGTTCCGGTGCCGGTGTACCGGTGGACTCCACCGTCGGATCGCGGCCCGATGGATCAGCTCATCGAGGCCATTATCACCGGTGGTATCGACTGCGTGACCTTCACCAGCGCCCCCGCCGTGGCGTCGATGCTGATGCGCGCCAAGGAAACCGGTCTGCTCGAGGGTTTGTTGCACGCGCTACGCACCCGGGTGCTGCCCGCCTGCGTGGGGCCGATCACCGCCGCACCGCTGGAGGAGCTCGGCGTTCGCACCACCATGCCGGGACGGGCCCGCCTGGGCGCCCTGGCCCGGCATGTCGCCGAGGAGCTGCCGCGGCGGGCCAATCGGATCCACGCCGCCGGGCATCTGATCAGCGTGCGCGGGGCATGTGTGGTGGTGGACGGTTGCGTTCGACAGTTGGCGCCGGCCCCGATGGCGCTGATGCGTGCCTTGGCCCGGTATCCGGGACGGGTGGTCTCGCGAGAGGACCTGCTGGCCACCCTGCCCGGTGGCGGTGACGACACCCATGCGGTGGAGACCGCGATCGCCCGGTTGCGGGCCGGTCTCGGCGCGCCCAAGGTGATTCAGACGGTGGTCAAGCGTGGCTATCGGTTGGCCCTCGATCCGGCCGAATGCGCCGACAACAACGCCGAGGACCGCCTGTCCGATATCGCGGTGTCCGCGCCGGGTTCGGCAGCGCTGCGGGCGGTGGTGAACCGGTGAACACCGAGGCCGAGGCCGGCCTGGTCCTGGTCGCGCACGGCACCCGCAGTGGGAAGGGCGTACAGATGATCGCCGCGCTGGCCGAGGCGGTCGCGTGGGAACTGGGCGCGGACGGCGGCGGACACCACCCGGGGGTACGTACCGCATTCGTCGATGTGCTCGGTCCTTCGCCGGGGGAGGTGCTGCGCGGTCTCGCCGAGACCTCGTCGCGTCCCGCCGTCGTCGTGCCGGCGTTCTTGGCCTCGGGTTATCACGTCTATCAGGATGTACCGCGCGAGGTGGCCGACAGCGGTCACCCGTCGGTCACGGTGACCCCCGCCATGGGGCCCGATCAGGCATTGGCCCGCGTCATGGCCGTGCGGTTGCACGCGGTCGGGTGGCGGCCCGGCGACGCGGTGGTCTTCGCCGCGGCCGGTTCCTCGGATCCCCGCGCCCGCGCCGATATTCGGCGCGCCGCCGCCATGCTGACCGCTCAGCTGGCCACCCCGGTGCACATCGCCTATGTCGCGACCGGTGCACCACGGGTTCCGGATGTGGTCGGCACCCTGCGCGCCGCGGGTCGCGAACGAGTGTTCATCGCCTCCTACCTGTTGGCGCACGGGTTGTTCCAGGAACGTCTGCACACCGCCGGCGCCACGGCGGTCGCCGGTCCGATCGGCGTGCATCCGGCGGTCGTCCGCCTGATCGCCGATCGCTACCGGGCCGCCGTGCGCGAGCTCGGCCGTATCGAGGCGCGGTGAGATCACGACGGCTCCGATATCGGATGCCGTGCGAGCCGAACGCGCCGTCGGGACGCGGGCAGCTCGAATCCCCACCGACTCCGACCCACGCGCGGTGACATGGGGTGCCCGCGCTCAGACGCGGTACCAGACGAAGGGGTTTTCGCGGGTCGGGCCGTAGCGGCGGATCTGACCGAAGAGACGCCCGGCCGGTTCCACCACCGCCGCGTGGTCCCGGTCTCCGTCGTAGGCGGCGAGAATACCGACGAAGGCGGCGTGCCCGTCCGAGGTCTGGCGATACACCACGGCACCGGAATCCCCACCTTCGGCGCCCAACGACTTGTCGACATAGAGATAGTCGTCGTCGACCTCGATGATCTTGCCGCAACCCCAGCCGGTGGTGGCGCCGACCTTACAGACCTCCTGCCCGACCCGAGGTTTCGTGTCCACCGAGGAGAGGCCGAACTTGCCCATGGAGGCGGAGACGCCGACGTTGTCGTAGAGGCGCAGTAGGGCGAATCCGAATTTCATTCCATCGTCGGGGCGTTGGGATTCGTACCAACCCACCGAGTTGCCCTTCGCGTCGGTGATGATCCCCGACCGATAGCAGTGGCCGGCGGTGACGCCGTAGCGGGCATTGCCCACCGAACCTGTGAGCCCGATCGTGCAGCGGGAGACGATCGCCTCTTCGTCGCGGTATTCGGTGTGCCGGACCTCCATACCGGGATGCACCGTGACGGACTGGCTCGCGTGCGCGTCCGGGCCGAGGGCCGCGGTGAGGCCGGTCGCCAGTACTGCGGCGGCAAATGCGCACAGGTGGACTCGGACACGTCGAACTGCGCTGAACATCGAACAACCTCGAACTCGATGGGCCCGGGGTGGGCAGATGACGAGGAATAATAACCGACTCGCCGATGCCGGTGCGGAAATGCTTCCCAGAAGCTGGAAGAGCGATCGGCCGATCGGGGGCGCGACCGATCCGGGCCGGGTGATCCGCGTGGGCGGGTGCCGCCGACGATGTGTAAACGAATGTAAAGCGTCGGAGAAGCGATTATTTCCAAAGTTTCACCGGAATTGTCCGAAATGGTGGCGCAGAGGGTGTTTCCGGTGCTTCTTCCCAGGTGATCGCGGTCTATAAGGGGGTATTACGGTCGCCATCCGTGACCGGCGGATTTCCGTCATCTCACAACTCACTTTCGGGCGAAGTGCGTGGTGAGAGTAATTTTTGGTGCCCGGCCGCGGCCTCCTTACAGTCGGAGCAACAGCCCATTTCGCAGCTAGAAAAAAAAGGGGGCGTCGTGGTTGTTCCACGCACTGAGGGTTCGACGTCCTTCGATTCGGGCCGGCTGTCCGGAGATGCCGCCGAGGCGCTGTTGCGGCTGGGGAAATACTTCCATCGCGGCGAGGTGTCGGAGGATCACCGCACCCTGCACAAGGTGGGCGGACGGGGCGCCGATGATTTCTATCGGGACCGTTGGGCCCACGACAAGGTGGTGCGCTCCACGCACGGTGTCAACTGCACCGGTTCCTGCTCCTGGAAGATCTATGTCTCCGACGGCGTGATCACCTGGGAATCGCAGCAGACCGACTATCCGTCCGTCGGATCCGACAAACCCGAGTACGAACCTCGCGGCTGCCCGCGCGGCGCCTCCTTCTCCTGGTACACCTATTCGCCCGCACGGGTGCGGTACCCGTATGTGCGTTCCACCCTGCTCGAGCTGTATCGCGAGGCCAAGGAACGATTGAAGGATCCGGTGCTGGCCTGGGGTGATCTCGTGGAGGACCCGCAGCGATCCCGGCGCTACAAGGCCGCTCGAGGTAAGGGCGGTTTCGTCCGCGTGGAGTGGTGGGAGGCCGCCGAGATCGCGGCCGCCGCGCATGTGCACACCATCAAGAAGTACGGCCCCGATCGGGTCGCCGGTTTCTCGCCGATTCCGGCCATGTCGATGGTCAGCCATGCGGTGGGCGCCCGGTTCATCTCACTGCTGGGCGGATCCATGCTGTCGTTCTACGACTGGTACGCCGATCTGCCGGTGGCCTCGCCGCAGGTGTTCGGCGATCAGACCGATGTTCCGGAATCGGCCGATTGGTTCGACGCCGGCTACCTGATCATGTGGGGTTCCAACGTTCCGGTGACCCGCACCCCCGACGCTCACTACATGACCGAGGCCCGGTACCGCGGTCAGAAAGTCGTGGTGGTGTCGCCGGACTACGCCGACAACACCAAATTCGCCGACGAGTGGATGCCCGCCCGCCCCGGCACCGATGCCGCCCTGGCCATGGCGATGGGGCATGTGGTGTTGCGCGAGTTCTTCGTCGAGAAGATCACCCCGAGGTTCCTGGACTATGTGCGCCGCTACACCGATCTACCGTTCCTGATCACCCTGGACGACCACGACGGTGTCGCTGTGCCCGGCAAATTCCTCACCGCCGCCGACCTGGCCCGGGCCGGACTGGACGGCTTCGATACCGAGGCCGCCGAGTTCCGCACCGTTCTCCTCGATGCCGACGGTAACCCGGTGGTCCCCAACGGCACTCTGGGCGACCGATTCGGGGAGGCCGGCAAGGGACGCTGGAACCTGGATCTGGGAGACGTGCAGCCCCTGCTGACCCTGTACCACCGCACCGATGCGAGCGATAACGCGGGATCGGACTCCGTCGCGGAGGTGCGGTTCCCTCGATACGACACCGACACCCCAGGGGTCGTCACTCGCGGGGTGCCGACCACCGTTGTGGCGGGTAAACGGGTCACCACGGTTTTCGACCTGCTGCTGGCCCAGTACGGGGTGAGCCGTCCCGGCCTGCCCGGCGCCTGGCCCACCGGTTACGACGACGCGACCGAGCCCTACACCCCGGCCTGGCAAGAGCGCATCACCGGGGTCGCGGCCGCGCAGGCCGAGCGGATCGCCCGCGAGTTCGCCGACAACGCCGACCGTTCCGGCGGTCGATCGATGATCCTGATGGGAGCCGGCACCAACCACTGGTTCCACTCCGACCAGATCTATCGCGCCTTCTTCACCCTGACCCTGCTCACCGGTTGCCAGGGCGTCAACGGTGGTGGCTGGGCCCACTACGTCGGCCAGGAGAAATGCCGCCCGGTGACCGGCTGGTCCACCCTGGCGTTCGGCCTGGACTGGCAGCGTCCGCCCCGACAGATGCAGGGCACCGTGTTCTGGTACCTCAGCAACGACCAGTGGCGCTACGATCCGTTCCGCGCCGATGTCTTCGCCTCCCCGTTGGGCGCGGGCCGGTTCGCCGGCCGCACCGCCGCGGACAATATCGCCCTCGCGAGCCGATTGGGCTGGATGCCGAGCTATCCCACTTTCGACCGCAATCCCCTGGATCTGGTGGACGAAGCGGAGCAGGCGGGTAAGACCCCGCAGGACCATATCGTCGACGGACTGAAATCCGGTGAGCTGCGCTTCGCCTGCGAAGACCCCGATGCCCCGGAGAACTTCCCGCGCTGTTTGACCGTATGGCGCGCCAACCTGCTCGGCTCCTCCGGTAAGGGCAACGAGTATTTCCACAAACATCTGCTCGGCGCCGATTCCAACCTGCAGACCGAGGAGTCGCCCGGTGTGCGTCCACGGGAGCTGGTCTGGCGGGACGAGGCCGCTACCGGCAAACTCGATCTGCTGCTGTCGCTGGATTTCCGGATGACCAGCACCACGCTGTTCTCCGATATCGTGTTGCCCGCCGCCACCTGGTACGAGAAGCATGATCTGTCCTCGACGGATATGCACCCGTTCGTACACGCCTTCACCCCGGCCATTTCGCCGCCGTGGGAGGCAAAAACCGATTTCGAGGCATTCCATCGGATCGCCCGCGGGTTCTCCTGGATGGCCGAGAAACATCTCGGCCGCCGTAAGGACATCGTCGCGGTGCCGCTGCAACACGATTCGCCCGACGCCATGGCGCAGGCCGGTGGGCGGGTTCGGGACTGGAAGGCCGGGGAATGCGAACCGATTCCCGGTAAGACCATGCCCAAGCTCGTGGTCGTCGAACGCGACTACGCGAAAGTGGCCGAGAAGATGGCCGCGCTCGGACCGCTCGTCGATTCCCTTGGTCTCACCACCAAAGGTGTCACCACCCATCCGGACGCGGAAGTGGAGTACCTGGCCGGGGTGAACGGCACCGTGGTCTCCGGTGTCGGACAGGGACGTCCCTCGCTGGCCAAGGATATTCACGCCGCCGAGGCGATTCTGGCGTTGTCGGGCACCACCAACGGTCGACTGGCCGTGGCGGGATTCCATGCGCTGGAGGAACGCACCGGCACCCGACTGGCCGATATGGCCGCCGAACACGAGGGCAAGCGGATCACCTTCGCCGATACCCAGGCCAGGCCGGTGCCGGTCATCACCTCACCGGAATGGTCGGGTTCGGAATCCGGCGGACGCCGGTACTCGCCCTTCACCATCAACACCGAGCGGCTCAAGCCCTGGCATACGCTCACCGGTCGCCAACACTTCTACCTCGATCACGATTGGATGATCGAACTCGGGGAACAGCTGCCCATCTTCCGGCCGCCGCTGGATATGTCGGCGTTGTTCAGCGAACCGGGTGTCGGTGAGGTCACCGAACGCGGCGTCACGGTGCGGTATCTGACCCCGCATTCCAAATGGTCCATTCACTCCGCCTATCAGGACAACCTGCACATGCTGACGTTGTCGCGCGGCGGACAGACCATCTGGATGTCGGAGAAGGACGCGGCGAAGATCGGGGTGACCGACAACGACTGGATCGAGGCGGTCAACCGCAACGGTGTGGTGGTCGCCCGGGCCATCGTCAGCCACCGGATGCCGGAGGGCACGGTATTCATGTATCACGCGCAGGACCGCGCTGTGGACGTACCGCGGATCGAGGGCCCGTCAGGTGCCGAGAAAGCGGCGTTCAAGGGGCGGGGGAAGCGCGGCGGTATCCACAATGCGCTCACCCGGATCATGATCAAACCATCGCATCTCATCGGTGGTTACGCCCAGCAGTCGTTCGCCCTGAACTATCACGGCCCCACCGGAAACCAGCGCGACGAGGTCACCACCATTCGCCGCCGCAGCCAGGAAGTGGAGTACTGAGATGCGTGTGATGGCACAGCTGGCCATGGTCATGAACCTGGACAAGTGCATTGGCTGTCATACCTGCTCGGTCACCTGCAAGCAGGCGTGGACCAATCGCGGTGGCACCGAGTACATCTGGTTCAACAATGTGGAAACCCGACCCGGGCAGGGCTATCCGCGCGGATACCAGGATCAGGAGAAGTGGAAGGGAGGTTGGCGGCTCGACCGGCGCGGCAGGCTCACCCTGCGCACCGGGTCACGGCTGAAGCGGTTGTCGAACATCTTCGCCAATCCCGATCTGCCCACGATCGACGACTACTACGAGCCGTGGAGCTACGACTACGACAATCTGTTGTCCTCCCCCCTCACCGACACCACCCCGGTGGCGCGGCCGAAATCACTCATCACCGGCGAGGACACCCGGGTGACCTGGGGCGCCAACTGGGACGACGATCTGGGTTCGGGCCCGGATCAGGTGGGTAAGGACCCATTGCTGGCGCGGTTGTCCGAACAGGTGAAACTGGAGTTCGAGCAGACCTTCATGTTCTACCTGCCGCGGATCTGCGAACACTGCCTGAACCCGTCGTGTGCGGCCTCCTGTCCGTCGGGTGCCATCTACAAGCGCTCCGAGGATGGAATCGTCCTGGTCGACCAGGACAAATGCCGCGGTTGGCGACAGTGCGTCACCGGCTGTCCGTACAAGAAGATCTACTTCAACCACAAAACCGGTAAAGCCGAGAAATGCACCTTTTGCTATCCGCGGGTAGAGGTCGGTATCCCGACGGTGTGCTCGGAGACCTGCGTCGGTCGGCTGCGCTATATCGGTGTCCTGCTCTACGACGCCGACGCCGTGCTCGAGGCCGCCTCGGTGCGCGATGACAAGAACCTGTATCCGGCGCAGCTCGGCGTCTTCCTCAACCCGCACGATCCACGGGTGATCGCGGAGGCCGAACGGGCCGGTATCTCACCGGAATGGATTCAGGCCGCACAGGATTCCCCGGTCTACAAACTCATCGTCGACTACCAGATCGCACTGCCGCTACATCCGGAATACCGCACCATGCCGATGGTCTGGTATGTGCCGCCGCTGTCGCCGGTGGTGGATGTGTTGTCGGAGACCGGACACGACGGCGAGGACGCGCACAATCTGTTCGGCGCCATCGACGCGCTGCGCATCCCACTCGACTATCTGGCGGAACTGTTCACCGCCGGGGATGTGGGTCCGGTGCGGGCTGCGCTGCGGCGGCTGGCCGGGATGCGCTCGTTCATGCGCTCGGTGAACCTCGGCCAGGAACCGGACCCGTCCATCGCGCGGTCGGTGCGATTGGCGCCGGAGGAGATCGAGGCCATGTACCGGCTGCTGGCCATCGCCAAATACGAACACCGGTACGTGATCCCCACCGGGGCGGTCGCGCGTGCGCACGAACTGGACTCCCTCGCCACCGGTTGCAGTCTGGATACCGACGGCGGTCCCGGTATGACCGCGTTCGACCAGATGGTGGAGAAATTCCACCTCACCGACACCAATGATGCTGCGCCGGCACGGAAATCGAACCGGATCAACCTGCTCAACTGGGATGGTAAGAGCACCGAGGGGCTGGTTCCCGCCGCGAACGGCGTCGGAAAGACGAACGGGCATACGGGTGGGTCGACCGGTGGTGAGCCCGGGACCGTGACGAACGGCAGCAGATCGGGGGCCGGCTCGAATGCCGCCGGGCCGGGGGCCGGAACCGATGACGGCGACCGGGCCGTGGCGAACGGCGACGCGACCGTGCCGGTGCCGGATACCTCCGGGGTCGGGCGGTGACCGCGTCGGCCTCGGTGACCGCCTCGGCGCCGCGCCTCCGGGAAGCGGCCGCCGCTCGGCCGTTCGGTGTTGTCACGCACATCTCCCCGGTCGGTTCCGCTATGGAATCGTCCGATGCCCGGGCCGCGGGTCCGCTCCCCGAGATCGGGCCGTCCCGCTCCGTACTGCCCGTCCGGTCGTCGGACCTCGTCTCCGAAAGAGGTGCCGTATGGCGCTGTTGAAGCTGCGCCGCCGCCCTGAGCCCGCGGTCGCGCTGAGCGAACAGGATCGCCGGCTGGTGTGGCGGACGGCGGCCCTGCTGCTGGACTATCCGAGTGGCGAAACCCTCGCGCTGCTGGGCCAACTGGCGGATGTCGTTGCCGGCCTGCCCGAACAGGTGCGTTTTCCGCTGGCCGGTGTGGTCGATCATCTGCGCGCGGCCCCACCGTTGGAGCTGGCCGCGTCCTATGTCGAAACCTTCGATATGCGTCGTCGCGCCAGTCTGCACCTGACCTTCTACGCCTACGGTGACACCCGCAAACGCGGTATGGCCCTCTTGCGTTTCAAACAGGCCTATCGGCAGGCGGGGGTGGAACTCGATTCCGGCGAGCTACCCGATCACCTGCCGGTGCTGCTGGAATTCGCGGCCACCGTCGACCCGATCGGCGGGGAACGCCTGCTCGGCGAATACGTGCCGGTGCTGGAACTGTTGCGGCTGTCACTGACCGACAGCGGTTCGCCGTATGCGGCGGTGCCGGCGGCCGTGCTCGCCACCTTGCCGCCCCTGACCACCGCGGACCGCCGTCGTATCACCGAACTCGCCGCTCAGGGCCCGCCGGACGAGGGAGTCGGCCTCGAACCCTTCGCCATGGACCCCACGATGCCCGCCCGATCGGAAGGCCGCCGATGACGACGACACTGTGGACGACCCTGCCCTACGTGGCCTTCACCTCTTTCGTGCTCGGTCATATCTGGCGCTACCGCACCGACCAGTTCGGCTGGACCACCCGCTCCTCGCAGATCTACGAGAGTCGGCTGCTGCGTCTGGGCAGCCCACTGTTTCATTTCGGCATGCTCGGTGTGATCGGCGGACACGTCATCGGTGTGCTGATCCCGCGGTCGTGGACCGAGGCCGTGGGGATCGGCGAGCACGTGTACCACCTGTTCTCGGTCTCCGCGGGGAGCATCGCCGGTCTGGCGGTGATCGTCGGTATCGGCATCCTGCTCTACCGGCGTATCACCGTCCCCTCGGTGCGCAGGGCCACCACCCGCAACGACCGGTTCATGTACGTGCTGCTGGTCGCCGCGCTGGTCACCGGTCTGCTCAACACCATGGGCAGCAACCTGCTGTGGGGCACCTACGACTACCGCGAAACCGTCTCCCCCTGGTTCCGAAGTCTGTTCACCCTGAACCCACAACCCGAACTCATGGTGGGCACCCCGTGGACCTTCCAAGCGCACGGGCTGGCGGTGCTGGCGCTCATCGCCATTTGGCCGTACACCCGGCTGGTGCATATGTTCTCCGCGCCGATCGGGTACCTGGTGCGGCCGTATGTGGTCTATCGCAGCAAGGAGGTCACCGCCCCCGACAAGAGCCGCTACGCCCGCGCCTGGGAGGTGCCCGTCACCCCGCAACGCTGGTCCTGACACGCGGTCCGCGCCGGGTCCGGGTGATCCTTTCGGTCTCGGCGAGCCCCTCCGTCGAGACCGCGTATCCCGCCGGTCGTCAAGTGAAGGCCCGCGGCGGGAAGTTCCACTTGCGTCCGGGCGCCGGGCGCGACACACTGTCCCGTTCGAACCAATGCGTAGAGGACAGTGAATCCACTTGTGCAAGAAAGGGTTTCCAAGGTCTGCGTGGATCCACCCCGTCGACCTGCCTTCCGGCATTGGATTCGACGTCGCAGTTTCACGAAATGCTCTGTCCGGTTCAATGGAAGGTTGGCGATGGTTGCCTCGACACTGGCTCGATTGGAACAGCACGGGTTGGAGGTGGAATCCCTGCCCGAAATCGAGGAAATTTTTCCTGTTCGATTCCGTGATCCCGACGAGTTGGCCAGGCGGGCGCTCGCTCTACACGGATTGCTCGGGGTGATCTTCTACGAGGATCCGCGGGAAATCTCGGAATGGTTGCGCTCGGAGAATTTCCTGAACGAGTTGACCGATCGGGAAAAACAGGCATTCGCGATAACCGAACTTCCCGACGCGGAGATGCGGTGGAAACAACGCGCGCTGCAATCGAATCTGCTGTCCTGGCGGGCCGAGTCGTTGTATGTCCTGTTGTGGGCCGCGGGTGAGGTTTCGGATCTCATCGCTCCCGATGAGCGGATGGACGGTTCACAGATCATCGACATCCTGCCCACGCTGGGGGAACCACTGCAACCCTTCATCCGGAGAATCGGAATGCGATCCCGCGATGAGATATTGGCGGAACTGCACTACTACTTCTTTCTCCACCATTGTGTAGGGGATATCTACGAGAAGTATGGAGAAATCGTCGACGGGGTCGATCTCATGATCGTGACGGAACGTCTCCAGGCCCTGTGGTGGATCGCCTGCGCCGATCATTCGGAGTGGGATGCCGGCTCGGAAACAGAAGACTTGCAAACAGAAGACTTGCAAACAGAAGACTCGGAAACAGAAGACAAGGACGTCCGGTAACCCTGGGAATCATCCGCCCCGGAACAGCAGGAGATGTCGCGTCCGGTCGGGTAACACGAGCTTCCCGACCGAACCGGCCGAACACAGTGGGCGAGACCGGTACGGGTGCTAGTGAACCGAGCCCTGTGGTCGGGAACGCGCTCAGCGGGGCAACGGAATGAATTCCACGAGCGCGCCGTCGGTGGCCTCGCTCGGTACGACGACCAGACCGTCGCGATCGAGTAGGCCGCCGAGATGGGCGGTGCGCACGGCCGGGTCGCCGATCCACCCGCCCGTGGGTCCCGCGTCTTCCGCATAGCGCGCCGGAACGATCCGGGGTATCGGCCCGGCGATCTCGCCCGCATTGTGCAGGGGGCCGTGCGGTCGGCGTGACCGCATGGCCCCGGTGCGGCCCTCCACAATGGCCGGGGTCAGCGCCAAAAGCGCGGAGACGGCCGCGTACGGGTTACCGGGAAGGCCGAGAACAGTTGTCGTAGAAGGTAATTCGGCCACCACGGTGGAGCCTCCCGGTCGCAGTCGCAGCCGAGGTACGAGTATCCGGGCCGCGATGCGGGCCAGGGCGGCGCGCAGTTGATCGGCCGCACCGGAGCCGGTGGCGCCTACGACGACCAACAGATCGCAATCCCCGGCGCCGGCCAGCACCTCGTCGAACCCGCGCGGGGTATCGCGCAGATGCACCCGATCCGCTGTCCGTACGCCGTGCGCGGCCAACAGATCGGGGAGGATCGGACCGATGGAGTCCCGGGTCTGGCCGCTTTGCAGCGGGCCGACGCTACGGATCTCGTCGCCGGTCATGACGATGCGCGCCCGCACCGGTCCGCGCACCGGTGCCTCGGTCACCTCCACCGCGGCGGCCGCGGAGATCAGCGCCGTCGTGACGGGGGTACCCGCCGCGGCGACCGGCGACCCGGGTTCCAGGTCTTCACCGCGGCATCGGATATCCGAACGTTGCGGGCTGTCCGGGAGCAGAGACAGCCGCCCATCGGCGACCTCGGCGAACTCGTCGCGCACCACCCGGGTGGTGCCATCGGGGACATGCGCCCCGGTCGCGATGCGCACCGCTTCACCGGGCAGCAGGCCCACCGGCCGTTGTCCACCGGCGAAACCGATATCGGTCCGCAGCCGCCACGGTCCGTCGCCGGCGACCGCATATCCGTCCATGGCCGATACGTCGAACCGCGGCAAGGCCTCCGCCGCCGTCAACGGGGCCGCCAATGCGGCGCCCCGCACCGCCGTCAGCTCGGTCCGATACTCGGTGAGCCGGGACAGGCCCTCCCGGAGGACGGTCCGGGCCCGGTCCAGTGTCAGCGGCTCCCCACCGACCCGCGCGACCACCGCGCCGCCGCGACCTGTACCACTGCCGTCCGCGACGGCCGCCCGAGCCGCGCGCACCTCGTCCTCGGTATCGCAATCGGCGACCCCGGGAAGCGGCACGATCGCCGTATGGTCGGGCACCAGCGCCTTCATCGGCTGGTTGATCAACTCCTCCAGCGAGCGCAGCCGTTCTCCCAGGGCGGTCCGCCGCCACACCCCGATGAGGTACTGCGGCCGCCCGGACTCGTCGGCGGCGAAAACGGCGTCGGCGCCGGATTCGACACCTTGCCGCATCAGCTCGGCGACCGCCGACTCGCGCAGAAACGGCAGGTCAGCGGCCAACACTACGAGCCACGGCGCCGCGTCCGAGCCCAGGGCGCCCAGCCCGGCGCCGATCGCCGCAACCGGACCCGAGCCGGGCGGAACCTCGCGAACCTGCAGGATCGATGGGGGAAGTTCCGGCCGGTGCGGTCCGACCACCACGGTCCGCCGGCAGCCGGCCGTAGCCGACAGAGCAGCCTCCAGCATGGAACGTCCGCCGATGACCAGGGCCGGTTTGTCGACCCCGCCCATCCGACTGGCGCGCCCGCCGGCGAGCACGATGGCGTCAGCGGTCACCGGAGGGAGTCCAACGCTGGCTTCGGCATACCCGTCATGCTAGTTCGTGGGAGTTGGATATTCGGCCGACGAAATCATCGGAAAACGTATGGCGCGCCGCCCGCATATCGACTCGCCCGTCCCGGATCGGGACACCTTCGTCGGCGAGCAGTCGCAGCTGCCGGTCGGCGATATGGTCGGCGGGTTTACCACCGGCGCCGATCACCCGATGCCACGGCAGGTCACCCGCATCGGTGCGCATGATCCAGCCCACCGTGCGCGGCGTGGACAGTCCGACCACGGCGGCGATATCGCCGTAGGTGGCCACCCGGCCGGGCGGGATCGCCGCGACGAGGGCGCGGACCCGTTCGATCTGCTCGTCGGTGGTGGTCGTCATTGTCATCGGGGGAGGTCGCTCACCACCGCGCGCACCAGGGCCGCGGTCTCGGCCGGACGCGCCTGGGCGACCATATGATCGCAGTCCCATTCGTGTACGGTGAGCCGTTCCCCCAGCCGCGCGGCAAGCGCGGCGCGGAACTCGGGGGTGACGAACGGAGGGTTCGTTCGCGCGGCCCGCACCAACACCGTCGGCAGCTCGGCCGGTGGCAGGACGGCGTCGCGAGCCAGTTGCCCCCAGTAGGAGGTAACGGCAGCCGGGTCCGTCCGCCAGTCGAAGCGGCCGTCCGCCGTGGAGATCAGATGTTCGTCGAGTTCGGCCTGCAACAGTCGGGGGTCCACATCGCGCCATGCGGTTTCCAGTTTGTCCCGGCGCGCCGCTTCGACACTGTCGTAGCCGCGCCGCTCGATACCGGACACCGCAATATCGTGCACCAGCCTCGGGTCCACCGCGATCGCCGGATCGAGCAGGACCAGGGCACGAACCAGGTGCGGATGCCGATGGACCAGATGTAGTGCGCAGGCGCCACCGAAGGAATGTCCCACCAGTGTCACCGGACGGTCGGTCTCGTCCGCCACCACGGTCACCACATCCGCGACCAGGGTTTCGAAATCCCAGGGCGGCAGGGCGGTGGAGCGGCCGTGGCCCCGCAGGTCGGGGGCGATGATGCGGTGGTCGGGCAGCTGTTCGGCGAGGATCTGCCAGCGTTTTCCGTGCCCGGTGAGGCCGTGCAGCGCCACGATCGTGGGGCCGGTCGCCGGGCCGAAACGGTGAACATGTAGTGCGGACACCCGCTCATTGTGACCGGTCCGCCAAACGTCCGCGGTGGCAGATCGATCGTCCGGAAACCCCGACGTGCCGACCCTCGGACCTGCCCCTTGCGGTGGTGTCGGCCCCGTCTGTTGGAATAGCCCTCGTGGTGCGTTCGGACAATCCGGTGCGACTCGTTCGCCGGAACGCGGTGGCTCCTCGGCCCCGCGTCTGGGGTCCCGAGGTCCGCGCGCTGTTCGCCGTCACACCCACCGATTCCGCGGATTCGGTTCGGAAGCCACGACCCTGGCAGGTGCTCGGCGGTCCGGGGACCGGTAAGACCTCGCTGCTGGTGGATCTGGCGGTCACCCGCCTGGTCGCCGGTGCCGATCCGGAATCGGTTCTGTTGCTCACCCACGCCAAGCCCGCGGCCCTCGCGGTACGGGACGCGATCACCGAACAACTGCTCGGCCATGCCGCCCGGCGGGCCGCGGACGCCGAGCCCGGAGCGGGAAACGGCCTCGACATCCCCGGCGCCACCCGCGACCCGATGGTCCGCACCGTGCACTCCTATGCTTTCTCGGTGCTGCGTCGGCACGCCGCCACCCACGGCAATCCACCGCCGCGCCTGCTCACCGGCGCCGAGCAGGACGCGGTACTGCGTGAGATGCTGCGCGGCGATCTCACCGATATCGCCGCCGGCGCATCCGATCTGTGGCCGACGCGGCTACAGCCTGCGCTCGGTCTGAGCGGTTTCGCCGATCAGCTGCGCGACCTCATGTTGCGGGCCACCGAACGCGGTATCGGCCCGGAGGATCTGATCCGGCTCGGCCGCGAACACGATCGGCCCGAATGGGTCGCCGCCGGCCGTTTTGCCACCCGCTACGAACAGGCCATGCTGTTGCGGTGGTCGGTCGGGGTGGAGGCGCCGGAGGCTTCGGCGCCCGCGTTGAACGCGGCCGAACTGGTCGGCGCGGCGCTGGACGCCCTGGCCGGTGATCCCGAACTGCTGGCCGCCGAGCGGTCCCGGGTGCGCTGCCTGTTGGTCGACGACGCGCAGCACCTGGACCCGCAGGCCGCCCTCCTCGTCCGAGTACTCGCTTCCGGGGCCGCCACCACGGTGATCGCCGGTGACCCCGACCAGGGAATTTTCGCCTTCCGCGGTGCCGATTCCCGATTCCTGGCGGAACTCGATGCCCCTGCCGAACAGCGGATCGTTCTGCGACACAACCATCGCAGCGGCGCGGCGGTGCGGACCGCGGCCGCCCGGATCGCCGCGCGTCTGCCCGGGGTCGCGCCGCACCGTCCGAACGAGGATACCGACACCGCTTCCGGTGACGATGGTGCGCAGGTGCGGGTGCGGGTGCTGGGCAGCCCTGCCAAGGAGGCCGCCCTGATCGCCGACCATCTGCGGCGCGCGCATCTCACCGAGGGCGTGCCCTGGTCGCGTATGGCGGTCATCGTGCGCTCGGTGCCATTGCTGCTGCCGCCGTTGCGGCGGGCGCTGTCGGCGGCCGGGGTGCCGATCCGGCAACCCGCGCCGGACACTCCTTTGGCCCGCCGACGCGGCGCGGCCTGGATGCTGCTGGCCCTGCGGGCGATTCTTGCGGGCGAATCCACACCGCGCGGACCCGGTTCCACGGCGGAACTGTTCGACGCCGACGACGCTTTGGACCTGTTGTCGGGTCCCCTCGGCTCCGCCGACCAGATCGGCCTGCGCCGGCTGCGGCGCGGTATTCGCCGAACCGCGCTGGAATTGGCTCGCTCGGCTCCCGACTCCGAAGCCCGGCGAGCGAATCCCGTATCTCTCGACGGTGCGGAATGGCCCGAACCGCCGCCGGAACCGATCGACGAGCCACCCCTACCGGACCCGTTCGATGCGCCGCCCCTCGACGACACCTGGCCCTCCCCGGACGAGACCGTGGCCGGCGACCCCTTCGCGGATGCCGCGCGGCTGGCCGAGGACGCCGATTGGTATGGACTCGACGAGGAACCGTTCCCCGACGACCGGAAATGGGACGGTCTCCTCCCGGACCACCTCGACGACGACCTCGCGGAACCGGCCACATCGCCGCTGCCCGACGATGTCCCGGCATCGTTCGATGATGAACCGGATACGGCCGGGCCCGAACCCGACGTCGCGTGGTATTCCGGTGGCGGTCCCGCCGACGCCACCGTGGACCCCGTCGAATTACTGGAGCGGCCCTCCGCCGAAATCCTGCGGGACCTGATCCTCGGCATCGGTGACCGGCGTATTCCGGCCGGTCTGACCGAGGTCGAGATCGCCCCGCTGCGCCGGGTTTGCGATGCCTTGGAAAGCGCCCGCCGGGTGCGGCGGCGCGGCGGCGGCCTCGAGGATGTGCTGTGGGCGCTGTGGACCGGTTCACGACTGGAACGACGCTGGGTCGCCCAGTCCGAACGCGGCGGGACGGCCGGTCAACAGGCCGACCGTGACCTCGATGCCGTGGTGGCCCTGTTCGACGCCGCGGCGGCCTATGTGGATCGGCTACCCGGCGCGACCATCGAGGGGTTCGTCGAATATCTGACTCAGCAGCAGATCCCGAACGACCGGATGCCGACCACCCGGCGGGAGGAGGCGGTGGACCTGCTCAGCGCGCACGCCGCGGCCGGCCGAGAATGGGAGGTCGTCGCCGTCGCGGGTGTGCAGGAGGGAATCTGGCCCGATCCCCGGCCCCGCGGAACCCTGCTGGGCACCGAGGAGCTGGTGGATCTCGCCGCGGGTATCGACACCCACGAACCGATCAGCCGGGCGGCGCCGATCCTGGCCGAGGAGCGGCGGCTGCTGTATGTGGCATGCGGTCGCGCCCGGCGGTCGCTGTTGGTGACCGCCGTGGAATCGGTGGCCGGCGAC
The DNA here is from genome assembly GCF_000308675.1 of Nocardia paucivorans NBRC 100373. GTDB lineage: Bacteria > Actinomycetota > Actinomycetes > Mycobacteriales > Mycobacteriaceae > Nocardia > Nocardia paucivorans. The sequence goes on along the minus strand of NZ_BAGE01000046.1, from coordinate 16,404 downwards.
CGCGATCTGGTGCCCTCCCGGTTCCTGGCCGAGCTGCTCGGCCACGACGACGACGGCGAACCGGGCGCCCTGCCGGTCGCCGAGCCGGGCCGAGCCCTGGCCATGCACGCGCTGGTCGCCGAACTACGGGGAGTGGTCTGCGATCCGGACACCGACCCGGACCGCCGGCTGCGCGCCGCGGAACAACTCGCCCGGCTCGCGCACGCCGGGGTGCCCGGAACCGATCCCGACGACTGGTACGGCACCGCAGAACTCAGCTCCCACGAACCGCTCTGGGACGACGATGCGCCGGTCGCACTGTCACCCTCTACGGTGGAGTTGCTCCAGACCTGCCCACTGCGTTGGGCATTGGAACGCAATGGCGGTTCCGACGGACACAATCCGCATGCGGTCAAGGGAAATCTGGTGCACACCCTGGTGCAGGCGTTGGCCGGGAAGGTCCCGCCGGCGCAGGTGCGGGCAGCGCTGGGGCAGGCGTGGCGGGCCGTCGAACCCGAGGCCCGATGGTATTCACGGCAGGAACGACGCCGCGCCGAGGCCATGTTGGACACCTTCACGACCTGGGTGAACAACACCCGTGGGGAGCTCACCCAGGCCGGGGTGGAGGTTTCGGTGGATCACGTTCTGCCCGGTCGGGACGATTCGGAACCGGATGTACGTATCCGCGGCCGGATCGACCGCCTGGAGCGCGATGCCTTCGGCCGATTCGTCATCGTGGATGTGAAAACGGGCCGGACGGTCATCGGCAAGGACGCCGCCGCCGAACACGCCCAACTGGCGACCTACCAGGTCGCGGCCGCATACGGTGCGCTCGACGAGACGGTCGGTGATCGGGTCGACGAGCGCACCGATCCCAACCGCGCCGCCGATCCGGGAGAAACCGACGCGGACCGCCTCCCCGGTGGGGCGCGTCTGGTGTATGTCGCCAAACCGACCGCCCACGGCGCCGCCACCGAGCGGGAACAGCCGCCGTTGGACGCCGAGGCCCTGAACGCGTGGCGCACCGCCATCCACGATGCCGCCGCCGCGACGAAAGGACCCAGCTTCCTGGCCATGCGCAACGACGGTTGCCGGCATTGCGCCGTCCGGGCCGGTTGTCCCCTTCAGGACGCGGGACGTCAGGTGACCGACGAGTGAGCGCTCGGGTGACGCCACAACGACTGGCCGAGGCGCTCGGGTTGCCCCCGCCGACCGCGGAGCAGGCCGCGGTCATCGCCGCACCACCCGAACCGACCCTGGTGGTGGCCGGGGCGGGTGCGGGCAAAACCGAGACCATGGCGGCCCGGGTGGTGTGGATGGTGGCCAACCGTCTGGTGGCGCCGGACGAGGTTCTCGGTCTGACCTTCACCCGTAAGGCCGCTCAGCAGCTGACCGCTCGGATCCGCACCCGACTGGCCCGCCTGGCGGGGTCGGCGCTGCTGCGCGAACTGGACCCGTCCGGGGAACTGCGCGCCCTGCTGACGGGCGCGGAACCGGAGATCAGCACCTACCACTCGTATGCGGGTCGATTGCTGACCGAGCACGGTCTGCTGCTGCCGGTGGAGCCGTCGGCGACCCTGCTCACCGAAACCCAACTGTGGCAGCTGGCCCATCAGGTGGTGTGCGGTTGGGACGGCGACCTGGATACCGAGCGCACCCCGGTGTCGGTCACCGAGGCGGTGCTCGCGCTGTCGGGTCAGCTCGCCGAGCACTTGGTGGAGCCGGAACAACTCGCGGACGCGCACACCGAACTGGAGAAACTGATCTACACCCTGCCGCCGGGGCCGCGGCAGCGCGGCGGACCGAGCCGACAGCTACTGGATCTGCTCCGGGTACAGCGGGAACGGGTGGCGTTACTGCCCTTGGTGCAGCGGCTGTCGGAGACGCTGCGCCGCCGCGGCGCCCTGGATTTCGGTTCCCAGATGTCGCTGGCGGCGCGCCTGGCCGCCGAACACCCGGAGGTGGGCGCCGCCGAATGCGCGCGTTTCCGGCTGGTCCTGCTCGACGAGTACCAGGACACCGGTCACGCGCAGCGCATCCTGCTCGCCGCGCTGTTCGGTGGCGCCTCGGCCCGGCGCGGATCCGCGCCTCGGCCGGCGGTGACCGCCGTCGGCGACCCGATGCAGTCGATCTACGGTTGGCGCGGTGCGTCGGCGGCGAACCTGCCTCGATTCGCCACCGATTTCCCGCGCGCCCCGGGGGTTCCCGCGCGGATCCTGCCTTTGCTCACCAGCTGGCGTAATCCGCCGGAAGCCCTGGCGCTGGCGAATATGATCGTCGAACCGCTGCGGGAGACCGCCCGGGGCGTCGGCGGTGTCACGGTGGATCCGTTGCGCGCCAAACCCGATGCGCAATCGGGCACGGTGGCGTTGGCGCTCACCGAGACGGTCGCCGACGAACGCCGGTGGATCGCCGAACGCATCGCCGCCGAATGGGCCGCGCGCCGCGAGGCAGGTCAGGCCCCGCCCACCTCGGCGGTATTGGTTCGCCGCAATGCCGACGCACCGGCCCTCGCCGAAGCCCTACGCGCCGAAGGGCTGCCGGTGGAGATCGTGGGCCTGGGCGGTCTGTTGGCCACCCCCGAGGTCGCCGATATCGTCGCCACCCTGCGGCTGATCGGCGAACCGCATGCGGGCAGCGCCGCCGTGCGGGTGCTCACCGGCGCCCGATGGCGGATCGGTATCGCGGATCTGGCCGCGCTCGCCCGGCGGGCGCGGGAACTGTCGATCGGACGGGGAACCGCAACCATCGGCGACATCACCGACGGCGCGACTCTCGCCGCCGCCCTGCGCGAGGTGGCCCCGGAACCGACCGAACAGGCGGGACTGGCCGATGCCATCGCCGATCCCGGTCCACCGCAACGGTATTCGGAGGCCGGTTATCGACGGATCGTCGCCCTGGGACGGGAATTGGCGGCATTGCGGGAACGCAGCGGACAGCCCCTCACCGAACTCGTCGCCGACGTCGAACGCACCATCGGTGTTGGTGTGGAAACCCAGGCGCGGCGCGCGGTCTCCGGAAGTGGTGCCGGCCGCGAACATCTGGATGCGTTCGCCGAAGTGGTGGCCGGGTATGCCGGCGACGGCGGCGCCACGCTGGGCGGTCTGCTGTCGTTCCTCACCGCCGCCGAGTCGGTGGAGAACGGTCTCGAACCGGGTGAGGTAGAGGTCGCCGCCGACCGGGTGCAGGTGCTGACCGTGCACGCGGCCAAGGGACTGGAATGGGAGGTCGTGGCGGTCCCGCACGTGGTGCGGGACGTTTTCCCGTCCGGTCGCGGCACGGGCACCTGGCTCGGTGCCCTCGCCGAACTCCCGACCGCCCTGCGCGGTGATCGCGCCACCCTCGACTCCCCCGAGGGGGTGCCGGTGCTGGATTTGTCCGATGTTCACGATCGCGCGGAACTGGAGCGGGCCGTCAAGGCACACAAGGCGGCCCTGGAGCGCCGCCGGATCGACGAGGACCGCAGACTGTTCTATGTCGCGCTCACCAGAACCGAACGGGTGCTGCTGGTCTCGGCGCACCACTGGGCCGAAAGCGGGGCCACTCCCAAAGGGCCCTCGGGTTTCCTGCTCGAACTGAAACGGGCCGCCGACACCTCCGAGGGTATGGTCGAAATGGCCCGGTGGGTCGATCCGCCGCCTCCCGAGGCCACCAACCCATTCACCGACAATCCGGCCATCGCGCACTGGCCCCGCGATCCGCTCGGCAACCGCCGCGACCCCATCGAACAGGGCGCGGCCCTGGTGCGCGCGGCCATGGCCCGGCTCGCCGAACATCCCGCCGACTCCGAGCCCACAGCCGAACCGGATCCGGCGGCCGACCCCGACGGCTGGGCCGCCGATGTGGATGCCCTGCTCGCCGAGTTCCGAGCCGGTGTGACGGCGGAACGTGAGGTGGAGCTGCCCACCCAGCTACCGGCCACCGCCCTGGTCGAGATGCGCGCCGATCCTCGCAAACTCGCCGCCCGCCTGCGCCGCCCTCTGCCGTACCCACCGAATCCGTTGGCCCGGCGCGGCACCGCGTTCCACGCCTGGGTGCAACGTTGGTTCGCGTCCGACCAGCTGCCCGGCCTGGACGAACTCCCCGGCGCCGCCGACATCGGGACGGGCTCCGCCGTCGACGCCGAACTGGCTCGGATGCAGGACGCGTTCCTGGCCTCGCCCTGGGCCGCCCGCCGCCCCGTCGAGGTGGAGGTGGCCTTCGAAACCACCATCGCGGGCACCGTGATCCGCGGCCGGATGGACGCGGTGTTCGCCGGGTCCGACGGCCGCTGGACCATTGTCGACTGGAAGACCGGCGCCGAGCCGGGCCCCGCCGACGAACCCGCGGTCGTCATGCAGTTGGCGGTATACCGCCTGGCCTGGGCCCGGTTGATGGCCGCCCGCACCGGGTCGAGCGAACAGGAGATGTTGGAGCGGATCGATGCCGCGTTCCACTATGTGCGTACCGGCCGCACCGTGCTACCGGACCGTTTACCGGGCCCCGCGGAACTCGCGGACCTGATCGATTCCACCACCCGTTCCCGCCGGACCGACCCGACCTCGTCGATACCGCCCGCGGAACACGACGAATGAGCGTTCGCCGGTGGCATTCAGCCGTGGCGTACCGCCAGTGCCTGCGTGATCAACGGCAGCTGCATCGGCAACCGCAGCACCGAGATGACCTTCAGCGATCGGGATGCCTTCGGGTTGCCCACCGTATCCACGGTATGCTGGATATTGGCCGGGAACACCGCGATGAACAGCAGAGCCGCGAGCAGGCCGCCGAGTCGCCGGGTGCGTGGCGCCACCAGTGCCGCACCGACTCCCACTTCGGCCACACCGGACAGATAGGTGTAGGTGCGCGCCGCGCCGGGCAGTATCCGCGGCACGATCGAATCGAAGAACTTGGGCATCGAGAAATGCAGCACCCCGGCGACGATCAGCAGACCGGCCAGTCGCAGCGCCGGTCCGCGGCCGATATCGAGGGCATCCGTGGACGGGACAACAGCTGTCATGCGCTCACCCTGGACACCCGAAGGGTCGTTCCGCCGCCGCCCGTGTCGGGTCCGGTCGAAGAGGTAGGCTCCCCAGCTGTGCCGGAGAAAGACACAGTGGCCACGGGTATGGGGCGAGAGGTCGGTATCGGCGGCGGAGGTCGTCGGTGAGTTCGGTGTTCACCGACCTGGGCGGTCGAGCGCGCAGCCTCGCCGGGCTGACCGAGCGGCCGGATTTCGCGTTGGTGGGGATACTGCACATCCCGGAAGTGCGGACCAGTCCGTGGATCTCTCTCATCCGCCGGGTGTTGTTCGCCATCTCCCTGCTGTTCATCGCGGGCATCATCGTCTATATCGGGCGGGACGGCTATGTGGACAGCAACTCCGACAGCGAGCTGTCGTTTCTGGACGCGATGTATTACGCGACGGTGTCGCTGTCCACCACCGGATACGGCGATATCGCCCCGGTGACCCCGGGCACGCGACTGGTGACCACCCTCGTCATCACCCCGTTGCGGGTGTTGTTCCTCATCGTGCTCGTCGGCACCACCCTGGCCGTGTTGACCGAACGGTCCCGGCAGGCGTTCAAGATTCAGCGTTGGAGGCGTAGCGTGCGCAATCACACCGTGGTGATCGGTTATGGCACCAAGGGTCGTACCGCGATCGATGCCATTCTCGGCGACGGGGCGCAGCCCGCCGATATCGTGGTGGTGGACACCGATGAGCACGCGCTGTCGGCGGCGGCCGCCGCGGGTCTGGTCACCGTGCACGGATCGGCCACCCAGTCCGATGTGTTGCGCCTGGCAGGTGTGCAGAACGCCGCCGCGGTCGTGGTGGCCACCAATCGCGACGACACCGCTGTCCTGGTCACCTTGTCCGCGCGGGAACTCACCAAACGCGCCAAGATCGTCGCCTCGATCCGGGAGGCGGAAAATATCCATCTGCTGCGCCAGTCCGGCGCCGACTCGGTGGTGGTGTCGTCGGAGACCACCGGACGGCTGCTCGGTCTGGCCACCACCACACCCAGCGTGGTGGAGATGATGGAGGATCTGCTCACCCCGGAACACGGGTTCGCCGTGGCCGAACGCGAGGTGGAGCCGAGCGAGGTGGGCGGTTCACCGCGGCATCTCAGCGATATCGTGCTCGGAGTCGTGCGGGCCGGGGAACTGATCCGGGTCGGGGAGCCGGAGGTCGATGCCCTGGAAGCGGGTGACAAGCTGCTCTACATCCGTCGCGCCCGCTGAACCGGCCCTGAGTTCGGGACTGTTCTAGTCTCGATTGCGTGTCGGTTTTCGAGCTGCTCCATATCCCTTTGTTGTCCCGTCCGGTGATCGATCGTGCCGAAACGGTGCGCGCCGATCCACAGGCGTTGAAGGAGGGCTGGTCCTCGGCTCGGTTGTTACGGGTCAACCGTCGTGGTCAGGTGCGGTTCGAGGAGGGGGCGTTGGTGTGGGGGCCGGCGCTCGAGCTGTCCGGCGAGCCCAGCCCGGACGCGGTTTTCCTCGGCATTGCCGACGGCACACACCTGTGGGCGGTCCGGGACAACGAGCTCACCGGCACCCTGCGTGATCTGCGGGCGTTGGCCGATGTCATCGATGATTTCACCGCCCACGCCCTGACCTCGGCGCTGGCCCTGCTGAACTGGCACGACAAGGCCGCCTACCACGCCGCCGACGGCACGCCCACGGTGGCGGTGAAGGGCGGGTGGTCGCGGACCACCGAAAACGGGGACGAGGAGTTCCCTCGAATCGACCCCGCGGTGATCTGCCTGGTCCACGACGGCGCAGACCGGGTGCTGCTGGCCCGCCAACACACCTGGCCGGCCCCGCTGTTCTCACTGCTGGCGGGGTTCGTGGAGGCGGGCGAGTCGTTGGAGCGGTGTGTGGCGCGTGAGATACGGGAGGAAGTCGGGCTCGACGTGCGCGATATCCGGTATCTGGGCAGTCAGCCGTGGCCGTTCCCGCGTTCGCTCATGCTCGGTTTCTGTGCCGTCGCCGATCCGGAGCAGACGCTCGAATTCTCCGACGGTGAGATCGCGGAAGCGCACTGGTTCACTCGGGAGCAGGTGCGCACGGCATTGGCCGCGGGCGACTGGTCGGCGCGTTCGGATTCCGCGCCGGAGCTGTTGCTGCCGGGCTCGATATCCATTGCCCGCACCATTGTGGAGTCCTGGGCCGCCGCGTGATGTGTGCCGGCGCACAGTCACCGGTCTCCGCTGTTCACTCAGCGCGAAGCGGCCAACGGCGCACGGCTCCGGCATCCGGGGCGCGCCTACTATGGGCTTTATGCAGCTTCACGAAGCGGCGGCTGTTTCCGACAGCGCGCACGCTCTCCCCGGCAGGGCGACGGTCTCGGCGCGGACCGGTCTCCCGGGGACGACCGGCCCCCGCCCCACGAGAACAGTGCGGTGCGACCACGGAGGGCGTCCTGGTATGCCGCGAAAGGACCCGGCATGAACGTCAACGCCCGGAGGCGGCAGCAGAGCGTGACCACGGAGGGCGTCCGGTCATGCCGCGAAAGGACAGAGCATGAGTGATATTCCGTTCGGTTTCGGCAACCAGGACGACAACGATTCCGGTCGCGGTAACGACCCGTTCGGTTTCGGTGCTGCGGGCTTCGACCCGGCGGCGCTGGGGCAGATGTTGACCTCGCTCGGGCAGATGCTCAGCGGTATGGGTGCGGGGATGACCGCTCCCGGGGCCAAGTCCGGGCCGGTCAACTACGACGTCGCCAAGCGATTGGCGCGTCAGCAGCTCGGTTCGACCATCCCGCCGGTATCGGCCGGCGCCGCCCGCGCCGTCGCCGATGCCGCCCGTTTGGCCGAACTGTGGTTGGACGAGGCAACCACGTTCCCGGCGGGTGCGACGAAAACGGTGGCCTGGACGGCCTACGACTGGATCGAGGAGACCCTGCCCACCTGGCAGCGGCTCTGTGACCCGGTTGCCCAGCAGGTTTCGGGTATGTGGACCGTGACCATGCCGGAGGAGGCGCGCGAGTTCGCCGCCCCCATGATGGGGATGCTCGGGCAGATGGGCGGGTTGGCCTTCGGTTCCCAACTCGGTCAGGCGCTCGGGCAGTTGGCGAAAGAGGTCCTGACCGGTACCGATATCGGGTTGCCGTTGGGCCCGGTGGGCACCGCGGCCTTGTTGCCCACCGCTATTTCGAAGTTCAGTGAGGGATTGGAGCAGCCGGAGAGCGAGATTCTGGTGTTCCTCGCTGCTCGTGAGATGGCGCATCAGCGGTTGTTCGCGCATGTGCCGTGGCTGCGGCAGCAGGTGCTCGGCGCGGTGGAGGATTACGCCCGCGGTATCAAGATGGACTTCTCCGCGCTCGAGGAGGCCGCTCAGAACATCGACCCGATGGCGCTGACGGATCCGAGCAAACTCGAGGAGATCCTGTCGCAGGGCACCTTCGAACCTCAGACCACCCCGGAGCAGAAGCAGGTCCTGGAACGGCTGGAGACGCTGCTCGCCCTGGTCGAGGGTTGGGTGCAGGTGGTGGTCGCCGCGGCGGTGGGCGACCGGCTGCCCGGCGCCGGCGCGCTGGCCGAGACGCTGCGTCGTCGGCGCGCGACCGGCGGACCAGCGGAGCAGACCTTCGCCACCCTGGTCGGTTTGGAATTGCGTCCTCGGAAGCTGCGTGAGGCCGCCGCTCTGTGGCAGCGGCTGACCGATGAGGCCGGTATGACCGTCCGAGACGGTATCTGGGCCCATCCCGATCTATTGCCGAATTCCACCGATCTGGATTCCCCGGCCGGTTTCCTCGATGGTGTGATCGGCGGTGGTAGCGCCACATTCGACGATCCGCTCGCCCAGTTGGCCGCCACCGAGGCCAAGGAGCGGGACGAGGCGAATCGGTCGGATACCGCCGCGGAGGAAACCGATCCTGCGGAGCGACGGTCACGTGACGAGGACGACGAGCGCCCCGGCGGAACGGAGACCGACAACCGGTAGTGGTCCGACGGACAGCCGTGCACGGTTGTCGAGTGCCGGGTTCAGGCCTTGTGGATAACGGGTGAAATCGCTGGGTAACAGTGGTTTGGGCCGATTTCGACGCCATGACGCAGGCTCATACTGCTGTCATGACGACAACCTGTTCCCGCGGTCCGATGCTGCATCCCCGGCTGATGATCCTCACGCGCCCTTCCGGTGCGGTGCAGTTGGGATGGGATCCCGAGACCGCGCTCCTTCTCGAAGCCCCCGGTCTGCGCCCCGACCAGGTGGTTGCCTTTCTCCGGCTGTTGGACGGTCTGAACACTCGCGCGCAGATCGTGTGGCGGGCGGGGGAGCAAGGTCTCACCCCGGATCAGGCTCTTGCTCTGATCGATGCGATCGACGCCGAGGGGCTGCTCCTGCATCCGGAGCAACCGGCGGGTCGGATTCGTTCGGTTCGGGTGCACGGTCTCGGCCCGCTGTCCGATGCGATCGCCGCCGGGCTGCGCGGTCTCGGTGTCCGTCCGGAACGTTCCCGTGGTGGTGATTGCCGAGTTTCCTCTTGGACCTCGGATCTGGTGATACTGGCCGATGCGCTGATACCCGATCCTCTGCTGGTACACCGGCTGACCCGGGGTCGTATCGCGCATCTGCCGGTACGGCTGCGCGATGGTAAGGGGGTGGTCGGACCGTTGGTGCTACCGGGCCGCACCGCCTGTTTGCGTTGTGCGGATCTGGTGCGGCGCGATCTGGACGACGAATGGCCCATGCTGGCCGCGCAGCTGTTGGGGCGGGTGGGTTACGCCGGTCCCGCGGGTATCGCCGCCACGGCCGCGCTGGCCCTCGGCGAGTTGGAGATCATTCTGGCGTGTTCGCCCCGTCGGGAGCCCGCCACCTTGAGCGGCACGTTGGAACTGGATTTGGATTCCTATTGTCTTGCCCATCGCCGCTGGGCTCCCCACGCCGACTGCGGATGCCTTTCTCCGGACCCCGACAATGGTCGTGACGGATATCACAACTGATCCGCCGGTTCTGATTATCACGGGGGTTTTCATGGCGGTTCCCGGGGGTCTCCGCCATGATGGGGGAGTGTCTGAGATCGTGCGCCGTCCCGCCTCCCGTAATGCGAAGTTGGCCAAGATTCCTCTCGGAATCGCCGGCCGGGCAGCTGTCGGATTCGGTAAGAGGCTTGCGGGCAAGGATCGTGACGAGGTCAATGCCGACCTGAATCAGAAGGCCGCCGAGCAGCTGTTCACCGTGCTCGGTGAACTCAAGGGCGGCGCGATGAAGTTCGGTCAGGCGCTCAGTGTTATGGAGGCGGCCGTTCCGGAGGAGTTCGGCGAGCACTATCGCGAGGCACTCACCAAACTGCAGGCCGCCGCACCGCCCATGCCCGCCGCGACGGTGCACAAGGTCCTCGACCACCAGCTCGGCACCCGGTGGCGAGAGCGTTTTCGATCCTTCGACGACACACCGGCCGCGTCGGCCAGTATCGGTCAGGTGCACCGGGCGGTGTGGTCGGACGGCCGCCCGGTCGCGGTGAAGGTGCAGTATCCCGGTGCGGATGAGGCGCTGCGCGCCGATCTCAAAACGCTCAACCGGATGACGGGTCTGTTCGCCAAGGTGATCCCCGGCGCCGATGTCAAGCCGTTGCTCGCCGAGATCAACGAACGCACCGAAGAAGAACTGGACTATCGGAACGAGGCCCGGAATCAACGGGCCTTCGCCAAGGCATATGACGGGCATCCGGAGTTCGTGATCCCCAAGGTGGTGGCCGGCGCGCCGAAAGTGCTCGTCAGCGAGTGGCTCGAGGGCACACCTCTTTCCGCGATCATTGCCGCCGGGGAAGCGGATCCGGAGGGAACTCGCGTACTGCGGAACCGAGTGGCCGCTCTGATGGGGCGGTTCCATTTCTCCGCCCCGGAAACTGTCGGATTGCTGCACGCCGACCCGCATCCGGGCAATTTCATGATCACCCCGGAAGGCAAACTGGCCGTTATCGATTTCGGCGCATGCGCCCCGTTGCCGAACGGATTCCCGGAGCAGTTGGGTCGTATTCTGGCCCTGGCGGTTCGGGAGGATTACACCGCGCTCACCGAACTGTTGCACGAGAACGGCTGGGTGATTCCGGGGCGGACGGTTTCCGAGCAGGAGATCGAGGACTATCTGCGTCCGTTCACCGATCCGATCCGCTCGGATTCGTTCCACTTCACCCGCAAATGGATGCAGCGGGTCGCGGGAAAGGCCACGGATTACTCGTCGCCGGAAATGAAGACCGCGCGGTCGCTGATGCTTCCCGGTGAATATGTGATGATCTTCCGGGTGCTCGGCGGCTCCATCGGTATCTGCGCCCAGCTCGACGCCGAAGTGCCGTTCATTCAGTTGGCGTCCGCCTGGTTGCCGGGTTTCCGAGAGGAACGCGACAGCGCCTGACCGTCCGTCCATATTCGAAATCTCTTGCGCTACAACAGCGTATCGAAACAGGCCGAGCCGCTCACCTCGACGAGGTGAGCGGCTCGGCCGCTGTGTCGGCATCCGACGACACCCTTCAGACGCAACTCGCGACCTTGCGCGGGCGGCCACGCGGGCGCTTCCGGGCGATCACGACTCCTTGATCGAAGATCTCGCCACCCCATACACCCCACGGCTCACGCCGATCGATGGCGGCGCTCAGGCAGCCCTTGCGGATCGGGCAGGATGCGCACAGCGCCTTGGCCTGCTCCAATTGGGCCGGGCTCTCGGCAAACCACAGATCCGGGTCGCCCGCCCGACAGGGCAGGGTGGTGGCAACCGTCCGATCGGTGGAAATTGTTGCGACAGTTCGGCGTGCCACGTCAGTAGCGGCTTGTGGCCGGCTCTGGGCGGTGATCACGTCGTTCTCCTTCAGCTCGTTGCAGCGGTTCGGTGTCGTTCCGCGAAACCGGTGCCGGATGGCTGAAGGCCGGAAAACAATTCTGGCCACGGTTTCGCTTACGGGGCGATCCGTGGCCAGGGGTGGGATTTCTCCCTACCTAGGTCGGCATCTGGGCCGCCTGTTCACGGTCGCTTGGTCGGCATTGCGGAGGCGTTCCGCCGAATCGAGGGCCGCATCGGCGCTCGCGACGGTGGAGGAACCGACCGTTGCCGGGGCAAAGATCGGATGCCAATCCGCGTTGGGCTTGTCCTGCAGTGCGATGGGTGCATATGCCTGGGTGACAAAGGCGGCTTTGCCTCCGGGCTCACCGAATCCGGTGCGGGACAGACCGGTCCCCTGCATGGCGAGGACCCCCCGGGAAGCAGCCGACACAGGCAGGTGCAAGGCACCGCGCATCGTTTGGATGGCCATGCTGCCCTTCATCGTCTGCCTCCCTCCAGTACTCGTAATCAATGGTTGAACTGTGCGCGTGGAAGTGCCCTCCCGAGCGCGTTTTCCACCTTAGGCTGTTGTCGACAGCTCGACAACCTATTTTCTACCTGCGGTTTTGCCCTGTGGCCCGCATCCGGGAGGCCACGATCGCGAGCACCTCGGCGCCGTACTGTTCGATCTTGCGTGCCCCGACCCCCGGAATAGCGGCCAGCGCCGCGTCATCGCCGGGAAGTTGCTCGGCGATCGCGGTGAGGGTGGTGTCGGTGAACACACCGAAATCCCGCACCCGCTGTTCGGTCGCTTTCTCGTCCCGCCACTGACGCAGGGTCGCCAGCAGTTCCTCGTCGAGTTCCGCCGGACAGCGCCGGCACCGTCCCAGCATGGTCGCGTACGTGCCGATCAGCGGTTTCGCGCAGATACGGCAGGTCGGGCGGACTCGGTCCTCCGGCGATCGCGCCGGGGCGGCCGCGATCGGTGAGGCCGGGGAATCCTCGGGGACCAGCCCGGTCAGGAACCGGGAACGTCGGCGGGTACGTCGATCGCCGGCCCCGCGGGACAACGCCCAGGACAGCCGCAGATGTACCCGGGCCCGCGTCACCCCCACGTAGAGCAACCGGCGTTCTTCCTCCAACCCGGCCGGATCGGCGACCGACCCGTCATCGGCCAGCACATAACCGATCGGCAGTGTGCCGTCGGCGAGACCGACCAGGAATACCGCATCCCATTCCAGGCCCTTGGCCGCATGCAGCGAGGCCAAGGTCACGCCCTGCACGGTCGGTGGATGCCGGGCCTCGGCCCGAGCGGAGAGTTCGCGCAGCAGACCGGGCAGATCCAGCGTCGGTTCGTGCTCGACGAGTTCCTCGGTCAACCGCACCAACGCGGTCAACGAGGACCACCGTTCCCGGGCCTGTGCCCCCGCGGGCTCGACAGCGGTGAGGCCGAGGGGGGCGAGCGCGGCGCGCACCAGGGTCACCAGGTCCGCCCCGGTGCGGGAGCGATCCGGTAGATCGTCGCGGGCGGCGGTGCGGTGGAGTTGCCCGACGGCCTGGCGCACCTCCGGTCGGGCGAAGAACCCCTCCCCGCCGCGCACCTGGTAGGGGATCCCCTGCTCGGTCAGCGCCTGTTCATAGGCTTCGGACTGGGCGTTGATCCGGTACAGCACCGCGATCTCCGCGGCCTGGACCCCGTCGGCGATCAATTTCCCGATGGCATGAGCGACGGCCGCGGCCTCGGCGGCGACATCGGGGTATTCGGCGAACTCCGGTTCCGGGCCGTCCGCGCGTTGCCCGATCAATTGCAGCCGAGTACCGGCGATCCGACCCTTGGCCATTCCGATCACCCGGTTGGCCAAGGCCACCACTTGCGGTGTGGACCGGTAGTCGCGTTCCAACCGCACAACGGTGGCATCCGGGAAGCGGCGGGAAAAATCGAGCAGATAGCGCGGTGTGGCGCCGGTGAACGAGTAGATCGTCTGGTTGGCGTCGCCGACGACGGTGAGATCGTCGCGATCGCCCAGCCAGGCGTCGAGCACCCGCTGCTGCAACGGGGTGACGTCCTGGTATTCGTCGACGACGAAACTGCGGTAGCGCCCGCGGAATTCGTCGGCGACCGCCGGATAGTCCTCCAGGGCGGCGGCGGTGTGCAGCAGTAGGTCGTCGAAGTCCAGCAGCAGACCGTCGGGGGTGGATTTGAGCGCTTCGTAGGCCGCGTAGACCTCCGCGATCCGCGTCGCGTCCCCGGGGATATCGCGCCGGCGCGCGGTCACCGCCGTGGGATAGTCCTCGGGCGCCACCAACGAGGATTTGGCCCATTCGATCTCCCCCAGCAGATCGCGCACCTCCTCGGTGGCGGTGCCCAGGCCGACCTGTTGCGCGGCCCTGGCGACCACCGCGAACTTGTTGTCGAGCACCTGCCACGGCACCTCACCGACCACCTGTGGCCAGAAATATCGCAGCTGTCGTAGCGCCGCGGCGTGGAAGGTGCGGGCCTGCACGGTATGTGCAGCGCTGCCGAGACCGAGTGCGCGCAGCCGGGCGCGCAGTTCGCCCGCCGCGCGTGCGGTGAAGGTGACCGCCAAGACCTGGTCGGCGCGCACCTGTCCGGCCGATACCAGGTGCGCGATGCGATAGGTGATGGTCCTGGTCTTGCCTGTACCCGCCCCTGCGAGCACACACACCGGTCCGCGGGGCGCGCGGACGGCGGCCGCCTGCTCGGGATCCAGGGCGGTGAGATCGAGTGCGGGCACGGCCACCATCATGGCAGCCGGAGCCGACACCGCCCACACCGAGCGAACGCACGATTGCGTTCGCTCACCGCACCGAGTTCGTCATCACAACCGGGTCGCGGAACAGGAACGCCGTCGCAGGCGTTGCTTCCTGCGTGACCGATGCGACACCTGATCTGATCATGTACTCGACCACCTGGTGCGGCTACTGCCGCCGGCTGAAGACCCAGCTGCAGGAAGCCGGTATCAGCTATACCGAGATCGATATCGAGCAGGACCCCGCTTCGGCGGAGTTCGTCGGTAGCGTCAACGGCGGCAACCATGTCGTCCCCACCGTCAAGTTCCGCGACGGTTCCACCGCGACCAATCCGTCGTTGGCCGAGGTCAAGAAGGTACTCGCCGGTCTGGCCTGAGCCCGTTCGGGAGATGGGGAAATCATCCGCCCGCTCGACACCGACCACGTCGGTGCACGCCACTGACGTGTACCGGCACGGTCGGTCGCTACTGTTGGCCGGGTGAACCGTCGGATCCTCACACTGCTGGCCGCGCTGATCCCGGTACTCGTCCTCGGTGCTGTCGGCAGCACGTTCAGCGTGCCGTTCGTCGCCCTGGGACCGGGGCCCACCTTCAACACTTTGGGGGAGGTGGAGGGTAAGAAGGTCGTCGAGGTCTCCGGCGCCGAGGTCGATCCGACGACCGGCAATCTGAACATGACCACCGTCGCGGTGCGCGACGGGCTCACCATCTTCGAAGCTCTCGGTTTCTGGGCCAGCGGCCGCCACGGACTGGTGCCCCGCGCCGAGGTGTACCCGCCCGGTGTGTCGCGGGAGGAAATCGATCAGTCCAACCAGCAGGAGTTCGAGAACTCCGAGAGCAATGCCGAGGTCGCGGCGTTGCGTCATCTGAAGCTGCCCACTGCGGTGCTGGTTCGCGAGGTGACCGAGAACGGACCGGCCAAGGACGTGCTTCGTCCCGGTGACGAATTCGTCGCCGTCGACGGAACCCCGGTCACCACACCCCAGGATGTGGTGGCCGCGGTTTCCGGCCGGGCACCGGGCAGCGCGTTGACCGTGGTGTTCCGTCGGGACAACATCGAGCAGACGGCCACCGTCACGCTCGGCGCCCGCCCCGACGATCCGGCCAAGGGTTATATGGGTGTGATCCCGGCCGAGGGGGCGCGCCCGCCCATGCGCATCACTTTCAACCTCGCCGATATCGGCGGCCCGTCGGCCGGCCTCATGTTCAGCCTGGCGCTGATCGACAAACTCTCCCCCGGGGAACTGGACGGCGGCCGGTTCGTCGCCGGCACCGGCAGTATCGACGAAGAGGGCAAGGTCGGGCCGATCGGCGGAATCCAGTACAAGATGATGGCCGCGCGGGAGGCCGGGGCGGAGGTCTTCCTCGTCCCCGCGGCCAACTGCAACGAGGCCCGACAGCGTATCCCCGAGGGATTGCAGCTGGTGCGGGTGGAGAACCTCGCCGGGGCGGTGCAGTCGCTGAACGATATCGAGGCCGGACGACCGGCGCCGAGCTGCGATATCGGCTGAGGTGGGGCCCGGACCTCGCCCGAGGTACCGGGCCACATCGACTCGCGGTATGCCGCGGCCGGTCGGGAACTCTCGACGGGACTAGGCAGTGTCTCGAAGTCGAGCAACAGTTGAGGGCGGGCGTGAGCCCGCCCTCAACTGTTACCGAGCCATAGATTGATGGCGGCGATGTGGAGCGTGGCCAGGTAGCGGACAGCGAGTTTGTCGAACCTGGTCGCCACGGTTCGATGCTGTTTGAGCTGGTTGATACCGCGCTCGATGGTGTTGCGATCCCGGTAGATCACCTCGTCGAACGCGGGAGGTCGGCCGCCATCGGAGCCACGCCGACGGCGGTGGCCGGCTTGATCTGCCGGGACCGCGATCGTCGCCCGGATGCCACGCCGGCGCAGGTATTCACGATT
>NZ_BAGE01000047.1 GCF_000308675.1 Nocardia paucivorans NBRC 100373 | reverse complement strand
GGCCCGGGAGGAGTAGGCCTTATCGGCCAGGACCCGGTCAGGGCGGCTGCGCGCCCGCCCGCCCCCGAGGCGTGGCACCGCGACCGCTTCGAGCACGGCCGGCATCTGCGGGCTGTCACCGGCTTGACCACCCGTGAGCAGCATCGACAGCGGCTTGAGCCCGTTTTCGCAGGCCAGATGCAGTTTGGTGCCCCACCCGCCCCGTGACCGGCCCAGGGCGTGATCAGGTGGTTCGGCGCCGGGAGGCCCCGGTGGTTCGCCTTGCGCTGCGGGGTCGCGGCGGGCTCCGGCAGCGTGCTGGTGAGCGCGCATGATCGTCGAATCCACACTCACCTGCCAGTCGATATCGCCGCTCGCCTCGGCGAAGGCCTGCAGCATTTTCAGGATGAAAACCCATGCACCGGCGCGTTGCCAGCGCCGGAACAGGCTATAGATCGCCTGCCAGGACCCGTACTGCGGTGGCACGTCGCGCCAGGGTGAACCGACCCGGGTTCGCCACCGGATCCCGTTGATGAGCTGTCGTTTCGTCCACATCGAGGGACGGCCTGTTTTCTTGGGTCGGGGCAGCAACGGCACCAGCCGCGCCCATTGGGCGTCGGTCAAATCCGCGCGCCCCGTCACCGCTACGCTGGTCACGAGGTCTCCGGTATTCAGGTTCTTCTTCGTCGCTGAACCATTTACCGGAGACCTCGCTTGCCTCGGG
>NZ_BAGE01000048.1 GCF_000308675.1 Nocardia paucivorans NBRC 100373 | reverse complement strand
ACACTGCCCAGCCGGGTGACCAGTCTGGACCGTCGGTTTCGGTGTGCCCGACCTGGCCCGTCGAAGCGGGCTGAGCACCGACGCCATCGGGCGGCTGCTTACCGACGAGACGTTGACGAGCGTGGACGACGACCACATTGTCGCGGCCGGGGATTCGGCGGCGCCGTCGGGACTGCCGCTGCGAATGAGCTGTCAGGCCGCGATGCCGCTGGGCGCGCGGGCCGCCGACACGGTGCTCGACCGGATCGCCGGCGCGCCGCCCGAGACCCTCAACGAGGTGTTCGCCGGACAGTGCATCAGCCTGGGCCGACGCGCCGGAATCTTCCAGTTCGCCCACCGCAACGACATGGCGCTGTGGTTCCACATCGCCGGCCGCCTCGGCGCGAAGGCCAAAGAATTCGTGTGTAAGGGCATTGTCGAGCACATGGCCGACGAGGCACGCGAACCCGGCTCGTACAAACTGCACCGTGTTTCGGGAGGTTCCGTGCGTGAGCGGCGGCTACAGGTCGAGCGCGGCAAGGCGTCGCCGATCACAGCCGACCTGTAGCCACATATACCTGTAGCCACATATTCAGAAATCGATCTCGTAGCGGTACCACTGTCGAGGGTTGCCGGCTTCGTAGCGATGGGCCCGATGAGGCTGCCACCCGGTGGCGGCGAGCCGGAATCGATACAGGAATGCGATCGCGGAACCCGACACCGACGGGCAGGGCCGAAGTCGGTGTCGACCGATGTCACGGTGGCGGCGATGCGGTGATGTCGAGGATATCCAGATAACGGTCGAGCCGGGCGGCCGCCGTGAGCATGGCACGTCCCCGTTCGGTGAGCCTGCGCTGCCAACCGTCCAACGCGCCGGCCAGTGCGGCCGTGCCGCCGGCTTCGCGGATCCGGTGGATCACGGTGGAGATATGGGCCAGGGGATAGCCGCCGCGTCGGAGGAGATGGGTGAGCTCGGCATCGCGCACATCGCTTGCTCGGTAGACGCGATATCCGGTGATCGGTTCACGAGCGGGTGCGAGAATGCCCGCCTCCTCCCATTTGCGAAGGGTCGTGGGGGTGACATTCAGCCGGTGTGCGAGTTCGCCGATGGCGCGGGTCCCGAGGACCACCGGTCGCGGCGAAGCGGCGTCCGCCTCCGTCGTCAGATGTGTTATCGCTTTTCGCACCGCGTCGAGGGTGTCCCGGTCACGCTGTAGTTGCCGATGGCCGTGGTCGATGATTCGCAAGGCGTGGTCGAGGTCGCCCGTATTGAGCGCGTACATGATCCGTCCGGCCGCCGAGTGACCATAGGCCGGTACGAGTGCGAGGAAGGCGCGTAGTGCCGTCGCGTGCAGCTCGGTGTAGACGCGGTAACCGCTACGGGTGCGCTCCGCGGGCGGGAGGAAGCCATCCCGTTCGTAGTTGCGGACCGCCTGGGTCGAGATGCCGTGCTCACGGGCCAGATCCGAGGGACGCAGGGTGTTCTCCGTTTTGAGGATGTAGCGGTGCTTGGGGGGAAGAATATAGAGGTAGGTCCCGATACCCTCCTTCAACGGTGTGATAGAGGCGCATGGGTCGGCTTCGTAATCCGTGCCTTGTGAGCTGTTATCCCTTGGTGAACCGACACATGAGGAACCGGAACTTCGAGAGCAACCACCCGATGGTGATGAGATCAATCGATCGACGTGGTCCACAGTGCGCTGATCGGTAGGCACGACAGCCCTTCGCCGAACGGGAGCTGCTGGTCGCCGCAGTACAGGACGAAGCCGGCATGGAATCTCTCACCGAGACGACGCTGGAGCAGTCGCAGGCCGCGGAAGTCCGCGGCGCGGACGGTTTCGGCGGCCTTCACCTCGATGGCGACGATCCGGCCGATGGTGTCCTCCAACACGGCATCGACCTCGTAGCCGTCGCGGTCGCGGTAGTGGTGCAGGCGGGCCATGGTGTGACTCCAGCTCGATTGCCGGGTCAGTTCCCCCAGGACGAAGGTTTCGATGATGCCGCCGACGGTCGTGTCATTGGCGACGCCGTTCAGCAGGTGCGCGGCCAGTCCCGAATCGGTGAAGACCAGTTTCGGGGTGGCTGTCGCGCGGGTGGTCGCGTTGGCCGACCACGCGGGTATCGGACGGATCAGATAGACGAGCTCGAGTAGGCCCACGTACTCCCGGACCGTGGCCGCCGGCATGCCGAGATCCGACGCCGGCCGGCTGTAGTTGAGCAGACCACCGCTCTGCGCGGCGAGCGCCGCTACCAGGCGGCGCATATCGGACACCCGTTGAATATCGGCCACTTGGCGCACATCGCGGCTCATGATGTCGTCCAAGTAGGACCTGAAGAACTGTGTTCGGCGGCGCGGAGTGCTCCTGCGTACCGCTTCGGGGTAACCGCCGCGCGAGGCGATGGCGAGGTAGTCACGGCGTCGAAGCTCCGAGGGGCCGGCTCGTACTCGGGTCCCCTCGGCGAATACCGCATCGATGAAACCATCCGGTTCGCCGAGGATTTCCCCTTGCGACAAGGGGAAGAGTTCGATGGTTTCCGAACGTCCGGGCAATGCATCCGGCAGCGAACTCAAACCCAGTAACCGTGCAGATGCGGTCAGCAGGAACCGTCCGGGTCGGGGGTCTCGATCGACGGTGTTCTTGATCGCCAACCACAGCTCCGGGACCCGTTGGATTTCATCGATCAGCATGGTCCCGGGGGCATCCAGAAAAGCGACCGGATCGGCCATGGCGCTTTCTCGGGTACGGGGATTGTCGAGATACCGTTACACCGTATCCGGCCGCCCGCGCACACAGCGTTCCGCGAGTGTGCTCTTACCCGTCCGACGTGCGCCGTTGATGATGACGACACGGGTGTCGGCGAGTGCTTCCTCGACCAGGTTCGCCGCTCGTCTGAGCAGGTAATCGACTGCTTGGCGCATGGGGTACAGGGTAGATCAGCTTGTTGATCTGCCGAGGACCATGCCGTGGATCTGCCGAAGGGTTTGTTGTTGATCTGCCGAAGTAATAGTTGTTGATCTGCCGAGGGTTATGTTGTGGATCTGCCGATAACCGCATCATGGATCTGCCGTGGGGCGCCGGTTTCACGAGACCGGAATATGACCGGTCATCCGGTCCGCGACGATGCGCGCTGCTGCCGATGATGTCCATCGGTGTGATCCGCGCACGAGCAGAGTCGATGCCGCCCAAGTGACCGAACGGCCCGATGATGTCGGTGGGCGTGGGTAGCCTTGGCCCGTGCCCGAGCTGCCGGAGGTGGAAGCACTGGCGCGGTTCCTGCGAGAACACGCGGTCGGTGCCGTGGTGGGGCGTGTCGATGTAGTGGCATTGAGTGTGGTCAAAACCTTCGACCCGCCGGTGACGGCCCTGTCCGGTCGGGACGTGACCGACACCGGACGATGGGGCAAGTTCCTGGGCCTGGACTGCGGTGGACTCTGGATGATCACCCACCTGTCCCGGGCGGGATGGCTGCGTTGGACGGACAACCCCGCTCGGACACCGCCGAAGCCCGGTAGGGGACCGCTGGCATTGCGGGTGCATTTCTTCACCCCCGAGGGCGACACCCCCGCCTTCGATCTCACCGAGGCGGGCACCAGGAAACGGCTCGCGGTTCATGTGGTGCGTGATCCCGAGCAGGTCCCGGGCATCGCTCGACTCGGTCCGGACGCGCTCGCGGTGAGCGAGGACCGGTTCGCCGAAATCCTCGCCGGCACCACACAACGGATCAAAACCGCCCTGATCGACCAAACCCTATTGGCCGGAATCGGCAACGCCTACTCCGACGAGATCCTGCACACCGCAAAACTTTCCCCGTTCGTCACCGCTAAATCTCTTGCGCCGGAGCAGATTTCCGAACTATATGCGGCAATGCGCACGGTGTTGCTCGACGCGGTGGGCAGATCGGTCGGACAGGACGCGGCCCGGCTCAAAGGCGAAAAACGTTCCGGTATGCGGGTGCACGCCCGCACCGGTATGCCCTGCCCGGTCTGCGGTGACGATGTGCGGGAGGTCGCCTACAGCGAGCGGTCCTTCCAGTACTGCCCCACCTGTCAGACCGGCGGTAGGGTTCTGGCCGATCGGCGGATGTCGCGGCTGCTCAAATAGCCGCGGTCACACCGCCTCGGTGGCGTCGGAATCCGGGTCGTCGCGCTCGACGTGGGCCGGATGCACCGGTGATGTCCTTCGGATCCCCTCCCACGCCAACCGTCGCGCGCGGTGCGGGTCGTCGTCCACCCGGCCGGGATGGTCGATGATCAGGGTGCTGCGCCGGTCCACGGTATAGGCCGGCCAGGACGACAGCGGCGCCCCGGTACGAGCGAACTGCAACCAGTTCTCCTGGAACTGGTCGGTCACCGACCGCATACCACGGCGACCACCCGCGGCGGTGAGCGCCCTACCCCAGGAGGTGTCGCCGCCGCCGAACACCGGGATGAGGTCGGTGGCGTGGGTCGCCCCCAGCCCGGCCAGTTTCAGCGAGCGCGGAGCGAAATCGTATCGATAGGCGTAGGTGGGCGCATGGCGGTTGTGTCCGGCCATGACCTCGACCGAGGGTCGCCAGAAGGTGTAGTCGCCACCGAGCTGGACCGCCACGTCCGCGCGGGGAAAACCGGGATAGGCCTGGAGTACCCGGCGGGTCGCCTCCTCCCCGGATGCGGCGAGGATGGCGCGCAGCCGCCGCGGATCGGTCGGCAGCGCGTCGGCGAAGCGCGCGAACAGGGCGCCTTCGTTGCGGCAGGTGCCGATGATCAGCGGTACCCGATGCGCATTGCCGTCGAGGATGGCGTCGAACGGCAACTGCGGTAGCAGCTCACCGTCGACCACGGGCGCGGTCGGGAAGAACCCCGGATAGTCCTGGGCCATTTTGCGCAGGGCCCGTTGATAGGCGCGACGGATCGCGTGTGAATCGCTGTCGACGAGCGCTTTGTGGGCGTTGTCCGGAGAGGAGAGGAAACTCACGCACAGTCGCGCGAACATTCGGGCCTCTTCCCGGGTGACGCCCCAGTCGGCGGGCGCGCTCTGGGCAATCGCGCGGTGGAACAGACCGGCGGACGCCGGGGTGGCCAGCAGGCTCAGCACCGCGTGCGCGCCCGCCGATTCGCCGAAGACCGTCACATTGTCCGGGTCACCGCCGAACGCGGCGATATTGCGCTGCACCCATTGCAGGGCGGCGATCTGATCGCGCAACCCGAGGTTCGAGTCGAACGGATGCGCCTCGGTGCCGAACTCTCCGAAATCCACATACCCGAACGCGCCCAGCCGATAGTTCAGCGATACCACGATCACATCGCCGCGCAGCGCCAGTCGCGACCCGGAATACAGGGTCAACGCGGAGGTGCCGAATATGTATCCGCCGCCGTGGATGAACACCATCACCGGGCGGGGGGGCGAAGACGGGGAGGCAGGCGCGACGATATTCAACGTCAGCGCGTCCTCGCTCATCTGCTGGATCTGCCGGGGGCCGATTCGCGTGCCGAAACGGGGCTGGATGGCGGCGGCCCGGAATTCGGTCGCATCGTGTACGCCGCTCCACGGCCGCACCGGTTGCGGGGCGCGGAATCGCAGTTCACCAACCGGCGGGGCCGCGTAGGGGATGGCCCGCCACCGTGAGACGCGTCGACCGCGGCGGCCGCGGACGACGCCGTCGGTGGTTGTGATATCGATCGGTGCCACCATCTGCCCGATGGTATCTACTCGCGGTAACGCTCCAATAGGTGTAACCAGAATTCACCGACCGTCGGGAAGGCGGGTACGGCATGCCACAACGACTCGAGCGGGACCCGACCCACTATCGCGATGGTGGCGGCATGGAGTTGTTCTCCCACCCCGGGGCCCACGAATGTCGCTCCGAGCAGGGTTTCGGTGGTGGTGTCCACCACGATCGCGGCCGTGCCCGCGTACCCGTCACGCGCCAGTGACGACCCGGCGACCGCGATATCGAGTTGTATCGTCCGCACCGAATATCCCGCGCGGCGTGCGGCGGCCTCGGTGAGCCCGACCGAGGCGATCTCCGGTTCGGTGAAGACCACCTGCGGTATCCGGTCGTGGTCGGCGGTCGCGGCGAATCGCGGCCGGTCGAGCGGGCGGCCCTCGGCGCGGGCGGCGATCACGTCACCGCAGACTCGGGCCTGATATTTGCCCATATGGGTGAGCGCTGCCCGACGGTTCACATCCCCTACGGCGTAGAGCCAGTCACCGGCCACGCCACGCACGGTGAGCCGATCGTCGACCTCGAGCCGGTCGGGTTCCAGGCCGAGGGTCTCCAGGCCCAGGTCGTCGGTGTTCGGCCGCCGCCCGGTGGCCACCAGGATCTCGTCGGCGGTGAGTGTGGACTCGCCGTCGGGGCCCTGTGCGATCACGGTGACCGTGCCGCCGTGAATCCGTCCCTCACCGGTCGCCGCGGGCGCATCCCGCTCCACCCGAACCGGTTGGGTGCCGAATCGAATGTCCACCCCGCGTTCGGTGAGCGCATCCGCCACCCGCTGCCCGGCGAATGGTTCCGCGGCGGCGAGCAGGGTCGATCCGCGCACCAGCATGGTGACCTCGGCGCCGAGCATCGACAGCCAGGTCGCCGCCTCGCACGCCACCACACCCCCGCCGATCAGCACCACCCGTTCGGGAACCTCGTGCAGGTTGGTGGCGTCGCGTGAGGTCCAGGGGAGAGCGGCGGGCAGTCCGGGCACATCGGGCACGACGGCGCGACTGCCGGTGGCGAGCACCACGGCGTGCCGGGCGCGCAACGTGCGATCCCCGACCCGCACCCGATAGGGCTCGGTGAGCCGGCCGGCACCGCGGATGACCTCGATTCCGCTTTGTGTGGCCCAGTCGATCTGGCTCGAGTCGTCGTGATCATGGTCGTGGGCGTGCACGAACTCGTCGCGGCGGCGCAATACCGCCTCGATATCGAGTCCTTCGACCCGCACGCCCGGCAGGGCCCGCGCGGCGGACAGCACCTGCCCCGGTCGCAGTAGCGCCTTGCTGGGGATACACGCCCAATAGGAACATTCTCCGCCGAGCCGTTCCCGCTCGACGATAACGGCGGTCCGGGAGCTGCCCGCGATGGCATACGCGGCGGCGATCTCGCCGGCCGGGCCGCCACCGAGCACGATGACGTCGTACTCGACGCTGTTCATGCGGCGGCGCTACTGGAGGTAACCCTCGACCTGCGCGGCCGGATTGGGCGCGGCGTCATCCGGGGACCTGCCCGCGTCGAGCCGGGCCCGCCGCTGCCGCAGCAGATCCCAGCACTGGTCGAGCATGACCTCCAATTCGGCCAGTTTGCGGCGCTCTTCCCGAGGGTCGAGCTCCCCGCGCTCGGCCCGCGACCGCAGGTCGTGCTCGTGGTCGACCAATTCTTTGATACGCCCGAGAATGTCCTGTTCGGTCATGCGAACCATGTTACGACCGTGCCGTCGGGCCGACGGTCACTCGATGTCGGCGCCGTCCGGTGGTTGGAGCAGGTAGGTATCCATGATCCAGCCCTTACGGGTGCGCAGTTCGGCCCGGCGACGCAGGATCTCGGCGGAGACGTCGCCGACCCGACCCGCGATCAGGGTTTCGTCGGGCATCCCGAGATAGGCGCCCCACCGGATGTGGGTTTCCGGATCCAGTTCGGTGAACGCGCAGTCGCCGTCCAGCATCACCACCGTCGACCGGTCGCCGAGACCGTCGGCGCGCAACCGTCGACCGGTGGTGATGTGCACGGGTTCACCGATCCGGTGCAGCACCGTGCGGTGTCGGGCGGCCAGCGCCTGCACACTGGTCACCCCGGGGATCACCGTGTAGTCGAAGTGGAGCGCGCCGCGGGCGAGTATGCGTTGCACCATGCGCAGGGTGCTGTCGTAGAGCGACGGATCACCCCAGACGAGAATCCCGCCGACCCCATCTGTCAGTGCGAACGCCTCCTCCAACAGCAGCGACCGCCGTTCGTGCCAATCCCGCACCTCCCCCTGATAGTCGGTGGGCGCGCGGTCGCGCGGCGGGTCGGGAATCTCCACGACCCGGTACGGGCGGTCCATGTGTTCGGTGAGTATCGCGGTGCGCACCTCGACGAGTTCTTGTTTCTCGGCCCCCTTCCCGATCACGAAGAACACATCGACCCGACGCATGGCCTTGATCGCCTGCACCGTCACCTGATCGGGGTCACCGGCGCCGATACCGATCACGTACAGCTCTCGCATGGTCCCAGCTTCGCAGGGGTCTCCCGGCCCGAACCGTCCGCCCATCGGATCGCCCCCGGTGGTCGGGTTCCCGCCCGCGTCCTCGCAGGCGGCGCCATCGAACCCAGTAAGCTCGGCCCGTGGCCAGCGCACCGAATACCCAGACCCCGGATCCGCGACGCCCGGACACCCAATACGAGGACCTGCTGCGGCTCGTGCTCGACTCCGGCGCCGCGAAATCGGACCGCACCGGTACCGGCACCCGCAGTATTTTCGGCCACCAGCTGCGTTACGACCTGTCCGCAGGGTTCCCGCTGATCACCACCAAGAAGGTGCATCTCAAATCCATCGTCTACGAACTGCTGTGGTTCCTGCGCGGCGACGCCAACGTGCGCTGGCTCCAGGACAACGGCGTGACGATCTGGGACGAATGGGCCGATGCCGCCGGGAACCTGGGCCCGGTCTACGGCGTGCAGTGGCGTTCCTGGCCGACCCCGGACGGTCGACACATCGATCAGATCACCGAGGTCTTGCGCACTCTGCGCACCGACCCGGATTCGCGGCGCATGATCGTCTCCGCCTGGAATGTCGCCGACCTGGACAAGATGGCGTTGGCGCCCTGCCATGCGCTGTTCCAGTTCTACGTGGCCGACGGCAGGCTGTCGTGTCAGCTGTACCAGCGCAGCGCCGACCTGTTCCTCGGAGTGCCGTTCAATATCGCCAGTTATGCGCTGCTCACCCGGATGGTCGCCCAACAGACCGGGTTCGAACCCGGCGACTTCATCTGGACCGGCGGCGACTGTCATATCTACGACAACCACGTCGAGCAGGTCACCGAACAGTTGAGTCGCACCCCGTACCCGTTCCCCACCCTGCGCCTGCGGCGGGCCGAATCCCTGTTCGACTACCGCTACGAGGATGTGGAAGTCGTCGACTACCGGTGTCATCCGGCGATCAAGGCGCCGGTGGCGGTGTGACCGCGCAGTCGCCCGCTCGCACCGTCGGCCTGATCTGGGCGCAGACCCCGCGCGGGGTGATCGGCGCCGACAACGCCATACCCTGGCGGATACCGGAGGATATGGCCCGGTTCAAGGCCGTCACCATGGGGCATCCGGTGGTGATGGGCAGGCGGACCTGGGATTCGCTGCCCGAACGGTTCCGTCCGCTACCGGGTCGCCGCAATATCGTGGTCAGCAGGCGATCGACGTGGGCGGCCGACGGCGCCGAACGTGTCGGATCGGTCGAAGAGGCACTGCGGAGCACCCATCCGGAGGACGTCTGGGTCATCGGTGGCGGTGAGATCTACCGGCTCGCCCTGCCGCACGCGACGGAACTGTTGATCACCGAGGTGGACAGCGATATCCCCGGCGACACCTACGCCCCGACCCTGGGGCTCGAATGGCATACCCGCGACGACGAGACGTGGTCGCGGTCCTCGGCCGGTCCGCGCTACCGCATCCGTCGGTTCGTCCGGGCCTGACCGGAAACCGGCCATCTCACGCGGAGTCGAAAAACACCGGAACCCCGGGCCGAGGTCGGGCATACTCGGGTTGACAGCCCGCGAGCACAGCCCACTCGCGGACGCGCCCTGCGAAAGGCGGTTCATGGACAAGAAATCGCTGACAGCACTTGCCCGCCAGCAGCTCAAACTGGCCTCCACCGCGACGAGCGGCCGCAGCTCGCAAACGGTTTACGGCGGTCACGCACATTCGCTCCGTCAAACCGTGGTGGCCCTCACCGCCGGTCAGAGCCTGGCCGAACACGACAACAACGGAGAGGCCACCCTGCTGGTGCTCTCCGGGACCCTCACCCTCATCAGCGGCGCCAACGAATGGAAGGGGTCCTCCGGTGATCTGCTCGTGGTTCCCAAGGCGCGACACAGTGTCAAAGCGGTCGACGATGTCGCGTTCCTGCTGACCGTGGCAATGTAATACGGGTGACAGCTCACATCACCATCGGATGGGGACGACGGGGGTGCCGGATATGAGCGAACCCCAACCCATCCTCGACCCGCTCACGCCCGCCGCCCTGTTCCTCGTCGCCACCATCCGCGCCGGTGGCGAGGAGAAGGTGCGTGGTCTGCTCGAAGATCTTCCGGGACTTCGTCGTTCGGTCGGGTTTCGACTGCCCGGCGCCGACCTGAGCTGTATCACGGGGATCGGCGCGGTGGCCTGGGATCGGCTGTTCACCGGCCCCCGCCCCGCCGAACTGCACAAGTTCCCCGGCTACACCGGGCCGCGCCATCACGCCCCCGCCACGCCCGGCGATCTGTTGTTCCATATCCGCGCCCAGGTGCACGACGCCTGTTTCGAACTGGCCATGGCCATCGCCGACCGATTGGGTGATGCGGTCACCTTCGTCGACGAGACCGTCGGGTTCCGGTATTTCGAACAGCGTGACCTGCTCGGATTTGTCGACGGTACGGAGAACCCGGAAGGGGTGACGCCGGATTCCCCCGCCGGACGCGCGGTGTTCATCGGCGACGAGGACCCCGACTTCCGCGGCGGCAGCTATGTGATCGTGCAGAAATATCTGCACGATATGAGCGCCTGGCGGGCGCTGCCGGTACCCGAACAGGAGCGGGTGATCGGTCGGACCAAACTCGAAGATTTCGAGTTCGCCGAGGACGACAAACCCGCCGATTCTCATATCGCCATGGCAGTGGTGGTCGAACCGGACGGCACCGAACGGCAGATCCTGCGCGCAAATATGCCCTTCGGCAGTATTCGCGACGGTGAATTCGGCACTTATTTCATCGGGTACTCGGCGACCCCGCGCGTCACCGAGATCATGCTGGAACGTATGTTCCTCGGCACCGACGAGGCCTCCCACGACCGCATTCTGGATTTCTCCACCGCCGTCACCGGCTCACTGTTCTTCGTCCCCGCCCAGAACTTCTTCGAGGAACTACCCGATTCCCCCGGCACGGCCGACCTCGCCCATATCGAGGAATCCGGCCGGTCCGCGCCGTCGTGGGGCGCGGATGGTTCTCTCGGTATCGGCACCCTGAAAAGGAGCACTTCGGTATGAACAACCTCCACCGCGAACTCGCCCCGGTCACCGCCGCGGCCTGGGCGGCGATCGAGGAGGAAGCGACCAGGACGTTCAAACGGCATATCGCCGGCCGTCGGGTGGTCGATGTGTCCGGCCCACACGGCCTCGACTTCTCCGCGGTCGGCCTGGGCCGCACCGTTCCCATCGCCGCGCCCGACGAGGGAGTGCAGGCGCGACAGCGGATGGTGGCTCCGCTGGTGGAATTGCGGGTGCCGTTCACGCTGTCGCGCGAGGAACTCGACAATGTGGAGCGCGGCGCCCGCGATACCGATCTGGACGCGGTCAAGGACGCCGCCCGCAAGATCGCCTTCGCCGAAGACCGCGCCGTCTTCGAAGGTTATCCGGCCGCCGGTATCACCGGGCTCCGCTCCGCCCTGTCCAACGAGCCGCTTCAGCTGCCCGACGATCCGCTGACCGTCCCCGAGGTGATCGCCCAGGCATTGAGCAAGCTCCGACTCGCGGGAGTGGACGGGCCGTATGCGGTACTGCTCAGTGCCGACCTGTACACCAAGGTCAGTGAGATCTCCGATCACGGGCATCCACTGCGCGCCCATATCGAGCGCATCGTGCCCGGCGGCGAGATCATCTGGGCGCCCGCCATCGACGGCGCGTTCGTACTCACCACCCGTGGGGGCGATTTCGACCTGACCCTGGGACAGGACCTGTCCATCGGCTATCTGGACCACACCCCCGAAACCGTCGAGCTGTATTTCCAACAAAGTCTGACCTTCAACGTGTACACCGCCGAGGCCGCGGTCGCCTTGCACTCCTGAACCGGCCTTATCCGGCCGGCGCCGGTACCGTGTGGCGCGGAACACCCCGCCGGGTGTTGAGCGGACCGGGAGGCGAGATGAAAACGGTGCAGGCGGGTGTCGTGCCCCACCGTCGAGTGCTGGGCTACACCCTGGTGGGTATCGGGATCGTGGTGGCGTTCGGGGTGGTGGCGGTGCTGATGTTCGGCCTGTACCGCGTGGGCACCGGCCTGGCCGTCGGGGCCGTCGCCGCGACCGCGGCCCTGGTCGCGCTGTTCAACCGGGACGCCGTCATCCTCACCGACCGGATCATCTACCGCCGCACCCCGTGGTCGGTGGACGGTATCGACTGGGATCGGGTGGTTGCGGGGCGGTTCGGCCTCGACGAGCGGGGCCGTTGGTCACTGGCCCTCGACCTGAACGGCGGAACGGAACCGCACGGGGAGCTGGTGCTGCTGTCCATCCCGCCGGTCACCGGCCCGGTGAGTGGCGCCTACGATCTGCGCAAACGGGAGCAGGTGAACGAGATCCGGGACATGTTGCGCCGGAAGAAGGTGCCCGTGACCGTGTTGCCCGAGATCGCGGGAGCGCTGCACGAGCATTGGAAGATCGCGCCCCCCACCGGCTGAGAGGCGCGATCTCACCACCGAGCTCAGACGAACGCGCGCTCGATAATGGCCCCGGTGTCCACACCGGTCGGCAGGGTGCCGAAGGCGATACCCCAGTCACCGGCGAGACGGGTGGCGCAGAACGCGTCCGCGACGGCCGCGTGTCCGTGTCGTACCAGCTGCGCGCCCTGCAACACCAACGCCATCAGCTCGACCACCCGTCGGGCCCGGTACTCGATATCGGAGAGGTCGGCCAGTTCCTTGCCCACCTGGGCGATCGCATCGTCCAGCCGAGGGTTGCCGCCCTTGGCCAGGGACACCTCGGCGAAATACGCCTCCACCGTCTCCGGGCTGCGGCCCATGGCCCGCAGCGCGTCCAGCGCCGCGACATTGCCCGACCCCTCCCAGATCGACATGAGCGGCGCTTCCCGATACAGCCGCGGCATCCCGGACTCCTCGGCGTAGCCGTTGCCGCCCAGGCATTCCAATGCCTCGGCGACATGCGCGGGCGCCCGCTTGCACACCCAGTACTTGGTCACCGCCAGCGCGATGCGGCGCAACGCCGCCTCGGCCGGATCACCGCTCGCCCGGTCGGTGGCCCCGGCCAACCGCATCATCACCGTGGTGGCGGCATCGGATTCGATCACCAGATCGGCCAGCACATTGCGCATGGCCGGCTGGTCGATGAGCGCGGCGCCGAACGCCTTGCGGTGGCGTGCGTGGTGGACCGCGAGCACGGTGCTCGTACGCATACCTGTCGCCGAGCCGATCACGCAGTCCAGCCGGGTCATGTTCACCATCTCGATGATGGTCTTGACCCCGGCGCCTTCCGCACCGACCAACCATCCGGTGGCGTTCTCGTATTCGATCTCCGACGAGGCATTGGACTTGTTACCCAGCTTGTCCTTGAGCCGCATGATCCGGATCGGGTTGCGGGTACCGTCCGGCAGCACCCGCGGCAGCAGGAAACACGACAGCCCGCCCGGCGCCTGGGCCAGGGTGAGGAACATATCCGACATCGGGGCGGAGGTGAACCACTTGTGCCCGACGATGCGATAGGAGCCGTCGGGTTGCGGGGTCGCGGTGGTGGTGTTGGCGCGGACATCGGAGCCGCCCTGTTTTTCGGTCATCGACATACCCGCGATGAGCCCGGCCTTGGTGGACGGTTCGCGCAGCCCGAAATCGTAGGTGCGTGAGGCCAGCAGCGGTTCGTATTTCGCGGCCAGCTCCGGGTTGTGGCGCAATGCCGGGACGGCGGCGTAGGTCATGGAGATCGGACACATGTGCCCGGCCTCCGCACCGCCCCAGGTGAAGAATTTCGCCGCCCGCGCCACATGGGCGCCGGGCCGGTCGTCGATCCAGGGCGCGGCGTGCAGACCGTACCGGACGGCGACCCGCATCAGCTCATGCCAGTACGGATGGAACTCCACCTCGTCGATGCGATGGCCGTAGCGGTCGTGCGTATGCAGGACCGGCGGGTACTCATTGGCCAACCGCCCCCAGTCCTGTACCTCCTCCGATCCCGCGAGCACCCCCAGTTCGCGGACCTCCGGTTCGGCCCAGCCCGCCCCCTCACGGTGCAGACCCTCCAGAAGCGCTGGATTGCGAGACATGTCGAACGGCGCGAGCGGCGGCACCTGGTTGAAGACTTCGTGTGTCGGCATCGGCACTCCTGGACTGGTATCGATTTTCTTCTGCGTGCGACACGCGTACCCGTAAGGTCGAGATGTGAGCGTACGAGTTGAACACGCGGGCCCGGTTACCACGGTAATCCTGCACCGACCGGAGGCCCGCAACGCCGTCGACGGACCCACGGCCGCGGCACTGGCCGATGCGTTTCGCGCCTTCGACGCCGACCCCACCGCGGCGGTCGCCGTGCTCTGGGGCGACGGCGGTACGTTCTGCTCCGGAGCCGATCTCAAGGCGATGGGCAGCGAGAAATCCAACCGGCTCGCACCGGACGGTGACGGACCCATGGGCCCCACCCGACTGCGACTGTCCAAACCGGTTATCGCCGCCGTCTCCGGTTACGCCGTCGCGGGCGGTCTGGAACTGGCGCTGTGGTGCGATCTGCGCATCGCCGAACAGGACAGCACCTTCGGGGTGTACTGCCGGCGCTGGGGCGTTCCTCTGATCGACGGCGGAACGGTGCGGTTGCCGCGCATCGTCGGCACCGGACGGGCCATGGACATGATCCTCACCGGACGCCCGGTGAGTGCGCCGGAGGCATTGCAGATGGGGTTGGTGAGTCGGGTGGTCCCCGCCGGGGACGCCCGCCGGGTGGCCGAGGAGCTCGCCGCCCAACTCGCCACACTGCCGCAAACCTGTCTGCGTTCGGATCGGCTGTCGGTACTCGAACAGGAGGGGCTGGACGAGGAGACCGCCATGCGCGGCGAGTTCGAGCACGGGATGGCCACGCTCGGGGAGAGCGGACTGGAGGGTGCGCGGAGGTTCACCGCGGGGGAGGGGCGGCATGGCGAGTTCCGGTGAGCGCACGGATATATCTGCGCGGCCGGATGGAGACCGTCGACCCGATCCGAACGTATGCGCAGGCTGAGCGTCGTCGACGAGATCTTCCTGCGCACACATCGCGGGATGGGGACGCCGATCGCGCTCCAGGGACTGTGGCGGACCGTGGACCGGGTCGACCCACTCCTCCTGGAGCGGGTGCACGAGGCGCTACGGTTCGGTCCTCTCGGCCGTCGCGTGGTCCGTTCCCGCGTCCCCGGCGCCCGGCCCCACTGGCAGCGGTGCATCCGGGCGCATCCGCTGGACCACACCGACGCGCCGATTCCCGCCGCGGACCTTCTCGGCTGGGCCGATACCCGAGGTGATGACCTCGATCCCGAGCAGGGCCCGGGGTGGCGACTGTCCGCGGCCGCGGTGGACGACGGCGGCTTCGTGGTCGCCCTCACCTGTTCACATGTCCTGGCGGACGCCCGAGGTTTGATCCTGGCCGTCGCGGCCGCGTTGGAGGCTTCGGCGCTATCGGGCGGGGGAAATGTGGGGGCGGACGGGTCGGATCGCAGGTGGGGCGCCGAGCGGTGCGGGGATCACGGCGTATCGGATTGGGCGGATGCCCGGCGGCAGTGGTCGGTGGTGGTCGGCGGGACGGTTTCGGCATTGTCCGGTGGTCTCGCTCGGTTGTTCCGGATATCGGGCTCGGACCTGTGCGCGGATGCGGATATCGATAAGAGTCTGCGCGGTCGTCCGACCGCCATCACCGGTCGGTCGGTGCCCGAAGGGCCACCGATTTCCGGTTCGTCCGGGCCGGTGGGCGCACCGGTGGGCAGCGTCGATCGAGGCGAAGCGGCCATATCCGGCGGGTCCGCGGGAATATCGGCCGGAGCCGAACGTGATCCGGTGGTCGAGGCTCCCATTCGCCCCTCGAGTGGCGTCGGGCAGTGGGGCGGTCCGGCGCGTACCGCAGCACTGCCCGTCACCGGGGTGGTCGTGCGGTGTCCGGTGCGGCGATGGGATCGGGTGGCGGCCGAGCACGGTGGAAGTGCCAACAGCCTGTTCGTCTGGTTCGTCGCGCACACGCTGTGGGCGAGCGGGTTTCCGGAGCGGGGGATCAATGTGAGCCTGCCGGTCGACACCCGGAGCGAACCGCATATCGACAACGATCTGGCGATGACCGGTATCACGGTCGAGCCGGCCGACGGGCCGGCCGAGATCCTGGCGAAATGCCGGCTCGCCTATCGGCGCCGGGTATCGAGCCCGGGCGGGCTTCCGGAGGAGATCCTGCAGGTCGTCCCGGACCGGCTCGCCCACCTGATGTCCCGTGGCGCCGGGGAACGCGACATTCTCTGCTCCAATATCGGACCGCTCCCGTCGCGACTGCTCACCTTGGGTCCGTACCCGTGCGCGGGCGTGGCCACCCGTGCCATCCATCCCGGTCTGACCGTCGCCCGCCGACCCCGCACCCGTCTGTCGGGTTATCTGTGCCGCACGCCCGACGAGTACGGGCTCACCTTGACGGGCCTGGACCCCGATCGGATCCCCACCGACTCCGCCTTGCGGGCCTTGGCCGAGCACACCGCCACCGAGCTCGGAGTGCCCGTGACGTTCTGGTGATCAGCCGCGTCGCGACTCGCCCTCGGCCGTGATGATCGCGCCCCAACGGTCGGACGCACTCCGCGGCGGGGATATCCGATGCGTTCGCGCGGGTCAGCGGTGCGCCCTATACCAGCGGATCAGGCCGTCGGTGGAGGAATCGCCCTGCGGTGCCGGTTCCTGTGCCGAGGTGAGTAGCGGAGCCAATGCCAGCGCCTGTTGTTTGCCGAGTTCCACACCCCACTGGTCGAAACTGTCGATACCCCAGATACTTCCCTCCACGAACACCTGGTGTTCGTAGAGCGCGATCAGCTGTCCCAGCACGGAAGGGGTGAGCTGTGGCGCCAGGATGGTTGTGCTGGGCCGGTTACCGGGCATCACCTTGTGCGGCACCAGCTCGGGTGCGGTGCCCTCGGCGGCGATCTCCTCGGCCGTCTTCCCGAACGCCAGCACCTTGGATTGCGCGAACAGATTGCTCATCAGCAGGTCGTGCATACTGCCGGTGCCGTCCCTGGTGGGCAGATCGTCGGTGGGTCGGGCGAATCCGATGAAATCGGCCGGAATCAGCCAGGTGCCCTGATGCAGCAGCTGATAGAAGGCATGCTGGCCGTTGGTGCCGGGTTCGCCCCAGAAGATCTCCCCGGTCGAGGTGGTCACCGGGGTACCGTCGGCGCGCACCGATTTGCCGTTCGACTCCATGGTGAGCTGCTGCAGGTAGGCCGGGAAACGAGCCAGATCGTTGGAGTACGGCAGCACCGCCCGGGTCTGGGCGCCGAAGAAGTTCGAGTACCACACGCCGAGCAGCCCCAGCAGGACCGGCGCGTTCTCCTCCAGGGGCGCGGTCGCGAAATGGCGGTCGATGGTGTGCATTCCGGCCAGGAAGTCGCGGAAGTGTTGCGGGCCCACGGTCACCATCACCGACAGTCCGATGGCGGAATCCACCGAATAGCGTCCGCCGACCCAGTCCCAGAAACCGAACATATTCGCCGTATCGATACCGAACTCGGCCACCCGTTCGGCGTGGGTGGAGACGGCGACGAAATGTTTGGCCACCGCGTCCTCGCCGAGCGCGTCGACCAACCAGCGGCGGGCCGCCGTGGCATTGGTCAATGTCTCCAGGGTGGAAAAAGTCTTGGACGCCACGATGAACAGGGTGGTGGCCGGATCCAGCCCGGACAGTTTCGCGACCAGGTCTGCGGGATCGACATTCGATACGAAACGGGCGTCGATTCCTGCGGTGGCGTAGTGGCGCAGGGCCTGATGCACCATGACCGGCCCCAGATCGGAGCCGCCGATACCGATATTGACCACGGTGCGGATCCGTTCGCCGGTTGCGCCGCGCCAGGAACCCGACCGCACCGATTCGGCGAATTCACCCATGCGGTCCAGCACCCGGTGCACCTCGGCGGTCGCGTCCACACCGTCGATGGTCAGCGTGGCACCGGCGGGCAGCCGCAGGGCGGTATGGCCTACCGCTCGGTCCTCGGAGGTGTTGATGTGTTCACCTCGCAGCATCCGATCCCGGTGCTCGGGCACCCCCGCCTCCTGCGCGAGCTCCACCAACAACCGCAGTGTTTCCCGGGTCACCCGATGCTTGCTGTAGTCGATGTGCAGGTCCCCCGCGGTGAGGGTCAGATCCCGTCCGCGCTCGGGATCCTCGGCGAACAGATCCCGAAGCCGACTGCCGGAGACCGCGTGGTAGTGATCCTGCAGTTTCCGCCATGCCGCAGATGCGGTGATGTCGCTGCTCACGCCGCCGAGGTTACAAGCCGCCGGGGCGCGGCGCATCGAAAAGCTCCGTCGGGCGCGGGAAAACGCATGTCGGTGGGCGCGCGCATCCTGTTCTCCCCGGGGGATCGGGCATAGCCTGGCGTCATGGTGTCGATCAACGAACTCCTCGAATCCGTACCGACGCAGCTGTGGATAGGAGGGCCGGTCGACGCCGCCGGCGGGGGCACCTTCCCGGTGCACAACCCGGCCGACGGGCAGGTCTTGACCCATGTCGCCGACGCCGGTCCGGAGGATGCCGTGCGCGCCCTGGACGCGGCCGTCGCCGTCCAGTCCGAATGGGCCGCCACCCCGGCCCGTGAACGCGGTGAGATCCTGCGCGCGGTGTACGAGCGGATCACCGCCCACGCCGAAGAGTTCGCCCTGCTGATGACCCTGGAAATGGGCAAGGCGCTCCCGGAGAGTCGCAACGAGGTGCGCTACGGCGCCGAGTTCTTCCGATGGTTCGCCGAGGAAGCGGTACGGGTGCACGGCCGCTATCTGCACGCACCGTCCGGGACGGGTCGGATCATCGTGCACAAGCAGCCGGTCGGCCCCTGTCTGGCCATCACACCGTGGAATTTTCCGCTGGCCATGGGAACCCGCAAGATCGGTCCGGCGCTGGCCGCCGGTTGTCCCATCATCGTCAAACCCGCCTCGGCCACCCCGTTGACCATGTTGCTGCTGGCCCGGCTGTGCAGCGAGGCCGGGCTGCCCGATGGTGTGCTGTCGGTGATCACCTCCAGCCGTTCCGGTGCGGTGACCCAGACGCTGCTCGACGATCCCCGGCTGCGCAAGCTCACCTTCACCGGCTCCACCGAAGTGGGGCGGATGCTGGTGGAGAAGTCGGCGGGCGGTCTGCTGCGCACCTCGATGGAACTCGGCGGCAATGCGCCGTTCGTCGTCTTCGACGACGCCGATATCGATGCCGCCGTCGCGGGGGCGATGCTGGCGAAGCTACGCAATGGCGGCGAGGCGTGCACCGCGGCCAACCGCTTCCACGTCCAGCGTGGCGTGCTGGACGAGTTCACCGACAAGCTGGTGCGGGCGATGAGCGAACAGGTGCGTATGGGGCCGGGTACCGACCCGGACACCACTTTGGGGCCATTGGTCAGCGAAGACCAGTTGCATATCGTCGCGGAACTGGTCGACGACGCGGTTTCCGCCGGTGCCACTGTCCGGCTGGGCGGTAAGGCGCCCGAGGGGCCCGGCTGGTTCTATCCGGCAACGATCCTCACCGATGTTCCTCCCGAGGCCCGCATTCTCCGGGAGGAGGTGTTCGGGCCGGTGGCGCCGATCATCGGTTTCGACACCGAGGAAGAAGGCCTGGCGGCCGCCAACGACACCGAGTACGGCCTGGTGAGCTACGTCTACACCCGGAACCTGGACCGGGCCCTACGGGTGGCGGAGGGACTGGAGAGCGGGATGGTCGGGGTGAACCGCGGCGTCATCTCCGACCCGGCGGCCCCGTTCGGGGGTGTCAAGGCCTCCGGATTCGGACGTGAAGGCGGCACCGAGGGCATCGAGGAGTACCTGTCGACCAAATACATCGCTTTGACCTGAGCTCTCGTCCGCGCGCCGACCCGAGGAGGAGATCGGCGCGCGGCAACGAGATGACCGCCCCGAGGCATGGACACCCGGGGCGGTCATTGGGAAGCGACGATCACGGGGAACGCCGCGTGGTTTCGATGGGCCGGGAAGACAGCGGCCCGACAGCGCGCGGGTCGCGTTACCGGCCGAGCCGGCCACGTCCGAGGCGCAGCAGCAGCATGGCGAGGGTGTGGCCCTCCTGACCCAGTTCGCTGAAGCGTTCCAGCACCTTCATCTCCCGACTGTGCACCAGTCGGGGCCCACCGGACGCCATCCGGGTCCTGCCGATGATCCGCGAGATCTCGGTCCGCCGCTTGATCGCGGCGAGGATCTCCGCATCGAGCCGGTCGATCTCCTTGCGAAGCTTCTCGATCTCGGCCTCGGTGTGCGGCAGAGCCGAATCCGACCCGGTCGTCGTGGTAGAGGTGCTCATATTCCATCTCCTCGTGTCAGAACCCGGATCGGTCGCGGGGCTGTGCTCGTTACCGATTCCAGTTCCTTCACCGTGAAAAACCGGCCCTGTTCGGGCCTTGCATTGCAATGTCCCCCCAGCGTCTCCCGATCGGGGCGCTCAGGTGCCAGGTCCTCGACCTCGCGGACCGGCGCAGATCCGAAATGGATGCCCGATGGGAGGTATGACCATGAAGCCAGTCTGCCACGCTCGACAAACTATGCAAAACGCTAACGATAGGACAGCGGGCCTCGTCGGACGCACCTCGCTACCGCCGACTCGTCGGTAGGTGTTCGTATCGTGCCGATCTCGGTATCCGGGTGTGGCGCCGATTCGGCCGGCCGGTCGATCCTGTCGGCTCGCACCGGTAGCGTTGAGCGACGATGGACACCACTGTGGCTTCAGCACATCGCGAGCCGACGCCCGGTAAGCGGGCGTCGGAGGATTCGGTTCGGACGGACGCGTCTCCGGGTGGACTGATGGCGCAACAACAGCGAATCCAGGCCGAGCAGGCACGGCAGCGCGCCGAGGCAGCGACGTGGCGTGCCGAGGAGGCCGACCGCTTGCTCGAGGGGCTGAACCCGCAGCAGCGGGCGGCCGTCCTGCACACCGGGTCGCCGTTGCTCATCGTGGCGGGCGCCGGCTCCGGTAAAACCGCGGTGCTGACCCGCCGGATCGCCTACCTGTTGGCCGCACGGGGTGTCCGGCCGGGGGAGATCCTCGCCATCACCTTCACCAACAAGGCCGCCGCGGAGATGCGCGAGCGGGTGGTCGGGCTGATCGGGCCGCGGGCGGCCACCATGTGGGTCTCGACCTTCCACTCCAGTTGTGTGCGCATCCTGCGCAACCAGGCGGCGCTGCTGCCCGGGTTGAACTCCAACTTCTCCATCTACGATGCCGACGACTCCCGTCGTCTGCTCACCATGATCGCCCGGGATCTCGACATCGATCCCAAGAAGTACTCGGCCCGCCTGCTGGCGACGGCCATCTCCAACCTGAAGAACGAGCTCATCGGCCCGGGGCAGGCCGCCGTCGACGCCGAATCCGATCCGGCCGAACTGCCCCGGGTGGTCGCCCGGGTCTACGACGAGTACCAGCGGCGGCTCCGCACGGCCAATGCGCTGGATTTCGACGATCTGATCGGTGAGACGGTGGCGCTGCTGCAGAACCACCCCGAGGTGGCCGAGTACTACCGGCGGCGTTTCCGGCATGTTCTGGTCGACGAATACCAGGACACCAACCATGCCCAATACGTGCTGGTGCGCGAATTGGTGGGACATGGGGCGGTGGGGGTTCCCACCGACGAGGACCCGACCGCCGAACGCCCCCCCGTTCCGCCCGGGGAACTGTGTGTGGTCGGTGACGCGGACCAGTCCATCTACGCCTTCCGCGGCGCCACCATCCGCAATATCGAGGAGTTCGAACGCGACTTCCCCGATGCCGAGACCATCCTGCTGGAGCAGAACTATCGCTCCACCCAGCACATCCTCTCCGCCGCCAATGCCGTGATCGCCCGTAACCAGAACCGACGGGACAAACGGTTGTGGACCGAGGCCGGAGACGGCGAGCTGATCACCGGTTATGTCGCCGACAACGAACACGACGAGGCGGCCTTCGTGGCCCGCGAGATCGATCGCCTGGTGGATTCGGGGGAGGCGGGCTACGGCGATATCGCGGTGTTCTACCGCACCAACAACAACTCGCGGGCGCTGGAGGAGATCTTCATCCGAATGGGCCTACCGTACAAGGTGGTGGGCGGCGTCCGCTTCTACGAACGCAAAGAGGTGCGCGATATCGTCGCCTACCTGCGGGTGTTGGAGAACCCCGAGGACGCGGTGAGTATGCGCCGCATCCTCAATACGCCCCGCCGCGGTATCGGCGACCGGGCCGAGGCCTGTGTGGCGGTACACGCCGAACAGCGCGGCATCGGTTTCGCCGCCGCTCTGCGCGATGCCGCCGAGGGCAAGGTGGCGCTGCTGAACACGCGGGCGCGCAATGCCATCGCCGGATTTCTCACGTTGTTGGACGAGATCCGGGCAGCGGGCGAGACCGATGCGGACTTCCCGGATGTCGGCGCGGTGGTCGAGGCGGTCCTCGACCGGACCGGCTACCGGGCGGAGTTGGCGGCCTCCGATGATCCGCAGGACGGTGTGCGGCTGGACAACTTGAACGAGCTGGTGAGCGTGGCGCGGGAGTTCAGTTCCGAGGCCCGCAACAATGCCGAGGCGGCGCGCGCCGAGGGGCTGGTGCCCGAATCGGCCGAAGGCGAACCCGATCCCGGCTCATTGGCGGCGTTCCTCGAACGGGTGTCCCTGGTCGCCGATACCGATCAGATCCCGGAAGAAGGGTCCGGGTTGGTCACGCTCATGACCCTGCACACCGCCAAGGGTCTGGAATTCCCGGTCGTCTTCGTCACCGGTTGGGAGGACGGCCAGTTCCCCCATATGCGCGCCTTGGGGGATCCGGCCGAACTGGCCGAGGAACGCCGCCTGGCCTATGTGGGGATCACCCGGGCCAGGCGCAAGCTCTACCTCACCCGTGCCGTGGTGCGGTCCGGCTGGGGGCAGCCGGTATCGAATCCGGAGTCTCGGTTCCTGCAGGAGATTCCGGAGCATCTGATCGATTGGAAACGGTTGGAGCCCGAGGGACCGTCTGCTCCGGTGCGGGGACGCAGACGGGGTGACGAGGGCTTCGAACGTGATTGGACCCGCGGCGACGGATGGGGGGATTCGGGTCGGTCCGACCCGCGTCCGGGTATTCGGGAGCGGCGTCCGGCGCCTCGGGCCGCTCGCAACAACTCCGATCTGGTGCTCGCGGTGGGGGACCGGGTGAGCGATGACAAATACGGTCTCGGCCGGGTCATCGCCGCGGACGGTTTCGGTCCCCTGGCCACCGTCACCATCGACTTCGGCACCGCGGGCAAGATCCGGCTCATTCCGCAGTACAGCCGCACCCTGGTCAAGTTGTGAGCGCAGTCGGCCGCACGTTCGCGTGCGGCCGACCTGTCATTCGGTCCGCTGGCCGAGGCTGATTCCGCGGGTGGCCAGCCAGGGCAGCGGGTCGATCTTGTCGCTGCCGTTGAGCCACACCTCGAAATGCACATGGGGACCGGTGGAGAAGCCCCGGTTGCCCACCGTGGCGATCTGATCGCCCGCCAGTACGTACTCAC
The DNA here is from genome assembly GCF_000308675.1 of Nocardia paucivorans NBRC 100373. Lineage (GTDB taxonomy): Bacteria > Actinomycetota > Actinomycetes > Mycobacteriales > Mycobacteriaceae > Nocardia > Nocardia paucivorans. Next base: position 219,517 of record NZ_BAGE01000048.1, on the reverse strand, counting down.
CCACCGAGACGGTGGTGGTGTCCACATGTCCGTAGACGGTGACGGTGCCGTCGTCGTGCTGAAGCCGCACCCACATACCGAAACCGGCCGCCGGACCGGCATCGATCACCAAACCGTCGGCAACCGCGTAGATGGGGGTGCCGATCGGGGCGGCAACATCCACGCCCAGATGCTGCACCCCCCAGCGGGCACCGAATCCGGAGGTGAAGGCGCCATTGGCGAACTTGGCGAACAGCGGTCGCATCTTGGCCGCTTCGGCTTCGGCGAGCTGCTTGGCGTATTCCTGCCCGTTCTGCAACATCTCGCCGAACTGGCTGATGTTCGGTTCCGCTCCGATGGCCAGCATCTGTGGGGAATGGGCGTCGGCGGTGGGTTGTGCGGCCGGGATCGTATCGCTCACCGGCTGCGCGGCGAGCGCCTGGGTGTGGCCCGCGGCCTCGTAGTCGGTGATCTGCTGCTGTTCACCGGTCTCGGCGAGCGCGCACTGTCCCGCGGCGACCACCGCGCCGGCCGCCACCGCGGCGGCCACAGCCCGGCCCTTGAGGGCTCCGGGGGGAGCGGGCACTCGGTGTGCGCCACCGGAGCGGGCCCGCCGGGCGAGGGTGCCCGGATCGGTCGCCTCATCGGGGTCCTCGGTCTCGTCCGCCTGTCGAGTGGCCTCCGCCAGGGTGGTGGGGTGATCGGCCGGTGCGTTGCCCCAATAGGTTTCGACCGGGCCGGTGTGCCCGTCGGTCCAGGAGCGGGCCTCGCCCCAATCCTGGCCGGTGTTCCAGGTCTGGTCGGCCTGCCAGTCCTGGCTCGCGTCCCAGGTCTGGCTCTCCGGCCATGCGCTCTGCTCCGGCGCGGCGGACCAGTTGGCGTCGGCGGCGGGGGCGTGATTCGCGGGGGCTTGATTATTGGCCCAGGCGTTGTTGTCGGCCCAGAAGTTGTAGGTCGCGCCGTTGTCATGGGTGGCCGCGTACTGGGCGGCCGCGGCAGGAAGATTGTTCCGCCGGATATGGGCGTCGGCCGGCGGAGCATCGAACGCGGAGAAGTGCTCGTAGGGCTCGCTGTCGTCGCGGTAACGATGACCCGCCCGGGGGCGATGAGCGGACTGAGGGGTGAGGCTGTGGTTCATCGGCCGAGTCGCATCCGGAAGTCGTCAGTGCCGGAATGCGGCGCCGAAGGATTGAAGACGGAACGACGGGGTATGAAACAGCAATGGCGCGATGATGTGGGACCGCGTTGCCCGTGGGATGTGCGGTGCTGCCCTTGCGGAGCGCGGTGCTGCCTCAAGCTGCCGTCCTCCTGTCATGCTCACTGAGGTCGAAATATCAGCGGGATCAACGGTTTCTATCAAAAGTTGTGATCGCGCTGTGACATCGACCGTCTCTGACGGTAACGAAATGATTGCGACGCGGCAAGTGGTGCGTTCCTCGTCGGCGTTTCCGTGAGGTAGGTCACGATAGCAGCACGATATGGTCGCCGCATCGAGGGTGTGGATTGCGGGTTGGTCCGAGGGGTGGATCGTCGGATGGCGGGTTGCGAGAACGAGAGGGCGGCGTTCGAAAAAAGCTACTCGTCAGTAGCCTTGGCCAGCGGTTTTGTCGTCCCCGGCGCAGGTCCCGTGACCTGCGCCACTTACTATGAACGTGCCCGATCGGCCGTCCATCCAACTGGTTAGAGTCCGACCCGACCCGCTTCCGACGTCGGGCCGCCAACAAAGTCGTTGTCATGACAACGCAGACGAGACGGTGAATACATGGATCTCTTCGAATATCAGGCGAAGGAGCTCTTCGTTAAGCACGGAGTGCCTTCGTCGGAAGGCCGCGTGACCGACACTGCCGAGGACGCCCGCGCCATTGCGCAGGAAATCGGCAAGCCGGTGATGATCAAGGCCCAGGTCAAAACCGGTGGCCGCGGTAAGGCCGGTGGCGTGAAGTACGCCGCCACCGCAGACGACGCCTTCACCCACGCGAACAACATCCTGGGCCTCGATATCAAGGGCCATATCGTCAAGAAGCTTCTGGTCGCCGAGGCCAAGGACATCGCGGAGGAGTACTACATCTCCTTCCTGCTCGATCGCGCCAACCGGACCTATCTGGCCATGTGCTCGGTCGAGGGCGGTATGGAGATCGAGGAAGTGGCCGCGACCAAGCCGGAGCGGTTGGCCAAGGTGCCGGTCGACGCGGTCAAGGGTGTCGACCTCGCCTTCGCCCGGTCCATCGCCGAGCAGGGACATCTGCCCGCCGATATCCTCGACGCCGCCGCAGTGACCATCCAGAAGCTGTGGGAGGTCTTCATCGAAGAAGACGCCACCCTGGTGGAGGTCAACCCGCTGGTCCGCACCCCGGACAACGAGATCCTGGCGCTCGACGGCAAGGTGACGCTGGACGAGAACGCCGAGTTCCGGCACCCCGACCACGCCGCGTTCGCCGACAAGGACGCCACCGACCCGCTGGAGCTGAAGGCCAAGGAGAACGACCTCAACTACGTCAAGCTCGACGGCGAGGTCGGCATCATCGGCAACGGCGCCGGTCTGGTCATGTCCACCCTGGACGTGGTCGCCTACGCCGGTGAGAAGCACAACGGTGTCAAGCCCGCCAACTTCCTCGACATCGGTGGCGGCGCCTCCGCCGAGGTGATGGCCAACGGCCTGGACGTCATCCTGGGCGATGAGCAGGTCAAGAGCGTATTCGTCAACGTGTTCGGCGGTATCACCGCATGCGACGCCGTCGCCAACGGCATCGTGAAGGCGCTGGAGATCCTGGGTGACTCGGCCACCAAGCCGCTGGTCGTCCGGCTCGACGGCAACCGAGTGGAAGAGGGTCGCAAGATCCTCGCCGAGGCCGCGCACCCGCTGGTGACGCTGGCCCAGACAATGGACGAAGGCGCCGACAAGGCCGCCGAACTGGCCGCGCGCTGACGCCCGAGTAAGGACAAGAACAGATGTCTATCTTCCTCAACAAAGACTCCAAGGTCATCGTCCAGGGCATCACCGGCGGCGAAGGCACCAAGCACACCGCGCTCATGCTCAAGGCGGGCACCCAGATCGTCGGCGGTGTGAACGCCCGTAAGGCCGGCACCACCGTCTCGCACACCGACTCCGACGGCAATGCCGTCGAGCTGCCGGTGTTCGGTACGGTCGCCGAGGCCATCGAGAAGACCGGCGCCGACGTGTCGATCGCGTTCGTCCCGCCGAAGTTCGCCAAGGACGCCATCATCGAGGCCATCGACGCCGAAATCCCGCTGCTGGTGGTGATCACCGAGGGCATCCCGGTGCAGGACACCGCTTACGCTTGGGCCTACAACGTGGAGAAGGGCAACAAGACCCGGATCATCGGCCCGAACTGCCCCGGCATCATCACCCCCGGCGAATCGCTGGTCGGCATCACCCCGGCCAACATCACCGGCAAGGGCCCGATCGGTCTGGTGTCCAAGTCGGGCACGCTGACCTACCAGATGATGTACGAGCTGCGCGATTTCGGCTTCTCCACCTCGATCGGCATCGGCGGTGACCCGATTATCGGCACCACCCACATCGACGCCATCGAGGCGTTCGAGAAGGACCCGGAGACCAAGCTGATCGTGATGATCGGCGAGATCGGTGGTGACGCCGAGGAGCGGGCCGCGGCCTACATCAAGGAGAACGTCACCAAGCCGGTCGTCGGCTACGTGGCCGGGTTCACCGCCCCCGAAGGCAAGACCATGGGGCATGCGGGCGCCATCGTCTCCGGTTCCTCGGGCACCGCCCAGGCGAAGAAGGACGCGCTGGAGGCCGCCGGTGTGAAGGTCGGCAAGACCCCGTCGGAGACCGCCGCGCTGGCCCGCGAGATTCTGGAGAAGGCCAGCGTCTCCGCCTGATCGGATAGTCGGTCGGCATCGGGATGCCGAAACGATTCGGAGGCCGTTCGCTTGTCGCGGGCGGCCTCCATCGTGTGATCACCGTCGTTCGATGGGTATTCCGGTGCATACGGCCATTTCGGTTGTCCACAGTTGGGATTGTTCGGTGATGCTCTCGGCGCGCGTGTGCAGTAGCGTCAAGAGGGACTCAGCCGTGAAACACGTATGACTCGACCTAGGAGAAGACGACATGTCATACCCGACCGGGGGCTCCGGGTACAACCAACCCGCGCAGAATCCCTCCGTTCCGTCCAACCCCGTTCAGGCGGCGCCCGGGGGCGCGGCGGGCGCGAGTGCTACCGGCGCCGGGGGGAAGGGCCTTCCGTTCTTCCTGACCATCGGTGCCGCCGCGGTCGGTGTGATCAACTTCCTGCTCGGCTTCCTGAGCTATGTGGGTCGCGATGTGCCGTCTGGGTACAGCTCGGACAGCTCCGCGAACATTTTCGAGTTCGAGCCTGCGTTCCCGGGATTCGTGTTGATCGCCGCGCTGCTGGCCGGTCTGTCACTGTTGCCGAAGCAGAACTGGATCGGTGCTTCCGCCGCGGTCGCGGCCGGTAGCTTCTTCACCGCGCTGTTCCAGATGTTCAGCTTCCCCGACGGCGTCAAGACCGAGATCGGTTTCTGGCTGGTGCTGCTGCTGACGCTCGTGCAGGCCGGTCTCGCGATCGCCGTATTGCTGTTCCAAACGGGCATCCTGTCGGAACCCGCGGCGCGTCCGGCATCTCCGACCGGCTTCGGCCAGCAGCAGTACGGCCAGCAGGCCCAGCAGTACGGCCAGCAGGCCCAGCAGCAGTACGGCCAGCAGCAGTACGGTCAGCAGGCTCAGCAGGCTCAGCAGGGTTACGGTCAGCAGCAGTATGGCCAGCAGCCGCAGCAGGGTTACGGTCAGCAGCCGTACGCGCAGCAGGGTCAGCAGCAGTATGGCCAGCAGCCGCAGCAGGGTTACGGTCAGCAGCCGTACGCGCAGCAGGGTCAGCAGCAGTACGGTCAGCAGCCGCAGCAGGGTTACGGTCAGCCCCAGCAGGGTTACGGTCAGCCCCAGCCCGGCCAGCCGGGTCAGCCGTTCGGTGGCGATCAGGCCGCGGACCCCGCGTCCGATGCCACCAAGGCGTTCCGTCCTTCGGACGAGAACAAGTAGTCGGTTGGCGGCTCGCCCCGGTGCGGCGCGCCTGAGCCGCTCCCGCCGGGGCAGCTGCCACCCTGAATTCCATGAGTGCCCCGCGTAACTCGCTTGCCCGCCGAAACCCCGGACTCCGCAGCGCATCGCCGGAACCGGTCGAGGAACTGGGCTTGTTGTCGTTGCCGCCCGACCGCGCGCGGGTACTACTCTTCGTGGCCGCTCGGCCTGCGGCCTTCGCCCTCGCGTTCATCGTGATCGCGGTACTGGCCACCTTGCTCACCTCGGGTAGCGATCTCACCGGCGTCAGTGGCGCGGTGGCGGCCGGTTGGCTTGCCGTGCATCAGGTTCCGTTGGTCATCGGCACCACCACCCTGGGAATTCTGCCGCTGTTACCGACCGCGGCGCTGTTGTGGGCGGCCACCCGAGAATGCCTGCACGCGGTCGACGAGGATCCGACGCGAGCCGAGCTGGGATGGTTGTTCGGTGCGGCGGTGGGCGGGCCGCTGTTGATCACCGCGGTGTGTCTGGCCGTCACCGAGGACGCCGCCGGGGTCGTCCCGCTCCAACCTCCGAACCCGTTGACGGCCTTCACCTGGGTGCTGGTTCTACATCTGGGGGCGGCGTCCTGCGCGGTGGCGATACGGTGTCATCGGCAGATATTCGAGTGGCTTCCCTACGACGTGGTGGCGGCCGGTTATGTGGCCGGGCGGACGGTGCTGCGGTTGCTCGGCGCGGGTGCGGTGGTCGTAGTTCTCGCCGCGTTGGCGCAGTGGTCGCGATTGGGGGAGAGCTATCAGCACGCCGGCAATTTCGTCGGCGTGCTCGGGTTGACCGTGCTGTCCCTGCTGTATCTGCCCAATGTCGCGGTCGCGGCGGTAGGGGTGCTGGTGGGGTCCGGCGCGCAACTGGGCGATTCCTCGGTCGGGGTGTTCACCGCGGTCCACGGGCCGGTGCCCGCGGTGCCGGTGCTCGCGGCCGTGCCCACCGGTTCACCCGCCGTGTGGTGGCCGATCCTGCTGCTGATCCCGGCGGCCGCGGGGGTGGTCGGCGGGATCGAGATCGCGCGGTTCTCCTACGACCGGATCGGCTCGCCCTGGGCCCTGCTGGGTTCGGCGGCCGCGGCGACCATCGCCTTGACACTGCTGGGCGGGCTGGCCGATGGCACCCTCGGCGGTTTCGGGCATATCGGCCTCGAACCGCTGCTCTTCGTGCCGGTCACCTTCGCCTGGTTGGCGGTGGCCGGATATGCGGGACTGGTGTACGCCAGGCTGTTCGTCGTCTCGTTCGGGACGCCGATCCTGCGTCGTTCCGATACCCGCTACGACCCGGACTACGAGGACTACTTCGACGACGGACTGTCCGACGACGACTACCTCGCCGGTTTCGGCCACACCGATGTCCCCGACCCGTCGGATTCGTCCGACGCGGGCGGTTCGTCGGATACCGATGCCGCGGAGCACCTCGACGAGGAAGACCACCTCGACGAGGAAGACATCGAGGACGACGGATACCGATCTCTCGAGCTCTACGCCGAGGATCCCCACTCGCGGGTGGAGTTGGACGCCGAACTGGTCGAGGACGAGTCGGTCGAGGGTATCGTCCGGCCTCCGGCCGCGGCCGCCGACTCCGCGGCGGAGATCGTGGACGCCGAGGTGGTCGAGGTGGATCCGCCGGGAACCGACCGCGACGGTGGACGTTGACCGCCTCGGCGCTCCCGCTCGACCGGGTGTGGACTGTCGGCGAATGGGCGGAAGACGGCGTCCATTAGGCTCTACTCGACGGTGCGATGTTTCGCCCGTCGGCCGTGGGCCGCCCATCTGCGGGCCCGGCGGCATCCGATCGTCGTCCACCGATGTGCAGGAGTAGAGCGCTGACCGATCCGGCCCATTCCGCTGCCGACCCGGCGACCCTCGTCGTACTCGCCTCGGGCACCGGTTCACTGTTGCGCGCGCTCATCGAGGCCGCGTCCGCCGCCGACTACCCGGCTCGGATCGCCGCGGTGGGGGTGGACCGGGACTGCCCCGCCACCGAACACGCCGTGGCCGCGGGCCTACCGCATTTCCTGGTCGCCCCGGGCGACTACCCCGACCGCGCTGCCTGGGATGTGGCCCTCACCGAGGCGGTGGCGGCCCACCGGCCGGAGCTGGTCGTCTGCGCCGGATTCATGCGGCTGTTGGGCCCCGCCTTCCTGGACCGGTTCGGCGGGCGCATCATCAATTCCCACCCCGCGCTGCTGCCCGCGTTCCCGGGCACACATGGGGTCCGGGACGCATTGGCCTACGGCGTCCGGGTCACCGGGACCACCATCCACCTGGTCGACGCGGGTGTCGATACCGGTCCGATTCTGGCGCAGGAGCCGGTGCGGGTGCTCCCCGATGACGACGAAGCGAGCCTGCACGAGCGCATCAAGGTTGTCGAGCGACGGTTGTTGGCGGAGGTCGTCGCCGCCGTCGCGACGCGAGGCATTGTCTCCGATGGACGAAAGGCAGTAATTCCAGATGAGCGAGTTCTCCGGTGAGTGACCGCAAGCCGATCAGCCGGGCGTTGGTGAGTGTCTACGACAAGACCGGGCTCGTCGAGCTCGCAACCGGACTGCATGCCGCCGGCGTCGAACTGGTGTCGACCGGTTCGACCGCGGCGCGGATCGCGGACGCGGGTATTCCGGTGACCAAGGTCGAGGATCTCACCGGTTTCCCGGAAACCTTGGACGGCAGGGTCAAAACCCTGCATCCGCGGGTACACGCCGGCATCCTCGCCGATACCCGTAAACCCGAGCACCTGGCGCAATTGGCCGAACTGGGTGTCGAGGCATTCCAGCTCGTGGTGGTGAACCTGTATCCCTTCGGTGAGACGGTGGCCGGCGGAGCCGGTTCGGACGAATGCGTCGAGCAGATCGATATCGGCGGTCCTTCGATGGTCCGGGCGGCGGCGAAGAACCATCCGTCGGTGGCGGTGGTCGTCGACACCGGCGACTACGACCGGGTGTTGACTGCGGTCGGCGCCGGTGGTTTCACCCTGGCCGAGCGCACCGCGCTGGCCGCGAAGGCCTTCCAACACACCGCGAGCTACGACGTGGCGGTGGCGAACTGGATGGCCGGTGTGCTGGTGCCCGCCACGGAGGCCGAGGAGACCGCCGAGCCGTTCCCGGCCTGGGCCGGTGGCTCCTGGGAGCGGGCGGCGGTACTGCGCTACGGCGAGAATCCGCATCAGCGGGCGGCGCTGTACACCGACGGCAGCGGTGCTCCCGGTCTGGCGCAGGCGCAGCAGTTGCACGGCAAGGAGATGTCGTACAACAACTACACCGACGCCGACGCCGCCTGGCGGGCCGCCTACGATCACGATGCTCCTGCGGTGGCGATCATCAAGCACGCCAACCCGTGCGGTATCGCCGTGGGCGCCGATATCGCCGAGGCGCACCGCAAGGCGCACGCCTGCGATCCGGTGAGCGCGTACGGCGGGGTGATCGCGGCCAACCGTGAGATTTCGGTGGAGATGGCGCAGCAGGTCGCGGAGATCTTCACCGAGGTGATCGTGGCGCCGTCTTATGCCGACGGCGCGGTGGAAGTGTTGCAGCGCAAGAAGAATGTGCGCATTCTGCTCGCCGAACCGCCCGTGCGGGCGGGGATCGAGCTGCGTCCGATCAGCGGCGGCGTGCTGTTGCAACAACGGGATGTCATCGATGCCGAGGGTGACGACCCGAAGAACTGGACATTGGTTGCGGGTGAGGCCGCCGATGCGGACACCCTTGCCGATCTCGAATTCGCTTGGCGCGCCTGCCGCGCGGTGAAGTCGAACGCCATTCTGCTCGCCCACGACGGTGCATCGGTGGGGGTCGGCATGGGACAGGTGAACCGGGTCGACGCGGTCCGGTTGGCGATACAGCGCGCGGGTGACCGGGCCAAGGGCTCGGTGGCGGCCTCGGATGCCTTCTTCCCCTTCTCGGATGGGCCGCAGCAGCTCATCCAGGCGGGTATTCGGGCGATTGTGCAGCCCGGGGGATCGGTGCGGGACCAGGACACCATCGATGCTGCGCGGGAAGCAGGGGTCACGATGTACCTCACCGGCTCTCGGCATTTCGCGCACTGACCCGAAGTCGCCGGGTAATCGACCCGATGGGCCCCGGATGAGTCGTGTACTCGGCCGGGGCCCATCGGCTTTTCGGCGGCCGTCGGATCGAGCGGGGAATGCCCTAGTCGGCGTTTACGACCTGTCGGTTGCCGAGCGGTGCTTTCAACGGTAGTTCGAGGGTGCCGAATACGGCCATCATCACGCACATCTTGTCCACGGCATCCGCGCGGGTGCCCTCACGCAGCTCTACCGTGACGGTGGTATCCGTTTCGGTGACGGTGGCGTCCACTCCGAAACATTCGGGGACGCCGGTCTGGAAGTGGATGGCGATCCGGTCGTCGGCCACCCGAGTCCACGAGGTGAACGGAATGGGGTGCGCGTCGACGATGGTGGGGTCGGGGGTGAAGATCTGACCGGGGTCGGCGTCGGGATCCTCGCGCGGGGCGTCGGTTGTACCGGGGGCGGTGACCACCGGGGCGCTCGTGCGGGTGTCGGTCCCGCTGTCGCCGGCGTCACCGCAGCCCGCGGCGAGGCCGAGGGCGACACAGCCGACGAGTACGATCGCGCATCCTCGTATCACCATGTTCACCACTCTAGGTGTTTTCCAGGAGGGTCCGTCGAGGTCGCTCATCAGGGGTGGCGAGGCGATGGGTGGGGGCGAGAAGCGCCGAACCTCCCGGCGGTGGGCCCGGGAGGCTCGGTGATGGAATTTCGAATGTCGTGGGGGTCAGCGGCTGGTGAAGGGCAGCAGGGCCATTTCGCGGGCGTTCTTGACGGCCGTCGCAACCTGGCGCTGCTGCTGCGGGGTGAGACCCGTGACCCGGCGGCTGCGGATCTTGCCCCGGTCGGAGATGAAGGTGCGTAGCAGGTTGACGTCCTTGTAGTCGACCGTCTCGATACCCGCGGCGATGAGGGGGTTCTTCTTGGGGCGCCGGGCCTGCTCGGCACGGACCTTCTTCGACGGTGCTCGTTTCACAGCCATGTGACGGTTCCTTCTGACGAGTTCGATGAGGGCTACCAGCTCGATTTGTGCACACCGGGTAACTCGCCCCGGTGGGCCATCTCGCGTACACGCACACGAGAGAGACCGAACTTCCGGAGGTGGCCGCGCGGTCGCCCGTCGGCGGCGTCCCGATTGCGCAATCGTACCGGACTGGCATCCCGAGGCAGTCGCTGCATGGCGGACAGGGCTGCCGTACGCAGATCGTCCGGGGTGCGTGGATTGCGGATGAGTTCTTTCAGTTCGGCCCGGCGTTCGGCGTAGCGGGCCACGATCGCCCTGCGTTGCTCGTTACGGGCGATCTTCGATTTCTTGGCCATCAGCGTTCCTCGCGGAAGTCCACGTGCCTGCGCACCACGGGATCGTATTTGCGCAGCACCAGCCGATCGGGGTCGTTGCGGCGGTTCTTCCTGGTGACGTAGGTGTAGCCGGTGCCCGCGGTGGACTTCAGCTTGATCACCGGACGGATATCGGTCGATTTGGCGGCCATGGGGGTGCTCCGTTCAGACGCGTTCGCCGCGGGCCCGGATGCGGGCCACTACGGCCTCGATTCCGTCGCGGTCGATGGTTTTGATGCCCTTGGTCGAGACGGTGAGGGTGATCCGGCGGTCCTCACTGGGCAGGTAGTAGGTCTTGCGCTGGATATTGGGGTTCCAGCGCCGGTTGGTCCGTTTGTGGGAATGTGAGACGGACTTGCCGAAACCGGGTTTACGGCCGGTGACCTGGCAGTACGCCGACATGCCTGCTCCCTCCGAGATTTTGGAATATGAAAATCATTTTCGACAACACTGATCGAACACTGTACCGTGAAGTATGTCGTATTGAAAATCATTACCGAAAGGGCTGAGGTGAGCGATCCCGCCCGACTGTCCCGAGAGCAGGACCTACGTACCCCCGTCGTACTGGTCGTCGGACTGCACGGTGATCGAACCGATACCGTGGGCCGGGTGTCCACCGCGTTCGGGGCCGCCGCGGGGACCATGGTGGTCCGATATGACCTCGCCGAGATCGAGGAGGGGGTTGTCCGGCGCACCGTGACGGACGGCGAGACGGCGGTCACCTCGGTGCTCGAACTCGCCCACGGGTGCGTCTCCTGCACTTTGCGGGCCGATCTGCTGCCACTGCTGCGCCGGTCGGCCGGCCGCGATACGGTGCGGCGCATCGTATTGGCGCTGGACCCGGCATTCGAGGCCGAGTCGGTGTGTCGGGCCATCTCGGATCTCGTCGTAACCGGCGTGTCCGGGCGAGTCGACGGACCGGCGGCCCGCGAGGTGAGAGTGGAAGCGGTATGGACCTGTCTCGACGCCCGGAGTTGGCTTGCCGATGCGACCGGTGAGGAAACCCTGGTCGAGCGCGGTTGGGTCCGCGCCGATGACGACCGCACCGTGGCACAGCTCGCCGTGGGGCAGGTGGACTTCGCCGATGTATTGGTGGTGGCCGGCAGCGAGGCGATCGCTCCCGTCGAGCGCGCCCGGCTCGAAGCGGTCCTCTCCCGACTGGCGCCTACCGCCCCTGTGCTGTGGACCGATGCGCTTCCCACCGTGAACCCCGGCGATATCGACGCGCTTACGGCCCGGATACCGGCGGACTCCCGGCGGGGCCGGGTCTTCGACGCGCACGCGCCGCTACTGCGTGGGCTGCCGCCGCTACACCGGGACCACGGGGTCGAGTTGATCGAATTCGCGGCCCGTCGGCCGTTTCATCCGCAACGGCTGCACACCGCGTTCGACGTCCTGTTCGACGGTGTGGTCACCGCACGCGGCCGATTGTGGTTGGCGACCCGACCCGATGAGGTGGTGTGGTTGGAATCGGCCGGTGGCGGGCTGCGTATCGGCGCGGCAGGCCGATGGATGGCCGCGATGTCCGCCGAGGAACGCGCCGAGGTCGACCCGCAGCGATCGGCCCTGGCCGCGGCGGGTTGGGACGAGCGGTTCGGCGATCGCGATATCTCATTGGTGATTCTGGTGCACGACGCCGACCCCGACGAGATCCGGCGCACCCTACACTGGGCGCTCGTCGACGACGACGAGCTGCGGTTGGTCGAGCACGCACCCGAACGGGTGGCGCGGTGGAGCGACCCTTTCGGGGAATGGCATGCCGACCCCTGCGAAGCCGATGAGCCCCACTCGCCGACCACGGCCGACTGGCCGTGGTGGTGATCCGAGCGCGGGGCGATGGTAGGCGGTTCACCACGGACAGGGGGCGGTTGTCACGGTTCGCGGGCTAACCGACACCGCCGTGATGCGGTGGCACCTGGGCGCGCAGCCATTCCTCGGAATCGGTTCGTCGGACGGGGTTCTCGTCGTCTCGTTCGTCTCGGGTCGTGCTCGGTAGGACGTCGCCGAAGACGCGGTCCAGACGGGCCCGGTCCCCCATCCGACGTGGACGGGGACCGCCGGGAGAATCGGAGCCGGATGTCATTCCATCAGGCCGGACAGTTCGCCGATCACTCGGCTGGCGAGCGGTCCCAAGGTGGCCATACCGTCGCGGATCGCGGCCCGGGTGCCCGGCAGGTTCACCACCAGGGTGCTCCCCGAGATACCGGCCAGACCACGGGACAGTCCGGCGTCCAGCGAGCCGGCCACCCGTCCGGATGAGCGCAACGCCTCGCTGATGCCGGGCAGTTCCCGATCCAGCACCTGGGAGGTGGCCTCCGGGGTGACATCACGCGGGGACATACCGGTCCCGCCGACCGAGATGACCAGGTCGACGCCGCCGATCACCGCTGTATTGAGCGCGTTGCGGATCGCCACCTCATCGGCTTCTACCGACACCGACGCGTCCACCAGGAACCCGGCCTCGGTGAGCAGTTCGGTGACCAACGGGCCGAGGGAATCCTCGCCGCCGTGCGCCGTTCGATCGTCGACGATCACGACCAGTGCCCGCCCCGCCACGGGAGCATCGATTTCCATAGTGCTCACCGTAGCGTCCGTGGGCATGCCGGGCTCCCAGCCCCCGGTTACCAACTGCATCAGCGGTCTCCTTCCACAGGGGCGGCGGCCAAGGTCACTTCGACCGTTTTGCTGTTGCCGCCGCGTTCGTCGGTATAGGTAACCTTCACCTTGTCTCCGGGTGTCCGGGAGCGCACCGCCGCGACGAGTCCGTCGCCGGAGGTGATGGTGCGGTCGTCGACCCGGGTCACTATGACGCCGCGCGGAATACCCGCGGCGGCGGCCGGGCCGTTGGGGGCGACATCGAGTATCCGGGCCCCCGTGATCGTCTCGTCGCGCTGCACGGTGACGCCGATCTGGGCGTAGGTGGCGTGGCCGGTGTTGATCAGCTCGTCGGCGACGCGGCGGGCCTGATCGACCGGGATCGCGAAACCGAGACCGATGGAACCGCTCTGCTGCCCGCCGAGCCCACTGGCGCCGAGGGTGGCGATAGCGGTATTGATTCCCACGAGTTTGCCCTGTTCGTCCACCAGGGCGCCCCCGGAATTGCCCGGGTTGATCGCGGCATCGGTCTGGATGGCATCGATGACCGGGTTGGGCACCGTCGGATCGTTGCCGCCCTCACCGGTGGTGGACACCGGACGGTTGAGCGCCGAGACGATGCCGGTGGTAACCGTGCCCGCGAGTCCGAGCGGTGACCCGATGGCGACAACCGGCTGGCCGACCTGCAACCCGGCCGAACTGCCCAGTTCGATCGGGGTCAGATCGGTGCGGCCCGCGGCCTTGATAACCGCCAGATCGGATACCGGGTCGGCGCCCACCAGAGTGGCCGGCGCGGTGCTCCCATCGGCGAAGGAGACCCGCATCTCTGCCCTCGGCCCGCCACCGGAGGCGACATGGTGGTTGGTCAGGATCAAGCCGTCGGAGGACAGGATCACCCCGGAGCCCTCCCCCTGTGCCCGGTTGCTGGCCACCTCGATCATCACCACCGAGGGCAGCACTTTCTGCGCCACGGCCTGCACCGTACCCGGCGGGGCGGCGGCGGTGTTATCGATTCTCGGCCGGGGCGAATCCAAGGCGTTGACCGCGGGGGCCCGGCTTCCCGATCCGTCGTCGGATCCGGCGACCAGCGCCCCAACCGCCCCGCCGATCCCGCCGCTCACCAGCGCGAGCGCCACTGCGCCCGCGATCAGGCCGGTACGTATCGGCCGGTGGGGCGGTTCGACCGGCGGACCCATCGGGGGGTATCCCGCGCCCATCTGCGGATACCCGGGCTGGGGATGCCCGGGTGCGGATGGCGTCGGATCCTGCTCGACCGGGTGCGGTCGCTGGGTGAAATCCTCGGTCATGGCTTTCTCGTTCCTTCACACATCTGTCGCCCAGCCTGGCGGTGACGACTGAGAGCGGACTGAGACCGCGCTTTCAGTTTTCTGCGTATCACGGTTCGCGGCGATCACCGCGGGTGTGTGGGTCGCAATTGGATACCGATCACGACCAGGGCCGATGGATGCGCCGGATATCGTTTCACCCGCGAAACCGAAGTCGACCGTGGGGTGGGTGCAGGGATTGTTCAAGGCTGTTGTTCCGCCGGTTCCGTCGGTGCTCCACTTTCGCCGGGCAGCACGATACGGACCAGAGCGCCACCGCGCTCGGAGGTGTCGATGGCAATGGTGCCCCCGTGTTTGATGACGACCTGTTTCACAATGGCCAGCCCCAGGCCGGAACCCGGCATGGATCGGGAGGCCGTGGTGCGGTAGAACCGCTCGAAAACCAGTTCGCGCTCGGTGGGCGGAATACCGGGACCGGCGTCGTCGACCGATAGTTCCAGCAGGCCGCGTCCCGTTTCCGCCATGACCACCCGCACCCGCTCCCCGGGGGGGCTCCATTTCGCGGCATTGTCGAACACATTGAGAACCGCCCGCTCCAGAGCGGCTTCCTGTCCGTAGACGAACCAGGGCCGGAGTTCGGCGGCGAACTCGACCGCGCCGCGGCGGCGCACGCGTTCCAGCGCGCGTTCGGTCACCTCGCCCAGGTCCACCCGTTCGTAGACACTTTCCGGCGCGTCCTCCCGGGCCAGGTCCACCAGATCGCCGACCAGGTTGGACAGCTCCTCGATCTGGGCCATCACATCCGAGCGCAGTTCGGCCATATCCTCGTCGGGAATATCGGGGGCGCCCGGGCGACTCGACGCGATGAGCAGTTCCATATTGGTGCGCAGCGAGGTCAACGGCGTGCGCAGTTCGTGTCCGGCGTCGGCCACCAACCGTCGCTGGCGATCCCGGGATTCGGCGAGTGCGCGCAGCATGGTGTTGAAACTCTCGGTGAGCCGGGCGAGTTCGTCGTCGCCGGTGACCGGGATGGGAGTCAGGTCGTCGGTGCGCGCGATGCGTTCGGTGGCGGCGGTGAGTCGCGCGATCGGGCGCAAACCGGTGCGGCCCACCGCGGTTCCGGCCGCGGCGGCGAGGACGACGCCGCAGCCGCCGACCACGAACAGCAGCCAGGCCAGCCGATCGAGTACCTCGCGGGTCGGTTCCAGACGCTGGGAGATCACCAGGGTGACACCGGAGTCCATGCGCCGGGCCAGTACCCGTTGATTGTTGTAGGTGCGCAGGGACGATGTGCGTTCGCCCTCGGCGACCTCGATCTCCTCGGTTCCGATCGGTGGTTTGGTCGGTTGCGGTGGCATGTACACCGGCAGGCTGCCGGGCTCGGTCCTCTCCTGGGCGGACACCGAGAACGGGTAGATCAGGGCGACACCGATATCGTTCGAGAACAGGGTCGCCACTCCGAGCGACTGGAAGGCCATATTGTCGATATCGCCGCTGATCATGGTGGCCGAGCGGGCCCGTAACTGGGCGTCCACCGCGTTGTAGAGTGCCCGCGCCACCATGGCGTAGGCGGCGATGGAGGTGACCGCGACCGCGATGGCGACCACGGAGGCGGCCAGCAGCGTCACCCGCCACCGCAGGGAAACGGAGCGGGTGAGTGGCGTCGGCGGGCGCATCGGCGCCGGTTCGTCCGGCCAGGGACGGCCGAGGGGAGCGACGGTCGGTCGAGTGGTTCGGGTAGGCCGTTTCGCCGAGGTGCGAGGAGTACGTGCCATTGCGGACGCAGCTTACGGCGGGGTTTCGCGCAGAACGTAACCGACACCGCGCACGGTGTGGATGAGGCGGGGCTCACCGTCGGCCTCGGTCTTGCGACGCAGGTAGCCGATGTAGACCTCCAGCGCGTTACCAGAGGTGGGGAAGTCGTAGCCCCAGACCTCCTCCAGGATGCGTCCTCGGGTGAGCACTCGGCGCGGATTCGCCATCAACATTTCCAGCAGTGAGAATTCGGTGCGGGTCAACGAGATCGCACGGTTGCCCCGGGACACCTCCCGGGTAACCGGGTCCAGCGACAGATCGGCGAACCGCATGGTTTCGGAGTCGTCGTCGGGGCCCGAGGCCCGGCGGCGCAGCAGGGCGCGCAGTCGCGCGAGCAGTTCCTCCAGCGCGAACGGTTTCGGTAGGTAATCATCGGCGCCGGCGTCGAGGCCGGCCACGCGTTCGGATACCGAGTCGCGGGCGGTGAGGACCAGGATCGGTAGATCGTCACCGGTGCTGCGTAACCGGCGGCACACCTCGAGACCGTCCAGTCGCGGCATCATCACATCCAGGACGAGTGCGTCCGGTCGTTGGCCGGCGGCCTTCTCCAAAGCGTCGAGACCGTCCACTGCCAGATCGACGGTGTAGCCGTTGAAGGTCAGCGATCGGCGCAGCGATTCTCGCACGGCACGATCGTCGTCGACTACCAGAATGCGCATGCCTCCAGTTTGAACGTATCGACTGAGAGGCATCTGAGAGGAGGTCGAAACACGCCGTCCGTCACTTTTTCCCTATCGTGACAGTGGGCGTGACCTGGCTCATTCGTTGTTTACCGGTGTATGCGCACACAGAACCGGCAGGCCTCGAAAGGTATTCCGTCCAAGTATTTTCAAGGATAAAAAGGATAAGGTCAGCGATTGCCGTTATCTACTGTGCGCGGTATGTTCCGAGCGGGAAAAAACAGACCTCTGGTTGGTTCCGTGCGGTGGGAACCGTAAACGCGAACAGCACCAATGCCACACGAGGTCGTTCGTGATGCGGAGGCGACAGAGGCGGATGGAAGCACCGCGATTCTGGCAATTCAATCTGTCCAACTGGTCGGTCACCCGCAAGGTCGGCATCGTGCTCGTGCTGCCCGTTCTGTTGGCCACCGTCTTCGCGGTCCTGCGTATCAACAACGAGCTGCGTGCTCTCGAGATGCTCGGCGCCGCCACCGAACAGTCCGAGATCATCGAGCCGCTGGTCCGTTACGGTGCCGCCACCGAACAACTCGCCCTCACCACCGTCGCCGGTCGGACCGCCACGACGAGTCCGGAGACCGAGGCCGCGCTCACCGCCTTCAACTCCGCGCTCACCGATCTGGAGAACGCCCTGGGCGAAGCGGATGTCACCGGTGAGGTGAAGACCGAGGTCGCCGCCGCTGTGGCACTCGGCTCCACCATGCGCAACAGTCTGCGTAACGGGTCGCCCGCCATGATGGCCGACCACGCCGATGAGATCGCGGCGCGGTTGGGCAATGCGCTGATGCTGTCGCCCACCGTCGAAGACCTCGATATCCAGCGGTATTTCCAGCAGCTGACCACGATCCAGAACGCGCGCCGACAGCTGACCGTCCAGCGGATGGCGCTCGGTTCCCCCGACGCGGCGAACAATCCGAGCATGCGGGCCCGGGTACTGACCTCCGGGGGCGCCGAGCTGACGATGATCTCCCTGTACGGGCAGGTCAGGCCGGATGACATGGAGGGTGTGCGCACCCTGCTCGACGCCGTGCAGACCCGCTTGACGGCCTTCGGTCAAAACACTCCCGATTCGGCGGCCGATCCGGCCGTGCGCGACTCCCTGCGGATCAGCGCCGACACCTACAACTCCATAACCGATCACCTGATCCGGGTCGTCGACACCTCCCTGTACGACAGCACCATCGAGGCCCGAAACAGCGCGTTGCGCGAGTCCGCGCTGGTCGTCGCGGTGCTCTTGGCCGGTCTGGCGCTGGCACTGGCGGTGGCTCGTACCCTGGTCGTCCCGGTGCGCCGCCTGCGCCGCGATGCGCTCGAGGTCGCCCATGTGAAACTGCCCGACGAACTCGCCGTGGTGCGCAGCGGTGGCGCCACCCCCCAGGTCGAGCCGGTCGATGTCCAGGGCGAGGACGAGATCGGTCAGCTGGCCCGCGCGGTCGACGAAATCCACGAGCAGGCACTCGAGCTGGCGGCCGAACAGGCCCGATTGCGCCTGCAGATCGGCAATATGTTCGAGACCCTGTCCCGGCGCAGCCAGACCCTGGTGGAGCAGCAGCTGGCGCTGATCGAGGAACTCGAACACGACGAGGACGACCCCGGCCGGTTGCAGAGCCTGTTCCGACTCGACCATCTGGCCACCCGAATGCGTCGCAATGGTGACAATCTGCTGGTGCTCGCCGGCACGCCGCTGCGTCGGGGGGTGCTGCCGCCGGTACCGCTGACGGATATGCTCTGGTCCGCGGTTTCCCAGGTCGAGGACTACCAGCGCGTCGAAATCGGCAATGTGCCCGAGGGCGTCGTCGCCGGTGAGGTAGCGGTCGACATCGAGCATCTGCTGGCCGAGCTGATCGATAACGCATTGCGCTATTCACCCCCCAGTGCTCCGGTGGCCGTAACGGTTTCACGTGCGGTGGATGGTGGCTATCTGATCGAGATCACCGACCGCGGCCTCGGTATGTCGGCAGAGGACCTCCAGGCCATCAATGCCCGCCTGGCCTCCGGTGGACAGATCGATGTCGAAACCGCCCGCCGTATGGGCCTGTTCGTCGTCGGCCGGTTGGCGAAACGCCACTCGATCACGGTCGGGCTGCGGCGCACGTCCATCATGGCGCAGCAGCCGGGTATCACCGCGAGCGTGCATCTGCCCGGCGCGCTGGTCGCCCCCGATACCGGTGCGGCGGCCGAGGACCTGTCTCCTGCGCTCGGCGGGGCGCCCGACCCGGCGTTCGACCGTCCCGCGGCGACCCAGCGTGCGTTGTCGGTCGTACCGGATCCGTCCACCCGGACGTCGGCGCAGACGCAACAGCCTGCGCGTTTCGCCGAACCGCTGCTGCCCCGCGGCGGCTCCTTCCCGTCGAACCCGTCGAACCCGCCGAATACCCCCACCCCGGTGGGATCGTCGGCGGACAAATCTGCGTTCGGTACCGGTGAGTTCGCGCTGCCGCAGCGTCGCCCGATGAACCGAGGCACCGATACACCGGCCCCGGCCACCTCGTTCGGGTCGTCCGCGACGAATCGCCCGGCCGATTCCGCCCTTACGGGCGGCGGGATGTGGTCCACGAACCCGGGCACCACTTTCGACGACCACGAACACGGCGCGGCCGGCGCGGGAATCACCCCGCGAAGCAGTTCCGGTCTGCCGATGCGCAGGCGTCCGGAATCGGAGTCGCCGGCGTTTTCGGCGTTCGGAGAAGCCGAGACCACGACCGGGAGCGACGGATCGTTCGACGCGGATCCGGAGGAGCCGACCGGTTTGTGGTCGGAGGCCTACAAGACACAGTCCTATCCGGAGGTGAGCCTCGAACCGGAACCCGAACGCGATACCGTCCGTTCGGGGATGACCACGGCGAACCCGAGCTCCGAATGGTCGCTACCCTCCCGGACCACGCCCTCGGACCCATCGTCCTGGCGGTCCGGATTCGATCGCGACGAGACGGATACCGGTGCGGAACGCCCCTCGTTCGAGCCGAATCCGACAACCACCGGTTCCCACCGGCTGCAACCGGTGACCGGTGAGTCTCCCACCCCGATCTATCAGCGCATGGTTTCGGAATGGTTGGTCGAGCCCGCCGCTGCGGACACACCCGGCCGGAGCTGGTCGTCCCCCGGGGACGACGGTTGGCTTGCCGCCGAGGACGCCGCCAAACCGACCTCCACCTCCCGAACCACAGGCGGCCTGCCGATCCGCCGCCCCGGCGCACAGCTGGTACCCGGGGGTCTGGCACCTGTCGAGGAAGAAGCCCCACGTAACCCGGAGGAGATCCGGAACAGCCTGACCAGACATCTCAGTGGCGTCCGCAGTGGACGGGCCCATGCACAGAACAACGATGGAGGGCTTGCATGACCAATCCGAAGAGCGGCACGGACGAGAACCTCAACTGGCTGGTGGCCCGGTTCACCCGGGAGGTCCCGGGCGTTTCCCACTCCGTCCTGGTCTCCGCGGACGGGCTGTTGCAGGCCACCAGTCCACACCTGCCCGAGGACCGGGCCGAACAGCTCGCGGCCGTCACCGCCGGACTGGCGAGTCTCTCGAGCGGCGCAGCTCAGCTTTTCGACGGTGGCAAGGTGATGCAGTCCATTGTGGAGATGCAGCGCGGCTACTTATTGGTGATGAGTGTGGGCAATGGCTCGCACCTGGCCGTTCTGGCCAATAAACAGCACGATATCGGCCGTATCGGCTACGAGATGGCGCTACTGGTCGACCGGGTCGGCTCAGTGGTCAGCGCGACCGCCCGTTCCACTGTTTGAGTAGGCCATGTCCGATTACGGCCCCGGGCCACAGAACCGTTCCGCCAATCGCGTCCGTCCGTACGCCCTGACCGCCGGTCGTACGGAACCCGCCGTCGACCTGCCCATCGAGGCGGTGGTCGAAACGATTTCCTATCACGCTCATGTCGACCGCGGCGCCGGAGATATTCGGATGGAGATTCTCCGCCTCGCCGTACATCGATTGTCGGTCGCCGAAATCGCCGCGCACCTGGACCGTTCGCTCGGCATGGTCCGTGTGGTCATCGGTGACCTCGTCGTGGACGGAAATCTACGCGTGCATTCGACCATGAGCGAGAAGTCGAGTTACGACGAACGCCGTTCCCTGATGGAGAGGACATTGCGTGGACTCCGTGCCCTATAGGAACGCCGACACCACCGCCGCGCCCCACGACCGAGAGCGCCCCGCTTCGACCAAGATTGTCGTCGCCGGTGGTTTCGGGGCGGGTAAGACCACTTTCGTGGATGCGGTTTCCGAGATCGTCCCCTTGCGCACCGAGGCCATGGTGACCAGCTTTTCCGATGGTGTCGACGATCTCGCCGACACCCCGGACAAGACGACCACCACGGTCGCCATGGATTTCGGGCGCATCATCCTGCCGGGGAATCTGACGCTCTACCTGTTCGGCACCCCCGGGCAACGTCGGTTCTGGTTCATGTGGGACGACCTGGTTCGCGGCGCCATCGGCGCGGTGGTGCTGGTCGACACCCGCAGGCTGGAGGACAGTTTCGCGGCGGTGGATTTCTTCGAGGCACGCAAACTGCCGTTCCTGGTGGCGGTCAACCGGTTCCCGGGCGCACCACGGTTCCCGATGGCGGAACTCCGGGAGGCGCTGGCGGTGCGGGAGGGTGTGCCGATCGTCGATATCGATGCGCGTAATGCGGTGGAAGTGCGCCAAACACTGGCCGCGGTCACGGAATACGCGATTTCCCGGCTACAGGAAGCGGAGTTCGGAAAGGTCTCCCGGCATGGCTGACACCCAGCGGCTGACGGCCGCGAGCGAGGTGAATGTCGAGCTGTTCACGATGGGGTATTGGCTGCCCGTTCTGGTGTTCGGCGTCTCGGTGGTCGGTATGACGGTTGGTTTGGCGTGCGGCGTGAACGCACGCCGGTCGATTCGGTTCCGTCCTGTGTGGGTGGCCGCCGCCGCGGTGGCGATCGGCGGGGTCGGTATTTGGGTGGCCACGGTGGTGTCGCTGCTCGGGCTGTCGTTACCGGGTGGGGACGTACTGCGCTACGACCCGGGGAAGTTGATCACCTCCGGCGGGATGGCCGTATTGGCGGTATTCGTCGCGATGATGATCGCCGGACGGGAGTTTCGGCCGCGGCGGCTGGCCGGCGGCGCGGTGGCGTTCGCGGTGTTCCTGGCCATCATGCTGTACGAGATGCTGGATTCGGTGGATTTCCACGGCCGGGTCGAGGTGACTCCCTGGCTGTTCGCCCTGGCCGTCGTGGTCGGCACCCTCGCCTCCTCGCTGTGTCTGTGGTTGTTCCAGGTGTACCGGTTCCCCCTGGCCCGGATCGGCACGGTTATGGCGTTCGCCCTGGGGGTGATCGCGTACTACCACCTCGGTGTCCTGGGACTGGAATTCATCGTGGACGAGTCGGCCGGTTCGTCGCACGGACAGGAACTGTTCGGTTTCGCGTTCCCCGCATTCGTCGTGGGCATGCTGTCGTTGGCGGTGCCGATCACCGCCGTGCTGGTGGCGCCGGATCGCCGGAACACCGAAATGGCCACCGTGGTCGAGGATCGCGTGAAAAGGAAGACCGAGGGCAAGAAGGACGCCGACACCGATGATTCGGATCAGCGGGATCCTTGGCCGACCGGGTCGTTGCCCAGGAAACGTCCGGCCTCCGTGGCCGAAACGCTGCGCTGAACTGCCCCAGAAGTGGCGATGAGCGGGTCTCCCGTTTCCGGGAGACCCGCCCTCACGCACGAGGATAGCGACTTGATGCTCCGAAAAGGTCGAAGCGACAAAATTTTTTATCGGGTCGTATGGCGGCGCGATGGGCCGCACCTCCGGTGGGCAAACACGGCGCAATCGATTTTTCGTGACACCTTTTCGTGACACCGGGGAAAGAATCCATCACATGGGATAGCCCGGAGATTGCCATCGGGGCGCTGTGTATCCCCGGAAGGCCTTCCTGCGCAGTCGATGTCATGTCCAGGGGGGATGACACGAGGGTGAGCCTTCGTGTAGCCGTGATATGGCCCGATATCGGTGATATTCGGGAGTCACGTTGTCGCACACCCGTCGCGGCATTCCGGCTCGCTTTCGTCAATGGAACACCACTGTGAGGGCAGTGTTCAGCGAGGCCGCGGCGACGGCCGCGGCTCGGGTGGAATCCAGGGCGAGGAGTACCACCCGATCGTTTGCTCGGCCCGGGCCCGGTTCGGTGGGTGATCCGGAGACCAGTACCACCGCCGCGTCGGTGGCCAGTGTGGTGGCCGCGGCGGTCTCGCTGTTCTCGACGGACACCACGTCCACCCGGTCCCCGGCGCGGAGCACATCGGTGACCGCATCGTCGGCCAGTCGGATCGGCACGATCCGGGCGTTCTCGGTCCCCGAGGCGACCGCGGCCAGGCGGGGGCCGACCACCCGCAGATCGGTGACGATCTCCCCGGCCCGTAGGGCTGCGGTGAGTATCGCACCGGTCAACGGCGCCGGGTCGTGGACGGCGCCGGCGGGAAGTGTCTCGGCGGGCCGGTTGGTGATCCGCAGATCGGCCGGATCCAGTAGGCGACCGGGCGGGAGGTCATGGCTCGCCACGACGACGGCGACACGGGCTTCATCGGGATCGCCGCGAAACCACAGGACCACAGCGGCTGTGGCGAACACGACGGCCAGAAGGCGGCGCACCAGGAGTGCATCGGCCCAGGTCGGCCGATGTGCGAAGACGTCGCGCCAGGTTTCTCCGTTGCCGAGCGTACGTCGGAAGCGGAGTTGTCCACCCGGGCGAATGGGGGCGCGTGCACGAGTCATGCGCCGAGCGTATGGCCGAGTTCAGCGGGCCGGACGAGGTGAACGACCGGTTGTGGACAACTTCCGGGGTGTGGACGGCGGACCGTACTCCGCGGAAGCGACTCGTGGGATCAGGCGGCCGGTGAGGAGGATGTAGTGCTCGTCGACGTGGACGTTGACGTAGACGTTGACGTGGACGTTGACGTGGACTCGGACTTGGTGGTCGAGCTGTTCGAGCCGTTATCGGACTTGGCGGGTTCGCTGGCGGTGCTCGAACCGGCCCGGCTGTCGGTGCGGTAGAAGCCGCTGCCCTTGAAAACGATCCCCACCGAGTTGAAGAGTTTGCGCAGTTTCCCGGAGCACTCGGAGCACACGGTCAACGCCTCGTCGGTGAAGGACTGGACGATATCGAAGCGGTTGTCACACTGGGTGCAGGCGTAAGAATAGGTTGGCACTGGATCCTCCGGCGGGTCTCGTCGAGTTAGCACTCTACAGCCGACAGTGCCAACGCCGCTAGTCCGGGGCTTATTCCCGTGGGCCGGGATCGTGAGCAACGTGACAGTTCGAGGTCGGACGCAGCCCGCCGGATGGGGTGAGCGTCCACCCCATCCGGATATCGTGCGGGTCCTCCGGCAGGCGCTCGACCAATTCGTCGTCGCGTATCACCGCGATCAGTCGGGCGGCGGGGGCAGCCGCGACCAGGGTGCGGTCGTAGTAACCGGCGCCGCGACCCAGTCGGACCCCGCGGCGGTCCACCGCCAGGGCCGGCACCAGGATCAGTTCGGCCCGGCCGACGGTCTCGGGCGGTAATACCGGGCCGACGGGTTCGAGCAACCCGTACCGGGCCGGGCGCAGCTCCGCGGTGCCGGTGTACTCCCCCCACGACAGCGGGCCGGGCGGCCCGGTCACCGGCAGCAACACCCGCGCCCCGGCCGTCCGCAGGGCCTCCAACATCGCCGTCGACCCCGGTTCGTCCTGCCTCGGGACATAGGCGCATGCCCACGCGCCCGGATCGACGCCGCGCAGGGCCGCCGCCAAGGCGGCCGCCTCATCCGCGCGGCGTCGGACCGAGACCGTGGCGCGGCGGGCCAGGATCTCCCTGCGCCGGATATGTTTGCCGTGATCATCGGGCATGTACACAGTGACCACCATAGGTCCACGACGGTATCCGCCCAGGTCGGGTGGGGTCCGCTCCGCGGTTACCCCCTCCACCGTCGATGGGATGTCGAATGCCGTCCGCTCGATTCCGTTCCGGTCGCCGAGCCGTGTGCAGCCGGTCGCGGGACGTTATCGATGGATAGGGTGTGTGTATGACAATCGAGGCCGCAGAGCATGGCGAGGAGTTCGTCCCGGCGGGGGGATCGAGTTTCCGTACTGCCGTTGTGCCGGCGGCCGGACTCGGAACTCGATTTCTGCCCGCGACCAAAACGGTGCCCAAGGAATTGCTGCCGGTGGTCGATACCCCCGGAATCGAATTGGTGGCCACCGAGGCCGCCGAATCCGGAGCCGAGCGACTGGTGATCGTGACATCGCCCGGTAAGAACGGGGTCGTGGCGCATTTCGTCGAAGATCTGGTGCTGGAGAACGCGCTGGTCGAACGCGGCAAATTTCATCTTTTGGAAAAAGTCCGCAAGGCGCCGGAGTTACTCGATGTGATCTCGGTGGTGCAGGAGGAACCGCTTGGGCTCGCGCATGCCGTGGCCCGAGCCGAACAGGTACTCGCTCCCGACGAGGACGCGGTCGCCGTGCTGCTGCCGGACGATCTGGTGCTGCCGTGCGGGGTGCTGGCAGCGATGAGCCGGGTACGCCGAGAACTGGGCGGATCGGTGCTGTGCGCCATCGAGGTACGCGCGGAGGAGATCGGTGCGTACGGCGTATTCGATGTCGCGCCGGCGCCCGATGCGCTCGGGCCGAATGTCTTGCGCGTCAAGGGCATGGTGGAGAAACCGCATCCGGACGCGGCGCCGTCCACCTTCGCCGCCGCGGGACGTTATTTGTTGGACCGCGCGATATTCGACGCCGTACGACGGATCGGTCCCGGCGCGGGCGGTGAACTACAACTCACCGATGCCATTTCCCTGCTGATATCCGAAGGTCATCCGGTACATGTGGTGGTGCACCGTGGGTCGCGCCATGATTTGGGGAACCCGGGCGGCTATCTTCGTGCTGCGGTGGATTTCGCGCTGCAGCGGGAGGAATATGGTCCTGCCCTACGCGAATGGCTTCGGAACCGGCTCGGCCCCGACCGGGATCCACAGCTCACCGCGTACCAATGAGATCGACTGCTAGCGAGGAAGATCGGGAAGGGCCGAATGCGCTCGGTTGAGGATCAGCAGATCAAGGTGACTGCCGCGGCGGTCGCGCCCCGGCCGGTCCGAGTTCCGATCTCCGAGGCCCAAGGCCTGTTGTGCGCCGAGGACGTGATCACCGAACGGCCGTTGCCCGGATTCGATCAGGCCGCCATCGATGGTTACGCGGTCCGCAGTGTCGATGTCGCCTCCGCGGGTGCCGATATCCGTGACGAGAACGGCGACCTGGTGGATCTGACCCTGCCGGTGGTCGGAGAGGTGATGGCCGGTTCACGTCAGCCCATCCGACTCCAGCCCCGACAGACGGTGCGGGTCGCCACCGGCGCACCGCTGCCCACCCTGGCCGACGCGGTACTTCCATTGGACTACACCGATGGCGGTCTATCCCGGATCAAGGTCTACGAGCCGGTGCGTTCGGGGGATTACGTTCGCCGCACCGGCGATGATGTGCAACCGGGGGACGTCGCGGTCCGTGCGGGCACGATCATCGGCGCCGCACAGGTGGGCCTGCTCGCCGCCGTCGGCCAGGACAAGGTGCTGGTGCATCCGCGTCCTCGTCTGTCGGTGATATCCATCGGTGGGGAGCTGGTCGATATCGATCGCACCCCGGGACCCGGCCAGGTATACGACGTGAATTCGTATGCGTTGGCCGCCGCCGCGCGCGATGCCGGTGCGGATGTCAACCGAATCGGCATCGTCGACGGCGATCCCCGCCGCTTACGCGATGTGGTGGAGGGCCAGTTGGTCCGGGCCGAGATCGTTGTGATCGCGGGGGCGGTCGGTGGCTGGGCGTCCGAACAGGTACGTGAGGCGCTCGAGGGGCTCGGCGAACTGGAGATCACCCGGGTGGCAATGCATCCCGGTTCGGTGCAGGGCTTCGGGCGGCTCGGCCGCGACGAGGTGCCCACATTCCTGCTGCCGTCCAACCCGGTGGGCGCGCTGGTGGTGTTCGAGGTTATGGTACGGCCGTTGATTCGAATCGCGCTGGGGCGACGCCAGCCGATGCGTCGGATCATCAAGGCCCGCACGATAACGCCCATCCAGTCCATAGCCGGGCGTAAGGGGTATGTGCGGGCCCAACTCATGCGGGACGAAGCGACAGGTGAGTATCTGGTGCAGCCATTGGGCAACGGGGCGGGCGCGTCCTCCCATCTGTTGGCGACATTGGCCGAGGCGAATAGCCTGATCGTGGTCGAACCCGACGACACCGATATTCGTACCGGCGACAAGGTGCGAGTCGCATTCCTGGCGCAGCGCGGCTGAGAAGTGGAGTCGGTGAACGTGTTCCGAGTCTCCCAGCATCCCGGGTGGCCCGCGCGCCTGGGACCGGTCGGCGTGGCCGCCGGGGAGGTCTCGTTACGTCCGGTGCGGCTGCGCGACGCGGCCGCCTGGAGTCGGATCCGATTGCGCGACCGAGCACATCTGGAACCGTGGGAGCCCACCGGCCGAGGTACCTGGGAGACACGCAACCACGCGTCGAATTGGCCTCCCCTGTGGTCGAGTTTGAAGGCCGAGGCCCGCCGGGGGGCGATGATCCCGTTGGCCATCGAGGTCGACGGAGCCTTCAGTGGGCAGTTGACCGTCGGAAATATCGTGCGGGGAGCACTGCGTTCGGCGTGGATCGGCTATTGGGTGGCCAAGGATGTCGGCGGGAAGGGGGTGGCCACGGCCGCTCTCGCGTTGGGGCTCGATCACTGTTTCGGCCCGGTGGGACTGCATCGGGTGGAAGCGACTGTGCGACCGGAGAATCTGGCGAGCCAGGCCGTGTTGCGCAATGTGGGATTTCGTGAAGAAGGGCTGCTGCGCCGGTATCTCGATGTCGACGGCGCGTGGCGCGATCACCTGTTGGTCGGAATCACGGTGGAAGAGCTGTCGGGGCCGGTGGTGAATCGGTTGGCTCGGGAAGGGCGGTTGACGCTGAAGTGAATCGGTAATCGGCGAATCCGCCCGAGGTTGGCCCGGTCCGATGGAAATGTGACTCATGTGGCGCATGTGCTCGGCGCGCCTGCCGTGCCATCCCCCTACTCGGAATTAACCTACGGACGTCGGTGGTGCGCCCCCGTGCCACCGATCGGGAGCCCGCCACGCGCTCGGTGACCCGGTGCCGCAGGGTGATACCGCGGTCCGGTGAATGCCATTGGCCGTATGGGCTCACAACAACGACCAGGCGGGGACGGAGGTGTGGACGGCTATGCCGAATTCGATCCTGTGGATCGGCTTGGTCGTGCTCTGGGTCTTCGTGCTGTTCCCTATCCTCGCCGACCGCCATCCGAGAATACGACGAACCACCGACACCGCCCTGGCCACCCGGGTGCTGCACCGCGGAGATGCCAAGCGGCGAGCCAGAAGTGAGCATGCCCGCAAGCGGCCCACCCGCACCTACAGAAAGCGTCATCACAGTAAAGATGCGGAGGATCGGATGACGATATCGGCCGACGATCCCGTCGCCGAGACCGACGAGGAACACTCGGGCGCCGGTGTCGGCGTGGCCCTCGCGGACCCGCCGGACACCGTAGACGAGCGGTTCGACGTGGACGACGAGGCCGCCCGCGCCGTGGACACCGCGATCACCGACCCGGAGCCCGAACCATACGAGCGGGGCGACGCCGTACCGGCGCGGATCCCGCCTGCCGGCCCGCCCGCCCTGCGCGACCCCGAAACCGGCCGGCCGCACGATCTCGACGACGATTTCGTTCCCACCCGACGTGGCCGCGGTGGATACGACCCCGAAGCCGACGCGGCCGCCCGCGCCGCCCGCTACACCTTCCGCCAGCGCGCCGTCCTGGCTCTCGTGCTCGGGGCGCTGCTGTGCGGCGGTCTGGGTATCGCCGTGGCGCCCCCATTCTGGTGGGGCTGTGGGGGTGCGGTCACCGTGCTCGTCACCTACCTGGTCTATCTGCGCCGACAGGTGCGGATGGAGGAAGAGATCCGCCGGCGTCGCAGCGCCCGGTTGGCCCGCAACCGTCGGTTCGCCGAAGCCGGGCATCCCGGATACGCCGGTTCCGCCGGGCACCGGGGCATGGACCGCGATACCGCGCGCACATTGCTCCGCCGTTCCGAATTGCTGGAGCCCGACGACGAGGATCCGGCATTCGAGCACCTGGAGACCTACGATCCCACCATCGCTCGTACCGTTCGCCACCGCGCCGCCGGCGGTGATATCCGCCGGGCCGCCGGGGCGTGAACCGACCTGGACGGACGCCGGCGCCCGGAGGGAACGGCTAGCGACATACTCGCAGGTGAGGACCTCGATTCGGAGTCTGTGGCCCGTGTTTGCTACAGTGTCATGGCGGTTCGGTCAACGGACCACCCGGGGCTATAGCGCAGTTGGTAGCGCGTCTCGTTCGCATCGAGAAGGTCAGGGGTTCGATTCCCCTTAGCTCCACCAAACCCTGCAGGTCAGGGTGGCGATTCTCGTCATACCGGCCGCTTGTCGGCATCTGAAGTTTTCTCTTTCTTAGGGTTCTCTTTCTTAGGGTCTTCGCAAGGCATCGGCGCCGGCCTTCCATACGGAGAGGTGATGGTCGGCGGGGATCTCCACCGATCGGTAAGATCATGTGCAAGGGTGTACGACGGATACCGAACCCGGTGTCACCGGCCGAGGCCGGCGAATCCGTCCGACCGGTTCGGCGGAGTGGGACAGCAGCCGGTGGGCCATCCCGAGCAGCGGGGAAGCTGTTTCACAAGGCCGAGGTAAAGGCCGAGGTATTCGCGGGTATTCGCGGGTATTCGCGCGGTCCTATGACATCCCACCGGTATTGTCGGTCGAGCTTGTCGACATCATCGGAACGGAGACGAGTTCTTGTCGCTGACGCCCTACCAAGTGCTGGCCGAGCTTCCACTGCCGGTGCAGATCGGGGTGTTCGGCGGTGAGATCCCCCAGATGGATATCGGGGGTATGCGCCTGTTGGCCGAGGGATGGCGAACTCTGGGAAATGCGCTCGAGAACTCCGGTGACCGACTGACGGGCCTGGCGGCCGCCCTGCCGCTCGAGGGCCGGACCGGTATCGCCGTTACCGACGTTCTGCAGCAGGACGTCGACCGATTGTCCGACTCGCACCGGCTCTGCCAGGTCATGGCGGATCGCTGCGACCATGCCGCCGACGAATCGGAGAAGGCGCTGTGGTCGATGGCCATACTCGGGTTGGTCACCACACAGCAGGTAATGGTCGCGATGGGTACCGGGGGTATCTGGGGTGTCCTTCCGGTATTGCAGTCGGCGAGAAAAAGATTCTTGCTGATGCTCGAGGCGTTCATCGCGCGGCTTGCCGAGGGGGCGGCTGCCCGAGCGGCATGGCGCACCGGACTGGCCCTCACCGGATACGCCGCACTGCCGGCCGGCGTCGATCTCGCTGTGCAACAGGCGCAAATCGTGTCGGGTAACCGGGAGCACTTGGACTGGCGATCGGTCGGTGTGGCGTTCGCCGCGGGGTCCGGTTCGACGGTGGCCGGGTTTGTCGGCGGTCGCATGGCAGCCTTATCGGGCAACGGAGCTGTCACCGGAGCACGTCGGGCGGCGGTGGTGTTGTCGGAAAGCGGGGCCGGGGTCCTGGGCGGGGTGCTCGCCGTAGCTCCGCTCGTCGGCTTCCCCTCGAGTTGGGAGGAAATCGGTACCGCCATTGCGAGCGGTGCGGCCATCGGGCTGGCAAGCGCTCGTGTCGGCGCTGGAACACACCCGGAATCCCACCTCGGGTTCGGCCCGTCGGGCGAGGGCGTCCTCGGCCTCGACGCGGTGCGTGCCGTATCCGAGGGAAAAGGCGCGGGGCCGGGAGCCGGGGAACGGCTCGAGGTCGACGGCACCATTGCGGAAGACATCGAGCCCCCCGGCGGATCGAACCCGGAGCCGGACCCCGAGGCCGGGTACCGCTTGACGGACACCGAACTACGCCGCCTCTTCGAGGAAGAGGTCGTGCCCGCGATCTTCGGGGGGGTGCGGTCGGTCGCAGGGGATAAATCGCCGGAAGCGATAGTGGTCGTGGCTCAGACCGGTGCCGGAAAATCCACTTTGATACGGCAGCTGCATGCCGAATTCGCGGACGGTGACGGTCTCGCTCATCTGACGGTGAACCAGATGTTCCGCTTCCATCCTCGATATGCGGAGCTGGTGGCCGGTGGGGGCGCGGATCCGGTCGGGCCTATCGTGCCGGAGGCAAAAGCCTTTTTCCAGATGGCACTCGATCATGCGGTCGGCAATCGTTTCAATGTGGCGGTCGAGGAGACGTTCAAATCGCCGCCCCGAGTGGCCGAAACGGTCGCTCGTTTCGCCAGGGCCGGCCATGCGGTATCCGTCGATGTTCTCGCCGTGTCCCCGTCGGTCAGCCGACTGTCGATGATTCGGCGTTTCGTTCTCGGTGAGGACGAGTACATGCCCGCGGCGGTACACGATCGCAGCTATGCCGACGGCATGGAGCTGGTCGAACATCTGGGGTCCGGATCGGATGTCTCGCGGCTGCGTATCCGAACTCGCTCCGAGGTGGTGTTCGACGGGCCACTCGATTCCCCGTCTTCCGCGGGCCGGATACTGGAAGATCTGCGGGACAGACCATGGACTTCGGTCGAGAAACAGGATTTTCTCGACGTGGTCAAAGATACCCGGGAGCTGATAGCGAAGTCGGGCCGGGACGAAAGGCTCGATATCGCAACGGTGGACAAGATGTTGCGCGAGGTCGACGAGGTGTTGCTGGCAACGGCTCCGCAGCTTCCGCGTCGGATGTCGACAGTGGCGGAAACCGGTGGACCGCTGTTTCGTTCCCAGGAACGGACCGGTCGATCCGATTCCGATTCGGGACCGGCCGCGCGGGGTGAGCCGGCGCGGCCACGGGTATCGGCTCGCGCGCGGGTTCTCCTGCTGAATGACGAATGGCACCCCGGGCAGGGTGGCGTGACGGTGCTCAACCGCAACCTGGCGGAGGGGTTCGCAGCGGGAGGACACGAGGTGTTCGTCCGGGTCGGTCACGATGTCACCGGTGCCGAGGGCGGTGATTCCATCACCGTGCTGGGGCCGCGCCATTATGCGCCCGACGTGGATCGACGTGAGCAGATGACCACGGATCTGGACACCTTGCCCGACGGTGTCGACGTGATCATCGCCCACAGTCGCCACACGGGTTATGCGGGTCGGCTCATCCGGGCCCTCCGCTATCCGGACGCCACACTGGTCCATCTGGCGCACACCGACAACCACGCTTTCGGCAATGTATCGGGTAAATCCGAAGTCGGAGTCGCCAACGAGTTCAAGGAGAGCGCTCTGATCTCCACCGCTGATGTCGTCGTCGGTACCGGACCGATACTGACCCGATACGTGGCCGATATGGCCGATCGGGTCCATGCCGAGCCGCTGGTCCACGAACTGGTGCCGGGTCTGATTTTCGGCGAGCAGATTTCGCCGCCGGAGCCGGGTGGCCCGTACAACCTCCTGGTTTTCGGCCGGGCCAATGACGAGCGCAAAGGTATCGCCGATGCGGCGGAGATGGTTCGGCAACTCAACGAACGGGGTATCGACGTGGGTTTGACCGTTCGCGGCGCCAAGCCGGAAACGATTTCCCGCGCCGAGTTGCTGCTGTCGGAGCAAGCAGGCAGATCGGTATCGGTGTTGCCATACACTCTGGACCCTGGCGATATTCTTGCCGATCTGCGACGAACACACTTGGTGCTCATGCCTTCCCGTGCGGAGAGCTTCGGTATGGTCGCTACCGAAAGTCTGGCCGTGGGGGTGCCCGTGCTGGTTCCCGATACCAGCGGGGTCGGGCGATTCCTGGCCGACCCGGCTCGTTTCCCGCCGGAACTCACGGCCGATCTATTGGTGCCGCAGGGTTACGCCAGCCGGGTGCCCATCGGAGAATGGGTCGATCGGATCGAACATCGGCTACAGAATCAGGAAACCGTGTGGCGTCGCGCCGGACAGATTCGGCAAGAGCTCATCGATGCCCAGGTGACCTGGCAATCCGCGGCGGAATCGCTGCTCCAGACGGCTCGACGAGCGAAATAGGGCGCAACCGGTATCGGCCGATGGGGACGAAGGTAGGGTAGAGCAGGCAGCCGACCGGGAAGGAAGGTACGGATGTGACCGATGTCGACGCCGCCGAGCAGCTCCGTCGGTTGCGCGGGGCAGCGCTGGCCGTCCTGGACCGAGCCGGGGAGATATCGGAACATTCGGAATCCCTGCGTGCCGCTCTCACGGAACTGCACCGCCTCGCGACCGGCGCTGCCGCTTCCGATGCGGGCGTTCTGGCGGCCCAGGCCGATCCCGGTCGGCACCTGGTGAGCCTGTACCGCTACGAGGGCACCGAGAAACGCCCCATCGGTCTCGACGAGGAGGCCGCCGAGATCCGTCGGGAGCTCGCCGGTGATCGCAAACCGGATCCATTCCCCGCCGACACGGACCCGAATCTTGTGGTGCTGACAGAGTTACGGGCCATGATCATCGGCAGTCTGCTCCGGGAATTGGCCGCCCGGCTGGCACCGGGCGTTGCATTCGGTCCCGGAACGGACGGGCAGGCTCTTGCCGCCGTCGTCACCGACCTGGCCCAAGAGTTGCTCGACCAGACCTTTGTCGGGCGGTGACAACCGGACACGGTCGGGCAGAGCGTAATCGGTCGCGATATCGAACATCGGCCGGGCAGGGCACAGCCGATTCAGCGCAGTGACCGAGTAACCATGGCATTCTGCGCTGTCCGCACCAGAACTTCGTGCAGGACCCTCGCGGGGCCGCCGGCCTTCGAGCCGTGTAGTTCGACTTCGGTGAAGGCCTCCGCCAGCGCGGTGGCAGGCTCGAACACCCCGATGACCGGACCGTGGGCGGGCAGTCGCCCGCGCCAGCGCTTGTAACCTGCGACCACACCGGCGAGGCGATCGCCGGGTCTATGGCCGGAAATCCGCAGATACTCGCCGATCAAAGCCTTTTGCGCTCCACGGCGGGCCCGAAAGCCCCCGACGGCGTCGAGTACTCGTCCGAATTCACGCACCACCGTCGAATACTCCTTCGTCCCAACGGTTCCCGGGACCTCACCCGCGGTATCGCAGGTCGCGGTCGGGCGAGTCGAATCGGTGAGCTCGGCGCGCTCCAAGATTATCCACTTGGCCGACATCATCGAGCCGTCGGTCGTGGGCACGGGCACGGTACCGGAAAGTGCCCGAGCGGTCGTGTCGGTTATGGCAATCCCATCCAATTCGATCGGGTATTTCATGAGCAGGTCGTCCAATGCGGCGGCGATTTCTCGCACCGTGTGCTCATTCACCCCTGCCGTCTCGAAACCGGCGATCGTCAGTCCGTGCCGCGCCGCCATCGCTCGTGCCGCCTCCATGGCGGCGGTGTCGGAGTATCGCGGCGCCGCCTGGGGCGCCCGGATGCGACGGGAATCGGAGCGGCGCGGCCGCGCGGCGGCAGGGCGACCGATACCGGGAGGCCTGTTGTCGGCGCGGCGCGGTGCGGAGACCCGCGGGAGGGTTTCGTCCTTCGGCGCGCGCCGGGTGCTCATGGGGTTCGACCACGGCGTCCGAGGTGTAGGGCCCGACCACGGAGTGTTGCGAGTGTTACCGGAGGCGGATGCGGAGGCGGGGCTCGGTGCGATTCCGGGAAATGGGGCGTTCGCTCGGTTCGGGGTTCGTCCGGTGTGCTCGTGGTTGCCGGGGGGCGTAGCAGCGGGGGTGACGTGGGGAAGCTGGATCGGCTGTGCCGGTGCGGCGGTGTCCGGGCCGGGCCGGTTCTGGAGGTCGTCCGTCCTCGCGGGCCGGGGGGTGGAAGTCTCGGGTGCGGTGACGCCGTCCTGCGAATCACCCGAGTTCACGGAATCCTCGGGACCGCCGTACGCGGTATGCGAGCCGGTGAGTTCGGTACGGGGCAGGGAGTCGATACCGGCACTGGGCAGGGGGTCGATACCGGTACGGGGCAGGGGGTCGATACTTCGGCCTGGTCCGGGTCCCGCCGGGATGTGTGACACTGGTGGAATCGGTGCGGTGGCTCCGGATTCGTACCGAGGGAGGTCGAGGCCGCTGGGGCCGGAGGATATCAGCTCGGATGCACCGATCCGATCCCGATCGGTGAACGCAGCGGTGGCCTCCTCGATACGGGAGCCGACTTTTCCCAGTCGCCCGGCTATGCCCGCGATGTAGTCCACACCCTGCTTCGCATCCGGCAGGTAACCCTCTTCGAATACCTTGCCCGTCCGATCGCGTCCCCAGCACGAATCGTGCTCCGACATGAGGTCTTTCATCGCGCCGAGCGCTCGGGAGATTTCCGCTGCGATGCTCATTGCTTCCGCCGCCGATTTTCGTAGGTGGTTCGGATCGGCATGGAACAAGTTGTTCACGGAGCCCTCGGTTCGACGCCTGGCCGGTCGTATCGGTTACCGCATCCGTTCCCGCTTCCGGAAGTACACGGTCCAGCACCATCGGCACCGGGCCCGTAACGCTGTGGTATCGCCTCGGATCGAGCGCACCCCGAAGTGTGCGGTCTCGAATGCTGTGGTGCAGAGGCATTTTACAACCAGGCTCTCATCATGGTGAGCCCGACTGTGAGGTATGTGGGTTGCGTCTCATCGAGATCGTGGACCGGCTGTTCCGGACTCGATATGAGGGGCGACCGGCGTGAGGCCGCGGCCACCCCTCGGTCTCGGATGGCTATGGGTCCCAGGGGTCGAGGCCCTGCGCTGTGGACGAATGATTCAGGTTCGCCAGGCGTTGAGCGGAGCGGAGCAGTGCGGTCAGACTGTTCTCGGTCGGGTTCTCGTAGTGGGCCCGGGCGAGTGCCAGGTGTTCCCGGGACACGCGGTGGCCTATCGCATGGCGGGTCTCGCGGCCGACATTGTTCCATTCGTCCGCGGTGATCGTGGCCCGCAGGGCCGTGTCGGAGTCCCAATTCTGCTCGACCCGGCGAATGAACGCCTGGTTGAGCGCAGCGTTCGGCGGCGGTGCCAGGGTGTGCCTGACCAGACTGTCCGCCGTGAGAACCGCTTGTGCCGCGAAGGACCGCGCCGCGGCGCTGTCGGCATGGTTGCCCACCGCGTAGGTAGCGGCGACGGCCTTCTGCAGGGGTTCGAAACCGAATGGATTCCGGAACTTGGTGTTCTCTTGGACTGCGCGAGCCCGCAGCGCGTTGGTGACGGCCTGACTGCTCGCGCCCGCCTTCTGGAGGACTGCTATGAGCTGACTGTCGGGGATTTTGTTGTCGTGCACGTATTTCAGCGCTCTGGACAATCCCAGTTCGGTGTCGATGCCACCCCATTTGTCGGCTTCGCTGATGGCGAGGAGCAGCCAGTTGTGGCGACCCAGGTGTTGCCATTGCCAGGACTCCCGGCGGCTGTCGGCGGTGGCGACATTGGTTCGCAGCGAGAGCATCGAAGCGCGTGCGTAGGGGTTGAGCGGGTTGAGTGTGCGCCCGGCGGCCCAGGCGAGTACCGGGGAGGTGTTGATGGTGTTGATCGTCGCGAGCGTGCCGATGAGGCCGGACCCCGAACCTTTCGCGGACGTGCCGCTCGAACCCATTCCTATTGCGATTCCGCCGGAACTTGCGATTCCGCCGGAACCGTTCGCGCCACTCGCGCCCTGAATGGTCGACGCAATACGATTGGCGATCCAGGAAGAACCTCGGGACAGGCCTCGGTGCAGCCGGCTCAGCTGGAGGATGGCGATGATCTCGACCATCGCCGCGATAACGGTCACGGCGATCACCTGCCCTCCGGCGACCCGGAACAGATTGGTCAGGAACAGCAGGTAGATCCCTAGGAACATGGTGTAGGCGCACATCCGGACCGCCGCTATTCCGATGCCGACGAGGTTGCGAACCAGGAAGGTCTGGCTCGGCCCGTAGACGAACCCCCCCGCCGCGAAGCCGAAGATCGCCAGAAAGGCCTGATAGATGGCGTCCAGGGCGGCTTTGAGGATCCGGCCGGACAGGTAGACAGCGAAGACCAACGACACAAGGGCGGACAGCAGCAGTATCAAACCGGTGCACAACTGTCCGGCGCTCGGGTTTTCCATACGGGCAATCGCCTGGCTGTCACCGCAGTTCTCGATAATGGTCTTCGCGCGCTTGTCGTCGCCCGCGGCGATACCCGCCGACCAGGCCGCTCCGCACGTCGTCCGCTCATCGAGCACATGCCCGAAGTTCCATACCTGCACCGGACGCCTGGCGAATGTGTCGGCCATCTGCCCCTGAAGGGTGTCGATCAGGCGGGTGGGGTTTCGGTCGCTGGAGCCATTCACCCCGGCCGCGATCGATATGCCCAGGTCGCGGCCGCGCGCCATCAGGCCGTCCGAGGAGAGCACATCGGCCGTCGGCGCGGCCAGGAACACCGGGCCGACAATGGCCACCAAGAACATGGTCACGACCTGTGCCACCGCTTTGGCGGGAAAACCGCGGACGATGAACCATGCGACGAAGAACGCGCCGATACTCGCGGCCGTCAAGAGCACGATCGGGGTCGCGATCTGGGCGGTCAAAGCGTTGGCCACTCCCTGCAGCGCCGAGGCGAACAGATCCAGCCATCGAAAACTCAGGGTGAAACCGAGCCACCAGATGGCCGTGGTCACGATGATCATGTACACGACGAATTCCAGGCCCAGGAGGGACCAGGTGACCATTCCCCCGGGATTGTGCAGGCTTCCGGGATCTACGACCAGCAGATAGTCGGCCAGCGCTACCCCGGATGAATCCCGGATGTTCATCCAGGCCACACCGTCCATCCGGGAGATTCCGGCCGGAGTCGAATGGTCCTGGGCCGTTGCCGCCGCTCCGAGGAGACCGGGAAATATGAACAGCACGAACAGAGTGGCCAGGCAGTACACCGTCCGTCGCCGCCACCGCCCCCGAGGTGGCGGAGGGGTGCGCCCGCGCAACGCGATGAAGAGCATCGTGGTCGGAACTCAGTACCGGAGGGGATCGTTCGACCGGTCCCGTAACCGACGCACCGGGGGCCGATCCGTCTTTTCTGCCATGCGGGCATGTCTAATGATTCCGAATGAAATTCAGCTGAACCGGTGATGACCGAGGAGACCTCGAATGGTTAATTGAGGAACAATATTCGGTTATATCCCCAATATTGGGAATTGGGGTAGGATGTCGAATCTCGTCGGTCGAGAAAGTAATTCACGAGCGCGCAAAGAGGTGACCGTGCGCACTCCGCGTCTCGTCGTTCGATTGTCGAGTGAAATATTCGGTATCACCTGTCGGTTCGTGACGGGGTGGGTCCGCGAGGTATGCGACGGGCCTCTTATAGGACCTTTGTCCAGTTCGCCGCTGGTGAACGTGGTGTCGCGTCGCGGCTCGCGACGGGGACCGGTTGATAGCATGACGGGTCTGGCCGACCGGACGTGGGCTCAGGCCCGCAGATGCAGCTGAAAGAGTCGTTTCATGCAGTTTGACATCGTCGAGCGGGACGAGACGTGGGTTGCCGGCTTACCGGTGCGCAGCCCGAAGCGCGCGCTCGGGGAGCTGCGGGATCAGGATCTGGAAAGAGCCTGGGCCTCGGTATTGCACCATGAGCTCGGCGGACCGCTGGCCAGTGCCTATACCGACTACTCCGCGGAGCTCGGCACCTACAACACGCAGATTGTCGGTTATCGGTGCTCCTCGTTCGAGGAGGTCACCAGGGGGCATCTGATCGCTCGGTTGCCGCGCGGTACCTATGCGCGGTTCAGTTCGGTGGGTAATTTTCCGGAGGTCATGACCGGTTTGTGGGCGCAGATCGCCTACGCCGAGGAGCGCAATCAGATCAAGCGGACCTATACCGGCGATTTCGAGTTCTACCCGCACGCCTATCGGATTGATCTGTATCTGGCGGTCGAGGCCCGATGAGTTACACGATCGTGGTACGTGGGGAGGCCATCTACGGCGGCCTCGTGGTGCCGAAGGTGCGGCCGAGTTTCAAGGTCAGCAACAGCGAGCTGATCGAATTCCTACGGGACCGGCTCAGGGAGCGGGCGGAGGAGGTGGATGGTCGAAGTTCCGCGGTCGACCGTCCCATGTACACGGTGTACGTGCGAACCCCCACCGGCACCTACAACGCGTTGGTCAGTTTCGAGTATCCGGCTCCCGCGGCCGCGCCGGTCGGCGATTTGCTGGTGCGGGTGCCGAGGGGTATCTACGCCAGGTTCGTTCCCAACGGCGACTATCACGATCCGGTGGAGGACGTCTGGGCGCAGGTCGACGATGCGACTGCCTCGGCCGAGATCACCCGCGCCTATCGTGAGGAGATAGAGATCTGGCATGGCTCGGATTCGGTGGAGTTGCTCATCTCCATTGCCGCGTGAGGTGGTCGTAAGCGCCGGAAGAGTGGGCTTGCCGACAATTAGCCATACTCGGACCAACCGGTCTGCAGGTTGGTTGTCTTTCTGGAGTTATCGTTGCTGACCTGCAACAATTACCGTTATGGATGGGAGTTTTCGGAATATTAACCAGATGTCTGGCCAATTTCGGTTCCATGACGGATACTGCCGTAGGTATCACCGATGAGTCGGGGCGTCGGTCCGGTCTGTCGGCCAAGATCGATCACCGCATGCCCCGAAAAGGTGTGCGGCTACAGAGTAGGGACTCCATGGCTGTCGAAATGAACGCGGTCGGCCTCGGCAATCCTTGCCCTGGAAGGGTGCCGCGGTTTCGTGAGGCCGCCTGCGGTTCCCGCTCCTCGGCAACCGCTCCGACCCGGTTCACGTCGAGCCGCGCGATGGGCGCGGCGGCCTTCTCGTGCGGCCCGTATCGTCACGAGCTCGATACGATTTACCCGCGGTACGCGGATAGACTGTTTTCACTTCAGGAACGACTGCTGGACCTAGCGGAAGTGCCGGAACAGGACAGTATGGCGTTACTACTTCGCCTGAGCTACGCGGCAACCGCCGGCGTGCGGAGCAGGCGGCGTCCAGTGGTGGGCGCGGACACCCGCAGCTAGCGTGATCGGAGACAAAGTGCCTCGGCGGACACTCGACTCGCTGGTGACAGAGGTCGCCGCGGAGCTGATGGGTGTCGACGCGACGACGATGGCGGAGGCATCGCAGAAGGTTCTGGCCACGCTGGTCGAGTACTTCGATGTCGATTTCAGCTATCTGCGACATACCGACCGGGAACGCCGCTCGACGGTTCTGGTGGCCGAGTACCCGCCGCGCTCCGAGGTACCGGAACCCGACCCGCTACGGGTGATGTATTTCGATCAGGACGATGCGGCCTTTCCCGGGCTCGAACACACCACCGAGCCGTTTCTGGTCTCGCCCGGTGACACCCACTATCAGGAGATCGTTCGCCGGACTTCCGGGGTCGGCAATATCAGTTCGGCGGCGGTGCCGTTGGTCTCCCGCGGCGAATCCACCGGTTTGCTCGGCTTCGTGAAGGTCGGCGATCGGGACTGGAGCTCGCGCGAACTCAATGTGCTCAAGGCGATCGCCACGCTGTTCGCCCAATTGCAGGCGCGGGTGGACGCCGAGGAACAATTGCGCTTCATCGCCCTGCACGACGATCTGACCGGCTTGGCCAACCGGCGCGCGCTGCTGGAACATATGGAACAGCGACTGCTGGCCGGTAATCCGGGCCCGGTCGCGGCGCTTTTTCTGGACCTGGATCGGCTCAAGGCGCTCAATGATTTCCTGGGCCATTCCGCGGGCGACAATTTCATCCGCACCCTGTCGACGCGGCTGCGGGAGAATCTCGATCCCAACGATATGATCGCTCGCCTCGGCGGTGACGAGTTCGTCATCGTGCCCGCCAAACCGATGGACGCGGTCGCCGCGGAAAACGAGGCCATTCGGATCCAGCAGCTCATCGGACGTCGGGTCACCGTCGGTGGAGAGTCGGTGAGCCGTGGGGTCAGCGTCGGGGTGGCGGTCGGTGTGCCGGGGGAAACCACGGTCGCCGATGTCTTGCGCCGGGCCGACCATGCCCTGTTGTCGGCGAAATCCGGCGGCGGCAACGGGGTGGCCGTTTTCACCGACGCCATGCGCGCCCAGTTCGAACTCCAGGACGATGTGGAGCTCAATCTGCGCGGCGCGGTCTCCGACGGCTCGCTGGTATTGCACTATCAGCCGGAGGTGGATCTGCGCACCGGACGGATCGTGGCCATGGAGGCTTTGGTGCGTTGGCTGCACCCCACCCGGGGACTACTGCCGCCCGGTGCCTTCGTCACTGTCGCCGAGGCCACCAATCTGGCCGGTGAGCTGGGTAGATGGGTTATTCGCTCGGCCTGTGCGCAGTTCGCGGAATGGCGCAGGCGGGGACTGGCGACCGATATGGTCATGCGGATCAATGTCTCGCCGGTGCAGCTGGTGAGCCTGGATTTCGTCGAGCGCATCGAGGATATCCTGCGCTCGTTCGGTATCGACGGCAGCTCGATATGTCTGGAGATCACCGAACACGTGGTCGTTCAGGACCTGGCCCGAACCCAGGTGACCCTGCACGGGCTCAAACGGATGGGTGTGCAGATCGCCATCGACGATTTCGGCACCGGTTACAGCTCGCTGTCGCATCTGAAGGCGCTTCCGGTGGACGCGGTGAAGATCGACCGCGGGTTCGTCCAGCGCTTGGGCAGCAGCGCCGATGATCTGGCCATCGTGAAATCGATAATCGGCCTGGCGGGCTCGTTCGGTCTCGGCGTGGTGGGCGAGGGGGTGGAGACCCCGGTCGCCGCCCGCACCCTGGTGGGGTTGGGGTGCTACCGAGCCCAGGGGTTCCTGATCGCGCGGCCGATGCCCCCGGACGAGGTGGAAGAGCTGTTGGTTTTGGGGCGTATACCGCTCAATTTGGATCTTCCCCGCGTGAACCGTAGCCTGCCCACTCCCTGAACGGATCGTGTCCGGCGGGTCGCGTAACGCGCCCGAGTCGCCCGGTTCTCGGTACTCTGCTGCGGACACATGGTTCGAGACGGATCGGGAGTACCTGGATGGGCCGCGAGCGGATCACGCGCAGGAAATCGGTGCACGATGCCAAAACACTGATCACGGGTGCGGCCAGTGGGATAGGCCGGGCCACCGCGCTGGCCGCCGCGGCGCAGGGCGCGCGCCTGGTGCTCACCGATATCGATGCCGCGGGGCTGGACGCCACCGTCGCGGAGGTCGAGCGCAACGGTGGCACGGTTTTGTTCTCCCGTGCGCTGGATATCGCCGACTACGATGCGGTCAGCGAGTTCGCCGCCGCCGTGCACGAGAAGGTCGGCAGCCTCGACGTGGTCATGAACGTGGCCGGTACCTCTATATGGGGCACCGTCGACAAGCTCGAATACCGGCATTGGCGGCGGATGGTCGATATCAACCTGATGGGCCCGATCCATGTGATCGAACGGTTCGTCCCGTCGATGGTGCGAGCCGGGCGTGGGGGAGCGCTGGTGAATGTCTCCTCGGCGGCCGGCCTGCTGGCCCTGCCGTGGCATGCCGCCTACAGCGCGAGCAAGTACGGGCTGCGCGGGCTGTCGGAGGTGCTGCGATTCGAACTCGCCCAGCACGGTATCTCGGTGCATGTGGTGACCCCGGGTGCGGTGAACACCCCGCTGGTGCGCTCGTTCGATCTGGTCGGCCTGGACAAGGATCATCCTCGGGTGCAACGGTTGACCGCGCGGTTCGCCGGGCACGCCGTCCCGCCCGAGCGAGTGGCCGCGGCCATTCTGCGTGGTATCGAACGCAACCGTTTCCTGGTCTACAGCTCGTTCGACATCCGGTTCGGGTACTGGTGGAAGCGGAAATTCGCCTTCCCGTACGAACTCGTGATGCGGTTGGCCAACGTGCAGTTCAGCAGGTTGCAGAAGTCGTTGGATCGGGAACGGCCGCAGTCTGTTCCGGCGGTGGAGTCGTCGACGTCGGACTGACCGCGCAGGTGTCTTCGGCCTCGCCGCAGTCGCCCGATACCGCGACGGAGGTCTCGGGCGTGCATTCGGTGATATCCGACGACGGACAGTTGAGGTGCACGTCGAGGACTCGCGCTCCTGGGCCTTCCGTGCCCAGGTGGTCGTATTCGTTGACGATCTTGCAGCTGCCCAGGGACAGGCAACCGCAGCCGATGCAGCCGGTGAGGTTGTCACGTAGGCGGACGAGTTGAGTTATACGTTCATCCAGGTCGGCACGCCAGGCGGTGGACAGTGTTTCCCAGTCGCGTCGGGTGGGGGTTCGGCCCTCGGGCAGGCGGTCCAGGGCGTTTCGGATCTCGCTCAGTGGGATGCCGACCCGCTGGGAAATGCGGATGAAGGCGACCCGGCGCAGGGTCTCGCGGGTGTATCTGCGTTGGTTTCCGCTGGTGCGGCGGCTGGATATGAGTCCTTCGCGTTCGTAGAAGTGCAATGCGGAAACCGCTACGCCGCTACGCTCGGACAGCTGACCGGGGGTCAGCTCCTTGGCACGCCAGTCCGTTGTCGTCATGGACACTCCTCCTTTACCTGAACAATACTTCAGGTTTCTCTCCCGTGCTTGTGAATTGCGAGGGAATGTCGTGCTCCGGGGCCGGGAGCGAACTACTGTCGGGTCATGGCATCAGACGCCGTATCCGACCGGCCCCAGCGCGGCTCGCGGGCGCATTCGGGCCCGCTCGCGCCGCCGAACCACGGTTTCGGGGTGACCACAGAGGTCGGTGTCCTGCGATCGGTCCTGCTGCACCGCCCGGGTGACGAGCTGCGTCGACTCACCCCGCGCAACAACGACCAGCTGCTGTTCGACGGTATCCCCTGGGTGGAACGAGCGCAGGAGGAACACGACACATTCACCGAACTACTTCGCGGGCGCGGGGTGGAGGTGTTGCTGCTCGCCGACCTGTTGACCGAAACGCTCGAGGTCAGCGGAGCGGCCCGAATCCAGGGAATCACCACCGCCGTGGACACCCGCCGGCTCGGCCATACGCTCGCCGACGAACTGGCGGCCTATCTGCGGGGTGTTCCGGCGGCCGAACTGGCCCACGTATTGATGGCGGGAATGACCTTCGACGAGCTGCCCTTCGGC
Organism: Nocardia paucivorans NBRC 100373; assembly: GCF_000308675.1. Classification (GTDB taxonomy): domain Bacteria; phylum Actinomycetota; class Actinomycetes; order Mycobacteriales; family Mycobacteriaceae; genus Nocardia; species Nocardia paucivorans. The sequence goes on along the minus strand of NZ_BAGE01000048.1, from coordinate 175,800 downwards.
GCCGACAACACCTCGCTGGTGCGGCGGATGCACCATGGCGGCGATTTCGTCATCGACCCCTTACCGAATCTGCTGTTCACCCGGGACTCGTCGTTCTGGGTGGGGCCGAAGGTCGCGATCACCGCGCTGGCCCTGCCCGCCCGCGCCCGTGAAACCTCGCTGACCGACCTGATCTACGCGTTCCATCCCCGGTTCCTCGGGGTGCGACGCGCCTACGAATCGCATACCGCGCCCATCGAGGGCGGCGATGTGCTGCTGCTCGCACCGGGAGTGGTGGCGGTGGGGGTGGGGGAACGCACCACACCCGCGGGCGCGGAGGCCCTGGCCCGCAGTCTGTTCGACGATTCTCTCGCCCATACCGTGCTGGTGCTCCCGATCGCCCAGGCCCGGGCCACCATGCACCTGGACACCGTGTGCACCATGGTCGACACCGATGCCGTGGTCATGTATTCGGCGGTGCGGGATACGTTGACCGCCTATACGATTCGCTGCCCCGACCCCGCGGACCCGGAACGGGTCGTAATACAGGGCCCCGATCCGTTCCTGCCCGCCGCCGCCGAGGCCATGGGAATCGGCAAACTGCGCGTCATCGATACCGGCTTGGACGGGGTCACCGCGGAACGGGAACAGTGGGATGACGGCAACAACACGCTCGCCCTGGCCCCCGGTGTGGTCGTCGCCTACGAACGCAATGTGATGACCAATGCCCGGCTGGCCGACTCCGGTATCGAGGTACTCACCATTCCGGGGTCGGAGCTGGGTTCCGGGCGGGGCGGCCCACGATGTCTGTCCTGTCCGCTGGCCCGAGACGGGATATAGCGAGCGGACCATGTTCGAGATCACGGTCTCACACGATTCCGCCGTGCCGCCCTACGAGCAGCTGCGGCTCGCCGTTATCGCCGCCGTGCGTTCCGGTGAGCTGGCCGCGGGTACCAAGATTCCGACGGTGCGGGCATTGGCCGCGCAACTCGGTCTGGCGCCCAATACGGTCGCCCGCGCCTACCGAGAACTGGAACAGGACGGGGTGGTGCGGACCCGCGGCAGATTGGGGTCGTTCATCGCCTCCTCCGGTGATCCGACACGGGACGCCGCCGGACGGGCCGCCACCGAATACGTCGCGGCCATCCGTCGTCTCGGTCTGGACGACGCGGCCGCTCTCGACTACGTCAGGGCGGCATTGGGCGGTCGGGGCGGCACCGAGTCCGGCTGATATCGGCCGACCGGCCGACCCGGTGGGATCATCGCCAGCTGGGCAACCAGAGATGGTCCTGCCAGGAGGCCGGACTTATCGGCAGGGCGGTGAGTATCGGCCACAACCAGATGAAGTTCGCGATCACCAGGCCCAGGTACAGGCACACGATGAGCAGACCGAGGCTGCGGCGCTCACTCGGCATATCCGGGACCAACACCCCACGCGGCATTGCGCGCCGGGCCGGGCCGAGGATGTCACCGAGCACCAGCGCGACCGCCATCACCAGGAACGGAGCCAGAACCACGGCGTAGAAGTAGTACATCTGCCGGTCCAGGGTGAGGAACCAGGGCAGCAGCGCGGCGCCGTAGCCGGTGAGCACCGCCGCGTAGCGCCAGTCCCGGCGCACCACCCACCGCCACACACCCCACGCCAGGACCGGTAGGGCGACCCACCAGAGCGCGGGGGTGCCCACCAGCATCACCGCCTTCACACATTGGGCCTGTCCGCATCCGCGCACCCCCTCGTCGGCGTAGTAGTAGAGCATCGGCCGCAACCCCATGGGCCAGGTCCACGGCTTGGACTCCCACGGATGGTGATTGCCCGCGGAGTTGGTGAGCTCGGAATGGAAGGTCAGGGTGCGGGCGTGGAAGTACCAGAGTGAGCGCAGCGCATCCGGGAACAGGTGTGACCAGAATCCACCGGTGCCGATACCGTCCTCCGGGGCTGCCGGATTACCCGCCATGTATCGATAGACACCGGTCTCACTGCTGAACCAGGGCGTGTACGAGGCCAGATACACCCCCAGCGGAACCAACACCAGCGCATACAACGCCGGACCGAGGTCGCGTACGGCGGTGCCGCGCACCGGTGCCCGCACACCGTAGGTCCGGCGGGCCTGGAGATCGAAGATCACACTGAGCAAGCCGAACGCGGCGATGAAATACAGACCCGACCATTTGGTCCCGCAGGCCAGGCCTAGTAGCACACCCGCGCCGAATCGCCACCAGCGCACACCGAGCCGCGGCCCCCACCGGGTGTGATCGACCCGTCCCTCGGCGTCGGCGCGGGCGAGCCGCGCGCGTACCTCGTCGCGATCGACGATCAGACAACCGAACGCTCCGGTGACCAGCACCGTCAGGAAGATGTCGAGCATGCCGATCCGGGAGGACACGAAGGTGGTCCCATCGGCGATCAGCAGAATCCCGGCAATGGCGCCGAGCATCGTGGACCGGGTCAACCGCCGGACGATCCGGATCACCAGCAGGACCAATACCGTTCCGGCCACCGCCGCGGAGAATCGCCATCCCCAGCCGTTGTAGCCGAAAATCGCCTCCCCGATGGCGATCAGTTGTTTACCGACCGGCGGATGCACCACCAACCCGTAGCCCGGATTGTCCTCCACGCCCCCGCCGGTGAGGACCTGCCAGGCCTGTGGGGCGTAGTGCTTCTCGTCGAAGACCGGGGTGCCCGCGTCGGTCGGGTAGTTGAGCATGGTGAACCGGGTCACGGCCGCCACGATCGTCAGGACCGCGGTGACGACCCAGCCGCGCACGGTATCGGTGGGCCCGAAATCGGGGGTGGGACGCAGCGGAGCGGGGCTCGACCAGGGCCGCGGTGGCCGCGCGGGCGCAATGGGGCGCTGATCGGTCAGCTGGGTCACGACCCTGATCGTAAGCTGTGCCCGCCCACACCCTTGTGTCCGGTCGAACAGCCCGCTCCGTTGGTCAGGTGACCATCGGCCGTATCACCCGTTTCGAGGGTCGGTCGTCGACGCCGCGTCGAGGGCCTGGAAAACCTCGGCGGTCCGTCCCCCATAATGGTCGGGCCCGGCTCGACCGGAGTGAGTTCGTGTCGGTGGATTCACATGAAACATGTGATGATTCGGGGACCGAAATCCCGCGATCCACACGAGGGTGCGGTTCGATACGTGAAACGTGGGGCCGACGTGCGGGTCCCGGGCATCGAAACGGGGGCCCCACCGGGGCCCGCGACCTCGCCCCGGCCCAGGCCGAGGCCGGAAACACAGGAGTGCGGTGACAGAAGAACTCGGGTCGCTGATACTGGCCGCCACACCGATGGGTGATATCGGTGACGCCTCGCAACGTCTGCGCACCGCCCTGGCCGAGGCCGATGTCCTCGCCGCCGAGGACACCCGCCGTACCCGTGCCCTGGCCAAGGCGCTGGGTGTGGAGATCCGCGGTCGGGTGGTGAGTTTCTACGACCATGTGGAGGCGGCCCGGATTCCCGGCCTGCTCGCGGAGATCGAGGCCGGCCGCACCGTCGTACTGGTCACCGATGCGGGTATGCCGTCGGTGAGCGACCCCGGATATCGGTTGGTGGCCGCCTGTGCGGAACGCGGTCTACCGGTGACCTGCCTGCCCGGTCCCTCGGCGGTGACCACCGCATTGGCATTGTCGGCGCTGCCGGTGGACCGCTTCTGTTTCGACGGTTTCGCGCCGCGTAAGGCGGGCCCGCGGCGGGAATGGTTGCGCACACTGGTTGCCGAGCCACGCGCCTGCGTGTTCTTCGAGGCGCCGCACCGATTGGCCGAATGTCTGGCCGACGCTGTGGCGATCCTGGGCCCCGAGCGACGGGCCGCGGTGTGCCGAGAGCTCACCAAAACCTACGAGGAGGTAGTGCGCGGCACCGTGGCCGAACTGGCCGAGTGGGCGGTCGACGGCGCGCGCGGGGAGATCACCGTGGTGCTGGAAGGCGCACGTCGAGCGGCTGCCGATCCGGCCGACCTGGTGGCGCAGGTGGAGGAGCGCGCGGCGGCCGGACTGCGGTTGAAGGACGCCAGCGCCGAGATCGCGGAGATCTCCGGGGTCTCGCGCCGCGAACTCTATGATGCCGTGCTCGCCGCCCGCCGAGCCGCCGCGGACCGTGCCGGGGGTGGTCAGTCCTTCGGCTCCACGTAGCGCGGGAACACCGGTTCCGGGGCGGGCAGCGGGGTGCCGGGCACGAGCGGGGTGGCGATATCGGCGAAGGTTCGGTGCTGCTGGCCGAGCAGGTCCAACAGTTTGCCCGCGGAGGTGGGCATCACCGGCTGCACCAGGATGGCGACGATGCGCACCACCTCGAGCGTGACGTAGAGGACGGTCGCCATCCGGGCCAGGTCTTCGGGGGTGCCGGATTTGCGTAGCGTCCACGGTGCCTGCGCGGAGAAATACCGGTTGGTCTCGCCCAGGGTCAGCCAGATGGCCTCCAGCGCCAGGTGCATCTGCTGGACGTCGAACTCGGCCCGGCAGCGTTCCAGCAGCCCGTTCGCCCGGTCGAGCAGCGCCCGATCCTCGTCGGTGAACTCGCCCGGCGTCGGTACGGCAGCGCCGCAGTTCTTGGCGACCATGGTCAGGCTGCGCTGCGCCAGATTGCCGAACTCGTTGGCCAGGTCGGCGTTGATCCGGGAGACGATGGCCTCGTGGCTGTAGCTGCCGTCCTGGCCGTAGGAGATCTCGCGGAGCAGGAAGAAGCGCACCGCATCGAGACCGTAGGTGTCGACGAGGTCGATGGGGTCGACCACATTGCCGACCGACTTCGACATCTTCTCGCCCTTGTTGTACAAGAAGCCGTGTACGAAGACCCGCTGCGGAAGTTCGATACCGGCCGACATCAGGAATGCCGGCCAGTAGACCGTGTGGAAGCGGGTGATGTCCTTGCCGATGATGTGCACATTCGCCGGCCAGTAGCGCAGGAACGACTCGCTGTCGGTGTTCGGGAAGCCGACGCCGGTGAGGTAGTTGGTGAGCGCGTCCACCCACACGTACATGACGTGCTCGGGGTGGTCGGGGACCGGTACGCCCCAGTCGAAGGTGGTGCGGGAGATGGACAGGTCCTTCAGACCGGCCTTGACGTAGCTGACGATCTCGTTGCGCCGGGTGGCGGGCGCGATGAAATCGGGGTGCTCGTCATAGAGCGCGAGCAGTTTGTCCTGGTAGGCAGACAGCCGGAAGAAGTAGTTGGATTCCTCGGTCCAGGTGACCGGGGTCCGGGTTTCGGTGGAGATCCGGGTGCCGTCGTCGAGGAGAGTGGTCTCCTCCTCGGTGTAGAACGCCTCGTCGCGCACCGAGTACCACCCGGAGTAGTTGTCCAGGTAGATATCGCCGTTGTCCATCATCCGCCGCCAGATCGCGACGCAGGCCTCGTGGTGGTCGGCGTCGGTGGTGCGGATGAAGCGGTCATAGGAGATATCGAGTCGTTTGTCCAGCGCCTCGAAAACATCCGAATTGCGGGCGGCGAGTTCCCGGACGGGCACCCCTTCGGCATTCGCGGTCTGCTGCATCTTCTGACCGTGCTCGTCGGTGCCGGTCATGAAGAACACGTCGTACCCGTCGAGCCGCTTGAACCGGGCGAGGGCATCGGCGGAGATGTATTCGTAGGCGTGCCCGATATGCGGCGCACCGTTCGGGTAGGCGATGGCCGTGGTGAGGTAGAAGGCTGGTGCCTCGGCTCCGTGTGGTGCTGTGCGGTCGGCTGCGCTCATGGTGTGTCTACTCTAATGTGCGTGCCCGTCCTCGCTTGCGTGAATATCCCTTACCGGGCCGGCGGCGATATTCACGCAAGCGTTTTCCGCGCCCCGACCGCCGGACGCGCCGGGGGTATCGGGTCGGCGATCCGGTCGAAGGGAGCCCGTCGATGAATGCCAAACGCCCCGCTCCGCCACCGCCGGAGCCGCTGTCACCGCTGGTGGACGCGCATACGCATCTGGATGCCTGTGGGGCGAGTGATGCGGAGTCGGTCGCGGTCGTGGTGGACCGGGCGGCCGCGGCGGGGGTCGGGAAGGTCGTCACCGTGGCCGACGATCTGGCGGCGGCGCACTGGGCGGTGTCGGCGGCGCACTGGGACGAGCGGGTGTTCGCGGCGGTGGCGCTGCATCCCACTCGGGCGAATGCGCTGGACGAGCAGGCGCGGTCGGAGCTGGAGAAATTGGCCGCGGATCCGCGGGTGGTCGCGATCGGGGAGACCGGCCTGGATTACTACTGGCCCGGCAAACTCGACGGATGCGCCGATATCGAAACCCAGATCGAGGCCTTTCGCTGGCATATCGATCTGGCCAAACGGATCGGTAAGCCGCTCATGATCCACAATCGCGAGGCCGATCACGATCTGTTGACGGTGCTGCTGGACGAGGGCGCGCCCGAGACGGTGATCTTCCACTGTTTTTCCTCGGATACGAATATGGCGATGGCCTGTGTGGAAGCGGGGTATGTGCTCAGTTTCTCGGGGACGGTCAGTTTCACCAATGCCCATCGATTGCGGGAGGCGGTGCAGGTGGTCCCGGACCATCTGTTGCTGGTCGAGACCGATGCGCCGTATCTGACCCCGCATCCCTACCGCGGCGCGCCGAACGAGCCGTACTGCCTGCCCTACACAGTGCGTGCGCTGGCCGAACTCCGCGGTCGGGATCCGATCGAATTGGCGGAGATCAGCAGCGCCAACGCGCGTCGGGTTTACGGCATATGACCCGAATATGAGTAATTCGGCATACATGTGATCAAAATCACATAACACGCCGAGGGTATTTGCTACCTGCATTCTCTTCCGCAGCCTGGGTCTCGGTGGACGGTCTCGGTATATCGTCTCGGTTGTCGCGGATCACAACCTTCGTTATCGTCCCGTGACCATGTCGCCTTTTACGAGGATCAATTCCTCACGTTCGCCATTGCTGTACGCGGCGATCGCGGCACTGCTGCTGATATTGATCGTCGGTGCGGGCATGGCCATCGCGAACCACGAGAAGATCGCCGGCGGCGATTTCTCCTCCGATACGGATCGGGCCGTCGTGGAGCACGCGGACCCGTCCGATGCGGCGCCCGTGCTTCGCGCGGTCGTGGTCCACAAGGGCCACGAATAGCCCATTTCGCGTACGGGGTGTCCGGGCCGGTCGCATCCGTTGGTAGGTTTTGCCGGTGTCGGATGCCGAGATGATCGCGCGCGGTAGCGCCGAGTTGCTGGGACCCGTCCAGGTGCGGGAGTTGGCCGAACGGCTGGGGGTGCGACCGACCAAACAGCTCGGGCAGAACTTCGTCCACGACGCCAATACCGTGCGGCGGATCGTGACCGCGGCGGGAGTGGGGCGCGCCGATACCGTGCTCGAGGTCGGACCGGGGCTCGGCTCTTTGACCCTTGCCCTCCTGGATGTGGTGGACGCGGTGATCGCCGTCGAGATCGATCCTGTCCTCGCCGCCCGTCTTCCGGTGACGGTGGTGGAACGGGCCGCCGCATTGGCCGAGCGGTTGACCGTGGTGGAGGCCGACGCGCTGCGGGTCCGGGCCGGTGATCTGCCCGGCTCGCCGACCGCGCTGGTGGCGAATCTGCCCTATAACGTGGCGGTGCCGGTGCTGCTGCATCTATTGGCCGAGTTTCCCGGCATCGTCACCACATTGGTGATGGTGCAGGCCGAGGTCGCCGACCGGTTGGCGGCGCGTCCCGGCGGTCGGGTGTATGGGGCGCCGAGTGTGAAGGCGGGATTCTTCGGGTCGGTGCGGCGGGCCGGCTCCGTGGGGCGCCAGGTGTTCTGGCCGGTACCACAGGTGGAATCGGGGCTCGTGCGCATCGACCGGCATATAGACCCGCCGTGGCCGACCGATGACGAATTCCGGCGGCGGGTGTTCGAGGTGATCGATGCGGCCTTCGCGCAACGCCGTAAGACCTTGCGTGCCGCTCTGGCCGGTTGGGCGGGTGGTCCCGTCGAATCCGAGCGGCGGCTCCTCGCCGCCGGTATCGACCCCACTGCGCGGGGTGAGACCTTGGATACGGCCGCTTTCGTTCGGCTCGCCGAACAGGGGTGAATCCGGGCGGCCGCCCGGATATCGGCCGCCCGGATATCGGCCGGCGTTCGAGCCGGCCGGTTCGCGTCACTCGGTGAGTGCGTAGCCCGCCTCGTCGACGGCCGCGGCAACCGCATCGGCCGGGACGGGCGCCGTGCTCTCGACGGTGACGCGGCCGGATGCCAGGTCGACGTCCACGCCGGTGACGCCGTCGATCTTGCCGATCTCGCTCTGCACGGACTGGACGCAGTGCCCGCAGGTCATACCCGTGACCGTGTAGGTGGCTGTGGACATCTCGACTCCTTGGTCTCGCTACGGGTGTTCTCCATCGGGCGCGTGGCCCGACTCCAACATACCCCCGGGGGGTAATAGTGGCAAGCGACCCGGCGGTTGCTGCCGCCCGTGGGACGGCAACCGTTTCGCCGGCAGCGGGCGTAGTCCATGGGTCCACGACAGAAGCCGCGCCCCACGGCCGCGGCGGTTAGGCTAGGGCACCGTGCTGTCCGTTGTGCCCAGTCCCGTCACCGTGCGGGCGCCGTCGAAGGTGAACCTCCATCTCGGGGTCGGTGATATACGCGCGGACGGCTACCACGAGCTCACCACGGTATTCCAGGCGCTGTCACTGGCGGATGATGTGCGGATCACCCCGGCGTCCTCCCTCACCATTCGGGTCAGCGGCGAGAACGCGATCGAGGTGCCCACCGACCGGACCAATCTGGTGTGGCAGGCCGCGGTCCGCCTGGGACATCTGGCCGGACGGGCGCCGCTGGTGGAGATCGCCATCAACAAGGGGATCCCGGTGGCCGGTGGAATGGCGGGCGGCAGCGCCGATGCCGCGGCCACCCTGGTCGGACTGAACGAGCTGTGGGAACTGGGTCTGGGCCGGGACGAGCTCTCGGCGGTGGCCGCCGAACTCGGCAGCGATGTCCCCTTCTCTCTGCACGGTGGCACCGCCCTCGGCACCGGACGCGGTGAGCGCTTGCTCCCGGTGCTGTCCCGCAACACCTTTCACTGGGTGCTCGCCCTCGCCAAGGGCGGGCTGTCCACCCCGGCGGTGTTCACCGAACTGGATCGGTTGCGGGTCCAGGGCGACCCGCCGCGACTCGGCGAACCGCAGGAGCTCATGCAGGCGCTGGCCGCCGGCGACCCTGGACAACTCGCGCCCCTGCTCGGCAACGATCTACAGGCCGCGGCACTGTCCCTGCGTCCAGAACTGCGGCGTACCCTGCGCGCCGGTATCGATGCGGGTGCCCTGGCCGGATTGGTGTCCGGTTCCGGTCCTACCTGCGCCTTCCTCTGCGAATCCGCCGAGGCGGCGGTCGCGGTGGCGGCGGAACTGGCCGGGGCGGGCGTCAGCCGCAGTGTGCGCACCGCAACAGGTCCGGCCCACGGAGCCCGTGTCCTCGGCTCCGATGAGCCACCCCGATCCCATCCCGACGGCCCGGGACAGCGCCGCGCCTGATCTCGCGTTGCCCTGCCATGCCCCGGGGTCGGTGAGTTCGTTCCGTCCCCGGGTGATGCAATACAAGACGTTCACGGCCCGTCCCGGGCCCGACCGGCGCGATTTCACGTCAGCGGATTCGCGATCGACCACGGAGGATTCCATGGCCAACCTGATCAACCTCGAACAGGTCAGCAAGAGCTTCGGTATCACCCCGCTGCTCGACGGTGTCTCGCTGGGTGTGCACGCGGGTGACCGGATCGGGGTGGTGGGCCTCAACGGCGGCGGCAAGACCACCCTGCTGGAGGTGCTCACCGGTATCGAGCAGCCCGACAGCGGCCGGGTCAGCACCTTGGGCGGGTTGCGAATGGCGGTGGTGACCCAGCGTGGGACCCTGCCCGAGGGTGCCACCGTGGGGTCGGCCGTATTCGCGGGATTGACCGAGGACTCCTCCGGCGGGGTGCTCGCCGAGCACGAATGGGCGGCCGATCCGCGGATCCGTGCGGTGCTCGATGGGATCGGGATCGCCGCGCTCGGTCTGGACACGCCCGTCACCGCTCTCTCCGGTGGTGAACGCCGCCGGGTCGCGCTGGCCGCCGCGCTGGTCCGGGATCTCGATCTGCTGGTGTTGGACGAACCCACCAACCACCTCGACGTCGAGGGCGTGCAATGGCTGGCGCAGCATCTGCTCCAACGGCGGAGCGCCCTGGTGGTGGTCACCCACGACCGTTGGTTCCTCGACACCGTCGCCACGCGAACCTGGGAGGTCGTCGGGGGCCGGGTGGAAACCTATGAGGGCGGTTACGGCGACTGGATCTTCGCGCGCGCCGAACGCGCCCGCCAGGCCGACGCCATGGAGGCCCGGCGGCGGAATCTGGCCCGCAAGGAACTGGCCTGGCTTCGGCGCGGTCCGCAGGCCCGCACGTCGAAGCCGCGGTATCGGGTGGAGGCGGCCGAGGCGCTCATCGCCGATGTGCCGCCGCCCCGCGACACCGTTTCGCTCACTGCCTTCGCCCGGAAACGGTTGGGGCGGGTGGTGGTCGAACTCGAGAACACCACGCTGGCCACCCCGGACGGACGCACCCTCGTTCATGACCTGACCTGGCGGCTGGGGCCGGGGGAACGGGTCGGTCTGGTGGGGGTGAACGGTTCCGGCAAGACCACGCTGCTGCGTGCGCTGGCCGGTGATGTCGACCCGATCACGGGCCGGCGGATACAGGGTCAAACGGTGCGGATCGGCTGGTTGCGGCAGGAACTGGACGACCTACCGGGCGATATGCGGGTACTGGAGGCCGTTCAGGAAGTGGCCATGCGAATAACCCTGGGCGAAGGCAGCAAGGCGCTCGAACTGTCGGCGGGCCAGTTGGCCGAGCGGCTCGGGTTCAATGCGGCCCGGCAGCGCACACCCGTGCGGGATCTGTCCGGTGGGGAGCGGCGCCGGCTGCAGCTCACCCGCATTCTCATGTCCGAACCGAACGTCCTGCTGCTGGACGAGCCGACCAACGACCTGGACATCGATACGCTGCAGCAGCTGGAAGACCTCCTGGACAACTGGGCGGGCACCCTGGTGGTGATCAGCCACGACCGCTACCTGATCGAGCGGATCTGCGACTCCACCTGGGCCCTGTTCGGCGATGGGAAACTCACCAATCTGCCCGGTGGGATCGAGGAGTATCTGCGTCGCCGCGGCGAGCTCGCCGCCGGCGGGGGCAAACCGACCGGACGGGCCGAAACGGAGCGCTCCGGGACCGCGGCTCCGAGCGATTCCGCCGCCTACCGCGCGGCCCGCAAGGAATTGGCCCGACTGGAGCGCACCATCGACAAACTCACCGAACGTGAGGCGAAACTGCATGCGAGTCTCGCCGATGCCGCCACCGACCCGGAACGGCTCATGACCCTCGGGGCGGAGCTCGAACAGGTGCAGGCCGAGAAGGAAACGGCCGAGGAACGCTGGATGGAACTCGCCGATCAGGTCTGAGGCACTCCCGGCCTACATCCAGGTGGTGGCCACGGTGGTGCCGAAAACCAGGATGTGCGCGTACCCCGCGAAGAGCCCGAGTACGCCACCGTGCACGAACAACAGCCATTCGTCCTGTTTGATGGCGGCGCGCAGCATATCGACGAAGTCGTGTGGTGACAGCGCCGCCATCTGTTTGGCGATGTAGTTGTTGATCTGTTTGCCCTGGCGCAGGTTGAAGTCGGGGTCGGCGAAGGCGATCGGGGCGATGGCCATGGCCTCGTTGGTGAATGTTGTCTGCAGGGCGTCGTACTCACGGCTGCCCAGCACCAGTTTGACCGCGCCGCGCGCCGGACCCAGCGCCCGATCGGCGGCCGGACGCAGGGTGTCCTCCAGCATTTGCAGGGTGCGGTCCGAACGGGGACCGTTGAGCAATTCGTCGCCGATATTGGCCACCGTCATCACCTGGGTGGACACCAATTCCGCATAACCGGCGGTGATCTCGGGCTGCCGTTTGATCAGCAGACCCTGCCGCCACGGGCACCACCATTTCGGTTCGGCGGGAGCGAAGATCAGGTTGATACCCACCCAGTTGACCACCCAGCCGATGATCACTCCGCCGATGGGCAGAACCGCCAGTGTCGGCCAGCTGGTCAGATGCAGAACGGCGACCAGCACCAGGCCCATCGGGGCGCCGAAATAGAAGCCGAAGTTCTGCATGAACCGCAATTCCTTGGCTCCGAGAACCTGGAACAGTTGATTGAGCAGTTGGGGCCGGGCCTGGAAGTAGCGGATGACCATCTGCTTGACGTCCAGCAATTGATCGATATTGGCGCCGAGTTCATGGGTGAGTTCGCGCAGAATGGTGGGCAATTGCTGGCGCACCCGCTGATGCACCATTTCCCGAACCGGGGCGGGCAGGTTGTACCAGAGCTGTGGATGCTCGCGGCGCAGAATCTCCTCGACGATATCGCGGATCTGGGCCTCGGCGGTGACCGCCAGGTGCTCTGCCAGAGCGTCGGGCTCCAGCTCACGATAGAAATCGGCCACACTGCCGAGTTTCGAAAGTCCTTTGTCCACAGCGATACTGGCCATCTTGTCCGCCCGCGACGGAACGATGCCCTGCCAGCCGATACGGCCGTCGTAGCTCAACAGTGGCAGCACCTGGATCCGCTTGGGTAGATACGGATACACCATGCGCAGCCCGGGGAGCGAAACGCCGTGGAAGGCGATCGGACGGAACAACATCAGCACACCGGTCCAATTGGTGATGTACCCGATAACGCCGGTGAAGAGGGGTATCGTGACCAGTTCGAGGAGGATCGTCGGGTGTACCCCGAACACACTCTCCAACACGACACCCTCCTGTCCCGGTGATCGTCGACTCACCGGAACCTCAAATTAGCACCCTGATCATCACTTCTTCGCGGGGCGTCGACCGCTGCGTCGGGCGGTGCTGCGTTAGTGTCTTGAGACGTCGGCGCGAGTCACGACCAACCCCTGCGGATCGTGATCGGTGGGCGATAATCGGTGAGCGTACTCGTTCACCTGGCGATATCGGAGTAGGACGTGGCAGACGACAGGACCGGACACGAGATCACCCGGCCCGGTTCCCGCGCCGTGGAGCGCAGCGCGGACGCCGAGCGGCGCCAGATCAGCAACGAGGCCCGGCTGATTCGGGGATTCTTCCGAGCGGCCGGTATGGCGGCGGGCAGCGTGGTGCGCGGTGGGCAGTGGGCGGTGTCCACCTCTTACGAAGTGACCAGGGAGATCACCCAGGCCGCACTCGAGGGCGAGTCCTCGGCCGAGATCGCCGAACGCACCGGCAACGCATTGCGCTCCATCGCCCGCAGCGCGCTCGGGGTCACCGAGGGGTCGGTACGCGAGATCGTCAGCTATGTGCCGACCGGGCACGGCGATGTACCCCCTGGACGGCAGGCGCTGTCCGTCGGATCCTATCGACACTCGGCGACGGTGGCGGAGCTGCGCAAACGCGGTGACGCCCTACTGGCGCGGTCGGCCGATGTGTACTTCACCGAGGAGGTGCACCCCGCCTACGACCGGATTCTGGACGAACTCGCCCCCGACGAGGCGCGCATTCTGCGTTACATGGCGCTCAACGGACCGCAGCCCACGGTCGACGTGCGCACCAATCGGCCGCTCGGTATCGGTTCCGAACTGGTGGCCGGGGATCTGACCTCGGTACCGGAACAGGCGGGGGTCCGATACCCGGACCGGGCTCGTTCCTACCTGATCAACCTCAATCGGCTGGGGCTCACCATGACCTCCGACGATCCGGTGGTATTGAGCCGGTACATGGTGCTGGAGGTACAACCCGCGGTGGAGGCCGCGCTGAAGAAAGCGGGCCGGGCCCCCAAGATCGTGCGCAAGAGCCTACGGCTGACGGAGTTCGGCGAGGACTTCTGTCGCACCTGTTTCACCATAGGCAACGGGCAGCAATCCTCCTAGACCATCGATCTTCCTGGACCATCGATCTTCCTGGGCCATCGATCCTCCTGGCCATCGATATTGGTCGCGATCTGATACAGATCTGGTCAACCCCGCTGAATGCCCGTTTTCGGTGGGATGGTGGATGTATGGAGCAGGGCCATGAAGACAGGGACCGCACACAGCGGGTAGCAGGGTTCCCGCGTCACGCGGGGCAGAGTAGTGAAGCGATCACCGCCTCCGGCTCCGCACTCGCCGCCGCGCTGGGAGGAGGGACGGATATCCCGATACCACCACGACTGGACCAGGGGCCGGAACCGCCGATGACCGCGGGTCCGCGGGCACCCAACGTCAGGCGGGCCGGACCGAGGTCGGAGACCGCGCCGACCGATGACGTCTTCGCCATCGGGCGGCTCAAATTCCGGTATCTGCGAAGTCTGGATACCAAGCAGTGGGACGAACTCGTCGACACGATGATTCCGGAGGCGACCGCCACCTACAGCGAATATCTGCAATTCGAGTCCCGGGACGCGTTCCTGACCTTCGTACGCAACACCCTGGGACCCCATGTCATCACCGAACATCACTGTGATCACCCCGAGATCGATGTCGATGGCGATACCGCCACCGGCACCTGGTATCTCTCCGATACGGCGCTCATCCCGGAGCACAATATGCTGCTGCACGGCGCCGCCTTCTATTCCGACCGCTATGTGCGCTGCGATGACGGCCGGTGGCGGATCGCGCACACCGGCTACGAACGCACCTACGAAGTGGTGCTGTCACTCGACGATCTGCCCAGTCTGCGGTTGACCTCGAATCGGCTGGGGCTGATCGTCCGGGATTCCAGGGTCGAGCCCGCGGAACGGCAGCCGGGGGAAAACCTGGAAGCGGAGCCCGTCGAGGTGCAGCAGCAGCGCGAGGCCGGATAGCGGACAGACCCACTCGATCCCGGTGGGCTCGCCGCCGCCGGGGCGACCCCGGCTAGTCCGCCGCAGCGACCAATGGCTCCAGGGTGAGGTTCGGCAGTTCCTTCTCGATGTACTGCAGCCGCCATTTATCGCTGAACAGGGCCAGTATCGCCCCGTCGCTGCGGGTGAACACCTCCACCCCGCGCTGACGGTCCAGCTCCGGTGCCGATGTCGCATCGGTGCGGCGCGCCACCGTGTACCCGAGGTGCTCGAGGTGGGTCTCGACCCCGAAC
This sequence comes from Nocardia paucivorans NBRC 100373, assembly GCF_000308675.1. Classification (GTDB taxonomy): domain Bacteria; phylum Actinomycetota; class Actinomycetes; order Mycobacteriales; family Mycobacteriaceae; genus Nocardia; species Nocardia paucivorans. The sequence continues at coordinate 160,791 of NZ_BAGE01000048.1, read as the reverse complement.
TCGGTCTGCATTCGGGCGGTCACCACCTCGAACTGCATCGGCCCCACGGCCGCCAGCACCGGGGAGGCGTCGCCGCGCGCATCGTTGCGCAACACCTGCACCACGCCCTCGGAGTCGAGCTGGTCGATGGCCTTGCGGAACTGTTTGTACTTGCCCGCGCTCGCCGCGCGCAGCACCGCGAAATGTTCCGGCGCGAAGGACGGGATCGGCGGGTATTCCACCTTCTTGTCCACGTACAACGTGTGGCCCGGGGCCAATGCGGTGGCATTGACCAGACCCACCACATCCCCCGGATAGGCGGTGTCCACGGTGGTTCGGTCGCGACCGAACACGGTCAGCGCGTATTTGGTGGCGAATGGTCGACCGGTCTGGGCGTGCGTGACCACCATGCCCCGTTCGAACTCGCCCGACACGATTCGCATGAAGGCCAATCGGTCGCGGTGCGCGGCATCCATACCGGCCTGCACCTTGAACACCACCGCGCTGAACGGCTCCTCGGGAGCGCGCGGATTGCCGGCAACATCGATGCGCGGGCCGGGCGGGGGCGCCAGCTCGACCAGCGTTTCCAACAGTTGGCGCACCCCGAAGTTCAACATGGCGGAGGCATAGATCACCGGGGAGGTCTGCCCTGCCAGGAACAGTTCCTGATCGTGGATCTGCCCGGTGGCCGCGAGCAGTTCGCTCTCCTCGGCCGCGGTGGTCCAGGCCGCGCCCTCGCGAGCCTCGGCGGCATCCGGGCTCAGCGATTCCTCCGGGGCAATGGTGGCGCCGCCCGCGGTGCGGGTGAAGTGGATGTATTCGGTCGCCAGACCATCGGGACCGCGGCGCAGCAGACCGCGGAAATCACCGGCGATACCGACCGGCAGGAACAGCGGCGTGGGGGTCAGGCCGATGCGTTCGTCGATCTCGTCCAGCAGTTCCAGCGGGGCGCGGCCGGGCCGGTCCCATTTGTTGATCACGGTGATGACCGGGATACCGCGGTGGCGACACACCTGGAACAGCTTCAATGTCTGAGGTTCCAGGCCCTTGGCCGCGTCGATGAGCATTACCGCGGCGTCCACGGCGGTGAGCACCCGATAGGTGTCCTCGGAGAAATCCGAGTGACCGGGGGTGTCGACCAGGTTGATCACATGGTCGATATCGGAGCCGGCCGCCCGGTAGTCGAATTGCAGCGCGGTCGAACTCACCGAGATACCGCGCGCCTTCTCCATTTCCATCCAGTCCGAGACCGTCGACTTGCGACCGGCCTTGCCGTGGATGGCGCCCGCCTCGGAGATCTTGCGGGCATGCAGCGCCAACGCTTCGGTGAGTGTCGACTTGCCCGCGTCCGGGTGGGAGATCACGGCGAAGGTGCGACGCCGCGACACCTCCGCGGCCAACCCGCGGGCGGCGGGTGCGACGGAGCCCTCGGTGGAGGCGGTCAACGGTAACAACCTTTCGGCGGGTGAGCGGTGGCAACCTGTCCAGGGTACGCGACCCCGCGAATCGCCCGGAGTCGGTGCCCTGACCACCCGATTCCTGTGCGGGCGACCGGCTGCGCTACAGTGTCCGGGTTGTCTCGGCGAGGGTGTCCGCAGACTTGCGGCACCGTAATCGACGCGGCGCGGCTCCCGGCCGCCTCCGCGCGGTTGTCGCGTGACGAGCAGACCATCGTCAGGGCGCACGATCCCTGGCGTACCAGTCCATCAGCCCGGAAGAGCCGTAGGAGTAGTTCCGTACCATGTCCGACGTCAATCTTCTCGAAGCGACCATCCGCACCGAGTTCGGCAAGGGCGCCGCCCGGCGCACCCGCCGCGCGGGCAATGTCCCGGCGGTGCTGTACGGCCACCAGGCCGAACCGCAGCACCTGGCGCTGAACGCCCAGGAATTCGCTGCCATCCTGCGCCGGCACGGCACCAATGCGGTGCTCAACCTGAACATCGAGGGCAAGAAGCAGCTGGCGCTGACCAAGTCCGTGACGGTGCACCCGATCCGCCGCTACATCGAGCACGCCGACCTGCTGATCGTGCAGCGCGGCGAGCAGGTCACCGCGGAGGTTCCGATCACCCTGACCGGAGAGGCCGGCCCGGGCACCCTGGTGACCCAGGAAGTCACCGTCGTGTCCGTCTCCGCCGAGGCGCTGAACCTGCCGGAAACCATCGAGGTATCCATCGAAGGTGCCGAGGCCGGCACCCAGATCACCGCCGGATCGCTGGAGCTGCCCAAGGGAGTTGGCCTGGTCGACGATCCCGAGACCCTGATCGTGAACGTGCTCGAGGCCAAGACCGTGGCGCCGGCCGAGGAAGGCGCCGAGGGCGAAGCGGCCGAATAAGCGTCCCCGCACCCGATGCCCGAAACCGCACCGGCGCTCGTCGTCGGGCTGGGTAATCCCGGACCCGGCTACGAGCGCACTCGGCACAATGTGGGCTTTCTGGTCGCCGACACGCTCGCCGAGCGGGTCGGCGACCGGTTCACCGTGCACAAGAAGTCCGGGGCCGATCTGCTGACGGCCCGGCTGGACGGCCGGCGGGTGTTGATCGCCAAACCACGGTCGTATATGAACCTGTCCGGTCGCCCGGTCGCGGCATTGGTGAAATTCTTCTCGGTGCCGTTGGGCGAGGTGATCGTCGTACACGACGAACTGGATCTGCCATTCGGCACGATCCGACTCAAGCGTGGCGGCGGTGAGGGCGGACACAATGGTCTGCGCTCGGTGTCCAACGCACTGACCACCAAGGATTATCTGCGCGTCCGTATCGGGATCGGTCGTCCGCCCGGGCGGCAGGACCCGGCGGATTTCGTGCTCAAACCGTTCTCGGCGGCCGAGCGCAAAGAAGTGCCGGTCATCGTCGAACAGGCCGCGGACGCGGTCGAACTACTGCTGCGCGTAGGGCTCGAGGCCGCGCAGAACCGATTGCACTGAGCCGGATTTCCCGGCGGTCACCTCTCGAAATATCCTCGAGTGGGCGTCACCCGTGACGGAACCCGACTCCCACCTTGTTCTCATGTGGTGGTGTCGATACCGTCTGCACGGCCACCGAGGTCGGCCGCCACTGCGCTCCGTCGAAGCGCAGGAATACCTTCCGGGCACCGAACGATTGTCGGTAGGTTGTTCCCGAACCACCGTGATAGTCGAGTTGCACCCTCGGATCGGGCATCGGGATGGTGGTCAACTTCTCCCACTGGAACTCGGGCCGGGTGCGGTACCCGCTCCAGCGTTGGCTTTCGGCTTCGAATTCCTTGGCCAGTTCGTGCCGAGCCGTGACCCGCAATGTCTTCACCGGCTCGGCCACGGTCGGAAAGTGCCGCAGGAATTCGTGGACAATCTGTTGGCCACCTGCTGCCACATCGCCCGCGTATGCATGCTCGGTCCCTGAGTCACGGTCGATATTCTGTCGCGTTTCGCCGAATCCTCGGTCGGGTCACCGTGCGAGTAGGTGCTATGCGAGTCGGCGTGGCCCGATGACCGGTGCGTGACGAACAGCGCAGAGGGTCTCTGCCCTGTCAGGGTATTTCAGAAACACCTGGGGAAAACCGGGATTGCCCCGATACGTCACGGTGGAGTGGAGTTGTCAGCCCCGTGGCCAGTATTCGAACCAGTCCTGCCGGGTCAGTGGTGCGCGGGCGCCGCGGGCGGCCTCGGCGGCGTCCTCGGCCGCCCGGATGTCCTCGGCAAAGGCCAGTGTCGCCTTGCGGAGTCGTCCCTCCGCGCTTTCCGGCCCGCCCAGGTGGACGACGCGCAGGGCGTCGGGGACGAGTTCGTCCGGCAGGCCCGCCTTGGCGCTGCGGGCGCGTACCTTCTCCGCCAAGGCCAGCGCGGGTTGGGCCATGGCTATGCCGTCGAGACAGGACCGGCGGGATTTCTCCGCGGATTTCCGTTCCTCCCAGGCCTTTTCCTGGGCGGCGATCTTCTCCTGCATCGACGCGTCCGGATCGATTTCCGCGGTCACCAGATGCGGGCTGCGGTTCACGAGCTTGGTGACCAACGCCGCGGCGACATCGTCGACCGTGAATTCGCCCGCCGCCTCGGCGATCCGGGAATGGAACAGCACCTGGAGCAGCAGATCGCCGAGCTCCTCTTTGATGGTCTCGGCGTCGCCGTGCCCGATGGCGTCGAGCAGTTCGTAGGTCTCCTCCAGGAGATACGGGCGCAGCGAATCGTGGGTCTGCGTGACCTCCCATCCGCCGAACCGCCACAGCCGGTCCATGATCTGCACCGCCTCGGTGAGCCCGGCGGCCACCGTGGCGGTGTCGGTGGCCAGGGTGGGCGGCGGGGGATCACCGGCGTGGAAGCGAGCGGGGTCGGGCGCGGTGTTTGGACTCATCGGAGCGCCATCACCTCGGTGGCCACGGTGAGGTCGACCGATCCGGCGGCCTTGCCGTCCAGGGCGAGCAGTAGGTCGGCGATGTACTGGAGCAGCGCCACATCACGCAGTCGGTCGGCGCCGACACTGTCCTGCACGCGCGGCAACGGCAGCTGCACCACCCCGCTGGCGGCGCGGTAGCCGGCGGCGGGGTAGATCCGCTTGAGCCGAAGCTGTTTGGAATCCGGAAGATTCAGCGGCGAGATCTTCACCGTCGTTCCGGTGACGGCGATTTCCGTCACACCGTATTCGCGGGCCAGCAGCCGCAACCGGGCCACCGACACCAGCCGCCCGACCTCCACCGGCAGCGGTCCGTACCGGTCCACCAGCTCTTCGGTCACCTCGTTCAGCGCGGCGTCGTCCTGTGCGGTGGCGAGTTTGCGGTAGGCCTCCAGACGCAGCCGATCGCTGGCGACGTAGTCGGGCGGGATATGCGCGTCCACCGGAAGATCGATGCGCACCTCCTTGGGCTCCTCCATGGTGATCGGTTTGCCGTCGGCGGCGGCCCGATAGGCCTCGACCGCCTCCCCGACCAGCCGCACATACAGGTCGAACCCGACCCCGGCCACATGCCCGGACTGTTCGGCGCCCAGCACATTGCCGGCCCCGCGGATCTCCAGGTCCTTCATGGCCACGGCCATCCCGGCGCCCAGATCGGAGTTCTGCGCGATGGTGGCCAGCCGGTCGTAGGCGGTTTCGGTGAGCGGTTTCTCCGGGGGATACAGGAAATATGCGTAACCGCGTTCCCGGCTGCGCCCGACCCGGCCGCGCAGCTGATGCAGTTGCGACAGGCCCAGGGTGTCGGCGCGCTCCACGATCAGGGTGTTGGCGTTGGAGATGTCCAAACCGGTTTCGATGATGGTGGTACACACCAGCACGTCGTATTCGCGCTGCCAGAAACCCTGCACCGTGCGTTCCAGGGCGTCCTCGTTCATCTGACCGTGCGCCACCGCCACCCGCGCCTCGGGCACCAGGTCGCGAATCCGTTTGGCCGCCTTCTCGATCGAGGACACCCGGTTGTGCACGTAGAACACCTGGCCGTCGCGCAGCAGTTCGCGTCGGATCGCGGCGGTGACCTGTTTGTCGTTGTAGGCCCCCACATAGGTGAGCACCGGGTGTCGTTCCTCGGGTGGGGTGAGGATGGTCGACATCTCCCGGATGCCGGCCAGGCTCATCTCCAGGGTGCGCGGGATCGGGGTGGCCGACATGGTGAGCACGTCCACATGGGTGCGCAGGGCCTTGATGTGTTCCTTGTGCTCCACCCCGAACCGCTGCTCCTCGTCCACGATCACCAGGCCGAGGTCCTTCCACCGCACCCCCGTCTGCAGCAGCCGGTGGGTGCCGACGACGATATCGACCTCCCCCGAGGCCATCCCCTCGAGCACCTCTCGCGATTCCGCGGGGTCGGTGAACCGGGACAGCCCCTTCACCGTGACCGGGAATCCGGCGACCCGTTCGGTGAACGTCTGCAGATGCTGTTGGGCCAGCAGGGTGGTCGGTACCAGCACCACCACCTGTTTCCCGTCCTGCACCGCCTTGAAGGCCGCCCGCACGGCGATCTCGGTTTTGCCGTAGCCGACATCGCCGCACACCACGCGGTCCATCGGCACCGGCTTCTCCATATCCGCTTTCACATCGGAGATGGCGGTGAGCTGGTCGACGGTCTCGGTGAACGCGAACGCGTCCTCCATCTCCCGCTGCCACGGGGTGTCCGGACCGAAGGCGTGGCCGGGCGCGGCCTGTCGGGCGGCGTAGAGCTGGACCAGCTCGCCCGCGATCTCGCGGACCGCCTTACGAGCCTTGCGTTTGGTGTTCGCCCAGTCGGCGCCACCCAGTTTCGACAGGCTGGGCATTTCCCCGCCCACGTACCGGGACAGTTGATCGAGCGATTCCATGGGTACGTAGAGCCGGTCGCCGGGCCGGCCGCGTTTGCTGGGCGCGTATTCGATCACGAGGTATTCGCGCCGGGCACCGCCGACCGTGCGTTCGATCATCTCCAGGAATCGACCGATGCCGTGTTGATCGTGGACCACCAGGTCCCCGGCGTTCAGCGCCAGCGGGTCGACCTGATTACGGCGTTTGGCGGGCAGCCGTTTGCCCTCGCCGGGCGCGGTGACCCGGTTGCCGGTGAGGTCGGATTCCGCGACGATCACCAGTCCGGCGTCGCCGAGGATCAGGCCGTCGTGCAGGGAACCGCACAGCACCCCCACCACCCCTGGCTTCGGTTCCGCGCCCGGGGTCAGTTCCGCGGCCGGTACCTCGGCGTCGCCGAGTCGTTCCAGGGTGCGCTGGGCGGTGCCGTGCCCGGTTACCACGATGACGGCGCGCCCGCCGCTCGCGACGTGCGCGCGGAGCGAGGCGAAGATCGTCGCGACGAGCTCGTCGGAGCCGCGGGCGGTGGGGCCGGCCTGCACCGGAAGCACCACTTCGGTCGACTCGCCCGCGGACAGGGGGCTCAGGGTCCACCAGGGCAGGCCGTGGCGGTCGGCGTCCTCCCGGACCACCGGCAGCGGTCGGTACGCCGATGCGGCCAGATCGAGGCCGCCTGCGCCCAGTGGGGCGTCGCCCCCGAAGGACGCCGCGGTCCACGAGGCCTCCAGGAACTCCTCCCCGGTGCGCACCAGATCGGCCGCGCGGGTGCGCACCTTCTCCGGATCGCAGATCACCATGTGCGTGCCTGACGGCAGGATCTCGGTGAGCAGCCGCATTTGTCCCGGTTGCAGTACCGGCATGAGGGCTTCCATCCCGTCGACCGGGATGCCTTCGGACAATTTGCCCAGCATATCGACGAGAGCGGCATCGGCGGGATTGGCCGCCGCGACCTCGGCGGCCCGCTCCCGCACCGCGGCGGTGAGCAATAGCTCCCGGCACGGTGGGGCGAGGACCGTATCGATGGTGGTTTCCGGCAGTGAACGCTGGTCGGCGATGGAGAAGGCGCGTAGTTCGGTGATCTCCTCGCCCCAGAACTCCACCCGCACCGGATGGGCGGCGGTGGGTGGGAAGAGGTCGAGGATACCGCCGCGCACGGCGAACTCACCGCGTTTGCCGACCATGTCGACACGTGTGTAGGCGAACTCGACCAGCCGCTCGAGCAGTTCGTCGAAGTCCCATTCCGCCCCGCGTCGCAGCACGATCGGCTCGATATCCCCGAGCCCGCTCGCCATCGGCTGCATCAGCGAGCGAACGGTGGTCACCACCACCCGCAGCGGCTCGGGGAACACCGGATCCTCCGGATGCGCCAGCCGCCGCAACACCTCGAGCCGGCGCCCGACGGTATCGGCCCCGGGCGAGAGTCGCTCGTGCGGCAGCGTCTCCCAGGACGGGAACTGCGCCACCGCCGCGCCCAGCATTTCGGTGAGCTCGACGGTCAGATCGTCGGCCTCCCGTCCGGTGGCGGTCACCATCACCACCGGACGTTCCGCGGCAATGGTCGCTGCCACGAACGCCCGCACCGCACTCGGCGCGACGAATTCCACCGACGATTTCCCGAGCAACCCGGAAACGGTCCGCAGTGCGGCATCGGTTCCGGCCACCGCGGCCAGTCCCGCCAGAGGTGGACGAGGGGCAGACATGGGAATCTCCTGAACGCAGACGAGCGAATTCGACCGGCTCGCCGAGTCTAAATCCCCACCCCGATCCCTTTTCCGCCCGCACCCCCGCCACCAGCACCGTCCCCGCCGGCGGTCGCGTCGTCGCGAATACGCCGCGCCGAAGGTATGGCCATGGTTACGGCACGTAGCGGCGGAGGCGGCGAGCGGCGAATTCGCGGAAGTAGGAGAGTTTGTCTTCCGGGACGATCGAGGGGAGTAGGAAGTACCAGGCACGTTCCATCCGGGTCGCCATCTGGTCCACGGTTTCGGTGCCGACCGCGACGATATGCACCCCGGTGGTGAGTTCGTGCAGTAGCCGCCCGATCACTTCCGGGTCGAGGTCGGGTAGTAGGTCCCCCTGCGCGATCGCCCGTTCGGTGAGAACCCGGTAGGTCTCCCCCCCAGGTTTTGGAGATGTTCTCCCCGTTCGCGCCGCGATAGTCGCCGATCTGGTGGGTGAGTTTGAGCATGGCCCCCACCATGGGGTCGTTCATGGACAGATCGGCGACCACATAGGTGATTCCGATACATGCCTCCAGGGCGGGCACCCGAGAGTCGAAGAATCCTTGGCAGGAGCTGACCAAACGCTCATGGCCCTGGTCGACCACGGCGCGGGCGAGTTCTTCCTTCGAGCCGAAGTGGAAGTACAAGGCGCCCTTGGTCACATTGGATTGCGCGATGATCTCGCTGAGGCTCGCGTTGGCGTAGCCCAAACGTAGAAAGACATCGGCAGCTCCGGCCAGAACGGAATCGCGGGTGATCTCCGCACGCGCTTGCCTAGCCATCAGATCCGCCTGTCATCCCAATAACCAGCCATCCTGAAGTAGACCGACATCCCGAAGTAGACCGACTTACCGCTCGAACAGCACCCAAAGGATGGGTGAACCGTACCATCAGCGCGCGGTCGGTCCATTGATTCGAGCGCAGGAACGAACACCGCGGACAATTCACCGGCTACGCTTTCCGCCCTCGCGCGGTCGGGTGGTCGTTCGCGCGACACTCATCCGGCACCGGAGGGCCACTCCGAGCTGAGTTGCGGGTCGGCCTCTAGGTGGCTGAGCCCGTTCCAGCAGAGGTTGACCAGGTGCGCGGCGACGACTTCTTTCGACGGGGAGCGCACGTCCAGCCACCAGGTAGCGGCGGTGGACACCATACCCACCAGGGCCTGCGCGTACAGCGTGGCCAGGCTGGTGTCGAAGCCGCGGCGGTCGAAATCGCCGGCGAGTATGTGCGCGACCTGGTTGACGGCCTCGTTGAGCAGGCTGGAGTAGCGGCCGTCGCCGGAAGAGGCCGGTTGGTCGCGGACCAGGATCCGGAAGCCGTCGGTGCGCTGCTCGATGTAGGTGAGCAATGCCAACGCCACCTGCTCGAGCCGTACCCGGGATCGGTTCTGGGTGAGCGAGGAGGTGATCATGTCGAGTAGCATCGACATCTCCCGGTCCACGACGACGGCGTAGAGCCCTTCCTTGCCGCCGAAGTGTTCGTACACCACCGGCTTGGACACCTGGGCGCGTTGGGAGATCTCCTCGATGGAGGTGGCGTCGTATCCGCGTTCGGCGAACAGCGCCCGGCCGATCTCGATCAGCTGCTGTCGGCGTTGGGTGCCGGTCATGCGCGGTCGGTGTGCCCGCCCGGTCTCCCCACCGTTCTTGTGTTCGGTCACCTATCGCACCGCCCCCGCGGGTTTCGATTCGTCGGCCGACCTGGCTCCATCCACTGACACCGCTTTTGCCTCCCTGGCTCCGGGGTCGCCTGCGCTGTCCCCTTGCCACAGCGACCACCACCGTCGACCGTCAACTGTTCCAGACGGCCCCTCGCCGGGGGGCAGTCGGGCGCGCCGTTGCGGTGGGCGGTTCGACGGACGGCGGGTCGGCATGCGAGTATCTTTGCCGTGCCGGGACGCAGTGGTGGGTTTGCGTGACCCGCCGGTGTGACAATCCGCCGTAGTGTAATGGCAGCACCTCTGATTTTGGTTCAGATAGTTCAGGTTCGAGTCCTGGCGGCGGAGCTCGCGAGCACTGTGACCGATGTCGGCCCGAGGGAGATCCATGCCACAGCAGACCGCCGTTGTCGTGCTCGCAGCGGGAGCCGGGACGCGAATGCGGTCGAAGACCCCCAAGGTTCTGCATTCGCTGGCCGGACGCAGCATGCTGGCACATGCGCTGTATGCCGCGAACGATATCGATCCCGCCTATCTGGTGACCGTGGTCGGTCACGACCGGGAGCAGGTGGGCGCCGCAGTGGCCGCGGTGGCGAGCGAGATGAGTCGCGAGATCATTCCCGCGGTGCAGGAGCAGCAGCTGGGCACCGGGCATGCGGTGCAGTGCGGGTTGAGCGCGTTGCCGGATGATTTCACCGGCGATGTGCTGGTGACCTCCGCCGATGTTCCACTGCTGGACGGACACACCCTGTCGGCGCTGCTGGACGAGCATCGAAGTTATACCGATCGGCCCGCCGTGACCGTGTTGACCTTCGTTCCGCCGGACCCGAATGGTTACGGTCGGATCGTGCGTGATGCCGACGGCCAGGTCACCGAGATCGTCGAACATGCCGACGCCACCCCGGAGCAGGCGCAGATCACCGAGGTCAACTCCGGTGTGTACGCCTTCGACGTCACCGTGCTGCGCACCATGTTGGGCCGCTTGTCCACGGCGAACGCCCAGCACGAGCTGTATCTGACGGATGTGCTGCGGTTGGCCCGGGAGGCGGGACATCCGGTGCAGGGGGCCCGGTTGGTGGACTGGGCCAAGGTCACTGGCGTCAACGACCGGGTGCAGTTGGCCGAGGCGGCGCGCACGCTCAACCGCTACATCCTGGAACGGCATATGCGGGCCGGGGTCACCGTTATCGATCCCGCTACCACCTGGGTGGACGCCGGTGTGCAGATCGGCCGCGATGTCGTCCTGCGGCCGGGTGTGCAATTGTTCGGCACCACAGTGGTCGGCGAGGACGCCGAGGTGGGGCCGGACTGCACCCTCACCGATGTGGTGGTGGGTGAGGGCGCGAGGGTGGTCCGCACGCACGGCGAGAGCGCTCGGATCGGCGCCGGGGCCACGGTCGGGCCGTTCAGCTATCTGCGGCCGGGTACCGTCCTGGGCGAATCGGGTAAGATCGGCGCGTTCGTCGAAACCAAGAATGCCGATATCGGCGCGCATACGAAGGTGCCGCATCTGACCTATGTCGGCGATGCCACCATCGGCGAGTACAGCAATATCGGCGCCTCCAGTGTCTTCGTCAACTACGACGGGGTCGATAAGCACCGCACCGTGATCGGCTCCCATGTGCGCACCGGCAGTGACACCATGTTCGTCGCACCGGTGACGGTGGGTGACGGCGCATATACCGGAGCGGGTACTGTACTGCGCAGAGACGTTCCGCCGGGTGCCCTCGCGGTCTCCGGGGGAGCGCAGCGCAATATCGAGAACTGGGTGCAGCGCTACCGGCCGGGAACCGCTGCAGCGCGCGCGGCGGCGGAGGCCATCGCCGCGGACGAGACGTCGGATCGGGCAATAGAGCTGAAGGATGGCAAGCAGTAGTGACCGCGTCATGGATCGATAACCAGAAGAACCTGATGCTCTTTGCCGGGCGTTCCCACCCCGAGTTGGCCGAGCAGGTCGCCAAGGAACTGGACGTCCAGGTCACACCGCAGACGGCGCGTGATTTCGCCAACGGCGAGATCTTCGTCCGTTTCGAGGAGTCGGTTCGCGGTTCCGACGCCTTCGTACTGCAGAGTTATCCGGCGCCGCTGAATCACTGGCTGATGGAGCAGCTCATCATGCTCGACGCGCTCAAGCGCGGTTCGGCCAAGCGCATCACCGCGATCCTGCCGTTCTACCCCTACGCCCGCCAGGACAAGAAGCACCGCGGCCGCGAGCCCATCTCCGCTCGTCTGGTCGCCGATCTGCTCAAGACCGCGGGTGCGGATCGCATCATCACCGTCGACCTGCACACCGACCAGATCCAAGGCTTCTTCGACGGTCCGGTCGACCATATGCACGCCCAGTTGCAGTTGGCCGAGCACATCCGGACCAACTACAGCCTGCAGGACATCACGGTGGTCTCGCCCGATTCGGGTCGGGTCCGGGTGGCGGAGAAGTGGGCCGACTCCCTGGACGGCGCTCCGCTGGCGTTCATCCACAAGACCCGGGATCCGCTGGTCCCCAACCAGGTGAAGTCCAACCGGGTGGTCGGTGAGGTCGAGGGCCGGACCTGCATTCTGATCGACGACATGATCGATACCGGTGGCACCATCGCGGGTGCGGTGAAGGTGCTGAAGGAGGCGGGCGCCGGGGATGTGGTGATCGCCGCGACCCACGGTGTGCTGAGCTCGCCCGCCGCCGAGCGGCTGGCCTCCTGCGGTGCCAAGGAGGTCGTGGTGACCAATACGCTCCCCATCACCGAGGACAAGAAGTTCCCGCAGCTGACGGTGCTGTCCATTGCTCCGCTGCTGGCTCGCACCATTCGTGAGGTTTTCGAGAACGGCTCGGTGACCGGGCTGTTCAACGGGCACGCCTGACCCGCTCACATTTTCGGCAAGCGCTTCGACGATTCTTTCGAACGGTCCGGATCATCGATCCGGACCGTTCGCCGTTTCAAGGTCCCGTATCGCCGCCGATGCGGAGCATACTGGCAGGTATGCACCGCTGATTGGTTCACCGCAGCCCTGCCGCTCGCTCCACCGATATGTCGTGACCGACGAACGAGGAGAGCGTTATGAGCACGCCAGAGGACCCGCGCCCCCCCGATCGACCACCGGGGTCGCCCGATGACATCCCGTCGGAGGAGTCGGAGACCGCTCCGGAAGGCTCCGGCGCCGCCGAGCACCGTCCGAAGACGAAGGGCGGACAACCCGGCGTGGTGAACGAGCCGGATGCCGATCTGCCGACCGAGGTGTGGCCCGCCCCACCTCCGGAGGAAACACCACCGCGCGCTTGGTCCGAGCAGTCGCCGGAGGATGTGCCGACGCAGGCGTGGTCGGCCGAACATCCCTCGGAGGAACGCGGTGGGGAGGAAAGCCCCCCTTCGCGGAAGGGACTCGACACTCCGGCGAGCACGACCTCGCACGAGCCCCCGGCGAGAGCGCCGAAACCGCCGGACCTCGGTGCTTCCGATATCGACCGTCCTCCGCCGCCGTCCGGCCCACCGCCGTCCGGCCCGCCGCCGTCCGGCCCACCGCCGGGTGGGGTGCCGCCGGGTGGGGTGCCGCCTGGACCCCCGCCGTCCGGCCCGCCGCCGGGTGGACCGCCTGGACCCCCGCCGGGCGGCCCACGGTGGGGACCCGGGCCGGCGAGTGGCTATCCGCCGGGCGGACGGCCGCCCGAGGCGCCATGGGGACCCGGACCGGGCGGTCCCTACCCGCCGGGCGGACGGCCGCCCGAACAACGGTGGGGTCCCGGTCCAGGGCCCTATCCGCCCGGTGCGCCCCCGGGCGGACCCGGACGGTCGCCCGAGCCCCGATGGGACCCGGGTCGGCCGGGCGCCTATCCGCCCGGTGGCGCTCCCGGTTATCCGCCGCCACCCGGCGCGCCCGGTGGTCGGCCGGAATGGCGGGCACAGCAACCCTGGCAGAGCGGTGAACCGGACTACGGCGCTTCCGAGCCCGGCCACGGCGAGGGCTACCCGTCATACCCCGAACAGGCGTACGAGCCCTACGGCGAAACCGAACAGGAGCGTTCGGGTCCGCAGATCTTTTCCATCCTCGGCTTCCTCTGCGCCGCTGTCAGCCTGCTGTTCTGCCCCATCCTGTTCGGCCCCGCCGGAATAGTCCTGGGCCTGATCGGACACAACAAGGGTGAGCCGTGGGGTAAATGGGCCGCGATCGCCGCCGGTGCCGGCCTGGTGGTCGGTTTGGTGCTCGGCATCCTCGTGTACAACGCCGATATGGTCCCCACCGGCTGAGTCGTCCGGCGGTGGTCAGTTTCCCGACAGATGCGCCGCCGTCGCCGCCCGGCGCAGTTTGCCCGAGGACGTCTTGGGCAGGGCGCCGGGCCCGAGCACGGTGACCGAGCGTGGGCGTGCCCCGACCTCGCCGAAGACCTCGTGCACGATTTCGTGTTCGATGCGTTTCACCTCGTCCGGGTTCTGGTGCTCATTGCTTTCCACCACCACCGCGAAGCTTTCCCGTTTTTCGCCGGCGTCCAACCGAACCGCCACGGCATTGCCCGGACGAACCCCGCGAACCCGCAGGGCGGCGCGTTCGATATCGGTGGGGAAGATATTGCGGCCGCCCATGATGATGACGTCCTTGATCCGGCCGCACACCACGATCAGTCCTTCTTCGGTGAAATAGCCGATATCACCGGTGTCGAGCCAGCCGTCCGCGTCCTGGGCGGGGCGGAAACCGTCCACGGTGACATAACCGGAAGTGACCGCCTTACCGCGGAGTTCGATGACGCCGACCGAACGGATGGGCAGCGGCTGCCGTTCGGCGTCGACGATTCGGCCCTCCAGATCGTCGACGAGATACCCCAAGGTGGGCAGCCGGCGCGCCGTGTGCCGGCCCGTCTCGTCCTCGTGCACCGGAACCGCCTTGCCGATCGCCTCCAACAGATCGGCGTCCACGGTGTCGAGCACCAGGCCGCGGCCCGGGTCGGGAATGGAAACGGCCAGGGTGGTCTCGGCCATGCCGTATACGGGGGTGAGGGCCGCCGGGCTGAGACCAAAGGGTTTTCCGGCCTCGGCGAGGTCTTCCATGGTGGCCGGATCGACCGGTTCGGCTCCGTTCCACATGTAGCGGACGCTGCTCAGGTCCAGTGTTCCCGGCGTGGTACGGCGCAGCCTGCGGGCCAGTAGGGCGTAGGCGAAGTTCGGTGCCGCGGTGACCGTTCCGCGATATTTGTCGATGAGTTCTGCCCACAGGATGGGGCGAGCCAGGAAGTCCATCGGCGTCACGCACACCACCTCGGCGCCGAATTGCATGGGCACGCTGAGGAACCCGATCATCCCCATATCGTGAAACAACGGCAGCCAACTGACCATCACATCGTTGTCCAACTGGAACTTGACCCGGTTGAACATGGCGTAGGCGTTGACGAAGAAGTTCTCGTGGGTGATCTGCACGGCCTTCGGAGACCCGGTGGAACCGGAGGTCAACTGTTGGAGCGCGATATCGGTTTCCGCGGTGGGCACCGGGTCGATGTCGTGGCCCTCGCGCAGGCGGTCGACATGGACCACGGTGATCCCGCGTTCCCGGAGCAGGGGTTCGGCGGCCTCGAACGGGGAGCCGAGGACCACCGCTCCCGCGTCGATCATGGTCAGTACGGTTTCGGTGTCCCGGGCCCAGACCGCCAGATCGGTGCGCGGCGTCGGCTGATGCAACATGGTGATGGAGGCCCCGCGCATCCAGATCGCCTGGCAGGTGGGGGCGATATCGACCGGTAGTCCGGCCAGCACCCCAACCGCGTCTCCATGGCCGATTCCGGCGGAGGCCAGGCCCCCCGCGATCCGACGAGCGATGGTATGGATCTCGGCCCAGGTCTGCCGGAGGGGAGAGTCCGGCTCACCGGTCACCAGACCTCGGGTTGTTTCCCTTGCGGTCGCATACATCTCATCGGTGAACCTGCTCAACGTCACGCTCCTCGGCCGTAGTAGTCGGCCCCTTGTGGGCCTCTCTCCACTATCCAGACGGATGCGAAGACTGTTAACTCCCTTCGGCTTTTCGTATTCGACCCCGCGCGTCGGGCGGGTCGAGGATCGGTCAGAACGCGGCCACGGCGGTGACGAACCGGTCGAGTTCGTCGAAATCGACGAAATAGTGCGGTGAGGCGCGGACCACCGCGTCCAGTCCGCGTGCGGTCATATCGAGCAGGGTGGACCCGCGGTGACTCACGGTTACCGTGATATCTCGTTCCAGGAGTCGGTCACGTACCTCGACCGGTTCGACACCGTCGACGGTGAACGAGACGATGCCGCTGTGTCGTACCCCCAGATCGTGTAGCCGTACCCGCGGCAGATCGGCCAAGGCGGTGCGCAGGTATTCGGCTCGGGCCGCAACGGCGGCGTACACCTCGTGCGGCCCGAGTTCGAGCAGATATCGGACGGCGGCGCCGAGACCGAGGCGGGCGGCCACATCGTGCTCCCAGAACTCGAAACGGGTGGCGTCGGCAGCCGGGCGGTAGTCGTCGGGCGCAATCCACCGAGCGCTGTGCAGATCCAGCCGCCCTGGTTCCAGCTTGGAGACGAGTCCCGCGCGTACGTACAAGAAGCCGGTGCCGCGCGGCCCGCGCAACCATTTACGTCCGGTGGCCGAGAGAGCGTCGACACCGAGTTCGGCGGTGTCGAGCGGGAGCTGGCCGGCCGACTGGCAGGCGTCCAGCAGGACCAACGCGCCCACATCGTGTGCGATCCGGGTGGCCTCGGCGACCGGATTCACCAATCCGCCATTGGTCGGGACGTGCAGCAGCGATACCAGCGCCACCCGCTCGTCGACCATTCGGGCGAATGCGTCCAGATCGATCTGGCCGGTGTCGTCACCGGGAATGTGCTCGACCTCGGCGCCGATCGCTCGGGCCCGGTGCAGGGCCGCGATGGCGTTACTGGCGTAGTCGGAGCCGGAGATGAGGATGCGATCGCCCGGTTTCAACGGCACCGAGTAGAAGAAGTCGGTCCAGGCGCGGGTGGCGCTATCGCTCAGGGCGATGGTCTCGGGCACGGTACCGAGCAATGCGGCCACGGCGTCCTTCACCGCGGCCAGATCACCCAGACGTTCGTTCGCGGCCCGGTAACCACCGATCTCGGCCTCTCGGCGCAGATGCGCGATCACGGTGTCGGTGACCACCCGGGGAGGCAACGACGAGCCCGCGCTGTCGAGAAAGACCGTGCCCGAGCCCACACCGGGGGTGTCATGGCGTACGCGTTGTCGATCAAGCATGTCATCGACCCTATGTGGACCCTATGCGACCTCGATGTCCTCGCCGGGATGATGAATGTCGTTTTCCGCCGCTACCCTGGTTTGCACACCGGTTTCCGAGGCGGCGCCGCGACAACCGAACGAGCGAATCGAGTCCCCAGATCGAACGAGACGGGGGCCCACCCGACCCTCCGGTCCCCTCCCCGGGATCGGCGAATCCACCCAGCGACGAACCCCAGTACGCATATCACGGCGACCGACAACCCCGATACGAAGATGTGAGCACCCCACGGGAGGTTGGTATGGCGGTCACGCTCGAACACCCGAAACCGGACGGCGGTAGCCGGGTGAGCGGAGAACTGTCGGCGCGCGCCGCGGCCGAGGCGTACACAGGGGGCGTCTGCTTCAAACTGGGTCCCCCGACGCTCATCGGGGCCGAACTGGAATGGCTCAGCGCCTGGGGATCGGCGCCGCCGACCCGGCCCCTCGCCGCCCCGCGTCCGCCACTGGCCGTGCTGGCCGACGCACTCGGACCGTATGCGCCGCGGTCCATCGTCCCCGATTCCCCCGCCTCGGCGCTTCCGGGAGGCAGTCGGGTCACCATCGAACCCGGTGGGCAGATCGAACTCTCCAGCGCCCCTTACCCCTCCGCCACCGTATTGTGCGCGCGGCTGAGTGCCGACCACGCTCGGCTGCGCGACCTGTTGGCTGCCCGATCCATTCGCCTGGTCGCCGCCGCAGCCGACCCCGAACGCCGCGCCCGCCGCCTGCTGCGGCTACCGCGTTATGGGGCCATGGAACGTCATTTCGCCGGTATCGGCCCCTTCGGCAAGCTCATGATGTGCAATACCGCGGCCACCCAGGTCAGCGTCGACAGCGGTGCCGATCGGACCGAACTCGCCGCCCGCTGGCGCGCCCTCTACACCGTCGGACCCGCTTTGGTAGCGGCCTTCGCCTGCTCGCCCGTTCTGCGCGGCGCACCGGTGGGGGACTGGGCATCCCAGCGGATGCGCACCTGGCTGCGCCTCGACAATGCCCGCACCCGTCCTCCCGCGGTGGAGTGGGCCGATCCGGTGGTCGGCTATGCCCGGTGGGCTCTGGACGCCCCGTTGCTGTGTGTCCGCCGCCGCGGCTCGGCCGATGCGGCGGGGGAATGCGAGTGGAGCGCACCGCCGGGCGCCACCTTCGCGGATTGGATATCCGGTGCGCTGGACGACGAGATCGGTCGTCGCCCTGATTCGAATGATCTGGACTACCACCTGACCACCCTGTTCCCGCCGGTCCGCGCGTCGGGGCATCTGGAGGTCCGATATATCGACGCCCAGCCGGGTGCCGGTTGGGCGGTTGTCGCCCAGGTGTTCGAGGCGCTCATGTCCACCCCGACGGCCGTGGCCGATGCCACGGCGGCCGCCGAGTCGACGGCCGAACGCTGGCTCGACGCCGCCCGCCACGGGCTGACCGACCCCGAGCTGCGCGCCTCGGCGGTGGCCGTGCTGGAAGCCGCCGCCGCGCACACCTGCGAGCCCGCATCGCGTATCCATGCCGCTATTCGGCGCTGCCGGGCCGGTACGGCGCCCGGGGTGGAGGACGCCGAGGAGCGAACGTGACGATCCGGAGATTCCCGAGGTCCGCCCGCACCTTTTCCGACAGTCCCCGATCGAGCGGAGCACCATTGTGACCATCCACCATCCGGGTACCGACCGATCCGATACCGAGCGGCTGCGCGAGCACATCGCCGAAAGCCTCACCCGGGCCAGGAACCGCACCGCCGCCCTCACCGACTGTGTGAACGAGACCGAACTCGTCGCCCAGCATTCCCGGTTGATGAGTCCGCTGGTCTGGGATCTGGCGCATATCGGCAACCAGGAGGAGCTGTGGCTGGTGCGTGGTGTCGGTGGTCGGGAGCCGGTGCGCACCGATATCGACGAGCTCTATGACGCCTTCAAACATGCCCGACCCGACCGGCCCGCTCTGCCGCTGCTGGGCCCGGCGTCGGCCCGCGACTATGTGCGAGCCGTGCGGGAAAAGGTCTGGGACGTATTGGAGCGCAACCCGTTGCGGGGCGATCCGCTGGTGGCCGGCGGTTTTGCCTTCGGCATGATCGCCCAGCACGAACAGCAGCACGACGAAACCATGTTGGCCACCCACCAGTTGCGCGCCGGCGCGCCGGTGCTTTCGGCGCCCGCCGCTCCCGCGGGAAGGGCCGAGGTGGGCGGCGAGGTGATCGTCCCGGGCGGGGAATTCGTCATGGGCACCTCCACCGATCCGTGGGCTCTGGACAACGAACGGCCCGCCCATCCGGTCCAGGTGCCCGGTTTCGCCATCGACGCGGCGCCGGTCACCAACGAGCAGTATCTGGCCTTCGTCGACGACGGTGGTTACCGACGGCCCGAACTGTGGTCGGAGCGTGGGTGGGCGTATCGGCAGGAGGCCGGGCTGGTGGCACCGCAGTTCTGGGAGCGGGACGGCGACGGACGCTGGTGGCGGCGGGTGTTCGGGGTCCGGACCCCGCTGCGTCCGCGGCAGCCGGTGGTGCACGTGTGCTGGTACGAGGCACAGGCCTACGCCACCTGGGCGGGTAAACGCCTGCCCACCGAGGCCGAATGGGAGAAGGCGGCGCGGTTCGACCCGGTCACCGGCCGGTCCCGCCGCTATCCCTGGGGCGACGAGGCCCCGGGGCCGGAAACCGCCAATCTCGGCCAGCGTCATCTCGAGCCTGCCGATATCGGCGCCTATCCCGCGGGCGCGACTCCCGCCGGGGTGCATCAGCTGCTCGGCGACGTATGGGAGTGGACCGCATCGGGATTCCACCCGTATCCCGGCTTTCGGGCGTTCCCGTACCGGGAGTATTCGGAGGTCTTCTTCGGCGGCGACTATCGGGTGCTGCGCGGTGGCTCGTTCGGTACCGATCCCGTCGCCTGCCGAGGCACGTTCCGCAACTGGGATCATCCCATCCGTCGGCAGATCTTCGCCGGGTTCCGATTGGCCCGCGACCTGCGTCCGGGAGAGGCATGAACCCGGCGGTGGTCGGGGACGGGACCGTTCGACGAGATATCGGGGCCGGTGGATATGTGTAGACATCTCGGTTATGTGGGTTCGCCGGTGCCGGTGGGAGAACTGCTCGTGCGGGGGCCGTATTCGCTGCGGGTCCAATCCTGGGCACCGCGGCAGATGCGCGGCGGTGGGACCATCAATGCCGATGGTTTCGGGGTGGCCTGGTGGCGCGCCGCCGATCCGACGGTGGAACGGGGCGCGCCTGTGGTGAGCCGATACCGCAACCCCGCTCCGATCTGGACCGATCCGGCCGTGGAGGAGGTGCTGCCGCAGCTGGTCTCGACGGCGGTACTGGCCGCGGTGCGCTCGGCGACGGTCGGAACGCCGGTGGAGCGCGCCGCCTGCGCGCCGTTCGCCCACGGACGCTGGGCGTTCAGCCACAACGGACTCGTGCCGGACTGGCGGTCGGTACTACCCGCCGTCCTGACCGAGTTCGACGACACCGCCGACCGTTCCGGCCGGCAGCAACCGTTTCGGACCGTCGATCTCCTGGCCGCCGAGTCACCCACCGATTCGGCGGCCCTGTGGGTGCTGCTGTGTCGGTTGCTCGACCCGGATATCGCCACCGCCGCGGCGGGTCTTGCCGACACTCCGACCGATCCGACCGCGACGGCCTTGCGGTTGCTTGTCACCACCGTGCTTCGGCACGCCCCGGATTCCGGTCTCAATTTGCTGCTCGGCAACGGTGACATACTCTGGGCGACCACCTGGTTCCACACCCTGTGGGCCCTGGTCACCGACGATTGCGCGATCCTCGCCTCCGAACCCTACGACGATGATTCGCGTTGGCAGGCCATTCCCGATTGCTGTGTGGTCCGCGCCGAACCCGGCCGGCTGACCGTAGAACCGCTCGATTCCCGCGACACCGCCCGGCCCGAGGCCGGCACCCGTATCGAAAGGGCCGCCCGATGACCGCACCTATTGTGGAAGTCCAGCTGACCGATGCGGATCTCACCGCCGCATTACGCGCCGATGTGCGTCGTGGACTCACCGCCGATCCCAAATGGCTACCACCGAAATGGTTCTACGACGCGCGCGGTAGCGAACTGTTCGAGCGGATCACCGCTTTGCCGGAGTACTACCCGACGCGCACCGAACGCGCTCTGCTGGAACACGTCGTCGGCGATATCACCCGGATCGCGCAGGCGGAGGTGCTCGTCGAACTCGGTGCCGGCTCCGCCGCCAAAACCCGCCTGTTACTGGATGCCCTCACCGCCGAGGGGGCGCTGAAGATCTACGTTCCCCAGGATGTATCGGCGGCGGCTCTGAAAGAATCCGCCGCCGCGATCGCCACCGAGTTCCCGGGTCTGGCGGTGCACGGGGTGGTCGGTGATTTCACCGGCACGCTGAACAATCTGCCCCGCGGCGGCCGACGAATGATCGCATTCCTCGGCGGTACCCTGGGCAATCTGGTGCCCGAGGAACGAGCGGAATTCCTCGGCGGCATCCACGATCTGCTGGAACCGGGCGAACGACTGCTGCTGGGCGTCGGGCTGGTCACCGACCCCGAGGTCCTCGTCGCGGCCTACGACGACTCCGCGGGGGTCACCGCGGAATTCAATCGAAACATACTGCGTGTGCTCAACACTCGGTTGGGCGCCGATTTCGTCCCGGAGAAGTTCCGCCATATGGCGCTCTGGGACGACGACCACGAGTGGATCGAGATGCACTTGGTCGCGACCGAACCGATGACGGTGAGGGTGCCCGCCCTCGACCTCACCGTCCGTTTCACCGCCGGGGAGCAGCTGCGCACCGAGATATCCGCCAAGTTCCGTCCGGCCGGATTGGATGCCGAACTGCGGGCCGCGGGCTTCGTCGCGGAACGCACCTGGACCGACCCCGACGACCGTTTCGCCCTGGTTCTCGCCGCCAGGGTCTGAATGTCGCGCACCTATCCGAAGATCCGGTCCGCAGGCGTCGCTTCCCGATACAACACCAGGACAGACCGTTTCGGAGAAGAATTCGATCTGCATATCCGCAGCGCCACCATCTTCTCGGTGATGCCCTGTACGTGCTCACGCAATGCGTGGAAGCGCAAGGGTCCGTTGCGGAGTGCTACCAGGATCAGCGTTGCCCGAGTGCTGGTGACCCGGCCGAGGATGGTCCGGGTCGGGCCCTTCTCGGCGAAGAGCTCTCCTCGGCGGCCGGCACCCGACGGCGGCGATGGAAGTGAACTCATGGTTCGGAGTGGCCGGAACGCATCGGACGGCGCGCGGTCGTGTCGAGCCGACGACCGCACGCCGTCCGCGACGAATCAGACGTTCACGCCGTAATCGCGGGCGATTCCGGCCAGGCC
Source organism: Nocardia paucivorans NBRC 100373 (assembly GCF_000308675.1). GTDB lineage: Bacteria > Actinomycetota > Actinomycetes > Mycobacteriales > Mycobacteriaceae > Nocardia > Nocardia paucivorans. The sequence goes on along the minus strand of NZ_BAGE01000048.1, from coordinate 138,660 downwards.
GGACGCGTATCCCTGGCCGATGGCGCGGAACTTCCACTCGTTGTTGTGCCGGTAGAGTTCGCCGAAGATCATGGCCGTTTCGGTGGAGGCGTCCTCGCTGAGGTCGTAGCGGGCCAGTTCGGCATTGGTTCCGAGGTCCACGACCCGGATGAACGCATTGCGGATCTGGCCGAAGTTCTGGCCGCGGGCGTCGGCCTCGTGGATGGAGACGGCGAAGAAGATATTGGTGATCGTCCCTGGCGTATTCGCCAGGTCGACCGTGATCACCTCGTCGTCGCCCTCGCCTTCACCGGTGAGGTTGTCGCCGGTGTGTTCGATGGTGCCCTCGGGGGAGCGAAGGTTGTTGTAGAAGACGAAGTGCTGGTCGCTCAACACCTTGAGGTTCGGGCCGGTGGCCAGGGCGCTGGCGTCCAGGTCGTAGTCGGCGCCGGTGGTGGTGCGCACATCCCAACCCAGGCCGACTGCCACCCGGGTGAGGTTAGGGGTCTGCTTGGACAGCGAGACATTACCGCCCTTGGCAAGCGTGACGCTCATGATCTCCTTCCTCGCGGCCCACTACGGCCGCCTCGTCAGTTCTTCTCCTCCTCCGCCCAGGACCGCAGAGTAGCCACCCGACCCTCCAAGGCGTGCAGTTCGCTCGGGTCGAGCACGGTGCGCTGAATGCCCTGGGCGACGGCGAAGGCGGACTGCCGATGATCATCGATCACGTCGACATCGATACGAACCGCCACATAGTCCGCAGCGTCCGGCATCTCTTCGGCGATCACCTTGGCGGAGCCACGTGCGCAGAGCGCAACATTGCCACCGCCGAGAATGAGCAGGGCCACCTGCGGGCGTTCACGCAACCGGGCCAGGGAACCACGATCGAATTTGAGGCTGATGAAGATCCGACGGTCACCGGCGCGTACCGGCCAGGATACCGGAATGGCATGGGGCGCCGGATCGGTGGTCACCAGGACCGCGATCGTGTCCTGTGGCCATTCGGGCAACACTTCCAGTTCGGGATGGTCGGTCGACGGGGTGTGCTGTTCCGTGGAACCAATTCCGGTTGCCATATCGTCCCCTCCTGGTCGGGCGTGCGCGACGGACTGTGCGGCACCGTTATCCAGTCTAGAACGCGACCACGACACCGTCCGGGGAAGTTCCCACCCGTGATACTGCGGAAACCTCGCTGTCCAAGCGGGATCCGGGCGCGGTGGGACGGAGCGTATCCCGGATTCCCGCCCGGTCGGTGTTCGCCGGTGTGGCAACCGATTCCGTGGCCCGGAGTGATCACGGGTCGGCGGGGACCATGCTCAGACGGTGGCGAGCGCCTCGGTGGGCAGCGGGAGGGTTCGAACCCATTCGCGCGCCATATCGGTGGGTTTCACCTCGGTCGAGGCATCGTGGCGAGCGTGTTCGCCCACCTGAACGGCGCCGAACGCGCGCAGCTTCTCGGCCGCTATCTCACCGCCGCGATTGAAGGTGTGGTCGTAGACGGAATCGCCCAGACCGAATACCGCGAATCGTAGACCGGTCAGATCGGGCGTATGGACGTCGAGGGCGTCGAAGAAGGGCTCGGCGCCGGTCGGTAGCTCGCCGTCGCCGTAGGTGGAGCAGACCACGATGTGGAAATCGCGGGCATCGAGCTCGGCAGGGTCGAAATCGGTCATATCGAAGATTGATACGTCGAGCTCGGTGAGTTCTTCGGCGATGCTCTCGGCGACCGATTCGGCCGTGCCCATCTCCGTACCGAACAGGACGACAACACGCATCGAACATGCTCCTTTCCATGGAAGTTTGGAAAGGCAATCCTAATCCGTGCTATCGAGGTGGTACACGACACCTCGACACTGGCGTGCGACCACCTCGGCGACCCTGTTTCAAGGCGAGGTATCGATGGCCTCCCGGGGCCGGGCGACGGCTATCCGCTCCCGCTCGGCGAGCAGGGCGAAATATCGGCGAAGCATGAGAATCGCGGTGGTGGCCAGGCCCGCGGTCAGGCCCCACCACACCCCGCCCGCACCCAGACCGACCGGGAACGCCAGCGCCAGTGCGCTCGGCAGGCCGACCAACCAGTACCCGATCAACGACAACCGGAAACCCGCATCGGTGGCCTTCAGCCCGCGCAGCAGACCGTTGCCGATGTTCTGCGCGGCGTCGAAGAACTGCAACACGATCCCGATCAACAGCAGTCCGCGCGCGATATCCGCGGTCGCGGTGTCGGCGGGATCCAGAAATGGTCGGAGCACGGCGTCCGGCGCCACCACGTACATCAGCCCGGTAACCGCCGCGACCACTCCCGCATACTGCAGGGCCAATCGGGCCAGGGCGCGGGCACGGGCCACCTCGTCCCGGGCCACGGACCGGCTGACCAGGATGGACACGCCCTGCGAGATACCGATCGCGACCTGGAAGACGATGTAGATCACCTGATAGACCACATTGTGCGCGGCCAGCGCGGCCGGGCCCAAGGTGCCCATCGCCAACGCCAGTACCGAGAACATTCCCGCCTCGGAACCATAGGTGAGCGCGATCGGGGTGCCGAGGCGCAATTCGGTCCGAACCGTCGCCGCCCGCACCGGCCAGGGCCGGATCGAGAGAGTGCGGCCGAGGTCGGCATCGTGGTGGACCATGGCCCACAACACCCCGAATGTGACGAGGAAAACCAGTGAGGTCGCCACCCCGATCCCGGTGAGTCCGAGCGCGGGCAGGCCCGCCCAACCGTGGATGAAGGCCAAGGCCAGGCCCAGGTTCAACGCGATGGAGCCGAGCGTCACCAGCAGCAGTGCCTGCGGACGCTGCATCCCGACGGTGTATTGACGCAACACCTGAAACCACAGGCACGGCAGCAGTCCCGGCGCCAATGCGACCATCAGCGGTCGGGCCTCGGCGAGCACCTCGGCGTCCTGACCGAGCCGGCGCAGCGCCCAACCGAGACCGACGAGGATCAGGCCGCCGAGCAGACCGGCCGCGGTGGCGATGAGAAAACTGGAGCGCACCACATCGCGGACCTCGTCGTCGGCGTCGACGCCGCGTTTCTCGGCGGCGCTCACCACGGAGGCCACCTGATTACCGCTGGCGGTGATCAGCCCGACACACATGGTGCGGATCTGGTTGAACAGCACCAGCGCCAGCCCGCCGGCGGCGACCTGTCGCACGCCGAGGGTGCCCATCAGGGCGATATTGGTGGTGGACACCGCGATCTGGGCGAGTTGGGTGGCGGCGATCGGGGCGGCCAGGGCGGCCAGGCGATAACCGTCGCCGCGGGAGCGAGTGAATGCCCCGATCACCGCGCTCGCACCATCGCACCACGGGATGGGCGCCGTCGGCCCGCGGGAACATAGCGGGTGAGCATGTCGTGTACCTCTTGTTCGGTTTCGGGGTCGAGCAGGTCGCGGACGGCCATCCATTCGTCGTCGAAAACGGTGTCGAGGTATTTCTCCCCACCGTCGCAGACGATGGTGACCACGGTGGAGCCGGGCGGAAACTCCTCGAGACGGGTCAGTGCCGCGTACACCGAACCTCCCGCGGAACCGCCGATCATCAGGCCGACTTCCCGCGCGAGGGCACGTGCGGTGGCGAAGGCCGCGCGGTCGGAAACCTTCAGTCCTTCGTCGAGCAACGAATAGTCGACGGCGGTGCCGATGGTCGCGCCGGGCGGGGTTCCGGTCCCGGACTGCCAGTACGGCCCACCCGGGCCGCCGAAGGCGATGGAACCGACCGGCTCCACCCCGATCACCCGCGGATAACAGCCGAGCTGGCGTAATCGGGTCGCGGTCCCGAACAGCGATCCACCGGTGCCGACCGCGGACAACAGAATGTCCACGGTATCCACATCGTCGAGCAACTCCTCGGCCACCGCGTAATAGCCGCGGGCATTGGCGTCATTGTTGTGCTGCTCGGTGAAATAGGCACCCGAACTCGCCGCCATGGCCTCGGCGCGGTCCTCTCGCGCGGAGGTGGCCAGGCTGTCGTCGCCCTCATCGGCGACGAACACCAGTTCCGCACCCATCGCTTGCATCGCGCGCAGTTTGTCCTTACTCGCGTGGTGATCGACAACCGCGGTGAAACGATAGCCGCGTTCGGCGGCCACCACCGCCAAGCCGAGCCCGGTGTTACCGGATGTCGATTCGATGATATGGCCGCCATCTTTCAGCAACCCTCGCTCTTCGGCATCGTCCACCATCTCCCGGGCCATGCGGATCTTGGCCGCCCCGGTCGGGTTGAACTGCTCCAGTTTGAGTAATAACCGGGTTCCGGTGGTGGTGATCGCCAATTCGAACAGGGGGGTGCGGCCGATCAGGTCGGTCACACGGGTGACCAGCGGCATGAGATCTCCTCGGGCGGTGGGCAGGTTATCGGACGGACGGCCGGCGACCGTTCAACCGGCGTCCAAGGTCCAGCGGAAACGACCACCCGGTGCGTCGTGCAGTACCACCTTCGGTGGGATGGGCAGTTCGTGGAACATGGATTCGTTCGAGTCCATCTGATATCCGGCGGTATTCGGATAGATGAGCAGGTCACCGGGTTCGGCCGGGCGCGGTAGCGGGATTCGGCGCCAACTGAGCATGTCCGATTCCAAACAGGTCGCGGCACCCACCACCGTCGGCGTGGGTGTACCGGGGCGGTCGGGCCACAGCAGCGGATCGGGCAGGTATTCGCTGTCGAACCACTGCTCGGAGAGGCTGAGGCTGGATCCGTCGACGGTGAGCAGGCGATATGGTTGCCCGTGCTCGTGTCGGATCTTGACCCCCTGCACTCGGAACACGGTGCTACCGGCACGGTCGACCAGGGCGCGTCCGGGTTCGATGGCGAGTCCGATTCCCGCGCGGCGCAGTCGATCGGCGAGCCCACCGTGGTCGAGGATCGCCGTGAGCATGGCAGAGCCGGGGTCGGGGAAATGGTAGGGGTAGTACGACTCGAATTTCTTGCCGGAGTGGAACCACCGGCGGGTGGCCTGCTCGCGGAATTTTATCCAGGCGGCCGCCGGCACATAATCCACGCCGAAGCCACCGCCGATCGAGATGGTATCGGCCGGATGCCCCGCGGAGCGGGCGGCCAGACAGCGGTCGATCAGCTCGGCGGCCAGCTCGGCGCGGGGGATCGAGTCGTATCCGGACAGGTGGAAGCTGAAGCCCGCGAGCCGAATCGATGGGTGATCGTGCGCGTCGCGGACCGCCCGGTCGAGTTCGTCCGGTGTCATCCCGAACCGACTGGTCGAGGCGGTCGGTAGCACGCGCAGCAGCACCCGTGTCGGAATGTCCAGGGCCGCGAGCCGGTGAAGTTCGCCGAGCGTGTCCAGGGCGATCAGCGCGCCGTGCCGCGCGGCCAACCACAGCAGGTCGTCGGATTTCTCCGGTCCGGTCACCATGAGATCCGCGCCGCGCACCCCCTGCGCCAGGGCCGAGGTGAGCTCGCCGATCCCGGCGACATCGACCCCCGCGCCGTATTCGGCGCAGGCGCGGGCCACACAGCGGGCCTTGTTCGCCTTCTTGCCGAAATAGACGGTCCCCCGGATGCCCGCGGCCTCGAATGCCCGGTGGAAATCGCGGATATTGCGGCCCACTCGCGGCGGATACATCAAATGGAACGGGCCGCCCACCGCGAAGGCGATATCGTCCAACAGGTTCGGATCATCGAAGACGCGCCGTTCCCAGGGATCGCGATGCGCGGGTAACGGGAGGGCCACGGTCCCGGCGTGATCCGACCGCGTGGGGGACGCCGTACTCGGCCGGGCGGGATCGTCATCCGCAGGAGCACCCTCGCTCGAGGGCCGGCCGTCGCCGTCGGCGGATACCGTTTCGGTCCGGCTCAATCCCACAGCGCGACCTCCGTGCCTCGGCCTTCGGCGATGGCGCGTTGGGCGAGGGCGTGCGCGACCGCGATATCGGTGAGTACCAATCCGCTGTTGTAGACGAAGATTCGTTCGTCCTCATGACGTCGGGCCACCGCTCGGCGGGCGAGTATCTGCGGGAGCTCGGCGTCCACCCCACGCAGCACACCCTGATCATCGGCCATATCCGTGCCGGTCAACGCCATTTGCGCGGCGCTGGTGGCGATTACGCGGTCGGCATCGTGCAGGGTCGAGGGGGCCAGTCCGTAGCCGACCAGCACCACCACCGCACCCGGTTTCAGGTCGGTCGATTCCACGGCGACCTCGGTGCCGGGGCCGGCGGTGGCCAGGATGACATCGGCGGTGCGGGCCGCGGCATAGGGGTCGTCGACGGTTTGCAGCACCGCGTGCGGTTGGTGGCGGGCCAGTTCCCGGTGTACCGCCTCGATTCCCTCGGGGTGGGTGCCGAACAGCATGAGTTTGCGCAGCTGCGGGTTGGCGGCAAGTAGATGCGGTAGTGCGTTGCGGCCCTGGGTGCCGGTGCCGATGATCAGTGCGCTGTCCGCTTCCCGGCGCACGGTCTCGCGGACCAGCAACGCCGAGACCGCGGGTGTACGAAGTGCGCCCACACGGGCGCAATCCATCATGGCGATGGGCGCGCCGGTGGTGTCGTCGTAGAGGGTGATGGTGGTGTAGTAGCGCTTGGTGCTGCGATCGTGTCCGGGATCGAATTTGTAGGAGGTCTTCATCGCGACCACCCGGCGCCGGCCGTCGCGTCCGAGCATGGCGTAGGCCACCGACCATCCATCGGGGTTGGCCACACTGAGTTTGCGTGGATTATCCGAATCACCGGCGGCGAGGGCGATATACGCGTCCTCCACCGCGCGTACCACTTCCGCGGGGGAAATGGGGACATCGGCGAGATCGCTGCGGCTCAGCACCCGTAGGGGGGTCGTCCGGTCACGTGTGCTCAACGGATCCTCGATCATCTGTGCCGTCCCGCTGTGTCTGTGCCGCGACCGTTTCCGGCCGGGCCGCCCCGAAGGGGGCGACGATCTGCTGACCGTATCCATTCTCCCTGGATTCGGTTGGGCGGCGCCGGCGTTCGGGTAACCGGATGTTCACACGTTTCAGCCAGCGGTCGGTGCCGTCGTAGCGCGCGGTGAACGGCACCCGCCCGTGGACGGCGACGTCGTTGTCGACGAGCAGCAGTTCACCGGGTTCCAGGACGGCCAGGATGCATACTCGTTCCAGTTCCTCTTCCAAATGTCGGTATGCGGCTCGGAAATCGGGGTCGGCCGCGTCGAGTGGGGTGTAGGCGGGATCGAAGCGAAGGGTGAGATCATCGGGGGTGGTATCGGTTTCGAATTCGTCGCTTTCCGACCAGATGGTGGGCACGGCGGGTGCGGTGGCCCGGTCGAAGCCGCATCCGTAGGAGACGTCGGGCAGGATCGGCAGGGTGGGGGTGCCGAGGATACGACGTTGCCGGGCATCGAGTTCCACCTGCCGCACCGACGAGACGGTGGTGCCGACGCGGTCGGGATTGCGCAGACAGGCGAGCATCAGCAGATTGGCGCGCCGTGGGTGGAACGCGTCCTCGGTATGCGGGCTGAGCAGTGTGCTACTGCTCGCCCCGGACTGTTCGTCCTCGTGGCCGATGGCGGGGATGATGTTGTTGACCAGGCGGCCGTTCTGCTGCCCTTGCCAGCCGAATGGTTCGCCCGCGAGCGTGGCCAGCAACAGCATGGCGATATCGATTTGGAACGAGCACGACCGATGGTCCGGATCGCCGCTCCACCGCGCGGCCATCCGCCAGTCGGGCGGGGTGGGGCCGCATTCGTCGTCGGTCAGGGGGAGACCGTGCACCACCGTGGCGCCCGTGGCGGTGGTGGGGGGACGCATGACCATCCGCGCCTCGGCAGGGAGTTCGCCCGCGCGCGCGGTGATCCGCTCGATCAATGCAGGATCGGTGAGGGTGTGTGCGGTGGCGCCGGGGGCGGGGTCGAATGTGATTGCGATCTCATATGCCAGCTCGCGGACGGCCTGTCCGGTCGCGGGGGACAGCTCACGGTGTTCGATACTGTGTGGGTGAAGCGTTTTACGTTCGGGAAGAACGCTTTTCACCAGGTATTCCCTTCTTCGCATCGGGTCGAAAAGCGGAGGCGACGATTCGATCTGCGAAGCTAATGCTTCTGTTCAGCTGGGGCAAGGCTTACCTAAGTGCCGCGTGGTGATAGCGATGCAGCATAGCGTGGAACGCATCGGGTGATCGGCTACGCGGCGGCTTCGGCGTGCTGCCTCGCTGTGAGATGGAACACGCTCAGGTTAGCCTGGCCTTAGGCTGTGCGCCAAACTGGGACATGGCGCGAGAAGCTCGACACCACAACGGATTCGGACGTATAGGACGAAGCGTTTCGGGAAGGGGCGGCGTCCGGGGATCGCAGAGACCGTCTCAGAGGCTATTGGCCAGTAGGGCGTACTGGGCGGCGACCTTCTGTCGCACCTCGGTCTCGTTGTCGCCGGACACCGTGGCCACATAACGCTTGTACAGCACGAAGCAGCGGAATCGGTATTCGCGCTGTGGGTCGCCGTCATCGTTGAGCCGCACGCATTTCGCGTCGGGCACATCGCTGGGGGCGGTATGTGTGTCGTAGTGATCACCCACGGTGTCGACCAGCCCCCGGAGCAGCCGTTCGGCGCCCGCCGCGTCCCGGGTTCGGGTGACCGAGCCGTTGTCGACGAGCGCGATCCGCTCGAAACCCGACTCCTCGAGCAGACGTCGTCGTTCGCGCTGGCGATACGCGGAATGGATCATGTAGGTGGGACCGTAGACGGCGAAGTTCTTCGGATCGGGGGTCCGTCCCTCACGATCGGCCACCACGACCCGGGCGAGCAGATTTTCCGGATCCACCTTCAGTGTGTCGAGTTCGTCGAACGGGGTCGGGTCGAACTTGCGCAGCCGGTCGAGTACCGCGGTGTAGGTCTTGTCGACCCAGTCCACCAGATCGGCGCTGTCGGCCCTCGGTCGTTGGATGAACAAGGAGACCACGAATTCCTCGTGTGCGAGGAACGAGCCGATCGTCGGGATGCCGGGCCGCCAGTGGATATACGCGGTGGGATGCTCGGTGGAGCTCAGGGCGCGGTTCTCCGGCGACACGCCGATATCGGCGTCCTCGAGTTCCCGTGCCGCAAGGCGCGCACCGGAGGCATCGGGGAAGCGGAGCAACACCGTGGTGACCACGGTGGCGCCGGGGGTGGGGCGTGATTGTCCCTGCGGATCGGGTCGGTCGGCGCCGCTGGCCCCGTAACCGACCACCATCCCGCGTTTGTCCAGCACCGGCTTGGAGACACCGGCCAAAAACTTGATCGCGGTCTGCGAATCGGGCACCAGTAGGCTGCCGCGACCGTACTCGAGCGAGGAATCGATCTCCACCGCCGGGGCGAGGGCTTCCGCCATTCGGATACCCTCCAACACCGGACCGCTGTCCACCGCATCCTGTGGATAGGTGTGTCGATCGGTGGGGAAATCACCGACGGCCAGGGTTCGCACATCGATTTCGGCGGCTGTGGGAACACCTGTTGTCCCACCGCATCCGGACAGAGTGCCCATCAGAACCGCGGCCGCCACGACGGCAATGGTCTGCGATGTCCGAAACATTGCGGCCTCTCGCTCCTCTCGACACTGCTCACGAAATTACCGGACCGCGGTCGAGATGGGGAGCGGGTTGTCGCAACGGCGTGCAATACCCTGATCGAGTGGCGACGAACCGATACCGCGATCGTGGTGGAGGCCGATTCCCATGAGGAATCGGCAGGTCGAGGTCGTCTCCGGCAGCCATGTCCTGGCGCTGGTCTCGGGTGTATTGGTGCTGGTCGCCCACCGGGAGGCGGGGCGCCCACACCCGGAGTCCACGGCTGTGGTGGTGGCGGAGGCCCTGGTGCAGGTGATCCGTGAGGTGAACGCCCGGGAACCGGATAACTCCGGCGAATCCATCACCCGGGCCGCGACCCGCTGGCTGATGCGGGACGCCGGACGGATCGGTTCGGCGCAGTCTCTCGATTTCGGCATCCTGGCCGCCGCCGACCCGGACCGGTTGACGATCTTCCTCCACGGGGCGGTCACCGCGGTATGTGCCGGAGAGCGAGTGGAGCACCACCGCGGCCGGGAGGCCCCGTTCACCGTCGAGCGTGCCGTGGCGATACCGGCCCACGCGGCGGCTCTTTTCGTCGACGATGCCGCGGGCGGTGTTCCCGAACTGCCGGCCGAACGCGGAATCGGTTGGCTGGTCGAAGGGATCGCCCAGGCCGGCGGGGCGATCCTGTGGTCGGACCGGGCGCGGTACCGGCGCGGCGCGGCGATGGTCGAGGCCGCCGAGACCGAGGAATCCGGCGCCGAAACGGCACCCACCGGATCCGGTGACCGGAACGAACCCGCGGGTCTCGAACAGACCGGAGGCAGGCATTCCACGGCCGTACCACCGAGGCGAACCACCGACACCCCCGTTGCGCCGATGGCCGTACCCGCTCCCGAGTCGTACGGGGCCGATATTCCCGACCTGCACCGGGCCGCCACCGAGCATGCCGACAGTCTGCCTTCCCCCCGACCGACCTCGTCGCCGACGGTCGACCCGGAACTGCGGCGTCGCACCGAGGCCACCGCAAAGGGCACGGCTCTGACCGGGAAGGTGTTGGGTTTCAAATGCGCCCGTGCGCATCCCAGTGACCCGCGCTCGGCGTTCTGCACCGTCTGCGGTATCCCGGTCGACCAGACCCAGCCGCTGATCGAAGTGGTGCGTCCGCCGCTGGGCATGCTGGTCCTCGACGACGGCACGCCCTATCTCATTACCGGAGACACCGTCATCGGGCGCGATCCCGAACACTCCGAGCAGGCGCGGCGCGGACTCGTACCGCTGCGGATACCGGACACCTCCGGCGGAATGTCGCGGGCGCATGCCGAGCTGCTGCTGGTCAACTGGGATGTGACCCTGCTGGACCGGGGGTCGACCAACGGTACGCACACCCGGCTACCCGGACAGCCCACCTGGGTGAGGCTCCTGCCCAATGTGCCCATGGTGTTGGTGCCGGGCACCGAGATCTCGATCGGCAACCGGATGCTGCGTTTCGAACCGGCCGCGCCCCCACCGTTCGGTTAGCTCGTCGGGGCCCTGCGTGATCGGCGCGATCAGTCGGAATACCTTGACATACAGGTGGTTTCGCCATTGAGGACGCCCGCGCGGAAAGCGTCCACCCGAGCGAAACCGCTCGGCACGGTCCGTCCCTCGAGATCGCTGGCCGCCAGGCCGTCGGCGAGCAGTCCCGAGACGGCCTCGTCCAGATCACCCGCCGCCAGGGTGATATCGCCTCGGTCCCGACCGGGCTCGGCCAACTTCGCCGTCACCACCCCGGACAGGCAGGCCGTGCGCAGACCGGTCTTGGCGCCGACCAGATCCTGGCCCTTGCTGTGCTGGACGGCCAGCGCGTAGCGGGCGATGAACACCACATAGCCGTTGTAGTCGCCGTCCACCTTGACCGGCAGCGGGTCGTCGGGGTCGATGTCGGAATCGCCGCGGGCGGCGAGTGCGTCGACATCGGTGGCGATGGTGTTGGTCGTCGGACAGTAGGAAACCGGGCGGGTGCTCGGCCCGTCCGCGCAGTCGATGGTGAAACCGCTGTAGCTGTAGGTCGGGCGCTCCGGGAGCGGAAGGATCACATCCAAGGCCTTGGTGAGTTCGACCAACGCCTGTTGGGTGATGGGATACTCGCCCCCACCCGGGTCGTTGCGGAAACTCTGGGGCAGATCACCACGGCGCTGCTCGATCTCGGCCATATCGATGCCCTCGCACGCTCGAGGGCCGTCGGTGAAACCGATCTGCACGGCGGTGACCCGTTCGAAGGCCGAACCGTGCACGCTGTCGGGGTCGTCCGGATCGGAATCGCGAATGGCGACGGTGGCGGCGAGCACCGAATTCAGGCCGTCGGAGGTGTTGATGGTGAAGTGCTTGGAGTTGCCCTCGGCCACATGGCGGATGAACGCCCCCGCGAAACAGTCGGCCTGCTGCTCCTTGACGATCACCGGTTCGTCTCGCTCGACGATCTCGGCCATGGTCTGAATGGCGTGTCCGTACTCGTGGGCCAACACCATCACCACCGACATCTGCCCGAAGGTCTCCGCCATGGTGGGGAGCAACAGTGCCCGGTCCCAGCCGATGGAATTGTCCAGCCGGCAGTAGCCGGCGTTGATCAAGCGGTGGGTCGATTCGGTGCAGAACTCGATCGACCTGTCGCGAGGAGCCTTGGCGCTCCACGAAACCAGCTTCTCCACCGGGCGGAATTCGCCGTCGAATTCCTGGTCGAAGCGCTCGCGCCAGTATTCCTGGATGTCCTCGACGGCATTGAGGGCCAGGGTGTCGATCTCTCCGCCGTCGGAGTTGTAGGCGGTCAGCGAACTGTTCTCGACATCGGGGCGGGGGCCGTTCGGGCCGCTGGTGGTGGGCAATCCGGCCACTTTGAACGGATCGTCGTAGACGGATACCGCATGGCCGCCCACCGACCGGGTGCATCCCGCGGAGAGAGCCAGGGCGCACAGCAGAACGGCGATGATCGCGGTGGCGCGGAGTCGTGGCATGAACTCCCCCTCGTCGGCCCCTGGGGGCGTCTGGTGTGGCTCTCCGGAACGAACGGTGGGCACCCCGAGGCGATCGGTCGCGCATGACCGCCGAGAGCGTCCGTTCGGATGGAGTGGACGCGGACCGGACTTCACGCCGAAACCAGGGGCACCTCCCATGTCCCGATGATCGAATAGTATCCGCTGCATGTCTTCACCGGGGGTACGCACCATAACAGTGCGTCATGATGGAACCGAACGTGTCTTCGATTCGAGTCAACGGATCACCCTGGGACGTGCTCCCGAGGTGACCTTGTTCGTCGACAGTCCGCTGGTCTCGCGGGTGCACGCCACCCTCGCCTGGCAGTCGGGCGCCTGGGTGCTCACCGACAACGGCAGTACCAATGGTGTTTTCGTCGATGCGCGGCGAGTAACCCGGCCCGTGCAGATCGATCGGCCGACCCAGGTGAGGCTCGGTGACGCCCTCATCGGTCCGCTGCTGTCGCTCATCCCGACCGGCGTTCCGCAGACACCGCAACCACATGTGAGTGGGCCCGCCCCGCAGGTCCACACCCCGATCTCGCAGCAGCGTCCGGCCGGACCCCGACCTTCGGCCCCGCATACCGGCCCGCCGGCCGGTCACCACACCCCGCCACACGGTCGGTCGACGCCCACCGGACATCGGCCACCGGCCGGGCCGACACCGCACAGCCGGCCGATCCCGGCGCACAGCGGACCCATCTCCCAGCCGCCGCGCAGCGGGCCGCAACCCGTACCGCCGTCGCCACCCACCATGAACATGACGGCCAAGGCGAGTATCGCGGCCATGCCGCCGGTGCGCGCCAGGACCGGTACCGAACCCGTCGCCCGCGCCGACCGGCTGCCGCCCGGCGGGCTGGCCATCGGCCGTACCGCGGACAACCAGATCGTCGTCAACGATCCGCTCGCCTCCCGCAAACACGCCCGCCTCGTCGCCGGCGCCGAGGGCCTCACCATCGAGGACCTGGGCTCCGCCAACGGAACCTTCGTCAACGGCATTCGGCAGCAGCGGGCGCTGCTGCACGAACGCGACATCATCACCATCGGTAATGTCGACTTCGAGGTACAGCAGGGCACCCTGGTGCACCGGCAACGGCCGGTCGCCGAGCAGGGCCTGCAGGTGCACGGGGTCGGGTTCACCGTCGAGGGCAACAAACAACTGCTCGTCGACGTCAACATGCAGGCCGGACGGGGTACCCTCACGGCGCTGATCGGCCCGTCCGGAGCGGGTAAGTCCACACTGTCCCGGCTGATCGCGGGGACGACCCAACCCTCCGGCGGTGTGGTGACCTTCGAGGGGCGCAATCTGCACGCCGAGTACGAGGCGCTGCGCTCCCGAATCGGTATGGTGCCGCAGGACGATGTGCTGCACCGGCAACTCACCGTGCGTCAGGCCCTCGGCTACGCCGCCCAACTGCGCCTGCCGCCGGACACCACCAAGGCCGACCGGCAGCAGGTGATCGACGGTGTGTTGCGGGAACTATCGCTCACCGAGCACGCGAACACCCGAGTCGACCGGCTGTCCGGTGGCCAGCGCAAACGCGCGTCGGTGGCCTTGGAGCTGCTCACCGGTCCCTCGCTGCTGATCCTCGACGAACCCACCTCGGGACTGGATCCGGCGCTGGATCGCCAGGTCATGATGATGCTGCGCGAACTGGCCGACGCGGGCCGCGTGGTGATCGTGGTGACCCACTCGGTGGCCTGCCTGGACATGTGCGATCAGGTGGTGCTCTTGGCTCCCGGCGGTAAAACCGCCTACGCGGGCAACCCCGCCGGTGTGGAAGCGGCGCTGGGCACCGGCGACTGGGCGAAGATCTTCGCCGATGTGGCGGCCAACCCGGATCAGGCGTTCGCCGCCTATCGGGCGCGGCAGGCGGTGAACGCGACACCTCCGGCGCCGCCGTCCAGGCCGCCCGGCGGTACGGGTTCGCCACCCAAATCGAGCCGCTGGAAACAGTTCTCCACCCTGTCGCGGCGACAGATGCGGCTGGTCCTCGCCGACCGCGGTTATCTGGCGTTCCTGATCCTCCTGCCATTCGTGCTGGGAGCTCTGACTCTGGTCGTGCCGGGGGACAACGGTCTGGCTCGTGGACCGCTCACTCAGACCGACGACGGTTCGTTCATCCCCACCGGTGGCAGCGAGAGTCAGCAGCTGCTGGTGGTGCTCATCCTGGGCGCCTGCTTCATGGGGTCCACGCTGACCGTGCGCGATCTGGTCGGTGAGCGCACCATCTTCCACCGGGAGCGCGCCGTCGGACTGCACCCCTCGTCATATCTGTTGGCCAAGGTCGTTGTGTTCAGCGTTTTCGCGCTGCTGCAATCGGCCGTGCTGGTCGGATTCGTCCTTCTCGGCAAGAAGCCGCCGGGCGAAGGTGTGATGCTCATCTCCGGCTCCGCCGAGCTGTACATCGATATCGCCGTCACGGCGGTGTCCTGTGTGGTGCTCGGGCTGCTGCTGTCGAGTCTGGCCAGATCCAACGAGCAGGTGATGCCATTGTTGGTGGTGGCGATCATGTGCCAGTTGGTGATGGCGGGTGGCATGATCCCGGTCACCGATCGGGTGGTTCTCGAACAGCTGTCCTGGCTGTTCCCGGCCCGGTGGGGCTATGCGGCGGGCGCGGCGACGGTGAACATCCGCGAACTGTTCATCCAGGCCCAGCAGGACTCGTTGTGGGAGCACAGCAAGGACATCTGGACCTTGGACGTCGGCGTGCTGGCCGCGCTCACCCTGGTGATGGCGGTACTGACCTGGTATCGCCTGCGGTTGCGGAAGTCGGCCGCGTGAACGGGGGAACGGGGCCGAAGCGGTGCGTCGACCGCGAGTCCGTGGGGGCGACGAGCGTGTCGCGCGCCCACCAGGCACACTGATGCCTGTGACGGTGCGAATAGGGGCAATACATCTCGGGTGGGATGTGGTGTCCGTGGCCGCGGGTGGTGGTGGGATGCCCATCCGTCCGGTTCAGGTCGAGGGTAGCTACACCACCCCGGCGTATCTGTTGGCCGATTCCTCCGGGCGGCTGTACACCGCAGGTGTGGAGCGACGGCCCGATCTGGGACTGGCGATCTCGGATGTCCGCGACATCCTCGGACATGCGCAGATCGTGGTCGCGGGGGCGACCTGGCCCGCCGAACTGGTGTTCCGTGCCCGGCTGTACAACCCGCTCGCCGCCGTGGGCTCCTACCTGCGCGGTAAACCCGATCTACTCGCCCTGCCGTACCCGGACGGATGGCCGGACGAGAAGGTGGACCTCTACTGCGCGTTGGTCGAGCAGCTCGGCGTCGCGGTCGAACCGATCCCGGAGTCCATCGCGTTGTCGGGGTATATGCGGGCATTGGGTCTGGTTCGGCCGCCGGACGGCCGGTCGCCGAACGGAACCGGCGCGACCGGTGTGTACAGCGACGGACGCACCGTGCTGGTGGTCGCCGTGCACGGGGACGACGAACAACCCACCGCGTCGACGGAACTGGAGCTGAATCCCGACGCCGCCCGGGAGACCCGGATAGCCGACGATATGGTGATCGAGGTGATGGCCGCGGCGCGGCAGATCGGCGCCGACACCTCCAGCGTGCTGTTCGCCGGGAACGCCAGTGGCAACGAACGGTTGAAGTTCGCGTTCCGCAACCAGTTGGGTCAGCGGTTCCATGCCGCCGACCATCCCATTCACGCGCTGGTTCTCGGCGCCACCCATCTGCTGCTCAACGAGAACGCCGCCGAGCCGCCGGGTGGTCACCCCGCGGAGCCGGAGCCGCCACGATATCCCACTCCACCGGGCCACTATCCGCCCGGCGGTGGGCCGCAGTATCGTGCGCCGGGGCCCGCGCCGCAGCAGGGAGGCGACCCCGGACAGCCGGCACCCGGGCCGGGAGGGTATTCCTCGCATGGCCCGGCCGGTCCGGACGGGGGTAATGATCCGACCGTTCGGATGAGTTCTGCGGACATGTCCGCCGCTCGGCCCGTCCGGGTGGGGGAACGCGGTGAAGATCGACACGGACACGCCGAGTTCGCCGTCGCCGAACATTCGCAGCACAGGGGCAAGATCTGGGACAAGATGAAGGACAATCTGTTCGGTGCCCATTCGGTGGTCGGTGCGATGGCCCTCGCGGTGGTGGCCCTGCCGTCCCAGGGCACGGTCATCGCTCCGATGAGCGTGCACACCGACCTCGGGTCCGCCGTGGTCGGGTCGGATCGGATCGTGTCTTCGGTTATCACGCCGGTCGGCTGTTCCCCCGCTCCCTGGGTGATGATCGACCCACAGGACGACATCGTCCCCGGCGGCATGGTGACGAGCGATCGCGTCGACGATGCCGATCCCTCGGGCACCCCGCCCGCGCGCTCCGACGCGACCGCCGCCCGCGATGGTTCGGTGCAGGACTGTGTGGAAGCGGGGATCGATACCCTCCGCTACCTCATACCCGGGCCGCCGGGCGCGGTCGATCCCGGTCCGCCGATCGATATCTAGTCGGGTCGGGATCCGCTCGGCCCGTGTGTGCCGAGCACGGTTTCGCCGTGCCGCGGCCTGCGGGCACAGGCGTGTGCCCCGGTGTGATTCTCGGCTGGTATCGTGGCCTGCCGGTGTGTGGAGTACATCGAGGCCCGGGTCTCAACCGGCCGCCGGGGCCACCTCGACCACGCACCTGGCCGGCAGCACCGACGACAGACAGGGAAACACTGTGCCTACGTACAGCCCCAAGGCAGGTGACGTGACCCGCAAGTGGTACGTCATCGACGCCACTGACGTAGTGCTCGGCCGTCTTGCCGTCCAGGCAGCGAATCTGCTGCGTGGCAAGCACAAGCCGACCTACGCCCCGCACGTGGATGGTGGCGACTTCGTCATCATCATCAACGCCGACAAGGTTGCCGTCAGCGGCAACAAGAAGCAGGACAAGCTCATCCACCGGCACTCCGGGCATCCCGGCGGCCTGAAGTCCCGCACTGTCGGGCAGGTGCTGCAGACCCGACCGGAGCGCCTGGTGGAGAAGGCCGTCAAGGGCATGATCCCCAAGAACAAGCTCGGCAACTCCATCGCCGGCAAGCTGAAGGTCTACGCGGGACCGACCCATCCGCACGCGGCGCAGCAGCCCGTTCCGTTCGAGATCAAGCAGGTGGCCCAGTGACCGCTCCCGAGGAATACAACGAGTACGACGAGGCGGTCGTCGAGGACGCCGCCGCCGAGGTCCTCACCGGTGAAGGCTACGTCGAGGAGTACACCTACGCTGCCCCGGCGCCGATCGATCGGCCGGTGCAGGCCGTCGGTCGCCGCAAGGAGGCCGTGGTCCGGGTGCGGCTCGTGCCCGGCTCGGGCAACTTCGTCCTCAACGGCCGGTCCATCGAGGACTACTTCCCGAACAAGGTGCATCAGCAGCTGGTCAAGTCGCCGCTGGTGACCGTCGAGCGCACCGAGACCTACGATGTGCTCGCCCGCCTGCACGGTGGCGGCCCGTCCGGTCAGGCCGGCGCGCTGCGCCTGGCCATCGCCCGTGCACTGATCGTGGCCGCGCCCGAGGATCGTCCCGCGCTCAAGCGCGCCGGGTTCCTCACCCGTGACCCGCGTGCCACCGAGCGCAAGAAGTACGGTCTCAAGAAGGCGCGCAAGGCGCCTCAGTACTCGAAGCGCTGATTTCGGCTTTGCCGCTGCCACCGCCTCTCGGTCGCGCCCCCTTTCCGGGTGGTGGTGCGGTTTCGGCGGCAGCCGCTATGAGAGCAGGCAACCGGCTCCGGCCGGCTGCCTGCTCTCATGCTATGGAACGCGTGCCGGGCCGCAGTGCTCGGCGAGAACCTCGACAACGCCGATAAGGGCAATCGCCGGTAAGGGCAGATATGGGACGTTTGTTCGGTACCGATGGGGTACGCGGGCTCGCCAACGATTCGCTGAGTCCGGAGCTGGCGCTCCGGGTGTCCGGCGCGGCGGCGCAGATACTGGGTGCGGACGCGCGCGGTCGCCGCCGCAAAGTGGCCGTGGTGGGCCGAGATCCACGGGCCAGCGGGGAGATGCTGGAGGCCGCGGTCACCGCCGGTCTGACGGCCGCCGGGGTGGATGTGCTCTCGGTGGGGGTGCTGCCCACACCCGCGGTCGCCTATCTGACCGACCTATACGACGCGTGCCTGGGTGTGATGATCTCCGCCTCGCACAATCCCATGCCGGACAACGGCATCAAGATCTTCGCCGCGGGCGGTCTCAAACTCGACGACGCCGTGGAGGACCGAATCGAGGCCCTGGCTTCCTCCGGTGATCTCGTCCGGCCCACCGGGGCCGGGATCGGGCGGGTGCTCAACGCGCCCCGGGCCGGTGAACACGGCCTCGATGTTCCGGAACAGTACGACCTCGCGGGCACCCACGAGCGATACGTCGAACATCTGGTGGAGGCGACCGGACGGGACCTGCGCGGGCTGACCGTGGTCGTGGACTGCGCGCACGGCGCCGCCTCGGAGGTCGCTCCCGCCGCGTACCGGGAGGCGGGAGCGACGGTGATCGCGATCAATGCCGAACCCGATGGGCTCAATATCAACGACGGTGTCGGTTCCACCCATCTGGACCCGATCCGTCGCGCGGTCCGTGAGCACGGCGCCGACCTCGGGCTCGCCCACGATGGCGACGCCGACCGTTGTCTGGCGGTGGACGCCGCAGGGGAAATCGTCGACGGCGACGCCATCATGGCGATTCTCGCGCTCGCCATGCGGGAGGCGGGAACCCTGGTGGAGGACACCCTGGTCGCCACCGTGATGAGCAATCTCGGCCTGCACATCGCCATGCGGGAGGCCGGGATCACCGTGCGCACCACGGCGGTCGGGGACCGCTATGTGTTGGAGGAACTACGGCGCGGCGGATACAGCCTGGGCGGAGAACAGTCCGGGCATGTGGTCATCCCGCAGTTCGGCACCACCGGCGACGGGATTCTCACCGGATTGCAGCTGATGGCCCGAATGTCTGCGACCGGTCGCTCCTTGACCGAGCTGGCGGGGGTGCTGAAGACGGTACCGCAGGTGCTGGTGAACGTTCCGGTTACCGACAAAACCGCCGCCACCACCGCGCCCGAGGTGCGCGCGGCCGTCCGAGAGGCCGAGCTCTCGCTCGGCGACACCGGCCGAATCCTGTTGCGGCCCAGCGGTACCGAGCAGCTCGTCCGGGTCATGGTGGAGGCCACCGACCGCGCCCGGGCCGAACTGCTCGCCGACGATATCGCCAAGCTGGTCGCGGGGGTGTAGTAGATCGGCGTGTCCCGGCGGACTGGGGAAGAACCCTGATACCGCACCGAACGAAATCAGGGTGCGATTCGGTAGCGGGACCGATGCGCGAAGGCCCGGATTCACGGATGGTGGAAAGGGAAAGTCCATTGCGTCCGAAAGGGAACACCATGACCGCGCCGGCCCGCCGTTTCGCCCGATCCACCACCGACAAGTGGATCGGCGGAGTATGCGGCGGTATCGCCGAATACTTCGGCTGGAGCTCCACCATCGTCCGCCTGCTGTTCGTCCTGTCCTGCCTGTTGCCGGGGCCGCAGTTCGTCATCTATCTGGCGTTGTGGCTGTTGATGCCCAAACAGCGGTGACCGAGGCTGCGTCCGGAACGTTCGGATGACAGTATTGGGAGTGGTGCGGTCCGCGCCGGTCCGCTGCTGTCACAAGGCCGTTCAGGAGGAGCCATGGTCGTCCCGAGCGAGTTTCCGGGTGTGGATACGTCCGGTCTCGACGCGTCCTCGTCACTGGAGGGGCTCGGTCCGGTGGAACTGACCCATCCCACCCAGGACATCGATGGCGACGGCATCCCGGATACCATCACCGCCATCGATGGCGGTGTCTCGTCGGTGTGGACCGATACCGATCTCGACGGGCTCGCCGACCGGGCGAGCATCGTCGACAGCGATGGCGACTACTCCTCCTGGGAGTATCACCGCAACCCCGACGGCACCGGGGAGTGGCGCAAGACCGACCAGGGAACCTTGGGGGAGTAGTAGCCGCCCGAGGCGATATCGCTGTTTCCGGTTCGGAGGGGAACCGAATCGCCATGGGGCGCGTCGAAGTAAACAGTAGATGCCGCTCGGCTTTACGGGAGGCCCGGTAGAGGCGGTGCAGGATGGAGGGGACGACCCATGAGTACGGGACAGCCGGTCGGTATGGAGCCCGATGCGCTGGGGAAGATGGCGAACGATTTTCGCAGTAGCGCGAGTGTGGTGAAGGCTCAGGGCGAGAAGGTATCCACCAATATGGTCGGACCTGGGGATGTGGGTCACGCCTACTCCGAGAAGGGCAAGCGGATCCAGAGCGGCCTCGAGGCGGTGCAGGCCTGGCTGAACAACTGGTCCGAAGCCACGGATCTGACCGGTGATGCCATCGGCCAGAGCGTGGTGGAATTCTCCAACGTCGACCGGGAGAATGCGAACCAGAATCAGAAGGCGGCGAGCTGAACGCCATGGCAGAGAACAATTCTCCCTCCGCGACAATGAATTCGTCCGTCACACAGATGCTCGACGAGGCCTCGCACGCCCTCCTCTTTTTCGAGCATTTCGAGCCGCTGTATCGCAAATGGGTGGGAGACACCGAAGTGAGCAGTGTTCCCACTTATCAACAGTTGCACGCGATGTTCTATCAGCAGAACGGCTTGAACGAGGACAAGTTCGTACATGCCGCGAGTACGCTGAAGGAAGTACTGGAAAAGACGCGTCCGCAACACGATCAACAGAACCGATGGGCGCAGAACCTGCCATCGATCTGGTCCGGACAGGGTGCGGCCAACGCATTGGACATGATCACGACCCAGTTGTCCATGGCAAACAGCGATATCAACGCTGTACAGAAAATCCAGGAAACGCTGGAGGGCACATCCACTGCGCTACGGGCGGCGGTCAAGCACAAATACGATGTGGTGATCAACATCCTGGAGAACGGCCGTGAAATCAAGTGGGATGGCAAGACTCCCGAGGATGTGGACGTTATTATCCAGGGTGCCCGGGGTATCGGTTTCACCACTTTTTACCCCGGATCGATCCTGTACAAGATCGAGAAAATATTTCCCGGAATCAATTACGGATTCGAGGGGGGTCTCAGTTTCTTCCTCTCGGTTCCGATGGCGGGCATAGTGACGCCTATGTCGCCGGTGCTCTTCGAGATAAAAGATCACTGCCGGGCCTGGATGGACAAATTCAAAGAAGGCTACGAGCAGAAGGCCGATATCTTCGAGCAAGCGTGTAGGAACACCGACGATTTGGTGAACCAGCAGTACGACAAGATCATCGCGACGTTCTCGGGTCTGAACGAGGCCCCGTACCCGTGCCCGCAGTCGACGCAACCACAGAATCCATCCCAGCAGACTCAACCCGGTTCGCCGAGTAGTCCGGGCACGTCGACGAGTACGCCGAGCACCCCCGGTCTTTCCACGACTCCATCGAGTACCACGACACCGAGTGCCGAGAATCCGCTCAGCGCCCTGTCGAATCTGAGTGAGTTGGGGACTCAGGCCGCATCCTTGGTCACGGGAATCGGTCAGGCGGTGCAGCAAGGGCTGGGGCAGTTGCTGGGAACGGGGGACCAGAATATCGGCGATACGGTCGCCAGTACCTTGGAGCAATTGCGTGAGGAGGCCGAGAAGTACCTCGACACCGATGGTGACGGTACTCCGGATTCCGAAGACGAGGACGCTTCCGAGGGTGAGGACAAGGACGAGGATGAAAAGTCCGACGATGAGTCGGCGGCACTCGTACTCGGCGATAAGAGCGTCAAACTCGAAATGGGCCCCGACGGTCGGTTGAAGCTGGTGTTGACCGGTGCGGACGGTGAGTCCAAGGAGTATCGGATCGGGCTCGGCGACAATGGCGAACCGGTTTTCCTCAACGGAGAGCCGGAGGGCGACGAGTCCGCACCCGAGTCCACCGATTCAGGGGAAACCGAACAGCAGCCCTTGCAGCAGCCGTCCGTGGCCCCGGCTGCTCCGAGCGGGCGTACGGAAGAAGACGGCGAGCACCGGCCACAGTCCGTATCGGCGCCGCAACCCGAGGAAGAACCAGAGCGGGAACAGCAACCGCAGTCCCCGCCACCGGCCGCGCCGATCGACAGTGGTGTGCGCCTCGCCGAGGCGGGCCCGCTGTGATACGCCGGCGGTATCCGAGAGGCAGTGGCCGAGGAGGATCGGGATGGTGAACCACAGCGACGATATCGTGGGCCAGGCGGAGCGGCTCACCCGAAACCTGTTGGCCACGTTGGAAGAGCAGAAGCGCAGATCAGCGGCTGAAATGCGTGAGCTGAACGAGCAATCGGCCCAGCGTATCCAGGCGGCGATGAAACAGCACGTTCAGGAAACGGCCACCAAGCGCGCCGAAGTGCGGGATCAGCCGTCGGTGGAACAGCCGCGGCCGGCGGCCGACACGCAGGTTCCGCGCGTCGACGAAAGCTACCGGCTGCGTGACGAAGAGATTCGTGAACAGCGTGAGGCCATGGCCCGCTCCGCCGCTGCACGCCGCGCCAATAACGTTGTCACCCCCATCGACGACGACGGCGACGAGGAGGCGGAGTACTACCGCCGCTCGAGCTGGCTGGTGTGAACCCCGTTACTTCCGCAGCGTCTCGAGCAGCTGAGCGAGCACCAGGGCCGGCGGTTGCCGTCTGTCCTCTTCGGCCTCCGCTCGGGCTGCCTCGGGATCGATGACGTGTGTGCGCGTGATCTTGGTGGTGGGGTCGGTGAACGGCGCATAGGTTTTGTCGCCGAGCAGGGTGTGCAGAAGATAGCCGGTGAGCAGGGCACGGGTCAGCCGGGTGGTCTTGGCCTCGTGTTTGCCGCCGCCCAGTGCGGCCGGGATGCGCCGGCCCTCGATTATGCCGTTGCGGCTCGCGTGGTCCAGGGTGCGCAGGATCGACGGGCCGCCCCAGGCGCAGGCCAGCGGAACCGCGTTGGAGGCGAGGGAGTCGATATCGCCGGAGGCGGTGATGATCAGGGCGGGTGTGTCGATCTCTGGGGCCACGGATTCCGCGGCGGGGGAGGTCGGCGCCGGGAACAGCGCGGCGACCGCGGCCACTCGGCGCTGCGCGGCGGCGAGGACGGCGGCGCCGGCGCCCATACCGTGTCCGGCCAGGGCCAGCCGCTCCGGGTGCACGGTGATGGTGCCGTCACCGAGTCGGACGCCGGTGCAGATGTCGAGTGTGGTGAGCAGGTCGGTGGCCAGGCCGCGGTGGGAGGGGACCGGGCCGCGTTCGGTATCGGGTGCGGCGGTGACGATTCCCCAGGACGCGAGGTGTTCGAGGAAGGTCCGGTAGTTGTTCGGGCCGGTCAGCCAGCCGTGTCCGAAGGCGACGGCGGGCAGGTCCCGGCCGGTTTCCGGGGTGTAGACGACACCGGGCTGGCCCGCGATGGCCAGGTTGCCGCGTAGCACCCGGTGCGGGCCGCGGACCGTCAGGGTGCTCAGAAGTGATTTCACAGACGCCGACACGACGTGAACGTTATCCGATAAGTACTCTGGTGAGCCATGTGCGGAATCGTGGGGTACGTCGGGTACCGGGACGCCTTGAGCGTCGTTGTCGCCGCCTTGCGCCGCATGGAGTACCGCGGCTACGACTCCGCCGGTGTGGCGATTCTCGACGGTGCCGGTGGCATCGCGGTGGAGAAGCGCGCCGGTCGGCTGGCGAATCTGGAAGCGGAACTGAACGGATCGGAGCCCGGCCGTTGCGCCGGGACCACCGGTATGGGGCACACCCGCTGGGCCACCCACGGGGCGCCGACGGATCGCAACGCGCATCCTCACCAGGACCTCGGCGGCAAGGTGGCGGTGGTGCACAACGGCATCATCGAGAACTTCGCCCCGTTGCGCCGGGAGCTCGAGGACTCCGGGATCGAGTTGCGCAGCGATACCGATACCGAGGTGGCCGTGCATCTGGTTGCCCGCGCATACGCCGAAGGGCCGACCGCGGGTGATTTCGCGGCCAGTGCACTGGCCGTGTTGCGACGGTTGGAAGGCGCGTTCACGTTGGTGTTCGCGCACGCCGACCACCCGGACATGATTATCGCCGCCCGTCGTTCCACCCCGCTGGTGGTGGGTGTCGGCGAGGGTGAGATGTTCGTGGCCTCCGATGTGACGGCCTTCATCGAGCACACCCGTGAAGCCGTCGAACTGGGGCAGGACCAGGCGGTGGTGATCACCGCGAACGACTATCGGGTCGTGGATTTCACCGGCTCCGGCGAGGAGGTGCAGATCCGGCCGTTCACCATCGACTGGGATCTCGCCGCCGCCGAGAAGGGCGGCCACGACTATTTCATGCTCAAGGAGATCGACGAGCAGCCCGCGGCGGTCGCCGACACTCTGATCGGGCACTTCGATCAGAGCCCCGCCGGGTCCGGCCGGATCGTGCTGGACGAGCAACGGCTGTCCGACCAGGAACTGCGCGATGTGGACAAGGTGTTCGTCGTGGCCTGCGGCAGCGCCTACCACTCGGGGTTGTTGGCCAAATACGCCATCGAGCACTGGACCCGGTTGCCGGTCGAGGTGGAGTTGGCCAGCGAGTTCCGCTATCGCGACCCGGTCCTGGACCGCTCCACCCTGGTGGTGGCGGTCTCCCAGTCGGGTGAGACCGCCGACACTCTCGAGGCGGTCCGCCACGCCAAGACACAGAAAGCGCGGGTGCTGGCGATCTGCAATACCAACGGCGCCCAGATTCCCCGTGAATCCGACGCCGTTCTCTACACCCGGGCCGGGCCGGAGATCGGTGTCGCCTCCACCAAGGCGTTCCTCGCCCAGGTGACCGCGAACTACCTGGTGGGTCTGGCGCTGGCGCAGGCGCGGGGCACCAAGTACCCGGACGAGGTGGCGCGCGAGTTCAGCGAACTCGAGGCGATGCCGAAACTGGTGAGCCGGGTGCTGGAGACAGCGCCGCAGGTGCGGGCCGTGGCCCGGGAGTTGGCCCATGTGTCGACGGTGCTGTTCCTCGGCCGCCATGTGGGGTATCCGGTGGCGTTGGAGGGTGCGCTCAAGCTCAAGGAGCTGGCGTACATGCACGCGGAGGGGTTCGCCGCCGGTGAACTCAAACACGGTCCGATCGCGCTGATCGAGGACGGGCTGCCGGTGATCGTGGTAATGCCCTCGCCGAAGGGGCGCGGGGTGTTGCACTCGAAGTTGCTCAGCAATATCCGGGAGATCCAGGCTCGGGGTGCGCGCACCATCGTGATCGCCGAGGAGGGTGACGAGACGGTTCGTCCGTTCGCCGACGATCTGATCGAGATACCGTCCGCGCCGACCTTGTTCCAGCCGCTGTTGTCGACGGTGCCGTTGCAGATCTTCGCCGCCGAGGTGGCGCAGGCGCGCGGCTACGACGTGGACAAACCGCGCAACCTGGCCAAGTCGGTCACGGTCGAATAGCGATACGGCGATCGCCCGATTCGGGCGATCGCCCCCCGCTACTCGATAATGATCGTGCCCTGCATACCGGGGTGGATCGGACACAGGTAGCGGTACCTGCCCGGGACGGTGAAGGTGTAGCTCCACTCGCCTTTTTCGAACAGCGGGCTGTTGATCCCCATCGCCTTGTCGCCGATGCCCTGGACGCCGTGCGGTGCGCTGTCGTCGAACTGCCAGGTGACGGTGTCGCCCACCGACAGGGTCAATTCGGCGGGGACGAAGCTGCGGTCGGTGACCCGAACGGTGACCGTGGTGCCCGCTCCGGTGGGCCGGTCGATTCGCGTCGTCCCCGGCGTCTCGGTCTGCGAGGCGCCGGGAGAGGAAGACGTCTCCTCGGAACCGCACCCGGACAGCAATGTCGCGATCAGGACCAGGCCGGTGATCGGAATGGAGACGGTTCGATGACGCTGGGACATGACGGCCAAGCGTAGTCTGCTCGCGATACCGCTCAACGAACAATGGAGGTGTGCGCATGGCCGGCGGGCGCGGATACTTCACCGTCGAGCAGGTGCGAGCAGCCGAGGCCGAACTGTTCACCCGGGTGGCCGCCGGGGTGCCGATGCGGCGCGCGTCCTACGGGTTGGCCGCGGTGGTGGCCGCGGAACTGCGGGCCCGTACCGGGGGTATCGCAGGGCGCTCGGTGGCCTTGCTGGTCGGTTCGGGCGACAACGGCGGTGACGCGCTGTGGGCCGGGTCGTTTCTGCGTCGGCGCGGCGTGGCGGTGACGGCCGTGCTGCTGAACCCGGACCGGGCGCATCCGGAAGGGCTTGCGGCGCTGCGGAGAAACGGTGGCCGGATCGTCGACGAGATCGGCGCCGTCGATCTGGTGTTGGACGGCATCGTCGGTATCTCCGGTAAGGGGCCGTTGCGGCCGCGGGCCGCGGAAATTGTTGCCGGCCTGGATGCTCCGATCGTCGCGGTGGATCTGCCCAGTGGGGTGGATCCGGATACCGGCGCGGTCACCGGGCCGGCGGTTCGAGCGGCGGTCACGGTCACCTTCGGCGCCCATAAGCCGGTGCATGCCCTGGCCGCGCCGTGGTGCGGGCGTATCGAATTGGTACCCATCGGATTACGGCTGCCCCGGCCGATGCTGGTGGCGCCGGAACCGGCGGATATCGGTGCCCGGTGGCCGGTGCCGGGCCCCGCCGACGACAAATACACCCAGGGGGTCACCGGTATCTGCGCGGGTAGCGCGACCTATCCGGGCGCGGCTGTGTTGTGCGTCGGCGGCGCGGTCGCCGCCACCTCGGGAATGGTGCGCTACACCGGAACGGCCGCGGCCGAGGTGGTCGGTCACTACCCGGAGGTCGTGGCCGCGCGGGAGCTCGCCGACACCGGGCGCGTGCAATCGTGGGTCTTCGGCCCCGGCGCGGGCACCGACCGATCGGCGCGCGATCGGCTGGCCGAACTACTCGCCGGTGAACTGCCGGTCGTGGTGGACGCGGATGGTTTGACGTTGCTCGCCGCCGAACCCGAGTTGGTGCGCGGACGTTCCGCCCCCACGGTGCTGACCCCGCACGCCGGTGAGTTCGCGCGACTGACCGGCCGGGAACCCGGCCCCGATCGGGTGGCCGCCGTTCGCGCGCTCGCCGAGGAATGGCAGGTCACCGTGCTGTTGAAGGGTCGTGCCACCTTGGTAGCCGCACCCGACGGTGGTCCGGTCCTGGTGAACGAGGCGGGTGGGTCCTGGGCCGCCACCGCGGGGGCGGGTGATGTGCTGGCCGGAGTGATCGGCGCCCTGCTCGCCGCCGGTCACGAGCCATCCTGGGCCGCGGCCGCCGCCGCCCGGGCCCATGCCCTGGCCGCCAATATCGCCGCGCATTCCGGTCGTCCCGACGCCGCCGCCATCTCCGCCACCCCGCTGCTGCGGCATCTGCCCGACGCCGTCCGCACACTACGCGCGTTGCGTCACGCTTCCTGATCCCGGTGTGGTCTGTCGGTCGTTCGATCCCGAGCCGATATGGGGACCCACGGGTGGCGCGTACCGCGTGGTTCGGCGGAGATGGCAGGATCGGCAGATGTGAACGCGCAAGTGGAGACGATCGTCGATCTGGATGCCATCGCGCATAACGTGCGGATTCTGCGCGAATATGCGAATGGGGCCGCCGTGATGGCGGTGGTGAAGGCCGACGGTTACAACCACGGCGCGGTCGAGGTGGCGCGTACGGTCTTGGCGGCGGGCGCGGCCGAACTCGGTGTCACCACGGTGGAGGAGGCGTTGCAGTTGCGGAGTGCGGGGATAACCGCGCCCGTGCTGTGCTGGCTCAATGTGGCCGACGCGGACTACGCGTCCGCCATCGCCGCCGATATCGAGATAGGGGTGTCTTCGCAGCGCCAGTTGCTGGCGGTCGCGGCGGCGGCGCGCCGAGTGGGCCGCACCGCCACCGTCACGCTCAAGGTGGACACCGGGTTGAACCGCAACGGCATCGCCGCGGTCGAATATCCGACGGTGCTCACGACGTTGCGGAAGCTGGTCGACGAGCAGGTGGTCCGTTTCCGGGCCATCTTCTCCCACCTCGCCCACGCCGACCAGCCGCATCATCCGATCATCGATGTGCAGCGCGACCGGTTCCTGGAGGCCATCGCCACCGCAAAGGAACACGGGTTGGAGCCGGAGTTGGTGCATCTGGCGAATTCGGCCGCCACGCTCACCCGCCCGGATCTGGCCTTCGATATGGTCCGGCCCGGTATCGCGGTGTACGGGCTCACCCCGCTGCCCGATATGGGGGATTTCGGTCTGGTGCCGGCCATGACGTTCCAGGCCGAGGTCACCCTGGTCAAGCGGATCGCCGCCGGCGAAGGGGTCTCCTACGGACACGAATGGGTCGCCCCCGCGGATACGACCGTGGCATTGATTCCCGCCGGATACGCCGACGGGGTCTTCCGCCCCCTCGGTGGGAGGATGCAGGTCTGGTTGGGCGGTGCGCGCCGGCCTAATGTCGGACGGGTGTGTATGGATCAGCTGGTGGTCGATCTCGGCGACAATGCCGCCGGTGTCGTCGAGGGGGATACCGCGATCCTGTTCGGCTCCGGCGCGTCGGGAGAGCCTCGTGCCCAGGATTGGGCGGATCTGCTCGACACCATCCACTATGAGATCGTCTGCGCGCCCCGCGGTCGGGTTGTGCGCGGCTACCGGGGGGATGGGCGGTGAAGCCCTGGTCCGCCCTGTTACGTGGCGGTCTGGCCACCGTGGGCACCGTGGGCGCGCTCGCCGGGTTGCATGCCCTGCGGCGCGCCGGTTCGCAGGTGCTGTGGCCCCCTGTCCCGGATCGATACCGCGACGAAAACTTCGGCCTGATCGACGCCGACCGCCCCGGTGAGGTGATCGCCGACGACGGTGTCTGCCTGGCCACCCGGGAATGCGGGCCCGGCGACGCACCTGCCACCGTCGTCTTCGTGCACGGTTTCTGCAACAGCATGGAGTCCTTCCATTTCCAGCGCCGGCATCTGGCGCGGCGTTGGGGCTCCCGATTGCGGCTGGTGCTGTTCGACCTGCGCGGTCACGGTCGTTCCGGCACCCCGGAAACCGCGCGCTGTACCGTCACCCAGCTCGGTGACGATCTGCTCACCGTCATCGATGCATTGGCACCGCGTGGTCCGCTGATCCTGGTCGGGCATTCCCTGGGTGGGATGGCCGTACTCGCCGCGGCGGCCCGCGCCCCCCGATTGTTCGCCGCCCGGGTGCGCGGGGTGGCGCTGCTGTGCACCTCCGCTACGGAGGTGACCTCGTCGGGAGTCGGACAGTTACTGCGCAATCCGGCGATCGACGGATTCCGGCTGGCCGTGCGGGTCGCTCCCGCGCTGGTGCAGGCGGGTCGGGTCGCCGCTCGGCATGTGATCACCCCGGTCCTGCACGTGAGTTCGTTCCACGGTCCGGTGAGCCCGAGCCTGGCGCGGTTCACCACCATGATGATCGACCGCACCGCGGTGGAAACCATCGTGAAGTTCTTGAAGGCGTTGGAACTGCACGACGAATCGGCGGCGTTGCCGGTATTGGCGCGGATCCCGGCGCTGGTGGTCGGTGGCGGACGGGATCTGGTGATACCGTTCCGCAATTCGCGCGCCCTGGCCGAGGAACTGCCCGACTGCGAACTGGTGCGGGTTCCCGACGCCGCGCATATGCCGCAGTTGCAGTATCCGGAGATCGTCGACGCCGCCTTGGACCGGCTGCTGGTCCGGGCGGGTGTGGTCGACGAGGACGACCCGCGGGCGGTGGCCGATGGCTGACCGTGCCGAACGGCGGACGCGGACGGAGGACGCACTCGCCCGGCAGCACCGCACGCTGCCCACCGTTGCCGATACCGAGGCGCTGGGGCGGGAGTTGGCGCGCGACCTACGCGCCGGTGATCTGGTGGTATTGGACGGTCCGCTGGGCGCGGGCAAAACCGCGTTGACCCGGGGTATCGCGGCCGGTCTGGGTGTCGAGGGCCGGGTCAGTTCGCCGACCTTCATCATCGCTCGTCGGCATCGGGCCGGGGTGCGCCCGGATGGTCCGCCGGTCCCGCTGGTCCACGTCGATGCCTACCGGCTCGGTGGCGGCCTGGACGAGCTGGATGCCCTCGATCTGGACACCGACCTACACGACGCGGTGGTCGTGGTGGAATGGGGCAGTGGCGTGGTCGAGCACCTGGCCGAGCGTCATCTGCTGGTGCGACTGTCGCGGGAACCGGATTCGGAGGTGCGCACCGCCACCTGGGAATGGGTGGGGTGAACCCGGCCCGGGATCGGTGTCCACGACCCGGTGGTGATACGTGTGTGGACCGTTGCCCATCGGGAGCTACCCGCGGTGGTCGGTGACCGTACCGGTATCGTTGACCGAATCATGCTCGTACTAGCCCTCGACACCGCGACCCCCGCCGTGACGGCCGGCCTGGTGGAACTGGGGCAGGCGGCGACCGGTGTGGATACCCGTGAATCGGCGGACACCTCGGTCTCCACCGGTCCGCGTACTCTCGCCGCCCGAGTACATGTCGACGCCCGTGCCCATGCGGAGGTTCTCACCCCGCAGATCCTCGACTGTCTCGCCGAGGTCGGCTGTGCTCGCACCGATATCTCGGCCATCGTGGTCGGTGTCGGACCCGGCCCCTTCACCGGGCTGCGAGTGGGAATGGCCACGGCGGCGGCATTCGGTGACGCCTTGGGGATCCCGGTGTACGGCGTGTGCAGTCTGGACGGGATCGCCGCCGATTGTGCCCCGGACCTGGCTTCGGACGCCGAACTGCTGGTGGTGACCGATGCCCGGCGGCGCGAGGTCTACTCGGCGCGCTACCGCGACCGGGGCGCGCGGCGGGTGGCGGGGCCGCAGGTGGGCAAACCCGGCGGATTGGATCTCGGCGCGGCGGATGTCATCGCCGGATCGGCATCCCATGTCGACCTGTTCGATCTGCCCGTGCTGCCGGTGGAGACCCCCTCGCCGGCGGGACTGGTGCGGGTCGCAGCCCCCGCGATCATGGCGCGCGCGACGCCGGAACCTCTGGTCCCGCTGTATCTGCGCCGACCGGACGCGGTCGAACAGAGTTACCGCACCGTGGATCGGACGGGAGTCCGCTGATGGGTATCGATATCGAACCCATGGTGGCCGCCGATATCGCGCGCTGCGTCGAACTGGAGCATCTGCTGTTCGCCGGCGACGATCCGTGGCAGGCGGCGGCCTTCCGCGCGGAGCTGGCGGCGAAGCACAATCGGTATGTCGTCGCCCGGGACGAGACGGGCGAGTTGATCGGTTACGCCGGAATCGCCTTGCTCGGTGACGCCGCACATCCGGAGGCCGAGGTGCACACCATCGGGGTCGATCCGCGCCGGCACCGGTCCGGTGTCGGAACCCGATTGCTCGAGGCGTTGCTCGCCGCGGCCGATCGCCGCGGCGGGCCGGTGTTCCTGGAGGTTCGCACCGATAACGAACCCGCTATCGCGCTGTACACCAAGTACGGATTCCACATCATCGGATTGCGTAAGAACTACTACCATCCCAGCGGCGCCGACGCCTATACGATGCGCCGTCCCGCGGCGGCGACCGTCGCGCCGGGGAACCCCGAAACGAGCGAGGTGCTGTCGTGATCGTCATGGGAATCGAGAGTTCCTGCGACGAAACCGGAGTCGGTATCGTGCGCCGGAAGCCGGACGGTACCTGTGAACTGCTCGCCGATGAAGTCGCCTCCAGCGTCGATCAGCATGC
Organism: Nocardia paucivorans NBRC 100373; assembly: GCF_000308675.1. Lineage (GTDB taxonomy): Bacteria > Actinomycetota > Actinomycetes > Mycobacteriales > Mycobacteriaceae > Nocardia > Nocardia paucivorans. The sequence continues at coordinate 106,653 of NZ_BAGE01000048.1, read as the reverse complement.
CCGTTTCGGCGGTGTGGTACCCGAAATCGCTTCCCGTGCACATCTGGAGGCGATCGTCCCGGCCATGCGTCGTGCCTTGTCCACGGCCGGGATCGTGGCGCCCGATGCCCTGGCGGTGACCATCGGTCCCGGTCTGGCCGGCGCCCTGCTGGTTGGGGTGGCGGCCGCGAAAGCCTATGCCGCGGCGTGGGATATCCCCTTCTATGCGCTCAACCACCTCGGCGGACATGTGGCGGTGGACACCATAGAGCACGGCCCCATGCCGCCGTGTGTCGCATTGTTGGTCTCCGGCGGCCACACCCATTTGCTTCATGTCACGGACCTGGCCGAACCGATCGTCGAATTGGGCAGTACCGTCGACGATGCCGCGGGAGAGGCGTTCGACAAGGTCGCCCGGCTGCTCGGGCTCGGTTTCCCGGGCGGTCCCGCATTGGACGCGGCCGCGGCCGGTGGCGATCCGAACGCCATCGCCTTCCCCCGCGGTATGACCGGTCCGCGCGATCCGCGCTACGACTTCTCCTTCTCCGGTCTGAAAACCGCTGTCGCCCGCTATGTCGAGGCGGCCCAACGTTCCGGTATCACCCCCGATCGTCTGCCGATTCCGGATATCGCGGCTTCCTTCCAGGAAGCAGTGGCCGATGTGCTCACCATGAAGGCAGTGCGTGCGGCGCAGGATGTCGGGGTCGACACGCTGGTATTGGGCGGCGGGGCGACCGCGAACTCCCGTATTCGATCTCTGGCCGAACAGCGGTGCGCTGCGGCGGGTTTGACGCTGCGGGTGCCGAAACCACGGCTGTGCACCGATAACGGTGTGATGATCGCGGCTTTGGGCGCGCATGTGATCGCGGGCGGGGCGAAACCCTCGTCGTTGGGTGTGGCATCGGATCCCGGTCTCCCGGTCTCCGTCAGCTGTGTGTGACGGCCCACCTTCGGGCCCCGGTGGTTCGGGTTCAGCCGGACGAACCGGTGCCCGGTAGTACCGGTCGGCTCGTGGGAGTGGTGCTCTGTTCGTCGTTGGTGGGAGCGCTCGGAGGATACGGCGGGCCAGGTGCGGAGCTCTCGGGGCTCAGCAGTTCGGGGAACGGGATGTGCGGCAGGTTCGGATCGGGGCGCAGCGTCGGCTGGGCGTGCGTCTCGGTCGAGGACTCGGTTGTCGTCGTGGGATCGATGGTGATGGGATCGGGATCGATATACGTCGGGTCCTGTGCCGGGTAGGTCACGGTCGGTGTGATCGTCTCCGCGGGCGGCGGAACGGTGGTCGGCTCGGCCGTGTGGGGGACCGTCGAGGTCACCGGAGGTGCGGGTGTACTCGACATCGGCGGCGGTGGGAGCCGGGCGCCGCTGGTCGTTCCCGCGGGCGAGACCTCCTCGTCGGAGCCGGAGGTCATGGTGTTCACGCCGTAACCGATGATCAGGCCGACCACGACGGCCGCGCCGACCATGGTGCCCAGGACCTTGGCCAAGGTGTTCGACGACTCGGATGAGCGGGCGGTCAGCGGCAGTGCCGAGGGTCGGGCGGCATCGGCGACCAGGGCGGCTCCCTTGGCGATCACCGCGTCGGGATCCGGCAGTGTCAGCACGGGGATGTCGAGTCCGCGTTCGAGTGCGGTGAGTACCGCCGGGATATGCGCACCCCCACCGATCACGACCACCGCTTCGGGTGCTCGGTCCCCGCGGCGGAACGACAATGCGGTGAATGCGGTCAGATCGCGCAGCAGACCGGCGATCAGTTCCTCGAAGTCGGCGCGGGTCAGTTTGAGCGGACGGCCCGCGACGTGGTCGATGGTGACGGCCGGCGCGATGGACAGATGTTCTTTGGCGGCGCGGGAGCGGTTGACCAGGGTGCTCCGGTTGGGACGGGTGCCGCGCCGGGCGTAGTGCTGGTCGAGCAGATGGCGGTAGATCAGGTCATCGATGGCTCGACCGCTCACGGCGGTGGTGCGGGCGGTGTGCAGGATCTCACCGCCTGCCCGGTCGGCGACGCTGACACTACATCCGGAGGCGCCCAGATCCACCAGGGCGATGGTGTCGTAGCGGTCGACCAGGCCGGTGCTGCGTAGGTAGGTCAGGGCGGCAGTGGTTTCCGAGATCAGGTGCGGGTTGTGGCGTCTGCCGACGGCCAGCCGGATCGCCTGTGCCTGCTCCTGATCGCGATAGGCCACCGTGACACCGGTGGGCGGACTGTCGATTTCGGGAGACGAGTAGTCGTACTGCGTGGTGGGCAGCTGTGTGGTCATCAGCTCGATCGAGGAGGCGACGAGATCGCCGAGATCGGAATGCGCGTCTGCGGAGACGACCCGGTAGTCGAAGGTCTGCGCGCCGTTCGGCGCGGTGGTGACCAGTGCCGAGCACACGACCTCGTTCCCGGCGGAGACACCGAGTGATTTTCGCAATGTGTTCACCTCCCTTCGAGTGGAATGGGCGCTGCTCGCGGTACCGGTATGCAGCTGTGTCGGGCGGCTGGGTGACGCTGGGCTGTGCTGTTCGTTACCGACGGTCGTTCCGGTGGTCGTTTGGCGTCCAGGCTGTTTCGAACAATATCGTCTCGAACCGTTATGCGAACGTTACAGACTTCGGGAACCGTTGGGAAGTCCTGAGCCTCTCCAAGATCAAGACCGGTCGGTCCGTGAATTCTGGCAGGAGTTCATCCGGCTTCGGTAACCGCCTCCGAATATGTTCAAACCACCGACTTTGGCACCTGCGGGCCTTGAGCGCTGGCACTCTCACGTATAGAGTGCTAGTCGGCACCAATCGTTGCCCGGTGCCAGGCTTGACACTGAGCAGGCGGTCCCGGCACCCGCGACGACGGGGCTATGCGCAGGGTCAGCATCGTGACCGAATCGATGGTCCGGGACAACAGTTCCGGACGACCGTTATCCCCTGAAAGTGGAGGGCTCAACGTGGCGAGCGTGAACATCAAGCCGCTCGAGGACAAGATCCTCGTCCAGGCCATCGAGGCCGAGACGACGACCGCCTCCGGCCTGGTCATCCCCGACACGGCAAAGGAGAAGCCGCAGGAGGGCACCGTCGTCGCCGTCGGTCCAGGCCGCTGGGACGACGAGGGTGAAAAGCGCATTCCGCTGGATGTCCAGGAGGGCGACACCGTCATCTACAGCAAGTACGGCGGTACCGAGATCAAGTACCAGGGTGAGGAATACCTGATCCTGTCCGCGCGCGACGTGCTGGCCGTCGTCGGCAAGTAATCCATCGCCGCGCATGCGTTCCGCCCCGGTGCCGACCCAGGTCCGGGGCGGAGTGCGTTGTACCGCGCAACTGGACAGCACGGTCGGGGACATGAGGGCGGTCCCGACCCGCGCCGCCACGAGCGGCGCAATCGAACACAGGAGCGAAACTTATGGCAAAGCAGATCGAGTTCGACGAGTCGGCTCGCCGGGCTATGGAGCGCGGTGTGGACAAGCTCGCCGACGCGGTCAAGGTCACCCTCGGTCCGCGCGGTAGGCATGTGGTGCTCGCCAAGTCGTTCGGCGGCCCCACCGTCACCAACGACGGCGTCACCATCGCCCGCGATATCGACCTCGAGGATCCGTTCGAGAATCTCGGCGCTCAGCTGGTCAAGAGCGTTGCCACCAAGACCAACGATGTCGCCGGTGACGGCACCACCACCGCTACCGTGCTGGCGCAGGCTTTGGTGCGCGGCGGCCTGAAGAACATCGCCGCCGGCGCCAACCCGATCGCGATCGGTTCGGGTATCGCCAAGGCCGCCGACGCGGTCTCCGAGGCGCTGCTCGCGGCGGCCACCCCGGTGTCCGGAGAGAAGGCCATCGCCCAGGTCGCCACCGTCTCCTCGCGTGACGAGGAGATCGGCGAGATGGTCGGCAAGGCGCTGACCACCGTGGGCAAGGACGGTGTGGTCACCGTCGAGGAGTCCTCGACGCTGCACACCGAACTGGTCGTCACCGAAGGCGTGCAGTTCGACAAGGGTTATCTGTCACCCTATTTCGTGACCGACCCCGACAGCCAGGAAGCCGTGCTCGAGGACGCGTTCGTCCTGTTGCACCGCGAGAAGATCAGCTCGCTGCCGGATTTCCTGCCGTTGCTGGAGAAGATCGCCGAGGCCGGCAAGCCGGTGCTGATCATCGCCGAGGACGTCGAGGGTGAGCCGCTGTCCACCCTGGTGGTCAACTCCATTCGCAAGACGCTCAAGGCCGTGGCGGTCAAGGCACCGTTCTTCGGCGACCGGCGCAAGGCGTTCCTGGAGGATCTGGCCATCGTCACCGCGGGTACCGTGGTCAACCCCGACCTGGGCATCAGCCTGCGTGAGGCCGGTCTCGAGGTGCTGGGCAAGGCCCGTCGTGTGGTCGTCACCAAGGACGAGACCACCATTGTCGACGGTGCCGGCTCCGCGGAGGACATCGCCGCCCGCGCCGCCCAGCTGCGACGGGAGATCGAGACCACCGATTCCGACTGGGATCGGGAGAAGCTCGAGGAGCGGCTGGCCAAGTTGGCCGGCGGTGTCGCGGTGATCAAGGTCGGCGCGGCCACCGAAACCGCACTCAAAGAGCGCAAATACCGGGTCGAGGACGCGGTGAGCGCCGCCAAGGCCGCCGTCGAAGAGGGCATCGTGCCCGGTGGTGGTACCGCGCTGGTGCAGGCCGCCGCCAAGCTCGACGAGCTGATCGGTTCGCTGTCCGGCGACGAAGCGGTCGGCGCCGAGGTGGTGCGCGGCGCGTTGAAGGCTCCGCTGTACTGGATCGCCACCAATGCCGGTGTGGACGGTTCCGTAGTGGTCAGCAAGGTCGCCGAGGGCAAGGAAGGCTTCAACGCCGCCACCCTCACCTACGGTGATCTGCTCACCGAGGGTGTCGTCGACCCGGTGAAGGTGACCCGCTCGGCGGTCATCAACGCGGCCTCGGTGGCCCGGATGGTGCTCACCACCGAAAGCGCCGTGGTGGACAAGCCGGCCGAAGAGAACGAGCAGGGCCACGGTCACAGCCATTGATCGAGAATTCGGTCGAGAAGATCGAAATCGACGGGCCGTTCATGTTCCCCAGCGGACGTGAACGGCCCGTTCGGGTATCGGGGACCGTTCGCCGGTCGGAACGCTGGGTAAATGCCCGAGAGGATTCAGGAAGCGACAGGAGGCTGTTCGGCCGAGATCGCCTGTAACAGCCGGTCGCGCAATCTGGGAGGCGGCGTGACGGCGGTGGCGACGGCCAGGGTAGCGACAGCTTCCCTGGCCTGCTGGACGAGCGTGAGGAACTCCGTGCGCTCGACTGGGTCGGCGCTGTCGAGCAATTGCTGTACCGCAGGTAAATCTTCGTCGTCGATCGATCCGAGCGCGACGGCGTGCGCGAGATCGATCCGGTTCAGGTGCATCTCACGTCACCCCCAAACTTTTCTTCAGTCGTGTCAATCCATCCCGAATACGGGATTTCACGGTGGGTAGACCCACGTCGAGGTGCAGAGCCACCTCCGAGTAGGTCCGCCCGCCGTAGTAGGCGAGCGATATGGCCTCGCGCTGGGTTGCGGTCAACGAGGCGAGACCTTCCAGTACGGCTCGTTGTTCGAATTTACGTTCCACCTCCTCGGTGACCTCGTCGAAATCATTGCCGAGCACCCGGATCCCATAGGCGACCTCGCGTTGGGTATGGGCTTGTTCGGCGCGGACCCGGTCGACGGCGCGGCGGTGTGCCAGCGTCATCAACCAGGTCACGGCAGATCCCTTCCCGGGGTCGAAGGTCGACGCGGTCCGCCAGACCTGGAGGTAGACCTCCTGGGTGGTCTCCTCCGCGTACCCCGGGTCGTGCAGGATGCGCAACACCAGACCGAAGACACGGGCGCATGTCCGGTCGTACAGCTCGGCAAAGGCTTTCTGATCCGACTGGCCGCAGCGCTGCAGAAGAGCTGCGAGCTCGATACTTTCGGCCGCGCGTGCCGAAACCGCAGATTCCACCTCCGGTGGAAGGGCTTCCCCACGGAACGAGTCGCCCTCTGCGGCCGGCGGCCGCGTTGTCACAACGCTCCATTCTGTGTCATCAATCACTACCATAACGCTTCGCTATGACCTTCCTGCACAAGGGTGTCCGCGACAGCGCGCGACGCCGCTCGACAGGCCGATTCGGTGGTGACCGAAGTCCTGGCGCACGCGGTGTGGGTCGGGCGTGTTCGCAGGTACGAGGCTCGACCGTTGTCTCCGATGTGGCCGGAGTTGCTGTGCTAGGGATTCGGCACACCGCGGTTCGCGGATGGGAACGGATCGCTGCCGAGGGGTTCGTACGGTGGATCGACGACCGGGCGTGTGGGTTGTGCCTTCCGGCTATATCGCGATACGGCCCGGCTATACCGCCATACGGCGGCGGGTGCGTCGGGTGTACATCTCCCGCTCGGTTTCGGACATGCCGCCCCAGATGCCATACGGTTCGCTGACCTTCAAGGCATGCGCGCGGCACTGCATGAGCACTGGGCAGGTACGGCAGATCTCCTTGGCGCGCATCTCCCGGGCGGTGCGGGCGCGACCGCGTTCACCGTCGGGATGGAAGAACACCGCCGAGTCCACACCACGGCAGGCACCGCGCATCTGCCAGTCCCAGACATCGGCGTTCGGTCCGGGGAGGTGGGTGGGCATAGGCATGAGATTGAACTCCTCGTGACGCGAGCTCGTCGGCATTGTCGAGCGAGTGATCGGTAACGGTCGACGGCGCTCGGCGGTCGTCCGGGCGCCGGCGCCACATTCGGCGGTACCGGTGGGTCCGCCTTGGAAGGTCGCTGCGATTTCGCGCTGCGCCGTCTGTGGCGTGGGGCTACGTTAGGGCTATCGACGAAATTCCGTCAATAGTTCGGAGCATCCGATTTCGGGAAGCTTTTGATCGTGGAATTTAACCTGAAAGCTGTTTACTTTCGCTAATCTTCCGGGGATACTGGCCGATTGGCCATGAATCGGATCGGGGTGCTTCCTGCCCTTCTGGTATCACCGCAGGCAGATGTCTTTTCCGGAGTCGACGTGGCGAAGCGGTGCGCCGCCGCCCGCGGGGCATCGATCGAACCGGAGTCGATACTCGCCACTCGGCACGATCGTGATGACCTAATCGCGGCGTTCAGGTTAATTGCGAGAAACGCCTTCGAATTTCATGCGCATATACGCACGGTTTGCCGTCTGGGATTTACATCGTGGAAACGTGACGCAACGAGTGAATGCTGGGTGATAGCTATCACAGTGGTTCGGGAGTGGGAGCTCGCCGTCGACATTACCGCCGAATGGCGCGCGGGATAGGGTGCGACGGTGTTCGTCCCTGCTCCGAGCTTCGAAACCCGCTCCGCTCTACTCGCCGACGCGGCATTCGGCGCCCATCCCGACCGGTCGGCCGATGAGTTGCCGATGGCGAAAAACGCCCTCGAAATCTGGTGGCGGGCCGTCGCTCTCGGTGGGCAGGGCCGCTATGCCGCCGCGCGGGTCGAATTGTCCCGACTACGTGTCGATACAACCGATCCGATACTGCTCGCCGTGGGAGCCGCCACCGAAGGATCGCTGCTGCGGCAGCTGGGTTGGCACGCTCGTGCCGCGCACCACGACGGGTGTGCCGCCGCATCGGTCCTGCCGCTCCTGTCACGAACTCACCCACGGCAGGAACGAGATACCCCCGGACCGGACGCCCTCGAGGCTGCCGCCGACGCGCTGACGGGTTTGGCCGCAGATGCTCTCGGCACCGGGCGGATCGAGCTCGCCACTCGACTGTTGGACCGCTGCGCCGCCCTCCTGGACCGCGACTCGGCGGCACCCCGCTGGCGGCCGTCGGTGCGCCTGGGGTGGGTACGCGCCGAAACCGCTCTCGCATCCGGGCAGGCGGCGCGGGCCCTCGCCGAGGCCGAAGCGGCGCTGCGACTCGCCGAGTGCTCTCCATCGCTGCGGCACGAGGTGAAATCCCGGTTGCTGGTCGCCGCATCCGCCGCTGCGGTCGGTGATATCGAACGCGCCCGGGTGCTCGCCGAGACGGTTGCCGGGCAGTGTCGGGACCACGACCTGTTGCCGTTGCGCTGGGCATCCGCCATGCTGCGGACCGGTCTTCCGGCCGAGGAGGGCGCGGGTCCGGATACGTCGGCCGGTCGGGAAGTGGCGGTATGCGCTGTCGCTATCGCCCGGCGTGGCGGTCGGTTCCGTCCGACGACGATGTCATGAGTGTCCCCCGGCTGCTCCGGTTCCCGGGCCGGTATCGCTATTGTTGAACCGTTCCGCCGGCCGGCGGAAGCATGGGTCGAAACCGGCCGTGCCACTTGTAACGCCAGGAATTCCGCTGACGATGACGCACACGGGCGAAGAGTTGGACCTCGCCGTCGCTGCCGCTGCGCAGGGCGACAGATCTGCTCTAGCTCAGGTATTGGAGATGATCCGCCCGATGGTGGTGCGTTATTGCCGAGCGCGGATCGGCTCCGCGGAGCGTGGTCAACTCTCCGCGGACGATGTTGCGCAGGAGGTCTGTCTGGCGGTCATGACAGCTTTACCCCGGTATCAGGACCAGGGCAGGCCGTTCATGGCCTTCGTTTACGGAATTGCTTCGCACAAGGTTGCCGACGCCCATCGCAATGCCTCGCGTAACAAGGCGGAGGCGATGGCCGAAGTACCAGATGTCATATCCACAGACCAAGGGCCGGAGCAGCGAGCTCTCGAATCGGAAACGAGCCGGCAGATGAACCGCCTGCTGGCCACGCTTCCGGAAAAGCATCGGGAGATCCTGGTCCTGCGCTTGGTCGTGGGTATGTCGGCGGAAGAAACCGCACTCGCCGTGGGCAGTACGGCGGGGGCGGTACGAGTTGCCCAGCACAGGGCGCTCGCGAAACTGAAAACACAAGTGGCGAGGGCAGGTGAAATGTATGGCTAGGGATGGCGGGCGCGGTCGTGGCGACCGGAAGTCGCGACGTGAACCGCAGGGTACCGGTCCCTATGCCGAGGGTTCCGGCGGCGACACCGGACCGGTTGACATCGTGGCGGTGCGCCGCGACGATGCGCTGATCGATGCCATCGCCGCGGGCGGCCCGGTTCCGACCGAGAGCACCGAGGAGTTCCAACTCGCGGCTCTGCTGGCCGATTGGCGAACGGAGATCATCACACCGCCGTTACCCGACGCTCCCGACCTCGATACCGTGGTTGCGGCGGTCAATCAGGAGATCGGCGCCCGCCAGGCCCGGATGGCCGCGCGCTCGGGTGGCAGACTTCGGCTGCTTCGGCCGATCGCGGGCACCGCGGCGGCCGTGGCATTGGTGATCGGCGGTATGACCGCCTTCTCCTATGCGGCCGAACCCGGCGATCCGCTGTGGGGTGTCAAAGAGGTGGTGTTCAGCCAGCAGGCCCAGGCGACCGTGGTGCAGCGCGCCGACAACGATATGGCCGCCGCGCAGACCCTGATCGATCAGGGCGATCCCGAGCAGGCCCGGGTTCGGCTGGAACAGGCGGCGGCCAATGCCGCCCGGGTGGACGACCCGGAGAAGCGCACCGATCTGATGGACGTCTGGCAGCGGCTGCTCGCGGAACTGCGCAATATCGCTCCGGAGGCAGCGCAGCAGCTGGAGCAGAGCGTGCCCGTTGCTCCGCCGTCGGTCGATTCGAACCGGACGCAGTTGCCGGCGCATCCGGGGAATGTGGCCCCCGAAACCTCGGATAGAACGCAGGTGCCGGGTGCGCCCGCGCCGACCACCTCCGAGGGTCCGTCCATTCTGCGGACCGGGGAGCCCGGGCAGTCGAGCGGTACGCAGCCGACCCGACCCACCGGGCCGCGGCCCACCCGCCCGGAGGGGCCGGGTGCGACGATTGCTCCTGGCCCGGGCACCGGCGGTCCGAGTGGTCCCGATATTCCGGATACCACCGCGGTCCCGACCCCGTCCGAGGATGTCTCCCAGCCCCCGGCGACCCCGTCCACCGTGAGTTCACCCACGCCGGCCGAACCTACGCCGGTGCAGCCTCCGGTGGACAGCGAGACCGAGGCTCCGACACCATCGACCGTCCCCGACACCAACAGCGGCCCGTCGCTGCCGCCGGGCATACCGCAGATTCCCGGTATCGGGCCGGGCGGAGTCAACTGAGGCCGGGCGCGAGGACCGAAGACGAGACAGGGCCGACCGCCGCGGCGGTCGGTTTTCTGTGTTCGGGTTCTTGTTGTATGTGATCAATATCTCGAGAATTCATACTCCGAGATCAAACCGTGGCCGACGTCACGAGGGCGCGATCGAGCCCCGTGCGCGGTTCCCGGTCGTGCTCCACCGGAGAACCGCGACGGTTCGCGCGAACGGACCTATGTCCGTCTAGGCGTCGAATCCGTCGCCGTGAAACGCCTCGTTCATCGACGCGTCGGCGTACCCGCGGCAATAGTCCCAGGTGACATACGCCTCCGGGGTCGGGTCGTAGGCCGGTTCATGGGGGCGCACCGTGCCGTCGACCAGTAGTTGCAGCAGGTTGGCGCGCAACATGTCCCAGTCGTGGTAGTGATCTTGCCTACAGTCCTCGCAGCTCACTACCAGGCCGCGAATCCCACGATGGGCCAGCAGCGCTTCGTAGACCGCGAGGTCGGCGAGATCCTCCTCGACCGCAAGGCGCTCATGAGGATCCAGCGGCTCCCCCGGCTCGATGGCGTCGAGCGCGGCGGACGGGTCGGAGGGGTCCCCGGCGAACGGATCCGGCGGCAAGCCAGGTGGTAGATGGTCACGCACACACCCACGGTACGCAGAACAGGGTGGTCTGCGCCAGCGCTGCGCGCCGTCAGTTTGCCGATGGCCTCGGTTGATCCGGTGTTCACCCCGCCCGATACCATGGGATCCATAGGTCGACGAGTATCCGATGTCCCCTATCACCTCGGTGATGCGGGCCGGGCTCGCGCCTCAGTCCATCCCGAGCAACAGTTCGTTACCCGGTCGTACCGGTGTAGCCCTGTCGACGTCCAGGAGGGGTCGATCCGAATGAGTACTCCCGTGCCGGGCGAGCAAGTCACTGTCCGCCCCTCAACGGGTGGTGACGATCCGAACAAGGTGGCCATGCTCGGCCTCACATTCGACGATGTGTTGCTGCTACCCGCCGCCTCGGATCTGATCCCCAGTTCGGTCGACACATCGAGTCAGCTGACCAGGGAGATCCGGCTGCGCACGCCGCTGGTGAGTTCCGCCATGGACACCGTCACCGAGGCCCGGATGGCGATCGCCATGGCCCGAGCGGGTGGTATGGGTGTGCTGCACCGCAACCTCTCCGCGGCCGATCAGGCGAGCCAGGTGGAAACGGTGAAGCGGTCCGAGGCCGGCATGGTGACCGATCCGGTGACCTGCCGCCCCACCGACACCCTCGCCGAGGTCGACGCCATGTGCGCGCGATTCCGGATCTCCGGTCTTCCGGTGGTGGACGAGACCGGTGCGCTGGTGGGCATCATCACCAACCGCGATATGCGGTTCGAGGTGGATCAGAATCGCCGGGTCGCCGATGTGATGACCAAGGCCCCGCTGATCACCGCCCAGGAGGGTGTGACCGCGGAGGCGGCGCTGGGCCTGCTGCGCCGGCACAAGGTGGAGAAACTGCCCATTGTGGACGGTAACGGCCGACTGCGCGGGCTCATCACCGTCAAGGACTTCGTCAAGACCGATCAGTACCCCGACGCCACCAAGGACCGGGACGGCCGGCTATTGGTGGGCGCGGCCGTCGGTGTCGGCGACGACGCCTGGTCGCGGGCCATGAACCTGGTGGATGCCGGGGTGGATGTGCTGGTGGTGGATACCGCGCACGGCCATCAGGTGCAGGTTCTGCGGATGGTATCCAAGCTCAAGGCCGAGGTCGGCGATCGGATTCAGATCGTCGGTGGCAATATCGCCACCCGCGCGGGCGCCGCCGCGCTGGTCGAGGCCGGCGCCGATGCGGTGAAGGTCGGGGTGGGCCCCGGTTCCATCTGCACCACCCGAGTCGTGGCCGGTGTCGGCGCGCCGCAGATCACCGCGATCCTGGAGGCCGTGGCGGTCTGCAAACCCGCCGGAGTTCCGGTGATCGCCGACGGTGGTATCCAGTTCTCCGGTGATATCGCCAAGGCCATCGCCGCCGGCGCCTCCACCGTGATGCTCGGATCCCTGCTGGCCGGCACCGCCGAATCCCCGGGCGAGCTGATCCTGGTCAGTGGTAAACAGTTCAAGAGCTACCGCGGTATGGGCTCGCTGGGCGCCATGCAGGGCCGAGGCCAGGCCAAGTCCTTCTCCAAGGACCGTTATTTCCAGGACGACGTCCTGGCCGAGGACAAGCTGGTTCCGGAAGGCATCGAGGGCCGGGTGCCGTTCCGCGGGCCGGTGCGTCAGGTTATCCACCAACTCGTCGGCGGTCTGCGTGCCGGTATGGGCTACACGGGTGCCCAGACCATCCCGCAGCTGCAGGAGGCGCAGTTCGTGCAGATCACCGCGGCAGGTCTGAAGGAAAGCCACCCGCACGACATCACCATGACCGTCGAGGCCCCGAACTACACCGGTCGCGCATAGTTTCGGTTCCGGGTCCCGGACCGGGGCCCGGAACCACTCGTCGTCCGCCCGTGCCGTTCCGGCGTCGGCGGTCTCGCATCACCGGACGACCCGAAGCCGTCCCCGAATGCCCGGAAAAGCTCGCGTGTCGTCGTGCCCGTTCGCGAATCCACCGTCGATTCCGCGGGTTTCGCGTCCGTTTCGGCCTGCCCGGCCCCTACTCTCACGCCGCCGCCCGAGCCACCCACACCCCCTGTGTATCGTTCATACCTGGACATGCGCGGCGGCACCCGCCCGAATCGACCCCGCCGGGAGCCGCGCCGTCGCGGCCGGAGTTCGCGGCCTTTCTCGTGTTTTCGAACCCCGAAGCGCCGTGCCGAAGGCGCTGATTCCGGGGTGTGGAAACCCGGGACGTCGAGGGGACGTGGACACGCCCGTGCGAACGCGCGGGCCCATCAACATCAGGAGAATGCAAGTGCGCGATATGGTCGAGATCGGTATGGGGCGGACAGCGCGTCGCACCTACGAGTTGGACGATATCGATATCGTCCCCTCGCGCCGTACCCGTTCGGCCAAGCTGGTATCGCTGGCCTGGCAGTTGGACGCCTACCGCTTCGATATCCCGTTCCTCACCCACCCCACCGACGCGGTGGTATCGCCGGAGTTCGCGATCGAAATGGGACGCCAGGGCGGCCTCGGTGTCATCAACGGTGAGGGGTTGTGGGCGCGGCATGCCGATGTCTCGGCCAAGATCGACCAGTTGATCGAGTTGGCCCATAAGGACGGCCACGACGGACAGGACCGCGCCGTCGCGTTGTTGCAGGAACTGCACGCGGCCCCGATGCAGCCGGATCTGTTGGCGGCGGCGGTGGCGCAGGTGCGCGGGGCCGGGGTGACGGTGGCGGTACGGGTGAGTCCGCAGAACGCGCAGACGCTGACCCCGGCGTTGGTGCAGGCCGGAATCGACCTGTTGGTGGTGCAGGGCACCATTATCTCCGCCGAACACGTCGGTAACGGCGAACCGTTGAACCTCAAGACGTTCATCGCGGAACTGGATGTTCCGGTGGTCGCCGGCGGGGTGAGCGATCACCGGACGGCACTGCACCTGATGCGTACCGGTGCGGCCGGGGTGATCGTCGGTTACGGCTCGTATCCGGGTGCCACGACGACCGGTGAGGTACTCGGTATCGGGGTGCCGATGGCCACGGCCATCGCCGATGCGGCCGCCGCTCGTCGGGACTATCTGGATGAGACCGGCGGGCGATATGTGCACGTCATCGCCGATGGCGATATCGCCACCTCCGGTGACCTGGCGAAGGCCATCGCCTGTGGCGCCGATGCCGCCATGCTCGGTGTGCCCCTGGCGGTGGCGGCGGAGGCGCCGGGCCGCGGCTGGTATTGGCCATCGGCGGCCGCGCATCCGTCGGTACCGCGGGGTTCGCTGCTCCAGGTGGACGATCCGTGGAGTGGAGAGGGAGCGGCAACCGCCGCGCGCCCGAGCCTCGAGCGGGTGCTGTTCGGCCCCTCCGACGACCCCTACGGTTCGTTGAACCTCGTGGGTGGATTGCGGCGGTCCATGGCCAAGGCCGGATACTCGGATCTGAAGGAGTTCCAGAAGGTCGGGCTCAGCGTTCGAGCTTGATACCGCTCAGGAACTGGCGGATGGCGCGGTTCATCCGTTCCGGATGGGTGAGGGTGACCGCGGGGCGGCCGCCATCGATTTCGAGATAGGTGGAGTTGCCGATCCGCTCCGCCAGCTGTTGCACCCGGGTGCGGTCGATTCCGCTGTGTGTGGCGTGAACTACCAGGGTGGGGCAGGTGATCTCGGGAAGCCGTTCCAGCACGGAGTCACGGCCGAGGAGACAGGCCGCCGCGGCCTCTATGCCGTCCCGCTCGGGTGCGCTCCAACGTTCGATCCAGAATCGACGGTGCCGTTCGTCGTCGCCGAGCAGCCAATGGGCCAGTTGCTCGGCGGCGCGCGGCCGGGAGGTCTCGTCGTACCACTCGTCCAGGAACCGGCGGGTGCCGGCGGCCTGTTCGGGGGCGGCGGCGTGGGCGTCGGTGCTGATCAGGATGAGCGCGGAGACCCGTTCCGGAGCCACGAGAGCGGTACGCAGCGCGGTGAAGCCGCCGTGGGCGCTGCCGCCGATCACCGCGCGTTCGACACCGAGATGGTCGAGCACGGTCAGCGCGTCGCGGGCGGAGGTCCAGTAGGTGAACGGGAGTCCTTGGTCACGCGTGCGTCCGTGGCCGCGTGCGTCCCAGGACACCACCCGGAACTCCGGCGCCAGGGCGGACATCTGGGCGGCGAACATGGTCCGGTCCATGAGGAATTCGTGCGCCAGCAGCACTATCGGCCCGTCTCCCCCAGTGTCCTCGTAATGGATATCGGCATCGATCGCACGAGCGAATGGCACGCCGTCGAGAATAGCCAGGCGGTGCCGGTGGTGGCGGCCGATTCCGGCTCGCCGACCCGGCTCAATAGACTGTTCGGGTGACCCAATCGCAGAGACCCGTCCTCGTTGTCGACTTCGGTGCGCAATACGCGCAGTTGATCGCCCGCCGGGTCCGTGAGGCGAGTGTCTACTCCGAAGTGGTGCCGCATACCGCGTCGGTGGAGGAGATCGCCGAGCGGAAGCCACTGGCGGTGATTCTGTCCGGTGGTCCGGCCAGTGTCTACGCCGAAGGTGCACCGCGGCTGGATTCACGACTGTTCGACCTGGACGTGCCGGTCTTCGGTATCTGCTACGGCTTCCAGGCCATGGCGCAGGCACTGGGTGGCACGGTGACCAATACCGGCACCCGGGAATACGGTCGCACCGAGCTCGACAGCGATGGAGGACTGCTACACGGTGGGCTCCCGACGGTCCAGCCGGTGTGGATGAGTCACGGCGACGCCGTCACCGACGTTCCGGAGGGTTTCGAGGTCACCGGCACCACCCCGGGTGCGCCGGTCGCGGCGTTCGAACACCGGGAGCGGCGGCTGGCCGGGGTGCAGTACCACCCCGAAGTGCTGCATTCCCCGCACGGTCAGGTGGTGCTGAGCCGCTTCCTGCACGAGATGGCGGGTATCGCCCCGACCTGGACGCCGGCCAATATCGCAGAGACCATGATCGAGCAGGTCCGCGCGCAGATCGGGGACGGGCATGCCATCTGCGGTCTGTCCGGCGGTGTGGACAGCGCGGTGGCCGCGGCCGTGGTGCAGCGGGCCATCGGTGACAGACTGACCTGCGTTTTCGTCGATCACGGCCTCTTGCGGGCGGGTGAGCGCGAACAGGTGCAGCAGGATTTCGTCACGGCTACCGGCGCCCGGCTGGTGACCGTGGATGCGGTGGACAAGTTTCTCGGCGAGTTGAAGGGCGTCAGCGACCCGGAGGAGAAGCGCAAGATCATCGGCCGGGAATTCATCCGGTCGTTCGAGGACGCGGTCGCCGAGGTCGTCGGCGAGCACACCACCGCCGACGGCGAGACGCCGACGGTGGAGTTCCTGGTGCAGGGCACGCTGTATCCGGATGTGGTGGAGTCCGGCGGTGGCAGCGGCACCGCCAATATCAAATCACACCACAATGTCGGCGGGCTGCCGGAAGATCTGGAGTTCGAGCTGGTCGAGCCGCTGCGGCTGCTGTTCAAGGACGAGGTTCGGGCCGTCGGCCGGGAACTGGGACTGCCCGAGGAGATCGTCGCCCGGCAGCCGTTCCCGGGACCGGGGCTGGCGATCCGCATCGTCGGCGAGGTCACCGACGACCGGCTGCGTGTGCTGCGGCAGGCCGATGCCATCGCCCGCGAGGAACTCACCGCCGCGGGACTGGATGGGCAGATCTGGCAGTGTCCGGTGGTGCTGCTCGCCGATGTGCGCAGCGTCGGTGTCCAGGGCGACGGCCGCACCTACGGTCATCCGATCGTGCTGCGCCCGGTGTCCAGTGAGGACGCCATGACCGCCGACTGGACCCGACTGCCCTACGACGTGCTGGAGCGGATCTCCACCCGCATCACCAACGAGGTCGCCGAGGTCAATCGAGTTGTCCTGGATGTGACGAGCAAGCCGCCGGGCACTATCGAATGGGAGTGAACGCCCGACCGCCTCGAATGGGAGTGAACGCCCGACCGCCGCGGGCGGGCGACACCATGTCGCGGTAGGGGAAGGCCCCCGTCACGAGGGGCCCGATCCACGCCGCCCACGGCCCGGGTACAGCACCAACATCAGCCCCACCACGATGGCCGTGCCCACCATGATCCAACCGATGGGGATCATGCTCGCGGCGGGCCAGGCCGCCGGTCCGATCAGCGTCCAGATGCTCAGCGCGAGCGCCGCCAGTCCGACGGTCAGCAGCGGGAACGACGGGCCCCGAGAGTCTCGGGGTGCGGGGCGCTTGTCGATATGCGATGGCGCGATATGCGATGGCGCGATATGCGATGGCTCAGCCACGGGTCACCTCCGCTTGTCCGGTTCGGACCTGCACGTTCAGATTCAATATCGGGCCATCGCCGGGACCGGTGGTGCCATCCGGACAGTGCGCTTCGCCCATGTTCACCGAGCATTCGGTGCGTACGGTCATGTTCTCGGGGAGTAGGACCCGTGCCTGGCCCATCTGAACCGATACGTCGACCGATCGGTCCTCGGTCAGG
Source organism: Nocardia paucivorans NBRC 100373 (assembly GCF_000308675.1). Classification (GTDB taxonomy): domain Bacteria; phylum Actinomycetota; class Actinomycetes; order Mycobacteriales; family Mycobacteriaceae; genus Nocardia; species Nocardia paucivorans. The sequence goes on along the minus strand of NZ_BAGE01000048.1, from coordinate 89,601 downwards.
GTCAGTCCGCGCAGGTCGAGTGTGCCCGAACCCATGGTTACGGTGTATTGCGGCCGTAGATCGGCAACTGTGGTCGGGGCCCAGTCGCGTTCGCCCATGACGGCGCCCTCCCAGTCGACCGGACCGACCACCGAGGCCATGACGACGAATCCGGCCACGGGGACGGCCGCCACCAGGAGTCCGTGACCCCGCCGCCGGAACGCGCCGATCACCAGACCTATTCCGATCACCGCCAATGCCACCGCCGCAATACGGGCCGGTGTCATCCACTCCACACCGGCGACGGCCGCCGCACCGGCGCCGGCGGCAGCGAGCACGGCCGCACCGAGCACGACGGGGGTGAACCGGGACGGGGGTTTGGGTGGCGCGGTCCGGACCGGGCCACCGGACGGCGCGGGTTCGGGCAGGTCCCAGGCCAGAGGGGCGACACCGAGCGGATCCCAGGACGGCGGGGTCCGATCCGCGAAAGTGGTGGACGCGGAGCCGACGGTGTCGGTCTTGTCGAGACCTATCCGGGCACTCGGGGGCGTGTGCTCGGAGCCTCCGGTCTCGGCGGGACCGGGAAGGTCGGTGGGGATGGCCGTCGAGTGTGCGGAGTCCGCAGCGAGAACGGTGGTGTCGCCGGACGCCGTGGCGGTATCGGACGAGGTGCGGTCGGCGTCGGTTTTCGCGAGGTTCGGTTTCGCGGCTTCGTCGGCGACCGGCTCGCTTTCGCTCCGGGCGGTGTCCGTACCGGTGGACCCGGTCGAGGACATTTCCTGTGGGGACCGGGCAGAGGCGCTTCCGGGGAGATCGTTCCCCTCGGCGTCGGTGGTCGAGGCACCTGGGGCGGGGGACCCGGGGACATACCGGTCGGGCAGTTTGGTGTAGGGGGTGTACGGGCCGTACGGGAACGCCTCCGGGGTGGTGGGCGGGAAGGCCGTTCCCGGATAGCCGGTGCCGGTCCGCGTGCTCGTCTCCGCCGCGGGGACGGCATCGTGCGGCAACGGCGGTGGTTGCGGGTTGCGTAGATACAGCATCCACCACCCGGCCAGCATGAGTGCCAGGGCGATGACCCCGGAGCCGCCCATCCCGGCGCCCACCGGCCCCAGGGTGCCGGCCGCAATGGCCAATGCCACGACCAGCGCGATCGCCTTGGCCTGGGATTGTGAGTCGTCGCCTTTGCCGGTCAGCGCGTCGGCCATCGAGAGCCGGCCGTCCGGCTGAGGGAACAACAGCCACCCGAGGAGGTAGAGGACGATACCGGCGCCGCCGAAGATGGTCGAGACCACGAACGCGACCCGGATCAGCACCGGGTCGACCCGATAGCGGTGTGCGAACCCGGCCGCCACTCCCGCGATCGGCCCCTGTCGCGGCAATCGGGTCGGCCGCGTCTGCCACATGTGCCGAAGCTGATCCCCGAAGCTCGTCTTGGTCATGAATCTCATGGTCCGCCGGATCGGGCCGAATGCACATCGGGGGGAACCCTGAACTATGTCGTTTCGGTTCGCGCCCGCGATCGGGTCGGCCGGGACGGGGAACCGTCGCGTATGAGCATGGGATCCGGTGGCCGGCAGCGGGCTCGGTGCCCGGTGATGGGGTGGGTTCCGGAGCGCATCTCAGGGTGTTTCCCCATGGCTGTGGGATGGGAACCCGTGTCAGGATCGGGGTATGTACCCGTTTGTACCGGCATTCGATTCGCGTGGGTTCGATTCGCGTGGCGGTGGTTCGGGGAGCCGGACGGAACCGGCGGTGGATGGTCCCGGTCGGTTGGTACGACGGTCGGGGGGCCGGATCGTCGGCGGGGTGGCCGGTGGTATCGCCGACCATCTCGGGGTCGACGTCATCAAGGTACGTATCGCCTTCGTGCTGTTGGCCGCGTTGACCGGGGCCGGCATCGTCGCCTACGGGCTGCTGTGGATCTTCGTGCCGGGCGGTGCCGACGACGAACGTCCGTCGGGGCAGGAACAGCGACAGGCGATCGGCCTGGCGCTTTTGGGTGTGGGCCTGTCGGTGGGGGTGTCGTGGGCCCTCAGCGGTACCGTGGCGCGGGTGGTCGCGCCGATCGTCGTGGTGGCGGTCGGCGCCGCGTTGGTATGGCGGGAATACGACACCGATGGCCCCCGATCGCTGGTGGGGTCGCCCGCCCGGCCCTCCGTGGTGACCTGGTCGCGAATCATCGCCGGTGTCATGCTGGTCGTCGCCGGTCTCGTGGTGGTGGTGCTGGCCCGGGTCGACTGGAGCGCGCTGGGATCGGTGCTGCTGGCCATGGTGGTCACCCTGATCGGCGCGGGTCTGTTGACGGTTCCGTTGGGGCTGCGCATGATGCGCGCGCTCAACGAGGAGCGCACGGCCCGTATCCGCAATGAGGAGCGGGAGGAAATCGCCTCGCATCTGCACGATTCGGTTCTGCAGACACTGGCCCTGATCCAGCGGCAGGCCGATGATCCACAGGAAGTGGTGCGGCTGGCCCGTAGTCAGGAGCGGGAACTGCGGCGATGGTTGTTCGAGGACACCGGCCCCGCCCAATCCAGTCTGGCCGCGGCGCTGCGCACCATCGCAGGCGAGGTGGAGGATCACCATGGGGTGAAAGTGACTCCGGTGACCGTCGGCGATGTGTCGATGGACGGCACCGACAGCGGTTCCGGGTTGCCGCGGGAACATTTCACGGCCGTTCTGGGCGCCACGCGGGAGGCGCTGGTCAATTCCGCCAAACACGCGGGTGTCACGGAGATCGACCTGTTCGCCGAAGTGGAACCGCACCAGGTGAGTGTTTTCGTCCGCGACCGTGGTATCGGTTTCGATCCAACCGCGGTGCCGCCGGATCGGCAGGGATTGGCGAAATCCATTCGCGCCCGGGTGGAACGTCGCGGTGGTGAGGTGGAGATCCGGTCCACTCCCGGACGCGGGACCGAGGTGCGGATTCTCATGCCGCGCAACGATTCGGAGGGAGGCGGATCAGGGACCGGGGACTCCGATGTTCTCGCGGATGCCGGCTCCGCCGCGACCGGTCCCGAACCGCCGGCGGGCGAGTGACGGTGGCAGAGTTGGAAGCGCCCGGGTCCGGCGAGTCCGCGGTCCGGAATCGTCCGGTGAGGAGAAGTAGGTGAGTGTGCGGGTTTTTCTCGTCGACGACCACGCGGTGTTCCGTTCCGGGGTGCGGGCGGAGCTGAGTCGGGAACCCGATATGGAGGTGGTGGGGGAGGCCGGTGGGGTGGCCGAGGCGGTGGCCGGTATCGATTCCACCCGACCGGATGTCGTTCTGCTCGATGTGCATATGCCCGACGGTGGCGGAGTCGCCGTGCTCAATGGCATCGAGGAGGGGCCCGTCTGTTTGGCGCTGAGCGTCTCCGACGCCGCCGAGGACGTGATTGCGGTGATCCGGGCCGGTGCCCGCGGTTATGTCACCAAGACCATCTCCGGAGCGGAACTGGCCGACGGCATCCGGCGGGTCGCAAGCGGTGACGCGGTATTCAGTCCGCGGCTGGCCGGTTTCGTTCTGGACTCGTTCACCGGGAAATCCCCGGTGCCGGAGCCTCCCTTGGATCCGGAACTGGATTCGCTGACCCCACGCGAATTGGAGGTATTGCGTCTACTCGCCCGCGGCTACACCTATCGGGAAATCGCCGAGACCCTGTTCATCTCGGTGAAAACCGTGGAGACGCACGCCTCCAATGTGCTGCGCAAAACCCAGCAGTCCAACCGCAATGCCCTGACCCGATGGGCGCATCGGCGTCGGATCGATTGACCGGCCGAGCTACATCACCGCTATCAGGATCACGATGATGATCGCGAGGCCGATCAGCAGGCCGATGGTGACGGCCGCGGTCGTGCTGTTGCCCGGACGGATGCCCGCGCCACGGTGAGCCGATGAGCCACCGGTGGAACCGGGGCGGGCCGAGACGGCGCGGCGTGGCAACGGCACCGAATACGGGCTGCGCAGGCCGGGCGCCGAATTGCGGGCGGCCCAGGCCGGGATGGTGCCGTCCATGGTGCGCACCGGGGCGCCGATGATCTGTGGGGCGGTGCCGGGACCGAATACGGCGGCGAGGATTTCGTCGCGGGCCTCGGCCATGGTCGGTCGGCGGCGCGGATCCGGTTCCATCATGTGCAGTAGTGCGGCGGTGAGGTCGCCGCTGCGGGTGGGCGGAATGATCTGGGCCATGGCCGCGCGGGTCACGATGGCGTCGCTGTTGTCGTCGAAACCGAACGGTGGTTGTCCCTCGACCGCCGTGTAGAGGGTGGCGCCAAGGGAGAACACGTCACTGGCCTCGGTCGGTCGCGCCCCGCGGGCCACCTCCGGGGGGAGGTAGGCGGGAGTTCCGGTGATCACGCCCTCCGGTTCTTCGCCGGTATCGCCGATGGAGCGAGAAATACCGAAATCGCTCAGCTTGGCCATACCGATGGCGTCTCCCCGATCGGCGACGAGGATATTGCCCGGTTTTATATCCCGGTGCAGAATGCCCGCGGCGTGCGCGGCGGCCAGTGCGTCGGCCACTTGGGCGCCGATCTGGGCCACCTCGATCACCGGCAGGGCATCGACCAGCCCGAGCGCCTTGGCCACACTGCGGGACGGCAGATGCTCCATCACCAGCCACGGCTCGCCGGCCTCCAGTACGACGTCGTAGACGGCGATGGCATGTTCGTGGGAGAGCTTTGCCGCGACCCGTCCCTCGTGCACGATCTGGCTGCGGATGCGTTCGGCTTCCGCGGGGTCCAGCCCAGCGGTGGAGAGCACCTGTTTGATGGCCACGGCGCGGTCGAGCAGTCGATCGCGGGCGAGCCATACCGCTCCCATACCACCGCCGCCGATTTTCGACTGCAGACGATATCTACCGGCGACCAGGTAATCCGGGCCGACGGTGGGACGAGGGCGATCAATCATGGTGCGAGACTATCCGAATTCCGTGGTAGTCGTCCCGATTCGCGGCACGGCGACACCGATATCAGTAATCGTCACATGCGTGGACCGCTCTGTTCTTGGTGGCGTTGAATTTATCGATATGGGTGTTCATCTCCGCGCTGGGTGCATTGCGCTCCACCATATTCGCCAGGGTGGTGCTGTCGGAGATATAGGCGCGCAGTGCGACCGTCACCGCGCTGGGCACCGAAGCGGTCAGCTCGGATCCGATCCTGCTCGATGCGGCGCGGAGGGCGGTCGTGGCCGCGGCCGCCTTGGCGGGTATATCGGGGGCGCGGGAGTTACCGGCGTCGATATAGGCATTGAAAGCATCGATCGAGCGCTTGTTGGTGTCGCGGAACGCGCGGCATGCGCTGCGGGCGGCCCGTTCGATTACCGCCGCGCGCGAAGAGGATGCCGCTGCCGAGGAAGCTCGAACCTCGGAGGTGTAGAGGACGAGTTCTTCCTGGTTCACCTGCGCGGTGCCGGTCACGGTGTTCGAACATGCCGCGATCACTCCACCCACCGCCAGTGCGGCAACGGTAGCGGCCAGGCCCGTGCGTTCGAGTCGTCGCATGGCGGTTGGGACCTCCCCTCGGATACCCGACGGCCCCGCCCTTCCGACGTGCCGGGCATTCGAGGTCGTCGGTCTTGACAACCGTACTGGGTCGCAGCCGCTTTCGCGCGGTTCCGTCGGGAGAGATAACCGATCGAAACGATCCGCCCTCCGGGAACCGGGCCGCTACGGGGTGGCGATATCGATGACGAGTCGAGTGGGATCGCTGCCGGTGGTCACCGAGAAACCGGGTCGATCGGCGTCGACGCCGATGAACGATTGGGTCACACCCTCGTACACCGTGGTGCGGTGGACACCGGTGATGGCCGGTGTGGCGGGGTCGGTGGCCGGGTCGGGACCGGAATAGGGAGAGACCCCGCTGTCGAACGGGTACGCCGATCCGGTGATCCGCACCTCGAGGATGGAGCGCCCGGCGATATCGAGGCCGGCGCCGCTACCGTCCTGAACCGCCCGGTCGATATAACGCACATCCCATCCCGGTGTGCCCCTCCCGCCCAACAGGTACTCGACCCGGTCGACCCCGTTGTGGCGACCGATCCGGATATCGGTGACGGTCAGCGCGGCACCGGCGGATTCGTCGGCCTGTTTCGGTCCCGCGTCGGTGGGTGCCGCCGCGTCGGAGGCGGGCACGGCGATGGGTTCGGATGGGCCCGGCGCCGACTCGCTGCTCGCGCAGCCCGTGAGTGCCCCCAGGACCGCCACGGCGATCATTACCCCTCTGATGCGCATGTGACAGAGGTTACTCGTGGTGGCGGTTCCCGCCGGGGAGGCATGCGGTTCCGTCGACGAACCGTACCCGGCCCGATGACCACGGCGCGGCAACGATCTAGCACACTTGAGACGTGCGAGATGTGGAGGAGCTACTGGGGCAGTTGCGCCGGTATCCGGATGTGGAGGCGGCCAATCTGTATGCCGCCGATGCCGCCGACCGGCTGATCCTCGATGTGGCGGCCGAATCGCTCGCGACCGCGCGCGACGGCGAGGTCGTCGTGATCGGTGACGGCTACGGCGCGTTGACCCTCGGCGCGGCCGTTGCGCACGACCTGCACGACATTCGGGTGCATCAGGACCTGCTCACCGGGGAACTGGCCTTGGCGGGCAATGCCCGCACCCACGGGTTGGCCGATCGGTATACCGCGCATGGACTGGATGAGAAGTTGCTCGCGGGGGCCCGGGTGGTGCTGCTTCGGTTGCCGCGGGCGCTCACCGGTCTGGCCGAGATCGCCGATGCCATCGCCCGCTACGCCGAGCCGGATGTCCAGGTGTACGCGGGTGGCCGGGACAAGTACCTGACCAAGGCCATGAACGATGTGCTGGCCGAATCGTTTTCGCAGGTGCGGGCCAGCCGGGGCCGGCAGAAATCGCGTGCCCTGCTGGTCAGTGGCCCGAAACCGGTGGGTGCGGTGCGGTTTCCGGTGCGGGAGCGGATCGGCGAGTTCGGTATCGATGTCGTCGCGCACGGGGCTGTGTTCTCCGGGGCCCGCCTGGATATCGGTACCCGGTTTCTGCTGCGGTATCTGCGGGCGATGAAACCCGATGCCCGCGACGCCATCGACCTCGGTTGTGGGACGGGCATCCTGGCGGTGGCGTTGGCGAAGGCCCGCCCGGGTATCGCGGTGGTCGGCACCGACCAGTCCGCGGCGGCGGTGGCCTCGGCCTCGGCGACGGCCGCGGCCAATCGGGTGACCGACCGGGTGACCGTGGTGCGGGACGACGCCATGTCCACCGCCGCGGACAACAGTGCCGATCTGGTGGTGTGCAATCCGCCGTTCCATGTGGGCGCGGCCGTGCACACCGGTTCGGCGATCAAGATGTTCGCCGAGACCGGGCGGGTGTTGCGTCCGGGTGGTGAGCTGTGGACGGTCTACAACAACCATCTCAACTATCGGGGTGTGGTGGAGCGAATGGTCGGGCGCACCGAGGTGATGGGACGTAATCGGAAGTTCACCGTCACCCGTTCGGTGTGTGGGCTACATGACTCCATCCGGGGGTAAGGTCCGTTTTGTCTGTTTGCCCTCGACGCCGGGGAACTGTCCCGGGGTGACATACGTTGGATAGAACAGTTGGATATCGAACAGCGGCTCGTCATACCGGCGGCGGTATTCGCCCCTGGTCGGCGAGGCGAGTGGCGGTTCGACACCGACGGCCACGTTCGTCGTGGGCCACGAACTCCAAGAACGGGACCTGCGGTGCGCGCCACAAGCAAGGCGATGCTGTGCACCTCGTCCTACACCCCCGACCAGGACGCGCATCAGTACAAGAGCGATGTCACCAACGAGGTCACCGGCACCGGATACAACGCGGGTGGTGTCACACTGACCGGCTGCGCGATCACCTACGACGGCGGCACCAACACACTGAAGCCGGACTGCGACGACTTCTCATGGGGACCAAGCGCATCATTCACCGCCCGCCACCTGGTCATCTACGACGCCACCCCCGGATCGGACGCCACCCGGCCGCTGATCATGTACGTGACCTTCAATGACAACATCCCGGTCACCTCGTCGACCTTCAGCGTGACGGTGAATGCCGGCGGCCTCTGCACAGTCACCATCTCCTAGGGGACTCTGTGTCCATATTCGGCAAGCGCGCGGCACCGAAATACCTTCGACTGGGGGAAGAGCCGGTGCCGTTCCTATATCTGGGCGAGGATCCCGTCTACGACGGGACGACACCGGCGATCACCCAACTGCCGCGCGCCACCGCCACCGCTACCGCTCGCGTTCCGGTCGCCGGCGGCGGCGGTACCCTCACGTCCCCCATGGCGGCGGCGGTGGCGGAGGCGGTGGTACCGACCTTCCGCGCCGGTGGCGCGCCTGCGCCTGCTGTCGCCACCGCCGCTGCGGAACTGCTGCAGATCGCTGCGGGGGCGGCGGTGACGCATGTCTGATGCGTTCGCGCTAGGGCAGGCGATACCGCCGGAGATACAGGTGACATCGGAAGGCGAAGCCCTGCTGCCGCGTGCCGAGGCGGTGGCGGAAGCGCTCGTACCGACAGTATCGGTCGTCGCGGTCGTCACCCCACCGGTCGCTATAGCGGTCACGGAGGCATTGGCGCCGACCATCACCGTGACCGGGGAGGTGTCGGCCCCGACTGCGACCGCGACCGCGGAAGCGCTGGCTCCCACCATCACTGCAGGGGCCGTGATCACCCTGCCGACCGCCACAGCCACGGCCACAGCGCTCACCCCGACCGTCACCGTACGCACGTTCCCGCAACGGGTGGCGGCAAATGGGAACGTCACCGCCGCGGCGGGAACCAACGGCGCCACCTCTGCGACATTTAACTATCCGAGTGGTTCGGCGTCCGGTGACCTGCTGGTGATGATGGTGCAGATCAGCCGGACAGTGGCCGGAGCGTACTCGATCCCCACCCCCACAGGTGGTGGAAACATGGACTCGGATCATGGCCCGTGACGACTCGGCCGGCAACGGGGTTCATTTCGGATTCTTCTACTGCATCCACGGCTACTGCATCCGCGGCGTGGAAACGTCCGTCACCGTCACCGCCACGTCGACCTCGTCTCTGCGCCCGATCGTCGTGTCGATCCAGGCATACCGGTCTGGGTCTTTCGACCCGGTGCTGCCGGTGGGGGATGCAGGTAACACATACGCTCTCGGCGCCGCGACAGGCGGTCTCACCAGCCCGTCCGTGTCACCCATCGCGGACAAGAGTGAGGTACTGCTGTTCTCCGCGTGGGCGATCAGCGGCAACACCGCGCTCACCACCACCTGGAGTTCGCCGGCAACCGAGCTCACCGACAACCGGACCTATGTGTCGGCGGCGTCGATCTCATGGAATCACTCGATCGCCTACGAGCAGCGCAACAGCGCGGGCGGGTCGCTCGCGTATACAGCGACACCGAGCGCCAGCGTATTCCAAAAGATTGTGGCTGCGATCGTCATCAACCCGACGGAAACAGCGACGCTTGTAGCCGAGGATGATTTCAACCGGACCTCGCTCGGGTCGAATCGGAATACCGAGGGTGGAGGCACCCTCTACATTTCCAGTAACCAGCTGTGCGGTGTCGGGATGCCGAGCGAGCCGATGTCCTATGCGTTCTGGCACCAGGAGGTCGACTTCGACACCCAGATGGTAGAGGCCATGGTCCGATGGAACGGGCGCACACCGGGACATTCCGCAGTCGCGGTTGTGGTGCGGGCCAACCCTTCAGCCAACCCGGCTGTGGGATGGGACGGTGTCCAATTCTGGGCCACCGCAAACCTGATGGGGATTCTGTACATCGATCCGACGGCCCCCGATGGTTTCAGGCCGGCCATAGGCACCGCTGACTACGTGTCGACGTCGCAGTTCCCTGATGGGGCGGTGATGCGACTAGTGGCCAGAGGGACGACATACACCGCGTACTTACCGGTGGCCGTCTGCTCGTCCTTCACCTTGCCGTCCACGGTGATCCGGCAGGTGACCGAGGTGCCCGTGGTTTGCGCGCCCAGTCCGATGATGGCGTAGGTGCTGGTGTTGACCACGGTTTTCGTCCACGGTGCGGTCGCAGAGGATCCCTGTTGCAGGTCGGACATCTCGTCGTAGTAGGTGACATGCAGCAGTTCCCCGGAGTCGGAGATGATCTCGTACACCACTTCCTTGCCATCCGTCTCGGGCTTGGGTACCAGCGGCGGGGGAGCGCCGTTGTCCGCAGGCCGACCAGCGGCTTCCGGGGGCCGGTTGGCGGAGGAGACGGCGGAGTCGATCGCCTCGCTCGCTTCCTTCGCCGCGGTGCCGACGAGTGCGAAGCACCCGCCGAAGAGCAGGACTACCACCGCGATCAGGACCCAGGGCCATATCCGGCGCTTACGTCTGGGTGGCTGCGGGTAGGACATGGCAGAGATTCCCCTCATGATGGATCCCGCCCCGATGGCGGGACCGTTGATCTGCAATAGAAGTTCGAATCGGGCCCATTACACGCTGCGGCGTGTCGAGCCTCGTGTCGCTGGTAGAGCGCCCCGCTGGTCCCGAAGCCTGGGACCAGCGGGGCGTTTTCCGGGTTTTACTGCACGGTGCCGTGCGGATTCCGCCGCTTCCCGTGCGGACTGAAATGGTCGCCGCGATCCTCCCGGGGATCCTCGTTCCACAGGAGGCTGGTATCGGCGGCAGGCCCGTCAGGGCCGGGTTTTGGCAGTGTGTCCGTCATCGATTTCCTTCCTCTTTCACCCGGCCTGGTGGCCGGGAGTCTCATGCGGGCCATCCGGGCCGGCCGTCCAACCACATCGCGGGCATCGAGATCGTGTGGTCCTCGACGATCGCTTTCCACAGCAGGTCGCGGGTGACACCCCACTTCTCCTGCATCTGCGCCGCATTCAGGAACTTGGCCGGCTCCGGCCGGTCCACTCCCGGCAGGCCCGGCTCCCACTTCTCGGCGGCTTCCCGCTCCCAGCCCGATATGTCGCGCTTGCCGAGGACGACGGCCGGGCGGGGTACCCACACGGAGCCGTTGTGCAGCCACCGTGACAGGGAGCGGGCGTCGGCGCCGGTGATGGACGCGAACTCGGACAGCCCGATGTATCGGGGTGCGTCCGAGATACGGTCGGCCTTGGCCCGCAGAGACTCTCTCACTCGGTCTCTTCCTCCTCCTCGTCGAGGATCTCGGCGGGGTCGACCGGGAATCCGTCGGCGCCGAGGAAACTCACGCTGCCGTCGTTGCCGATCAGCACGCCGCGGTACTTGTCGTCGTCGTAGCTCACCGTGTCTCCCGTCCAGGAGCCGGCGCATTCTCCAGGGATCGCAGGTGTTCGACGATCCGGTGGAGGATGACCGAGTGGGGGACGTAGTGCAGGAACGACATCCGCCCCTTCTCGTGGTCGGGCAGACCGCGCCGCTGGGGGAGTGTCATCACATCACCGCCGTGGAGTAGGCGAGCCCGTCCAGGAACCGCTGGCAACCGTGCCCGGCGTGGAAGGTGAGCTCGAACCGGGCGTGCTCGATGCTGGACGGCGGGATGCGATCCTCGCACTTTTCCATGCGCCACCGGTTGATCTGATCGGCGGGGGCGACGGGGGTCACGACGATCTCCCGGCGTCCGGGACGATGGCGCCCAGAGCGACGAGGGTGGCCCAGGCGGCGCGCTTACGGGCGCACGACAGGACATCGCAGTCGATGTGGGCCTGCATGGCCGCGTGGGCTTCGAACCGGTCGAACGGGACTTCTGGCGCTTCGTGGGGCCAGCCCGGCGCCCACACGCCCGACCGCGCCTCGGCGGTGGGATCGATGCCGATCTCTGTCATCGGAGACCTCGGTGTGTTGTGTGTTGTGGTTGTGTGGTGGTGCACCACCCCCGCGCCGGAGAGTCGGGGGGCGCAGCCGGCGCGGGGTGGTGTGTCAACCATCGCGTTACAGATCGATCGCAGAAAGACGAAAGCGGTATCCCAGGGGATGCCGTGGGATACCGTCCGGATATCGGATCTCCCATCAGAGGACACGAATGGGTATGCAGATCAAGTGGACCGGAGCCGAGGCGACGGAACTCCGCAAGGCGCTGGGGATCTCTCAGAGGGAATTCGCCGAGATATCCGGCATCAAAGAACCCACGATCAAGAAGTGGGCACAGCGGGGTTCATGGCTGACGCTGTCCGAGGAATCCGCTCAGATCATGGACATAATGCTGGCTCGGGCTACACCCGCTCAGCGGGCGCGGTTCGAGGCGGCAACAGGCCCCGGCCCCTCCACTACGGTGACCGTTTGGTGCGCGGACGATTCCGTGGACTGCGTAGACGCCACCGCGGAATTGACACGGAAGGATCTGATGCTGGATCGCCGTCAGGCCACACAGGCACTATTGGGTGTCGCGGTGGGGACCGGACTACTGGAGAATATTGAGCGCTGGATATTCTTCGACAATCGACCGTCTATGGCGGACAAGCCCACCGGTTTGGGGTTGGCCGAGGTGGAGCAGTTGGAGAATGTCGCCCGAGTATTCCGGGACTGGGACGACCAGTTCGGGGGAGGATTGCGCCGCAAGGCCGTTGTCGGGCAGTTGGCGGAGGTGAACGAATTCCTCCGGGAGCGGCAGACCGCGCAGGTCGAGCAGCGGCTGTGGGGGGTGATGGCTCAGTTGGCGGAGACCGCGGCGATGATGAGCTGGGATTCCGGGCAGCAGGCTTCGGCGCAGCAGTACTATGCGCTGGCGGCGCGGGCGGCCGGCCACGCCGACGATCCGGCGTTCTGCGCGAACGCGCTGGCGGGGATGGCGCGGCAGCTGCTGAGCCTCGAAGGCGGTGCCGGCGCTGGAGATGCGTTGGAGTTGATTCGGATAGCGCAGGACCGTGGTGCTGGTGGGATGACGCCGACGGTGGAGGCGATGCTGTACACGCGGGAGGCGTGGGCGTACGGGCAGTTGGGGCGTCCATCTGCGTTCCGGCGGGCGTGCGATAAGGCCAAGGATCGGTTCGCCGAGTCCCGTTCGGAGGATGACCCTTTCTGGGTGCAGTACTTCGATGCTGCGGAGTTGGCGGGGACGATCGGTGGCCGGCTGTTGGAGTTGGCGCGGCGCACGCCCGCGCTGGCGTCGGAGGCGGCCGAGCATATCGAGGCGGCGATCGAGTTGCGGCGGCCGGACCGGTTGCGTAGCACCGCCCTGGACCGGCTCGGTCTGGTGGAGGCTCGTTTGATCGAGGGCCGAGTCGAGGAAGCATGCCGGGTAGGACATGATGCGTTGACGATGGTCGAGCGCACCCAGTCCGATCGGGTGCGTGTGAAGGCCGTCAAGGTCTACAAACGCACAGAGCGGGTGAAGAACGTCGCCGCGGTGGCCGAGCTGCGAGACAGGATGCGCCCGCTCGTCAACGTATAGGGAGAAGTGGATGCGGGTCGCCGTCACCGGGCACATGAACATCACCGAAGCGACGAAGGCCCTGGTGTATGACGAGATCCTGGTCCTGTTGTCGGAGGTCCCGGATCTTGTTGGTGTCAGTTGTATCGCCCGAGGGGCGGACTCGGTGTTCGCTCAGGCAGTGCTGGCCGTGGGGGGACGGCTGGAGGTGGTGCTGCCGTCTCGGAACTATCGAGAGGCGAAGGTGAAGCCGGACCACGCTCCGGTGTTCGACGATCTGATTGCTCGCGCCGCCGAGGTTCGGGTGATGGATTTCGACGATGCGGGGAAGGAAGCGTACGAGGCGGCGAACGAGGCCCTGGTGGGGTCGGCGGACCGACTCGTGGCGGTGTGGGACGGTAAGGACGGGGGGCGCGGCGGCACGGGCAGCGTGGTCGAGCTGGCGCGGGATCGTGGGGTCGCGGTGGATGTGGTGTGGCCGGAAGGGTCGGCGCGCGGATGAGCTGATCGACAGCACATCCGCAAGGATTGCCACCAGCCTTCGGCCCCGCCATCGTGCGGGTCCTCGTGCGGTTATGGGCGGCTGCCCGCTCTGCGGGTCGATTACCGGCCGGCGATGCCAAACGCGTCCCGCGCGGTCGCCACCTTCATCACGAGTCGGTTCGGATTGTTCCTCACCGGCACGAAATCATACTTCCTTTGACGTCCTCCCCGTCCTTCAGTGCGGGGAGGACGTCGACTTGCATAAAAAGAAGCTTGCATAAAAAGAAGAAGGCGCCCCATACGGAGCGCCCTCTACGAGCTCTTGCCTGCCTCGGATCAGGGGATCACGCCGGCGATCCTTCCATGGGTCGGTAGTACTGACCGATGGCCGTCCACACCAGCTCGGCATGGAGGGAAGTCCATTGACCGGTACGCGCCTGCTCGGCCAAATTGTCGAAGTCGCAGATTGTCGAAGTCGCAGCCGGCGTACTCCAAACCCACCTGAATGATGGCGACCTCGCGGTCGGTGGTCGTGATGGGGTCGATCGGCGGGATCATCTGAGCGCACCGATCATTTCCGGGCAGTACACGTCTACCGCGGTGCCGAGTATCCATCCATCCTGGAAGCCTTCCTGTACCCCGGAAGCCCTGAGGTACGCGCGGGCAGCGGCCTTACCCGTCGGCGTCGGGGTGTCGCGCAGGATCGCACACACCCGATCGGCCAAGGTCACGGCATCCGGCCGGTCGGCCCCCGCCATGGCAAGCCGCGTGTGCAGCTGTGCGTCCATGGGGATGAGCAGACCGCCCGTGAGGATCCCGATCACCATGCCGAGGAAGCCACCGACCAGAGCGCCCGTGAGTCCACCGATGCCGATGCCGGCACCGATGCTGCGCTCCCACGGGAACGTCATGCGCCACGTGCCGATCTCCTTCGCGGACACGTCTGCGATGAGCGTGGAGCCGTCCACTGTGAGGGTGATCTCGGCGTCGTGGCGCTCGTCCACGGCGATCACGAGAGGGAGGTGGGCGATCGTCCGGCCGTCGGCCGTGAGGACATCGATACCCTCGGGCGTGCGGCGGAATGTCCCGCCGGCGAGCGTGGTGGTGATGGTGTCCGCGTCGGTGCGGATGATGGTGTAGCCGACGCCGTCCGTCGTGCCGGAGATCGTGTCGGGGACGACCGGGTCGGCCGTCGCGGTGCCGGAGGTTATCGCGAGGGCGGCAGTGGACAGCGCGGCAGTGACGATTGCCATGCGGATTTTCATGTGCTTCCTGGCGTGGATGTGACCGGATTTCGGCTCGTCAGAGTGGTCGGGAACCGATTGGCGATACCCGATCGTTGAACGGACATACCGGACCTTCTGACGGGCCTGCCCCGAGATATCGCGGGTAGCATCCGGTGCAGACTTGAACAAAGGAGATGAGTGCTTTGCGCGCCACGAGCAATCCGGTTTTCAGAAACCTCCCCAGACAGGAAGGCGGCTACGCCAACTTCGGTTCGGGCATGGCCGGAGCGGGCCAGATGGGGTACCAGTACGGCAATCAGCATTCGCAGTACCCGCAGTACCAGCAGCCCTACCAGCAGGTGCCGGCCATCCGGTCGCTGACCATCGATGACATCGTCACCAAAACCGGTATCACCCTCGGTGTTCTCGCTCTCTCGGCGCTCGTCTCCTACGTGCTGGCCAGTGCCAACCCCGGTCTGGCGCCGCTGTTCGTGATCGGCGGCGGTCTGATCGGTCTGGTACTGGTCCTGGTCGCCACCTTCGGCAACAAGATGGACAACCCGGCCCTGGTGCTGTCCTATGCGGTGGCCGAGGGTGCGTTCGTGGGTGCGCTGTCGCTCATGTTCACCAATGTCACCTTCGGTGGTGTCGGTGGCGCGGGCATGATCGGGCAGGCGGTCCTCGGCACCTTCGGGGTGTTCGCGGGCATGCTCGTGGTGTACAAGACCGGCGCCATCCGGGTCACCCCCCGATTCACGCGCATGATCGTCGGCGCCATGATCGGCATTCTGGTGCTCGTCGTCGGTAATCTGATCGCGAGCCTGTTCACCGACGGAGGTTTCGGCCTGCGCGACGGTGGTCCGATCGCGATCATCTTCAGCCTGGTGGTCATCGCGGTGGCCGCGTTCAGCTTCCTGCTCGACTTCGACGCCGCCGACCAGCTGATCCGCGCCCAGGCGCCGGAGAAGGCCGCCTGGGGTGTGGCCCTCGGTCTGACCGTCACCCTGGTCTGGCTCTATGTCGAGATCCTGCGTCTGCTGAGCTACTTCCAGAGCGAGTGAGCGCGTGTGCCCGCGCCGCTTTTTTCGGCGGCGCGGCAGTGCAGCCCTGACGGTTTCCGGATACTTTCCCGGCCACCGTGCGAAACGGCCCCCATCCCTCGAGATGGGGGCCGTTTCGCTGTCTCGACAGAGTGTTGCGGGTATTTCCGCGTGCGATCAGCTCAGTCGTTCGAGCACCATGGCCATGCCCTGGCCGCCGCCGACGCACATGGTTTCCAGACCGAACTGCTTGTCGTGGGTCTGCAGGTTGTTGATGAGGGTGGCGCTGATCCGCGCACCCGTCATACCGAACGGGTGACCCAGGGCGATGGCGCCACCGGAGACGTTCAGCTTGTCCAGGTCCATGCCCAGTTCCCGGGCCGAGCCGAGCACCTGCACCGCGAACGCCTCGTTGATCTCGTAGAGATCGATGTCATCGATGGTCATCTTCGCCGGCTTCAGGGCCTTGCGAACGGCCTCGATCGGCCCCAGACCCATGATCTCCGGGGACAGACCCGACACCCCGGTGGACACGATCCGCGCCAGCGGGGTGAGGCCGAGCTCGGCGGCCTTGGCATCGCTCATGATCACCAATGCCGCGGCGCCGTCGTTGAGCGGACAGGCATTACCGGCGGTGACTGTGCCATCGGGGCGGAACACCGGCTTGAGCTGGGACACCTTCTCGTAGGTGGTGCCCGGTCGGGGCCCGTCGTCGGTGGAGACCACGGTGCCGTCGGGCAGGGTCACCGGGGTGATCTCCCGTTCGAAGAAACCGTTCTTGATGGCTTCTTCGGCGCGGTTCTGCGAGCGCACTCCCCAGTGGTCCTGCTCCTCCCGGGAGATACCGGTGAAGCTCGCGACATTCTCCGCGGTCTGTCCCATGGCGATGTAGATATCGGGCAGCTTGCCGTCCTCCCGCGGATCGTGCCACTCCACACCACCCTGCGCCGCGGTCGCGGTGCGCTCTTCGGCCTCGGCGAAGATGGGGTTGTGGGTATCGGGCCAGCCGTCGGCGGTGCCCTTGGGGAAGCGCGAGACGGTCTCCACCCCCGCGGAGATGAACACGTCGCCCTCTCCGGCCTTGATGGCGTGGAAGGCCATTCGGGTGGTCTGTAGCGACGAGGCGCAGTAGCGGTTGACGGTGGTGCCCGGTAGATAGTCGTAGCCCAGTTGGGTGGCCACGGTCTTGGCCATGTTGAAGCCGGCCTCGCCGGCGGGCTGTCCGCAGCCGAGGATCAGGTCGTCGATCTGGTTGGGCTCGAGTGCGGGCACCTTGTCCAGTGCGGCGCGCACCATCTGCGCGGCGAGGTCGTCCGGCCGCATGCTCACCAGAGAACCCTTGCCGGCGCGACCGATCGGGGAGCGAGCGTAGGAGACGATGACGGCCTCAGGCATGAGGACTCCTTTGTCGAGGAGTGTGCCCGGGCCGAGAACTCCGGCCCGTGCACTACTCATGGGTAGAATCCCCTCGAATCTACGTCGCGTCCGGCCGCGGGGGAACAGTTGCGGGTGCGGCCTGTCGACAGCCGTCAGGCCGGGACGACAAAAGTGCCGTGGGCGGGAATGCTCGCGTGATCGGTGGTGACCGTGACCTCTACCCGTCCGGGACCGGTGTCCTGGAACAGCGAGTACTGAATACTGCCGTAGATGCCGGTCACCACGGTGTTCTCATAGATCCCGGTCGCCCCGGTGTCGAGATTGCGCCAAGCGACGGTGGTGCGCACCTCGCACAGCGGCGCCAGCGGGTGGCGGCCCGGTCCGATACCGCCGAGGGGGTTCGCCCGGACGTTCAGAATCGCCCGTCCCGGATAATCCGGACTGGTATCGGCCCAGGTGCGGATGCTGGTCCAGCACAGCCCGCCGTAGGCCATGGTGGGAACATCGGGGAAGGAGACGGTGGTGGTCGCTCCGGCCTGGGCCTGGGCACCGGATCCGGCGATCAGCGCGACCGCCGAGCCGGCCAGGACCGCAGCGGCGCGAGTGAGCGTGGGCCATTTCATAGCTTCGCAATCCTAAGGCCGATCGGTGGTGGCCGCAGGGGGGCGCCCGGGTCGGCGGACGGTCGATGTGGGCGACCACACCGCACCCGCCGGCAACGTCTCTGCAACGATGGAGGCATGCGCATCGCGGATCATGTCGTCGACCTCATCGGCAATACTCCCCTGGTCCGATTGAACTCGGTGGTCCCCGCCGGTTCCGGACTGGTCGCCGCCAAGATCGAATATTTGAACCCGGGCGGTAGCTCCAAGGACCGTATTGCGGTGAAGATGATCGATGCGGCCGAGGCCTCCGGACAGTTGCGGCCCGGCGGCACCATTGTCGAACCCACCTCGGGTAATACCGGTGTCGGCTTGGCATTGGTCGCGCAACGGCGTGGTTATCGTTGTGTCTTCGTCTGCCCCGACAAGGTCAGCGAGGACAAGCGCAATGTGCTGCGCGCCTACGGGGCCGAGGTGGTGGTCTGCCCGACCGCGGTGCCGCCGGACCATCCGGACAGCTACTACAGCGTTTCCGACCGGTTGGTCGAGGAGATCGAGGGGGCGTGGAAGCCGGACCAGTACTCCAATCCGCAGGGTCCGGCCAGCCATTACGAGACCACCGGTCCGGAGATCTGGCGCGATACCGACGGTAGGGTCACCCATTTCGTCGCCGGGGTCGGAACCGGCGGCACCATTACCGGCGCGGGCCGATATCTCAAGGAGGTATCCGGCGGGAAGGTGCAGGTCATCGGTGCCGATCCGGAGGGGTCGGTATATTCCGGAGGTAGTGGTCGGCCCTATCTGGTCGAGGGCGTGGGTGAGGATTTCTGGCCTTCGGCCTACGACCCCTCCATACCGGACGAGATCATCGCCGTCTCCGACGCCGACTCCTTCGATATGACCCGCCGGCTGGCGCGCGAGGAGGGGTTGCTGGTCGGCGGTTCGTGCGGTATGGCCGTGGTGGCGGCACTGCAGGTGGCCCAGCGCGATCCGGACGCCGTGGTGGTCGTCCTGCTGCCGGACGGCGGTCGCGGCTATCTGTCGAAGATCTTCAACGACCAGTGGATGAGCTCCTACGGTTTCCTGCGTACCCGGCTCGACGGTTCGACCTCCGAACCGTTGGTCGGTGAGGTGTTGCGCGGTAAATCGGGAGAGCTGCCCGCCCTGGTGCACACCCATCCGTCGGAGACCCTGCGGGATGCCATCGAGATTCTGCGTGAGTACGGCGTTTCGCAGATGCCGGTGGTGGGCGCCGAGCCACCGGTGATGGCCGGTGAGGTGGCCGGAAGTGTCTCCGAACGGGATCTGCTCTCGGCCGTGTTCTCCGGTCGGGCCCAGTTGACGGACTCGGTGAACGATCACATGAGTCCGGCGTTTCCTCTGATCGGCGCAGGCGAGCCCATCTCGGCGGCCACCAAGGCGCTGTCGGAGACCGATGCGTTGATGGTGGTCGAGGACGGTAAACCGGTGGGTGTGATCACCCGGCACGATCTGCTCGGCTTCCTCAGCACCGGCGCCGCCCGCCGGTAGCAGCGGCCCACCGTTTCGCGCGGTTGCGATCGGCGCTCGGATTTCCCCTCGGATCTCGATGGAGATCAAGCGACCGATCGGCAACCGTCATCGGCAATTCTTTCGCAATCCGCCATTTTGGCTGATCCGACCGTGTATAACGGCCCTGAAAGCGGCAGTGGCAAATGTGCCAGCCGGTCGGGGAGCGAAGGAAGGGCTACAGAAACGGTGTACACACCCAGTTTGGCCATTGATTTCCGGCAAGGGTTTTCCGACGCCTGGAGCGCGGTCGCGACGTTCGTGCCCGAGCTCGTCGGATTCCTGGTCATCCTGCTGGTCGGCTGGCTCGTCGCCCGCATGGCCGCGAAGATTGTCGGCACGGTATTGGCGCGGGTAGGTTTCGATCGCCTCGCCGATCGTGGCGGGGTGAAACGGATACTCACCAAGAGCCGCTACAAAGCCTCCGACCTGCCGGCGAAACTGACGTTCTACGCGATTACGCTGATCGCCCTACAGCTGGCCTTCGGTGTCTTCGGACCGAATCCGGTCGCCAACCTGATCGATGGTGTCGTCGCCTGGCTACCCAGGGCCGCGGTCGCCATCGCGATCATCGTGGTCGCCGGTGCGATCGCCCACGCGGTCGGGGAAGTGGTGGGCGATATGCTCGGCGGCCTGGATTACGGCGTGTTCATCGGGCGGATTGCGTCGGTATTCGTCTGGGCCCTCGGCATCATCGCCGCCCTGAACCAGATCGGTATCGCCACCACGGTCACCACCCCGGTGCTGATCTCGGTCCTGGCCACCATCGGCGGCATCCTCGTCGTGGGGGTGGGGGGCGGTTTGGTGCAGCCCATGCAGCGGCGCTGGGAGGGCTGGCTCAACGGTTTCGAAGATCGGCTGCCCGCCCTGCGGGGGCAGGCCGAGGCGTACCGACGGGGACGCGAGGAGCGCGGGGAACGGCAACGAACGGGTGCGCACAGCCGAGATCAATGGGATCGGGAGCAATGGGAGCCGGACCGGTGGGACCCATCCGTCCCGGGTGACCACCGCGAACCGTGGACCGTCGGCGAGTACCACCCGCCAACGGTGAGCGGCGGGGAATACCCCCAGTACGGCGATTACGGCAACCAGTACGGCCGACACTACGGCGATCCGCGTCACATGCGGTGAACGGTGCGCCCCGACGATCCGCCCGCAGCGGTCCTTTTCCGTCCGTTGTTCGGCCGAGTGCAGACATTCCGGGACGAACCGTGGTGCGGCGCCACGCCTTTCGCGCCTTCATGACCGGTTTGCGACCGGTTTGCGACCGGCCGTCGGCCGGGTGTGGGCCGGCGGCGAGAGGTCCGTTCATCGCGTCCATTAGGCTGAGCTCATGAGCGAGCTCGGATTCACTACCAGGGCCGTGCATGCGGGCTATGATCCCGATCCCCGGACCGGCGCGGTGAACGTGCCCATCTATGCCAGCTCCACCTTCGCCCAGGATGGTGTCGGTGGTTTGCGGGAGGGGTACGAATACGGCCGAACCGGTAACCCCACGCGGACGGCGTTGGAGGCCAATCTCGCCGCCCTCGAATCCGGTCGTTACGCTCGTGCGTTCGCCTCCGGTATGGCGGCGAGCGACTGCGCGCTGCGGGCCATGCTGCGGCCCGGTGATCACATCGTCATCCCGAACGACGCCTATGGCGGCACGTTCCGGCTGATCGACAAGGTGTTCACCCAGTGGGGTATCGAGCATTCACCCGCACCGGTCTACGACATCGACGCCATGCGCGCCGCCATACGACCGAACACCAAGCTGATCTGGGTCGAGTCACCCACCAACCCGCTACTGAGCATCGGTGATATCCCGGCGTTGGCCGATATCGCGCATACCTCGGGCGCCAAGCTGGTCGTCGACAACACCTTCGCCACCCCGTACCTGCAGCAGCCACTGCTGCTCGGCGCCGATGTGGTGGTGCATTCGACCACCAAATACCTGGGCGGTCATTCCGATGTGATCGGCGGCGCGCTCGTCACCGACGACGCCGAACTCGACAGCGCCTTCGCCTTCCTGCAGAACGGCGCCGGTGCGGTACCCGGCCCGTTCGACGCCTTCCTCACCCTGCGCGGCACCAAGACGCTGGGGCTGCGCATGGACCGGCACTGCGACAATGCCGAGACACTGGCCGACTTCCTGTCCCGGCAGCCGGCGATCGCCCAGGTGATCTACCCGGGTCTGCCCGAACATCCGGGGCATGCCATCGCCGATAAGCAGATGCGCCGGTTCGGCGGCATGATTTCGGTGCGGCTGGCCGGTGGCCCGGACGCCGCCCGCGATCTGTGCTCCCGCACCACGGTGTTCACCCTCGCCGAATCATTGGGTGGGGTGGAATCGCTGATCGAACACCCGGCCGCCATGACACACGCGTCCACCGCGGGTTCCGATCTGGAGGTGCCCGCCGATCTGGTGCGCTTGTCGGTCGGTATCGAGGACATCGGCGATCTGCTCGCCGATCTCGAACAGGCCCTGCGCTGAGGTATCCGGAGGAAAACGCATGACGGAAGACGGCCGCATCCGATCGATCGGATGCGGCCGTCCGCGTTCCGGGGTAGGGGTATCAGCTGTGGTAGGGCTCCGCACTGACCAACGTCACCTTCATGGTGTTGCCATTGGGCAGGGTGTATTCCCGGGTCTCACCGACCTTGGCGTTGATGAGCGCGCCGCCGAGTGGAGAGTTGGGCGAGTAGGTCTCCAGGTCGGAATTCCCGAGGCCCTCCTCGCGGGTGGCGATGAGGAAGGTCTCGGTGTCGGTTTCGTCACCGTCGTAGTAGACCTTCACCACCGAGCCGGGCAGGGCGACGCCCGACTGAGTGGGTGGCTCGCCGACCTTGGCGTTGTTCAACAGCTCCTGCAGCTGGCGGATCCGGGCCTCCTGCTGGCCCTGCTCCTCCCGAGCCGCGTGGTAGCCGCCGTTTTCCTTGAGGTCGCCCTCTTCGCGGCGTTCGTTGATCTCGGCGGCGATGACCGGACGATTGGCGATGAGCGCGTCGAGTTCGCTCTTGAGCCTGTCGTGCGACTCCGGGGTCAGCCAGGTCACGTGCGTCTCAGTCATCTCGATCACTCCCTAGTAGTTGTCCCCGGCGAGCCGGGATTCCCTGGTTACTGCGGCAATGCCCCACAGGGGGTGGACAGGCATCAGCCGACGGTCAGAACGATCCTGGGAAGTTCTGTGACCCCCGACAGGTCTGGGTCCGGGACATCTCGCCGACCCGCACCCGACCGCGCTGACCGCCAATGCAGCAAACACGGCTCCGGGCCCCGGAACCGTGCGTCAGGCCATTTTAACATGAATCACAAAGATGCAGGTCGGAGATATTTTCTCGGCCGCTCACCACGGCGTGGCGGGTCGATTCACTCGGTACGCAGGTACGCGGGCACCTTATCGGTGCAGGTGTAGATCGTGCCTGTGGACGGCCGGGCGGTGGTTTTGATGACGGAAGTCACCTCCACCGTGCCGTGTTCGGACGGCTGGATCAACACCTCGCGCCGTCCCACTTCCGCGACATCCTGATCCATCGCCCGCAGCACACACACCACCGCCTTCGACGGATCGGCGCGGGTGACCTTGATCCGGACCCGAATGGTCGAATCGTCGAGCACGGTGTAGCCGAGCTGCTCGGAGCCGATCTCCTCCGGCCCGAACTTCGTCCAGCCCAGATATGCGACCCCGATACCCGCCGCCACCACCACGACACCCATCAAGAGCGCGAGCAGCCGTCGGGAGCCCGGTGCGCGCGTGGCGGTGCCGTACCGGTCGGCATACCGGGCCCGCGCGTCGGAACCGCCCGCTGGTCCGGACGACTCGGGGGCGGTATCGCCGCTATTCGCCCGAGCGGTTTCCGGCGTGGGCTCGGTCATGAGTGGTTGCTCCCGGGGGGTAGGTCGGAACAGGATCCATCCGGATGGAACTATAGGTAACGAAGTCCAGACACCCGCGACGGAGAGCGATGGTGAACGAGAAGTGAGTGGCCTTCGCCTCATGGCGGTGCACGCCCACCCCGATGACGAATCCAGCAAAGGGGCCGCGACCACCGCTCGATACGCCGATGAGGGGCATGAGGTCCTGGTCGTCACGCTGACCGGTGGCGAACGCGGCAGCATCCTCAATCCGGCCATGGACACCCCCGGCGTCCTCGAACGAATCCACGAGATCCGGCGCGAGGAGATGGCCGCCGCGGCCGCCGTACTGGGGGTGCGCCATACCTGGCTGGGCTTCGTCGACTCCGGGCTGCCGGAAGGTGACCCGCCGCCCCCGCTACCGGAGGGCTGCTTCGCGTTGGTGCCGCTGGAGGAGGCCACCGAGGCGCTGGTCCGGGTGGTGCGCGAGTTCAAACCGCACGTCATAACCACCTACGACGAAACCGGCGGCTACCCGCACCCCGACCATATCCGCTGCCATGAGGTGTCGATGGCGGCGTTCGAGGCCGCGGGTGACCCGGAGCGCTTCCCCGACGCCGGTGAGCCGTGGACGCCGCTCAAGCTGTACTACGACCACGGCTTCATCCTGCGTCGCCTGGAGGTGTTCGCCGAGGAGTACGAGCGCTTGGGCGAACCCTTCCCCCTGCAGGAGTGGTTGGACCGGTCGCGTAAATACGCCATCGAGCGCGGCGACATCATGGCGCGGGTGACCACCCAGGTCGAATGCGCCAAGTACTTCCCGCAGCGGGACGAGGCGCTGCGAGCACACGCCACCCAGATCGATCCGAACGGTGCCTTCTTCGCCATCCCGATGGAGATACAGCAGCGGGTGTGGCCGACCGAGGAGTTCGAGTTGGCCCGGACCCGGGTACACACCGCCATTCCGGAATCGGATCTATTCGCCGGTATCGAGGACGAACACCGCTGATGTACGAGTCATCCGTTCGGCTGCTCTGGCTGGCCCAGACACCCGGAACCCCCACCGGCCCGGAATTCGGCAAGGCCTCCCCGCTGGGCCTGATCATCGTATTGCTGTTGCTGGCCGGCACCTTCCTGCTGGTCCGCTCGATGAACCGGCATCTGAAGAATCTGCCGGAGACCTTCGAGCCGGAACACCCGGAACCGGACCAGGAGGCCGACGAGGGCACCGAACACGGGATCACCCGCCGGGAGGCGCAGACCTCGAAGTCGGACGATGCCGCGGAGAAGGAGTCACGCGGTTCGAGTTAGTGGCGCGCCACCGTCACCAGTCGATCAGGCCGAGCTCGTGCAGTCGCCGGAACACCAGCAGTGAGCCGGGGGCGACCTCGGGCATGGCCGCGTATTCGCCGCCGGTGAAATAGCGCAGTTCGGCGATTTCGCCGGTGGCCCGGGGTTCGCCGGTGAGATCGGCGAGGAAACAGGTCATATGCAGCCGGGTTCCGGCCGTATGTCCGTAGGCCTCGGCGTGGAAGACGCCGAGTTCATCGATTGCGGTGACACCGACACCGAGTTCCTCCCGTATCTCGCGGTGCAGTGCCTGCACCGGTGTCTCACCGGGATCGATCTTGCCGCCGGCCATGTAGAAGACCGATTTACCGACCGAGCGGGTTTGGATCAGGCGGCGATCACGGATATGGGCGAGGGCAGCGGTCCTGATCACCGATCCACTGTAAAACCGGGCCCGACGGTGTCGAACCGCACGGGTCGGCGGTGGATGGCCCGTTGCCCGGACGTATCCCCACCGGACGGCGTCCGCTCGAGAAGGTCGGGCCGCGATTCGCCCCGGCATCGATGGGTCCGTTGTCAGGCCGGAACATCGCTGGACTCGGGACGGGACATTTTCACGAGGATCTCATGCAGGGTCTTCGCCAGTTTTCCGGCTCGGTCTCCCCGCAGCTCGACCTCGGCGAAGGCATCGAGCAGCGCCCCCACCGGATCCAACGGACTGAAGGTGAGCCCCCCACCGGCATGCAGGGATTCGGCGATCAGCAGCCGCTGGGCCTCCTGGCGTGCTCGGAAATTACCCGCTATCTCGAGGGCGCGACCGTATTCCCGAACAACCGCCGTGTACACCACTCGATCGGTGCCGCGGTTTCTGCGCAGCCATTTCCGTGGTAACGCACTATCATCCGTGCGCTCCGGTGGGGCGAATGAGGCTCTGTCGAGGACCAACCAGATCGACTCGACTCCTACTCGCGGTGCCGCGGGGGGCGCTCCTCGCCCGCCGCGTGCAGGCACGGCGGTGATCTCGATACCGCACAGCGCGATCGGATACTTCGGGAGCAGGTCGTCGATGGCGGCGGCGATCTCTCGTACGACATCCGTCTCGATACCGGTCTCCTCGAAACCGACGATCTGCACCCCGTGCCGCGTGCTCATCTCCGCGGCGATCGGGTGAGGCGCGCCCTCGGTCCGTCGAGGTGTGGGCTCCTCATGCCGGTCGGTCGCTGACCGGATCGGCTCGGATCCGCCGATATCGGTACGGGGACGTGGTATCTCCAGGGCCGGAGCGAGAGGTTGTGATCGGGGTGTTTCCCGGGGTGTGTCATCGGCGGTGGGAGGCTTTGTCGCGGTGGTCGGCGGTTCGACCGGTAGTTCGATCGGTGGTTCGGCCGGTGACGCGATCGGCGGCTCGGGCGATGGCTCGACTCGGGGGTGGATCGTTGGTCCCGGGTCCTCGGGTGTCGTCGGTTCTGGTGCGGTGTGGTCCGAGCGGAGGGCGGTGGATTCCGGTATCTCGGCGGGGACAACGGGCTTCGACATGGGTGGGAAGGATTGCCGAGGAACGAGGGGCGACACCACGGGCACCTCCGTGGTGGGCGGGACGGGTTGTGGTCGGGGTGTTTCCCGAGGTGTGTTGTCGGGGGTGGAGCGGTTTGTCGCGGTGGTCGGAGGTCCGGCCGGTAACGCGGTTGATAACACGACCGGCGGTTCGATCGGCTGCACGGCCGTTGGTTCCGTTGGCGGTTCGGCGGATGACAGGTCTGGTGACTTGACTGGTGGTTCGGCCGACGACTTGGCGGGTGGCACGGCCGGTGGTTCGGCGGGTGACGGGGCCGGTGACTTGACTGGTGGTTCGGCCGCTGACTTGGTGGGTAGCTCGGGCGATGGCTCGACTCGGAGGTGGGTCGTTGGTCCCAAGGCCTCGGGTATTGCCGCTTCGGGCGCGGAGTTGTTCGCGCGAGGCTTGGCGGGGTGTGGTGGAGCGGTCGCAGGTCCCGTGTTCTCCGGCGTTGCCGGCTCGGGGGTGATGTGGTCCGCGCGCAATGTGGTGACCGACGGTATCCGAGGAACGACGGTGGGTGGTGGAACAACCGTGGGTGGCATGGCCGGCCTGGGGAGTTGCCGGGCGGGCGGTGATACCGGTGGTACGGATGGCTGCGTACCCGACACGGCGATCGCCGCCGGTCGGGCCGATGCCTCGGCCGGTTGCGGCTGTGGCCGTACAACAGGGCGAGCCCCCGCTTTTCGCCGAGACCACGGTGTCGGTCCCGGCTTGCGTCCCGCGGGAGAGCATCGCGACGGCGCCGCTGTCGCGGGGCCGAGATCGGTGGCGGTCGGTTGCGATGGCTCGGCGCGGCCGGTCTCGGGGGCGGCGTCGGAATGCGCCGCTTCCGCGGTCGCGATGGCGGCCTTCAGACCAGCGGCGGCCCGGGTGGCTTCGGCGATCAGGCGTTCCAGGTTCGTGACGAGTGCGCGAAGTTCGTCCAGGTTGATCGCCGGCCGTTGACTCATCGCGCTCTCCTGCCTGTTGTTATCACCGGACAGGTGACGCCGGATTTGAGGCCGGCCTGTAACAATATTCCGACCACGGCAGACCCGACCAGGGACGATGGCACACACAATTCTCACCCGGGCCGCATATCCTCACCAGAGCGGGTAGTCCCATCACGGCCGTCCCGGACGGGGGTTCGGGCAGACCGTGTATCTCATCCGCCGGGTGTGGGAGGCTGGCAGAGTGAACCGTTTGGGCAGCGCGACATCGCCGTATCTGCGCCAGCATGCCGATAATCCCGTTCATTGGCGGGAGTGGGACGCCGAGGCATTGGCCGAGGCGGCCGCCCGGGACGTGCCGATTCTGCTGTCGATCGGCTACGCGAGCTGCCATTGGTGCCATGTGATGGCGCACGAGTCGTTCGAGGACGAGGCGACCGCGGCGCTGATGAACGACAACTTCGTCTGTGTCAAGGTGGACCGGGAGGAACGCCCCGACCTGGATGCGGTGTACATGAACGCCACTGTCGCCATGACCGGTCAGGGCGGCTGGCCGATGACCTGCTTCCTCACCCCCGACGGTGAACCGTTCTACTGCGGCACCTACTACCCGAAGGCGCCGCGCGGGGGTATGCCGTCGTTCACCCAGTTGCTCACGGCGGTCGCCGATACCTGGCGCACTCGTCGCGACGAGGTGGACCGGGCCGCCGGGCAGGTCTCCGCCGCGCTGCGGGAACAGGCCGGCGGGCTACCGGAAACGGATCTGACCCTCACGCCCGAACTGCTCGATCACGCCGTCGCGGCGGTGCTGCGGGATATCGACGACGAGCACGGTGGTTTCCGGGGAGCGCCCAAGTTCCCGCCGTCGGCCCTGATGGAAGGCCTGCTGCGACATTGGGAGCGCACCGCGAACCCGGCCGTGCGGGCGGCGGTGGAGCATACGGCCGAGGCCATGGCCCGCGGCGGTATCTACGACCAGTTGCGCGGTGGTTTCGCCCGTTACTCGGTGGATGCCGCCTGGGTGGTGCCGCACTTCGAGAAAATGCTCTACGACAATGCCCAACTACTGCGCGCCTATGCGCATCTGGCCCGGCTCGACCCGGCGCGGGATTCGCTGTCGTCGCGGGTCACCCGGGAGATCGTGGAGTTCCTGCTCGACGATCTGGGAACCGAGCACGGTGGTTTCGCCTCCGCCCTGGATGCCGATACCCATCTGGAGCCCGGCCTGCCCGGGGTCGAGGGCGCCACCTATGTCTGGACCCCCGCCGAACTGACCGCCGAACTCGGCCCCCTCGACGGCACGTGGGCGGCGGAGGTCTTCGGCGTCACCACCGGGGGGAATTTCGAACAGGGCAGTTCGGTGCTCACCCGATACACCGATCCCGACGACCGCGAACGGTTCGAACGGGTCCGCACCGCCCTACGTGCGGCCCGGGACCGTCGGCCGCAGCCCGAACGCGACGACAAGGTGGTCACCGCCTGGAACGGTATGGCGATCACCGCGCTCACCGAGGCCGCCCTCGCCCACGGCCGCGAGGATTGGTTGTCCGCGGCGATCCGCTGCGCGGAATTCCTGTTGGCCGAGCATATCGTCGACGACCGGGTGCGGCGCGCGTCGCTGGGTGGGGCGGCCGGAGCAGCTCCCGGCATTCTCGAGGATTACGCCTGGTTGACCACCGGCCTACTCGCCCTGCATCAGGCCACCGGCTCGGTGATGTGGCTCGAGCGTGGATTGCGACTGTTGGACGCCGCCATCACCCATTTCGCCGATCCGGATGCTTCGGGCAGTTGGTTCGACACCGCCGACGACGCCGAGACCTTGGTCGCCCGTCCCCGGGATCCCATCGACGGAGCCACCCCCGCCGGCGTCTCGGCACTCGCCGAAGCGCTGCTGACCGCCTCCGCCGTCGCCGATCCCGCGCGGGCCGGGCGCTATCGCGAGCTCGCGGATCACACATTGGCCCGTGGGGCGGTGGTGTTGGCCCGAGCTCCCCGTTCGGCGGGGCAGTGGCTCACCGTGGCCGAAGCGGCCCTGCAGGGCCCACTCCAGATCGCCGTGGCGGTCCCGTCCGGCGCCGACTCCGCCCGGAGCCGGGCCGGTGAACTACTCGTGGCCGCGCATGCCCATGCGCCCGGTGGCACGGTTATCGTGGCGGGCGAGCCCGACGCGGTACCGCTGCTCGCCGAGCGCCGGCCGGTGGACGGGGGTCCGGCGGCCTATGTCTGTCGCGGTTCGGTGTGCGATCTGCCCGTGACCACGGTGACCGACCTGCGGTCGCGCCTGGCGCAGGGACGCTGAGCGCGGGTGGGTCGCCGTGGCGCGGCGCTACCGAGCCGCCCGTTCGTTCGGTCGTGGATCGGGTTCGATATCGCTCCAGGACGGGATGGGCTCGGCCATTCCACGGAGCTCGACGTTCCCGTAGGGCGTCCATCTGGCCTGCTCGCCCGGCTCCGCGGCATCGATGACGCTCTGACTCACCAGAATGCGGCGCGGAACCTGCTTGGCGCGGTCGGTGAGGCGGGCCGCGGCATTGACCGCGTCGCCTATAACGGTGTATTCGCGTCGGGTGTCGGTGCCCACATCACCGGCGAACACCCGACCGCGGGCCACCCCGATACCGATGTCGAGTTCACCGCCCGCGAAAACCTCGTCGCGAATCCTGCGCGCCGCCCGGAGGGCGGGGGTGGCGTTATCGGGTAGCGCGATGGGCGCGCCGAAGATGCACAGTGCCGCGTCGCCTTCGAACTTGTTGACCAGTCCGTCGTTCTCCTCGGTCGCGGCCACCACGATGGACATGAGCCGGTTGAGTTTGGCGACGAACTCCTGTGGCGGTAATCCGGTGGAGATCGCCACCGAACCGGTGACATCCACGAACAGGGCGGTCACCTCGCGCACATCGCCGACCAGGTCGGCCCCGCCGGCCAGTGCCCGCTCGGCGACCTCGTCTCCGACGTGGCGGCCGAACATATCCCGCATCCGCAGCCGTTCCCGCAGCGTGGCGGCCAGTTCGTTGACCGAGTGCTCCAGACGCCCGATCTCGTTGGCGCTGCCCACCGGTACCCGTACATCCAGTTCGCCCCGGGTTATCCGATCCAGCGCCAGATGGAGTGTGCGTAGCGGCACGGCCACCGCCCGGGCCAGGGTGGCGGTGGCCAGGGCGCCCACCACGAGACCGAGCACGGCGACATAGATACCCGTGCGAATGCGGTCCGGGGTGTGCGTCACCGGATCGGCGAGGACGACGATCAGCGCGCTCAGCGGCATGGCGCCGGCCAACGCCCAGGCCAGCACCACGCGCACGAATACGGTGGAACTCCAGTGCATGGTGGGGCCGAGCACCGCGGCCACGAGTGGAATCGCCGGTTGGATCATCCGGTCGACGATCAGATAGGTCAGCCCCGCTGTCTCCAGCCCACCGATGGTGAACATGGCCCCCATGACGAGGAGATCGTTTTCGGGAGTGATGCGCGCCAGGAGCAGAGCGGACAGAACGACCCCCGGAAGCCACAACGCCATGGCTCGGAAGGTGATGGCGATGGGCAGCCGCAGCAGCCGTCGGGCCTCCCGCGGCGTCGGGCGGCGGGTCTGGTCGAGCCAACCGAAGTAGACGATTCGGTCCCGGATGGCCAGTCCGACGCCGATGAGGAATCCGATCACCGGGTAGATGGACACCAGGATCAGGTCGTTCAGATTGTCGGGGCCGAGGCGGGCGGTGAACCCGCTCAGCCACAACTGCATGACGATGACCACCAGACCGGCGAGGTTGCCCGTGACGACCATTGCCGCCAGCCCCCAGGGCGCCCGCAGTGCCCGGACCACCAGTCGGGAGGTCATCGGTCGGGAGGTCATCGGTCGGGAGAACATCGGTGGGGAGAACATCGATGCCACTCCGATCGGGTGGGCACCTGGTCGTGGTCGGGCGCCCGACTACCGCCGGCGACGGTGAGAAAGAACACGATCGAGCAGCATAGAGCGGTTGCCGCGCTCAGCGCAGCAGCACCAACCATACGGCGATGTAGTGGGCCAGGGCGGCGAGCACGGTCGCGGCGTGGAAGAACTCGTGGTGCCCGAACACCGTGGGCCAGGGGTTCGGCCACCGGGTGGCGTAGAGAACGGCGCCTGCGCTGTAGGCGAGTCCGCCGATCAACAGGAGCAACACCGGCAGGGCTCCCGCCGCGTCGAGCAGTTGTCCTATCACCGGCACGATCGCCCAGCCGAGCAGCAGATACAGTGGGACGCCCACCCAGCGCGGCGCCATCGGCCACAGCAGTTTCAATGCCACGCCCGCCAATGCGCCCGCCCACACCACGGTGAGCAGGATGCGTCCGGTGCGTTCGGGTAGGCCCAGCAGCGCGAACGGTGTGTAGCTGCCGGCGATGAACAAGAAGATCATCGAGTGGTCCAGACGTTTCATCCGGATACGGGCCCGAGTGGTGGACCAGGTCACCCGGTGGTAGACGGCGCTGGTGCCGAACAGCGCGCAGACGGTGAGTCCGTAGACGAGGGTTGCCCATATCGCGGTGGTCGACACACCGGCGGCGGCGATGACCAAGGCGACGACGGCCAGGGCGGCGACCCCGGTCGCCCAGGTGTGGATCCAGCCGCGCATTCGTGGTTTGACCAGCGCGGCCAATGACTCGGCCGGGTTGGGACCGATGACATCGTCGTGTGTGGCATCGGTTGCCGGGTCGGACACGGCATACCTCCTGATTAACCCATCGGTAACCTACGCTTCCGTAGGTTTCTCGGAGTGCCTACTGTACCGGTACCCGCCGCAACCGAGGACCCAACGCCGACAGGGCGTACTGTTGGACGTCGTGGAATTTCGTAGTCGGGTGCGCAGTCTTCCGTATCGCATATACGAGGCCCGGCTGGCCAAGCAGCTGGTGGGCAAGCAGCATCCCCGGCACGTCGCGGTGATCTGCGACGGCAATCGGCGCTGGGCCAGGGAGAACGGATTCACGGACGTCAACCACGGGCACCGGGTCGGGGCGTTGAAGATCGCCGAACTGGTGAGCTGGTGCGAGGCCGAAGGTATCGAACTCGTCACCGTCTACCTGTTGTCCACCGAGAACCTGCGGCGTGCTCCCGAGGAAGTGGAAACGCTGTTCGAGGTCATCACCGACGTGGTCGAAGAACTGTCGGCGCCCGAACAGAACTGGAGTATGCGCATCGTCGGCTCGCTGGACGGATTGCCGGAGCTGGTCGCCAAACGGCTACGCACCGCGGCCGAACGCACCACCGGACGCACCGGAACCCACGTCAATGTGGCCGTCGGTTACGGCGGACGCCAAGAGATCGCCGATGCGGTGCGCAAACTGGTCCGCCAGGAAATCGCGGCCGGTGAGACCGGGGAAGACCTGGTCCAGTCGATTACCGTGAACGCGATCGACCAGCACCTCTACACCTCCGGACAGCCGGACCCGGACCTGGTCATCCGCACTTCCGGCGAACAACGACTCTCCGGCTTCCTGCTCTGGCAGAGCGCCTACTCCGAGATCTGGTTCACCGAGGCGTATTGGCCGGAATTTCGGCGGGTCGATTTCCTACGGGCCCTGCGCGATTACGCCGCGCGCCACCGCCGGTACGGCACCTGAGCCGGCCGGCCACAGCGGTGCGGGTCTTCCCCTCCGCTGTGTCGATGTGATGCCGGCTGTCCTCTGCCCGGAGCCGGGTGGGGTCCGACCATCGAAGTGAGTGTCCGAGAAGGTGGCGACCGGGACCGGTCGCCCGGGATCTACCTCGCGGGCGTTGTTGCTGTGTGACCTGCTTTCGGCCGGTTCGGGTTCGGTAGGGGCCCGATTGTCGCGGTGGGTGTCCGAGAAGGCGGAACGGTCTCGGTCACCCGGGGCGGGTATCGCTCAGAGTTTGCGGAGTCGAATCCTGTTGATGCTGTGATCGGAATCCTTGCGGAGGACCAGTGTGGCGCGGGGGCGGGTGGGGAGAATGTTTTCCACCAGATTGGGACGGTTGGTCGAGTTCCAGATGTCCTTGGCTGCCGATGTCGCCTCGGAATCGGTGAATCTGGCGTAGTGATGGAAATGGGCCTTGGGGTCGGCAAATCCGGTTTTGCGCAGGCTGAGAAACCTTTGCACGTACCAGTTCTCGATATCCTCGATACGAGCGTCGACATAGATGGAGAAGTCGAACAGGTCCGACACCATCAGCCGGGGACCGGTCTGCAACACGTTCAGTCCCTCGACGATGAGGATATCCGGCTGGCGCACACAGTGGAATTCGCCGGGAACGATATCGTAGGAGATATGTGAATACACCGGCGCACACACCTCCGGTGCGCCCGATTTCACCTCGGTGACGAAACGCAGCAGTTTGCGTCGGTCGTAGCTTTCCGGAAAACCCTTGCGGTGCATGATGCCGCGTCGGGTGAGTTCGGCCGTGGGATAGAGGAATCCGTCGGTGGTGACCAGATCCACGCGCGGATGGTGGTCCCACCGGGCCAATAGCGCCTGCAGGACGCGCGCTGTGGTGGATTTGCCGACCGCCACGCTGCCCGCCACCCCGATCACGAAGGGGACCTGCTTGTCGGGGTGGGTTTCGCCCAGGAAGGTGGCGGTCGCGGCGAACAATCGCTGTTTCGCGGCGACCTGTAGATGAATGAGTCGGGCGAGGGGAAGGTAGACCTCGGCGACCTCTTCCAGATCGATCTGCTCACCCAGGCCGCGCAGGCCGATCAGTTCTT
The DNA here is from genome assembly GCF_000308675.1 of Nocardia paucivorans NBRC 100373. Taxonomy (GTDB): domain Bacteria; phylum Actinomycetota; class Actinomycetes; order Mycobacteriales; family Mycobacteriaceae; genus Nocardia; species Nocardia paucivorans. The sequence continues at coordinate 55,767 of NZ_BAGE01000048.1, read as the reverse complement.
CTTCGGTGAGTACCAAGGGGGTCGATTTGCGCAGCGTGCGCCACTGTTTCCGATCGAATTCCACATACGGACTCGGCTCGTTCGCTTTTGCCATTTACCCAGCGCTCCGCTCCGCCGAACATGCACAGTGGCCGTGCCGTTGTTGTGAGATGCGGTCCGTCTGTGCCCTCATGGCTGAATTCTGCGCCTTGGACGGATTCGCCTGTAAAAGGGGGTCCATTATCCGCTGGTCACCCGTAATCTCCACCACCTCTCCGGCGTGTCCGGAACGCTCGTCCACCTCCATCTTCCATATCCACTCCGGCCTGCTCCCACACCTGCGAATCCGGTTCCGCAGGCCTCTGCCCGGCCGAGCGCGCCACCGGGGTTCGAGCGTTGGAGGGGTATCGGCATCACTTTCTCGGACACCTCGTTCCTCCGAGGGAAGCCCCCGTGGCTCGGCCCGCGCCGCCGCCGAATACATAGACTCCGCTTCATGGACGCGCACCCCCTCGTAATCGAATACCTACGGCTCGGCCTGGCCTTCGACCGTCTCGAAGAGGGTTTCGTCGATGCCTACACCGGTGATCCGCGGTTGCGTCGCGAGGTGGAGAACGCGCCCGCGCCCGACCCGCGTGAGTTGGCCCGTCGGGCGACGGTGCTGCGGTCGGAATTGCCCTCCGCCGGACTGTCCCCGGAACGGACCGAGTTCCTGGATGTGCATCTGCGGGCCCTGGAGTGCTCGGCGCGCAAGTTCGCCGGTGACGAGATCGGTTTCGTGGACGAGGTCCGCGCCTATTTCGATGTCGAGATCGGCATCGGTGATCCCGACGACTACCGGGACGCACACCGCAAGATGGACGAGGTGCTTGCCGGCGACGGGTCGTTGGCCGAACGGATGGCGGCGCATCGCCGCGCCGACGAGATACCGCCGGAACGGTTGTCGGCCTGTGTGGAGGCGTTTTCCGGCGCGCTGCGGGAGCTGGTGCGGGCTCGGTATCCGCTGCCGGACCACGAGCACGTCACCTATGAGGTGGTCGGCGACAAGCCCTGGTCCGGGTTCAACTACTACCAGGGCAACTACCGCTCCACGGTGGCGATCAACTCCGATCTGCGCCAGTACATGGCGAATCTGCCGCGGTTGATCGCGCACGAGGCGTACCCGGGTCATCACACCGAGCACTGCCGCAAGGAGGCCGGGCTGGTGGCGGCGGGGCAGGTCGAGCAGACATTGTTCCTCGTCAACACGCCGCAGTGTCTGATGGCGGAGGGCTTGGCGGATCTGGCGCTGCGTTCGATCGTCGGTCCGGGCTGGGGGGTGTGGGCGCAGGAGATCTATGCCGACCTGGGGCTGCGATTCGACGGGGAACGCGCGGAGCGGCTGTCGGAGGCGTCGGCGCAGCTGCTGAGTGTGCGCCAGGACGCCGCATTGATGCTGCACGACCAGGGCCGGGACCCCGACGAGGTGGTGGGGTTTCTACAGCGGTGGAGCCTGACCTCCCTCGAACGGGCCCGTCAGTCGTTGCGTTTCCTGTCGTCTCCGCTGTGGCGCGCCTACATCAGCACCTATGTGGAGGGTTATCGGCTGCTCGGCGGATGGCTGGATCGGGCCGTCGACGCCGACGACCGCGCGGAGCGGTTCCGTCGATTGCTCGACGAGCCGCTCACCCCGGGCGCCGTCCGCGCCATGTGCTGACGGCCGCGCGACGTCGCCGAAACGGTGTGTTCCGTCGGTCGGTTGGGAGGCGGTGCCGGGCCGACCGACGCCATGGGGACCGCGCCGTGTGATGTGTCTCTCCATGGCGCGAAACCGGTCGAACCCGATGCCGGCCCGTTCATCCGGGGCTCATAGACTGGCCGGGTGACGCAGACGACCGCCTCTGTCAATACCCAGTCTCTCGGTGAACTCGACCCCGAGGTCGCTGCCGCGCTGGCAGGAGAGCTCGCCCGCGAGCGCGACACCCTGGAGATGATCGCCTCGGAGAACTTCGTTCCGCGGGCGGTGCTACAGGCGCAGGGCAGCGTACTCACCAACAAGTACGCCGAGGGCTACCCGGGTCGGCGTTACTACGGCGGTTGCGAGCACGTCGATGTCGTCGAGACCCTCGCCCGAGAACGCGCCAAGGAGCTGTTCGGCGCGGAGTTCGCCAATGTCCAGCCGCATTCGGGGGCACAGGCCAATGCGGCGGTGCTGATGGCGCTGATGGATCCGGGCGACCGGCTGTTGGGGCTGGATCTGGCCCACGGCGGTCACCTCACCCACGGGATGCGGCTGAACTTCTCCGGCAAGCTGTACGAGGTGCACTCGTACGGGGTCTCCAAGGAAGACCACCGGATCGATATGGACGAGGTCCGCAAAACCGCCCTGCAGGCGCGCCCGAAGGTGATCGTGGCCGGGTGGTCGGCCTATCCGCGGCATCAGGACTTCGCGGCGTTCCGCGAGATCGCCGACGAGGTGGGCGCCTACCTGTGGGTGGATATGGCGCATTTCGCGGGACTGGTCGCGGCCGGGTTGCATCCATCGCCGGTGCCGTACGCCGATGTGGTGTCCTCGACGGTGCACAAGACCCTCGGTGGTCCGCGTTCCGGTCTGATCCTGGCCAAGCAGGATTACGCCAAGAAGCTCAACAGCTCGGTGTTCCCGGGCCAGCAGGGCGGTCCGCTCATGCATGTCATCGCGGCCAAGGCGGTGGCGTTCAAGATCGCCGGCAGCGCCGAGTTCGCCGAACGGCAGCGGCGCACCCTCTCCGGCGCGAAGATCCTCGCCGAGCGTCTCACCGGCTCCGATGTGGCGGGCAAGGGCATTACGGTGCTCACCGGCGGTACCGATGTGCATCTGGTGCTGGTGGACCTGCGCAACTCCGAACTCGACGGTCAGCAGGCCGAGGATCTGCTGCACGAGATCGGAATCACGGTGAATCGCAATGCCGTTCCGTTCGATCCGCGTCCGCCGATGGTGACCTCCGGTCTGCGGATCGGTACCGCCGCACTGGCCACCCGCGGTTTCGGAGACGCCGAGTTCACCGAGGTCGCCGATATCATCGCGACCGCACTGGCCGGTGGCGCCGACCTGGACGCGTTGCGGGCCCGGGTGCGCAAGTTGGCGAGCGATTTCCCGCTGTACCAGGGCCTAGAAGACTGGAACCTGCTCGGCTGAGTCCGGTCCTGCGGCATATCTCGTTCTGTTGTCGACGCCGCTTCGGCCCGTTCGAGCGGTGTCGACAACAGGCATGGTCTTCTGTGAGCGGTGGCCACCGCGAGGGCGTTACCGTTGGGTGGGCGTGCTGTCGATACCGCCCGCGAGCAGAGTCGGATAGTCGCGCAGGTCGATATTGTTCTTGGCGTCCGCCGCATACCGCTCCATCAGGCCGAAAAGGCGGGAGCCGAGGAACCGGTCGCGCAGGCGGATGCCGTAGCGGGTTTTGGGAGTGAGGAAGCGTCCGGGGTTGCTGTTGCCCGCGAGCGCGGCGTAGTCACGCATGATCGCGTCGTAGCGGGCGAAGGCGACGGTGTGATCGCCGCCGGCGACGGCGAGTTCGCCGGCGAGGACGTAGGCGCCCACGATCGCCAGTCCGGTTCCGAACCCGGCCAGGGTGTTCCCGTACGCCGCGTCGCCGATCAGCGCCACTCGTCCGCGGACATAGGTGCGCATTCGGACCTGGGCCAGGGCGTCCAGATAGAAGTCCTCGTGATGCGCCATCTCGGCGAGCATCTCCGGTACCTTCCAGCCGACACCGGCGAAGGCCTCGGTGAGGATGCGTCGCTGCTCGGCTTCGTCGTCGCGGGCGTAGGAGAGTTCGGGCGCGGCGAACATGTACATCTGCTCGGCCTTGGGGCCGCCGGCGACCGCGAGTCGGCCGGGGGCGTTGTATGCGTAGGAGACCGCGCGGGCGGGGCCGTCCGTCTGCCGGGCTCGCGGTTGTGAGCCGGTGATGCAGTAGTAGTAACCGCGGTGCCGAACGAATTCTCGCTCTGGTCCGAAGGCCAGTGCGCGAACCCGGGAGTGGATACCGTCGGCGCCGAAGACGAGGTCGAAGGTGCGAGCCGGTCCCTGTTCGAACTCGACCCGGACGCCTTCGTCCGTCTCGGTGAGGCCACTGATCGAATCGCCGAAGATGTAGGCGCAGTTCTCGGCGGTTCGGGCGTAGAGGATCTCGGCCAGGTCGCCGCGCAGGATCTCGATATCCCCGCCGGTGAAGTCGCCGGACAGGCTCGCGCGCCGCTTACCCGTCTCGTCCACGAACACCACATCGGCACCACCGGTCTGTCGGGCCCGGACCGCATCGAGTATGCCCATGCGTTCCAGCACCGTGAGGTGGGTTTCCCCTTTGAAATCGACGGCTTGACCGCCGGGGCGGAGCGCGGGCGCGCGTTCCACGACGGTGACATCGAACCCGTAGCGGTTCAGCCAGTAGGCGAGGGCGGGGCCGGCAATGCTCGCACCGGAGATCAGGACGGTCTGGTTGCGCATGGTCACTCCATTCGAGAAATTGCGTCCACCGGTATCTGTTTCCGGTGGACGCGGAATAGCGTATGGTAGACACAGTTTCAGTGTCAACATATTTTCGGAAGGGGCCCGAGATGCCGGCGCCGAGCGTTGTCGAGTTGTTGTGGGGTACCGGACGGCCGCCGCGCCGCGGTCCGAAACCCTCCCTGTCGACGGAGGTCATCGTCGGTGCGGCCATCGAGCTGGCCGACGCGGAAGGTATGGGCGGGGTGTCGATGCAGCGGGTCGCCGAACGCCTCGGCTACACCAAGATGTCGCTGTACCGCTATATCCCCGGCAAGGCCGAACTCGCCGCGCTGATGCTGGAGGCGGCGATGGGAGCGCCTCCGGATCTGACCGCGGTGCAAACGCTTCCCCGCGAGGAGCCGTGGCGGGCCGGTCTGCGCGCCTGGGCCGAGGAGATCTTCCGGCGCTACCGCGCCCACCCGTGGACGTTGGAACTGTCCACCGGTGTCCGCCCCATGGGGCCGCACGAGCTCGGATGGTTGGAGGCGGCGCTCGGGGTGCTGGCCGCGACGCCCCTCACCGGACCGGAGCAGTTGGATGCCGTCGTCGTGCTCAATGGTCATGTGCGGAGCCTGGTGCAACAGGCGGGGGTCGGCAGTGTCGATGGGCTGGAGGAGGGTCTGATCGAGCAGATGGCGGAGGTGATGGCCATTGCCGGAGACCGCTATCCCCGGGTGACCGCGGTCATGCGGGAACAGTCCACCGGTGGTTCGGAACGGGACGACGCGCTGCATTTCGGCATCGATCGAGTTCTCGACGGATTGGCGGCGCTCATCGATCGTCGGGAATCTCGGCCGTCCGGCGGTCGCAACGGCCGCAATCGACCTACCCTCGGTGAATGACCGAAAAAGACGTGGATCAGGATGCGATCACCACGGTGCGCGAATTCTTCGACGCCTTGGAATCGGGGGCGGTCTCCGAGGCGCTGGAGTTGGTGCACCCGGATATCGTCTGGAAGAACACCTCGCTGCCGGATGTGCGTGGTTGCGACCGGGTCGCCAAACTGCTGCGCGGTCTCAACCGAGACCAGTTCGGATTCGCCGCCGAAATGCACCATATCGCCGCTCGAGGTGATGTCGTACTCACCGACCGAACCGACATCCTGCGCGTGGGGCCGGTTCGGATCTCCTTCTGGGTCGCCGGCACCTTCGAACTGCGAGACGGCCGAATCATCCTGTGGCACGACCATTTCAGCTGGGAGAACTTCCTGCGCGGCGCGGTGGTCGGATTGGCTCGGGCGGCGCTGCGTCGGTGATATGGCGGCGTGTCCGCGCCGTTTGCCGGACGATCGGGCGTTCTTCTTCGGGGAACACTCCGGTGGGGCATTATCGAAGTGATCTGCATCACCATCATGGAGAGTGGGCATCAGTCTTCGATTCGCCAGGAGCATGCGCTATGACCTATGCAAAGCCCGGAGCCGACGGCAGTATCGTGAGCTACGCCGCCCGATACGACAACTTCATCGGCGGCGAATGGATCGCTCCGGTCGAAGGCCGCTATTTCGACAATCCGTCCCCGATCGACGGGGAGAAATTCTGTGAGGTGGCCCGTTCCTCGGCCGCCGATATCGATCTGGCCCTGGACGCCGCGCATGCCGCCGCCGACGCTTGGGGCGCCACCTCGGTCGCCGAGCGCGCCAATATCCTCAACCGGATCGCCGATCGGATCGAGGGGAACCTCGAAGCCCTGGCGGTGGCCGAGGCCTGGGAGAACGGCAAACCGGTCCGGGAGACCAAGGCCGCCGATCTACCGTCGGCCGTCGATCATTTCCGCTACTTCGCCGGTGCCATCCGCGCCCGGGAGGGCGGGATCAGCGAAATCGACTCCGATACCGTCGCCTACCACTTCCACGAACCCCTCGGCGTGGTCGGCCAGATAATCCCGTGGAATTTCCCCATCCTGATGGCCGCCTGGAAACTGGCCCCCGCGCTGGCGGCCGGTAATGCGGTGGTGCTCAAACCCGCCGAACAAACCCCGGCCTCCATCATGAAGGTGGTGGAGCTGATCGCCGATCTGCTGCCACCGGGCGTGCTGAACGTGGTCAACGGGTTCGGGGTGGAAGCCGGTAAACCATTGGCGTCGAGTCCCCGGGTGGCCAAGGTGGCCTTCACCGGTGAGACCACTACTGGGCGGCTGATCATGCAGTACGCCAGTGAGAACATCATTCCGGTCACCCTGGAATTGGGCGGTAAGAGCCCGAATATCTTCCTGCCCGATGTGATGGCCGCCGACGACGAGTTCCTCGACAAGGCGGTCGAAGGTTTCGTGATGTTCGCCCTGAATCAGGGCGAGGTGTGCACCTGCCCGTCGCGTGCGCTCGTCCACTCGTCCATCTACGACGAGTTCATGGCCCGCTGTATCGCGCGAACCGAAGCCATCAAGGGCGGTAATCCGCTCGACGAGGCGACCATGATCGGCGCACAGGCCAGTAACGATCAATACGAGAAGATCCTGTCCTATATCGACATCGGTCGAAAGGAAGGCGCCGAGGTCCTCACCGGCGGTGGTCCCCGCAAGGTGGAGGAGTTCCCCAACGGCTACTACATCCAGCCCACCGTGTTCTACGGCAGCAACGATATGCGGATCTTCCAGGAGGAGATCTTCGGTCCGGTCGTCGCGGTGACCAGGTTCGACACCCCGGAAGAGGCGCTCGAAATCGCCAACGACACCCTCTACGGGCTCGGCGCCGGTGTCTGGACCAGAGACGCCAATACCGCCTACCGGCTGGGTCGGGGGATCAAGGCGGGCCGGGTGTGGACCAACTGCTACCACGCCTACCCGGCGCACGCGGCCTTCGGTGGATACAAGAAGTCCGGTATCGGTCGGGAGAACCACGCCAAGATGCTCGACCACTATCAGCAGACCAAGAACCTGCTGGTCAGCTACTCGCCCCAGAAGCTGGGTTTCTTCTGATATCGCCACCGCCACCGCCACCGCCACCGCCACCGCCACCGTCCTCCGGGCCGAACCGGGTGGAGCTCACCGAAGCGGCGGCGCGGTTGCTGCGGGAGCTGATCGAGCGGCACGGGCCGTTGATGTTCCACCAGTCCGGTGGGTGCTGCGATGGCAGTTCGCCCATGTGCTATCCGCGCGGTGAGCTCCGGGTGGGCGCCTCGGACGTGCTGTTGGGGCGGGTCGACGCCGATACCCCGTTCTGGATGAGTGCCGACCAGTACGAGTACTGGAAACACACCCACCTCACGGTGGATGTGGTGCCCGGGCGGGGTAGCGGGTTCTCATTGGAGGCGCCCGAAGGTGTCCGGTTTCTCATCCGTTCCCGGCTGCTCACCGACGACGAGCTCGCCGCGTTGGAAGCGGTGCCGCCCCCGCCCACCGGGGCCGAGCTCGACGTATGAGCGAGTACCGGCCCGGTTCCGAGCGCGCGGGATGTCCGGCCCGCCGGTCGTGGGCCGGACCATGGTTCAGGAGCGGCCGGTCAGGTAGTCGAGGTAGAACGGGCGCAGCGCGTCCGCCAGCTCTCCGTCACCGGCGTGGATGTAGTCGTCTATGAGCGGGACGACCCATTTGATATCGGCTTCGCTATCGCCCACCCGCCCCGCGGTCGCCTCCGCGGCGGGGATCCGGGTGAGGAGTTCCCAGAGGAACTTGATGTCGGCGTGGCGCACGGCCTGTTTGACCGCCCGATCGTGCAGTTCCTTGGAGGAGAGTTTCTCGAGCTCCGCGTTGCCGCCCATAGCGTGACTCTAATCCGCACGGGCGTGGTGTCCAGGGGCTTTCGGCTGCAAGTCGAGGCGGAAGCGCCGCCGGGCGGTACTGGCACGCTCGATTGATGTTGTGCTGCTATGGATTCATGGGTGATGAGAAGCTCGCACCGCCGCCCGGCTTCCGGACGAAACGTGTCTACGACGAACCCGGCCCGGACGATGGGCATCGGGTACTGGTCGATCGGTTGTGGCCACGAGGGCTGACGAAGTCCGAGGCCCGGATCGAGGAATGGGCGAAGGAGATCGCACCGTCCACCGAGCTGCGGCGCTGGTTCCACGCGGACCCGGACGGCCGGCGCGGGGTGTTCGTCCAACGGTATGCCGATGAGTTGTCCGGTTCCCCGGCGCGGGAGGAGCTGGAGCGGTTGCAAGACCTCGCGGCGAACGATCCGCCGGTGACCCTGCTGACGGCGACACGGGAGCCGGAGCGAAGTCATGTGCCGGTGTTGCTCGATCTGTTGCGCGGCGAGGAGGCGGGAAACCTTCGCTGAAATGTCGCCAGTTCACACCGTGGCGGTCGCTGGCCGATAAAGCTGCTGATCAGCGGAAACGTCGGTCGACGTCGCGGCGTTAACGACGAATTCACCGATATGGTTTCCCGTCTCCGGGCGCGTCGCACCCAAACACAGGTAGTTTCGATGTGGCGGGCTGCGTCGGTGTGGCCCGTTCGGGAGGTCCTGACCGTGACTGAGCAACTCAGTACGAGGGGGCCGGCACCCGGCCCTCGTGGTGGCTGACGTTTCCGTCGACACCATCAGGACCGACCGGCCCAGCGAGACTGTCTGTGTGGGTGCCGCGCAGACGATAGGAGCCTACCGTGACTGCTGCACGCTCCGTATCCGCTCCCACGGCGACCGCTCGCTCCCTCGAGAAAGGCCTCAAGACCTTCGTTGTCGACACCTCGGTTCTGTTATCGGACCCCTGGTCGGTGACCCGATTCGGTGAGCACCGTGTGGTGCTGCCGCTGGTGGTCATCAGCGAACTCGAAGGCAAACGTCATCATCACGAGCTCGGCTGGTTCGCCAGGGAAGCGTTGCGCATGCTCGACGACCTGCGGGTGCAGCACGGACGGCTGGATCAGCCGTTGCCGATCGGCACCGAAGGCGGCACATTGCACGTGGAGTTGAACCACACCGATCCGGCGGTGCTACCGGTGGGCTTCCGCACCGAGACCAACGATTCCCGCATCCTGGCCTGCGCGCTCAACCTCGCGGCCGAAGGCCAGGAGGTGGTATTGGTGTCGAAGGACATCCCATTGCGGGTCAAGGCGAGTTCGGTGGGTCTGCGGGCCGAGGAATATCACGCCCAGGACGTGGTGACCTCCGGCTGGACCGGTATGACCGAAATCGACGTGGCCTCCAATCGCATCGATGAGCTCTACAGCGAATCGGTGATCGATCTGGACGAAGCGCGAGAGCTGCCGTGCCACACCGGTATTCGTCTGTTGGGCCCCACCTCCAGTGCTTTGGGGCGGGTGACGCCGGACAAGCGGGTACAACTCGTCCGGGAGCGAGAGGCATTCGGGTTGCACGGGCGCTCCGCCGAGCAACGGATCGCATTGGATCTACTGCTCGACGAAAGTGTCGGCATCGTGTCCATGGGCGGTCGCGCGGGCACCGGTAAATCCGCGCTCGCCCTGACCGCCGGGCTGGAAGCGGTATTGGAACGCCGCACCCAGCGGAAAGTGGTGGTTTTCCGGCCGCTGTATGCCGTCGGCGGCCAAGAGCTGGGTTATCTGCCCGGCACCGAGAGCGAGAAGATGGGGCCGTGGGCGCAGGCCGTCTTCGACACCCTCGACGGGCTGGCCAGTCGGGAAGTGATGGAAGAAGTGCTCAGCCGCGACATGCTGGAGGTGCTGCCGCTCACCCACATCCGGGGCCGCTCCCTGCACGACTCCTTCGTCATCGTCGACGAGGCGCAGTCGTTGGAACGCAATGTGCTGCTCACGGTTCTCAGCCGATTGGGCACCGGGTCCCGGGTGGTGCTCACCCACGATGTGGCCCAGCGGGACAATCTGCGTGTCGGCAGGCACGACGGTGTCGCCGCGGTAATCGAGAAACTCAAGGGTCATCCCTTGTTCGCCCATATCACCCTGACCCGTAGCGAACGCTCGCCGATCGCTGCATTGGTCACGGAGATGCTGGAGGAATACGGCCCCAACGTCTGATCGACAACCGAGCGGCCCACCACGGCATCCGGTCCGTGGTGGGCCGCTCGGCCTTCTCTGGTCGATCATCTGCGATCGGCCGCGCACCACGATGACACCGCATCCCACGATGACACCGCATCCGATGCGGGTGGTTTCCGAGCGGAAACGGAACTATCGGCCGAGCGAAGCCGAGTTGGCCATGCGGGCGCGTAGGCCCACCACCGGGGTGGGATTCTCCGGTGATATTCGGGGCCGGGGCATGCGTAGCTCCACCACGGTTCGGCTGTTTCTTTCCGACGATGGGGAATTGAACGTCTTCGAACCCCGGCAATGGCGAAAAATGTGACCGGACCTCCATTCGTACACGCTCCCGGCGCGTTGACGAGCAAGGAGATCTCGGCATATCGGGTCAGCGAGTTGCTCGGCCTCGGAGCGGTGTCTCCAACAGCCTGGACCGATGGTGAAAGGAACACGGGCCTTGGTCGGCGCCGGATCGACCGGTGCCGACCATCGAGGAGCCGATTTTCGTTATGAAGATGGACACCTCGGGTGCTAGCGTGTCGAGCGGGAGCGGGATCGGGTGGGAACAAGATCGGGTGGGAACGACGAGTGCGGGGGCTACATCACCGTGCGGTAATGCGGGTCGAATCGCTTTGCGGCGGGTCGAATCGCTTTGCGATGGGAACCGGTGTCGCCTCGTCTCGGATGTGGGTGTCGAATGGTCAGCGGATGGTTTCGTAGAGTAGTCGTTACACGTGCGCTCGAAGCGTTCCGGAAGGCGGGTGCGGCAGGCGAGACGGTTCCGCGCGCAACCTCCCACGAGCTGAAACAGACTGCCGAACAGAGTGCGGGGAGCTCCCGGGATGCCGCCTTGTTCGTACAGGGGTCCGGCCTCGACAACGGCGGGAACGCCCCATGGCAGGCCGGGCACCCGGTGAATCGGGCTTTTCTCGACGACGTGCTCAATGGTCGGACCGGCCAGTTGGGCAACGACTACCAACACAAATATGCGGACTATTTCCGTCCTGGGTGCCCCGACGACGAACTTCCCGCGCATCTCACGCGCCGTCCACCTTCGGGAGCGCTGTCGGATGCGGCGGTGCCGATCGACCTGAGACGGATAGTCGTCAACTACGAAGGAGACGGTTTGGTGCCGGTCTGGCGTGATCGATGGGCCGGAGGCGCTTTTCTCCGACCCGAGCACGCGCTGTACCGGATGGACCAGCGCGGGCCGGAGTTGTTCGAAAGTGGCTTTCATCCGAAGAATCCGAACGACCTCAATGTCAGCGCCCATACCGGCGGCTTGCCCCATGGGAGTGGGTTCGTTTCGCTGAGTATGAGCCCGGAGCACACCGTGGGGCGGAGTTTCCTGCTGGACCGCGTCAAGAACGGTCGTGTCGATCACACCGATATCGAGAACCTGGTGGCCAAGGGCGACCTGGAGGAGGATTTATTCAGCGGTACCTACCGCCAGCGCCACTACATGCACGAGGTCTACCATCCCTACGGTATCGACGTCGGCGCCACCTTCCATGATGCCCAGGCACGTTACGGCCGATACGCACCCGACTCCTACAACGAGTCCGAGATTCTGGCGCCCGGTGGACTTTCCGGTGACACCATCTACCGCGCATGGCCGCGCGACATCATCCTCGACGCGCAGGGGAGGATTCTGTCGGTTCATGTCGGCGACCCCATCGTGAACCCCGGTTTCGGACACGCGGGCAGCTGAAGAGCATTGTCGATGCATCCGACTCGCAAGAACCTCGGCTCCCGCATCGGAGTCGGTGGGTCGCGCGGTCTGTCGGCGGGCCGGGGCCCGGTAACGCCATTAGGGTCGAGTCATGGAGGAAACGCAGTACCGCATCGAACACGACACCATGGGCGAGGTTCGCGTTCCCGTGCACGCGCTGTGGCGGGCCCAGACACAGCGGGCGGTGGAGAACTTCCCCATCAGCGGACGTGGGTTGGAACGCGCCCAGATCCGGGCGCTCGGTCTGCTCAAGGCCGCCTGTGCCACGGTCAATCGCGATCTGGGATTACTGGCCGAGGACAAGGCGAACGCGATCATCGCCGCGGCGAACGAGATCGCCGAAGGCCGCCACGACGACCAGTTCCCGATCGATGTCTTCCAGACCGGTTCGGGCACCAGCTCGAATATGAACGCCAACGAGGTGATCGCCTCGATCGCCGCGGCCAATGGCGTCACCGTGCATCCCAACGACGATGTGAACATGTCGCAGTCGTCCAACGACACTTTCCCCACGGCCACCCATCTGGCCGCCACCGAGGGGGTTATCACCGAACTCGTTCCCGCACTGGAACATTTACGGTTGGCGTTGTTGGACAAATCGGTGGAATGGCGCACGGTGGTGAAATCCGGTCGCACCCATCTGATGGACGCGGTGCCGGTGACCCTCGGCCAGGAGTTCGGCGGCTATACCCGGCAGGTCGCCGCCGGTATGGAACGTCTCATGGCGACCCTGCCGCGGTTGGGGGAACTTCCCATCGGCGGTACCGCGGTGGGAACCGGTCTCAACGCTCCGGCGGATTTCGGGGCGCGGGTCGTCGCGGAGTTGGTGCGGATCACCGGTCTGGACGCGCTGCGTGAGGCCCAGAATCATTTCGAGGCGCAGGCGGCGCGCGATGGTCTGGTCGAGGTATCGGGCGCATTGCGCACCGTGGCGGTGAGCCTGACCAAGATAGCCAACGATATCCGGTTGATGGGGTCGGGTCCGTCGACCGGACTGGCCGAGCTGCGACTGCCGGATCTCCAGCCGGGCAGCTCCATCATGCCGGGCAAGGTGAACCCGGTACTGCCCGAGGCGGTTACCCAGGTCGCCGCGCAGGTGGTCGGCAACGATGCGGCCGTCGCCTTCGCCGGGGCCGGTGGGCATTTCGAGTTGAACGTCTACATCCCAATGATGGCGCGCAATGTGCTCGAATCCATCCGACTGCTGGCCGCGGTTTCGCGACTGTTCGCCGACCGGTGTATTCGCGGACTGGTCGCGGAGACCGAACGGCTGCGCATCCTGGCCGAATCGTCGCCGTCCATTGTGACGCCGCTGAATTCTGCCATCGGCTACGAGGAGGCCGCGGCGGTCGCCAAGGAGGCCTTGCGGGAGAAGAAGACCATCCGGCAGACGGTGATCGATCGGGGGCTGATCTCCGACCGGCTCACCGAGGAAGAGCTCGACCGACGCCTCGATGTGCTGTCCATGACCCGGGTCGAAGATCAGGACTGACCCCTGATCGCGCCATACCGGGTGATGACGCGATCGGGGACGCCCCGGTTGTCACCGAGCCGCCGGACACACGGGCTCGATCAACCCGCGAGCCCGCCGAGTTCGGCGCGGGCTGCCTCGCCGAGTTCGCCCAGGTCGGTGCGGGTGAACACATTCCATTCGGCCAATAGCGGGGCGAACACCAGTTCGCCCTGTCGGGCCGGATCGTAGATACCGGCCTCGGCCAGGGCCTGATCGGTGCTGCGCCCATCGGGCAGGGTGAAGGAGGGAACCCGGAAGGCGGCGACCCGGTCGGCGACGGCGCGCATGGTCTGATCCGGCACCTGCTCGAAGGCGGCGCCGATGACCTCGGTGAAGAAGCGTGCCTGGAGTTCGTCATCGGCTGCGAGTCGCTCACCGATCGAGGTGACCAGCGGGTTTTCTCCCAGGGCCGCGGTATTGCGATGCCGGACGGCCGCTGCCTTCTCCTCGAAGGCAGCGGTGGCCAGGATATCCAGCAGATGCAGCGGTTCCCGACGGAAACCGGCGGTCATCTCCGCCATGCGCCGCCGTTCCAGCTCCACCGGGTCCACCGCGCGGGTGACCATGAGGTAGTTGCGGAGCAGGATGGCGTGCCGGTTCTCCTCGGCGGTCCACCGGCCCACCCAGCGCCACCAGGGGCCGGTGCGCAGGTGCTTGCCCAGTTCCCGGTGGTAGGAGGGCAGGTTGTCGGCGATCAGCACGCTCACGGTGAGCGCCAGTTTGGCGACCTCGCTCAGTTCGGACTGTTCGGGTTCCCAGTCGCTGCCACCGAGGAAGGCGAAATTGCGGCCGTCGTCCCAGGGGACGTAGTCGTGCGGCTGCCATTCGACGGCCGCGTCGATGTGGCGCCGCAAGGCGGTTTCCACCTCGACCGCGAGCGATTCCAACAGTTCACGGTCGGTCAAGAGAGTTTGCACCCCCACAACCTAGCCGGTGTTCGTCCGAGGTGGGAGTCGGCGGGCCGTGGGTGGTGGCCGATCGACTCCCACCATCATGGATCGAGGTGAGCTGCTACTTCTCGGTAACCGTGGTGGAGCGGTCCGTGGAGTTCCACGTGATGGTCCCACCCTGGAATTCGCTCTTCTTGCCCTCGGGGGTGTCCTCCTCGTCGGAGGTCGGGAAACCGAGCGGGCCCTCGGCGCCGCCGCTGCGCTCCCACTCCTCCCGAATATCTCCCCAGACGATATGGCTGCCGGTTTCATCGCTGGAGAAGATGGTGCCGCCCTCGAAGTCCTGATAGCGGCCGCCGTTGGGGGCGGTCTCCTCGGGACCCTCCGGTAGCCCGAGAGGGCCGGAGGGGCCGCCGGCCTCGTCGTACTTCTGGTAGATCGTGCCGGCGACGCTGATCTCCGAACCATCGGGTGTACGGACCTTGGTCTCGCCGGCTTCGGCCCCGGGGGTGGCGGTACCGGTGGCCGTCCCCTCGGCTCCGGTGGTTTCCGTGGGCGAGCCCTCGGCCGGGCTGCTCTCGGCGGTGGTGCCGCCGGGCAGAACAGCCGAGGTCAATGAGCCCACGGCATCCGATACCGAGGAATCGTCATCGCCGCATCCGGCTACGAGCAGGCCCGCTGCGGCGAGCGCGATGGTCAATCCGGCCGAACGTCGAACGAAGTGTTCCATTGTCCGTCCTCTCGCGAAATGGCCGGCGCGATGAGGGATACAGCTCGGGTTCACCGCCTGGCCGATGCGTGGCGGCAGCACCGCGGCGCATCCGGGGGAGTCGCCACGATGCTGCCGAATAGGGGTTTACGTGGATCTTGTCACGGAAATACCTGCATCGAACCTTATGCCAGAAATTTGCCGGATAGGCGAATTCGGCGGCCGGGTGTCGCGAGAGCGGAACGGATCAGGGCAGGGGCGGCGCGGCGTGCTCGTCGCCGTGGAAATCGACCGAGGAGTATTCCCGCAGCTTGGTCAGCCGGTGGTAGGCGTCGATCATGCGCACCGTGCCCGACTTCGACCGCATCACGATGGACTGCGTGGACGCGCCGCCACCGAAATAGCGCACACCGCGCAACAGATCGCCGTCGGTGACACCGGTGGCGCAGAAGAAGACGTTCTCCCCGGAGACCAGGTCCTCGGTGAACAGCACCCGATCGAGATCGTGGCCGGCGTCGATTGCCTTCTGCCGTTCCTCATCGTCCTTGGGCGCCAGCTTGCCCTGCAGCGCACCACCCATACACCGCATCGCCGCCGCCGCGATGATGCCCTCCGGGGTGCCGCCGATGCCCACCAGGATGTCGGTGCCGGAGTCCGGTCGGGCGGCCGCGATGGCGCCGGCCACATCGCCGTCGCTGATCAGGCGGATACGCGCCCCCGCCTCCCGCACCTGGTGGATCAGTTCGGCATGCCGCGGGCGGTCCAGGATGCACACGGTGAGATCGGATACCGAGGCCTTCTTGGCCTTGGCCACGCGGCGGATGTTCTCACCGATCGGGATGGTGATGTCGATGACATCGGCGACCTCGGGGCCCACGGCGATCTTGTGCATGTAGAACACTGCCGACGGGTCGAACATGGCGCCACGTTCGGCCACGGCGAGCACCGAGATGGCGCCCGGCGAGCCCTTCGACATGAGCGTGGTGCCGTCGATAGGGTCCACCGCGAAATCGACCTCGGGGCCGGTGCCATCTCCGACGAGTTCGCCGTTGTACAGCATGGGCGCCTCGTCCTTCTCGCCCTCACCGATCACCACGATGCCGCGCATGGACACCGAGCTGACCAACTGCCGCATGGCGTCGACCGCGGCGCCGTCGCCGCCTTCTTTGTCGCCGCGTCCCACCCAGCGACCGGCTGCCATGGCGCCCGCCTCGGTCACCCGGACCAGTTCGAGCGCGAGGTTGCGATCGGGTGCCTCGCGGCGGCTCGGTGCGGTCGATGATGCCGTCATTGGGGGGTGCCTCCTTGGCGTCGTGCGTACCGGACAATTGTCTCATCGTCGCGATGTATCCCGGCGCACACCTGGTACGCCGGTACCGGGGGCGGAACCGCTCGCGCCGCGACCGAGTGGATACTTGAGGCGTGTCGTATCAAAAGCCACGCATCATGAACGACTATCGGGACCTGCTGCTCTCGCTGATCCCGTTGGTGCTGATCGCCGTGGTCTTCGCCGGTGCGGCCAGCCAGTGCAGCTTCTCCGCCGGCGGTCCCACCCAAGGACCGATCCCCAGCTTCGACGCCGCAGCCGCGCTGCGCTCGGACGCCGAGAATCTGTCGTTTCCCATTCGGGAACCGCGACTGCCCGCCGACTGGTCGCCGAACTCCGGCAGCCGTGACACCATCACCGAGGCGGGCGGCGGCACGGTGAGTACCATCGGCTACATCACGCCTCGGGGCACCTATATGCAGCTCAGCCAGAGCAATGCCGCCGAGGAGGTATTGGCTCGGCATATCGCGGACACCCGTTACGCGAACGGCACCCGGCAGATCGGCGAGCAGAAATGGGTCGTCTACGGCGATCCGGACGTAGAACCGGCATGGATCGCCGACTTCGGGGCGAGTCGGGTCCTGATCCGCGGTGCCGGCGACGACGACGCCTTCACCACTCTCGCGCGGGCGGTCACCGAGGCGAGTCCGCTGCGGAAATGAACCGTTCGCCGGGGCGCGCGGCCCGGCGGATGCTCACGATTCGGCTTCGTCGGCGCTCTCGTCGGCATCCGCCTCCTCGGCGCGCGCGAGGGCTTCCTCGATCCGTTGCCGGGCACCGGCCAGGTGTTGCTCACACCGGGCGGCGAGGGCTTCCCCGCGTTCCCACAGGGCCAGCGAATCGTCGAGGTCGAGTCCGCCCTGTTCGAGCATCTTGACCACATTGACCAGTTCGTCGCGGGCACGTTCATAGCCGAAGCCGGCGATTTCGGCCAGTTCGGCGGCTGCCTTGTCGGTGGGGGCGGCGCCGGGTTCGGGCACGTCAGGTCCTCTCGGTGTCGGTGGTGCCGCCGAGTCGGGTGGTACCGAGGGCGGCGGCGGTGATCGCGCCGTCGCCGACGCGGATACGCAACCGACTACCGGCGGGCGCGTCGTCGATACCGCGCACGATATGCCGTTCGCTTCCATGGACTCGCTGAACCACGGCGTAACCGCGGGCCAGCGTGGCGGCCGGGCCGACGGCGGTCAGCCGACTGTGCAGGTGGGTGATGGTTGTCGATTCGGCGGTGAGCAGGTGTTCGGCGCAGCGGCGGGCGGCCGCGCGCAGGCGTTCGATCTCGTCGCCGCGGTGTTCGAGCTCACGCAGCGGATCGGCCAGAACCGGACGGGAGCGCAATTGGCTCAGCAGCCGGGCCTCCCGGTCGACCCAGCCGCGCAGGGCGGCGGCCGCGCGGCCGCGGAGTTCGCGAATCAGGGCGAGCTCGGCGGCGGCATCGGGGACCAGGCGTTTGGCGGCATCGGTGGGGGTGGCCGCGCGGAGATCGGCGACCAGATCGCTGATCGGATTGTCCGGTTCGTGCCCGATGGCGCTCACGATCGGAGTGCGGGTCGCCGCGATGGCCCGACACAGTTCCTCGTCGGAGAAGGGCAGCAGATCCTCGACGCTACCGCCCCCGCGGGCCAGCACGATGACGTCGACTTCCGGGTCGCGATCCAGTTCCGTCAGGGCCGCCAGCAACTGCGGTACGGCGCCGGCCCCCTGCACGGCGGTGTTGCGGATCCGGAACCGCACGGCCGGCCAGCGGGAACGCGCCACGGTGAGCACATCGCGTTCGGCGGCACTGGCCCGACCGGTGATGAGACCGATGGTGCCGGGCAGAAAGGGAATGGGGCGTTTACGTTGCGGATCGAACAGCCCTTCTTCGGCCAGCAGCGTCTTCAGCCGTTCGATCCGGGCCAGCAGTTCACCGATACCGACCGGGCGGATCTCGGTGATCCGCAACGACAGGGTGCCGCGTCCGGTGAAGAAGGACAGTTTGCCGTAGACCACCACCCGGCTGCCTTCCTGCAGCGGGGCGGGGGAATCGCGCAGCAGCGCCGGATCGCAGGTCACCGACAGCGACATATCGGCGGACGGATCACGCAGCACCAGGAATGCGGTCCGGGTGCCCGGACGCAGGTTCATCTGCGTGATCTGTCCCTCGACCCAGATACTGCCGAGCCGGTCGATCCACTGGGCGACCTTGACCGCCACCGAGCGCACCGGCCACGGATGGTCGGAGGAGTTGGCCGGGGCGGTGGCACGTTGAGGTGGTCGGCCGGCTCCGCTCCGGTCGACCGGTGTGCGTGCCGACGCGGGATTGTCGGTCACCGGGCTCGTACGGTGGCGATGCGGTTGGTGAGCATGGTCACGAAGGCGGCGCGGGCACGGGTCTGCTCCTCGTATTCGAGCAGGGCGGTCAGATCGTCGAGGGTCAGGGTACGCAGCCGCCCGCGCAATTGGGCCAGGGACATGTTCGGGTAGTCGAAGCGGGCGGCGACCTCCGGCAGTCGCGGCTCGGATTCCGTCGAAGCCGCGTCCACGGTGTTGTCGTGCCGGTCGGTTGCCGGTGGGGCGGATGCCTCGGCTTCGGTGGCGAGGTTGTCGGTGGGGGTCTCGTCGTCCTCGGCGACCGCGGTCGTGGTCTCGCCGGAATTGCCGCTGGTCTGGTTCTGTAGGGCGCGTAGTCCGGCGAGTGTCTCGGCCAGGGCGAGTTCGACCTCGTCGGGATCGGACACGAAACGGTCGAAACCACTGTCCCGGGTGGTCGAATTATCGGAATCGGTCGAATTACCGGAATCGGATGACAGATCTTCGTCGAAGGTGGCCCATTCGGGCTGTTCGACGGGTCGATTGGTGAATCGGTCGAAAACCGCATCGCCCTTGATCGCCAAACTGGTGACGAACTGCTGCAGGTGCATACCGGTCTGCAGTAGTTGGCTGATGGCGGTCACCGGGAAATGCGCCGCTGCCGACGGTAGTCGTCGGGTTTCCTCCAGAACATAAACGGCGGCGCCGGCGGCGACCCGGGCCAGAAACGGTGGTCGAAACATGTTCCTAAGCCTGCCCGATCGGGTGTCCGGTGCAAAAGAGGTTCGGCGACACGGTGATGATTCGGTGCGACACGTAAGCTGTGGGCATGTCCTCGGCTATACCGTTGAATGTCGGAATTACCCGCTCCGCGGGTACCGGAGCGGCCGTCGCCGACCGTAAACGTGTGCTGCTCGCCGAACCGCGCGGATACTGCGCGGGCGTGGACCGCGCCGTGGAAACGGTGGAGAAGGCCCTGGAGAAGCACGGTGCTCCGATCTATGTGCGGAAGGAGATCGTGCACAACCGCCATGTGGTGGAAACCCTGGCCGAACGCGGGGTGATCTTCGTCGACGAAACCGACGAGGTCCCCGAGGGGGCGGTCGTGGTGTTCTCCGCGCACGGGGTGTCGCCGGCCGTGCACGCCGCTGCGGCAGCGCGCAATCTGCACACCATCGACGCCACCTGTCCCCTGGTGACCAAGGTGCACCAGGAGGCCAAGCGATTTGCCCGTGACGACTACGACATTCTGCTCATCGGCCACGAAGGCCACGAGGAGGTCGAGGGAACCGCCGGTGAGGCACCCGAGCACGTCCAGTTGGTGGATGGTCCCGACGCCGTGGACAAGGTCACCGTGCGTGACGAGAACAAGGTGATCTGGCTGTCACAGACCACCTTGAGCGTGGACGAGACCATGGAGACGGTGGCCCGGCTCCGGGAGCGTTTCCCCGCGCTGCAGGATCCGCCGAGCGACGATATCTGCTATGCCACCCAGAACCGTCAGGTCGCGGTGAAGGCCATGGCCCCGGAATGCGATCTGGTGATCGTGGTGGGTTCGCGCAACTCCTCCAATTCGAAACGATTGGTGGAGGTAGCGCTCGGCGCCGGAGCCAAGGCGTCGTATCTGGTCGATTTCGCCCGCGAGGTCGATCCGGCGTGGCTGGAAGGGGTGCAGACGGTCGGTATCACCTCCGGCGCCTCGGTCCCGGAGATCCTGGTGCGGGGCGTGCTGGACATGCTGGCCGAACACGGGTTCGACGAGGTGCAGCCGGTGACCACGGCGAACGAAACACTGGTTTTCGCCCTGCCCCGAGAATTGCGCTCGGCGCGTCGCTGAACGACTGCCTGCGCCACCCGCTCGGATCGACGCGGGTGCGGCCCCTCGGGCCGCCACCCCGTTCGGGTGGCGGCTCCGCGATCACCAGGATTCGGGGTTGCGACGGCGGTCCGAACGAACTGGTTCACGAACCCGGGCGGGTTGCGCGGCCGGTGCCGCCCGTCGCTTGGTGGACACGGCCCGCGCCGGTTCGTCCGGGCGCGGGGCAGCGGCTCCCCGAGGGGTTCGGGCACGCCCGTCACGGCCCCGCTTCGCGGTGGTGTCGCGCCCCCGCACCGCCGGCGGGGCCTCGGCGACCGGAGCGGGACGACGGCGGCCGGAGCGCCGGGATGGTTCCTCGGCCTCTTCCGAGCGGCGACCACGTCTACCTGCTTCGGGTCGCTTCGAACGGCGCTCGGCCGCGCCTCGGGTGCGTTGTGACCGCCCGTCGCCGGCATCGCGACCGCGACCCGCGCCACCGCCGCGCCTCGGCTCGTCGGCCTTCGCCGAGCGGTGCATCGCAATACGCACACCGGCGATCAACAGCACCAGCGCGGTGGCGATCATCATGGTCGGGAATCGGTTCACCAGGGGAACCGCCAGGTTGAGCAGGATGTCCTTGAGGGAATCGGAGCCGCCGGTCAGCTGCCGGTAGGCCAGCGGAACCGCCACGAACAGCAGTAGCGGCGGCAGCACCATCGTGGTGAACAACCCACGAAACCGCACGGCGCAAACGGCGGCGACACAGCCCAGCACGTACAGCGCGCTGAAGGTGATGGTGAGCTCGGCGCCACCACCGAGGGCATCTATCAGAAAACCCAGGAGGGTGAGGACAACCGCGACCCCGACGGCGGCACCGGCCGGGATGCCCGGCACCGTCGGAACGACCGAACGTTGCGGCGCGGGCACCCGGGATTGCACACGTTGGGAAGCAGCCACGTGTGAACACTATCGTCCACGGCGCGTACAGGTGAGACGGCACGGCCGGCCCGGACGGTGCCGGGCCTCATCCGGGGTGGTCGTCGTCGGAAGTGGTGAGTCTCACGTGTGGCGTCCCCCATCGGTGGGAAATCCGACGGGCCGAGTGGTAACGGTGGGGCTTGGCGTCCGGCGGTGCGGTGCCCTAAGTTCGCGGTCATGCGAATCCTGCATACGTCGGACTGGCATATCGGTCGGACCTTCCACGGGGTCGACCTGCTCGCCGACCAGGAGCGGGTTCTCGAGGCCGTCGCCGAGCTCGTGGCCACGGAATCGGTGGACCTGGTGGTATTGCCCGGCGATGTCTACGACCGGTCGATTCCCAGCGCGGACGCGATCTCGGTGTGCAACCGGGGATTCGAGGTGATCCGCGCGGCCGGGGCGCAAATCGTCGCGACATCCGGCAACCACGATTCGCCCGCCCGGCTGGGGGCCGGGGCGAGTTTCGCGGCGGCCGGCGGACTGCATCTGCGGACCACGGTCGCCGACGCCGACCGGCCGGTGCTGTTCACCGACGAGCACGGCGAGATCGCCTGTTTCGGTATCCCGTATCTGGAGCCGGAGGTGGCCCGGGTGGAACTCGATGTTCCGCAGGCCCGCTCGCATACCGAGGTGCTCGAGGCGGTGCTCGGCCGGATTCGCGTGCAGATGGAGCACCGGCCCCACGCCCGAACCATCCTGCTCGCGCATGCCTTCGTCGTCGGCGGCCAGGCCACCGGGTCGGAGCGCTCCATATCGGTCGGTGGGGTGGAGACGGTGCCGTTGGGGATGTTCACCGATATGGGTTTCGACTATGTCGCGCTCGGGCATCTGCATTCACCGCAGGTGCTCGCAGAGTCGGTGCGATATTCCGGTTCACCGCTTCCGTACTCGTTCGGGGAAAGCTCCCATCGCAAGGCGGTGTGGATCGCGGACCTGGACGCCGACGGGCTCGCCGCGGTGCGCCGATACGATCTTCCGCTGGTTCGTGGTCTGAGCCGGATCACCGGAACTTTGGACGAGTTGCTCGCCGATCCGGCGCACGAACCGGCCGAACAGCACTACGTCTCGGCCACTCTCACCGACCATGCCCGGCCGGTGGATGCCATGCGCAGACTACGGGAACGTTTTCCGCACGCGGTGCATGTGGAATGGCAACAGCCGCACGGTGATACCGAACTGCGCTACCGTGAGCGAGTGAAGGGACGCCGGGACACCGAGGTAGCCCACAGTTTCCTGACGGATGTGCGCGGAGCGCCGACCGACGCGGAGATGGCGTGGATCGAACGCGCGATCTCCGCCGCGGTCCGCGATCCCGAGGCCGCTGCCGGGGCACGCGTCGCGAAATCCGGTCCGAGCGCCGGTGTCGTGGAACAACCCGCATGAGGCTGCACCGGCTGGAGATGACCGCGTTCGGCCCGTTCGCCGAACCCACCGCCGTCGATTTCGATGTGCTCGGCGCCGACGGGTTGTTCCTCCTGCACGGGCAGACCGGTGCGGGTAAGACCACGGTGCTCGACGCGATCGCCTTCGCGCTGTACGGGCGGGTGCCCGGGGCGCGTGGCGACAAACGACTGCACTCCGACCACGCTTCACCCCAGACCCCGCCGCGGGTGATGCTCGAGGCGACTTTGGGTGGACGGCGTGTGCGATTGACCCGCAGCCCGGAATTCGAACGTCCCAAATTGCGTGGAACCGGAACCCGAATCGAACAGCCCAAGGCCACTTTGACATGGTTGGACGGGCAGGGGCGAAATCTGTCCCGTATCCCCGATATCGGGGAAGAGGTCAAACGACTGCTGGGTATGAGCGCCGACCAGTTCTTCCAGGTGGTATTGCTGCCTCAGGGTGATTTCGCGCGTTTTCTGCGGGCCGAGAACGAGGACCGCGAGAAGCTGTTGGAGAAATTGTTCGATACCGAGCGTTTCGGCGCGGCCGAACAGTGGTTGGCCGATCAGCGCCGTGCCTCCGAAACCAAACTTTCCGATCAGCTGCGCAATGTCCAGAATCTGATCACTCGGATCGGGGTGACGGCGGGTATCGGCACCACCGAAACCGTCGGCCCGTTGGAAGCCGCCGAATGGTCTCAGGAGCTACTGGCCACCGCCCGCCGTGAACTGGACGCTGCCACCGCCGAACTCGAACTCCGGCGCAAGGAATCGGCCGCCGCCGACGAACGGGCCGAAAGCGAACGCCGACTCGCCGATTTGCGTCGCCGGTTGGACGCCGCGCGGCGGCGTCTGGCCGATTACACCGCCGGCGCCGAACAGCGCGCAGCGGTCCGCGGCGAGCTCGACCGTGCCCACCGCGCCGAACCGGTGGCGGCCGCCCTCGACGAGGCGCGCGCCGCGGTGGAAACCGCCCGCCGCCGCGACGGTGACGCCGCGCGCGCCCGGGCGCGGTTGACCGATCTGCTGGCCGAGCCCGCGAGCGCTGATATCCCGGGCGGTGAACTCGTTCCGGCGGCTTCCGGGCCCGTGGCCCCGGCATCCGGTGCGCCCGAGCCCGGTTCGGACGTCGCCCTGGATCTGGCCATCCGCCGTTGGAGCACCCTGCTCGGCACGGTAACGCAGGTGCGTTCCGATGCGGCCACCGCGGCCCGATTGACCGGCGAGCTCACCGAACTACGTGATACGGACACCGCGCTCCGCGCGCGCGTGGCGGAATTGACCCGTCGCCGGGCGGAGCTGCCCGCGGCCATCGCCGCCGCGGAGGTACGGGTGCGGGAGGCGGCCGAGGCCAATGCGGCCCTGCCGGGGCTGGCGGCCGAATGCGATCGACTGCGGGTCGCCGCCTCCGCCGCCGTGGATCTGGCCGGTCGACGAACCGAACTCGACCGGGCGCGTATCGAATTGGATTCCGCGCGTGCCGCTCACCTCGACGCCAGGGAGCGCGTCCTGCGACTGCGTGAGCGCAGGCTGGCCGGTATGGCAGCCGAATTGGCCGGGCAACTTGTCGCCGGTCGACCGTGCGGGGTCTGTGGTTCGCTCGAACATCCGGCCCCGGCCCGGCCCACGGAGGACGCCGTCTCCAAGGACGCCGAGGACGCGGCCGTCGCCGAGGAGCGGGCCGCCGAGGAGACTCGCGACCGGGTGCTGGGTCGTATCGCCGATCTCGAACGCGATATCGAAGCTCTGACCGCCCGCGGTGGTGATACCGACCAGGTCGAACTGGCCGCCGCGCTGCGGGCGGCCACCGAGCGCTACGACGACGCCGATGATCTGGCCGGCCACGCGGACGAATGGAACGCCGAACTGACCCGGTTGCGGACCGACGAGAACCGGCTGCACGAGGAACTGCGCGATTGCGAGACCGAACGGGGTGCGGTCGCCACTCGGATCGCCGCGACCGAAACCCGATTGCGGGAACTGGATGAACGACTCCGTGAAGCCGCAGGGGCCGATGGCGCGATCGAACGCCGTATCGGCCGGCTGAACACCCTCGTCACCGTGGCCACCGCATGGCGGGATGCCCGCACTGCTGCCCGTACCGCCTGGGAACATGTTGCGGCGCTCGCCGAGCGAGTCGAAAAGTTGGCCGAGGCAGCGGGTTTCGCTCCAGTCGACCCGGTCGAGCGCGACGGGGAAAGTGCCGAGGTCGGTGTGGAGCGCGCACTGGCGGTCTTCCGTTCCTACGCCCCCGTGATCGCCGAGGCGACCCGCTCGAAACAGTGGTGTGTCGATACCGAGGCCGCCCTGCTCGCCGCGGAACACGAACGCGCCCATGCGGAAGCGGTATTGGCCGAGCCGGAGATCGAGGCGGCGGCGGCCACCGAACCGGCCGACCTTCCGGCGTTGGAGGCGGCCGTACGGTCGGCGCGGGCGGCCTTGGACGAGGCGGTCGCCGATCGGGCGGCGGCGGCCGAACGGGTGACCGGGCTCGAGGAATTGAGCGGTCAACTCTGGGCGGCGGTGGATCTGATAGCGCCCGCCCAACGCCGCCACGAGGAATTGGCCGGTCTGGCCGAAGTGGTCGCCGGTCGGGGTGCGAACAATCGCCGGATGTCGCTGCGTTCCTATGTGCTGGCCGCCCGACTGGAGGAGGTCGCATTGGCCGGTTCCGTTCGGTTGCGGCGGATGTCCGGCGGCCGTTACGAATTCGTGCACAGCGACAAGGCGGGGCCGCGGGGACGTCGCGGCGGTCTCGGTCTCGATATCCGCGACGACTACACCGGCGCCATCCGTCCCGCCAGAACCCTTTCCGGCGGTGAGACCTTCATGGCCTCGCTCTCCCTGGCCCTCGGTCTCGCCGATACCGTCACCGCCGAGTCCGGTGGAGTGGCCCTGGACACCCTGTTCATCGATGAGGGGTTCGGCAGTCTGGACACCGATACCCTCGACGCGGTCATGGGAGTCCTCGACGATCTGCGTGCCGGCGGTCGAGTGGTCGGCATCGTCAGTCATGTCGACGAGATGCGGCAGCGCATCCCCAGCCGTCTCCACGTGGTGCGGGGCCGTAATGGCTCCCATCTGCGCACCACCGTCGCTTGATCGCACTGATCGGGAACGTCGACCAATCGTGAGAACGGTGACCGGTTTTCGCAGGCGGTGTGGAGGCGGCGCGGCGTTTGCATGGGACAGATCGGCCTCCGGGCGGTAAAGGGTCGAGTGGTGGACGAGTTCCTCGAATCCGCTCAGCGGAGCCGGAGTCGCCACTGTGTGGTGTCGCACTGACCGTTGTCGTTGTCGCCGACAGCGACAACGACCCCGTCGCTGCGCAGTCCGAGGGTGTGTGTCGATCCGGCGGCGACGGCCACGATGTCGCGCCATGACGAGACATCGCACTGTCCATGGCTGTTGTCGCCGGCGGCGAATACTCGGCCTCGTGTGTCGACGGCGACCGTGTGATAGCTCCCCGCGGACACCGCGACCACATCACGCCGATCGGACACCTGCGTCACACCGGCAGATGTGGCTCCGGCCGCGAGCACCCGTCCGTCTTCGGTGACGGCCACGGAGTGCAGACAGCCTGCCGCGACCATACGCACATTGCGCCAGCCGGCGACTTCGCACTGCCCTCGACGGTTGATTCCCGCTGCCGTGACCGTGCCGTCTGCTCGAAGGCCGAGGGAATGCCAATCACCGGCCGCTACCGCAACGATCTCGCTCCACGTGCCGACATCGCACGCCCCCTCCTTCGCTCGGCCCGCCGCGCGCACGGTGCCATCCGCGAGGACCGCCAGCGTGCGGCGCCAGCCGGCGGCGATGTCCACGACACCCGACCAGTCTGCGACATCGCACTGACCGTTCCCGTTCCAGCCGACGGCGACGACAGTGCCGTCGGAGCGCAGGCCCACCGTGTGCGAGCGGCCGGTGTTCGAGAACGCGTGCACATTTCCCGCAGCGACGGCCACGATGTCGCGCCAGGTACCGACGCCGCACTCCGGTGCCGAGGGAATCCCCGCCGTCACTACCGAACCATCAGGGCGCACGCCGACGGAGTGACGACGACCGGCGGCGATCACCGGTCGAGCCCTTTTCGACGCCATATGCGACGTGGTCGTTTCGGTCATCGGATCGAGCCCACTCGGTGACATGCCTTGTTATCGTAACTCTGAATCTTCAGTGGAAGGTTTGACGTGAAATGACCACGAGAGAACGAGTAAACCTTCAAATCAGGATTCGATGGTCAGGTCGACCCACGGCCATTACACGTCACCTCGACCTTCGGGAACCGGCCCGCCGAGGGATGTGTCCGTGCGGTAGGTACCGCAGATCTTCCGACGGCGGTGATCGCGGCGGAGCACCGGCCGGTGCTTGTACCACTACGATGTCGATTTCGAGATACTCGCCGCGGTAGGTAATCGATCCGATCAGCGTTGGATCGTCCCGCGCGGCAGTCCGTAGGCGACCTTCGGCTGCTGTCGTTCACCCCTCGTGGTCGAGCAGGCGGCGTTTGACCGGCAGCCCCCAGCGGAACCCGCCGAGCGAGCCGTCGGTGCGCACCACCCGATGGCACGGGACGAATAGCGCGGCCGCATTGCGCGCACAGGCATTGGCGGCGGCGCGGGTGGCAGCCGGTCGCCCGGCGCGGGCGGCGAAATCGGTGTAGGTCACGGGGGAACCGGCGGGGACACCGCGCAGCACCTCCCAGGCGTGCTGCAGGAATTCACCGGAATATTGGCGCACCGGCACGGTATCGATGGCGGTGAGATCACCGCGGTGGTAGTTCACGACGGCGTCGCTCACCTCGCCGAGCGCATCCCTGGAACGCAGTTCGCCGGGTCGAAGAGTGGGGTGGATCAGGACGCGCAACTGTTCTGCGTCGGCGGTCCACCCCGAGGCCAGTACCGCACCATCGCCGGCCACCAGCACGGTGAACGGTCCCAGTGGGGTGTCGATCGTCGCGTAATCGGCCGTGCGGGTGGAGGTTCCGAGGACAGGGACGGGGGATACAGTGGGAGCGGACATTATTCGCTACTCGCTTTCGTTGTTGCGGCGACCGCCGCGGGAACTGCGCGGGCGGTGAGTTCGCACCGCCACAGCTGCATGGACAGATACGAACGCCACGGCGCCCAGCGCCGGGTGTCGGTGAGGTCGATACCGTGTCGGGCGGCGCCCTGCCGGACGACGAGATCGGTGTGCAGCAGGATGTCGGGGTCGGCCGACAGCCGCATGGTCACATAGTCGGCGGTCCACGGTCCCACTCCGTCGAGCGACAGCAGATCATGGCGTAGATCCGCGGCGGTGCGGGCCGGGTGCAGGACCAGATCCCCGGCGGCCAATGCGGTCGCGGCGGCGACGATGGCCCGGATCCGGCGCGCGGGACCGGTCAATACTTCGGCGCCGTGTTCGGCGATGGTCTCCGGCGTCGGGAACAGTCGCGGAACCGGGCCGCCGACCGTCTCGCCGAGTGCGGCGACCAGCCGAGCGGTGTGGGTGGTGGCCGCCGCCACCGAGATCTGCTGTCCGATCATGGTGCGCAACAGCAGTTCCGCGCCGTCGGCACAACCCGGCACCCGAATACCGGCCGTGAACGGCGGCCCGTCCGCGGACCCGACTCCCAGCGCATCGTCGATCCCGACCGGATCGGCGTCCAGATCGAGCAGCCGCCGCAGCCGGGCCACCGTCGGTGCCAGATCGCGCATATCGCGCAGCGACAATTCGGCCTCGACATGACCGTCGCCGATGGTGAGCCGCACCGCCGCGTATCCGTGCGGGGTGCGCAGGTTCCGGCGATAGTCGTGGTTCTCCCACGATTCCAGGCCCGGCACCGCATGCGCGGATAGAAACCACTCCAACCAGCGTCGGTCCAGGGGAGCGCGGTAGGGCAGTCGCAAGGTCAGGGTGCCGGTGCCGCTCGATGCCGGGCGGCCGTTCGCCCGGCGGGCCTCCGCGCGCATGGCGGTGGGGCTGATCGCGAATACCGCGCGGATCGTCTCGTTGAACTGCCGAATACTGGCGAATCCGGCCGCGAACGCTATCTCCGATATCGGCATATCGGTGGTCTGGATCAGCAGCCGCGCGGTGTGTGCCCGGTGGGCTCGGGCCAGGGCGAGTGGTCCGGCGCCCAGTTCGCCGGTGAGGACCCGGGTCAGGTGTCGTGCGGAATAGCCGAGCGCGGCGGCGAGCGCGGGCACACCGCCGCGCTCGATCAGCCCGTCACCGATCAGCCGCATGGCGCGCGCCGCCAGGTCCGCGCGGGTGTTCCACAGCGGTGAGCCGGGGGTGGCATCGGGCAGACACCGTCGGCAGGCCCGGTATCCGGCCTGTTGCGCGGCCGCGGCGGTGGGTAGGAACGTGACATTCGTGCGTTTCGGGGTGATCGCCGGACAGGACGGGCGACAGTAGATCCCGGTGGTACGGACAGCGGTGAAGAACTGTCCGTCGAAGCGGGAGTCCCGAGTGGATACCGCGCGATAGCAGCGTTCGAAGTCCAGTGCCGTGGTGGTCACCCGTCTACGATGTCAGCCGCCGACCGGCCGAGGCCAGCGGAAATCGGACATCGCGGCGGGGACGTCGATCGGATCAACAGCACCTGGTGGCCGGGTTGCGTTCCGCTTCGTCGTAACGTTCGCGCCAGTATTCCCGCTTGCTCGCCACCGGACTTCCCGGATGCGCCCGCCGCATATGCGCGACATACCGTTGATAGTCCTGTCCGCCGAGGACACCGTCGAACCACCACAGCACCGACCGCGCGGCGCGGCCCGATGCCGCCACGCCGTCGCGCCAGGACGACCGGCCGCCACGCGGCGCCGCCGGGTCGGTTCGCGACGCCGGGACGGATGTGTCAACCACCGTGCACCTCCGCCCGCGCCGCCCCGGGCACCGCCGCCTTGCCCTCGGCGACCAGTTCGTCCCACTGCCGCTGCACCTCCCGCTCCGCGGCGGTGGCGATGAACCCGCTCGGAGCGAAGATCTTCGACGGTTCCTCCGGCGACTCCGTGGTCTCCGAGACCCCCGACCGCCAGGACCGGTAGCAGACGATGACGCCGGCGAGCGCCACGACCAGCACCAGCACCGCGAACACGATCGACAACGTGCCCTGGATGAAGGTGTTGCGGACCACCGCGTCCACATCGTCGGGTGTTTTCGCCGTCAGACACAGTTGTCCCGCGTCGCGGGCCGCGCGGCAGATACTGTGCTGTTTCCAATACCCGACCGCCGGATCGGCGGAGAACACCTTCTGCCACGACGCGGTCATCGTCACGACGAGATCCCACACCAGGGCGACACCCGGGATCCACACCCATCGAGTGAGCCCCTTCTTCACCAGAATGGTCGACACCACGACCAACGCGATCGCCGCCAACAGCTGGTTGGCGATACCGAACAGCGGGAACAACGCGTTGATACCGCCCAGCGGGTCGGTCACCCCCATCAGCAGGATGGATCCCCAGCCCGCCACCATCAGCGCCGAGCAGATCCAGGCCCCCACCCGCCACGACGGCTCCTTGAATCGCCGCATCGGTCCCCCGAGATTGCCCAGCGAATCGGACAGCATGAACCGAGCCACTCGGGTGCCCGCGTCGATGGTGGTGAGGATGAACAGCGCCTCGAACATGATCGCGAAGTGGTACCAGAACGACTTCATGCTCGCGCCACCGAGGAACTGCCCGAACACCTCGGAGATCCCCACGGCCAGGGTCGGCGCGCCGCCGGTGCGGGAGATGATGCTCTCCTCACCGACCGATTCCGCGGCCCGGGCGAAGTCGGCGGGGGTGGCCGGTGGGCCGGACAGCCCGAGCGAGTTGGTGTAGGCGGCGGCCGTTTCCGGTGCGCCACCCGTCGCGCCCAGCGGAGCGTTCATCGCGAAGTACAGGTGCTGGTCGATGATCGACGCGGTGATGATCGCCATCACCGCCACGAACGACTCCATCAGCATGCCGCCGTATCCGATCATTCGGGTGTGCGACTCCTTCTCCAGGAGTTTCGGCGTGGTTCCCGAGGAGACCAGCGCGTGGAACCCGGAGAGCGCACCGCAGGCGATGGTGATGAACAGGAACGGGAACAGGCCGCCCGCGAACGCCGGGCCGGTGCCGGTGCCGGCGAAATCGGAGATCGCGGGCGCCTGCAATGTCGGCAGGGTGACCAGGATGCCGACGGCCAACAACCCGATGGTGCCGACCTTCATGAACGTCGACAGATAGTCGCGTGGCGCCAGCAGCAGCCACACCGGCAGCACCGACGCGATGAAGCCGTAGCCGATCAGCATCCAGGAGATGGTCACCGGGTGGAAGGTGAACCAGCCGGCCCACGTCTCGTTCTGTGATACCCAACCGCCCGCGATGATCGCCAGGATCAGCAGCGCGAACCCGATCACCGACACCTCACCGACCGCGCCCGGCCGCAGATACCGCAGGTACACGCCCATGAACAGCGCGATCGGAATGGTCATGGCTATGGAGAACACACCCCACGGGCTGTGCGCCAGCGCATTCACCACCACCAATGCCAACACCGCCAGCAGGATCACCATGATCACCAGCACCGCGACGATCGCCGCGGCCCCACCGATGGCACCCAGTTCGTCCCGCGCCATCTGCCCGAGACTGCGTCCCCGCCGCTTCATCGACACCCACAGCACCAGGTAGTCCTGCACCGCCCCGGCGAACACCACCCCGAGCACGATCCACAGCGTGCCCGGCAGATATCCCATCTGCGCCGCCAGGACCGGGCCCACCAACGGTCCCGCTCCCGCGATGGCCGCGAAGTGATGACCGAACAACACCCGCCGATCCATCGGCATGAAGTCCTTGCCGTTGTCCAGGATCTCCGCCGGTGTCGCGATATCGTCGCGCGGTTTGACCACCTTGTATTCGATGAGCCGCGCATAGAACCGGTAGGCGATGATGTAGGTGCTCACCGCGGCGATGACGATCCATACCGCGTTCACCGATTCGCCACGCGCCACGGCCAGCACCGCCCACGCGATGCCGCCGAGTATCGCGATCACGGCGAAGAGCGCCTTCTTGGCGGGGGTTATCGGGGACCGGTCGACCACCCCGACGGGCGGTAGGTCGGGATCGGTCCGCAGGTGTTCGATTGTCGCCATCGGGCTACTCCTGTGCAGCGAACAAGGTCATGCGTATACATGAACGTAACCGATGGGTAAATTCCCCCGGCGGGGATCCGGTCGCGAGCGGGTAACGACAGGGGGCCCGCGGTGATGGTGCGGCCACGGTGGTTCCGACTTCCCGTACGTGGGAGTGTGATCCGTGTTCATCATGCGAATATGCACAGTGCGGAGTTGACGATGAAACCAGGCGGACGTCGACGGTGAGCGATCAGGCCAGGAGAAAGCGGGGCGCTTCTCCTCGTCGGTCGAACCGGTCACGTGCAGGTGGTATCTCGAGCAGCGCTGTCACGAACGTCACGAGGCACGGGTGTGCGGGCCGGGCCCGCGATCAGGGAAAGCCGAGGATTCGTCATGGTGAGAAAAGTGGAGGCAGACTTCGACGGCCTGCGGGCCGTGGCCGACCTGCTCACCCGCCTACGTGACAACTTCGCGGAGATCTCCGAGGAGGCCTCGGGGATCGCCGGGGATATGACCCGGGCCTGCGGGGACGACGAGTTCGGTCATGAATTCACCGGGGGTAAGAAAGGTTTCCGCGCCCAGTGCGCATCGACCATCGCGAATGCCGACGTCATTTCCGAATCGTTCGCCCAGTACAGCCTCGGTATCGATGGTGACCAGGGGGCCGTACAGGCGTTCGAGAATTCCGAGCAGGCGTCGAGCGAGGGCCTGCGTCGAGCTGTCTGACATCGTGGTCGCGGAATACACCGGTGTGGTGTCGAGCCGGGAGTTACCCCACCGCACCGTGGCCTCGCCCGGTGGGGAAGACGCGCGCCCGAGGTTCACCCCACGGCGGTGATCTGATATGGCGATAGAGTTCCCGCCCCCCGAGCTGGCCTGGGTGGAGTGGGTGGCCGGCGCGCGGATTCCGGTCGGCAACGAAGACTACGCGGAATCCATGGCCGAGCGTTTCCGCAAATTGCAGAATCGGATCGTCGAGGCCGAACTGGCGGCCATCGACGAGGCGATACACGAGCTCCGGTCGGCGTATCCGGAGGGCGCGGGAGCCGATGCGATCGGCAAAGGCCTGAAGAATCTGCGCAAGGACGCGGAAAATCTGGCGAAGGGCTTCGGAAACCTCGCGGAGGGCATCCACAGCTTCGGCGGGGAGATCTACAAGGCGAAACTCAACGGCATCATCGGTTTGGCCTGGCTGGCCGGGGAGCTGATGTGGGCCTGGGTGATGGGGCCGGGCGGACAGTTCGCGGAAGCGGCGGCCATCAGCGCCGCGCGCACCTTCTTCCGGATGATCGCCGAGCGGTTGACGACGGCGATCTCCGCGATCGTGAGCAGGTTCATCTCCAACGCCGCGGTCTCCCTGGTCGTCTCGCGCGGGCTGTACGAGGCCGTTCAGGAGGCGTTCGTCGAGCTCTTCCAGGGCACCACGCAGGAAGTCGGTGTTCAGTCGGCGGCGATCGCGCAGGGCTACCAGGATGGCTACGACGGCAGCGCTATCGCGCTGAACGCGGCCATTTCCTCCATCGCGGGCGCCACGGGTGGGATCACCGGTTTCGGTATGCACCATGCCGTCCGCCATCTGCCGTGGGCGCCCGACCGGTGGGGTGGGATGGCGCGCGGAGCCATTACCGGCGCGGTCGCGGGTGCCGCGGGCGCCCTCGGGGCGTGGGGCGCCACCGGCCTGCTCACCGGGGAATGGACCCTGGACCCGCGGATGATCACCGGGGGCGTGCTGGGCGGTATCGGCCCCAGCATGATCTACGGGTGGCGTGGCGGTTCGGATTACTCCGGCGCGCCGATGACCACCGACGACTATCGGCGAGTGGTGATCGGTCGCCAGGGGTCCATGCCCGATGTGAGTCCCGTCGGTGATGGGACCGCGGCGGGTTCGAGTACGCCGGCCGGCGGCCCGCGGGCATCCGCGGCGAGTACGACAGTCGACTCGACCGTCGGTACGACCCCGGGTACGGCCGCCGGTGTGAAATCCGATGCGGTGGCGGGCGATAGCGCTGCTCACTCGAACTCCGACGCGGGAGAGGGTGTCGGCAGAATATCGAAACCTGTTTCAGGGCAGGAAGGTCGGAATACCGGCGGTGATATCGGCAGGGCTCGGCAGTTGTCCGGGGAAGCCGATCCGGCGCAGTCCGCGGTATCGGACTCCGGCACGGCCGACGGTGCCGACGCCGGGCGCGCGACCTTGTCCTCGTCGGAGATCGCGCGGGCGGGGATGCCCGCGGGAGCGGGGTCGGCGGCCACCGATTCCACCGGGGGTGGAACCGCGGACGGCATTGCCGGGTCCGCCGCGGACCTCGTGGGCGACCATGCGCCGGTGGTTTCCGGTGATACCGGGGACGGAAGTGTTGTCGATGGTGGTGCGGCCACCGCTGTGGCCCCGACCTCCGCTGTCTCCGATACGACCGGAGGAGTGGTTGCCACGGGCACGACGACATCGACCGTGCCGGCCACTGCCGCTGCGGCGCCCGATGCGGGCGCGGGGGCCGCGCGTGGTGCCACCGGTGTGGGCGCGTCGAGCTCCGTCGCGGGCGGTGGCGCGGGGTCGCGTTCCGGTGCGGCGGGTTCTGGCGCGTCGCCCGCGACACCGGCAGGAACGACGGCAACACCGACGAGGGCGCGATCCGATACCGGGGCGTCCGCCGGTCGGGCCGGCGCGTCCGCCTCGGATGTGTCGGCGGGGATCGGTGCCGATGTCGGTATCACGGCGGGGTATGCGGATACCGCGGCACCGCGGACCGACGCGTCCCGCTCGGATGCCGCCGTTGCGTCGGACGGTGACGAGACCGTGCCGGTGGGCCCGCTGTCCGAGGACTCCGAACAGGGTGCCGCGGGCGGTGTCGACACCGATGCCGAGGACGCGTCGTCGCCGACCGGGCAGACGGTTCCGGATGGGGACACGGCTATTCGGGACGAGGAAACCGTTTCCTCCCCGGATGTCGATGCTCGGTCGGAGGTCGATACCTCGTCGGATGCGGATACGAGATCCCAGGATGATGCCTCCGATCGACCGGAGACCGACGATTCCGTCGAGCCGCACCACCAACGGGACCCGGCCGGTGCCCCCGCGGGTCCGGATACGGACGAATCGGTCGGTGATCCGGACGGCAGCGCGGACCTCGACGATTCGACCGATACCGACCGGACCAACCAGTGCGGTCCGGAAACCTTGGCCGCGGCCGCGGCTCGCCATCCCAATGCCGGTATCCGGGAGGTGGGGCATGTGGGCCTGGGCGGGATGACCGCGCAGGATTTCCAGAGCTCCGCGGGCGGGCGGCTGGTCCAGGCGGGGTCGGGGCGGGGAACCACCCCTCGGCAGGAGGCGTGGCGGCTGCGCTCGGCGGCGACCCGGGAGCACGAGCGGCTGACCGAGATGGGCGGCCAGGTGCGCAGCCGGGCCAGGACACGGGCCGGACTGCGGACCAGGCGCGTGAGCAGCGCCGAACTGCGGTTGCGTCGGGCCCAGGAGCGGCTGGCGAACGGGCAGTCGATCGACCCCGTGCTGCAACGGCAGCTGGATCGGATCGCCGAGCAGCGAGGGCAGCGGCCCGAGGAGGTGCTCGACCAGCGTATTCGGCAGATGACGAGCACCTCCGCGGAGCGGCTGCGCGCAGAACGCAGCGCCGCCGAACGGCAGGCCGAACAATTGCAGGAACGCGCCCGCGCCGAACGTGACCGGCTGCTGGCGCTCGCGGCCCGGCGCCGGCAGCTGCCCAGGTCCCAGTGGCGTGAGGTGCCCGACCGGGCACGGTTGCTGGAGGAGCTGGAGGAGCTGGGCGAGGGCGGCAGCATCATCGTGGTCGACCAGTTGCACGAGACGGACGAGCACGGGGTGAACGGTCACTCGTTCCTGCTGTACCTCGACCACGGGGTAGCGGTGGTCGAGGATTCGGCGTCGGGCGGCGGGCCTCGGCGTTTCGACCCGACCGAACGGGCCGATATCGACCGGACGTGGGTGATCAAGATTCGCGCGGACGACTCCTTCGTCGATCCACTGGCCGCCGGGGCGGGCGCCAACGACGACGAGGCCGAGGCCGAGTTGAACGATCTTCGGCTCGGCGAACAGTGGCGTCGCATCCGGACCCGGCTACAGCACGGGCTGGACGCCTTGCGGGCGGAGCATTCCCGGGCGCGGGACGAATTGGCCGATGCCGCGCGTCGGGCGGGTGTCGAGGCGCAGGACCTGGCCGCCCTACTCGATCCGAGCCGGTATGCCGATGCGGTCGACCGCCTCGGCGGACCCGCCCTCGACGACAGCGTGCCCGTGGACGAGCTTCATTCCGTTCTGGAGGCCCGGGAGGAGTTGCGCGCGGCGGTCCGCCGATATCACGATCTCGAGCAGATGCTGGGTTCGTTCGCGGATCTGACGCAACCGCGGTCGGAGGTGGACCCGGAGCGGGCGATACCGGCATTGGCCCACGCCACCGCGGTATCGGTATGGCTGTCCGCGCTCGACGATGTGCGTGCGGTCGCCGGACATCTACCGCAGGCGCAGCTGCGACGGTTGCTGTCGGCGGACGAGTACGTTCGTGAATTGCAATTGTTGCAGGGTGATCCGGGTGTGCCGCGGGATCTGGACGCGGTGGTGCGGCGCTACCACGTGATGGAAGAGCGAATGCGGATCGCCCAGCGGCATGTGCCTCCTGCCCCCACGGTCGACCCGCGCGCGCTCCTGGCGCGGGATCCGCTGCCCGAGGAGTCGGCGCGATTGGCGGCGGGTGCTTCCGTCCTGCTGCGCCGGGCCATGACCGACCTGACCGAGCAACGGGATACCGCTTTGGCCGAATTGCGTTCTGCGGCAGCGAATTTTCCTGAAATATCTTCGGATCGATTGGTGCGCAGGTCATTCCAGGAGGAACTGGACCGACTGGCGGGGTCGCAAACCGCGCAAGCGAGGGTGCTGACCGCCGCGACGCACTACTATCACGAGTTGGCCGATATGGTCGCCCAGATCTCGGTGCTGCTCGACGAACTCCGTGATCGGCAACGGCATTCGCCGGAGTGGATCACCGCGGCCGCCCGGTACGCCGCCGTGCTGCCCGGATGGGGCGATGCGGTGCGTGCGGTGCGTGACGCCGTGGCCGACCGGGTCGACGACGCGCGGTTGTCGAAGGTCATCCGTCGAGCGCAGGCGGCGATCGACCCGATCGTGTCGACCTGGGAGGAGCTCGGCCGCGAGACCCTGGATCTGGGCTCCGTGGTGGGAGTGAGCGAGCGCGGTCCACACCGGATCGGCAATCAGGACGTAATGGCCGCGGATGTGGTCGTCGTGGATGGGACGCCGATCCGTTTCGGTATCGTCGCCGACGGGGTGTCGCGGTCCGCCGACGGTGGGCGCGCCGCGTCCGTCGCCGCCGCCGCGGCCCGGGAGAGCCTGCGAAAGGAACTGGGCGAGCACGTATCCGGGACCCCGATCGATCGGGTCGGATTGGTGCGCCGTGCGATCGATGCGGCGCAGCAGGCCGTCATGGAGCTGGCCGAACGGGAATACGCTTCGATACTCGCCCGGGCCCAGGATCTGTTGGCGCAGAACCCGAACGCCCGGGACGTGCGGATGCCGCCGCAGACCACGATCGCATTGGTGTTGGTGGAGCCGGGCCGCGACGGACAACCCGGACGCTACGCGGCGGGATGGGTCGGGGACAGTCGGGTCGATGTACTCGACCCCACCGCACCGGACCGGTCGAGAACCGTGACATTCGACCATTCCGTGGCCGGAATGGTGATGGCCTCCGACGCCCGCGCCGTGGGGGTCGGCCATGTGGTGGACGAGGCGGCGGCGTACGCGGTGGCCGGGGCGGGCGGCGGAGCGATCCAGAGCGCATTGGGCTTCGGGCCGGATGGCGGCGGTCCGCCGAAACCGCACTACCGGCATCATCAGTACCTCACCGAGGGTGAGGTGTCGGAGACCGACATTCTGCTCGTCCGCACCGACGGGCTCGGTAATGCGCGGCGGCAGGCTCCCCGACTCGCCCAGGCCTTCGCCGATCATGTCGGTGATCCGTCCACCGCATTGACCGAGCTCGTCGATGGGGTCCTGCGTGCCCGCTCGGACGAGGGCAGGTCGATCGACAATATGACCGGTGTCGCGGTGTTGTGCGCACCTACCGCCGAGGCCCGAGCCCCCGAACCCGGAACGCGCGCTCCGATGGCCTCGTCGAACGAGGTGCCGTTGCGGACGGGACGGAACGGATCCGTCGAGGTCCCGCCCGGATTGCGAATCGTGTATCGGATGCTGCTCGCCGAACAGCGCAGTGCGGCGGCGATGCTGCGGCGGTTGACCGAATCGTCGCCGGTGGATCCGGCGGCATTGACGGGCGCGGACCGCCACGCCGCGCTGGATACCCTGGTCCGGTCGCTCGCGGGGCGGCCGGATATCGTGCCGCAGGAGCGGGAACGGCTGCTCGAACAGGTGCGATACACAGTTGAGCGCTACCGGCGGGCCCACGATCGGCTGCGCGCCCTGGACGAGCGGATCAGCGCGCACGGCGGCGGGGTGGACGCGGTGCGGGCACGGCCGCGTCCGGTGGCGCCCGAGGATCCGGGGTACTCGACCCGGCAGCACCGGCTCGCGCTGCAACACCAGCGGACCGTTCTTCGGCAGGGAGAGTCGGCTCGAACCATTGCGGAAGCCTGGCAGTGGACCGACCGGGAGATACAGCGGGCGTTGATCCGAGTGATGCCCGAGAGGGTCGCCGAGACCGTGGGTTTACCGCTCGGTGTGCGGGACGAGGCCCGCCGGTTGCTGCTGCGGCGCGTCGACGACCGTCTCCGGAGGCGGACCGACCCGAACCCGGACGAACGGGCCGCGCTGGACTTCTGGCTGAACCTGGCCGCTGCCGCCGAACGATGGACCGCACAGGTGCCCGGCCATCCGGCGGTGCGTCTACTCGGTTCCAACGGCGCGCTGATGGTCATCGGCGACCTGGATACGGCGCGCGAAATCCGCTTTCACGCGGTGCCGCGCCAGACCACCACATCGTCTGCGGAACTGATGCGCGCCACGGCCGCCGCGGCCTATGACGCCGGTTCGGCGCGTCCGACCGCGTCCGTGGTGTGGTTCGGGGCGGATGCGCGGACGCTGGCCCGGGATGCGGCCACGCTGCTGGATACCCGTGCCGGTGCCGGCTCACCCGGAGTGGACGTGGTGTTGATCGGCCATGACGGCACCACGGCTTCCGGCCGGTCGGATGATGAAACCACGGTTGCCGTAACCGGTTTCGAGCTGGTGCACACCGCGAGGGCCGACAACGCCCTGTCCGCGTATCGGGATCGCCTCACCATCGCGAGCCCGGATCAGGGTGTGGTGGCGTGGCGGCCCACCCATCGGGTGGATGGTCTCGTCGGCACCTGCTTCATCGAGGCCGCGCGATCCACGGTGGAAGCGGCGATCGCCGCCCGCTCGAGCAAGCCCGGTATCGATCCTGACACCGATCCGGTACTGACGCAGCTGCGGCAACGGCTGGAGTTGCTCCGGCTGTTGGGACCGCTCGACCGAGGGGTGGACGGTGGCCTCGGCGCGCATCTGGTGGGTGCGGACTGGCGGCCGAACGGATTCGCCGACTTCGACGAGATGCTCGCCGCCGTGCCCGCCGAAGGCGGTTCGCTGCTGGCGGCGGTGGCCTTCGAAGGTTTTCAGCAGCGTCACACCATCGGCGCGCACGCGGTACGGATCTTCCGCGACCGAGGCCGGGTCATGGTGGCGGAGTCCGGGCGCGAGCCGGTGGAGTTCGACCGGTGGCGTCGGGAGTTGTCCGGTGTGGTGGGTTTACACGGCATCGTCGTCGAACCCGACGGAACCGCCGAGATTTCGCTCGGCCGGGATGGATGGTCCCGTGGCAAGCCCGGTTCGGCCTTCCCGGTCGCGGCCATGGGCGCGCGACGCGACCGGGCCGGTCCCACCGATATCGATATCGGACCCGCACTGACCCGGCTCCTCGGTGCAGCCGAATCGGCGGCCCCCGGCCTGCTGACCTCGGTGCGGCTACGGGTCGAGATGCACGGGCAGACGTGGAATCCGGCATTGGGCGATCCGCGTTCCGCGGCGCGCAGGGAATGGGACGCGGCGCTGGTCGAGGCGCGTATCCGGTTGGCCGAGCTGAGCGGGGTGCGGGCCGAGGCATTGGCCGACCCGATCCTGGTCGAGCAGGAATTGGCGGATCTGCGCGACCGGAGCGGCAAATCCGATGAATTGATCGCCGCGGAACAGGAGTTCCATCGCCGCCGAGACACCACGCGGCTGCTGCACCGATACGACCGGATGGTGCTGCGCGCCCGGCGGTTCGCGGAATTGCGGGAGTTGCTGTCCGCCGCTCGGCTGCGGGCCGAATCGGGTGGCGATGCCGAAGGGCTCCAGCGGTTGACCGGTTATATCCGTCGCCTGGACCGATTGGCCGCCGATCTGGAGCGGTTGCACACCGCGACGCGGGAACAGAGCCTGCCGCAGGAGCGTCCGAGTCGCGCCGAATTCGAGCGCCTGGCCCGCGAATACGACAATGCGCGCCAATTCCTGGGCGCCCTGTTGCAGACCGAGGTCGATCCGGCGTGGTTGACGCGGAACGAGCTGGACGCCGAACTGGCGCATATTCCCGACGGTATGGACGCCGAGTTCGTGCGGGAACGGCAGCGGCGGGCGCGGGAGTTCCTGGTGCTGCGCGATCGGCTCGAACGGTTCCGGCAGCTCGACGAGACCGTGATGACCGCCAGAATGCTCGACGAGCTCTTCGACGGCCAGCTGGCCGCCGCGGTG
Source organism: Nocardia paucivorans NBRC 100373 (assembly GCF_000308675.1). Taxonomy (GTDB): domain Bacteria; phylum Actinomycetota; class Actinomycetes; order Mycobacteriales; family Mycobacteriaceae; genus Nocardia; species Nocardia paucivorans. Next base: position 14,913 of record NZ_BAGE01000048.1, on the reverse strand, counting down.
GGCGACCCCGGGCGCACGCCGCGGCGTCGACGCGGCGTGCTGGGCCCCGAACTGATCCGCGCCCGCCATGCCGCTACCGCGACCCGGCTGCGTAATGCCCTGATCAGCCTGCCCGGTCCGGATGGTGGCGAAATCGCTCCCCTGACCGCCGACGGCTCCACCCCGACGGTGGGGCCCGCGGAATTGGCGGCATGGATCGGTGCGCGCGAACCGTTGGCGGCGCGGATCGCGCAGGAAATGCGGCGGCTGGGTCTGAGCGAGCCGACCGCCGAACAGTTGCGCGGTGATTTCCGGGAATTGTTGCGTCGGGTTCGCGCCGCCGGGGCGGACGAGACCGTTGTCGAGCGGCTGTGGCTGTTGCGCGGTTACGACATCGCCATCGAGCAACTCGAGCGGTTCCTGTCCGCATCCGACCGAATCCACCGCATCGACGAGCTGTCGCGGGTACTGGAGCGGGTGCGGACCGAACAGGCCCGGGCGACCACGCGCTTCCGCGAGCTGCGTCGGGCACTGCACCGCCGAGCACCCGCGGATATCGTCCGCCTGGTCGGAGAAGGCCCCGACTGGTTGGGCGCGCAGTGGTATGCGGAGATGGCGGAGTTCGCGCGATTGGCCGAGCTCGACGAGGCGTCCGAACCGAACCGCTCCCGATTGTCCTCCGCGGTCCGCGAGCTCGTCGCCGCGGCACGGGCCAAAGAACACTGGGACAAGACGACCCGCCGGCTGGTGCAGCGGACAGAGCAACTCGATGACGAGGCGGCGGCCCTGCGCCTGGCCACGGAGCGGGCGGCGCGCGGCGAACCGGATACGGCCGAGGTGGCAGCGCTCGAGCAGGGACTGAACGAGCATCTGTCCGCCGTGCTCGCCGAGGCCGAGGAGTGGTCGCGCGCCGCTCCCGCCGAAGCCGGACCGATCGGTATCGTGCCGGCCCGGCGGTCCGTACCGGGTCCGCGTTCGACCACCGAGCGGCTGCCCGCGGTGGGCGATGGCACGGCTCAGGTACCACCCCCGGTCGTCAATGCGCGGCAGCGCGGCGAGGATGTTCCGCCGCTGTGCGCCACCGAGGTCCTGTGGTTCGCGGCGAGGGTGCTCGGTCTGTCGATCGACCCGCCTTCGCTGTTCAACTCCGCCTCTCGGCTCGAGGACATGAGTGCGCGGGAGGTGGCGGCACGCTCCCGCGCGAAGTGGCAGGTTCTGTCGCTCGAGGAGATGCGTGCGCTGGCCGCTCAGGGTGGGATCGTCCTCGCCGCGGCGGATCACGGCACGCGGGGAAGCCATCTGATCGCGTTGTACCCGCAGTCCGCGCTCGGCAAGGACGGGAATGCGGTACTCGCCGAGGACGCCGACGATACGGTGTGGGTACACGAACGCGGTATCGACATCGAGCACGACGAGCCGTTCGACGAGTGGACTCCGCCGCATGGCGAATGGTTCGGCATCGTTTTCGATATCGATGGCACGCCGGTGGCACCGCTGCGGGCCGGTGAGGAACCGCCGGCCGGCCCAGGCCCCAAGGGTGCGCTCGGACAACGGCGGCCCGACGACGAAGGCGCCGCCGAACCGTCCCGGCCGCTTCCCGACGACACCGACCCGGCGCGCACCGCCGTACCGCCCGAGCTGGTGTCGCTGATACGAGAAGTCCTGATTTCGGGGGATCTGGTGTCGGGGGATACCGGTGAGCTGTGGGCTCTGCTGTCGGCTCCCACCGACCACGACCGAATCGTCGAAACGGCCCGGTTGCGTGGCCGGGTGGCCGCCGAACTGTGGGATATCGCGGTCCGAGCGGGTCTGCACGAGGAGCTGCTGAACCATTACCCGCAGCTGTTGGCCGTGATCGGTGCGCTACCGGCGCGGGAGGTGGCTTCGCGGGTGCGGGCGGCCTTGTGGGAGGAGATATCCCACTTGCGCGCCGTGTTGTCGCATACCCGCGACAATGCGCAACGCTTGCGGCTCGAGCGGTTGATCCACGCCGACGAAGTGCTCATCGACCTGGCCACAACCCACGCCGAACAACTGATCGACGGACGGGAACTGTCGGTGGGCCTGTTGTCGGTCGAGTACCTGCCGGACAACGCGCCCGACGGCAGCGGGGAGACGGATGGCGGTCGGGTGCAGTTACGACTGGTCATCGGCGACCCCGCCGCTGCGGAGACGGTGATCTGGTTCCATCCGGGGGCGGTGGTCGATCAGGAGATGTTGAAAGCGGCCGTCGGCGCCGCGGTCGACGAGGCCATCGAGGGGACGGTTGCCCCGCAGGGCGAGGATTCGGCCGGCACCAGGGCCGTGGTGGTGCTGATCGACTACGACTTCCGGGGCCGGAACTCGCAGCAGGTTTCGTGGTACGACATTCTCGACGCTCGCCACGACACCGATGTCGCCGGGCTCGTGGCACAGGTGGCCGCGGCGAATGCCGCCCAGGAGATCCGGAATGCCGGTGCGCGGTCCGTCGTCGTGCTCTCGGGAGCCTTCGACGGCGCCGATGTGATCGATGCGGCGAGCCGGATGCCCGGTATGCGCGCCGAATTCGACGGGGAGCCGAGAACATCGCGAACCGTGGAGGTGCCCGCGGTTCGGACCTACGCGGAACCCACCGCGGAGACCCGGCGCAACGCCGAGGCGGTGCTGCTCGCGTTGCGCACCCTGGCGGACGGACCGGAACCGGCGGCGTGGCGGGTCGCACGAACCGTGCGGGCGATGTCGAGCCTGCTCGGCGATGCCGTCCGGGTGGCGCCGGAACAGTTGGGCAATCTCGCGGGTATACCGCTGCTGTTGCGGCACGAAGCCACGATGCGACTCTTCTACGAAGAGTTACGTGGCCCCGCACAACGTTTCGCCGATCGGTGGAAGTACCTGACCGATACGCAGCGCGCCGTGCTCCGACTGGACCGCGCGGCGCGGTTCCTGCCCGGCTCGCCCGCGGTACTGGTGTTGTCGCTGGATATGGCGGCGTATTCGGGTGGGGAACTCATCGTGCTCGGCGATTTCGACAGGGCGACCCGGGTTACCGTGCTCACGGCGGTGGGCAGCCGCAACCCCGTGCCCCTGGACGAACTCGGCCGTCACGCGGTGAACGCGCACCAGAACGTCCTGCGCGCCGCCAGGGCGCAGAAGCCCGGCGAAGTCGTCACGGTGATCTGGCGGGGATCCGATATCGGCGTGTTGGCCGAACAACTCGGTGGTCTGCTCGAACCGTGGGTGCGTGATCACATCGAGAAAAAGGGGATGAATCCGCAGATCAAGTGGCAGAACTACGATGCCGACTTCCGGCGGGCGGATGATCCGGACCTGGGCGTCGGTCTGGTTCGTCTGGCTCTCGGCGCACTCGGGGTGCGTATCGATCTACTGCATCGGCTCGGACGAGAGGTCGGCGCGAACCGACTGACCGAGGCATTGGACCCCGAATCGGAGTTGCGAGCCACCTGGCGAGAGCAACTCCGGTCCCTCCGAGCACAGATGGCGCGGAGACTGGGTGTTTCCGTGGCGACGTTGTCCGATGAGCTGCTGATCACCCAGGCGATATCCGACCTGACCGCTCCCATCAAGAGAACCGACGACGAGAAGGAATTCCTGAAGCTACAGGAAATCCACCGGTTGCTCACGGAACTGGCCCGCGTCGAAAGCCGGATCGCTCGTCTGAGCAGTCTGGAGCAGGCGCTGCGGGACACCCGAGCCCGCGCCGATGGCGCACTGGACACCGACGAGGAATTTCGGCGGTTCGTCACGACCGCACTGCGTCTGGACGATCTGGCGCAACAATTGTTGCCGAAACTGGCCGAGGCGGGTCAACGGCTGCGGTCGGAAGGAGCCGGTAAGCACGCCGATATGACCGCTTACGGCCTGCGGCCGCGGCGCCGGCGACAGACGAGTGAGTCCCTGGCACGGCTGGCCCTCATATACGAATCGAGCCGTCTGCTGCTCGGCTTCTATCGGGACGAAGACCCGGCCGCCCCGATAAGCGATGGTTCGGCCACACCGGCCGATGCGCGGTCGACCTCGACGCGAACCGATACGCCGCCGGACGACGGTGAACCGGCCCTCGACCACGACCGGTATCGCGCCGCATTGATCCGGCAGTTCGAAGGCGCTCGCCACCTACGGGAACTGGTGGCCGAGGTCGATGCCCAGGACATCACCACCCACCTGCTGAGCGGCCTGCTGGATGCCGGTTTGGCCGAACTCGACACCGCGGCGCGGGCCCGCCCACCCGCTCCACGTCCGGAACTCGGCCACAACCTCCTACTCCTGCGCGGTGACAATATGGCGGCGTTGGCGCGACTGTGGGACGGGCCCGATACCGGGACGCAGGCCGAGATCGGGAAACAACTGCACCGGATCGATGCGGCGGCGCGGGCATTGCGTGACGCGCATCGGCTGCGGGTGACCGCCAAGCGGCGTTTCCTCGACCAGCGGCGCGAGTTCGTCCGGCGATACCCCGAGACCGCCGACCACCTGGGTTGGGGGCCGGGTCTGCTCGACCGGTTGCGCGCATTGCGTCTCGACACCGCGGGCGAGTATTCCGGCGACCCCACCCGGAGCGCGCTGCTGGGAGCATTGATCGAGGCGGTCGCCGACCACGACCGCGCACAGGACCTGTTCGACCGGCTCGACGGTCGGGCCCGGCGCCTGGACGAGTTGGCGGGGCTGCGCCGCGAAACCGACGCCGACCTGGTGGAGCATATTGTCCGGTTCGAGGAGCTGCTCGACCTGACCGGCGTGAGCCGCGACGAATTGGGCCTCGCCGCCCAGCGGGCCGACCGGGCCCGGCGGTTGCGTACGGAGCAGGCCCGGCGCTTGCTGGCGCTGTTGCCGCCCACGCAACGCGTGGCCGCGCCGGCGGAACTGACCGCCGCGCAGGTGGCGGCGCTGAAGCCGCCACCTGGCCGGGACGCGGCCCGGGCGGCGCAGCGGTTCCTGCGTTTGGCCGAACTGGTCGACACCGCCGACGCCATTGCCGAGCGGACCGCCCTGCTCCGGCGAGTGGATCGACTGCTGGACGAAGGGCTGTCCGAGATGGCGCGGGCAACCGGGGCCGCCGCCGACCACGGCCCCCGGCCCGGCTCTCCCACTCGCGAACCTGTCGGCCCGGCGCATCCGCGAGCCTCGGCCGACGCCCCGATGCCGGTCGTCGGCGACGGCGTGCTGCTACCGGAGCTGCCGGCGGCCGAGGAGGTGGAACACCTTCGGGGTGATATCCCGAAGATCTGCGCGGCGGACGCCCTGTGGTTCCTCCGTGTGCTCGGTGCGGATGTGGACCCGCCCTCCCTGTTCGACCGGGCGGTCCAACTGCGCGGTATGCAACCGTTGGAGATAGCCGTGCGTGCGCGGGGAAACTGGCACCTCGGTGGTTTCGCCGATATCGAGCAGATGCGGAAGCGGGCGGCGCGGGGCGAAATCGTTTTGGGCACGGTGGGTTACGGCGTGGTCGGCGCCCACGCATTCGTCCTGTATCGCGGTCCCGACGGCCGGGTGTGGGTGCACGAACGCAAGGGCGATGTGGTTGTCGACCTGCCTTTCGCGCGCTGGAAGCCGCCTTCGGGGAAGTTGTTCGGCATCGTCTTCGACGAGCAGCGCCGCCCGATCGACCCGCTCGAACCCGGTGCGACGCCGCTCGGCGCGCCCGATATCGACTACCCCGGTGTTCCGGTGACGGGCGATCACCCCGAACCCCGGCCGGGTTCGGCGCTGCGTCGGGACCGGGTGCGCGCCGCCTTGGCGCGGGCGGGTCTGTTGGATGTGGGTGAACTCGTCCATCCTGTCGGGGCTCCGGTCGATGTGGCCGCCACCCAGCAGCAGGCGCGGCGCGCCGCCGCGTTCTGGGATCGGACGAGCCTCGACGACGCCGGCCGGGCCGAGCGAGAGGCGTTCCGCACCGAGTACCCGGAGATCTTCGGCGAGCTCGAAGCCGTACCGGGAGCATGGCGCGACACCCACAACAGGGAACGTCTCGGTCGGGAATTCGATCTGCTGCGGGAACGCTCGCGGGCGGGCGAACTGGACGAAGCCGGTGCGGCCCGGTTACGGGAGCTCGGTGATATCCGGCACGCGCTGGAACAGGCCGACCGGGCGGCGCAACGGATGGGTGTGCCGGCCCGGTTGCTGTCCTATCCGGGTGCCGCGGGCACCGGGCTGTTGGTGATCGAATTCGGAGATCGACGCGCCTATGCGCAACACCTGATCTGGTATCTGCCGGAGCACGCCACGAATGCGGGCGAGCTGGCCGATCGGGTGCGCGAAGCAGCCCACCTGGCCCGAAACGAGAACACACCCGAACGCCGCACGGCCACGGTGTTGGTGGCGCGCTATGGCGAGTCGGCGGCCGGTGCGCGGGCGACCACGGTGATCGGCGAAGAGATGGTGCATCGGGTCGTCACCACCGTGGCAGGCCGCCGATTCCGGGAACCCCGGCTGGACGGACCCACCGCGGAAGTGGTCTATCGGGCGGACGCACGCGTGATCTGGGAATCGGCGGCGGACAGATTGTCCGGGATCGCGTCCGGTCGCGACCTCACATCGCAGGGCGCCGCTCGGCGGCCGGGAGACTCGGGGGGAGCGAGGAAACGGCGTCGGTCGGATCTGTGGGGCCGGATCGGGAATGTCGGGCGGACGGTTGTCGCATCGGCCGCCCGATGGTTGGGTGCCGGCCCGGGGGAATCCACGCCCGACGGACCGCTCGGCGCGGACATGGTTCGGATGCGGCATGCCGCCCGGGTCGGAATCCGGTTCCCGGGGAGCGAGACGGACCTCTCGGAGGAATCGGATGATCTCGCGACGGAGCGGAGCGATTCGGCCGCGGCGGACGTCACGCGGGCCGTGCGGATCGATCGGTTGGAGATGGTCTACTACCGGCTCGAGGTGGAGCGGGGGATGGGGTGGCCGGTCGGCGGGCCGGATGATCATTCGGTCGAAAACCATGCGCGCCTACAGGACGAACTGGAGGTGCTGCGCGAGCTGGCCCAAACGATCGATCACTACGAGCGGCAGGTGGCGGCGCAGCCCGACGACGAGGAGCTGCTGGAACAGAGCCGCCAAGAGCTGCGCGCGGCCGTTGTCGAGTTCGACCGTGTTCTGGACGACACGCTGCGGTGGGCGCGATCAGTGGGAGTCCGCACCGATTTCGACGGAACCGGCGTGGAGTTGGGTCCCTGGTTGACCGGGCTCATGGATGACGATGCGCGCAGACGGGTTCGTGCCCGGCAGGACGCGCTGTTCCACCGGCGTTCGGAGAACAGGGAAGACCTGGCGGCCCTGTACGCGGAACGGGATCGTGAGGCCGAGAAATTGGCGCTGTTGGCCGGCGTGCCCGTCGAGACCTTGTCTTCGGAGTGGGTGTCCCGGCTGGCCGACTCGCTGCGCCGGCAACACGACCTGTCCGAAACTGCGCGGTCGGCCCGAGCGTGTCGAGACCTCGACGAGAGGATCGTCCTCGCGGCGGCCGATACCCTGTCGACCGAACGGCTGGGCGAGATCGATCGACTGCGCGCGGAACTGATGCGCGTCCAAGCGCAGCTGGATGTCATAGACGACCATTTCGCTCGGATTCGGGAACGCGATCGAGAAAGCCTGGACGAGGTCGGCTTCCGGTTCACGGTGCAGCCGACCGAACTCACCCGGTTACGGGAACTCCAGCACGTCGCCGACCGGTTGCGGGGGCGCGCTGGTATCGCCGATGCGGTTTCGCGGGTTCGTCTCACCCTGATCGAGTTGATCGAGCTCGCCGAAAGACGCGAGCAGGTGCTCGAGCGTCAGCGCGGGCTGCAACGGTCGGTCCGGTATCTGGACACGCCGGCCGGGGAGTACATCCGGCTGGAAGAAGAAGTGAAGCGGGCGTCCGAAGCGATCGAGGCATCCCCGCTCGCCATGGAATATTCCTGGTTGACGGCGGTGGTGGAGAATGCCGACCGGGCGCACGTCGAACGGGATCGGGTCGGCGCGGCCCTGGTGGCGGCGCTCGGCGAGACAACGGCCGCCGAAAACGGATTGTCGGTACCCGTACCGAACTCGGCACAGGTCCATGCGCTGATGGCGGCCCGGCCCGAATTGCTGACAGACCCCGACCTGGCCGTGTACGCCACCGAATTCGCGCAGTGGGACCGGGTATTGGATGCCTTCGCCGTCCTCGATACCGCCCGCACTCGAACGGAACGTGTCCTCACCGCGCTGTTCACCGGCTTGCGGGACGCGGTGGAGAACGAGGCGCCCCCGGACCCGGTCGATTATCGGCGCCCGGACAGCGCCGCGCGACGCGGCGATCCCGATACCTCCCTGTGGGATGCCACGGAAGCCGCCTACGCCGCCGTGGGGCGCACCCCACCCACGCCACGGACCGAGGGGGTCGGTCCGGCCGGGGTGGCCGCCCGCGATGCGCCGCGGATCACCGGAGCCGACTGGGAGCCGGGCGGTTTCGGCACCTTCGACGAATTGCGTCGCCATGTCATGGCCACCAGGGAAGTGGTGATCGTCGCCGTCGTGTGGAACGGTCTCGACGGTCCGTTCGACCTGGGTATGTCCGTGGCCTGTGTGAAACGCGTCGGTCGCGATGTCGTGGTGGTCGAAAAGGGTCGGGAGATCCCCTTCCACGTGTGGGCGTCCCGGTACGGGGACGTTGTGGACGGCTTGTTCGGCATGGCGTTGTATCCCGATGGGACACCTGTTCACCCACTCGGTCTCGGTGGGCTGTCGGTGGCGATAGCGGGTCCGGACTTCGCGGACACACGCATCGGCGCTCCACCTGTCGGCCCCGACGACCGTCTGCCCGGCTATCGTGCGCCGCGTACCCCGCTGCCGGCGCTCGATATCGAATTCACCCGGATACATCGCCTGGCCGGCGCGCGGGCATGGCAATACCTGTGGAATCAGGTCGACATCGCGTTCGACGCGCTCATGGTGAGTGGTCGATTCACCGATATCCCGCCCGTGGCCCGACCGGCCGCCGAACGACGAGTTCGCCTGGAACTCATCGAAAAACATTGGAACAGAGATATTTTCGCGAAGTTCCGCGATGTTGTCCTGTACGCCATGACCGACGAGCTCGCTGTGGTGGACCTTCCGGACCCAATACGGGACCGAGTGAATCGGCTACGGCTGGCGCGGGAACGCGCCGAGCTACGGGCCGCGCCGCCGACCGAGGAGAACACGGCCCGCCTCGCGGAACTCGACGCCTGGGCCGACCGTTTGACCATCGCCGAGCATTGGGTCACCCAGGTGCCCGGTCATCCCCCCGTGTGGCTACTGGGGTCCGGACTGCTCGGGGACACCGGGAACCCGATGATCGTCATCGGTGACCCGCGCACCGCGGTCACCGTCGATGTGCTGGTGACCACCCGTCCGGGACCACCCACCCGATCGGTTCCCGACATGGTGGATGCGGACCTGATCCGAACGATGGCCGTGGTGTCGCGTCGAGCGACGGGCGAGCCGTTCTCGGTGGTGTTGTGGCACGACCGAACCGGCGGTACCCGGACGAATATCGCGGAGGAGATATGGCTGCCGCCGGCCGCGGCAGTGGACGACATCATCGCCCTGTTGGCCGTGCACGATACCACGATTCCGGCGCCCGAACCGATATTCACCGAAATCCGCGCGGACGCGGAAGATCGGCACCGCCGCGCCATCTCGCCCCTACCCGACGATCCGCACCTGGTGGTGCGGATCGCGCTGGAGTGGGTCGGTATGCGCGATATCCGGGATCTGCTGCCCGCCGCGGACGCGGATCCGGAGGCGCTGCGCCGTCGGGCCGTCGCCAACGACGAGATATGGCGGAGCTGGCCCCCCTATGTGCGCGACATCGTGCTGGAACGGCATGCGGACGTGGTGGCCCGGGCCCCCGGGTTACCCATGCGGTTGCGGGATGCGGCGAATCGCGCGCTTCTGTCCGCCGAGCTGTCCGCGTCACCCGCCGACCGGGTGCCGGGATCGACCGCCGGTCTCGAACAGATCCACCGGCTGCTGACGGACCATCGGGGATCGGCGGTGCTCCTCCTGTCGTACGCCGTGTCCGGTGACAACCGGGAAATGATCGTGGCGTTCAGCGACCCGGATACGACCGCGCGGGTGCACTGGGCCGTCTTCGACGTATCGAGCCCGAAGGCGGCATTGGATCTGGCCCGGTCGGCGTTCACGGATGTGGACGACGGCGATACCGCCCTGGTCGCGCTGGTTCGTGGGCACGGACGGCAACCGATCGTGCCCGCCGAGGAGCGGGCCCGCGCGGATGCGACGACGGTAGCGCGCGTCGTCATCGCGCACAATGCTGTCCGGCGACAGCGCGCGGCCTACCCGCATCGGCCGCGAACCCATCTCGGCAATCACCCGAATGTTTCGGCGGCCGTCACCGTCGTACCCACCGAACCCGGTATGGCAGCGGAGATCGATTCGGCGCCGAGCAGATCGGAATGGGAGCTGGGCGTCGCCCTCCGTCTCGCGCGCTCGACCCGCGAACAGATGAGGCGGCGCATAGCCGAGCTGGTCGCTCGGCTGCGCTCCGATGCCGACCCTGTCCCCGTGGCCGAGATCGATCTCGCGCCCGAGCGGATACTCGAGACGGTTCGTCGGCTGGCGACGGAGGCCACCGATTCGGATCGGGCGGTCCCCCTGTTCGATTTGTTCGCCGAGGCCTCGAGGCTGGTGGCGGCCGACGCGCAGGTGCGCCGGCTCGGCGAGTACCTGGCCGATCGCGTCACCGGCCCGCGACCGATATCCGAAACCGAAGCGACCCGAGAGCTGGTCGCCGCGCAGGCCCGGCGGGTGGTGATCGGAATGCGGGTCCTCGAGGGCATGCGGGAACTGGTGGCCGAGATAACCGGCCCCATGTCCTCGGCCGACCGAACCGACTTCGTCGAGACGCTCGGTTTGCCAACGCATCCGGACGAGCTATCCGCGAACCGGTTGGTCGATATGGTCACCGTGCTGCTGGGTCGAGCGATATCGACCGACCAGATCACTCGGATCACCGAATTCATCGCGGCAGTTCCGGAACTCGTCATCGCCGAGGCCGAAATCCGGGAGGGCCGGCGATGGGTGCGACTCGAGGGCCTCGACACCCTGGTGAGTCAGTTGGATCGGGCCGAGACCGAACTCGGACTCGTCCGACTCGACTGTCTCGACCACGGTTTGGACCCGGCCACCTTCGGCCCCACCACCCTGCGGGAGGCGCGGGCGCGCCGGGCGGCCCTGCACCGGCAGCTGGCGGAGCGACTCGGCGTCGCGGGCGCGAACCTGAACGACATATATCTGGCAGGGCGACGTAAGAGTTTGCAGATCAGCGGTGATCCCCAGCGGATCACGCCATTGATTCGGCAATACCAGGAGCAGCGTGACCGCACCGGTCTGATCGAGGCATACCTGCGGACGCAGTATCGCCACCGGCGTCTGCTGGAGCAGGCCCACCGTCTGGACACACTGGTCCGATTGCGCAGCGCGGACGCCGACAACGAGATCCGGGCCATTCTGTCCGATATAGCCGGTCGGTTCGAGCCGGTCGATCCGACCGCGGCCGTGCCGGACCGCCCCTTGCACACGGGCCCATCGAACTGTGTTCCGATAGCGCTCGATCGGTTCCTGCGGTTCCGCGTACGCCGCGGTGGCCTGACCGACATGCCCGAAATGCCTTCCGCTGTCACCGAACCCGGTCCGGAAGGGGTAACCGAAGAACAGGTCGCCGCGCGAGCCGACGCCGACTGGCGGTATTTCTCGAGCCTCGATGATCTCGTCGCCCACGTGAACAGGCACGGCGGTGCCATCGCGGGTGCCATCACCTACCGCCATGGTCGCCGTGTCGGTGGGCACATGTTCGAAGTGGAGATCGACGACGACGGCCGGTTGGTGGTGTACGAGTGGGCCGATGGGCGCGAACGGGTCTTCCGCGGGGACGAAGTGCGGGCCTGGCTACGGGAACGCAACGAACTGGGCATCCTCCGGGTGCACGGCATCGTCGTCGACGAGTACGGCAATGCCGTGATCCCGTATGTGGCCAAGGATCGCATCGCGGCGGACGATGATCTCCCGGCGGTGGGACTCGCGGGTCTGCCCCGCGACGACCGAGGTCCACCCGGCGATTCCGCCGAGCGGGACGTGGCGAACCGCGCGGCCTTGAACGCGGAATTGGAAGCGTTGCGCGACGAATACTATTCGCCGCGCGCGAGTGAACTCGATGCGATGGCCGACGCCCTCGCGGTGGTCGATTCCCAGGCGGCGGAAAACGGTATCGGACCGGTTCGGCTGTTGGATTACAGCCGCGCCGAGGACACCGAACGGGGACGGCTCGTCATCGAGATCGGTGAACCGACCACCGCCGATATCGTGATCGGGTACGTGGCCGAGACGGCGACCGGCGCCGGTTCGCTCCTGGGACAGGCCGCCTCGCTCGTCCGGTACATCGGCGCCGAGCGAGTGCGGGACTCGGCGGCGCTGATCGCGGTGTTCCGGCTCGACGACGACCTCGAGGCCACCGGCCGCGCACCGTTCACCGTCGATCTCGCCGCCGCGGACGCGGACGCGCTGGTCGGCGAGTTGTCACGGGTGATCCGACTGTGCGCCGAATCCCGGCGCCCACCTCGGATCGAGATCGTGGGCCGCGGTGATGGCGCGGCCGCCGCGAGTATGGTGCACGAGGCACTACCCGGCTCGACCGCCCGCATCGATCCGGTGTCGACGGCGCAGTCGTCGACATTCGACCTGTTGCGTTATCCGCCGCTCCCCGCGCGCGAACAAGCGCTGGCCGACAATTTGCGTCGCAGTTTCGAGCAGCCCGAATCGACCTCCCTGGATGTGCGATGGCTGTGGTCCGGGCTGGATGCCGAGCAGCGGCGAATTCTTCTCGCCGGGGCCGCCGAGTTGATCGCCGACCTGGATGGTGTCGCGGAAGCCGATCGCGCGGCCGCATGGATACAACTCGTCGCGGGCTCGATGTGGAACCGGTCGCAGGCGGTTCGGCTGGAATCACTGATCGCGTGCCTGTCCCGAGCCGAGCGGCTGCTGGGGAGCCCGATCGATGCCGGGCCGTTCGACGGCAGGTGGGGTGTTCGCCCCTTGGCGCTGCCGGTGACATCGGGCACCGATGCTCGTGTGTTCGTATTGCTGGGCAATCTGGAAACCCGCGATCACATCACGGTATTCGTCTCCGCGACCGATCCGACCCCCGATGCACTGCGGGTCGGCCTGAGCGACGCGGTGAATTACCTCGCCGGACAGACCCGCTGGGCGGTGGCCGTCTGGTACGGCACCGACGCGGGACGGCTGGCCCAGGACCTGGACCGGCTGGCCCAAGATCATCCGGATGTGGCGGTGCGGCTGGTCGTCGAGGGCGCCGGCGAGCAGCTGGTTCACGACGCGACGGCCGACGAGCGGATGGCATTGCACCGGGACCACATCGAGATCGACCGGTCCGGCGGTATGCGGTCGCCATTGTTGGACGACGACGTTCTCGGATCGGTGCTTCGTGAGCTGGGTATCGGGAACCTGAGCGGACCGAGCGTGTCCGCCGGGGTGGATATCGAACCCGGCACCGCGGCGGTCCGGGCGCAGGTGCTGCTCCCGCTGCCCGACCCAGAGGTGCAGCACACCGCATGGGACCTGTGGATCAACACATTCGGCGCCGACGACGCGAGCGCACCGGACGTCTTCGCGGCACAGTTCGCTCGGCTGAGCCGAGACGAGCGGTGGACCCTGGTCGAGGGCGTGCCCGAGCGAATCGCCGAGCGGCCCGGTGTTCCGGTTCGGTGGCGTGATCGCGCCAACCGGATGGTGCTGGCCCGTCAACTCACGGCCCTGGAGGCCGAGGAGGTGGCAGGTGTCCTCACCGAGGCGGATGCGGAGAGGTTGGCGCTGTTGCGGGACCGGGTCTCGGTCCTGCGGGAAGCGGAGCGGATCGCGGCGACACTTCCGGGACATCCACCGGTTCAGGTGCTGGCGCTGGGGTCGGGCGACGGTCCGCGACCGGCGCGTCTGATCATCGCATTCGGCGACCCGGACACGGCGCGCCGAATCAGTGTGGCGGTGGTGGGCCGGCTGGGATCGGAATCGCCGGCCGACGGAATGAACTGGGCCCGAAATGCTTTCGGCTCGCACGGCACGCAGACCGCCATCACATACCTGGGCGCGGACACCGATGCGACCACGGCCGGCCTCGCCCTGGTCGGGGATATCGAAGACCTGATGGTGACCCAACGTCACCACCGCCGCCTGGAAACCGGCCGGAACATGTCGGGGCTCGAGGTGATCGCGCGGCCCGAAGGCAGCGATATCGCCGAAGCCGCCCGCGCCGCAGCGATTCTCCTACCGTTCGATATCGACCTCGAATGGGAGATCTCCGGTATCACGGACCCGGAAGGCATCGTCGCGTACCGTTCCCCGGACACCCACGAACTACCGCTCCTGGAGCACGAACTCGAGGGTGAGGCCGCCAACTGCACCACCTACCTGATCCGCGCGCAGCGGGCTCGGTGGCCGCATCTGAACCTGGTCGAGCCGGCGGATGTCGGTCCGGAAGGACGCGACGGCGACGAACTCGCCGAACTGCTGCGCGCGGACTGGCATCCGCACGAGTTCGAGTCGGATGCGGACGGCACCGCGCACGACGAGATCGCCGAGATACTGCTCGCCATGGGTCCCGGCGCCACGGCGGCCGTTGTGGACGAGTACGTCTCCATCGACTCGCGTCCCGATGTGGTGGGCGGACATATCCGCGAAATGTTCGTCGCCCCCGACGGCACGGTAAAGGTCCGGGACTGGCGGCGGCCCAACCCGTTGGATCGCGAGGTCACCGAGGTCGAAGAGGCACACACCTGGGGTGTGCCCGCGGAGGGTGTCCACCGCACCACCGCTATCTTCCGACACCCCGGTGGCACCCCGACCGTGTCCTACGACCCGAATGTTCGGGTGGAGGGTGCGGCGCCTCGTACCAGGGTCGGTAGCGAA
>NZ_BAGE01000049.1 GCF_000308675.1 Nocardia paucivorans NBRC 100373 | reverse complement strand
TATATGCGGCAATGCGCACGGTGTTGCTCGACGCGGTGGGCAGATCGGTCGGACAGGACGCGGCCCGGCTCAAAGGCGAAAAAACGTTCCGGTATGCGGGTGCACGCCCGCACCGGTATGCCCTGCCCGGTCTGCGGTGACGATGTGCGGGAGGTCGCCTACAGCGAGCGGTCCTTCCAGTACTGCCCCACCTGTCAGACCGGCGGTAGGGTTCTGGCCGATCGGCGGATGTCGCG
>NZ_BAGE01000050.1 GCF_000308675.1 Nocardia paucivorans NBRC 100373 | reverse complement strand
CAACACCAGGGTGTTGACGAACATACCGATCAGATCGTCGAGCTCCCGGACGCCGCGACCGGCCACCGGGGTGCCCACCGCGATATCGTCGACCCCGGCCAC
>NZ_BAGE01000051.1 GCF_000308675.1 Nocardia paucivorans NBRC 100373 | reverse complement strand
GATCGAAACCGCGCTCACCGCACACGATTCGGTCGGTCGCGCGGTTGCGTTGGTGTACTCCGACGCGAATACCGGCGATCACCTGGTCGCCTATGTGGTGCCCGCCGCCGGCGCCGTCGTGGACACCGACGCACTGCGCACCCACCTGTCGGATCTGCTACCGGCATACATGGTGCCCGCGGCGTTCGTCGTGCTCGATGAGATGCCGTTGAACGCCAGCGGCAAACTCGACCGCCGGGCGCTACCGGAACCCGAGTTCGAGGCCGCGGAATTCCGTGCCCCGACCACCCCGGTGGAGGAGATCGTCGCCGGTGTCTTCGCCGAGGTACTGGGTCTGTCCGGTTCCCGTCGGGTCGGCCTGGACGACGACTTCTTCGCCCTCGGCGGTAACTCGCTGGTCGCCACCCAGGTGGCGGCCCGTCTCGGCACCGCGCTGGGCACCGACGTCCCGGTGCGGCTGCTGTTCGAGGCGTCGACCGTGGCCGCGCTGGCGGCCCGGGTGGAATCGCATACCGGTCAGGCCCGCAAGGCCCTGACCGCCGGTCCGCGCCCGGAGCGTATTCCGCTGTCGCCGGCACAGCAGCGTATGTGGTTCCTGAACCGGTTCGACGAGCAGTCCGCCGCCTACAACATCCCCATCGCGGTGCGGTTGACCGGCGAGCTGAATATCGACGCGCTGCGCGCGGCGGTCGGCGATCTGATCGACCGGCACGAGATCCTGCGCACCTACTACCCGGAGACCGAGCAGGGTCCGGTGCAGGTGATCCTGCCGCCGGGTGCATCGGTGGCCGAACTGGAAACCCGGGTCGTGGCGCCGGATGCCGTCGAGGCGGCCGTCATCGAGTTGTTCTCGGTGTCGTTCGACGTGGCCGCGCAGGTGCCGTTGCGGATCGCGTTGTTCGAGATCGACGGTGCGGACCGGGAATACGTGTTGGCGATGGTGGTGCACCACATCTCCGGTGACGGTTCGTCGGGCGTTCCGCTCACCCGCGACCTGATGATCGCGTATGCGGCGCGCGTCGCCGGTGAGGCGCCGAGCTGGCAGCCGCTGCCGGTACAGTACGCCGATTACGCCATCTGGCAGCGGGACGTGCTGGGTGACGAGTCCGATCCGGAGTCGTTGGCGCACAGGCAGGTCGAGTACTGGAAGTCCGCATTGGCGGATCTGCCGGATCAGTTGGATCTGCCTGCCGACCGGCCGCGGCCCGCGGTTCAGTCCTATGCGGGTGGACGTGCGGATGTGCTGATCGACGCCGAACTGCATCGAGAGCTGGTGCGGTTCGCCCACGAGCGGGGCGCGACCCTGTTCATGGTGGTGCACACCGCGTTCGCGGTGTTGTTGTCGCGGTTGTCGGGTAGTGACGACATCGCCATCGGTACGCCGATGGCGGGTCGTGGTGAGGCCGTGCTCGACGATCTGATCGGTATGTTCGTCAACACGCTGGTGTTCCGGACTCGTATCGATCGGGGTGAGTCGTTCACCGATCTGTTGGCGCGCCAGCGTGAGATCGATCTGCAGGCGTTCGCCAATGCCGATGTGCCGTTCGAGCGGTTGGTGGAGGTGCTCAATCCGGTTCGGTCCACGGCGCGGCATCCGTTGTTCCAGGTGGGTCTGTCGTTCCAGAACCAGAGCCGCAGCGGCCTGGACCTCGCCGGTTTGACCGTGTCCGGGCTGGAGATCGACACCGAGCTGTCGCAGTTCGACCTGCATCTGATCGTGGTGGACAACTACGACGAGTCGGGTGCCGCGGCCGGTATCGGCGGTTACCTCACCTACGCGACCGATCTGTTCGACCGGGAAACCGCGCAGGGCTTCGTCGAGCGGTTCGTCCGGCTGCTCGGTGAGATCATGACCGATCCGAGCGCTCCGGTGGGTGAGCTGGAGATTCTGGATCCGGCCGAGCGGGCCGCGTTGGTGGTGGGTCCGGAGGCGACGGCGCATCCGGTGGATTCCGAGGCGACGTTGGTGTCGTTGTTGGATGCCACGGTTGCGGTGTCTTCGGATGCGGTGGCGTTGGTGGGTCCTGATGGTGTGCGGGTCACCTATGCGGAGTTGGATGCGCGGGTGAATCGCCTGGCTCGGTATCTGATCGCCGAGGGTGTGGGCCCGGAGGCGCGGGTGGCGTTGGCGTTGCGGCGGTCGGTGGATTTGGTTGTCGCCATGTATGCGGTGGCCAAGGCCGGTGGTGCGTATGTGCCGGTGGATCCGGATCAGGCGGCCGAGCGGACCGATTACATCCTGCGTACTGCCGAGCCGGTGTGTGTGTTGACCGATGCCGAGGTGGGGTTCGCCACCGATGTGGCGCCGGTGGTGCGTCTCGATGAGCTCGAGCTTGCCGAGGTATCGGCCGCGCCGGTGCGTGCCGAGGAGCGGGTTGCTCCGTTGCGGTCGGAGAACACGGCGTATGTGATTTTCACGTCGGGTTCGACGGGTCGGCCCAAGGGTGTGGCGGTGTCGCATGCGGCGATCGTGAACCAGTTGGTGTGGAAGCGGTCGGAGTTCGGTCTGGGCGCCGATGACGCGGTGTTGTTGAAGACGGCGGCGACGTTCGATTTGTCGGTGTGGGAGTTCTGGTCGGCCGCTGTTTGTGGTGGTCGGTTGGTGATCGCCACTGCCGATGGTCATCGGGATCCGGAGTATTTGAACGAGTTGATGCGTCGGGAGTCGGTGACCACGCTGCATGTGGTGCCGTCCATGCTCGATGCACTGCTCACCGAATCCGGTGGCGAATTGACGGATTCGCTGCGGCGGGTGTTGGCCATCGGTGAGGCATTGCCCGGTGCGTTGGCGCAACGGTTCCTGACCGCGAACGCCGATGCGGCACTGTTCAATTTGTATGGTCCGACCGAGGCGGCGGTGTCGATCACCAGTCATCGGGTGACTACCGATGACGTCGTGTCGGTGCCGATTGGTGGGCCGGAGTGGAACAGCCGGGTGTATGTGTTGGATGCGCGGTTGCAGCCGGTTCCGGTGGGGGTGCCGGGTGAGTTGTATCTGGCGGGTGCGCAGTTGGCGCGGGGGTATTTCGGTCGTGCGGATCTGACCGCGGATCGGTTCGTGGCCGATCCGTTCGCTCGGGGTGAGCGGATGTATCGCACCGGTGATCTGGTGGTGTGGAATGCCGCGGGTGAGTTGGAGTATCGGGGTCGTACCGATTTCCAGGTCAAGATTCGTGGTTTCCGGATCGAGTTGGGTGAGATCGAGGCGGCGTTGGTGGCGTTGCCGCAGGTGAGCCATGCGGCGGTGGTGGCGTTTGCGGATGCGCGGCGTGGTGATTCGCTGGTGGCGTATGTGGTGCCGTCCGGTGGTGATCTGGATGTCGCGGTGGTGAAGGCGGCGTTGGCGGCGGAGTTGCCGTCGTACATGGTGCCGTCGGTGTTCATGGTGTTGGATGCGCTGCCGTTGAATGTGAACGGCAAGCTGGACCGCAAGGCCCTGCCGACACCCGAATTCGAGACCGGAACCTACCGAGCCCCGACCACTCACGCCGAACAGATCCTGGCGGAGGTCTTCACCGATGTGCTCGGGGTCGACGAGATCGGTGTCGACGACGACTTCTTCGCCGTCGGCGGTAACAGCATCCTGTCCATCCAGCTGGTTTCGCGGGCCAAGGCGCGCGGTGTGCTGTTCCGGGCACGCGATGTGTTCGAGCGGCGCAGTATCGCCGCCCTCGCGGAGATCGCCGTCCTGGACGCCGAGGTCGACCGTCCTCGACTGGCGGAACTGCCCGGTGGGGGAGTGGGCGATATGCCGCTGCCCCCGAATATCGCGGCGGTCCTCGCGACGGGCGCAGACCACGCCGGATACGCGCAGTCGGTGGCGTGGCAGCTGCCCGCCGACACCGGGCACGCCCCGTTGACCGCCGCGATCGCCGCCGTGGTCGACCGGCACGACGCGCTGCGCAGCAGGCTGCGGTGGACCGACGACCGGTACACCTTCGAGGTGCTCGAAGCCGGGACGCTCGACACCACGGCGCTGCTGCGTCGGGTACCGGTCCCCACGGGCACCGAGGCCGCCGAGTACGCCCGGATGGGCGTCGCCGAACTCACTGCCGCCGTCGACCGGCTGGATCCGGCGAATGGGGTCATGGTGCAGTTCGTCTGGTTCGACGCCGCGGATCCCGAGACCGAGGATGTGCTGCTCGTGGTCGCCCACCGGTTCGTGGTCGACGACGAGTCCTGGCGGATCATCGGCCGCGATCTGGCCACGGCCGCTGCGCGGACGGCGGCCGGGCAGCCGGTGGTGTTCCCGCCGGTCGGCACCTCGCTGCGGCGCTGGGCGCACGGTCTGGCCGAAACCGCCGCCGATCGGGCCGCCGAACTGCCGTACTGGCAGCAGGTCACCGGTGGCGACGACCCGCAGCTGGGTGAGCGCGCCCTCGACCCGGCGGTGGATACCGTCGCTACGGTCGACCAGGTGCGTATCACGGTGCCGGACGAGGTCGCGGCCGCGGTTCTCACCGATATCCCGAGCCGGTACCACGGCGAGGAGTCCGACGCCCTGCTGTCCGCGCTGGCCATGGCGGCAGCGCGGTGGCGCGGTGGCGCGACCGTCACCCGGGTCGGCCTATCGCACACCGGGCGCGGTGATACCGCCCTCGCCGGCGCCGATCTCACCGGCACCGTCGGCTGGTTCGCCGCCGACTACCCGGTGCGGTTGGACCTGACCGGCACCGATCTCGACGCGGCCTTCGCGGGCGCGGCGGCCACGGGCGCCGTGGTGAAGTCGGTGAAGGAACAGTTGCGGACGGTGCCCGATCACGGCCTCGGCTACGGGGTCCTGCGGTACCCGACCGCCGGGGAACCGGCCGAACTCGGCGACACCGGACAGTTCGCGTTCCGGTTCACCGACCAGCGGCATGTCGATACCACCTCCGGTCACGGCTGGAAGCCGGTGGACGTGTTCGGCGGACCGGTTACCCGGAGCGAACCGCGTCTGCCCGCTTCCGCGTCGGTCGATATCGAAGCGGTTGTCACCACAACCGAGGACGGTCCGCGCCTGACGGCGACGTTCTCCTACCCGGCCGGACTGCTGTCCCGTAACCGGGTTCAGGAGTTCGCCGAGCTGTGGGTGACGGCATTGACGGCCCTGGCGCAGCACGCCGAACGGCCCGACGCGGGCGGTTTCACCCCGTCGGATATGCCGCTGGTCACGGTCGAACAGGCCGATATCGACCGGTGGGAACGGAGCTACCCGACTCTGGCCGAGGTATGGCCGTTGTCGCCGCTGCAGGCCGGTCTGCTGTTCCTCGCCCAGCTGTCGGCGTCGACCACCGACGTCTATGTGCAGCAGGCGCAGCTCGACCTCGCCGGCACCGTGGACGCTACGCGGTTGCGCACCGCCGGGCAGGCCATGCTCGATCGCTACTCGAACCTGCGGGCCGCCTTCACCACGGATGCCGCGGGCCGAGCCGTGCAGATCATCCTCGACGAGGTCGAACTGCCGTGGCGGGAAGTGGATCTGAGCACCCTGCCCGCCGACGAACGCGAAGCCGAGCTCGACCGGCTGCTGACCGCGGACCGGGCGAACAGCTTCGATATGTCGGTCGCGCCGCTGCTGCGGTTCACCCTGGTGCGCCTGGACACCGACCGGGTGCGGTTGGTCATCGCGGCCCACCACATCCTGTTCGACGGCTGGTCCATGCCGCTGCTCATGCGGGATCTGCTGGTGCTGTACGCGCTGCGCGGCGACGCCAGCGGTCTGCCGGCGGTCACCCCGTACCGGGAGTTCCTGTCCTGGCTCGCCGAGCGCGACCAGCAGGAATCGTTGCGGGCCTGGACGACGGCGCTCGAGGGGGCCACCGAACCGACCCTGTTGGCCCCGCAGCCCAAGCCGACTCCGGCGGAGAACGGCACTGTCCTCACCGAACTCGACACCGAGAGCACCCGACAGGTCGTCGAGCGCGCCGCCGGTCTCGGTGTCACGGTGAACACCCTGGTGCAGGCCGCCTGGGCGATCCTGCTCGGCCGTCTCACCGGCCGCGGTGACGTAGTGTTCGGCGCGACCGTGTCCGGTCGTCCGGCCGAGCTACCGGGTGTGGAGTCCATGGTCGGTATGTTCATCAACACCCTGCCGGTGCGGGTGCGGATCGACGATCGGGCCACGGTCGCCGATCTGCTCACCCGACTACAGCGGGAACAGGCCGAACTGCTCGACCACCACCAGACGGGCCTCAACGAGATCCAGCGGGCGGCGGGCCCCGGCGCCCAGTTCGACACGCTGCTGGTGTTCGAGTCCTACCCGGTGGACCGGGAGGCGATCGAGGCGGCCAGCGCCATCGACGGTATGTCGGTGACCGGTGTGGACTTCCACGGCGGCACCAACTACCCGCTCACCCTCATGGTGACCGAGGAATCCACCCTCACCTTCGGTCTCCAGTATCAGGGCGACCGTTTCACCGAGGCCGAGGTGCAGACCCTGGCCGCCCGCCTGCGGCGGGTCCTGGACGCCCTCGTCGACTCCCCGGACCACCCGGTCGGCGATATCGATATCCTCGACGCCGCCGAACGGGCCCGCCTGCTCACCGAATCCGCCGGTTCCACCTCCACCTCGGAGCCGGTCGGCCGGGTGGGCGCGCAAACCGTGGCCAAGGTGCTCGGCGAGGTGGTGGAAGAGGACCCGACCGCCCCCGCGCTCCTGTCCGGCGATACCGAGATCGCCTTCCAGGACGTGGACCGGCGTTCCTCCCAGCTGGCCCGCCTGCTCATCGCGCGCGATATCGGCCCCGGCGACACCGTCGCGGTCACCCTGCCGCGTTCGGTGGACGCGGTGGTCGCCGCCTGGGCTGTCCAGAAAGCGGGTGCGGCCTGCCTGTTCGCCGGTGACCTGCCGGTGGACCGGATCGCCGCGGCCGGTGCCGCCTTCGTCATCGGTGCCGACCCCGGCATCGAGTCCCTGCGGTGGCTCGACCCGGCCGATACCGATACCGCCGCCGAGCTCGCCGAGGCCCCCGGTCACCCGGTGTCCTACGCCGACCGGGCCCGCCCGCTGGGCGAGGATCATCCCGCCTTCGTCGTCACCACCGACGACGGCATCCGGACCCTCACCCAGACCGAGGCCCTGGACCGTGCCGAGCGGTTGTGCGACGAACACGGAATCGACTACGAGTCGGCCACGTTCACCATCGCGCGATCCGGTTGGGCGGCCGTGGACGAGTTCCTCACCGCCGCCACAACGGGTGCCCTGTCGGTGCTGCCCACCGACTCCGACCCGGCCGACGATATCGCCGACGGCGAGGTGAGCCACTGGTTCGTCGCCGGCGACGAGACATCGGCCGATGCGGGCGGGGACGTCACCATCGTCCGGAGCTGATACCTGGGATCGAACAATCGACGGCACCGCCCGGACCGCGCTTCGGCGTTCGGTTCGGGCGGTGCCGTCGGGATTCGGGCACTTGCCTGTCGGGATTCGTGCTCGTCTATTCGGTGTCGAGCCGAGCGGGTCACCGAGCTGTCGAGGAGTCGGCGCCTGCTATCGAGCGCCTGTGCCGGGTGCGGATCGGACCTACGAACAGACACACCGCGTCGCGGCCGGTGATACGGCGTTGTCGCGTAGTCCGTTCGAGGTCACGCTCGATCCGGCCGCGCTTCTGCCCTGAATTCGTGGTGCCGGTGCGGATCAGACGAGTCGATGCCCACCGTCGACGTGGAGCACCGTCGCGGTGAGGAACCCGTTGCGCATCACCGACAGGAAGGCCCGGGCGATATCGTCGGGGGTGCCGATCCGTCGGGCCGGGAGTCGTTCGGCCATATCGGCGAAGGCCGCCTGCTTGTCCATACCGAGCTGCCCCCAGATCGGGGTGTCCACCCAGCCGGGTGAGATCACATTCACTCGCACGGGCGCCAGTTCGAGCGCCAGTCCGTACGCCAGTGATGTGAGCGCGCCATTGGCAGCGGCCATGATCGTGTTCGACCCGTTCGGTCGATAGGCGTTGATTCCCGAGGTGTAGGTGATCGAACCGGTCACCCGCCCGGTCGCGTATTTGCCCACCAACCAGGCGCCCAGCAGTTTTGTGTCCACGATGGCCCGGGCGGTCGAGGTGGCGACTTCGGCGGTCGGGCCGTACACCCCGGTGGCATCCGCCGCGGTGACCGCCACGTGGTCCACCTGTCCCACTCGGTCGAACAGCGCGGCCACATCGTCCTCTCGGCCGATATCCGATATGGCCGTATCGATCTCTCCGTGTCCCGCTTGTGCCAACTCGGCCCGGGCCGCCGAGAGCCGATCCGCGGACCGGCCGACGATCGTCACATTCATTCCTTCGGTGAGCAGGGTCCGAGCCAGGGCCATGCCCATTCCCGAACCGCCTCCGATGATCATTGCGTTGCTCATGCTTCGAGACTTCGCTGTCCCGTCGGGCCGGGGAACGCCGCATGATTCCTGGGTGTAATACGGCCACCCTGACGTGGAGCGCCCAGTGGCACACTCGCAGGGTGAACGCGATGGCGGAGTTCCTTCGGGTCCGGCGCGGGCGGATCGGCCCGGCCGATGTGGGGTTGCCTCTCGGCTTGGGCACCCGACGCACCCCTGGGCTGCGTCGTGAGGAGTTGGCCGCATTGGCCGGGGTGAGCGTGGACTACTACACCCGGATCGAGCAGGGCCGGGAGACCACCCCCAGCGATGCGGTATTGGCGGCGCCGGCCCGGGCCCTGCGGCTCACCGGAGACGAGTACACCCATCTGCTCGTGCTCGCCGACCAGGCCGCCGGACGCGCCCCGCGCCGCCCATCCGTCGATCCGCGGCCGGTTCGTCCCGGGCTGCTGTTGCTGTTGGAGTCGGTTCGGCCGGGCCCGGCGTATGTGCTCAACGAGGTCAACGACGTATTGGCCGCCAACCCGGAGGGTTTGGCCTTGATGGCCGGGCTCGGCGACTGGCCGGTCGCGCAGCGCAACATGATCCGATACACCTTCCTGCATCCCACCGCGCGGATGGTGTTCGCCGACTGGGACCGGGTGGCCCGCAACAGCGTCGCGCACCTGCGCACCGTCGAACCGAGCACCCCACGGCAAACCGCCGAGCTGGTGGTGGAACTGTCCGAGGCGAGCGGCGAATTCGCCGCGATGTGGCACCGACACGAGGTGTGGGTCAAACGTGGCGGGGAGACCGCGTTCCACCATCCGGTCATCGGCTCGCTCACCCTCGCCAACGAGGTGCTCGGCGCCGCCGACGGCGCGCAGCGGGTGTTGGTCTATCAGGCGGCGCCCGGCACGGCCGAACACGACGCCCTGATACTGCTGGCGATGACCGCCGAGGGCATCGGCACCGCGTAGCCCTCGGCGGTCGTCCGAAGCTCGGGCGATGTGCTCGCGATCGGAATCGGGGTGGTTCAGACGCCGGCGTGGTCTTCGAGGAAGACCTTGCGACAGGACGGGGCGCAGAAGGCGTAGTCGACCCCGTTATGGGTGAGGGTGATCCGGGCCGTGGCCCATTCGACGAGCATGCCGCAGGTGGGGTCGACGGCGAATCCATCCGGGGCCTCGATCTTCCGGCCGGAGTCGCGGAAGTCCTCGGTCATCAGGCGGGTGAGTTCGGTGCCGGTCGTCGACCTGCCGTGTACCCCGATGCAGTGCTCGCGCAGGCCGACGATCTGGACGACACAATGCGGTTCGCGGCGCAGACGTCCGGGGTCCGGTTCGGTGCCGGCGATGGCATCGGTGATCATCGGGATGATATTCGAGGCGAATTCTTCGTTGCCCCAGGATTGGGGCACGGTGACCCGCACCAGGTAGCGCGGCGTGGTATCGGTGGCGGGGCCGCCGGTCGCCCAGGTTCGTGGCCGGTGAACCAGCACGTGCACGAATTGTCTTGCCTTGTCCATTGTCTCGGCCGGTGCCGAGTCGCCTTCGGTCAAGGCCGCGAGTACTCGGTCGGCGAGGTCGCGTTCGGCCTCCGCATTCGGTTCGCGGCCGGACACGGAGATTTCGATGGTCATCATGGGTGGTTCTCCTCGGGTGTGGGTAGGGACGGTCGACGCGAATACCGCGCACTCGGCGCCGGTACGAGCGAGGCCGAGGGCTTTCCGACGGAAGGGGGTGGTTGGTACTGCCACCCGAGTGTTTGCCCGAGGGTGCCGTTCACCGTTGTCTCCCGTGTTCGGCGTGGGCGAGTAGTTCGTCGACCGACCACTGGTCGTCCACTCGGGTGCCGTATTTGGCGGCCGATACGGTGCCGTCGGGGCGGATGAGGAAGTCGGCGGGCAGGCCCAGTCGGCCCCCTTCGGGTTTGGCGGGGGGAGCCGGGCGCTCCTTGTGTCGGACGGCCTGGAGTTCTGCGGCGACCGCGCGGCCGATGGTCGCCCAGCCGCGAGGATCGAGGAGGGCTCGAGCGCCGGATTCCACGCCGAATTCACGGTAGAGCTCACGGTCCGGGTCGGCAATCACGTCCAGTGGTAGATCGGCGGTATAGGTGCGCAGTTGCTCCGCGCGGGAGTGGAAGACCACGACTTCGCGGATACCGGCGGCGCGGATCTCGTCGTGACGGGCCACGATCGATCGCAGGTGCAGGCTGCATACCGGGCATCCGGCAAAACGCCGGAATTGCAGGTGGATCAGGTGATCGGGGTCGGGCAGCGCTACCTGCGCGCCGGTGATGGTGACGAGGGTGCGGGCAGGTGCGGTGGTGGGTGAGGACACGACTCTCCTTTAGGAGTACAAGGTACGCTTATACCCAGTATGCGCGTACCTTGTACTCTGTCAATCCGTGCCCCGCCCTCGTTCTCTCACGACCGATCAGTTGGCAACCGCCGCCCTGGCGCTCATCGACCGCGAGGGGTTGTCGGCGCTGACCATGCGCGCTGTTGCCAAGGAGCTCGGTATGGCCACCATGGGGCTGTATCGATACGTGTCCGACCGGCAGGAACTCGAGGTGCTCGTGGTCGACCACGTATTCCGCACCGTCGACCTCACCCTGCCCGACGCCGACTGGCGCGACCGCATCCGGCTGCTACTGGACCGGATGCGGGTCGCGGTGGCGCATCATCCCGCGGTGGTTCCGCTCGTGCTGCGACACCGGCAGGCCGCGCCGACCTCGCTGCGGTTCATCGAGACCATGCTCTCGGTGCTCGCCGACGGCGGCCATACCGGCGTCGACCGGGTGATCGCCCAGCGCACCCTCATCGGCCATCTGCTCGGATTCCTGCAGAACGAGCACTACGCCGCTCTGACGGGTGCGGGCACGATCACCATGTCCGAACTGTCCCCGGACGAATTCCCCTACCTGGCCCGTACCGCCGGCGAGGCGCGGACCGTATCGCCCGACGAGGAATTCCGGCGCGGACTCGATATCGTGCTTCGCGGACTGGCCGCTTCCCTGGAGGAGAAGCCGTCCGAGGAATAGCCGGTCGCGGGTTCGGAACCTGCGCCCGTCCCACGGTGGAGCAAGGCTGCCACAGCGGAACCCCGGTCGACACGATCCGCCGTATCGGCCGGATATACCCCTCAGGGGCGCGCGGACAGCGCCGCGCCGCGCACGATGATCTCCTTGACCCGCGCCGCCGTTCGACCGGTGAGTACTCGCTCGGTCGGGGTGTCGTCGGATCGCAGGAACTGGATCACCCCGTCACGTCGCCCCATGCTGATGCACTGGAGGTGGTAGCGGAACTCGAGAGCGCTCGGCCGGCGGCCGTTCAGGTGGGCGCATACCGAATCGGCCGCGTGGGCACCGGTCGGCAGTGCCGTCGCGCAGGCCATCCGCAGTTCCCGGTTGCCGGGACCGCTGATCGCCGCGCAGTCGCCGGCGGCGTAGATATCGGGGTCCGAGGTGCGCATGGTCTCGTCGACCAGGAGCCGGCCGTGGGTGTCTACTGCCAGCCCTGCTCGGGCGGCGAGGTCGGGAACGGTGAAACCCGTTGTCCACAAAACTGTTTCGGCGTCGAGTCCGCCCCCGTCGGCGAAGTGGAGACCATTCGGCGTCACTTCGATCACCTTGGCCCCGGAGTGCACCGTCACACCGAGTCGCTCCAGTGTCGTGCGAATATGCCGCTGCGCCCGCTCCGACAGCCATGCCCCCGGCTCCTCCGAGCTCACCAGCGAAACCATGAGATCCGGACGTGATTCGGCGAGTTCCGCGGCGGTCTCGATACCGGTCGAGCCACCGCCCACGATCGCGACCCGTCCGGCCGGCATGTCCAGCCGCGCGACATCCTCGACGGTGGCGACGGTGTGGGCGTATTGCCGCACCCCTGCGACGCTTTCCGTATCCGCGACACTGCCGAGGGTATAGACGAGTGTGTCGTAATCGACGGTGGTGTCATCGGCCAGGGTTATCCGCTTCGCCGCCGGGTCCAAGGTCGTCGCCCGGCCGCGCACGAACCGGATCCCCTTGCTCTCCAGCCGCTGCCGCAGCTCCCACCGTGGCACCTGCTGTCCGGCGGCCAGCTGGTGCAACCGCACCCGTTCGACGAAATACGAACGCGCGTCCACCACGGTGATCTGCGTGCCCTTCGCTCGACGGGCCAGCCGGCGCGCCGCCGCCAGGCCCGCGTATCCGGCTCCGAGTACGACGATTCGATGCTGTCCGGTCATGGGTGGCTCCTTCTCGATGAGGTCGACACCCTTCAGACCGGATGGCCCCGCCAACCCTGACAGATGATTACCGTGGCGTGCGTCACAAATGCTCGGATGTGAGGGTCACTGCGGTGTGTCGGCGTGCGCGAAGTGGGTGAGTTTGTCGGGATTCACGATCAGGCGCACGGCAGACACCCCTTCGGCGCTCAGATCGGCCGACCCGACCAGAAGCACGTCGCCGCCGACCCGGGCCACCACCGCGGGCGCGCCATTGATCTCCTCGATCGCGATCGCCAACCCCGGGACATCGCGCGTGAACAGTCCCGCCAGGTAGCGGGCCACCCGTGCCGCGCCGACAACCGGGCGGCGCGCCGCGGTCACCTTGCCACCACCGTCGGCCATCGCCACGATATCGGCGGTGAACATCTGCTCCAGCGCGGAGATATCACCGACTCGGGCGGCCGTCAGAAAACGTTCGAACAGCTCCCGGGCCCGGTCGGGGGTGACATCGAACCGGACGCGCCCGCTGCGCACGTGCTGCCTTGCCCGGCTGTACAGCTGCTGCGAATTGGCCTCGGTCAACTCCAGCATCTCGGCGATCTCGCGATGTGGGTAGCCGAACGCCTCGCGCAGCACGAAGACCGCGCGTTCGGTCGGAGTCAATCGCTCCAACAGGGTCAGCATCGCCAGCGATATCTGTTCGCGCTGCTCCGCCGATTCCAGCGGTCCGAGTTCACCGCGATCGGTGCGCACCGGTTCCGGTAGCCACGGTCCCACATACATCTCTCGACGTGAGCGCGCCGTGTCCAGCCAGCTGCGGCACAGGTTCACTATTACGGTGGTCAGCCACGCCTCGGAGGAACGGATCTCGGCGCGGTCGGTGGCCTCCCAACGCAGATAGGTCTCCTGCACGGCGTCCTCGGCTTCGCTCGCGGTGCCGAGCATGCGGTAGGCCAGGGAGAACAGGCGCGGACGGTGCGCTTCGAACTCGGTCAAACCCTTCTCGTCCATCGTCTGCCTGCCTTCCGTCGCCTGGTGTCCGGCGACGATACCCGTCGGGAGAGGCGACTTCGCATCACCCGAGTGTGTGGTTCCGGGTGCGGAAAGCCCCGTTACGGGTTGGTTGCCTGGGCCAGGTCGATATCCTGGGCTGGGTCGATATCCTGGGCTGGGTCGATATCGATGCCGAACGATACGGGCACCTGGAGTCGGTCGTGGTGAATGCCGGTGGGGGTGTGCCGACGGGTGGCCGGATCCAGTTCTCGATCCACCTCGAAACGTTCCGGGGCCTGCCGCCTCGGTTCCGGGCGGAGAAAATCTACGACACGCCTGCGGAACTTCATTTGCGGGCTCACGAAGACGAGACTCCCGTCGATCGGTTCGGTATGCGAGGGCAGATCGGGCAGCCGGTCGAGATCTTCGGCGAAGTAGCCTTCAGGCGGCGGCACCGGCCATCCCGGAGACGGCCGATGTGCTGTCGGCGTCGGGTCGGCGGTCATCTGGTCCCCTCGCTCCACGCACGGTGATCGATGGACGCGGCCAGTATGGCACGTGGTCGGAAGCGATTTATCGATCGACGGCATTCGGGCAGCGGTCGCTCGCGCGGCCGTGGGTCGTGTGTTGTCCGCTCGCCCTCGAGAGCTTCATATCGCGGGTTTCGGCCGTTCAGAACATATGCGGCAGGACGAGCAGCATGCCCGCCGACCAGACGAGGTGGGTACAGATCGGCGCGAGCACCCCGCCGGTGACGTGACGCTGCACGGCGCAGGCGAGGCCGAGCGGTATTGCGGCGAGTACCAGCATCGGATTGCCGGTGAATGTGGTCACCGCCGTATAGGCGAGGGTGGAGGTGAGGATCGGTCGATACCGTTGCAGCAGGGTGTAGACCGGGCCGCGGAAGAACATCTCTTCGGCGACGGCATTGAGCAGTGCCACGAGCACCACCGCGCTGCCCTGCTGGATATGCGACAACACGTCGGTGATCAGCGAGTCCGCCCACGGCAGCAGGCGAGCGATCGCACCTCCGGCGACGAAGACGGCTGCCAGCGCGGCTCCCACCCCGGTGCCGAGGGCCGCCGCCCGACCCACATCACCGGTCGCCGCGGGAAATCGGCCCGCCGGTGCCGGTCCGGCGGCGAGTGCGCCGAGTACCCAAACCCCGGCCAGCAGGGTGGTGGTCACGATGAACGCCGTCGCACCGCCGGCGCCGCCCGCCAGCGACAGCACGAGCAGCACACAGCCGGTGACGACGGCGAGTGCGACGACCAGATAGTTCTTCCGACTCATACCCGATGCTCACGTCCCTCGCCGGCGCGGGACAACTCATCGGCTTCGGCCACGCCGCTCCCGGTCACCACCAGCACACTCCGGGGGCGCGCACCGGTGCCGACAGGAGATGCAGTCCGCGCCGCACGTAGCGTTCGGCGCGCGTGCGGTCGCCCCCTGCCCAATCCGGATCGGTATCGGCCAGATGGTGCACATCGGCCAGTTCGGTCACGGGCACCGGACGGGGGCTGGACAGGATGGTGGTCATCGCCTGTCGAACCGTCAGCAAACCGCCCGGCGGATCCGGCACCAATCGGCGGATCCGATCATCCGAGGCGGTCATGGGGCAGTCCAACGACCGAATGAGCGCGCCCGCCAACCCCGTCGGTACCGGTATCAAC
This sequence comes from Nocardia paucivorans NBRC 100373, assembly GCF_000308675.1. Lineage (GTDB taxonomy): Bacteria > Actinomycetota > Actinomycetes > Mycobacteriales > Mycobacteriaceae > Nocardia > Nocardia paucivorans. The sequence goes on along the minus strand of NZ_BAGE01000051.1, from coordinate 4,741 downwards.
CGCGCACCCACCCATCCCGCCAGGCGGGTATCGATCCCGGGCAAGGTCACTGTGAAACGCGGCCACCGGGTCAACCGCAGATAGGTGAACAGCACATCCCGATAGCTGCTGGAATCCGCGCCGCGAATGTCGTAGGCGCCGGGCGGTAGCAGTTCCCGGTCCACGGCCGCGACCAGATACCACAGCGTGTCCCGGATCGAAATGGGGTCCATGGCGTTGTCGACCCATTCCGGCAGGGGCACCACCGGAAGCCGATCGACCAGATATCGCAACATCTCGAACGAGGCCGAACCGGCGCCGAGAATCATCGCCGCCCGCAGCCACACCAGTTCGCCGCCTTCGGCCAATGCCTCTCCGACCTCGGCGCGGCTGCGCAGATGCGGGGACAGTTGCTCGCCTTGTGGCACGAAACCACCCGCGTACACGATCCGTCGCACCCCGGCCGCGCGCGCCGCGTGCGCGAAATTCTCGGCGGCGCGACGGTCGCCGGTGGTGTACGCGCGCCCGCCGATATCGTGGATCAGGTAGTAGGCCACCTCGATATCGCCCAGGATGTCGAATGCGGCCTGGATGGCGACCGGATCATCGACATCCATCCGCACCACCTCCACGTGGTCGGCCCACCCGTATCGGGCCACCCGGCGCGGCGACCGGCTCGCGACGACCACCGAATGTCCGATCTCCAGCAATACCGACACCAGCCGGGACCCGACATACCCGGTCGCGCCCGCCACGAGGATCCGCACCACACACCCCCATATCGTTTCTTCGAACGAGGAAGCGATCCGGTCGGCCGGGCCGAAGCGCACGACACGGCACACATCCGTGATCCGTGGCTCCGCATCCGACGGGCCACCATCAGTTTGCCACCCGATTGCCGTGGTGGTGTGTAGCCCGGGGACGGGCATGCCGTCGGATCCGACGGCCGTTGTCATCACCCCAGGTACGGCCGCTCGCAGGGCGGCTGCGGCAGGTTCCGGCCGTCGTCGGCCGACGCGGTTACCGCATGCGACTCATACGGGTGGTTCACTCCGGAACGAACCGCGCCGCGACCGTCACGCAGCCGCCGAAGCAGCATCGGCGACGGCCGATCGATGTCCGGTCGGGAACGGGATACCGCCCTCGGTCGCCCGCTACCGAGGGTTCGGCCGGGTACGAGGCGGCCCATCTACCGGCCGCGTCGAGGCGGCGGGGCGGTCTTGCGTGGACAATTCGACGCGCGACAATCCCTGTGCGCCTGCATGACTCGATTCGTCGACGGGCAGTCGGTGTCCGGGGCCGCTGCGACGGTCGGACCGTTCGGTGACGCCGATGCTACGCGGCTACCCGAGTATGGAACCGGAGAGCGTGCTCAGCCATAGATGGATGACCGGGCGGAGGTCGTCGCGGCCGGCGGCGGTTCCCGCTTCGATGCCGGTCAGTGACCGGGTGCCATACAGTCGGTCGTAGAGCAGCCCTTCGAGAAGGCTGATCAGGTTGTGCGCGGCTCGGAGGGGATCGGGAGCGCCGAGTTCGGTCATGAGGGATTGCGCGGCCGACAAAGAAAACAGACATCCCGCCAGCGCGGTACGCAGATTTTCGTCGAGGTCGCTGTCGATGGCCAATGCGTAACGGGCGACAACGTCGCGGCGTCGCGGTCCCAGGAGTAGGTCGAGTTGGCCGGCGATGAGTTCCGCGGCGGTTTCGGCGCCGAAGTGCTGCTCCTGTCCGAGTGAGGTATGGAATGCGTTTCGGGAGGTGTCGGTGAGGTGGAGGATCGCGGCGTCGAGTAGATCGCGGCGGGTGCGGTAGTAGTACGAGGTAGAGCCGCGGGGAAGCCCCAGGTGCGTGTCGATCGCGGGATGGCTCACCGCCCGGCTTCCGCCGGCCGCGGCCAGATCCAGCACGGCTTCGCAGATTGCTGTCCGCCGTGCTGCTCCCCGGGGGGCCCGGGCCGGCTTCGTGCCGATGCGGCGGTCGGTCATCGCCTCGATCCTTCGTGCTCGATACGGCCGCGACGGGCAGCTGAAGAAAGTGGGTTCGGCCACTGATCGACCGCGCCCCGACCTTTTCCTCTAAGAATATAGAGGATGCTTCGCGGTGGAGCACAGGCATGGAAGGCACCGACAATGACACAACAACCACTGGTGACCCATGTCTCCGATACCGCGCGTTGGGTCGCCGCCCATCGCGCTACGGAGACCGCACGGCCCGATGCCCTGTTCACCGACCCGTTCGCTGCCCGGCTTGCCGGGGAACGTGGACGCGAGATAGCCGCTGCTGCCGCCGAGGCCATCGCCGACGACTGGTTCCTGGTCACGCGGACCAAACTGATCGACGACCACGTGGTCGCGGCGGTGGCTGCGGGCTGTGACGTGGTGGTCGATCTCGGTGCCGGGTACTGCGCACCGGCCTCGATGTCCCCGATACCGAAGCGCTCGCCACCTTTCTCGACGCTTCACTCGGACGGACGCGGCGGGCCATGGTGATTACCGAGGGGCCGGTGATGTACCTGAACGACGACACGGTCACCGGACTGGCACGTGCGCTACGCCACCCGAGCGTGACCGGCTGGTGCCTGGATTTCAGCGCTGCCGGGGTGGCCGCGCTGATCGCCGACCGCAACCGGGGGCTTCTGCGGCACGCGCCCTGGACCTTCCTGCCCGCCAACGGCCTCGCCTTCTTCGAGGACCTCGGTTGGCATGCCCACCATGTGGAATCGATCCTGACCGCGGCCGCCCGATTCGGCAGGCTCGGCTCACCACAGATGCGAGCTGCAGCTGCCGGCCCGCAGCCGGATCCCCGCGCTCCAGGGCACTGGCCCTACAGCGCGGTCGCATATCTCATCCGACCGGTCGAGGAGGTTCGGCCGGGCGGAGGTTGTTCACCTCGATGGAGGCCGGGGTGGTATTCGTGATTCGAAGAATCCGTCCGGTCCGGCTCTGGTCTTCACCGGACGAGCACCACCTTGCCCATGGTGGCGCGATTCTCCATCGCGGTGTGCGCCGCAGCGGCATCGCGCAAGGGGAATGTCTGCACGGCCGGCACCAGTCGACCGGCGGCGAGTTCGGTGAGTGCCTGCCGTTCGAGGTGCCGTAGACCGCCCGGGATCCGGGCGATATTCGCACCCAGGGCCACCGTGGCCGTCAACTGTCGTTCGAACAGTTCCATCGAGGTGAACTGCGGCGCTTCTCCCGACGACCATCCGAACAGCACCACTCGACCGCCGGCCCCGAGCAACTCGAACGCCGCTCGGCCCGCTACACCGCCGACACCATCGAAAACCACCGTCACCGCGCGTTCCCCGAGCGCGGCAGCGACCGAATCCGACCAGTCCGCCCGGGTGTAGTCGACCGCGACGGTGGCGCCGATCCGACGTACCCGCTCGACTTTGTCGACTCCACCGGCCGCCCCGACAACCGTTGCCCCGGCCCGAAGCGCGGCCTGCACCAACAGATTCCCGATTCCGCCGGCGGCGGCGGTCACCAGCACAACATCCTCGGAGGTGAGCTCGGCGCGATGCAGGATCCCCATTGTCATCCGCCCGGTGCCGACCATGGCGACCGCGGCCGCGTATTCAGTGTTCTCGGGAAGGTTCTCGGGAAGGTTCTCGGGAAGTTCATGCAAAGCGGCGGCGTCGGCCACCGCCAACTCCGCGTAGCCGCCACTGCCGTCTGCCCCGAGATGCGCCACCACCCGCTTACCCAGCCACCGTGTGTCGACCCCCGCGCCGAGTCCGGTGACCACGCCGGCCACCTCGCGGCCGGGTGTCATCGGCAACGGTGGTAGCGGGAACGGACCGTCGACGGATCCGGCGCGCAGCCTCGTATCGATCAGGTGGACCCCGGCCGCATGCACTTCCACGAGTACTTGCCCGGTATCCGGCACCGGGTCGGGAACCGACTCGTACACCAACTGCTCCGGTGCGCCGAATCCGTACTGTCGTATCGCGTACACGCCATCTCCTGGGATTGAGAAACGATCACCCAACCCTGCAACCTCAACTCGACTCGAGGTCAATGAATCGGCTCGCTCTCGACGGGTGGAGTGACATACATCACCGTGTGTCACAACTCTGGGGTTCGCGGTGTCTTGTGGTCGACCCTCGGAACAAAGGAGACACCATGACCGAGAACATCGAGGTACTCGTGATCGGCGGCGGATACGCCGGCGTCATGGCCGCCAACCGTCTCACCCGGCGCGACGATGTAACGGTGACCCTGATCAACCCGCGCTCGGCCTTCGTCGAACGAATCCGTCTGCACCAGCTGGTGGGTGGATCCGACGACGCGGTGGTCGACTATCGGGATGTCCTGGCCCAGGGAGTCCGGCTCGTGGTCGACACCGTCACCCGGATCGACGCGAACGAGCGCAGTGTGACATCGACCTCCGGTGCCACCTTCGGCTACGACTATCTGATCTACGCGGTCGGCAGTGGCGGCGCCGATCCGGACGTACCCGGGGCGGCCGAATTCGCCTACCCGATCGCCACCCTGGAGGCGGCGCAGCGGCTGCGGGCGGTTGTCGACACCGCGCCCGCGACGGCCGCGGTGACCGTCGTCGGAGCCGGTCCGACCGGTATCGAGACTGCCGCCGAACTGGCCGAGCAGGGCCGACGGGTGACCCTGGTATGCGGCGGGGAGCTCGGGCCCTACCTGCATTCGCGGGGCCGGCGGTCGGTGGCCCGGCGGTTGGCGCGGCTCGGTGTGACAGTGCTCGACGGCCCCGGTACCACGGTGACGGCGGTGACAGCCGATACCGT
>NZ_BAGE01000052.1 GCF_000308675.1 Nocardia paucivorans NBRC 100373 | reverse complement strand
AGGTCTTCGCCGAGGGTGACTGACGAAATGGCAGTGGTCGGCATGGTATAGGTATCAGCGTGTCATAGCCGATATGCGATACCGGCGCCCGGCCGGGGAACGGGATCGACCGGGATGGAGGTACTGGTGGGCGACACGACCGTGGTGACCGGTGGGTGCGATGGTGCCGTGCGTGGGGCCGCTCCTACCTGGCACGCCGAGTTGTCCGACCTCATGGTCCCGCTCGCCGAACGGCTTCCGATGGATGTCATGGTCGGGGTGACCGTGTGGCTCGACAACGAGCCCCGGGTGGCCGCTTGGACCTCGCTCAGCGCGAAACTGGCCGAGGAGGCCCAGATCATCGCGGGCGCCTCCCCGAACCGGGACGTTCGGTCCACCGGCAGGTCCATCGAGGTGGGCGACCTACACGAGGTATCGCTATGGACCGAATGCGCGGCCGAGCTACGACTGTTGGGTATCCGGTCGGTCTACTGCCTGCCGGTGCTCGTCGACGGCACCGCGGTGGCCGTGTTCGATCTGTACACGGGTCGGGTGGGCGCCTTCTCCGACCAGCCTGTTCCCGTGCTGGTCGACACCGCCGATCGTTTCGCCGAGTCCATGCGATGGGCGGTTTCGCGGCCCTAACCGCGCAGGACCGCGCTGGGGCTGCGGCCGTAGGCGCGTCGATACTCGGCGGCGAAGCGACCGGGATGCGCGAACCCCCAGCGGGCCGCGATCGCGGTGACGGTTTGGCCGTTCTCGGGGGAGGCGGCGCGCAGCTGCTCGTGTGCGGCCTGTAACCGCATGCGACGCAGATAGGCCATCGGTGTGGTGTCCAGGTGCCGGCGAAACGCCAGCTGTACGGCCCGGATGGTGACATGGGCGGCGGACGCGATATCGGCCACCGAGATGTCCTCGGCGATATGCGCGTCCAGATAGGCGATGGCGCGGCGCAGAGTGTCGGGGTGGGCGTCGTGGGTATCGGTGCTCGTGGGCTCGGTGTGCGTGTTGTTGGGTAACGCGGTCAAGGTGATGGCGGCCAGATACCGGGTGGCGTTGGCCACTACCAGGGGTTCGCTGCGCAGGAGCGGGTCGGCGAGGACGTTATCGCGCAAGTGGGCGATGGTATCGCGCAGTGAGCGAGCCGTTGCGGCGGAGACGGGCCGGTGGCCGGTCAATCGCACGGGTTCCCGCTCCCGGCCGGGGTGGCTTTCGGCCACCTGGTCGAGCAACCGGGGATCGAACATGGCGATCGTGTAACGCACGTGGTGCAGTGTTCCGGAGAACGGCAGTTCGAGGGGAGCGAGTAGGGCGGTGTCGCCGGGGCCGAAGGTATCGTTCGAGCAGTCGGGGAGACGTGCTTCGATCGTGCCGGTCTCCATACTGCACAGGCACACCTTCCCCAATGGATCTGCCCGATAATCCATTTCGAAATCGAAGGCGACATCGTCCACACTCACAGTTCCGGAATCGATACGAGAGATGGTGGCCCGGGGATGTCGAGAGTCGCTGCCGATCCGGATCCGGGTATAGGTCGAGCTGAGGAATTCCTCGGTGACGCCGAGGTCGTCGCTCTGGAAGGTCGAGATCGTCATAGAGATACCACCCGCTCGCCGAACTGCCCGGAACACGCCGCGGGTCGGCGTCGTCGTTCACCGACCGATGCGGCCGGAACACCCATCCTAGCGGCGTGGCCCGGGAGCGACCGCCGGGTCTCGACGGGGCCACCGGTCCGGCCGGGTCGTATGCGGACCGAGCGGCTCCGATCCAGAGAACGGGCATGCCCCAATGTAAGCCATAGCTCTCGATGGGGGAGAGTGATGTTCTCCTACGGTTTCCGGGTGAACCCCTGCGAACAGAAGTCCCAGACCTCCTCGGCCGTGATCGGGTCGCCGGTTTCGTCGTCGCCGCCGCTGGACTGTGCGGTGAACATGACCGTCTGTATCACCATGGCGGACATCCGGCGTGGATTCACCTCGGGGCGCAGCAGATTCGCCTCGGCGGCCTCGGTCATCAGTTCGGTGAACAGACCCACCAGCGGCGCGTGTGCCACCTTGACCTGGGTTGGATGGGTGACCAGCAACCGAGGGGCGAAATCGGTGAACAGCGGCCGTTGTGCGGTGGGGTCGGGGCGGCACAGCGCGTAGAGCAACTCGACGGCCAGGCGCAGTCGGTCCAGCGGGTCGTCCTTACCGCTCGCAGCGGCTCGAATCTGGTCCGCGGTGCGGCTGAGGGCGTCCTCGAACAGGGCCAACAGCAGTTCGTGCTTTCCGTCGAACTGCAGATAAAAGCTACGCAGGGACTGGCGTGACCGATCCACGACCTCCTGGACCGTGAAATCGGTGGTGCCCTTCTCGGCGATGATCGCCTGGGCGGCATCGAGGAAACGCTGCACACGCTGCTCTGCGCGCAGCTTGGCGGTTCTGATGGAGCGTTCAACCGCACGTTGCTTCCAGGCCGGCTCTTCGCTGGGGTTGCTCACCGGTCGACCAACTCGGTCCCATGTGTGGAGAACATGAATGCACTCTACTGGAGCCGGCCCTGCCCTCGGACGCCCGACCTGCCTTCATTTCGATTTTTGAGAATATCACTCTCTTTTGAAGAGAGTGATATCATCCTTTTGTGGATCGACCGTGCTCGGAGCATGTGGGGGTGGGTCGGTGGGATGTGCGGCGCAGGCCCGGAGGCCGTCGAGCAGGAACGTCAGGTGCCGCCGCCAGGCATCAGGTGCATCGGGTCGGGACAATTCCGCGGTGCGCACCACCGCGGCCATGGCCAGCGCCGCGTCCTCGGCGGTGAAGTCCGAGCGTAGGTCGCCGGATTCCTTGGCCCGTGCCAGGATCGAGTCGAAGTTCCGGCTCGCGCGCTGTTTCACCTCGCCGATGGCCGGTGTGTCGGGGAAATCGCGAGCGCATACGTCGGCGTAGCCGCGGTCGGTCACCTGGAGTTCGCAGACGGTGGTCAGGAACCAGGTGAACGCTTCCCAGGGATCGGGCATCGCCAGCGCGCGTTCGCCTACGGTGATGCCGTTTTCCACCAGGTCGAGGCAGGCTGCCGCGACCAGGTCGTCCCGGCGGGGGAACCGGTTGTAGAGCGTACCGATGGATACCCCGGCCGCGCGCGCCACGGCTTCCAGTGGAGCGTCGATCCCCTTGTCCGCGAAGACGGTCCGGGCCGCGGCAATGAGCTGCTCGCGGTTGCGGCGGGCGTCGCTGCGCAGTCCTCGGGAGTCGCTCCGGGTCGGCATACCTTCATTCTAAATAAGTTGAGACCATCCTCAACTTAGGGGTAGTCTGCATAACTCGAGGTGGTTCTCAACTTAGGAGGGTGGAGTCCATGGGAGTGGTTACGGTCTTCGGCGCCGGTCCGGCGCTCGGACTGTCCGTGGCGCGCCGATTCGGGAGTGCAGGGCTATCGGTCGCGCTGGTGTCCCGGACCGAGCGGAAGTTGGCCGCGTATGTGAAAACCCTTGCCGGGGAAGGGATCAGAGCCGAGGCCTTTCCGGCCGATCTCGCCGACCACGCCGGGGTGGCGAGTGTGGTCGAGCGGATCACCCGCCGACTCGGCCCGCTCGAAGTGGCCTACTACGGTCCGGACGGCCTGGGCACCAGTGTGTCCGCGACCCTGGACGTCGAACCGGAACTGCTGCGGGAGCAGTTGGCGTTCAATCTGCTGTCGCCGGTCGCGGTGGCGCGCGCCGTATGGCCGGCCATGGCCGAAAGTGGCACCGGGTCACTGCTGTACGCACTGGGAATGGCGTCGAAATACCCGGAACCCATGACCGGCAGTGTCGGGTTGGCCCAGGCGGCGTTGCGCAATCATCTGCACGCGCTGCATCGGGAACTGACGCCGCGGGGAGTATATGTGGGGGCGTTGTTGATCGGTGATCTGATCGAACGCAGCGCAGCGGCGGCGCTGGTGGATGCCGATCCCGAGGGGCTGCCGGTGGACGGGGCCGATGGGCTGGTGATGGACCGGGTCGATCCGGATCGGCTCGCGGAAGCGCTGTGGGACATGCACATGCGCCGAGACGAAGTGGAAGTGGAGATCGGGTCGCCGACACTGCGGCGGAAAACGGACGAACTACCCGCCTCCGGTGCCGTTTCCGGATAGTCGCGAGTGGGGGCCGACCGGACCGCGAACTCGCGGTCCGGTCGGCCGCGGTATCCGTCCTTTTCGGCCGCGTGGTCGATGAACCGGGCGAGCAGATCGTGCAACTGTCGGCGTTCGTCCGGGAAAACGGGGCGAGCAGCTCGGTCATCACCTCGTCGGCGATGCACGGCGGCGAGGGGAGTGCGGCCGCTCGGCGTGATGCTCACGGCATGGCTACGGCGGAATCCCCACGCGCGGCGGGATGGACCGAAGGGCCGCGCCGCGGGCATGTCGACATCGCGGAGTCGTCCGTGACGGATCAGTCGAGGCAGAACTCGTTGCCCTCGGGGTCTGCCATCACGATATGACCGGCATCGAGTGGGGGAGCGGGTTCGTGACGGCGCAGTCGAGTGGCGCCATGGGAGACAAGCCGCTCGGCCTCGGTCTCCAATGCCGCCATCCGCTCCTCGCCCACGAGCCCGGGAGCGGCCCGTATATCGAGGTGTACGCGATTTTTGCGCTGCTTGCCTTCCGGTACTCGTTGAAAGTAAAGCCGCGGGCCGGAGCCCTCGGGGTCGACCACCGCCGCCGCGTCGTTACGGCGCTCGGGTGGTACGCCCATGGCGTCCAAGGCCTGTTCCCACGAGTCGAATCCCTCGGGCGGGTCCTGTGGTCGATAGCCGAGGGCCTCGGCCCAGAACGCCGCCGATGCGGCCGGGTCGGCACAGTCGAAGGTGATCTGGATATCGCGGGTCATCGCGGTTCGCTCCCTACCAGGGTTGCTCGATGGGTGTGCAGGTAGAGGTCACGCAGCAGGCATACCTCGGCCAGATGGTGGATCAACTCGCGGTTGATGTGCAGCACCAGTGTCGCCATCGGAAGGTCGGCGTAGGGTCCTTCCGCCGGTCCGCACGGCCGGGCCAGACCGCTTTCGCCGAGCGATTCGACCCCGGCCCTCCACCGGGCGTATTCCCGGTCGAGCTGGGCCAGTGCCTCGGTTGCCGTGGCGGCGTACTCGAACGACCCGTAGTCGGTGGCCGGGCGGCCGAAATGCGCGGCATTGCGGACCGCGAGCACACCGACGATCACATGGGCGAGCCGCCAGGCGATCGTGGTGAACGGCGGTGGATCGGGCTGCGGGAACGCGAAGTCGACGGTCATCGCGCCGGACCCGCCCTGTACCGGCGCGGTGCCGGTGCCGCGGGGCCGCACACTCCAGCAGTCGGGCACCGGTTCCCAGAAGTACTCGTCGTCGGTGAGTCCGTCGAGACGGCCGCGTAGCTGGTTCGTCCACAACCAGTCCACCTGATCTCGGAGTACGGGATTCCAGACTTGATCGGTCATGGGAACAGCATTACGCCTATTGCGGACAGATTCGTTCCGCGATTCGTGACACGATATTCGGGTGAGCGTGGAGGGAACCACCGAGCGGGTGTTGCGGCTGCTGGAACTGCTGCAACGCCGTCCGTCCTGGACCTCCGCCGAACTCGCCGCCGAACTGGGTGTCACCGATCGCTCGGTGCGTCGGGACGTGGAGCGGCTGCGGGCGCTCGGCTATCCCGTGCAGGCGGCGGCCGGTGTCGGTGGCGGTTATCGACTCGGTGCCGGAGCCCGGCTGCCACCGTTGCTGCTCGACGATGCGGAAGCGATCGCGACGGCGGTATCCCTGCGCTTGGCGGCCGGTGGCACCGTCGCCGGGGCGGGTGAGGCGGCATTGCGGGCGCTCACCAAACTCGACCAGGTGATGCCGCCCCGCCTGCGTGCCGAGGTACGTGCGGTGCACGGAGCCACCGAGACCTTGGCCGGACCCCGAGCCGAGATCGATGCGGAACTGTTGGTGACGCTCGCGCGCGCCTGCCGGGATGCCGTGCGGGTGCGATTCCGATATGCCGGACGTGCAGGTGAGGAGCGGGAACGCACCGTCGAGCCGGTGCGGATGGTTGCCACCAACTGGCGCTGGTATCTGATGGCCTGGGATGTCGACCGGGATGACTGGCGCACCTTCCGTCTGGATCGCATGCACGACGTGGTGGCGACGACCTGGCATTTCCGGTCGAGGGACCATCCGGATCCGGCCGGCTATGTCCAACGGTCGGTGGCCGAGGCGCCGTACCGGTACCTGGCCCGGATCCGGGTGCGCGCCCACCCTGACCAGGTGCGGAAGCTGGTGCCGCCACAGGTGGGGCGCGTCGAGGACGACCACGACGGTTGGTGTGTGCTCGTCGTCGGTGGGGACGATTTGGGCCGGTTGGCCGTGCACGTGGTGGGGATGGGTTTCGACGTGGAGGTGCTCGAGCCGGCGGAGCTGTGTGAGGCCGCCGCCGCGCTCGCCCGCCGCCTCGACGCCATGGCCGGAACGGACCGACCGGAAGCCGAAGCGGACCGCGGACCCGACGCGGCCGCGCCACGGAGCCGGTCCGTACGATCTGCAGAAAGAGCCACGGACACGGAAGGCCGACCACGATGACGGATGTGCGGGGCACGACGGTGGACATCCCGACCCCGGACGGGACGGCCGACGCCTATCTGGTCCACCCGGACGACAGCGCCGCCTACCCCGGTGTCCTGCTGTTCCAGGATGCGTTCGGAATACGACCCGCGCTACGGGCGGTCGCCGATCGTATCGCCTCGAGCGGCTATACCGTGCTGGTGCCGAATATTTTCCATCGGTTTGGTCTCGCACCGGTTTTCGACCTGCCCGAGTTCATCGGCCCGGACAACCGTGCCGAGGTGTTCGAGCGGATCGTTACGGCTCTTCGGGGTACGAATACCGACGACCTGGTTCGGGATGCCGGTGCATACCTGGCATGGATGCGCGATGCGCCGCAGGTGGCCGAGGGGCCGGTGGGTCTGACCGGATACTGCATGGGGGTGCGGCTCGTATTGCGGACCGCCGCCGCGTATCCGGATCGGGTGGCGGCCGCCGCCGGTTTCCACGGCAGCAATCTCGTCGGCGATACGGATGCGAGTGTCGAGGGTGTCGTCGGGGATATCACCGCGCAGGTGTATCTCGCATTCGCCGACGAGGATCCGGGAATGACACCGGAGCAGATCCACACGCTGGACAAGGCCCTCGCCGCCGGCGGGGTACGGGCCCGCAGTGAGGTCTATTCCGGTGCCGCGCACGGTTTCACCCAGATCGACACCGCCGAATACGACGCCGAAGCGGCCGAGCGACACCACCGGGAGCTCGTCGCGCTCTTCGGTCACACCCTGCGTGGACAGGACTGAGCCTCGGTCGGATGAGTACCCGGGGTCTTCGTTTCGCGCTGTGCTCGATCGGTGGACCTCGCGCGACCGTGCGTCCTGTGTCGACGGCCGCGACGGTTTCGTCCCGACCGGCATGCTCGGGGCGAGTGGGCCGATGGTTCTTTTCCCCGGTGACAGGCGGTCGGAGGTGGGCGAGGCGGGGCGCGTAACCGAGCTTGTGATGGCACCCGCTTCGCGGGTGGGCTCGCGGTGCTGCTCAGGAGGGCGCCCAGCACCAGTGCCCGTCGGTAGTGTCGGTGGAATTCGTGTTCGGCGGTGAAGCCGATTCCGCCCAGCACCTGCCGGTAATTTCGGGCGGCGACGAGCGCCGCGCATCCGACGGCCGCCTCGGCGGGTAGGGCGCCTCAGGTGGTCGCGCGGGAAGGGAGGCGCGGCGAGGGAGATTTCCTCTCGTCGAGGATGCGCAAAGGCAGGGCGGGATTCAGGGTGCTGTTTCCGGGAAAGGGGTGGTTCTTCCAACGCACTCGGGTGCCCCGGTGAAGAGCAGGAGAACGAACGCGCCCATCGGTCGGCCGCCTTCGCCGAGAAACGCCCGCTGCGTTGGACGGGACGCTGAGAGCGGTCGGGGCCCCGCTGGGCGCAACTGCTGCTCTCGAAGGCCGAAGCGTACTTCGGGGTGGAAACAGTAGAACTTCCGGTCATCCTGCCCGGATGAACAATCTGGTCCACTGGATATTCGCGACCAAGGTCCCGGCGGGTCCGGAAACAGACATCGCTCAGGCGCCCTTACGGCTCACAGAATTCCCGCCGGTGTCACCGAGATGAATACCCGGAAGGACCGAGCGATGGGTGTGGCGGTGGGCACGAGGTCGTAACCGATAATGGAGCGGAGTCGATCTGCCTGTCCCATCTCCGGCGAGGGAGCGTTATGGTGACGGAAGATCAGTTCGTGACCGCCGGTGGGCGGATCGGTGCCGTGGGTGATTCCGGTAATTCCGGTGAGCCGCATCTGCATATTCATGCGGAATGCGAGGGCGGGCCCCGGTACCTCGTCTTCCAGGAGGCGAACCGACGGCTCCACAAGGGCGGTATCGTCGAAGTACCGAGTCGGGAGCGCAAATGGCTGATGTCGTAGTGGTGGGTTCGGGCCCCAACGGTCTCGCGGCCGCGGTGATCCTGGCCGCTGCGGGGCTCGAGGTCGAGGTCCACGAAGCGAGCGACATCCTCGGCGGTGGTTGTCGGACGGCGGAGGTGACCCTGCCCGGTTTCCGGCACGATATCTGCGCCGGCGCACATCCCATGGCCATGGCATCGCCGTTCTTCCGGGCCTTCGATCTCGCCGCGCACGGAGTGGAGCTCCTGGCGCCGGAAGCCTCGTACGCGCATCCGCTGGACGGTGGGGTGGCGGGGGTGGCGTGGCGGGACCTGGACCGTACGGTTGCGGAACTGGGTCCCGACGGTAAAGCGTGGCGGTCGCTGTTTGCGCCCCTGGTGCGGGAGTGGCGGGCGGTGGTGGATGTGGCCATGTCCGATATGCGGCATATCCCGATCTCGGCCGCCGCGATCCGGTTCGGGTTGCGCATGCTCGAGCAGGGGTCGCCGCTGTGGAATGTGCGATTCCACGGTCGGATCGCGCCCGCGCTGTTCACCGGAGTGGCCGCGCATGTGATCGATCGTCCCCGAGCGCTGCCCGCGGTAGGGGCGGGAACACTGCTGGCCACCCTGGCGCATGTCGATGGCTGGGTCATTCCGCGTGGTGGTAGTCAACGTATCGTCGACGCCCTCGCCGACGATCTGCGGCGGCGCGGCGGGCGGGTGATCACCGGGCATCGCGTGGATTCCCTGGACGAGTTCACCGGAGCCCGCGCCGTCCTCTGTGATATCTCCCCGGCCGAACTGGTGCGCATCGCCGGGGATCGGCTACCCGCCCGCTACCGGCGTACGCTCACCCGCTACCGCTACGGTGGGGCCGCCACCAAGGTCGACTTCGCGCTGTCGGGACCTGTGCCCTGGGCGGCCCCGGGCTGTGCGGAGGCGGGGACACTGCACGTGGTGGGTACCCGCGCCGAGGCCCTGGCCACCGAATACACCCTTCTCGAGGGGAAACACAGCGAGCGCCCGTATCTCATCGTCATCCAACCCGATATCGTGGACCCCGATCGCGCTCCCGCCGGAAAGCACACCCTCTACACCTACGCCCATGTGCCCAATGGCTCGGACCTCGATATCCGGGAACAGGTCATCGCCCAGATCGAACGTTTCGCCCCCGGCTTCCGCGATCTGATCCTGGCCACTCATATCCGCACGGCCGCCGAAATGCCCGCCTACAACGCCAACTACGTGGGCGGGGATATCTCCGTCGGCGCCATGTCCCTCGGCCAGACCCTGTTCCGTCCGGCTCCCCGCTGGAACGCCTACGCCACCCCGCTCGACGGTGTCTATCTGTGCTCGTCGGCGACCTCACCCGGTGGCGGGGTGCACGGTATGTGCGGTTTGTACGCCGCCGGTCACGCCCTGCGCACCGATTTCGGTATCCGCACCGATCCGCTACGACTGCTCACCACACAGTATTCGTAGCGGCACGTGATCGGCCCGGCCGTCCCGGGCCGGTTGAACCACCCCCGATGTGGCCCAGGAGTCGCTGCCGGTTCGGCGCGGAGTTGCCGCCGATCCGGATCGGGGCGGGCTGCTGCACCGGACGTGGTCGCGCCACCACGTCGCGGGCGCTGAAATGGCGGCCGGTGTAGTCGAACGGTTGTTCGCTCCAGTGCAGTGACAGCACCTTCGACGCCTCGTCGAACAGGGCATTGCGTTCGGTGAAATCCACTCCCACAGTATGGAATTCGCTTTCGGATATCCGGTTCCATCGGATTCGGTGAGGAAGCGGATACCGGCGAAACCGCCGTCGTAAAGTGTGCAGGGCCCCGCCGATGCGCGCGATGAAGGTCTCCGTCGATGCCGATCGGTGCTGCGGTCACGGAGTCTGCCTGTCGGCGTGTCCGGATACGTTCACATCGAGCGAATACGGCTGTGCGGGGGTGACCGTTTCGGCGATGGCGCCCCAGTATGCGGCCGGGGTCGCCGAGGCCGGGGATACGTGTCCCGAACGCGCGATCGATCGAGGTCGTGGACGAGTAGTGGTGGCGGGCTCAGGAGCCCGGTAGAGCCTCGATGTCCACGTCGTAGCCCCTGTACCGTTCCGGCCGTTGGGTCAGCACGCTGCGCTGGAGCGAGCGGGCCGCCCACACCACGGGGGCGATCAGCACCCAGTCGGCCGGATCGGCGCAGGGTGGTACTTCGGCGGCCATCCGCTGGGCGGCCTCGCAATCGAGTTCGACCCAGCGCACCACGCCGCGCGCGGCGAACAGCTCGGAGAAATCTCCGTCGCCGGCGAAGCGTTGCGCCGCCATGAGGGACACGGTGGGGATCACCAGGATGCGGCGGTGGATGGCCAGCTGCCGCAGCAGCACATAGCCATAGGTGGGTGTTTCGGCGAGGGTGACCAGCGCGGTGTCGTCGGCAACACTCACGCGGCGCCCGCCGAACCGCCCGCGTTGAGCCGGTCGAGCCACTGCTCGGCCCGGGCTACTTCTTCCGGAGAATGCTCGGCCAGCTTCGTGTCGAGGCGTTCGATGGTGGTGTTGCGCACCTGTTCGTCCAGGAATGCCGGTGGCAGCACACCCCCCTCGAGTATCGAAGCGGGCAGCATGATCACGGCGTCCTTGCCTTCGCGGGTGACGACCACCGGACGCCCCGAGGCGGCGACCTGGTCGACGACTCGTCCGAGCCGGTCGCGCAGATCGCTCAGCGGAACGCTGTCGTAGTCGGACATGTCGCCACTGTACGTCACGTCGTACGGCGTCGAAAGGCTCTGTGAGCAGGGAGTCAGTGTTTCGACGGCCGGTACGGGACAGTGGCGAGCCGTGCGGTGTCGAATCGTTGGGCATCACCACCACACCGACGACGACCGACACCGCCGACCGCCCTCGACGATGTCGACGAGCTGGTGCGCATCCTGTCCGCGGGGGTGAATGTCGTCTCGTCGGCCTCGTTCATCACCGGCCGCAATCCGGGCGCCGACCGAGCACGTATCGAACGGGCGTGTCGGCCGGGTTGGTCCCGGATTCGCGGAACTCCTGGCTCTGGCCGCCGACACCGCGACACCGCCTGCGACCGGAGTGCCGTCGCCGGCACGCCGAGGGTGCACATGACAGCGAACTTCCTGCCGCCCCCGGATGTTCGTGGTGAAACGATCGTCGATTTCATGGTGCTCGGCCGCGGCATGACGGTCATGCCGCCGATCAACGCCATTCCCGCGGTGGTGGCCGCACTACCCGGTATCGCCACCTACACCGATCTGTCGCCGATCTGTCGCCGAATCTTCCGCGGGGTGTCGTCCCGGCGGCCCGGCGGACCGGCGCGCCGGTTAGACCTTGCGGTTCTCCGACTTGATCATCCAGGCCAACTTCTCCAGCGCGTTCATGATCTCGTGGAGCAGATCGCTGGTGGCCGGGTCCTCGGCATCGACGGCGTCGTGCACATCGCGGAGGGTTTCGACCACCGCATAGGTGCGTGTGGTGATCAGATCGACGGTCTCCTCGGTGCTCACCTCATGGGCGGGGAAGGCCGGTAGACCGGTCGTGGTGGCGACGGTGTCGGATCGACCGTCGGGTACCGCGTCGAGGGCCCGCATGCGCTCGGCAATGGTGTCGCCGGCCTCGCGTGCCGCGTCGACCAGTTCGTCGAGCTGGAGGTGTAGGTCGCGGAAGTTGGTTCCGACGACGTTCCAGTGGGCCTGCTTGCCCTGGAGCTGTAATTCGATGAGATCGACCAGTACGCGCTGTAGGTCGGCGGCCAGTCGGGGAGAGGCAGTGAAGTTCCGGATCTCCTCGGCGGAACGGCGGTTGGTTCGTTGTTGGGTCCGAAGTGCTGCGGTCATGGTGTGCTCCTTCGTCGATCCTTCATCTCACACAACCGCCATTTAATTGGAATCATTCCAGATTATGGTGTGGATCGGGTCACAGCCGCTCGAGGCGCGGGCTGCGTTGTGGAACCGTCACGGCATCCGTCCTCGATCCGGGCGACCCGATCGCGCGTGAGGGCGACCTGTCTCGACCTGTGTTAGAGTCGGCGGCGTGACTGCCGGGTCGGCCATATGCCGTAAGCGAGAAGGGTTCCCGGCGGCTCCTTGACCGCGTGGCGGGCCAGAAGCCCGCCCCCTCCATGGTGATCACCGGTTCACAATCCATGGAGGAAGGAATTTCATATGTCGCATCCGCAGGTGGATGTACGTTTCGACCACACGATAATTGCCGCGCGGGACAAACATGAGTCCGCACGGTTCTTCGCCGATGTCTTCGGCCTGCCCGAGCCTCGGGAAGCGGGGTTCTTCGTCGCGGTGTACCTGACCGACGGTCGGGTGCTCGATTTCGCCGAACCGCCGATCGATTTTCCCGGCCAGCACTACGCATTCCTGGTCAACGACGACACATTCGATCGGGTCATGGAACGTATCCGTGCGCGGGGTATCACGTACTGGGCCGATCCCCGGATGAGCAGGCCGGGCGAAATCAACACCAATTACGGTGGTCGGGGCGTGTATTTCGACGATCCGTCCGGCCACCACCTCGAAGCGCTCACCGTCCGTTATGAGGGCTACCCGGCCCTGACGTAATGGTCCCGGGTTGCGTCGGGTTCGCTCCCGACGCAACCCGGAATCCGTATCGCTCGTGATGGCCGGCGCTCGGCGAGGTACCCCCATATGGATTGCTGTCGGTTCGAGATCCGTGGTGCGACACGGTTTCTCACTCGGTACCTCGGATCGTTCGTGTGTGGGCGGTTTCGTCCCGGCGTCACTTTTCTCGCCGATGTCTCACGGCTCCGGTGCCCGTTCCGGTGACCGTCGCGGTCATTTCCTCCCGGGGGAGAGTGGACAGTGTGCGTAGCGCGGCGAGGAATCCTTGTCGGTCCGTGGCGGGTAGCAGGTCCAGCAGTCGCTGTTCCCGGGCCTGAATCTCGGACTGGACGGCCTTCTGTAGTCGGCGCCCTTCGGGGGTGAGTGATAGTAGGCGGGCGCGGCGGTCGGCGGGATCGGGGGTGCGCTCGATGAGTCCGCGGTCCTGGAGGTCGTCGAGTATCGGGATGATGCGGGTTTTGTCGGCGCCGATCTCCTGCGCCAGGACGCCCTGCCCGCGCGCCGGCCCGTGGCTCAGGGCGGTCAGGACCGAATATGCCCACATTGCCAGTCCGTGGGCTTCCAGGATGGGGCGTTCGAGGGCCATGAGCGTGCGTACCAGCGGGGCGAGCATGGCCGCGAGGTCGGGACGGTCGGTGGAGCCCATGGAACAAACCTACCGAGGGAAAATAATAAGCAAAATAATAAGCATTGACATATAGTAAGCATGTGCTTACGGTTTGGGTATGACAACAGCAGACCTCCGCGAATTCGATCGACGAGCCGTTCACACCACCATGACCATCGCGGCCCACGTCGTGCCCGAACACCTCACGCGCCCCACACCTTGTTCGGAATGGACGGTGGGTGAATTACTGGAGCATATGACCGCGCAGCACCGCGGTTTCGCCGCCTCGGCGCGTGGGTGTGGCGATGATCTCGCGCTGTGGCAGCCGCGTCGACCCGGTCTCCACACCCGAGACGACTATCTCGCCGCCGCGCAGGAGGTGCTGGTGGCCTTCGAATCCCCCGAGGTGTTGGACCGCCCGTTCGCGATGCCGGAGTTCGGAACCTCGGTCCCGGGGCATGTGGCCGTCGGTATGCACCTCGTCGACTACGTGGTGCACGGCTGGGACCTCGCCCGTGCTCTGGGAATCGACTACGAACTCGACGACGATCTCGCCGAGCCCACGTTGCGGATCGCCGCCGCGGTCCCGGACGGGCCGCAGCGGATGCAACCGGATTCCCCGTTCGGGCCCGCCCTGCCCGGTGGGGACGAGGAGCCCGCCCTTCAACGACTACTGCGTATGCTCGGTCGCTCACCGAGCTGGCCGGATGCCCCCGCCGTGGCATCCGGATCCGGGCGTGCCGGAGTCGATTCGGCCGGGTGATACGGCCCCGGCGGCGGAGCGTGATATTCCGGAGCGGGCTTCGTCGACGGCGGCGCCGATGGCGGGTCGAGGGATCCGAGGTCGGTGCCGAGTTCATCGATCGGTCGCCGGGCGACGGCAATATCCTTGCGCAGGAATTCGCCGACCGCATCGGAGAACGCCGCGACCGAACCCCCGGCGACAGCCCACCCGGAACTGCCGGCGTGCGGGAGCACGGACAGCACGGTCGCCTCGTCGAGCCCGAAGTGACCGGCCGGCCGCACGGCCTCGGCGACGAGACCGATCTGCGCGGCGAACAGCGCATTGTTGACGAGTTCGACGTTGACGAGTTCGACGCACTGCCCGGCGCCGGGCGCCCCGACGTGCAGGATGGGGTCGGCATAGCCGGCCGATACCGGACGGGGGGCCCGCTCCACCGCGTCGAGATCGCCCCTCCACGAAGACGATGAGCGTACCGGCGGCGGTATCGGCGGTTCGGGCCGCGGTATCGGCGCAAGGTTCCAGGGCGCGCGGCGCCACGCCCACAGCGCGGTCGGGTACCCCGCCTCCATGATGCGGCGCGCCATCGGCCCGCCCTGACTGCCCAATCCGATGAATTCGACGCGTATCAGCGCACTTTTCGCGCCGTAACGGTGTTCGAGACGGGAGTCGACCGCATATCAGGACTGCGATTCGGGAGCGGTCGGCCGCCAGAACAGGGCTACCAGAACGGCGGTGCCGACGACACCCACGCCCAGCGCGATACCGCCGCCCGCCCAACCGGTGATCTCGATATCGGCCGCGTGGTCCAGCGACAACCATCCCGGTCCGAGCAGACCCAGCGCCAGGCAGACCACCGCGAGGACGAGCACATACTCGTAGCCGTCCTTGAAGACGAAGAATCCGTTCTTCCGGTGCGCCAACAGGGCGGCCACCAGCATGACCGATATGATCGCCGCCGCCGCGAGCGGAGTGAGCAGGCCCAAGATCAGCAGCAGGCCCGCGCCGATTTCCGTGACGACGCTCAACCACGCCTGGAGAACACCGTTGCGCAGGCCCAGACTCTCGAACCAGCGGGCGGTTCCGGCAATCTTACCGCCGCCGATCCAATGGTTGACTCCGTGCGCGATCATGGTCGCGCCCACCACGAGGCGCAGCAGAAACAACGCGATATCGGTGACGTCCATGGTTCACCTCCTCGGCGGCGGGGCCATGCCGCCGTCGAATTGTCTTGTATATCCGGTAAATTCATCGGGCGTGCGGGCGACCACGCATTCCTCGGCGAAGGCGAGCACTCCCAGGTGGTATGCCAGGGCAGTATGGCCGACGCCGATGTTGTGCCCGGTGTTCGGCCGGAGATTCAGCACCACGCGCGGTGCTCGAGCGCTCGATCGTGACCGTCCGGGAGCGTATCCGAAAGTATGCGCAGATTTTCGCAGTCGATGGGTTCGTAGTCGCCACTGTCGTCGAGCAGTCTCGGACGGTGCTCCCAGCGCGTGATCTCTGCGTCCCAGTCCTGGTATGCGGGGTCCTGGGGGCCGATGACGAGCGAACCGTCGGTGATATCCCCTTCGGACTCTTCCCCGAAGTGGCGCAGCAGGATTCGTCCGTCGTCCAGACGTCGGGCCAAGGGGTGCTCTTCGGTCATCGTTCAATTCCCAATTCGTTGTCCAGCATTCGATAGAAGTCGATCAGATGACGACCTGCGGCGACCGATCCGTAGAATTCCGGCGGCGTGGCGTCGGACGGATCCCGCATGGTTTTGTTGTACCAGGCGAAACCTTCGGCGAACAGCTCTCGCTTACCTGCCCTGTCGGATTGGTCGAAATATTCGTAAAGTTTCGGTATGGTATTTTTGATGTGCTCGAGAACCTTGGTGTGGAACCGATGAAACGGCAGGCCGTGACTCAGTCTGTTGAGAGAAGCGTCGAGTGCATGGCCGAATTCATGGGCGGCAGTATTCTCTCTGGAATATCGTGTGTGCCCTACGAGTAGTGCTCGGAAATCCTCGCTGTACATACCGCTGACATCGTCCCAGGTCGTCCCTGCCGGCCATGCGCCGGGAGTTTGATCCCGTTGCTTCGATGCAGCCCATTCCGTATGGCCGAGGTCGTGCAATTTTCCGGAACCCAACCATATCCCTCCACGAGGCTCTCTTTTCATGTGGGCGGCGACCTTTTCGTGGAATTGGTGTGGTAGTTCTGCCAGTGAACGAGCATATTCGTAGGCCTGGGTCGAGCCATCCGTATGATACTGTTCTCCATATATTTTTCTCAGGTACGCGTCGGCCGGTCTTTCCGTCGGGCCGGTTCCGGTTGCGGATGGGACGTCACCGTTGGATCCTGCTTTTCGGATCTGATCACCGCTGTGGATATCGGTCTCGACCTCATGATCGAGGCCGTGTTTCATTTGGTTGACGAATTTGCCTCTGTACAAACGATTGGCGATATGATCGGCCGCTACTTTCAGTGTGGCGGCCAACTCTACGGTGCTTCGCGAGGCGACCCAGAGGACTCCATTGCTCAATCCGGCCTCGCTATCACTATGGGTAAGACCGATGATCGGCGCTACGGAAACACCGTTACCTCCGGTCCGGGCCGTCCGATCTTACATCATATATCCGGTACGGTAGATCATTCGGACCGATAGGTAGGACCGTCGTGCGGGCGAGTATGGACCGCATGTTTGCCGATGGATATTCCATTCTTCGACAACCGATT
Source organism: Nocardia paucivorans NBRC 100373 (assembly GCF_000308675.1). GTDB lineage: Bacteria > Actinomycetota > Actinomycetes > Mycobacteriales > Mycobacteriaceae > Nocardia > Nocardia paucivorans. The sequence continues at coordinate 207,503 of NZ_BAGE01000052.1, read as the reverse complement.
TCACATAACTGTTGTGGCGCCGAAAGTTTCGTATACAAGTGTGCGGATTCGTCGGCGGGCCGAACGGTACATTCGAAGTGATTCCCGACGATCACCTCTAGGGAGCTGTGAGTGATGGGAAGCCCGGGTCGAGTGTCCGCGTTCGCCGCCGAACGAACGATCGATCCGGCCCATCTCGACATCCGTCTCCGACAGTAGGGTCGAGAACCCGGCCGTTGTCCCCTGTCGACAAGACTTCGCGATCGTCTTTCGGTGGCCTTGATTGGATTGGTGTGGAAGATCATTCGGTGAAGGAGTCGGAGTTGTCCGTATGTCGGGAAAGGAAAGGGACATACGGGATCGACGCGCCCTGTGTTCCGATCGGTTGGGGCCTCGCAGGCCTGGGGGCTTTGGTCGCGGGTCTTGTGATCTCGACGACCGGCCGTTCGCTCGGTGGAGGTATTGGACCGGCTGGATCTTCGTGACGGACAGCGAGTACCCGATCTCGGGTGTGGTCGGGGCGCGGTACTGCTCGCCGCAGCCGGGCGGATCGGGCCCGAGGGTCGAGCGTTCGGTGTGGATCTCTGGCGCGGTGTCGACCAGTCGGGCAACGCGATCCAGGTCACCGAACGTAATGCGGTTGTGGAAGGGGTCGCCGACCGAGTCGGGCCGCGCCGCCGCGATCCGGGAAGCGGTTCGCGTGCTCGAGCCCGGCGGCAGGCTCGCGGTCGCCGATATCGGTACCACCGACGAGTACCAGCGGTTGCTGACCGAACTCACCCTGGCCGATGTGACCTGTCGCGATCAGGGGTGGCGCGGCTGGTGGGGCAGCCAGGTAGGGGTGCGCTTGTTGGCCGCGCGCTCGACGAGGGGGATGTTCAGCAGCGGTTTCAGCCAGCGTATCGCCTCGACCCAGGCGGGTACGTTGATCCGTCTGGCCCGTCGCTCGATACCCCGCTCGAATCCGGCAGCACAGTTCTGAACCGAGGTCGTTCTACGAAGCGGCCTCGGCAGTGTGGCGCGCGCTCGTTCGCCCGCGGGCAGCTCGGCGAATGATTCCCGCACGAGCGGGGTGTCGATCCATGACATATGCGCACATCCGACATCGACGCCGAGGTGCGCCACCTCGAGTCGTAACGCGTTCGCGAATTGTTCCACCCCGGCCTTGGTGGCGGAGTAGGCCGCCAACCCCGGCATCGCCACGTAGGCGGTCAGGGAGGAGACGATCAGTACGTAGCCACGGCGCTCGACAACCGCCGGGCGACCTCCGCGCCGATACCGCCGGCGCCGCCGGTGACGAGTGCGACCTTACCGCTGGAGGGGGTCATGGCTTCGAAGCCTAAATCCGCCGGCATGTCCTGGATGGAGTTCGGCTGGGCGTCCTCGTCCCTGTAAGCGAGTCGTGATCGTCTCGCCGAGGACGTGCTTTCGCCCGAGTGCCGACCCGACCACCGCGGCTCTGCACCCTCGGCCGGTGGTTTCCGGAAGCGGCGGTAGAAATCATTTGGGGACAAGTTTTGTCGGCACTATTGTCGGCCTGGTGTCGATGCCCAGTGATATGCGTGCGTTCAATCGGTCCGTAGTGGAGGACTTCCGTGCCCATGATGGCCGGATCACCATGGACGGAATGCTCAAAGGCGCCGATCTCGTCCTGTTGACCACCACCGGCGCTCGCAGCGGCCGCCGGCATGTCGTTCCGCTCGGCTACTTCACCGATGAGCGGAACCGCATCGTGCTGTGGGCGTCCAATATGGCCGCCTCCGATCATCCGGCGTGGTACCGAAATCTGGTGGCGAATCCGCAGGTGCTCGTCGAGCGGGCCACCCCCGAGGGCATCGACCGGTTCGCCGGCACCGCACATACGGCATCGGGTGACGAGCGGGAGCGATTGTTCGGCCTGCTCGAGGAGCGGCACCCGCATATGGCAGCGCATCAACAGCAGACCGAACGGGAGATCCCCCTGGTCGTGGTGGAACGGGAGCAGGCGACGGTGTGATCACCGGCGAACGACGTCGAAGAGAAACCTTCGATTGTTGGCCCCGGCGCGAACGAGAACGCCACCCGGTCGAGATCGGCTCGTCGGACCGCTCCGGTCGGTGATCCGTTCGAGCACGAAGATCAGCGAGATGCTCGACATGTTTCCGTACTCGCCGAGCATCTCCCGGTTCGTCGCCGCTGCTTCGGGCGGGAGGCCGAGCGATCATGCGGATTCGAGCAAGATCTTCGGTCCTCCCGGGTGGATCGCCCATACATCGCTATCCTGGCGGCGCAATTCGTTGCGCAGCAGTACTTCTTCGGCGCAGCAGTATTTCTTCGATAACGGGTACGACCCGGTAGCGTCGACGCCGTCCCGTCGCCGGTGGCGGCCGGGTGGCCTCACTCGGGCGGGGTCTGCGGTGTCGCAGTACGGTTGCGGCCGGTTCCGTCGAATACCTTTCGCCAGCGTTCGGCCGATGCGATCACGTCGTGGGCGACGAATTCGAGAAATTCGCTCATGGTGTGAAAGCGCGAGGCGGCCGGGGTGCCCGCGCCGAACACGGCGATACCGTCGCGGGCCGCTTCGGCGAGGTCACGCAGCTGTCGGCCGCTCGCCAATGTCGCTTGGAACCAGGCGTCCTCATCGAGGATGTATCTGTCGCGTCGGCTCGACGCATCGCGTTCGCGCCGGATCAGCCCCTGGGTTTCCAGTACGCCGACGGCTGAGGAGATGGTGGCCGGGCTGACGTGTAGCCGCTGCGCCAGGTCGGCGGCGGTGAGTCCGTCGGCGTCGCCGGTGTAGAGAGCTGTCATCACGTTCGCGGCGGTTCGTGGTATGCCGGTTCGGCCGATCAATGCGCCGAGTCGGTCGAGGTATTCGCGTGTCACGGTGTCACCGTCGGCGGTGGTCGCCGATGTGGTGGGTTTTCTCCGGCGGCGCGCACGCTGCTCGGTGGCCCGTTGCGCGCGCTGTGGGTGATAGCCGTAGAGGCCACCGTTGCGTAAAACTTCTCGGCTCACGGTCGACGTCGGACGACCCAGCCGACGGGCGATCTCGGCATACCCGAGCCCTTGCACCAATCCGCTCGCTATCTGTCGACGATCCTCGTGGGTGAGCCTGCCGCCCGGCATCGTTCATTCCTCCTCCGGCTCGTCACGAGCTGTTGACCCCTGTGTCCAAAGCATGCGTTCGACCACATCTCATTGCAACTTGATGGCTGGATTATTGCATTGAGATTCATGGCCATTGCAAGGATGATTTGCGATTTATCTGCATATATGTGCTCATTGGCTGATTTTTCCGTGGAGTATTTTGCGAATGCAACGTAGCGTTCGATCTCGTCCAAACAGATGTGAATGAAAGGTGACATCGTGACGGGATCCGTGTCCGAAGCAATCCGACTCCCCACTACCCGCAGCCCGGGATGCCCGTTCGATCCACCACCCGGATTGGCGACGATCCGGGAGCGGCGACCACTGGCGCGGATGGTCTTCCCCGACGGCCACCGGGGCTGGTTGGCCACCGGATACCACGTGGTGCGCGCCGTGCTGGCCGACCCACGCTTCAGCGTGCGTTACGAGATCACGCACTACCCGCTCGCCGACGCCGGGGATATCCCGCCCGCGGTACCGGGAGACATGCTCGGGGTGGATCCGCCGGAACACACCCGCTACCGGAAACTGTTGGCCGGTAAATTCACCGTGCGGCGGATGCAACGGCTCGCCGAACACGTATCCGGTATCACCCGAGCCCATCTCGACGCGATGGAACGCGCCGGCGGTCCGGTCGATCTGGTCGAGGCCTTCGCCTTTCCGATACCCGCTCTGGTGATCTGTGAACTACTCGGCGTCCCATACGGCGATCGCGACCTGTTTCAGCAGAACATTGCTGCTCTCGGTGGCGTGGACGACTCGATGGAGGAACGGGCCGCCGCGTTCACCACGATTCAGGAGTACATACGTGAACTGGTGCGTACCAAGCGCGGTGCTCCCACCGATGATCTGCTCGGGGATCTCACCGGGACCGACCTGACCGACGACGAGCTGTCGGGTATCGGTGCCCTGCTGCTCGGTGCCGGTCTGGACACCACGGCAAATATGCTGGCATTGGGAACTTTCGCGCTACTCGACCATCCTGATCGATTCATGGTGTTGCGTGATGATCCCGACAGCGCCGATCGCGTCGTCGAGGAGTTGTTGCGATACCTGAGCATCGCGCACACCGGAGCTCGAACCGCTCTGGTCGACGTCGAACTCGACGGACAGTTGATCAAGGCGGGTGAGACGGTCGCGGTGTCCATCCAGGCCGCCAACCGCGACCCCGCCAAATTCGACGATCCGGACACCTTCGATATCGACCGGAACGCGGTCGGGCATCTGGGATTCGGTCACGGTGTCCACCAATGCCTCGGTCAACAACTGGCTCGGGTCGAAATGCGTATCGCGCTCCCCGCCCTGGTGCAGCGCTTCCCCACGCTACGGTTGGCGGTGCCGGCCGGTGAGATACCGCTACGGCACGGCCTGGACATCTACGGTGTGCACGCTCTCCCCGTCACCTGGTGAGGGGGCAGGCCGATGAAAATCGTCGTGGATCACGAACGCTGCATCGGCGCGGGCATGTGTGCTCTGACCGCGCCGAGGATATTCGACCAGGACGGTGCCGGCAGATCGGTGGTGCTGGAGTCCGTGCCGGCCCGAGCGCACCATGCCGCAATCCGCGCCGCCGAGGAGATATGCCCGGCGGCTGCTATCCGGGTCACCGACCACCGGTGACCCGGACGGACACTACGCCGGTGGGGACAGCTCACGCATCGCCCGACAGATGGTCGCGTGGACGATCGATTCCTCGGCTTCGGCGTCGGGGTCCCAGGACGGTTCCGGAGCGCCCTCGATCGCCGGCCCGAACAACCACCACACATTGCGCCACGGATCGATGAACCGGGCGAGGGACGAGGCCCCGTAGAACGGGGTGGTTTCGGTGATGATCCGTGCCCCGTGGGCTTCGGCCCGGCGCAGTAGCTCGTCGCAGTCGGTGACATAGACCTGGAGCAATGCCGGAGTGAACACCCAATCGGGTTTGGAGTCCGCGATCATCAGACAGGAGTCCCCGATCCGCACCTCGGCGTGGATCAGCAGACCATCGGTGTCGACGGCGTGTGCTTCCGGTGTTTCACGTCCGTCGAAAACGGCCCCGAGGAATGTGATGAATGCACGCGCTCCGCCCGGTCCTTTGACCGCGGCGAACGCATTGAGACTGCCGTGGCCCCTGGCGGAGTCGGGACCGGTTCGAACCAGCCGAGAAGTGATCATGGGATGAGCATGACCCCCATTCAGGTCAGAACATGTCCGCTCGGGAAGGTGATATCCCCTCCCCGAGCGGGCCCCACTCCGATGCGGCGGTGGAAGTCGATCAGCGCGCGCCGATCAGGGAGTAGCAGAAGACGAACGGTTCGGTGCCGTTGTTGTGCCAGGCGTGCCCGGAACCGTTCTGAACGATGCAGTCGCCGGGGTGCAGGGGGATCTCGACGCCCGTGTCGGTGCGCAGCAGGCCCTCACCGGACACCACGACCACGAAGTCGACCGTCTGGGTGGCGTGGATTCCGGGCTGCTCCGGGTTGAAGGTGGAGAACATGCCCGGCAGTTTCGCCTCGGCCTCCGCCGCCGCGGCCTCGAGGTCCTCGGGGGTGAAGTGCGCCGGCGGGTCGTAGGACAGGCCCGGCGGCACGGTGATGAAGCCGAAGCGGGCGCCGTTGGGGCCGGGGAAGAACGAGGTGGCGACCCCCGGGGCCTGCGCGGTGGTCACCGGCAGGCTCGGCGTCTCGTCGAGCTCCCACATCCGGTGCACCTGCGCCCCCGGCAGCATGGCGATGGTGATCGGGGGAACGTCCTCGTCGGCAAGCACCTGCGTCTTCCCGGACTCGTCGTGACCCAGAACTATCCTGCGCATCGGAACTCCTCGTGGTCGTCGGTATCGAGCTTCGCCGCCGGTCGGTGGGACGCGATGTCGTGGCCGTCCCGCGGCGGGCAATCGTGACGGTAGAGCCGGTATGTGTGCCCCGCTTGCCGGGGAGCGCACAGAAATTGCGATCGGGCGCAGCGCTCCGGTTACCCTTCCGCATCCGGAGTTCGCTTCGACGACCTATTCTGTGGGATGAACCCGTTCGGGTGCGGGTAGGCGGTTGGATCGTGGTGTCGGGAGTTGGTGTCGGTGAACAGCGCAGCCGTTGTCGAATCCGCGACCACGAGCACCGTCGACCCATGGGAACGCGCGGACTATTGGGCCGAGCTGATCGAGTCGTATCACTGCCGTATGGGCTACGAGTTCCCGCGACGCGAGGGGTTCCACGGCCGTACCGTGCTGCGCCGCACCGGCACCTATCAGCTCATCGGGTGGAGATCCGATGCGGTGACCTACTACCGCACCACTCGGCATGTGCGTGAGGACCCCGACGAGGACTACCGGCTGATCCTGCCCACCGCCGGTCCGGCGACCTTCCGTCGTGACGATCAGGATGCCGCTCTCCCGTCCAATGCCGGTTGTCTGGTGACCATCGACCGACCGTTCGGCATCTCCCTGGGGGAGGGCACCGAAGGCCTCATCATGACCATCCCGAGACAGGAGATCGAGGCCCGGCTGGATCGCGTCGCCCCGCCGGTCCGCCCGTTGGACTTCGGCACCGGACTGGGACGGGTGGTGGCAGACCTCGCCACTTCCCTGTGCACCCAACGCGACACCCTGGACCGGCACCAATTCGATGCCGTGGCCGATCGGCTGGTCGAACTGCTGTGTCTGCTCGTTCGCGACGACCATACCCCCGGAAGCGACCGGCTCACCGAGGTGGAATTCGCGGTCCGCCGGTATATCCGCGCACATGCCCACGACCCCGAACTCACCGGGGCCGCGGTCGCCCACGCGCTCGGCTGGTCGCTGCGGCAGGTCCAGCTCGCACTACAACACGCCGGAACCACACCCCGGGAACTCATCAAGGAGGAGAAGCTGCGGCTGGCCTACGCCCGCCTGCGCGACCCCGCGTACCGCCACTGGAGTATCGCCTCCCTCGCGCTCGGCCTGGGTTTCGGTTCGGCCAGTGCCTTCAGCACGGCCTTCCGACGCCGCTTCGGCGCCAATCCCCGCGATATACGTCACGGTTGACGGGGAGCCGGTGCGGTGATGCGCCCGGCGGTGGGTCCGGTCGGTTGCCCGGGGACATGAACGACACGGTCGCTGCAACCTTCCGGTAGCGGGTTTTGTGGCAACTGTGTGAAGTCATCGCAGAGCGCCTGGAACACCGGGCCCCGGTAGTCGATGTCGTGATAGCTGGGCAGACCATCGATATGCGGCAGTTCTGGCATGGTGATCGAGTGGCAGCCCTTGGCGGTGACTCGTTCGATTTCCGCGACCGCGAGCCGCGGTTACACAGTGGCAGGATCGCGATCGGGATGAGCCGGCCGGGGAAGCATCCGCCGACTCCTCGATATGCCGGTCGTTGTGGGCGGAGATCATGGCGACGGTGATCTCGTCCATACCGCCGCAGCTCGGATGACCGGCACTGAATCCGGTGAAGGGGGAAAACACATGGAGGCGAGGACGCCGTTGACATCCGTATCGCGAACCCGGTCGTGGATGTCGTAGCCGGTGGGGCGCATCTTCGCGTAGCCGGCGGGATCGTAGCCCCATTCCTCGGGCGGTCGGGAGACGAGCGCGTTGAGGCCGGTAACGCCGGTCGGTCCCGGTATATCCAGCGATCGATGCCCTTGTCGTCGACGACGAGCTCGGGATCGCACTCGGCGTACTTCTTCGGCACGTGGTTGTTGAACATGTGGTTGTTGAACATATTGCGCGGTTCGACGACATGGCCGTCGATACTCGCCGGAATACTCGCCGGAATCATGTCGTCGATATTCACCGGGCCCTTCGCTCTTTCTGGTCGACGCCGGGACCCCCGACTCCGAGAGTAAAAATCTCATCCTGCGAGAGCGGAACTCTCATATGGGATCGGCGATACACCTAGAGCCCTTCTCGGGTCGACGGATTCGGGCCTATCGGATGTCCGGAAAGATTGGCTAGACCATGATTCGGGCGATGTGTTCGGCTACGCAGGCGGGTTTCTCGGAGCCCTCCACCTCGATCGTGATGGTGCGTTCCATCTGCACACCCCCCGGAATATCGCTCACCGAGGTGAGTTTCACCGAACCCCGCACGCGGCTACCGACCTTGACCGGGGTGATGAACCGGACACGGTTCAACCCGTAGTTGATCCCCATCCGCACCCCACCCACGCTCATCACCTGCTGGGTGAGAGGGACGAGCAGTGAAAGGGTGAGGAAGCCATGGGCGATGGTGGCACCGAACGGGCCCTGTGCCGCCCGCTCCGGATCGACATGTATCCACTGGTGGTCGTCGGTCGCCTCGGCGAACAGGTCGATACGCCGCTGATCGATCTCTATCCAGTCGCTGACACCGAGTTCGGTGCCCACCGCCGCCCGTAGTGCCTCGAAGTCGGGAAAGTGGGTCATCCGCGCTCGCTTTCTCTCGGACGGTTATCGCAACAGATCGTTCACCACCTTGCCGGTGGCGTTCACCGGCCGGCTCCTCGAGAAATATCACGGATCGGGGGACCTTGTAGCCGGTCATACGTTCCCGATGCCGGGCGATCAGGGTCGGCGCATCGATGCACTTCGGCCGGCTCGTGCTCGTTGGAGGCATACGGGCAGCGCGCGAGCTCGAAGGCCTCGTGGTTTCCCGCAGCGACCCGATGGCCGCCGTAAATAATGTATGCAAATTGGGAGAATAAAATTACCTGTAGTGCTCGCTCGGATGCTCCCTGGCGCGACGCAGCTCGGTGACGGCGATCCACGCGGCCTCGGCAATGGCCGCGTCGACGACGGGCAGTACCGGATCGGCCCGGGCCGCCCGGGTGAACACTCCCACGGCGACCGGATACTCGCCCGGGAATTCGACCACCGCCACCTCGTTGCGGATCACCCCGATGGTCCCGGTTTTCCCCGCCACCGTCACCCCGCGATACGGGAAGGCGGAGGCGATGCGATGCGGCCAGACCTGTTTGCGCATCACGGTGCGGATGAACTCGGTCTGCTCCACCGAGACGACGGTGCCCGTCCATATCGCCTGCAGCAGCCGGGTCATCTCCTCCGGGGTAGAGGAGCTGGTGAAGGCCGGATCGTAGGCGGACACCGTCCACGCCTCGTCGTTGTCGGCCAGCGCGGCGAAGGCCTCGGCGGTGGTGTGGGTATCGGTATCACGGATCAGTCCGCGCTGGATATCGGCGGTACCGCCGATGATCCGGGTACGGGTCAGCCCCACCCGGTCCAACAGTTCCTCGACGGCGCCCGGGCCCACCTCGTCGAGCAGGATATCGGCGGCCGCGTTGTCGGATACGGTCATCATCGAGGTCACCAGGTCGCGCCTGCTCATGGTGACCGGATCGTGTAGGGCGGAAATACCGGTCGGCCCCGGCGTGCACTCGGACGGGACGACCGTGATCGGGGCCAGCGGATCGATCCGCCCGAGGTCGACGGCGTGACAGAACGCGACGAGCACCATCAGCTTGTAGGTGGACGCGGTGACCACGCGGTCGTACCCGGCAATCGAGATCTCTGCGGCGGAACCGTCGCAGCGGCGCGCGTGCAGCCATCCGGTGCAGCCCGCATCGGCGAATACCGCGCGGATCCGGTCCTCGACGGTCATCGCAGTCGCTCCCGATACAGCACTCGGTCGAGGGCCTCGGCCGGGGCCTCGGCTCCGGCCCGTCGCACGACACGGACCCGCAACGCCGTCGCCTGCGGCGCCATCCGAACCCAGGCCACCCCGGGCGTGGGGGCCGGGGGACATGTGGTGAGTCCGAAACATGTTCCGGCCGCGACGGCGGCGAACACACCGCGGTCGTCGCGCACCGTTACCGTCGGCGCGTCCAATCCCCGCTCACGCAGGAGATCACGGACGGTGTCGAAGGCCGGTGGGTTGGCGGTCCGGGCGGGCGCGGCGAACGACAGCCCGGCCAGCATGGGGAAGGTGGGGCGTTCCGTATCGGCGCAGCGGTGTCCCTCCGGTACCACGACCCACCGCGGCACCTTCACCACCGGACCGGCCTCGACTCCGTCGACCAGGGCCGGATGTTCGACCACCGCCGTATCGCACAGCCCGAAGCGCACCTGCGACACCAGATCCACCGTCGTCCCCACCGTGGTGGACACGGTTACCTCCGCGCCGAGTTCGGTACGCAATGCGGTCACACACGCGGTGACCACCCGGTCCGGCAGGGCCGGTATCGCACCCCAGCGCACGGTTCCGCGAGTGCGGGCGATCCGCTGTGCCTCGGCGAGCAACCGCTCGGCGTCGTCGACCAGCAGACGGGCCCGCGGCAACAATTCCAGTCCGGCCGGGGTGAGCACCGCCCCGTGCCGAGTGCGATGCACGAGATCGACACCGAGACGCCGTTCCAGCCGCCGTAACCCCTGCGACAGCGGAGGTTGCGTCATACCCAGCGCGGATGCCGCCCGACCGAAATGGCCCTCTTCCGCAACGGCGACGAAAAAACTCAGGTAGCGGATGAGGTCCATGCCGCCATTGAACCAGCGCGTCGGCTCCCGGTGAGGGGCGAGTCCGTGCCGTCGGGCGACGATATCGACAACGACTCGCGGACACACCGCGCGGATAGTGGCCTCCGCGTCCGAGCGGTGGTGTCCTGCCACGGTGACCACACCGAACACTCACTCCGCCTCGTTCGGCCGCCGGCGCTTCATCCGCGCCGCCCTGGCGGTCTCCGCGCTCTCGGCCGGTGTCTCGTGCGGTACCACCGCCGCCACCACCGCGCCCTCCGTGAGTTCGCCGGTGCCGGCCCCGGCTCCCACCCCGGACGCCCCGTTCGCCGAACTCGATCTCGCGCTCACCGAGCTGGAAGACCTCTATGGCGTGCGGCTCGGTGTCCACGCGTTCGCTCCCCGCCGGGAACTCACCTACACCCGCCGCGCCGACGAGAGATTCGCCCTATGCGCCACATTCATGGTGTATGCGGTCGCGGCACTGCTGCGCCGGGAACAACAGGGTCGACTGAGCCTGGACGACAAGGCGCGGGTCGAGCCGGACCAGGTCGTGGAGAATTCGCCCGTGACCGCTCCGGTCCAAGGGCGCACCATGACTCTGGGTGAACTGTGTGCTGCGGCCCTGGTCCACAACGACAACACCGCCGCCAATCTCCTGCTCGGCCGGTTGGGTGGTCCCCGCGCCATCACCGAATTCGCTCGTACTCTGGGCGACAACGCCACCGTCCTCAATCGGTGGGCACCGGATCTCAATACGGTCGCCCGTGGCGATCCGCGCGATACCACCACCCCGACGGGCCTGGCCACCGGCTATCGGGAACTGTTGTTCGGCTCCGCCCTCGCCCCGGCCCGACAGCGTGTTCTCACCGAATGGATGGCCGCGAACGTCACCTCGGGGGAACGTATTCGAAAGGGCCTGCCCGACGGTTGGACCTCGGCCGACAAAACCGGCGCCGGCGGCTACGGCACCGTGAACGACGCCGGTGTGGTGCGGGCGCCGAATGATGATCGGCTACTGCTCGTTCTGTTCAGCGATTCGACCACGAATCTGTCCGATGCGCCGAACAACGACGTGCCCATTGCCGAGGCGACCGCCGCCGTGGTGACCGCCCTGCTCCAATAGCCCCGAACGGGATGGCCCGGAACGAGCGGTTCGGCACCATCGGTCGCGGCGGGTTGCGGACCGCCCGCTCACACCTGATCGAGTACCGGTTCGGTGACGTTCTCGTCGTTCTCGGCCGGTTGTGCGTCGTTGTCGTTGCCGGATGGTTGTGAAGTATTGCGCCGGGAAGCGGTATTGCGGCCGAGGGTGGGAAGTGAGGGGAGTACGGCCGGTTGCCCGTTGTCCGGGGCGGTGACTCCACCGGCGGGGAGGGTGGTTTCCCCGACGACGGGCACGAGGGTGGGGTCCTGGGGCGTCGGGCCGACCTCTTCTTCCACCACCTCTTCGCTTTCCTGCTGCTGCTCCAACAGGTCGGGAATCATGCCGATCAGTGGCACGGCGGCCATGGGCAGCATCGCCAGTATCGGCAGTATGGAGCCGAGCCCACCCTCGCCGCCGGCGGCTCCCTGGGCGGGGGCCCCTGCTTCGGTGGCGGCGTTTCCTGTTCCGGCGACGGTCTCGGCGGCGGGAATGCCCGGTTTGGTGCTGTCGTTGCCGGGGTCTTCGGCGAGCTGTGCGTTCTCCTCGGCGGTGAGGATTACCTGGTCGTACACCTCCAACACCGCCTGGGCGACGAGTTCGGCGATTTGCGTTTCCTCCGCCGATTTCAGTTTGCGCCCATCGAAAGCCGACAACTTGGAATTCAGCTCGGCGACAATGGACTTGATCTTGTTCAGGGCGGAATGCTGCTTGTCGGCAACGATTTTCGACGTGCCCGAGACCTGGTTGTCCATCCCGGCGAGCGAATCCTGGCGGCCGTGGGCCTGGTCCACGGTTTTCTGATACACGGGATTGATCGCGCTGGTACCGACCTGGAGGCGTGCCGATACCTTCAGCGGAAGCTTACGCGGGGGAGGTGGGGTGGGCATGCCGCAGCCGAGTAGGTCGACCGCCTTCTGGATGGCGTCCTCGGCGCCGTCGACGGTCTTGTTGCCGAGGATGAACGCCCGCAGGGGCGGCCGCGCGCCGGACGGGCACACCAGTTTGACCTTCCACCCGCGCTTGTAGATGGGGCGGATGACCTTTTCCTCGGCCCCACCTGCTCCGCCTTCTTCGGTCTTCGTGTGCGTCGAAGGCCGGGTGACGTCCTTCTTGTCACTTCCGTCGACTTTCGCCATACGTATCTCCACCATCCGTGATCGCCGTGGTTATTCTCCCACGTTTCCAATAGCGGGAGTACGAACGAGCGATCAGAGGTATTCGAACGGCCCCTGCCGGGGCCCGTATTCGAAAACGGGCTACAGCACGCCCTCGCTCCGCAGCTCCTCCAGCTCCGCCGCCGTCCTGCCGAGTAACCCGATGTAGACCTCGTCGTTGTGCTGTCCCGGTGTGGCCGGTCCGGCATTGCGGATCGTTCCGGGGGTATGGGACAGCGTCGGAACGATTCCTGGGCCGAGCACCGGGCGTCCGATGCGTTCGTCGTAGTGCTCGGCGATCATTCCGCGGGCGCGCAACTGCGGATCGGCGACGACCTCGGCGACGGTGTTGATCGGTCCGCTGATCACCCCGGCCGCGTTGAGGGTGGCGATGATGTCGTCGGGTTGGCGGCCGGCCGCCCAATCGCCGATGATCTTGTCCAGTTCGTCCTGGTTACGACCCCGAGCGGTATGGGTGGCGAATCGTTCGTCCGTGGCCAGCTCGGGTCGGTCCATCGCCGCGCACAGGCGGCGGAAGACGGTGTCCTGATTGGCGGCGATCACCACCCAGCTACCGTCGGCGGTACGGTAGATATTCGACGGTGCGATGCCCTCCAGGCGAGTGCCGGACGGTCCACGCACCACACCGCCGATGTCGTAGTCGGGGATGGTGGATTCCTGGACGGCCAGACATGCCTCGGTGAGCGCGGTGTCGACGATCTGTCCCTCCCCGGTGCGGGTGCGGCGGTAGAGCGCTGCCAGTGCGCCCTGGACCGCGAACATACCGGCCAGGCTGTCGCCCAACGAGAGTGCCAATCGTGGTGGCGGTCCGCCGGGGAAACCGTTCATATGGCGTAGGCCGCTGACGGCCTCGGCGACCGAGGCGTAACCGGCCTTGTGCGCGTCGGGACCGGTCTGTCCGTAGCCGGACACCCGAACCAGGATGATGCCGCGGTTGCGTTCTCGCAGGGTCTCGTAACCCAGTCCCCATTTCTCCAGGGTCCCGGGTCGAAAGTTCTCCACGATGATGTCGGAGCGTTCCACCAGTTCCAAGAACAACTTGCGGCCCGCGGGTTCGCGCAGGTTGAGGGTGACGGCTTTTTTGTTGCGGGCGTGCACCGTCCAGAAGAAATGGTGTCCGTCGAGTTCGGCCTGTCCCCAGGTGCGCAGCGGGTCGGGGGAGCCGGGCGGTTCGATTTTGATCACCTCGGCGCCCATATCGCCGAGTAGACGACCGGCGAACGGACCCGAGATCAGGGTGCCGACCTCGATTACCCGGATGCCGTCCAATGCGCCGGCCGGGGCGGCGGTGTCTCCGCTGTCCGATGAGCTCATGCGGTGAGTGTAGAGGCGTGGGGTTCGGGTCGGCCGGGTGTCGGTCCGAGGCAGGTCACCTCCGGGTTCTGCGGCGGGGTCGGTGGGTGGGTTCCCGTCGGGAACGGTGAGCTCGGGTCGTCGACGCTCCGGTTTTCTCGATGGCCTTCACGATCTTCTGACATGAGAAGAGAATTCTCATTCATGATCTGCATAACTTTCGTTCGATGCGGTGCGGGTGGCCGCGGTATCGGCACCGCCACAACCCGCCTGGTCGCAGGCGGGAGCGATCGTGATCGCGGTGGGCCGGTCGAGACGCCGATGACGGAATCGCCGCCGTGCTGCGCCGGACCGAAAGCGTCGAGGGCGAACTCTATGGTCCGGTGAACGTGGCGGGCGGCGCGGAGCCCCGAACCTGGCTGCCGGCGACCCGGATGGCCGAGGCGATCGCCGCCGCGCGGGAGGCGGCCGAACGGTTGACGGCCGGCGATCCCACCGGCGATGTCGCGGTCGGACCGGAGTTTCCGCCGCTCGGTTCCACAAGATCCAGACGCTGATCCGGAAGGGCACCATGCTCGTCACCGGCGGAACCGGCCGTCCGGAGGGGTCGACTATCGGTTTCCACGCCAAATCAACCATTTTCGCGAATGTCACCAACGATATGACGATCTCCCGTGAGGAGATCTTCGGCCCGGCGCTGTACATCCTCGGATACGAGGATATCGATCACGCCGTTCGGATCGCCAACGACACCGACTACGGTCTTGCCGGCAATGTCGCCGAGGCCGATCGGAAACAGGCGCGTGCCATGGCCCCTCGGATCCGGATGGGCCGGGTGTCCAGCAACGGCGCCTTCGCTTCCACTGTCCTTTCTGCGGTTACCGCAAGAGCGGCAACGGGCGGGAGCGGGGGCGGATACGGGTTCCACGACTATCTGGAGATCAAGGGCATTCCCGGGTACGCGCCGGAGAACGCCGTCTCGGGCGGGTGCTGCCGGCACGGTTCGTCCGATGATTCCCGATGCGGCGGCGACCGCGCCCTCGCTCTGACATATGCTCGCGAACGAGCCGAACCAACCTGCGCACCACCAGAACCCGGAGTCCGTATGAGCGAGGAACCCATCCGGTCGATGTACCATGAGCGGCCCGATTACCGGGTCAACCTGCTCGCCCGTACCAATGTCATGTCCGCCCGGTACGAAGATATCCGGCTCGCCCACAGTGATGCCTGTCCGATCGTGGACGAACAGGACCACGGATTGATCGTTTACTTCCCGTGGAAGGCGGTGGACTTCTCGCAACTGGAACCGACCGAGACCCGCACCGTCTGCCCATTCGAGGGACGGGCGGTGTACCGGCATCCGGCCGCCGGAGACGAGTGCGGTGTCGCCTGGAGTTATCCGGAACCGTTTCCGCAGGTGGCTCGGTCGGCGGGCTATATCGGTTTCGATCAGGACATCGGTTTCGATCAGGACATCGGTTTCGATCAGGACATCGGTTTCGATCAGGACGCGGTTCGGGTGACGATCGGCGCGGGCCGCTACACGGGAGGACGCGCGTGACCGAGTCGTCGCTGAAGCGAATGTTGGAGATCTTCGATGTCGTGCCGGATTCGGTGGACTCCCATCAGTTCTCCGGGACCAGCGACGGCGGGACCCGTCGGGTGGTCGACGGCAGCCAGATCCTGGCACAGTCGTTGGTGGCCGCGCACAAGTCCCTGTCCGGGCGCACCGTGCGTTCGGCGCACGCCCTCTTCGTCTCCGTGGCCGATCCGGCCCGCAGGCTCGAATTCACCGTGACCCCCATCCGAGTGGGGCGCGGGGTCGCCAGCGCTACGGTCACCGCCCGTCAGGGCAGCCGTATCTGCACGAACACCACTGTGCTGCTGGACGATCCGCAACCCGATGTGATCCGCCACGACCGGGCGTCCCGTCCGGCCATCGTGGGGCCCGAGTCGGCGCAGCCGGCTCGCAATCTTCCGCTGTCGGGACGGGAGGTGCGCATTGTCGGCGTCACCGATATCGACGATCCCGACGAGGTCGGTCCGCCGATCGTGGATGCCTGGTTGCGCTACGACACCGTCCCGGAACGGGACGAACTGCGCCGCGCCCTGCTGGCGCATTTCACCGGCCACCTCGGAATCTCCACGTCTTTGCGCCCGCACGCCGGTGTCGGGACCGCGCAGGCGCATCGCACGCTGTCCACCGCACCGATGGGAATCGGGGTGACCTTCCACGATCCCGTCGGCTGGGACGGGTGGTTGCGTTACCACCACGAGAGCACCTACGCGGGCGCGGGCACGGCCTATGTGCGCGGCCAGGTCTGCACCGAGGACGGTCGATTGCTGGCCTCGTTCACGCAGGACGCCATGATCCGGGCCTTCGCGTCCGAAGGACCGGCGACCGGAATATCGAGCGAAGCCCGGTTGTGAGCCCGGCCGGATCGCGCCCTCGGAGAGCTCAGGAGCGGGTGATCCGGCCGGATTCGATGGCCTGACGGGCAATGGTCGACGACGCGTTCACGATGCCGTCGTCGAAGCGGCTCAGCAGAAGCGACCGGGTGGCGGAGAGATGGGTGCACGCCATTCGCTCTGCTGCGTTGGCCCGGCCCGCCGCGATGTCCTTCACGATCCGCCGATGGGTGCGCACGGCCTCCCTGGCCTGATCCGGTGAAGGATATTCGCTGCGGCCGGTGAGTGCCTCGGCCCACGCCTCCTCCTGGGCGGACCAGAGCGCCACGAGGCTGCCGACCACATAGCGGACGGTCGCGTTCGGGGTGAAGGACACCACGAGATCGTGGAACTCCCGGGCGATTTGGGTGAAGGCCGCACCGTCTTCGACCAGTTCCGCCGATTTCTCGACATTGGCGGTGAGCGCCGGGACGACGACCTCGGCGCGGTCCTCCCGCCGCGCACATTCGGCGGCGCACATGGGTTCGAGCATCTGCAGCCCGGTCGCCAGATCTCGCAGCGTGACCCGGCCGCCCTGGAGGGCGAGCCCGAGGTGGTACGCCGCCGATGTCTCGTCGGGTCGGTGTACCTCGGCGCCGCCGACATTGCCGCGGCGCACGGTGACCAGTCCCTCGGTCTCCAGAATTCGAATGGCTTCCCGGATGGAGGGATAGCTGACGCCGAATTCCTGAACCAGCTGGTCCTGGGTGGGGAGGCGGTAGTCGTCGGGGCCGGTGAGAATGCGGGTGCGCAGCTCCGCGGCGACGGTTTGCGCGACGCGGTGTTGCGCGACGCGTCCCCGCTTGGGGGCTGTCACGCAGATTGCCTTCGATCGGCCTCGAAAACCATGTCGTCCAGCCTAGCAACGAAGGTGATCAACCTTCAATTATTATAATCTTTATAGTGTAAATGATTCTGGTCGGTCGGAAGTGTGGTCATTTGCTGCCAGTTTCCGTCGAATGGTGTTCGGTCGCGACTCGAGCGGGGAATGGCGCGGATTCGGCGCCGGATGCCGAAAGTTCATTTCCATGAATTGAGACAAAAAGCCTCCCGTGCCCACTGGTGCGCGGTATCTTGCGATCAGGTTCGATCGAGAAAATGAGTTACGTCACATGGCTGATGGGGACTATGAGCTACGTGTCGTCCTGACCAAGGCGTTGCGCCGGATCGAGGAACTCGAACAACGGCAGGGGAAGGATCATGAGCCCATTGCGGTAATCGGCATGGGCTGTCGCTTTCCGGGCGGTATCGATAGTCCGCCACAGTACTGGAAACTGTTGGCCGAGGGCCGTTCCGCGATCGTGGACGCCCCCGCGTCGCGTCGACACGCGGTCCGGCGCGCAGGTCTGCTCGAGCGACCCCTCGAGCTCATGGACGCCGACTTCTTCGGTATCGCCCCGCGGGAGGCGGTGGCGATGGACCCGCAACAGCGACTCGTGCTCGAGGTCGCCTGGGAAGCGATGGAGGATGCGGCTCTCGCTCCCGGACACAGCGAGAGAACGAGGGCAGGAGTGTATCTCGGTGTGGGATGGCCGGAGTATCAGCGGACGCTCACCCCGGAAGGAACCCGTTCGGTCGACACCCACACCCTCACCGGCACCATGTCGAGCATTGTCGCCGGACGGGTCTCGTACCTGCTCGGCCTGAGTGGACCGGCGATCGCCCTGGACACCGCCTGTTCCTCGGCGCTGGTGGCGGTGCACCAGGCGATTCGCGGATTACGTTCGGACGAATGCGATCTGGCACTGGCCGGTGGGGTGAACCTCATCCAATCGGAGGTGACCTCCGCGGCACTGGCCCGCATGGGGGCGTTGTCGCCCACCGGGCGGTGCCGACCGTTCGACGCCGCCGCCGACGGATATGTGCGCGGTGAGGGAGCGGGTGTCATCGTTCTCAAACGACTGTCCCGGGCCCGGGCCGACGGTGACGATATCCGGGCGGTGATCCGTGGCTCCGCCGTCAACCACGACGGTCGGTCGATGGGTCTCACCGCACCGAATCCCGTGGCACAGAACGAATTGCTCCGGGCCGCATTGGCCGACGCCGGACTCGACGCCACCGATATCGGCTATATCGAGACACACGGGACCGGCACCCCGCTGGGCGATCCCATCGAGATCGAGGCACTGGCCACGGTTTTCGGCGCCCGCGCGGACGGCTCGGCCTGCCTGCTCGGATCGGTGAAGGCGCAACTCGGTCATCTGGAGGCGGCCGCCGGGATGGCGGGCCTGATCAAAACCGTATTGCTGCTGCAACACGGTGTCATTCCGCGCCAGCCCGAATTCGACATCCTCAACCCCAGGATCGACCTCACCGGCACCGCGCTGCGCGTAGCGGACCGCGATATCGACTGGCCCGCCGGGCCGATACCGAGGCGGGCCGGGGTGAGCTCGTTCGGATTCGCCGGCACCAATGCGCATGTGGTGCTGGAAGAAGCGCCCCCATCGCCGGCGCCGGTACCCGAGCCGGGACGGTCGTATGTATTGGCATTGTCGGCGCGGACCGACGCGGCACTGGCAGCGCTCACCGACCGCTACACCGAATTCCTGGCCGGTACCGACCTCCCACTCGCCGATATCGCCGCCACCACCGCGACCGGTCGCGGACACGCTCCCGTTCGACGCGCGGTGGTCGCGCGAACCGTGCGGGAAGCGGCGGATCTGCTCACCATGGCGGACGCGGATTCGGCGAAGCGAGCGCGGATGGCCCCGCGGGTGGCCATGCTGTTCACCGGTCAAGGCGCCCAATACATGGGAATGGGCCGTGCCCTCTACCGGCGTTATCCGGTGTTCCGGGCCGAAGTGGACCGCTGTGATCGGATACTGGGCGAGCTCACCGGTGGTCTGCGGGTGCAGGCGCTGCTGTTCGACTCCGATGAGCGCATGATGGCTCGGACCGAATACGCCCAGCCCGCGCTGTTCACCGTCGAATGGGCCTGCTTCCGCCTCTGGGAGTCGTGGGGGATCCGGCCGGCCGCGGTACTCGGCCACAGCCTCGGCGAACTGGTGGCTGCGACGGCGGCCGGCGCGCTCGACCCGGAGGAGGGGCTGCGGTTGGCGGCCGAACGCGGCCGGCTCATGGGGACGACGGTGCCGGGTGTCATGGCGGCGGTGTTCGCCGGCCCGGACGAATTCGCCGAGGTACTGGCTGATCCGGGCGAGCCTGCGGTGGTGGCGGCGATCAACGGACCGCACCAGTTCGTGGTCTCCGGGACCGTGGCGGCCGTCCGGCGAGTTCGTGACCACGCGGCCGAACGCGGTATTCGCACGGTGCCGTTACCCGGTGATATCGCGTTCCACTCGCCGCTGCTGGATCCGATACTCGACGAGTTCACCGAGCGGGCGGCCCGGCTGATCACATCCGGGCGGGAGCCGATCGTGCCGTTGGTGTCGAACGTGACCGGCCGACCGCTCCACGGTCGGGCGCTCGACGCCGGGTATTGGCGAGAACACGCGCGTGCCACGGTGCGTTTCGGTGACGGGTTGCGGGCGCTGTCGGAACTCGATATCGATACCTGCCTCGAGATCGGACCACATCCGGTGCTGTTGGGGTTGGGCAAGTGGCTCGACGATCACGCCGAGATCCGATGGTTGTCGAGTATGCATCGGGCCGCGACCGACGACACACCGATACTCTCCGCGCTCGCCGAGTTGTATCGCGCGGGCGCCGAGATCACGTGGACCGAGGTGATGCCTGCTTCGGCGCGGCGGCGCACCGGGCTGCCCACCTACCCCTTCCAACGGCACCGGTACGCGCCGACCATCGAACCCGAGAATGGGATCGATTCGGCCCGAACGTATTTGAGCGGGCATCGTTTCCGCGGTCGCGTGGTGGCTCCGGCGGCGTATCTGGTCTGGTCGGCGCTGCGGGCCGCGGGCGGTGTGACCGGCCGGGAGCTGACCGATGGCGTGATCGTACGACCGGTGACACCCGGGGAAGCGGCCCATCCCACGGTGGTGCCGGACGGGGACGGACGTGTCGATATCGAGTTCGGATCCGGCAGTGCCCATATGTCGGCCGTCCCGGCGCGGACCGCCGAGCTGGGGGGATCTGCCGAGTCGGAGAGATCTACCGGGTCGAAACGACTCCCCGAGTCGGGGCGGGCGGAGGCGGACGCCTTCTATCGACGTTGTGCGGCCGGTGGTCTGGAACTCGGTTCCGCTTTCCGTTGGATCACCCACCTGTCCAGGTACGAGGGACGTGTGACGGCGAACCTGGCGCGGCCCGCCACGCTCGCCGACAACCCGGAAGCGGCGATGGTCTGCCTCCTGGACGCGGCGGTGCAGACCGGTCTGGTATCGAACCTGGGTCCGGTGGGTATGCGGCTACCGACGGGCCTGGGTCGGGTTCGGGTGTATCGGGAGGACGCGCCGGCCGTCGCTCGGGCCGAGGCGGTTCGTACCGGTGCGACGGCCCGGATTCTCCTGCTCGATGAGAACGGATCGGTGATAGCCGAATTGGACGAAGTCCGGTACGCCGATCCCGGAGAACCGGCGGTCGCCGTCTCGGGGGCGGTGGATCCCGAACCGGCCACCGCCGAAGTGGTCGCAGAACCGCCCGCGATGATGGCGCCCCTGGACGACACCGCCGAGGTCGATGCCACCACCCCGCGAAGCGCCGCCCCCGCGGCGAGCGGCCTCGAGCGGCGGGCATTGCTCGACCTGGTGGGGGCGCATGCCGCCGCCGCGTTGGGTCGTACCGACGCGATACCCGAGGATGCCCCGCTGCGAGATTTCGGGCTGGACTCCATGATGGCGGTCGACCTGCGCAATTCCCTTGCGGCTGAGGTGGGTATCCGACTTCCTGCGACACTGTTGTTCAACTTCCCGACCGTATCCGCCCTCGCCGAGGAAATCGCCAGGCTGTGCGAGCAGGAGGGGACCGGGTCGGCGACCGCGGCCATTACGGCCGGCGCTGCCGGATATCGGACGAATATCGACCCGATCACCGGATCCGGGACCGCCGCAAGCCTCGCGGCCGTGCCCGTCGAACCGCCCTCTTCGGACGAACCGCCGGCCGAGGAGAGCGGGCGTGCGCACCGGGACCGCTCCGATACTTCCACGGCCGCGGAGGACCTCGCCGAGGCCATTGCCGTTATCGGCATGGGCTGCCGCTATCCGGGTGGTGTGCGGGGACCCGACGATCTGTGGCGGCTGTTGCTGGACGGAACCGACGCGATCACCGAGGTGCCCGCCGACCGCTGGGATGTCGATGCCTATTTCGATCCGGATCCCGATACCGAGGGCAAGACCTACAGCCGTTGGGGCGGATTCGTCGACGGGGTGGCGGAATTCGACGCCGGTTTCTTCGATATCTCCCCGGGCGAGGCCCGGATGCTCGACCCGCAGCAGCGGTTGCTGCTCGAGGTCACCTGGGAGGCCTTGGAACACGCGGGCTATCCGGCGGACCGGATAGCCGGTAGTCGAACCGGGGTCTTCACCGGTCTCATGTCCAACGATTACGCCGAGCGGATGGCCCGGGCGAATATGGCGCCGGACGCCTGGTTCGGCACCGGAAACCTGGCCGCTGTGGCCTCGGGACGGTTGTCGTATTTCCTCGGTGCCACCGGCCCGAGCCTGACGGTCGATACCGCGTGCTCCTCCTCACTGGTCACCGTCCATCTCGCGGTGCAGAGCCTGCGCCGGGGGGAATGCGACCTGGCGTTGGCGGGTGGGGCGACGGTGCTGCTGACACCGTCGTTGAACATCTACTTCGCCCGCGCCCGCGGGCTGGCGGCCGATGGACGGTGCAAGAGTTTCGACGCCGCCGCAGACGGGGTGGTGTGGAGCGACGGCGCCGCGACCCTGGTGTTGAAACGGCTGTCCGACGCACAACGCGACGGGGACCGGGTGTTGGCGGTGGTGCGTGGTTCGGCGGTGAACTCCGATGGCCGCAGCCAAGGGCTCAGCGCGCCGAACGGCCTCGCCCAACAGCGGGTGATTCGGGCCGCGCTCGCCGACGCCGGAGTGGCGGCGACCGATATCGACTATGTGGAGGCGCACGGCACCGGCACCGCGCTGGGCGATCCCATCGAAGTCGACGCGCTGGCGGAGGTGCTGGCCGCCGGCCGGCCCGCCGACCGTCCGCTGTGGATCGGGGCGGTGAAATCGAATATCGGACACACCCAGGCCGCCGCCGGTCTCGCCAATCTCATCAAGGTCGTCGAAGCGATGCGGCACGAACGGATTCCGGCGACACTGCATTTCCGATCGGGCAACCCACATGTGGACTGGGACACGGCCGGGGTGCGGGTGGTGGCCGAGCATCGGGCCTGGCCGCGGTCGTCCCGGGTGCGTCGCGCGGGGGTGAGCGCATTCGGGATCAGCGGCACCAATGCGCATATCGTGGTGGAGGAGCCGCCGGTGCGGCCACATCCGGTTCCGCCGGCGCCGATGGGCACACCGCTGCTGGCATTGTCCGCGAAGGACACCGCCGCGCTGCGGGCGCTCGCCGCGCGATACCGCGACCACGTGGCGGCCGCACCGGAACGGAATCCGCACGATATCTGTGCCGCGGCGAATATGGGCCGCACCCATTTCCGGCACCGGGTGGCGATCGTCTTCGAGACGATCGCGCAGTTGCGGACCGCATTGGAGCAGGTCGCCTCCGGCGCGGTCACTCCCGGATCGGTCGTCGGACCGTTCTCGGATTCCGACCCGGAAACGGTTGCGCTCGCGCAGCGGTACGTCTCGGGAGCCGAGATCGATTGGCGGGCGGTTCATCCCGGTGCCGACCGGTATGTGGTGGACCTGCCGCGTTATCCGTTCCAGCGGGTCCGATACTGGTTGGACACGGAAACACCCGAACATCCGCGGATTACGGCCACGGATACCGAGACGGTCGACATCGACCCCGCCCTGTTCGACGGTCATCGACTCCATGGAGTGCCGACCGCACCGGCCGCGTGGATCTACACCGTGCTGATGCGCGCGACGGCCTCGAAGGTGACCACGCATCTCATCGATTTCACCCTCACCCGTCCGTTGACGGTGCGCGGCCCGGGCCGGGCACGGCTACGGACGGTCCCCGACGAGGACGACCGTACGGTGCGGGTCGAACTCCTCGAATCCCGGGCCGGCGCCGACGCGCTCGTCGCCCACGCACGATTGCGCACCGATGGCCACCCATCCCGCGGTGATCTTCCGAACATCCCCGACGGCTCTCGCGACAACCTGTGGCAGGCGTACTACGAGCGACTCGCCGCGCTGGGGCTCGAGCTCGGACCGGACTACCGTTGCGCGGTCGATCTTCTCCGCCTCGGCGCCGGGGAAACACTGACCACATTGCGCATTCCGCCCACCACCCGGATCGATCCCGCCGTTGCGGTACTGGACGCATGCCTGCACACCCTGGTTCTCACCGCGGATCCCGCCGTCTCGGACCTGTATCTGCCGGCTTCGGTGGACACCGTCCGGGGCACGGCGCCGACCGGGCGGGCCGGTGAATCGCTGTACTGCCGGACACGGCTCACCGAATACGGCGGACGAACCATAACCGGCGATATCACGCTGTGCGATCCCTCCGGCACGGTGTTGTGGGCGGCCGAAAGCGTATGTCTCGTCACCGCCACAGCCGATCCCGCGAAGGTGCGGTATCCGGAGGGGGACGGCGTCGAGCCGAGTGCGGTGATCCCCGACCGGGGGATCGACCGGTTGCCGCACCATATCGCCTGGCGGTCGGCACCGGAACACGATATCGCCGAACCCACCGGCCATTGGCTGGTCTTCGCCGATGGACCACTCGGCACCGCCATCGCGGAGCGGATCACCGCGCACGGCGCGAAACCGACCGTCGTGCGCCCGAACGATCTGCCGATGGCCTCCGACCCGGATGCGGTCGAGGTGACGTCCGTGCTCACG
Organism: Nocardia paucivorans NBRC 100373; assembly: GCF_000308675.1. Lineage (GTDB taxonomy): Bacteria > Actinomycetota > Actinomycetes > Mycobacteriales > Mycobacteriaceae > Nocardia > Nocardia paucivorans. Next base: position 183,066 of record NZ_BAGE01000052.1, on the reverse strand, counting down.
CGGACGGACCCACCGCGCGGTGTGGTCTTCGCCTGGACGGCGGGCCCGGTGGCATCGCGGATCGCGACGGTATTGAAACTGATCTCCGCACTGGTGGAAGCCGATGAAGCGATCTCGGTGTTGTGGCTGGTGACGGCCGGTGCCCAGTATGTGGTGGAGACCGACCGGCCGGATCCCGACCAGGCCCTGCTGTGGGGGGTGGGCCGAACGGTCGCCGGTGAACATCCCGCACTCGGCACTCGACTGCTGGATGTGGAACCGGGGCGTGTCCCGGATCCGACCGTCCTGTCGCGGGCCCTGTTCGGCCGGTCCGGCGCGCAGTTGGCCCTCCGTGCCGGCGAACTCGTGGCGGCATGGCTGGTGTCCGGTGCGCCGATGGCCGATTCCGGCCACGCCTCGGTGGTGCGGCCGCATCCGTCCGGGGAATTGGATCGGGTGCGTATCGAGACGGTGCCGCGGCGCGCTCCCGGCCCGGACGAGGTCGAGATCGCCGTCGCGGCAGCGGGTGTCAACCCGGCGGATGTGCGGGCCGCCAGGGGGATGTCGTTCGATACGCCCGAGCGGCTCGGCGCGGAATGCGCCGGTCGTATCAGTGCGATCGGCGCTCGAGTGCGCGGTCTGCGAGTGGGGGATCCGGTTCTCGCGGCGGCGGGGGGTGGTCTCGCCACGCATGTGATCGTCGACCACCGAATGGTGGCGTCATTGCCCGCGGCGCTGTCGGTCGAAGCGGCCGCGACGGTTCCGCTCACCTTCACCGCCGCCTGGTACGGATTGTTCGAACTCGGCGGGCTCCGTTCGGGGGACCGGGTTTTCGTCCACGCCCCCGCCGATGCGCTGGGTATCGCGGTCGTTCAACTGGCCCGCCACGCCGGTGCGGAGGTGACCGGCACCGTCGCGCTACGCGATTGGGCGGCGCGGGCCGGATACGAGATCGCCGAAGTCGGGGACTGGCGGGCCCGGGATTTCTCCGAGCGGGCCCGCGCGCAGGCCGGCGGTGTCGGTTTCGATGTGGTGTTCAGTGCGATAACACCCGAATTCACCCCGGTGGCCGACGATATCCGTGCCCCCGGCGGCCGCGTGGTGCGATGGGATCCGGACGGTTCGCCTCGACCGCACCCACCGCACGACCTCGAACATTTTGTCATCGATCCGGCCGCCGCCGCACCCGAATCGTTGGGGAAGGCGCTGCGCGCCGTGGTCGCCCTCATCGACCGGGGTCTCCTGACCGTGCCCCCGCACGCGGTGTACAGGATGGCCGAGAGCGCGGCCGCATTGCGCGCGGTGTGGCGTCGCGACCATCCGGGCCGGGTGGTGGTGCGCACCACAGAGGCCGAAACCACAGACGATGCCCGGATCGTCGCGGACGGAAGTTATCTGGTCACCGGCGGGTTCGGCGGTCTGGGTGCGGTCGCGGCGCGTCGACTGGTCGCCGCCGGCGCTCGCCATCTGGTGTTGGTCGGTCGCCGAGGGCCCGACGAGCAGGGGGCCCGGCTGGTCGAGTCGCTGCGCGCGGCGGGGGCGCGGGTGGTCGTTCGGCAGGTCGATGTGAGCGATCGCGCGGCGTTGGCGCGGTTGCTCCACGAGTTCGGCGCGCTCGGGCTACCACCGTTACGCGGGGTGGTGCACTGCGCCGGTGTGCTCGACGACGGGATGATCACCCAACAGAGCTGGGCTCGGTTCCGCACTGTTCTCGGCCCCAAATACACCGCCGCCCGCCACCTCGACGAACTCACCCGTGGCATGTCGCTGGACCTGTTCGTGCTGTACTCCTCGGTCGCCGGGATCCTCGGCACACCGGGTCAGGCGAACTACGCCGCCGCCAATGCCGCATTGGACGCGCTGGCGCGACGTCGGCACGCCGAGGGACTACCGGCGTCGAGTATCGCGTGGGGGCCGTTCGCGGATATCGGGATGACGGCGGGGCGCCCGGACATCACCGCTCGCCTGGAGCGTCGCGGGCTGCCCCCGCTTCGGGAAGCTGACGCGGTCGCGGTTCTGGACCGACTGTTCGCATCCCCCGCACCGGCGGGTGGGTGGTTCGCCGATCCGGCCGTGGGGGTTTTCGATTTCGTGCCGAACCTCTGGTATCGCGACCGTTCCGGCGGGCTGTTCGTCGAGTCCACGGAGCAGAATCCGGTTGTAGCGGGCGATGCCACCACCGCATCGCGAATACCGGTGGGGCCCGGGACGGCAGCGGTCGTATCGCCGGCCGAACCCGAACGCGCCGTACCGGAGGACGGGCTTCGGAACGGAAGTGGGGAACGCGAGTGGGTCGAGTTCGTGCGGCGGGTGATACTGCGAGTCCTGAACCGCGACACCGAACTCGATCCCGATCGGCCGCTGCACGACAGCGGGGTGGATTCGCTCACCGGCATGGAGCTGCGTACCGCGCTCATGGCCGAGGCCGGTGTCGCCCTTCCCGCGAGTCTGGTCTTCGACCATCCGACCGTGCGCGATATCGCCGGACTGATCCGGCGCAAACTGGCGGGCCGGCCGCCGTCGGCCGAGACCGGACCCTCGCCCGATATCGCACCTTCCGCCGGCGAGTCGGTCGCATCGCCCTCGTCGGGCGTGCGGCCGGTCCCTGCATCACCTGGGACGACCGTGCCGTCACCCGTGGCCGCCGACCCGAGCGGAGTGTACGGCGAGGACGATGTGGTCGCCGATCCGAGCGGGGCACACAGTGAGAGCGATGTGGTCACCGACCTGAGCAGGGCGTGTGGCGAGGCCGATATGGGTGTCGATTCGAACCGGGCGTATGGCGACAGCGATGTGGTCGTCGATATGAACCGGGCACACGGTGCGGCCGGCGCGGACACCGACCCGATCGTGATCGTCGGTATGGCCTGTCGTTTCCCCGGTGGGGTCCGCACCCCGGAACAGTTCTGGGACCTGCTGCGCGAAGGCCGGGACGCGATCACCGAGGTACCGGCCGACCGCTGGGATATCGATACCTTTTACGACCCCGACCCCGCGGCCCTGGGCACCATGTACACCCGCTGGGGCGGTTTCGTCGACGGTGTCATGGATTTCGATGCCGAGTTCTTCGGTATCGGTGCCGCCGAGGCCCGGGCCATGGACCCGCAGCAGCGGTTGCTGCTCGAGGTGGCGTGGGAGGCGTTGGAGCGGTCCGGACGGGCGCCGCGCACTCTGGCCGGCAGCCGTACCGGTGTATTCGTCGGGCAGTGTTTCCGCGAATATCCCGGCACTCGTATCTCCGCCCTGGACCCGGTCGAGGTGGGCGCCTATTCGGTGACGGGCGCGGCGCCCAGTGTCACCGCCGGGCGTCTCGCGTACCTCCTCGGCGCGCACGGCCCGGCGTTGACGGTGGACACCGCCTGCTCGTCGTCGCTGGTGGCGCTGCAATCGGCCTGGGACGCACTGCGCGCCGGGCGATGCGACCAGGCGCTCGTCGGTGGGGTGAACCTGCAGTTGGCCCCGGAAACCACTCTCGGGTTCTGCCGGATCGGGGCACTCTCACCCGACGGTCGTTGTCGCGCATTCGCCGCCGACGCCAACGGATACGTGCGGGCGGACGGATGCGGTGTGCTCGTCGTGACGACACTGTCGCGGGCGCGCCGCGCCGGTGACACCGTGCTGGCGGTGGTGCGCGGTATCGCCGTCAACCACGACGGCCGATCCAACGGCCTGACCGCGCCCAATGGTCCGGCGCAGCGCCGGGTCGTCGCCGAGGCATTGGCGCAGGCCGGTTTTCCCGCCGACTCGGTCGGGTATGTGGAGGCCCACGGCACGGGCACACCACTGGGCGACCCGATCGAGGTGGCGGCCCTCGCCGACGTGTACGGAGCGAACCGCACCCATCCTCTGCTGATCGGTTCGGTGAAGACCAATATCGGGCACACCGAGGCCGCCGCGGGAATGGCCGGGGTCATCAAGGCCGTTCTGTCGCTCGGGCACGGTCGGATCCCGGCGAGTCTGCACTTCGACACCCCCAACCCACATATCGAATGGGGTCGGCTGCCGGTGGAAGTGGTGACCGACCTACGGGATTGGCCGACGACGCCCGGACCTCGCCGAGCCGGTGTCAGCTCGTTCGGGATGAGCGGCACCAATGCGCATGTCCTGCTGGAACAGCCGCCCACGGTGACCGCTTCGCCGCGATCCGCCGCTCCGGGTGTGCTGCTGTTGTCCGCCCGCACCGAGACCGTGCTGACCGAGACGGTCGAACGGTGGGTCGCGACCCTGAGCGCCCGCCCCGACGAATTCGCCGACCTCCTGCACACCGCCGCCGTGGGGCGCGACCACGGTGAGTGGCGTCGGGCGGTGGTGGCGAATTCGGCCGCCGAAGCGGTCGAACGGTTGCGTGCCGGGCGGGAGCCGGCGATCGCCGGGCGGGTCGAGCGGGCCGACGCGGCGCCGAAGGTGGGGCTGTTGTTCACCGGACAGGGGGCGCAATACCCGCGGATGGCGCGGGAGCTGTTCGACACCGAACCGGTGTTCCGGGACACGCTCGAGCACTGCGCCGCGACCCTCGGCCCCATAGCCGACGGGATCGGGCTGCTCGACGCCCTGTACTCGGATCGGTCCGATGAACTGTTGCGTCGCACCGCCTTCACCCAGCCTGCCCTGTTCGCGGTCGAATGGTCGCTGTGGCGACTGTGGCGGTCGTGGGGGCTGCGCCCGGCGGCGGTCATGGGGCACAGCGTCGGCGAATACGTGGCGGCCTGTGTGGCGGGCGTGCTCGATCCCACGGATGCGCTGGAGCTGGTCGCCACCCGCGGCCGGCTGATGCAGGGGCTGCCCGCGGGTGGGGCCATGCTCGCCGTGCGGGCCGCACCGGAGCAGGTATGCGAGCTGGTCGACAGATACGAGCCGGAGTTATCGATCGCCGGTTTCAACAGTCCCGATCAGGTGGTGGTCGCCGGACATATCGCGGTTGTCGACCGGTTCCGGGCCGAACTCGCGAATGCCGGTATCCGGTCGAGCGCCCTGGATGTGTCGCATGCCTTCCATTCCGCGCTGATGGATCCGATCCTGGACGACCTCACCGCCGCTGCCGCCGGGCTCGAACCGGGTGAGCCGGCGATCCCCTGGATCTCCGATGTCACCGGTGTGCCCGTGCGGGCCGGGGAACTCGACGCCGAATACTGGGCTCGGCACGCCCGCCGCCCGGTGCGGTTCGCGCAGGGGGTACGGTCCATGGCCGAACTCGGCACCGGGATCTTCCTCGAGATAGGCCCGAACCCGATCCTGACGGCGCTCGCTCGCCGGACGGTCGGCGACTCAGCGATATTCCTGGCTTCGCTGCGCCGCGGTGGTGGTGACCGCACCACCCTGCTCGACGCGGTGGCCCGACTGTTCGTGGCGGGAGTCGAACTCGAGTGGGAACGTATCTGTCCCGGTCGCCGGGTGGTCGCGCCGACCTCGGTGTTCCGCCGACGCACCTACCGCCCGGAGTCGGCATCCTCGACACGGCCGGCAGGCCGCGCCACCGACCCGGTCCGGGCCGATACGGCCGCCGACGCGCGGCCCGTCTCCGCCGAGATCCCTGTTCTGGTCGAGATGCCCGGCGAAAGCACGCATTTCACCCTGACACTGGATATCGAGCGGGACGGGTATCTCACCGATCACCTCGTCGGCGGCAGACCGGTCGTCCCGGGGGCCTGGTTCGTGTCGACCATCGCATCGGCCGCTCGCCGGCTCACCGAAAACTCCCCGGTGATACTCGACGATCTGGTGATCGGCTCCGGTCTCGAACTCCGCGGCACCCATCCGGTGCATCTACGGTTCGACCCGTGCGACACCGGATACACGGTCGTGCTCACCGGAAGGACCTCGGGGAAATGGACCTCCCACGTCCGCGGTCGTGTTCTCGTCGGGTCGCCCGCCACCGTGCCGAGCGAACGGGTGGGTGAGCCGCTCGGCCGTTGCCTCGAGCGGTTGGCGCTCGCCGAACTCGACCGTCGGCTCACCACGTCGGGTCTGCGCTACGGTCCCGCGTTCCGCCGTATCCACGAGATCCGGGTGGGTGGGCACGAGACCGTCGTGACACTGACGGACCCACCGACCGGCCGGGGTGACGACTCGGTGCATCCGACCCTGCTGGATGCCGCGTTCCAAGCGGTCTACGCCGTGTTGCCCGCGGAGGACACGCCGGGGACGTGGCTGCCGGTGGCGATGGACCGGGTGGTCCTCGCCGCCACTCGGGAGCGGATCGCGTTCGGTTGGGCGCGGCTGTCGACGTGCTCGCAGCGGGTGTGTCTGGCGGAGGTGAGGTTGTTCGACGCGGCCGGCGATCCGGTGGTGTGGGTGCAGGGCCTGCGGATCGTGCGGACGACCGAGGCGCCGGCGGTGGCGATCGATACACCGAGGAGGTCGGAAGGCGACGCGCGTATCGGTCACTATCGGACGGTCTGGCGCGCGGTCGACGCGGCGATACCCGACCGGGCCGACGGCCACTGGCTCGTGATATCCGGGCCCGACTCCTTCGGTTCGGCGATCGCCGCCGAACTGCGTGCCCGCGGGGCGCAGGTCTCCGTGGCGCAGGTGGGCGACGGTTTCGCGGTCGAACCCGGGGAACGGTTTCGGGTGGACCTCGGCTCGCCCGCGGCGGTGCGTGCCCTGCTCACCGCCGTCACGAACTCACCCACCCCGCTACGCGGTATCGTCGCCGTGCCGACCGCGACCGAGCCGACACCCGATCTGCCGGCCTCCGCGGAATCGGCGGTGCTCGCCGCACTGCATCTGGTGCAGGCCGCCGTGGACGGACCACCGGTCTGGCTGCTCACCCGCGACGCCCACCGGATCGACCCCACCGACCCCGTATCCCCGGTGGGAACCGCCCTGTGGGGGTTTGCCCGCAATGCGCAATCGGAATACCGCGACAGCTGTCGGATCATCGACTTGTCCCGCGCCACGACGGCCATGCGGATCGTCGACGAGCTGACCGCCCGACGGACCCACCCGCAGCTGGCATTGCGCGACGGTCGCCGACTGGTACCGCGGCTGGCCCCGATAACCGAACCGGATCCGGTCGGTCCCGCCTCGGCGATACCGCCGGAGGAGCTCGAGGGCACCGTTGTGCTCACCGGAGGTCTCGGTGGTCTCGGACTACGAGTGGCCCGCCGGCTCGTCGACCGTGGCGCGCGCGATCTGGTGCTGGTTTCCCGCACGGCGCCCGAGGGCCGTGCGGCGGCGGTGCTCGATGAGCTGCGGGTTCGGGCCCGGATCGAGGTGCGCACCGCCGATGTCGCCGACCGCGCCGCATTGGCGGCGGTACTGGAGTGGATCGCGCGCCGAATGCCGCCTCTCCGGGGAGTCGTGCATCTGGCGGGGGTGCGCGACGATGGTGTGCTCACCGACCAGAACGCCGAACGTCTGCGCCGGGTCCTGGCTCCCAAACTACGCGGCGCGTGGTATCTGCACGAACTCACCGCGCGGCTGCCCCTGCGTTTCTTCATCCTGTTCTCCTCGGCGTCCGGGGTGGTGGGTCTGCCCGGTCAGACGGGGTACGGGGCGGCCAATGCGTTCCTGGACGGTGTGGCCGAGACCCGTGTCGCCGCGGGTCTGCCCGGCACCTCCATCGCATGGGGTCCGTGGGCGGGTGCCGGCATGGTCGAACGATTGACCGAAACCGATATCCGCCGACTGACCGCCCGCGGTTACGGGCTGCTTCCGGCCGATGCGGCAACCGACACTCTCGATCGCGCCCTGACCGGCGCGGTGGCGGGAGCGTTCACCGCGCTCGTACTCGACACCGCTGCCGTCGGCGCATCCGGATCCGTTCCGGATGTGCTGCGCGATCTCGTATCCGCCGACCCCGTCACCGCGCCCGTCGCGGATTCCGGGGACGACTACGCGGCCAGGATGGAAGCCCTGGTCCGGCGCTGTCTGGGGTTGGCACCGGACGCCGGCCTGGACCGTCCTCTCCACGAACTCGGCCTGGATTCGGTGGCGGCCGTGGAGATCCGCGACGAACTGTCCCGTTCCAGCGGTCACCGACTGCCGTCCACCCTGGCCTTCGAATATCCGACACCGCGGGCGGTGCTCGACTACCTGCTGCGGCTCGGCCCACCCGCGGATCCCCCCGGCGCCGCACCGGCCGCCCCGGTGACGAGCACCGACGAATCGGCGCCGGCCTCCTGGTCCGCCACCCACAACGGGCGACGAATCGACATCGAATCCGGACATCCGCTCCGACTCGAATCCATCGGCGATCGCCCCACCCCAGAGGTGACCATGCCCAATCGCGACAACGGCGCCGCATCACTCGTTTCGGACGACCGTGCCCGCACAGCCGTTCCCGCGCCGACGAGCGCTTCTCGGCGCCCCGACCCGGTATCGGAGCGCGGGGACGGCGATATCGCGATCATCGGGATGAGCGGCCGCTATCCGGGCGCGCCCGATCTGGACGCCTACTGGCGCGTCCTGATCGAAGGACGCGACTGCATCACCGAGATACCGGCCGAGCGCTGGGATCACGCCCGCTATTTCCACCCCGACCGCCACCATCCACACACCGCCTACACCAAATGGGGTGGTTTCCTCGACGACGTCGATTGTTTCGATCCGCTCTTCTTCGCCATCTCACCCCGCGAGGCGGAAGTGATGGATCCGCAGGAGCGGCTGTTCCTGCAAACCGCCTGGGCGGCGCTGGAGAACGCGGGATACAGCCGCACCGAGCCGGCCCGTATCGGTCTGCGTCCCGAGGACGCCGGGGTTTTCGTCGGCGTCATGTGGGGCACCTACCAGCTGTTCGGGGCCGAGGAATCACGATTGGGGCGAGGCACCCTGCCCGCCTCGACGTTCTGGAGCATCCCCAACCGGGTCTCACACGCACTCGATTTCCAGGGGCCGAGTATGGCGGTGGATACCGCCTGCTCGTCCTCGCTGTCGGCCGTTCACCTGGCCTGCCAGAGCCTGCGCACCGGGGAATGCCGGCTGGCGATCGTGGGCGGGGTGAATCTGTCCCTGCACCCGTACAAGTTCGTGGCCCTGAGCCAGGGGCAGTTCGCCTCCAGCGACGGGCGGTGCCGTTCCTTCGGCGCGGGCGGCGACGGGTATGTGCCCGGGGAAGGGGTCGGTGCGCTCGTCCTGCGGCCACTGGCCGAGGCGGAGGCCGCCGGCGACACCATCCACGCGGTGATCAAGGGCACCGCCGTCAACCACGGCGGCCGGGTCAACGGGTTCACGGTGCCGAACCCGAGTGTGCAGGCCGCGGTGATCCGCCGCGCATTGCGCAGCGGGGGAGTGGATCCGGCGACGGTGTCCTATATCGAGGCGCACGGCACCGGTACGGCGTTGGGCGACCCGATCGAGATCGCCGGGCTGGCACAGGTGTTCGGCAATGTGGCCGGGGAGGTTCCGGTGGGGTCGGTGAAATCGAATATCGGCCACCTGGAGGCGGCTGCGGGCGTGGCGGCGATCACCAAAGTGCTGCTGCAACTGCGCCACGGCTGTATCGCCCCCTCACTGCACGGTGTGCCTGCCAACCCGAATATCGACTTCGCGCGGACACCATTCCGGGTTCCGGACCGTCCACTGCCTTGGTCGTCCGGGGACCGACCCCGCCGAGCGACGGTCAGCTCCTTCGGCGCGGGCGGCTCCAACGCCAACCTGGTCCTCGAGGAGTACCTGGACCGGCGGCCGGCCACCCACCGACCCGGACCGCAGGTGATACCGATCTCGGCGCAGAACCCGCAGCGCCTGGCCGACTATGTGGCGGCCCTGGACCGCCACCTCGCCGAGCACGATCCGAATCCGGCCGATCTGGCCTACACCATGCAGGTGGGCCGGCTTCCGGCCGCCACCCGGGTCGCATTCGTCGCCGAGAACATCGATGAACTGCGCGCGGGCCTGCGCGCGTGGCTCGACGGGGCGCCCGAGGCCCGGGAGTCGACCCGCGCCGCCGCGGATCCACGGGTGGCCGAATGGCTGGCGGGCGGCACCGTGGACTGGGCCGAGATCCGGGGTGTGGATGCCTGCCGACGAATCCCGTTGCCCACCTATCCCTTCGCCCGGGAGCGGTACTGGATTCCCGAAGTGGAATCCGGTCCCCGACCCACGGCCGCCGCATCGGACCACCCGGACGCGCGGACCGCGACGATATCGGTGGGGCACGGCGCGGCCACCGCCGCCGCCGAATCGTCGCGTCGGGTGCTGGCCCCGGTATGGCGGGCGACGCAGGCGACGACCGGGCAACTGTCTTCGCGCACCCTGGTCCTCCACGCCGAACACACCCCTGAGCCGATCCTCGACGCTGTCGCCGCGGCGATCGGCGGGCGTGCCCGAATGGTCCGGGTCCCCGAAACACGCACCACCATCTCCCGACCGTCGGCGGGCGAACCGGACCGTGACGATTTCACCGTCGGCGCCGACCTGGGCCGCCTCCTCATCACGCGTCACCCCGACACCGACTGTGTGGTCGACATCTGCGACCTCGTCCCGACCTCGGGGAATCGGGTCGCCACCGACCTCGGTCGCATCGGCCTCTATCAGGGCCTGCTCGACGCACGCTCCACCGCCCTGGTGCTGTTGCACCTGTCGGCGGGACGGCCCGGTGTCGACGGCCCCGAAACCGCGCCGCTCGGCGGACTCGCCGCGGCACTGGCCGAGGAGATCCGCGAGGTGACCACCCGGACGGTCGAACTTCACGAGGAACGCGCCGTCGCCCTGGCCGATCCGACCCGCCTGGTGCGGATTCTCGGCGCCGAATACGCCGATGCCGCATCCGGCGCCGTCCGCGTACGGTATCGCGGGTCGACGCGGGAAACACTCGAACTGGCCGCGATACCACCATCGAATGGCCTGGTCGTCGACCCGTCCCGAACCTATGTGGTGACCGGCGGCACCCGCGGGCTCGGCGCCGAATTCGCCGCCGCGCTCGTCACCCGCGGAGCGCGCCGGCTGGCGATCCTGGCCCGTGAACCGCTGCCACCGGAAAGCGAGTGGGTCGAACTCGCCGCCACCGACGGACCGTACGCGGTCAAGGTGCGCCGCCTGCTGGCGTTGCGGGAGCGGGGAGTTCGGATACTGACCCACTTCGGACCGCTCACCGATACCGGTGCTCTGACCACGTTCTTCCACCGGGTCCGCGCCGAACTGGGTCCCATTGGTGGGGTACTGCACTGTGCGGGTGCGGTATCCGCCGAGAGCCCGGCCTTCCTGCGCAAGACCGGTGCGGGGGTGGCCGCCGTGCTGGAACCGAAGATCCCCGGCACCGAGGTGCTGGCGGATGTGCTGGCCGACGACCGTCCGGATTTCTTCGTCCTGTTCTCCTCGGTCTCGGCCGTATTACCCGGTCTCGCGGTGGGGCTGTCCGACTATGCCATGGCGAACGCGCACCTGGACCGGTTCGCCGAGGCCCAGCACGCTCGCGGCCGCACCTGGTTCCGGTCGGTGAACTGGCCCTCGTTCCGCGATACCGGTTTCGGCGCGGCCGAGACCGCCGCCTATCGGGCCACCGGTCTGCCCACCCTTACCGCCGCCGAAGGTTTCGACCTGCTCGACGCCGTGCTCGGTCTGCCGGACGCCCCGGTGGCGCTGCCGTATCTCGGTGCGCCGCTGCGGCTGTCGCCGCACGCCACGACGACTCCACCACCCCCACGGGTGGAGCCCGCGGCGGAGACCGCGCCCACCGGCCGTGTCCCGGTACGGGATCGCGCGTATACCGATCTGCTGGCCATCTTCTCCGACGAACTGAAACTCCCACCCGAACGTTTCGACGGTGACCGACGGTTCGAGGAGTACGGCGCCGATTCGGTACTCGTCGCCTCGGCGGTGCGGCGTATCGAACATCTCGTCGGTGAGCCCTTCGATCCGGCGCTGGTGCTGGAATACCCCACTCTCGACGAGTTGGCCGCCCTACTGCGCGACCGCTATCCCGACCGGTTCGGTGGCGACGACACCACCGTCGCCCCCTCGGCCCACCCCGTGCCGGCGGAACCCGATTCGAATCCGGGGAATTCGCGTCCGGATACGGAGGGGGCCGCGGCTCGGTCGTTGCCGGAGGCGGACGCCCCGGCCGCCACACCGTCGGCCCCGCCGGTCGGCGCGCGGTCCATGACGAACGGCAGCGCGGCCGTATCGGGATCGGCCCCGATCACGGGTAGACGACCGGTGGAACCGATCGCGGTCGTCGGTATCGGCTGTCGGTTGCCGGGGGGTGACGACCCGGCGGCGTTCTGGCGCATGCTCGCCACCGGTGGGTTTCCCGTCCGGGAGGTCGATCCCGCTCGCTGGGACCCGACACGCTACTACCATCCCGCCGGTGGTCCCGGTCTGACCAACAGCAAATGGGGCGGTTTCGTCGACGGTATCGACCTGTTCGACCCGGGGTTCTTCGGTATCTCCGATGAGGCGGCACTACAGATGGATCCGCTGCAGCGACTGCTGTTGGAGACATCGGTTCTGGCCGTCGCCGACGCCGGATACCGGCGCGACGAATTGGCCGGTCGCCGGATCGGGGTGTATGCGGGCAGCCGCGCCGCGAACTACTTCGACCGCATCCCGGTCGCCGACCGGCACACCATCGTGGGTATCGGACAGAACTTCATCGCCGCCCGCATCTCCGATCACTTCGACTGGCATGCCGGCAATCTGGTGCTCGACAGCGCCTGTTCCTCCTCGTTGGTATCGGTGCACCTGGCCTGTCAGGCACTGCGTGCCGGGGAATTGGACGCCGCATTGGCCGGTGGGGTGGAAGTACTGCTGGACGAGACACCGTTTGTCACCCTCGCCGCCGCCGGGGTGCTGTCCCCGCACGGACGTTGCGCCACGTTCGACCGCTCCGCCGACGGTTTCGTCCCCGGTGAGGGTGCGGCGCTACTGCTGCTGAAACGGCTGGACGATGCCCTGGCCGACGGTGACCGGATCTACGCGGTATTGCGCGGTTCGGCCATCGGCAACGACGGACACACCATGGGGATCACCACCCCGAATATGAGCGCGCAGATCGAGGTGATCACCGCCGCCTTGGACACCGCCGGAATATCCCCACGGGAACTGTCCTATGTGGAAGCGCACGGCACCGGGACCGCGATCGGCGACCCCATCGAACTGAAGGCGCTGGCGACGGTGCTCGGTGACCGCACCGGAGGTCTGCCCTGCGCGGTGGGCAGCGTGAAAACCAATATCGGCCACCTGCTCTCGGCCGCCGGGATCGCGGGCGCGGTGAAAACCGTTCTGGCCGTCCATCACGGCGCGCTACCCCCGAGCCTGCACAGCCCGAACCTCAATCCGCGTTTCGCCTTCGCCGGGTCGCCGCTGGTGGTGAATCGGGAACTGCGCCCCTGGCACACCGAGGATGGACGGCCACGCGTCGCGGGGGTGAGTTCGTTCGGTTTCGGCGGCACCAATGCGCATCTGATCGTCGAACAGGCCCCGACCGGCCATATCCCGACCCGACCGGCTCTGCCCGCGCCCGTGTTCCACAAGAGGAGATTCATGCTGCCCAAGTCGCGGCCGGATACCTCGGCATCGTCTTCCGTCCCACCGTCGACGACCACGGTGACCGCGCCGGTTCCCGTGTCGCCGATACCCGCGATGCTGCGTCTGGAGCCGTTGCCATGAGCGGTGGTATCGCGATGGACGGTTTCGCCACCGTTGTGCGCGCCGACGACCCGGTGGTGCGCGATCACCGTGTGCACGGGGTGCCGATCCTGCCGGGCGTGGTGTATCTGGACACCGTATTGCGTGCGGCGGTGGCGGCCGGGTACCGGCTCGACGAGCTGATCATCCGAGAGGTGCTGTTCCAGCGGCCGGTGGCGCCGGCGGCCGGGACGGCGACCCGGTTGATGTTCCGGGTCGACCGGGCCTCGGGGCGTATCCGAGTAGAGGGCCAACCGCTCGACCCGACGGGCGCACCGTCCGGGCCGGTGCTTTATCTTGCCGAATGTGTTGTCGAACAATCGGTTTCGACAACGTCGCCCTCGATGGACATCGGTGTGCTCGATTCGGCGCCGGACGTGCGCGGGCTGGAGGAGATGTATGCCCAAAGCGGCGGACGCGGTATCGAACACCGCGACTTCATGCGCGCTCGGGGCCGATTCCGCCGCGTCGACGACACGGTCACCGCGGAATTGACGCTCGGTCCGGAGGCCACTGCGTATCTGCCCGGTTTCCTACTGCACCCGACCTTCCTCGATGCCTCGACCATTGTCGCGTTCGTCGACCCGGCCCGTCTGGGCGTCGACGACGACAGCGCGTTCGTTCCGATCTATTTCGACACCGTGCGGGCGTGGCGTCCCACCCCGGAACGGGTGTTCGTCACCGCCTCGGCCCGCGGGGGAACGAGAACGGATCTGCTCGAGGCAGATGTGCGATTGCACGATGGGCAGGGGCTGCCGATCGCCGAATACCGTCTGGTCTCCAAACGGGTTCGGGGCAGTGCCGATATCCGGCGACCGGTCACGGCGACCGCGTCCGAATCACCCACGATTGTCACGTTCTCGTCCGCGCCGCGAACCGCCGCGACCACATCGGTCGAGAACCGGTCGGCCGCCGTGCTCTCGGGGGACGGGTCCACGGGAGCGCCGGCCGCGGAACCCACCGCGGTACACGACCCGAGCGCGGTGATCGCCGCCGATCTACTGGCCTTGGTGGCCGAGGAACTCGGCGTCGACGTGACGGCGGTGGCCACCGATGTGGGTTTCTACGAGTTGGGCCTGGACTCGAGCAGGCTGCTACGGCTCACCGCACTGCTGGAGCAGCGGGCCGGGCAACCGCTGTACCCCACCCTGTTGTTCGAGTATCAGACCGTCGACGCGCTTGCCACATATCTCGCCGAGACGGTGGGCGCGCGCTGGCGTTCGACGTCGGAGTCGTCCTCTTCCACCGTGTCCTTCGCGGAACCGGTGCCTCATGTGGATATCGGCCCGGCCGAGCGCGGAGGCGTCCCCGATTCCGCGCGGCAGCCCGACGAATCCGAATATCGAGCGGCGGACCATCGCGCTCCCGGTGAGATGCCGCGAGAACCCGTCGAATGGCCGGCACCCGTGGACGGTCCGGTAGGGACGACGGCCCACACCGCACCGATTCGTCCCCACACCGCTTCGCGGCCGGAGAACGACGAGGGTGAAACGGTCGGACCGGCCGGTCATACGCTGGTGACCTTCGAATACGACTGGATCCTCGACGATTCCGCGCCCGCCCCGGTGGCCCCCACCGCGCTACTGGTTTTCGATACCGCCGACGAACCGTATCCCACCCCGCCCGCCTCGACCTTCCTCGTCCGGGTCCGGCCCGGCGACCACTACACCTCGGGCGCGGACGGGTTCACGGTGGACCCCACCCGACCCGAACACCTGCGCGCGGTACTCGACGAACTTGCCGCCCGGGGCCTTGTCTTCGACGCCGCGGTCTACGGGTGGAGCACACGGGTCACCGATGCCGAGGAACCGGAAAACCTGGTCGAGGCGGTATATCTGCCGCTGCGCGACCTGGTGCAGGCGGTATCGGGCTCGACTCCGGCCGCGCCGGTGCGGCGCATCCTCGCCGTGTCGAGCGATTCCGCAACGGGAGTACTGAGCCATGCGCTGGCGGCGGGTTTCGCGCGCAGCCTACGCCTGGAGACCCCGACTCCGACGGTGCGCGCCGTCCTCTGCGAGCAGCCGAGCCATATCCCGACGGTCGTCGCCGCGGAGCTGGCCGTCGCCGACCACGAGACGGGATCCGAGGTGTGCTATCGGGCCGGCCGCCGCCGGATTCGGATACCACGAGAACTTCCGGCTCCCTGCGCATCCGGTACGGCGGGGACCAATGCGGTCCGGCCCGTAGAGAAGGTCTTCGAGGCCGGGGTGGTCGCGGTGGTGACCGGCGGGTTCGGCGGTATCGGGCGCGTCCTGGCGCTGCGGATGGCGCGCGAGCACGGGGCCCGTCTGGTGTTGGTGTCGCGGCGGGCGCTCGACGCGTCGGGTGCGGCTCTGCTCGCGCGGATCGCCGAACTGGGCGGGGAGGCCATCCATGTGCGTGCCGATGTGAGCGAGGCGGCCGATACCGATCGTCTCGCCGCCATCGCCCGCGCGACCTTCGGCCGCATCGATGTGGTGTTCCATGCGGCGGGCGTGCTGCGCGACGGTCTGATCGCCGGCAGTCCCCGCGAAGCCGCCGCGGCCGTGCTGGCTCCCAAGGTGCGCGGGAGTATGCGGTTGCTGCGCAGTATGCCCGACGCTCGGCTGTTGGTGCTGTTCTCGTCGGTGTCGGCGGTGCTGGGAAACCCGGGCCAGGCCGACTACGCGGCCGCCAACCGTTGGCTGGATGCCGTCGCCGAATACCGGTCCACGCATCGGGTGGGAACAACCCGCGTGGTGGACGTGGCATGGCCGTTGTGGGCCGAGGGTGGTATGCGTCCACCGGAAGCGCAGATCGATGCGTTGCGCGCCTCCGGGATGGTTCCGCTGCCCACCGAGGTCGGGCTGGATCTGGTGTTGTCGGCCCACGACCGGCCGTATACGGCGTGTGTGTGGGGTGACCGGGCCACGATCGTCCGGCGGCTGTTCACCGCGATATCGACATCCTCCACAGGTGTGACCGGAGTGTCCGCGCCGGTGCCTCCCACGGCGTCGAAACAGCCGAACACGATGGGTGATTCCGGGGCGCAGGATCGGGACGGGACCACCCCGAACGTGCCCCCGGTGGCGCGCGATCGTCTTCCGGACGAGACCGCCCTGGCGATCGTGGGATACAGCGGCCGCTTCCCGGACGCCGACGATATCTCCGAATTCTGGCGCAATCTCCGCGCCGGTCACGATGCCGTGGGTCCGGTACCGGCCGAACGTGGATGGCCGATCGACTACGGCCGCGCCGGGCGGTTACCCACCGTCGGTGGGTTCCTGCGCGAGGTGGGTGCCTTCGATCCGCGGTTCTTCCGGATTCCCCCCGCCCACGCCCCACTGCTGGACCCGCAGGAGCGGCTGTTCCTGCAACAGGCCTACGCCGCACTGGAACACGCCGGATACCACCCCGACGACCCGACGATCCGGCAGCGGCGGGTGGGGGTTTTCGCGGCCGCGACCTGGAGCGACTACCGCCTGCTCGGCGCCGAGGCGACGGCCCGTGGCGACAATCCGGTGGCGGTGGCCTCGATCCCCTCGTCCATCGCCAATCGCACCTCCTACACCCTCGGGCTGCGCGGACCGAGCCTGACCGTCGACACCGCGTGCTCCGGATCGCTGACGGCCCTGCACCTGGCCCGGCGCAGCATCCTCGACGGCGAATGCGACGCCGCCGTCGTCGGCGGAGTGAATCTGCTGCTGCACCCGGACAAATTCCTGCTGTTGCGCGAGCTGGGCATGATGTCGACATCCGGCCGATGTCGCCCGTTCGGCGCGGACGCCGACGGTTATGTGCCGGGAGAAGGCGTGGGGGCGGTCTATCTCAAACCGCTCGCCACCGCCCTCGCCGACGGCGATACCGTGCATGGACTCGTCCTGGGCAGCGCGGTCAACCACGGCGGCCGCACCGCCGGATACAGTGTGCCGCACCCCGAGGCGCAGGCCGAGGTGATCGCTCGGGCGCTCGCCGAAGCGGGGGCGCGCCCCGACGACATCGACTATCTGGAAGCGCACGGGACCGGCACCCCATTGGGTGATCCGATCGAAATAACCGGCCTGACAACGGTATTCGGATCGGATAATCGGTCCGCGGCGCGGCGGGCGATCGGCTCGGTGAAATCGAATATCGGCCACCTGGAAGCCGCGGCCGGAATCGCCGGCCTGATCCGGGTGCTGTTGCAGTTCCGCCACGGACAGATCGCTCCGACCCTGCACGCCGACCGTCCGAACCCGGTGATCGACCCCGCCACACTTCCGTTTCATCTGCCCCGATCCGTCGAGGACTGGCCGCGCCGCGACCCCGCTCGCGGGCGGATGGCCGGTATCAGCGCCTTCGGTGCGGGCGGCGCCAACGCGCATGTGGTGGTCGCGGAGTTCGTCGACGATCGGGCCGGGGCACACGGCACCGGCGATCCCGAAATCGTCGTGCTCTCGGCGCGCACACCCGAACGCCTGCGACGATACGCCGAACTGATGGCCCGGCATTTCCGGGACATGGACAGCGCCGATTTCACCGATTCGGCGCGTACCCTGCAGATCGGGCGCCCGGCCCTGCCGCATCGGCTCGCTCTCGTCGCCGTCGGTCCCCGTGCGGTCGCGGACGCACTCGACTCCTATGCGGCGGGTACGGATGGGGCCGTCCACACCGGCACCGTCGACTCCACCACGCCGACCCCCGCCATCGATCCGAACACCCCACCCGAACGGTTGGCCGAGCTGTGGGTCTCGGGCGCGCAGGTCGACTGGTCGCGGCGCGGCGGACCGATTCGACGTATGTCCCTGCCCGGCTACCCGTTCGAACGGCACGAGTACTGGATCACCGAGACGACCACCGCACTGTCGGTAGAGCCCGAGAACGGTACGGACACCATTGGGGTCCACGCGCCGGACGCTGCCCCGATTCTCCGGGCGGCCACGGGGCAACCGCGAGAGGCCGAAACGGAGACGGGGGAGGCCGGTACCGCGGTCTTCCGCCGCTTCGAGAGCAGACCACGCGCGAGTCGCCCCACGGTGGCACTCGGTGAGGTCGAGGTGAGCCGCTATGCGGCACTACTGTTGTTCGCGACCTTCGCCGATCTCGGTCTCGCCCCCGGTGCCCACCGGATCGCCACGCTCGCCGACGAACTGGGTATCCTGCCCCGATACCACCGCCTGCTGACCGCCTGCGTGGACATTCTGCGCGAGCACGGGTTGATTCGTGTGACGGGCGAACTTCTGACGGTGCCGGGACCTCCGCCCGGCACCACCTGGATGCGGGCCGATCTGGTGGCCCGCTATCCCCACACCCAACCGTATGTGCGCTTGTTGGACGTCTGCCTGACCGCCTATCCGCGGGTACTGCGCGGCGACCTGGCCGCCACCGAGGTGCTGTTCCCCGGTGGCGATCTCGATCTGGTCGGCGCGATCTACCATGGCAATCCCGGTTACGACGCCGCCAACACCCTGCTCGCCGAACTGGTATCCGCGGCGGCCGTCGAACACACCGGCCCCGTCCTGCGTGTCCTCGAGGTGGGCGCGGGCACCGGCGGCACGACCCACGCGGTGCTCGCCGCGCTCGAGGAATCCGGGGTCGAGTTCGAATACCACTACACCGATATCTCGCCCGGGCTGGTTGCACACGGTCGCCGCGTTTTCGGTGACCACCCGCAACTGCGGTTCGCCGTTTTCGACCTCACCGCCGATCCACTCGCCCAAGGCGTCGCCGAGCACGGCATGGATCTGGTGGTGTGCGCCAATGTCCTGCACGCCGTTGCCGCCATTGCCCCGACGCTCGGGAATCTGCGGCGAGTGCTCGCCCCGGGTGGGCTGCTGGCCTGTCTGGAGACCACCACCGACCGGGAAGCGCTCGCCCTGACCTTCGGGCTCCTCGACGGCTGGCACGCCTACACCGACCCGCACCTGCGTCTCCCGAACTCCCCCCTGCTGTCCGAGGACGGGTGGCGTGCGGCGCTGTCCGGAGCGGGTTTCGCCGATGTGCGGGCCTACGGCGCGGAAACGGCCGACGGCACCGACCCCGGATACCGCGTATTGGCCGCGGTCTCACCCGCCGCCACGGCACCATCCGAGACCGCACCGGCCGTCCGTGACGCACCGACCACCGGGGTCGCCGATATCGTGGCCGAATGCCTCGATATCGCGGCCGATGATCTGAGCGCCGATCTACCGATATCGGATTACGGGGTCGATTCCATTCTCGCGGTCAAGATCGTCGACCGGATCAACACCCGATACGGTCTCGATCTGCGTCCCACCGTGGTCTTCGACCACCCGACGGTTCGGCGGCTGGCCGAACGGATCACCATCGAGGTAGCCACCGCACCGCCACCCGCCGCATCATCCGGCTCCCATCCCGGCCATGCCGCGCCGGTGGCGGACGATGCACCCGGCGTGGTACCGACCACCACTCCGGCACCGCGCCCGCTCCGGGACCTCGCGTCGTCGACGGTCACCCCGTCCCGGTCGGAAACCGCTTCGGGCACTTCGCTCGATATCGCCGTCATCGGCATGTCCGGGCGGTTCCCGGGTTCCGCCGACCTGGACGAGTTCTGGGCCGATCTGTGCGCCGGCCGGGATATGGTCACCGAGATACCACCGCGACGCCGGCTTTTGGCCGAGGGCTATCGGTCGGGCACGTCGGCACCGGAGCAGATCGCCTTCGGGCGGGGCGGGTTCCTCGACGATATCGACCTTTTCGACCCCGTCTTCTTCGATATCGTCCCCGCCGAGGCCGACTATATGGATCCGCAGCAGCGGCTGTTCCTCGAACACGGCCTGCTCGCGCTCGAGGACGCCGCGATAGATCCGAAATCGCTGCGGCGCAAGCGATGTGGTGTGTTCGTCGGATCGCCCGGTTCGGACTACGCCGCCTTGTTGCGCAGCCGGACGGGTATCGCCTCACCCCATGTGTTCACCGGTAACAGCCCCGCGATCCTTCCCGCCCGCATCGCCTACCACCTGGATCTGACCGGCCCCTGCATCGGATTGGACACCGCCTGCTCCTCGGCGCTGGTCGCCGTGCACCAGGCATGCCGCAGTATCGCCTCCGGGGAGTCCGAACTGGCCCTCGCCGGCGGTGTAGCGGTATTCGTCACCCCGGAATATCACCTGCTCGCCTCCGCCATGGGCATGCTGTCGCCGCGCGGGCGCTGCGCGAGTTTCGATGCCGAGGCCGATGGCTTCGTCATCGCCGAAGGTGTGGGCGCGGTGGTCCTGAAATCCCTGGACGCCGCTCGCCGCGACGGCGACCCCATCCACGGTGTGATCCGCGGTATCGGTGTGAACCACGACGGCCGCACCTTCGGCATCACCGCCCCCAGCGCCCGCTCGCAGACCGAACTCGAATTGCAGGTGTATCGCCGGTACGGGATCGACCCATCCGAGATCGGCTATGTCGAAACCCACGGAACCGGTACCCGGCTGGGGGATCCGGTGGAGATAGAGGCGTTGACCGCCGCATTCCGGCAGTACACCGATACGGTCGGCACCATTGCCATCGGTTCGGTGAAATCGCATATCGGACACGCCTCGCACGCCGCCGGCATGGCCGGGCTGTTCGCCGTCCTGCTGGGGATGCGCGCTGGAACGATTCCACCGTCACTGCATCTGAACACCGTGAACCCCCTGCTGGGGTTGGCCGATTCACCGTTCTACGTCAATACCGAGCCGCGCGAGTGGCCCGCGCACGCGCGAACCGCGGCGGTGAGTTCGTTCGGATTCAGCGGCACCAATGCGCATCTGGTGGTTTCCGCGCCACCCGATGTGGAACCGGTCGCCGCGGCGCCGGACGACACCGGTCGGGACACCGTGAATGTCGTGGTGCTCTCGGCGCGCTCTCCGCGCAGCCTGCGCGACGGCGCATACCATCTGGCCCGCCACCTCGAAACCCATCCGGAACACCGCCTGCGCGATATCGCGCACACCCTGGCCGTCGGTCGGACCGCTTTCGAACACCGGCTCGCCATCGTGGCGGATTCCCGCGCCGCGTTGATCGCCCGACTCCGCGCCACCGCGGCGGGAAACGCCGCCGAGTTCGCGGAAACGGTGTTCCTCGGCGAATCCATCGCCGATATTCCGCAACCGGAGCGGTCACACACCACCGTGGCCGAGCCGACCGAGGCCGCGCGACGGTGGGCCGCCGGCGAACCGGTGGCCTGTGCCACCTGGTACCTACCCGACGTCCGTCGGTTGCATCTGCCCGGTTACCGATTCGACCGGCAACGATGCTGGTTCTCCGAGGCGCATCCGGTCGAGGCCGCGGACGCCGAACCCGCGGCCCGGACGCCCACGATCGCCCCGCCGGACCCCGACCCGGAAAAGACGCGGAATCCCGCCACACCACGGCTCGAGGTGGGCGCGACCGGCGACGAGATCCGCCGAGTTGCCGAGAACTATCTGAAGGGCCTGCTCGCCGGCTACTGCCGTCTCGACCCCGACCGCATCCGCACCCGGAGACCGCTACAGGACTACGGCATCGACTCGGTGCTCGTCACCACCATGACCGAACGGATGTGCCAGGACTTCGGATCACTGCCCGGCACGCTGTTTTTCGAATACCGAACCGTACGGGAGCTGGCCGAACACCTGGCCCGCGAGTACCCCGACCGGCTCGTGGCGCTCGCCGCCGAGTCACCTGCACCCACCGATACATCCGGCACCGTCACAGACAGACCCTCTCCCGAGGTCGCGGACCGGGAGCACCCACGGTCCGAGTCGACCGTGCCGACGCCGCCCCCCGATGTCGAGGAGATCGCCGTCATCGGTATGGCGGGCAAGTTCCCCATGGCCGGTGATATCGAGGAATTCTGGGAAAACCTCGTCGCCGGCCGGGACTGCATCATCGAGGTGCCGTCGCAGCGGTGGAACCATCGCGATTATCTCTCCGACGATATCGACGAACCCGGCACCACCTACGTCCGCTGGGGCGGATTCATCGACGATGTCGACTGCTTCGACGCCCCCTTCTTCGGGGTGACCCCCAAGGACGCCGAAGAAATGGATCCACAGCAGCGGTTGTTCCTGGAAACATGTTGGGCGGCATTGGAAGACGCCGGATACCCGCCCGAACGGTTACGCGCCCACGCGCGCGGATTGCCGGACGCCGGCGTGTTCGTCGGGGTCGGGTACGCCGAATACCAGGCGTTCGTCGGGGTGCCCATCTCCGGGTATTTCGCCGTCGCGAACCGGGTGTCGTATCACTTCGGTTTCACCGGCCCCAGCCTGGCGGTCGACACCGCCTGCTCGGCATCCTTGACCGCCCTGCATCTGGCCTGCGAAAGCCTGCGGCGGGGCGAATGCGCGTACGCGCTGGCCGGCGGGGTGAACGTATCGATCCACCCCGGGAAATATCTGCTGCTCGGATATGGAAGGTGGGCGTCGAGCGACGGACGTTGCCGCTCCTTCGGCGCCGGCGGCGACGGGTATGTGCCGGGGGAAGGGGTGGTGACACTGGTGCTCAAACCCTTACGGCACGCGCTGCGCGACGGCGACCGTATCCACGGGGTGATCCGCGGCAGCGCGATCAATCACGGCGGCCACACCAACGGTTTCACCGTCCCCAACCCGAATGCTCAGGCCGAACTCATCGAGCGGGCGCTCACCACCGCCCGGGTCGACCCGGGCGATATCGAATTCGTGGAGGCGCACGGCACCGGTACCGCGCTCGGTGACCCGATCGAGATCGCAGCCCTGTCCAAGGCCTACCGTCGATCCACCGACGCCCGCGGCTACTGCGGTATCGGCTCCGCGAAATCGGTTATCGGGCATCTGGAGGCCGCCGCGGGCGCCGCCGGGGTGGTGAAGGCGCTCCTGCAGTTGCGGGAGAACACGATGGCGCCGAACCTGCACGGTGACCCGCCGAACCCGGCGATCGATTTCGCCGCGAGCCCGTTCCGGGTGATCGACGCGCCCACCCCGTGGCCACGACACGCCGACGGAAGCGCCCGGATCACGGCCGTGAGCTCGTTCGGCGCGGGCGGCGCGAACGCTCACCTGATCCTGACCGACGCCGCCGCGCCCGAGTTGCCGGCAAGCGAGGATCGCGCCCGGATCGTGGTGCTCTCGGCCCGTGACGGCGACCGGTTGACCGAAACCGTCGAACGACTCGTCCACGCTCTGCGCCGCCGACCCGCCCGGCTGGCGGATGTGGCGTGGACGCTGGCGGTAGGCCGCCGACAGTTCACTCACCGGCTGGCCGTGGTCGCCTCGTCGACCGAGGAACTGCTCTCGCTGCTCACCGATGGCACCGCCGCGGAGGGGCTGCTCGTCTTCCGCGGTGTGGCGCCCACCCATCGGCAGGTCGACGAGCTACCGGGAGAGTCCGAGTCCGACCGCGCCCGGATACGGTCCCTGCTGCGCTCCGGGAATCTGCCCCGGGTAGCGGAAATGTGGGCCTCGGGGTGGACCGTCGACTGGGAGAACGCGTACGAGACGCCCTTCGGTCGTATTGTCGGCCTGCCCACCTATCCCTTCGCGCGGAAACGGTACTGGATCGTGCCGGAGGATTATCGTCGGCGAACGGATCCGCGTGCCGGTTCCGTGTCGGCAGCCGACCCTGAGCCGGACCCCCGACCCGCGGGTGTGCGGGACGATATGCGGAGGGGCACCGATCCCACCAGGGTTTCGGAAGGTTCGGACCGGTGGTCGATATCGCAGGACCGCCCCCTGCGCGCGGCAGGCGGTGCACCGGTGCCGCAGGCCCATCGGGACGAGAACCCCATGGGCCGTCTCGGGTCGGTTCGGGAGCACGGTACCGCCGCTCGGGTCGGCGCCGGAGGGGATATCGCCGCCGAAGCGCGTGACGGCGCCGGCGAATTCACCGGTCCGGCTCGGGACAGGACCGGTGGCGGACATGCGGATGAGACCGATGAAAACGGTCTGCGCACGCGCTTGTACACCGAGATCCGGGATATTTTCGCCGACCTCACCAAAACCGACGCCGCCGAACTCGACCTCGACGCGGAGTTCATCGATTTCGGGTTCGATTCGGTGACCACCGTGCGCATGCTGAACCGGGTGATGAAACGCTACGACGTCCACATCCCCGCCGAGTCGACCGAACTGTACCCGACCATTCGCGCCTTCGGTTCGTATCTGGTGGACGAGGGCATCATCACCCCGGCGGCACATGGCGAGACCGCCCGATCGGCCACCGGCGTCGAGAGCGCGTCGGCCGCCGAATCGGTCGAGGAGATCGCGGTGATCACCCTCGATCGGCCGATATCCGTCGAGTCCGTCTTCGTCACCGGTGTCACGGGTGTGCTCGGCGGCAAACTGCTGTGCGATCTACTCGCGACCACCGATACCCGCATCACCTGTCTGGTGCGTGGGACCTCGATGGATGCCGCCATCCGGCGGATCCGACATTTCCTGACCACCTATGATCCCGACGACACCCTGGCCGAGGCGTTCGCCGAGCGGGTCACGGTGCTGCTCGGTGACGTCTCCCGCGACCGGTTCGGGCTCGATGAGACCACCTGGCGACGGCTGGCCGCCGACACCGACCTCACCATCCACGCCGCCGGCCGGACCACCCTGGTGGGGTTCTACGAACAACTCGCTCCGATCAATGTGGCGGGTACCGCGCGGGCCGTCGAATTCGCACTGCACAGCCGCGGCCGATACCTGATCTACGTCTCCAGTTTCAGCGCCCTCGGCGATCGGCTGAATTTCAACAATCCGCCGTTCACCGAACGCGATCTGGAACTCGGCCAGGGCTACGACCACCTGCCGTATCAACGGACGAAATACGAATCCGAGAAGCTGATCCGCGCCGCGAGCGCACGAGGCCTGCGCTGGGACATCGTGCGCCCGGGAAACATCATGGGCGACAGTGTCACCGGGCGGTACCCGTTCTCCGAGGTCAGCGTCAAAGGCGCCTACTACGACATTCTCAAGACGATGGTGGAGACCGGGCAGACCATGCTGACCCCGGTGCACTGGGATATCACCCCGGTCGACTATGTCACCGCCGCCATTGTGCACATAGCGCTGCACCGCCCCACCTATCGGGAGACCTACCACCTCACCAACCCCGATATCCGCCGTTACTACGACGTGGTGCAGTACGTGCGCGAGGCCGGGTATCCGGTGGAATTCGTACCGCTCGAGGAGTTCCACCGCAGGGTCACCGAACGATTGATCCGCTGGCGCGACAGCAACCGGGAGTACCAGAGCCAGACCCTGGAGATGTTCAAGTACGGCATCGAACTGTTCGGCATGATCCATTACGAGGAGAGCTCCTACGCCGACTGCGCCTACACCCGGGGTGTGCTCGGTGCCGTGGGGATCGACTGCCCCTCGACCAGGGACCTGGTGCGCACCTATCTGGAGCACTGTGCCCGCGTCGGTTATCTACCGTCGCCACAGATACCGGCGGAGGCGGTGTGATGGGCATTGTGGTCTTCCCGGGGCAAGGGGCGCAGCGTACCGGTATGGGAGTCGATTTCTGCAACGAATTCCCTTCGGCGCGAAAGATTTTCACCGAGGCCAGTGAAGCGATCGGGGAGGATCTGTACGCGCTCTGCGCACGGAGGGATCCCCGCTTGCACCGCACCGAGTTCACCCAACCGTGCCTGCTGACGGCACAGATGGCCGCCTACCGGGTCCTGGTCGACGAATTCGGTTGGCGGCCGAGCGCATTCGGTGGACACAGCCTCGGCGAATACAGCGCCCTGGTCGCGGCCGGGGCACTGGAGCTGTCCGACGCGGTGCGTTTGGTCCGCACCCGTGGAGCGCTCATGCAGCGGGCGGTGCCCGAGGGGGAAGGCACCATGGCGGCGCTCGTTGTGCCCGATATCGCCGACCGGGATATCGGCGCGATCATCGCGGCCACCGGTGCGGAGATCGCCAACGACAACTCACCGGACCAGATGGTGATAAGCGGGCGCGTCGACGATATCGCCGCGGCACGGGAGCGACTCGCGGCGCACGTCCCCGATCTGCGGTTCATCCCCTTGCGGGTGAGCGCACCCTTTCATTCGCGCTGGATGCGCGTTGTCGAACCCGAGTTCGCCGAACACCTCAACGCTTGCGCGGCCAGGTTACGCGCCGACCGCGCAGCCGTGGTGACCTCCAACCACACCGGTGGCTTCCACGATCCCGCCACCGTCGTCGAGCACTTGGTACGTCAGATCAGTGCTCCCGTGCGGTGGACGGCGAATATGCGCACGCTCACCACTACACACCCGGGCGCGCCCGTCGTCGAAATCGGCGGCTCCACACCGTTGACGAAATTCTTCGCCACCCTCGGTGTATCGGTCACCCCGCTTTCCCGGGTGGGCGATCTGTCCACGGTGGCCGCCGTGATCCGGGATTCCTCGGCCGAGGACCGACGCAATGTTTCCGCTCGGGGTCGGCCGCCGCGGTCGGTACCGGCCACGAGCACGGTCGAATCATCCGACACCGGTGTGGTTTTCGATCGTGCCTCGGCGGTATCCGATCGGTTCGCCCCGACCCGCGAGACCTCGGATTCTCCTTTGACCGTCCACCGCTACCGGACCACCACCGTCCGCATGCGGTTGTTCTGCTGGCCTTTCGCCGGGGGGAAGGCGGCTGCCTACGCGCCGTGGCGCGATCTGCTCCCGGACACCCTGGAACTGGCCGTCGTCGAACTACCCGCGCGGCAACGGCATACCCGCCAGACACCATTACGCGCCTTCGAGACCCTGGTAGAGCTTGCGGTGACCCGAGTGCTGGAACTGTCCGACCTGCCGTTCGCCTTTTTCGGTCACAGTCTCGGCGCGCTCACCGCCTTCGAGGTCGCTCGCAGACTCCCCGACGGGCACCACCCCCGGGCGTTGTTCCTCTCCGGCTCGGCGGCGCCGCACCTGCCGCGTCCCGCCACACTGTCCGCCCTCCCCGATCAGGACTTTCTCACCGCCGTCGAATACTACGGCGGTATTCCCCCGGAGATCCGGGACACCCCGGAGGTGATGGAGTTGTTCCTACCCGCTCTACGCACCGATTTCGAGCTCTACGACGACTACCGGTTCGTTCCGCTGCCACCGCCACGCTGTCCCGCTCACCTCTTCGGCGGCCGGGACGATCCGACCGTCACGCCCACGCAGCTGGACGCCTGGCGAGACGTTCTGCCGGACGTCCGGGACCGTCGCCTGCTGCCCGGCGGGCACTTCTTCCTCACCGATCAGCGGTACGCGCTGGTCGCCGCCATCACCGACGAACTCGCCCGCACCGTACCCGCCCGATGAAGGAGCCACCTGTGAAAGTCGAAGTTCTCAAGCCGTCGTGCAACCTGGACACCGTTCGCGACGGTCGCGGCGGGATCTTCACCTGGGTTCCCCCTGAGCCGCTGCTCGAGTTCAACCTCATCTACATGCACCCCGGTAAGGTGCGCGGACTGCACTACCACCCGCATTTCGTGGAGTATCTGCTGTTCGTGGCGGGCGAGGGGGTATTGGTCACCAAGGACGATCACACCGACCCGAATTGCCCGGAAGAATTCATCCACGTCTCCAAGGGCATCTGTACCCGCACCCCGATCGGGGTGATGCACACCGTCTACTCGATCACCTCGTTGACCTTCGTGGCCATGCTGACGAAACCCTGGGACGAATGTGATCCACCGATCGTGCAGGTGGAACCACTGCCACACACCCTGGAAGGGAAGGACTCGTGACCCGCCCCCGGGTCGCGGTGATCGGCGCGGCCGGCTATGTCGGCAGCGCGCTCACCGAGGCGTTCCGGGCGCACGGCGGGTACGAGGTGGTCCCGGTCGTGCGGGGCGACCACGAGCGGCTGCAGGTCGGCGACTACGAGCTGCTGGTGAATGCGGCCTGTCCGTCGAAAAGGTTTTGGGCCGAACACAATCCGGAGGCCGACCACGCGGCGTCCGTGGCCACCACCCGCGCCCTGCGCCGCGACTGGCATTGGGAACGGTTCGTGCAGATCAGCAGTATCTCCGCGCGCACCCAGCTCGATACCGTCTACGGTCACAACCGCGCCGAGGCCGAACGGCTGTGCGTGGGCGACGACAGCTTCGTGGTTCGGCTGGGGCCGATGTACGCCGGCGATTACCGCAAGGGCGCGCTCGCCGATATGGCCGCCGATCGGCCGGTTTTCGCCAGTGGGCACTCGCGACAGAGTTTTGCGCCGGTCACCTGGTGCGCCGAATGGATCGCGGCGAACGCGGACGGAACCGGGATGCGCGAGGTGGGTGCGCGTACCACGGTGACATTGACCGAGGTGCGCGATGCGGTCGGGTCCCGCTCGCAGTTCGCCACAGACTACGTCGACGACCAGTACCCGGTGACCGCGACCGCCCCCGACTGGCCGGAGGCGCACGCGGTCATCGACTGGCTGGCCGCTCGGCGCGTCAACGCGATGGGTGCGAGGTGAGGCGATGACGCGACGGTCGCAGATACTTCTCCGCGCACAACGTCAGCAGAAACCGCACACTGATGGCGACATCACGGGTGCGCATCTTCGATTCGCCGGCGGTGCGGTGGAGGACGTGGATCGGTATCTGGGTAATGGAGAAGCCGTTCGCGGTGAGGATGTAGAGGCTTTCGAAGAAGAACGAATATCCGGTGGAGCGAACGAGATCGAAAGCCGCCACGGGAACGGTGTCGAGCCGGTAGAATCGGAACGCACCGGTGGCATCGTAGGGCATTCGCAGAAGCGTAACCGTGAGGAAATGCCCGACCCTGGTGAGAATTTTTCGGAAGGGGGTCCAGTCGGCCAGACTGTCCTGTCTCAGATATCGCGAACCGACCACTATGTCGAAACCTTTCGCGGCAGCCATCAAGGCGGGAATATACGACGGTGGATGTGCGAAATCGGAATCCATCGTTATCAATTCGGAATAGCCGTTGTCGTATGCCCAACGGATTCCTGTTTGGTGCGCAGAACCCACTCCCCGCCGATTCGATCGGTGCAGCACATGAATTCGATGGGTGTGCTGAGCTGCGAGTTCATCGAGTAGGCGACCGGTTCCATCGGGGGAGTTGTCGTCGACGAAAAGGATGTCGAAATCGTCGCCCTGGTCGAGTATTTCGGCGAGCAACGGGCCGACATTGCGGCTCTCGTTGTACGTGGGAATCATCACCAATGTTCGATTGGAGGCCGCATTCATGCGTACCGATTTTAATTGCGATCGATGGCGAAGGAAAGATATTGACCCACCGGGCGTCCATAGTTAGTCTCTGCGTGGAGGATCCATGAGGAAGGCGTTGATCACCGGAATCACCGGGCAGGACGGTTCATATCTGACCGAATTCCTGTTGCAGCAGGGATATGAGGTGCACGGTATCGTTCGACGTGTCTCGAATATCAATACCGAGCGTATCGATCACCTGTACCAGGATTCGCATTCCCCGCGGCGGCTGTTCCTGCACTACGGCGATCTCATGGACTCCAGCAGTCTCAACCGCATCCTCGAAGACGTTCGGCCGGACGAGATCTACAATCTCGGCGCCCAGTCGCATGTGCACATCTCGTTCCAGATCCCGGAGTTCACCGCCGAGACCAACGCCATCGGTACCCTGCGCATCCTGGACGCGATCCGCAAAACCGGTATCGCCACCCGCTTCTACCAGGCCTCGTCCTCGGAACTCTACGGCGGTGTCGGCACCGAACCGCTGAACGAGACCGCCCCGTTCCACCCGCGTTCCCCGTATGCGGTGGCCAAGCTGTACGCCTACTGGATCACCGTGAACCATCGCGAGGCCTACGGGATGTACACCGTGAACGGCACCCTGTTCAATCACGAATCACCCCGTAGAGCGGAAGTTTTCGTCACTCGCAAGGTGACCAGCGCCGCAGTGCGGATCGCCCTCGGTAAACAGGACCGCCTCTACATCGGAAATCTGGACGCCCGCCGGGACTGGGGGTATGCCAAGGAGTACGTGGAGGCCATGTGGCTGATGCTGCAACAGCCCCAACCCGACGACTATGTGATCGCCACCGGCGAGACCCACAGCGTGCGCGAATTGTGCGAAACCGCCTTCGCGGCGGTCGGTATCGAGTTGGAATGGGAAGGCGAGGGTCTGGCCGAACGCGGTATCGACCGTCGCAACGGCCGGGTGCTGGTGGAGGTGGATCCCATGTACTTCCGTCCGGCCGAGGTCGACCACCTCACCGGCGATCCGACCAAGGCCAAACAGAAGCTCGGCTGGGAGCCGCGCACCAGTTTCACCGAGCTGGTGGAACTGATGGTCGCCCACGATATGGAGCACGCGTGAAGCAGACGGGAAGTATCGATCGGTGCCGGGTATGCGACAACCCGCGACTCGAGACGGTCATCGATCTCGGAACCATGGCATTGACCGGGGTGTTCCCGGCACGTGAACCGCTGTCGGCGCCCCGGTATCCGCTCGAGGTGGTGCGCTGTGTGCCGTCGGACGAACACGAATGCGGCCTGGTGCAGTTGCGGCACACCGCCGACTTCGACGATATGTACTCGCCCGGCTACGGGTATCGGTCCGGGCTCAACAGCGCGATGATCGCGCATCTGGGTCACCGGGTCGCCCGGATTCGGGAACGCGTTCCGCTGGAACCCGCCGATATCGTGATCGATATCGGCAGCAATGACGCGACACTGCTGAAACAATATCCGGTGGGTTCGGCGACTCTGGTGGGTATCGACCCACTGGCGGAGAAGTTCCGCCGCTTCTATCCGGAGCATGTGCGGCTGATACCCGGCTACTTCTCGGCGAAAGCGGTGGCCGAGGCCCTCGACGGGCGCAAGGCCAAGGTCATCACCTCGATCGCCATGTTCTACGACGTGCCCGCCCCTTTGGAGTTCATGCGGGCGGTTCACGAAACCCTCACCGACGACGGTGTCTGGGTTCTGGAACAGAGCTATCTGCCCGCCATGTTGGCGACCACCTCCTACGACACCATCTGCCACGAACACCTCGAGTACTACACGCTCGAACAGATCGAATGGATGGCCCGGCGCTGTGGTTTCACGGTGCTGGACGTGGAACGCAACGGGGTCAACGGCGGTAGCTTCGCGCTGACCCTGGGCAAGATCGGTACCCCCACCCGCGACGCCACCACCCGCATCGATCGGATGCGGCGGGAGGAACGCGAACTGAATCTGCACGACGGCCACCACTACGCCGAGTTCGCCGCCCGCGTCGCCGACCACCGCGAATCGGTGCGCGACTTCTTCGACCGCTCCGAACGCGCCGGACTGCGTACCCTCGGCTACGGCGCATCCACCAAGGGCAATGTGATGTTGCAACATTGCGGCATAGGACCGCGGTGGTTGGAATGCATCGCCGAGGTCAACGACGACAAATTCGGCAAGTTCACCCCGGGCACGGGCATACCCATCGTTTCCGAGGAGCAGGCGCGGCGCCGCGACCCCGACCAGTTCTTCGTGTTGCCCTGGCATTTCCGCGACATGATGATCGAACGGGAACGCGCCTTCCTCGCCTCCGGGGGGCGGTTGGTGTTCCCACTGCCGCGGTTGGATGTGGTGCGATGACCGTGATCGTCACCGGTGCGGACGGACAGGACGGAACCCTGCTGACCCGGTTGCTGGTCGAACGCGGGGAAACCGTCCTGGGTATCGGGCGCGGGGGTCCGATCGATATCACCGATCCGCACGCGGTGGCACGGCTCGTCGCCGAGCTGCGACCGAGCCGGGTGTATCTGCTGGCCGCGGTGCAACATTCCGCCCAGGACCCGCCGATGGCGGCACATGAACTCGCCCACGCCGCCCACCGGGTGAACACCCTGCAGGTGCACAATTTCGCCGAAGCGGTATCACACCACAGCCCCGACACCAGGATCTTCTACGCGGCCTCCGCCCATATCTACGGTTCCGCGATCGATTCCGGCACCGGGATCGCCGTCCGCGACGAGGACAGCCCCATACAACCGCGCAGCGTCTACGCCCTCACCAAGGCGGCCGGGCTGCTGGCCTGCCGCATCCACCGCGCCCGAGGGGTGTACGCCGCGGCCGGAATCCTGTTCAACCACGAATCACCGTTACGTCCGGAAAAATTCGTCTCTCGCAAGATCGTCCGCGCGGTGGCCGCGATTGTCCGCGGTACGGCCGACGAGCTCGTGGTCGGTCGCCTGGACGCGGGCGCCGACTGGGGTTACGCCCCCGACTACGTGCGCGCCATGAGCGCCGTGCTGGACCTGGACGAGCCCGAGGACTTCGTCGTCGCCACCGGTGTCCACCACACCGTCGCCGACTTCTGCGCCGAGGCCTTCGGCGCGGTCGGGCTGGACTGGACCCGCTATGTCCGTGAGGAGCCGACGCTGCTGACCCGCCGCGAACCCGCAATGGTGGGCAATGCCCGGCGGCTGCGGGAACGCACCGGGTGGGCGCCGACGGTGAATTTTCGGGAGATGGTGCGGCTCATGCTCGCAGCCGAGGGGGTGGAACCGACCCGGGAACCGAATGCGCCCACCACGCGGCCGATGCCGGTGCGGGCCGGCCGAACGGAAGGAAACACGTGAACCTCGATGCCGACAACATACTGGCCGCCCGCTTGATCGCCGCCGCGGACGGCGACCACGACGAGACCACCGCCCGGCTCGCGGACCTGGGCGTCGACACCGCCGCGGAAGCCGTCCTACGGGAGATCGAGTGGCGCACCCGCTACGGTGACCGGCCGAAGATCCCGGTGCGGGTGGTGTTCGAACTCGACTACGACGGAAAGCGACTCGACTATCTGGTGACCATCGGTGCCGACGACGCGGATATCACCTCCGGCACCCTGGACGACCCATGGCTGACCGTGCGTCAGGATCTGGTGGAACTGGTCCGTGCCGTCTACGGTGCGCCCGAGGACCGAACCGCGACCCGCGCCATCACGGTGAAGGACGAACCGGGTCCGGCGAGTTTCGCGCCCGACGATCCCTGGCGGGTGGCGCGCTCGGCGGCCGAGATGGCCGCGCACCGGATCATCACCGCCTGCGCCGCCCCCCACCACGACCTCAACGAGCTGTCGCTGCACTACGGCTCCGACAAATGGGGCGGTCACTGGTACACCCCCCACTACGAACGCCACTTCGGTCCGCTGCGCGACCGCCGGCTGCGCATTCTGGAAATCGGTATCGGTGGCTATCAGGCACCCGACGTCGGTGGCGCCTCGCTGCGGATGTGGAAACGGTACTTCCGGCGCTCGATCGTCATCGGCCTCGACTACTTCGACAAATCCGGTATCGCCGAACCACGTATCCAACCGGTACGCGGAGATCAGGGCGATGCCGAGTTCCTCGCGCGGCTCGGCACCGAACTCGGTCCGTTCGATATCGTCATCGACGACGGCAGCCATATCAGCGGCGATGTGATCGCCTCGTTCGAGGTCCTGTTCTCCCATGTGCGTCCGGGTGGCCTGTATGTGGTGGAGGATCTCCAGACCTCCTACTGGTCGGGTTGGGGCGGTTCGAGTACCCGCCTCGACGATCCGAATACCTCGGTGGGATATCTGAAAACTCTGGTCGACGCCCTGCACCACCGCGATATCGAGTCCGGCGTCGAACGCGCACCCGGTCGGTTCGACGAGTGGGTGGGCGGGCTGCACTTCTATCACAATCTCGCGTTCGTCGAGA
Organism: Nocardia paucivorans NBRC 100373; assembly: GCF_000308675.1. Classification (GTDB taxonomy): domain Bacteria; phylum Actinomycetota; class Actinomycetes; order Mycobacteriales; family Mycobacteriaceae; genus Nocardia; species Nocardia paucivorans. The sequence continues at coordinate 149,023 of NZ_BAGE01000052.1, read as the reverse complement.
AACGGCGCAATGCCGAACAATCGGCCGCACCCTGGGTACCGCGCAATACCAACCCCATGGTGTGGATGAAGAACAACGAAAGCCGATCGTCATGAAGTTTCTCGTCGTTCCCGTGCCCTCACCGGGGCATCTGTTGGCCATGGTGCCGTTCTGTTGGGCGTTGCGGTTGGCGGGACACGAGGTCCTGGTGGCCTCACGCGCGGATGTCACCGCCGCCGCGCAGCGCGCCGGACTCGATGCGGCGGACCTGCCCGCCCTCGAGGTGCCGATGGACACCCTGCGCAACCAGGTGAGCCCGGAGATGTTCCCGGTGCCGCTGTTCGCCGAACGCGGCGGCGCGGGGCAGGGGCTGTGGCATATCGCCGCACAGAACTGGCACCGCCATGCCGTCGAATTCTTCGAGGTGTTCGCCGATCTGGCCCGCGAGTGGGGCGCGCAGGTGATCGTCACCGATCCGTTGGCCACCATCGGACGCGCGCTCGGCGCCGAACTCGGACTGCCGGTGATATCGCACCGCTGGGGTATCGACCCCACCGGCGGTCCGTTCACCGAACGCACCGCCGCGTTGGTCGCCGAATCCGATATCGCCGGCGGTCGGACAGTGGCGGCTCCGGTGGTGACACTCGATATCTGCCCGCCCGCATTGCAGGCGCCCGACGCGGTGCCGAGCGATCTCTTACAGTTCATCCCGTTCAACGGCACCGGTGTCCTGTCCGGGGAACTGCGCACCAGGTCCGATCGTCGGCGCGCGGCGGTGTGCTTCGGTGGCAGTGTGTTGAGCCTGACCGGGGCGCGGCCACTGCGCAATGTGGTCGAGGCGCTGGTATCGATCCCCGATCTGGAGATCGTGGTGGCCCTGTCGGCAGCCGACCGCCCGCTACTGGGCGAGCAACCGGAGCGGGTGCGGGTGCTGGAACAGGTTCCGCTGCAATTGTTCCTGCGTGATTGCGATGTGCTGGTGCACCATGGTGGTTCCACCACCGGCCTGACCGGCACCCGGTACGGGCTGCCGCAACTGGTGCTACCGCAGATGTTCGACCAGTTCGATTTCGCGCGCGGTATCGCCCGGACCGGCTCCGGTATAGCGGCCGAGGATGCCGCCGCCCAGAACGATATCGATGCCCTCGCCGACTCGGCGCGCGCCCTGCTCGACGATCCGTCCTACCGGGCCGGCGCCCGGAAACTGGGCGCCGATATCCGGGAAGCCCCCGCCCCCGCGACGGTGGTCGCCGATATCGAGGCGCGCCTGGCCGAATACGCCACCTGACTCGGCGGTCCGCCCCGCCGAACGTTGTATCCGAAGACCGAAAGCCACAGGTTGCCCATGCTTTCCAGTACCTGGACCCGATTCCGTCGGGAAATCGACTACTACTCGGCCATGTTCGCGGTGTTCATCGTCGGACTGCTGGTTCCGGTGGCCATGATCCTCGGATCGGTGGTGGGGTTGCCGACCCTCGGTACCGCTGTCCTCGGCATCGTCGTCGCCATCACCCTGTTCCTGGTCGTCGTTCCACTCATCCCCACCGAATGGCGTGATGTCGTGCGCGGTAGACCCTGGGTGGTCAAGGCGTTGTGGAGCGCGGTGATCGTGGTGGTCGTCGCCGTTCTGGCGCGGCTCGCCGAGTTCATGATCGACCCGAACCAGGCCGACAGTTCCCTGTCACCGGACGACGACTTCCTGCTGAAACACACCCACCTGTCCGGATACATCAGCGGCGCTCTCGTCGCCGAACACGAACCGGGCGAACTCTACAACCGGCACCGCTACGAATCCGCCGAGGCCGACGCGGTACTGCCGAGCATTCTGCCGCAGGAACGCGATGTGTATCTGTACCCACCGCCGTTTCTGCTGCTGCCCCGGATCCTGCTGCTGTTCTCCCATGACTTCCACACCCTTCGGGCGCTCTGGTACGCCCTGTATGTGGCGGTGGTGCTGCTGGCCATGCTTGCGATCGCCCGCTGGGTCGGGGGTCGCGCCGGTGCCGTGCTCGCGGCGTGCACCCCGCTGATCTGGGCGAGTCTGCCGACCCTGGCCACCTTGCAGCTGGGCAATATCCACGTACTGATCCTCTACGTCGGCTGCCTGGCAGCGATGGTGCTGTTCACCCGCAACCGCAATGTCCTGGGCGGCGCGGCGCTGGCATTCGCCATCGTGGCCAAGGTGTCACCCGCCATCCTGTTGATCTATCTGCTGGTCCAACGGCGCTGGCGGCCCGTGGCGTGGACCGCCGCGTTCGGGGCGATCTACGCCGGGGCGACCTACCTGGTGTTCGGGTGGGAGCCGTGGAAACAGTTCCTGTCCGACGGCACCTGGAAACGCCTGGCCAGTGGTGAGTACCACCAGTGGGTGCTCACCGAACGAGCCAATCAACTGGTGAACTATTCGCCCTACGGCCTGCCGTACAAAGCGCAGATCCTCGGCATGGAGATCACCGATCCGACCGGTCCCGCCCGGCTGATCACCAATATCTACACCCTGCTGCTCGTGATCCTGGTCGTGATCACCGCGCTGCGAATCCACCGCCGATCCGTCGCCGGCGCCGCCGGTAGCCGCTTCCGGGCCGAGAACCTGGCCATCTGGGCAGCCGTGCTGACCCTGGCCTCCTTCCGCGCGCCGTTCGGGCCGTGGGTGTACATAGCGGTCGGCGCGGTATGGCTGTTCGCGATCTACGCCGGGCTGATGCGGCCCGAACTGCGCAATATCGCCGTCCTCACCGTGGTCTGGTCGATCGTGGCCGTCTACACCGAGAACGTCTACTTCACCCTCGTCGCCCAGTTCATCATCTACCTCGGATGCTTCGCGCTCGCCCTGCGCGCCGCCACGGGCACCACACCCCTGGCGACGGACGAACCCGAGTCGACGGGTCAACGATCGGTGGTGACCACATGAGTGCCGATACCTACTGCGTGATCGGTGCCGGTGTGGCCGGACTCGCCACCGCACGTCGCTTCGTGGCCCGGGGGATCGCATGCGAGGTGTTCGAGGCCGCCGACGGTATAGGAGGGCTGTGGGATGCTCGTCGGCCCGACTCCCCGGTCAGCCGCAACACCCACCTGATCGCTTCGAAACAGGTGCAGGCATTTCCGGATTTCCCCATGCCGGAGGATTACCCGGCCTATCCGGGGCACGAGCTCGTCCTCCGTTATCTGCACGCCTATGCCGAACGGTTCGACCTGCTGCGATATATCCGGCTCAACAGCCCCGTCTCCCGGGTCGAACCCGCCGCCGGTGGCTCGGCCGCCGGTTGGACGGTGGAGTTCGGCGACGGCTCACGCCGCGACTTCGCCGGGGTCGTCGTCGCCACGGGACACGATCGACACCCCAGGCGGATCGATCTCCCGGGTGACCCCACCGCCCCGGTGCTGCACTCCTGTGAATACCGGGACCCGAGCCAGGTACTGGGAAAACGGGTGTTGGTGATCGGTGCCGGCCAGTCCGCGGCCGATATCCTCGCCGATTGCGCCGTCAATGCGGCGCGCACCGTGCACAGCAGTCGTCGCGGCTTCTACTGCATGCCCAAATACCTGTTGGGCCGCCCCACCGATACCCTGCTGCAGGGACGGATGTGGCGACCGCTGCGCCGACGGGCGTTCCTCGGATTGTTCTCCTACCTGCGTCGCCGCTCGCGCGCATTCGGGCTGCCGGTTCCCGATTTCACCGAGGGCGTGGTCATCCCCATGCTCGGCGACCAACTGCACCACCACTACACCCACGGCGATATCGCAGCCAAACCGGATATCGTCGAAATACACGGCGACACGGTTGAATTCGCCGACGGAAGCACCGAAACCGTCGATCTGATCCTATTGGCCACCGGATTCGTCCCCGACTACCCGGTGGTCGACCGCGAGCACCTGAACTGGGTGGACGGTGAACTCCGGCCACGGCTCTACCTGAACATCTTTCCCCCGCACACCCCCAACCTGTTCGTGGTGGGCATGGTGCGGCCCATCGGTTCGCACTGGGACCTCTACGAACGGCAGGCCGAACTCGTCGCCGACTACCTGATCGCGAAATCCGATCCCATACGGGTGCGCCGATTCGAGACGGCGATCCGCGGTCCACAACCGAATCTGTATGCGGGGCTGCGCCTCTACCACGCCGACCACTATCCGCTGGTGGTGGAGAAACAGGACTATCTGTACCAGCTGCGCAAACACGCGAAGCTGCTGAAATGAAAGGTCGAGCCATGAAAGCACCCGGTCCGGGTCCGCTCGAAACCGTGCGATTGCTGCCGCGACTGTCCCGCGACGCGCTCGGCACCGTCGGCACCTTGATCGACCGCTATGGGGATATGGTGCGTGTCGACGCCGGGCCGATGCAGGTGTATCTGGTGCGGGATCCCACCATGACCAAATACGTCCTGCAGGACAACTACACCAACTACCGCAAGAGTCCGATCTACGACGAATTCGCCATACTCCTCGGCGAAGGCCAGCTCACCACCAACGACCTCGACTACTGGCGGGCACAACGCTCACTCATCCACCCGGCGTTCTCGCATTCGCATGTGAAGAAATTCGCCGATGACATCACCACCGGCGCGGCGGCCATGCTGGACCGCTGGGACAGCGGCGCCGGGCAGTTCCGCGATATCTACGACGACCATGTGCGGCTACTGCTCACCGTGACCGGACGTATCCTGTTCGGCCTCGACCTGTCCGACGGCACCGATCCCATCACCGAGGCGATGGACGCGGCCTTCGGTTTCATCATGAAGCGGGTGAACGCGCCGGTGAAGCTGCCGCAGGGTTTCCCGTCGCCGACGGCGCGACGCGTGGCCCGCAAGGTGGGGGAACTCGACAATGTGGTGCGTGGTCTCATCGCCGAACGCCGCCGCGAAGGCGCCGAGACCTCCGATGTGCTCACCGCCCTGGTGCGGGCCCGTGACGAGGGCGGGCGGGGGATGAGCGAAGAAAACCTGCTCAACGAGATCAAAACCCTACTCGTGGCCGGGCACGAATCCCCGGCCAATGCCTTGTCGTGGGCGTGCTACCTGCTGGCCCGTCATCCGCGAATCCAGGAACGGCTGGCCGAACAGGTCCGCGACCTGCTCGGCGATCGCACCCCCACCTTCGCCGACCTGCCCGGCCTCTCCTACTGCCGAATGGTGTTGGAGGAGACGATGCGGCTCTACCCGCCCGCGTGGATCGTGGAACGCACCCCGATCACCGACGACGAGATCGGCGGCTATCACGTGCCCGCAGGAGCCAGGGTGACGCTGTGCATGTACTACATCCACCGCGACGAACGTCTCTGGGATGCCCCCGAGGAATTCCGGCCGGAGCGATTCGACGACACCGCCGATGCCGAACGGCCCAAGTTCGCCTTCTTCCCGTTCTCCGGCGGACCTCGGATCTGTCTGGGGAAGGATCTGTCGATGACGGAAATGACCCTGATCCTGGCCATGACCGTGCAGCGTTTCCGGTTGGAATTGGATCCGACACACCAGGTGACAGCACTGGCGTCGGTGAATCTGCGTCCCGCCAACGGGATTCGCATCAAACCGATTCGTCGGACCACCGCCTCGATTCACGCATAGGTCGTCGCTCCGCCGCCTCGGGGCGGTCACAGGCGCAATTTGTCGGCCAAGGCGAGAAGCTCGGCGGTCGAGAGGACTTCGGTCACCGTATCGGAATCTGTGGGGGAGTGTGGCGGGGTCGCCGCGGTATCGCCATCGGTGTCCGATGCCCGGGAAACGATTGTCGAGGGATCGCGCGGCGGGGGTGTGGGGGAGCCCGTATCGCCCCCGGATTCCCGGTGCAGCCGGCGCGCCAGTTCGGCCGCCAGCCCACGGACGGTCGGATGCCCCCAGATCACGGCCGCGGGCAGCGTGGTGTTCAGGCGTGCGGTGAGGCGGCTGCTCAGTTCGAGCGCGTGCACGGAGGTGAATGCGAGCTCGGCGAAGTTCCGGTCGGCGGGAATCTCCACGGCGGGCAGCCCGGTCACCATTGCGACCTCCGTGGTGACGAGGCCGACGAGCTCGGTGGCGTGCACGTCGGCCGGTTGTGGCCACTCATCTACCGCCGGCCGGGGGTTGTCGCGGATGCGTCCGTGGTCGATATCCGGGTCCGTGTGGACCGGAGTGTCGACCCAGTACCGTTGCCGCTGAAACGGGTAGGTGGGAAGGGGGATCGCTCGCCCCGCCGGATTGACGGATTCCCATTCCGGGTCGAGACCTTGCCGGTAGGCGGCCGCGATGGTTTCGAGTAGCTCTCTGCGGGTGACCGTATCGGGGTGGAGCGCGGCGGCGAGCAGTCCCGCGGTGGTGGAGTGTCCCTCGGGGGTGTCGATGGCATCGGAGTCCAGGAACTTCGTGAGTTCGGAGATCAACGCGTCCACCGAATCGGTGACCCAGGCGTACCGCTGCGAGAAATGCATCCTGGTCTCGCACAGGGTGTAGGCGATATCGTCCAACGTCGGCTCGTCGGGGACCTCACGGGTGAGGAGATGGTCACGCAGCCGCCGGATGTGCTCGCGCAGGGCGGTGTCGGTACGGGCGGATACGGCGACGAGGCGATACCGGCCCCAGGCGAGCGCATCCGATTCGGTGATCTCGGGACCGGGTTCGGTCGAGCTCTTCCCGGTGGCCGAAGAGATATCGGCCGAAGCGGTGACCTCGATATTCGACATATCCGCCGACACGGCCGACGGATGTTTCCGCGGTCGCCGAGCACGGCCGAGGAGCCAGGGCCACCAGGACCGGTGTCGTTCCCGTTCCGGGGCAACGCTTGGGGTCGTAACGGAAAGTGACCGAGATTCGTCCATGGTGCCGGTCACGGGTACGCCATCGACCCCATGACGGAGCGATGTCTCCGCACGATCGGAAGGGCCTCTGTGAACGCGACCCGTCCGACCGGGCACGGGCGGCGCCTCGAGCAGGAGGTGGGCATTGGACCCGCCGAAACCGAACGCGCTGACTCCGGCCCGGGCCACTCGATCGGTAGGGGTGGGCCAGTCCTGTGCCTCGGCGGTGATGCGGAGGCCGAGCGCGGAGAGATCGATATCGTCCGGGGCCGACCGGAAGTGCAGGGTGCGTGGTATCCGCCCATGCCGTAGGGCCAGAGCGGTTTTCGCCAGACCCGCGATACCCGAAGCGGCCTCGGTATGCCCGATATTCGTCTTCACCGACCCGACGAGAAGTTCGCGGCCCTCGGCTCGTCCGGTTCCGTACTCGGCGCCGAGCGCGACGAGTTCCGCATGGTCGCCGACAACGGTTCCGGTGCCGTGTGCCTCCACGTAATCGACGGTTTCGGGGTCGATCCCGGCATGGCGGCAGGCGCGGCGCAGTAGCTGTCGCTGGCCTTCCGGGCTGCTCGCCGGCATGGTGCGCCCGCGGCCGTTGTTGTTGGTGGCACCGCCGAGGATCGTGCAATAGACGCGGTCGCCGTCACGTAGCGCCTCGGATAACGGTTTGAGCAGGACGACCGCCCCTCCTTCCCCGCGGACGTAACCGTCGGCCGTGGCGTCGAAGGCCCGAGACCGCCCCGTGGGCGACAGCACCCCCAGTGCGGCGAGTCCGGCAGTGGTCTCGGGAATCACATTCAGATGTACCCCGCCCGCGATCGCCGTGGCGCATTCACCCGCCCGCAGCGCCTGACAGGCCAGATGCACCGCGATCAGCGATCCGGCGCAGGAGGCATTGACGGTCATGCTCGGGCCGTCCAGCCCCAGGAAGTGCGAAACCCGATTGGCGATAACACCTTCCACGTCACCGGTGCTGGTGAACGGAGTGATTCCGGCAGGCCCACGGGCTAGTTTGAGCGCTCGATAGTCGTTGAACTTGTTGGCGAAGTACACCCCGGTTTCCGGGACCGTCTCGGCCCGGATGCCCGCATCCTCGAAGACCTCCCAAGCCAATTCGAGCGCCAACCGTTGCTGGGGGTCCATCTCGGCCGCCTCACGAGGTCCGATACCGAAGAACTCGGCGTCGAACCCTGCCACGTCCGGGAGATAGGCACCGGGGGCGGTGAGGTCGGTCCCCCGGGTGCCGGGTGGCGTCTCGGTGACGGCGTCGACCTCGTCGAGCAGCAGCCGCCACAACGCTTCGGGGGAATCGGCACCGCCGGCGAACCGACAGCCGATACCCACCACCGCGATGGGCGCGGCACTCAGGTCTCGGTGCCGAGAGACGTCGGATTCGACGGATCGAGAAGTGCTCCGTTGCACGGGTTTCCCATTCACAATGCCGCCTATTGGTACGCGAGTACCGGGCAATCCCGGTGAAATCCGTTGATCGGCTGTGGGATATCACGCCGTGCACCAGACTTTACCTGTGCTTTTCTCTCGACGTTCGGTATTCGAGCGGGTCACTTCCACGCTCGGAGACAAGACCCGACGCGGGGAGCTGGTGCGGTTCGCGCTGGTCGGTGTGGCCGCATTGGCATTGGACACGGCGGTATTCGTCGGATTGAAGACCACCGTGCTCGCCGACCGTCCGGTCACCGCGAAAGCGATCGCGGTCCTCGCCGCCATCACTCTGTCGTATCTGCTGAACAAGCAGTGGTCGTTTCGCGAACGCGCCGGCCGGCGCACCCATCACGAGGCGATCCTGTTCTATCTGGTGAGTTTCCTGGCGGTGGCGATCAATACCGCGCCACTGTGGATCTCGCGCTATGTCCTGCATCTCGAGGTCCCGTATGTACCGCGGATGACCCAGGAGATCACCGATTTCGTCTCCGCGCAGGTGATCGGCACCGCCGCGGGTATGGTGTTCCGGTTCTGGGCTTTCGTGCGGGTGGTGTTTCCGCAACGCGAACCGCGTCGGTGATCTGTCGGTTACGCTTCGGGAAAGCGGAGAAAGCGATACGACCATGGCAGGTGTTGTTCGGCGGCTCGCTCCGAGTGAGGAGATGTTCGCCGGCGGCGAGGTGTACATCGGCTACTGCATCCGGGTGGTGGGTGCAGTGGATCTTCCCGCGCTGACGGTGGCGTTCGAGGCGACAGTTCGCGCGCATCCGATTCTGGGGGTACGCATCGAAGCGGCCGACAGCGGCCATGTTTTCGTCGAGACCGATACACCGCCACGGGTGATGGTCGCGGAAGGAGACCCCGACCGGCTGTTCGTGGGCGCGACATTCGATCAGCGCGAATCGGTCGCCGCGCTGTGCGTGGCGCGGGCCGAGGAGACGGCGGGCATCACGCTCATGATCCATCACAGCGTGGCCGATACCCGGCACGCCCTGGCCGTGGTCGAGACGCTCTGGTCGTGCTATGACGCCGTCGTTCGGGGGAGTGTTCCCGAGCCTCGGCCGCATCCGTATCCGGCGCCGGTGGAGGAGCTGTTGGCCGCCCGCGGAGTGCGCAAGCTCGACCTGCCGCATCCACCCGACCCGCCGAGTCCACCCGATCCGTCCGTAGCGCCGCCGGTCACCGCGGACGAATACCCGGTGTCGGTGACCACCAGATGCCGACTGACGCGGGAGGAGACCACCGCCCTCGTCGATCTCGGCCACCGGGAGGGCGTGACCGTACACGAACTGGTCTCGGCGGCGCTCTTGCACACCGAGTCCGAATTGCGCGAACTCGCCCTGTCCGAACTGCTCTACCTGTACTCCGTCGACCTGCGCGCCCGCGTCACACCGGAAATCGGTCCCACCGAGGGGACGAACGTGCTCGGGATGGCGAGCTACCTGCCCGCCGCCGAGGTCGGCGCCGGTCCACTGGGACTCGCGCGCGGTATCGGAGAAACCTTCCGGGCAGCGCTGTCGGCGGGGGTGGTGCAGCAGTCACCCTTGCATATCGGCGACCCGGGTGCCGCGCCCCCACCGGTTCCCGGCATTGTCGTCGCCACCAACTGGGGCACCCTGCCCACGCCCGCTGTCCCATCCGGGCTACGGGTGCGGGATTTCCACTCGGCGATCATCGCCAAACCGGATCGTTCGGGTCGTCGCCCTCGGCAACCGGGCGCCGGCACCACCATCATCAGCACCTTCGCGGGACGGTTGAGCGTCGAGATCCACCATCCCCCGGAATTCACCGACCTGCAGCGACATCGGGTGGATCTGCTGACGGCGACCCTGCGCGGCCTTCCCCGTCCATAGCGGTGTCCGTCGTCGAAGACGAGGAGTATCCGGTGATTCCGTCTTCCTGCGGTGAATTCCTGTGCGAATGTGAAGCGGGCCCGGCGCGGCCCGAAAGCCGCACGGTCGTATTGGAATTCGAGTCCGTGGCGGTGGCTCGGGCCTGATACGAGTAGGAGGATTATCAGAAGGCGATACCGCTGCGTCGGGCGGTGGCGAAGACGAATGCCGTGGTATTCGGCGGATTGTCCGAGCCTTCCTGACCGGGCTCCCGGCTCGGGTTCGGTCGTCGAAGAGGTTCGGCGGTTCGCCGGCCGGTGTGGTAAGCGTGTCTGGTGGAAGGCACGTCGTTCGGCCGATATCGATTGCTCGAACTCTTGGGCGCGGGCGCCATGGGACAGGTGTATCGCGCCTACGACACGGGGACCGATCGCGTCGTCGCGCTGAAGGTACTGGCCCCACAGTACGCCGGCGATCCGATGTACCGTCGCCGGTTCCGGCGTGAGGCGCAGACCACGGCACGTCTCACCGAACCCCATGTCATCCCGATCCACGACTACGGGGAGATCGACGGCAGACTGTTCCTGGACATGCGTTTGGTCGAGGGGACCGATCTGGGACGGCTCCTCTCGAACGAGGGTCCGCTGGAACCCACCCGCGCGGTGGCGCTGCTCGCCCAGATCGCCGATGCCCTGGACGCCGCACACGGTGCCGGATTGGTGCACCGCGATGTGAAACCCTCGAATATCCTCGTTTCCTCCGCCGATTTCGCCTATCTGATCGATTTCGGGATCGCCCGCAGCGCGACGGACACCGGTCTGACCACCACCGGCGCGATGATCGGTACTTTCGCCTATATGGCGCCGGAACGGCTCGCGCACGACACCATCGACGCGCGCTCGGATGTGTACTCGCTGGCGTGTGTGCTCTACGAATGCCTGACCCGAAGCAAACCGTTCTCCGGTGACAGCGTCGAACGGCAGATCACCGCGCACCTCACCGAGGCACCGCCCCGACCCTCGGATGCCGGTCTGCCCCCGGTGTTCGACGCGGTGATCGCCACGGGCATGGCGAAAGACCCCCAGGACCGCTATGCCTCCGCCGGTGCGCTCATGACGGCGGCGCGCACGGCATTGGCCGATCTGGTGACTCCGAATGTCGCGCAGCCGCCGCAAGCGCCGCCGAAGCCGGTCGTCACGGCGGTCGACCCCGCCGACAGCGACCCGGTGGACCCGCCTCGGCTCGGCCATCGGTATCGGTTCGTGGCCGCGGCCGCCGCCGTGGCGGTGGTGTCCGCGGTGGCCCTGGCCCTGAGCGTAGCGCGGGAGGACACCACCTCCGTCGGTTCCGGTGACGAGGAAGCGAGTGTCGTCTCCGCTACGCGGACCGATCCGCCGGGGCCCAGGCCCGGCGGACCCGATCCGAACCCGCCGTCCGTCACAGGGCCCGGTGTATCGGTGATCGAATCGCGTCCGATCGCCGGTAACGGCCCCGAGCAATCGGTACCCGATCCCGATCCCGGTTCGGTATCCGGACCACCGGCCGGCAACCCGCCGGCGGCCGAGCCCGAACCGGAGGAACCACCCCCTCCGCCCGTGTCGTCATCCTCCACACCCCCGCCGACGTCCACACAGCCGCCGACGTCCACACAGCCGCCGACGTCCACACAGCCGCCGACGTCCACCCGGCCCTCGCCGACTCCGTCCTCGTCGACTCCACCCACGACATCGAGTTCTGTGGTACCCACCTCCGAAACGGTCACCAGTACCTCCGCCGCCGTGCCCACGACGAGCGACGGCTCCGGGGAGGAGGGGGACGATCCCGGCGAATCCGATGGCGGTGAAACGACCACCTCGCCCGCGTCGACAACCACCGAATAGACCGTGCACCGCCGGTGTGTCCCGGTTGAATTCACGATGAGTCAAATCATCGTCATCGGATTCTCGGCGGAGTAGCCTCGATATGCCGCACCGAGCAGCGGTGTCCGTGGTATGCGCACCGCCCGGTGCTCGACCGCGCGCCTGCCGGTCCGGCGGTCCATGGAAGAGAAATAAACTGTTGTCCCCTCGTATTGGGAACAACGGATAGGAGCGCCTCCCGATGACCGAATCCCCGCAGCCGGCCGACCCGACCGCATCCTGGAGCTTCGAAACCAAACAGATCCATGTGGGGCAGGCACCGGACGTGGGTACCCATGCGCGCGCCCTGCCGATCTACCAGACGACCTCCTACACCTTCCGCGATACCGACCACGCCGCGGCGCTGTTCGGTTTGGCCGAACCGGGCAATATCTACACCCGGATCATGAACCCGACCCAGGACGCGGTGGAGCAGCGGATCGCCGCGCTGGAAGGTGGTGTCGCGGCGTTGCTGCTGGCGTCCGGCCAGGCTGCGGAGACCTTCGCGATTCTCAACCTCGCCGGCGCGGGTGACCAGATCGTCTCCAGCCCTCGGCTGTACGGCGGCACCTACAACCTGTTCCACTACACGCTGCCGAAGCTGGGTATCGAGGTCGCGTTCGTGGACGATCCGGACGACCTGGACCAGTGGCGTGCGGCGATCCGGCCGAACACCAAGGCGTTCTACGGCGAAACGGTGTCCAACCCGCAGAGCCACATCCTGGACATCCCCGGCATCGCCGAGGTCGCGCACAGCGCGGGCATTCCACTGATCGTGGACAACACCGTCGCCACCCCGTATCTGCTTCGGCCGCTCGAGCACGGTGCCGATATCGTCGTGCACTCGGCCACGAAGTACCTGGGTGGTCACGGCGCGGCCATCGCCGGTGTGATCGTCGACGGCGGTAAATTCGACTGGACCGTTCGCTCCGGTGACGCGCCGCGGTTCCCGGGCTTCGTCGAGCCCGACCCCAGCTACCACGGTGTGGTGTACGCGGACCTCGGCGCTCCCGCCTACGCGCTGAAGGCCCGGGTGCAGTTGCTGCGCGATGTCGGCGCGTCGATCTCGCCGTTCAACGCATTCCTGATCAGCCAGGGCCTGGAGACGCTGAGCCTGCGGGTGGAGCGGCACGTGAGCAACGCCCAGGCGGTCGCCGAGTTCCTGGAGAAGCAGCCGGGCGTCACCCGGGTGGATTACGCCGGTCTGCCGTCCTCGCCGTGGTACGAGCGGGGCCGTCAGCTGGCGCCGAAGGGGACCGGCGCGATCATCGGGTTCGAGCTGGCAGGCGGTGTCGACGCCGGTAAGAAGTTCGTCGAGGCGCTGACCCTGCACAGCCATGTCGCCAATATCGGTGACGTCCGGTCGCTGGTGATCCACCCGGCGTCGACGACGCACTCCCAGCTGACCCCCGAAGAGCAGCTCTCCACCGGTGTCACCCCGGGTCTCGTGCGGCTCGCGGTCGGTGTGGAGGGTATCGACGATATCCTCGCCGACCTCCGCCAGGGCTTCGCCGCGATCACGGACTGATCGCAGGCCAGAGCCGCGTCGCGGGCCCCACTCGGTGGTGTGGGGCCCCACACCAGGGTCGAAGGTCCCACGTTCCCGGGGAACGGACGAGGTCCCCGAAGGGGAAACCCGGGGACCTTCGACCCGTTTCGTATCGATGGTCGCGTTCTAGCGTCGTCACCATGGACGAAGGATCGATCGAAGCTTCCATCGACGAGGTCGCCCCGTCCGCCGACGATTCCACACCGGACGACCGCCTGCCCTGGTATTGGGTTTTCGACGGTCGGGAACTGCATCCGTTCACCGCGCCGACATTCGTACTACCGGCAACCGAGACCTTCGAGCTGGAGATGGCGAACGACCCGGCCGCACCCGCGACCGAGGTACCCGATTTCGGTGACACCTCGTCGGCACCGGTCGGCCCCGCGATCCGAACTGTCGAGACCGACGACCTCGCCGCCGACAACGCCCGCCTCTGTCGCAACCCTGCCGGTCGCCGACCGGTCGAGGAGGGGATGAGCGAGTTGTCGCCCTTCACCATCGATGGACGGTGCACCGCGTTGTGTCTGCTGTCGGGATTCGTGGCGGTGTGTGCGGTGGTCGGCGCCGCCGGCCTGATCATCGGGATGATCGAACCCGAGGCCCACCTCCCCTTCCACGGCTCACCGGTGATCGCGCTTCTGCTCGTCCTGCTCGGGGCCGCGCCCATGTTCTGGACGGCGGTCGACGCGGCCCGCGGAAGTCCGCTGGCGCCGATGCTGGCATTGACCAGCGGTTTGCTACTGCTCGGAGGTATTGTCGTCCACTGGGTGCTGACCCGTAGCGCGGGCGGTCCGATGCTGGTCTACGCGGTGGCCGGATGCGTGGTCGCCGCGCTCGGTATCGCGCTCGGCCGGCCTCGCCGCGCCGAACGACCGCGATAAGAGATTCCGTCTTGGGCTCGGGAGTGTTACCGGCTTCGGAACCTCCACAAAGTGGTATGACTCGGATTTTCCGGCGTTCGCGCCGCCCGGGTGCCGGGGTTTGGCGTAGTGCGGCGCGGGTAGTCGCCGGGCACCCGTCGGGACCGCCGAGAGGGAGGTGACAGCAGTGGCCGAAACCCCTGTGGACGACGACCTATGGGAGGAATTCCACCGGTTGGTCAATATGTCGTCACGGCAGTTGCGTGAATGGTTGCGCACCGAGGGCGCGACCGCCCGCGCCGAGATGGAACCGGATCGCGCCGGTCCGGCGATCGGCCGGCAGATCGTGGCGATCCTCGGCAAACGCCGAACCGATCTGAACGCCGACGATATCGCGGTGATGCGCACAGCGGTGAACGAGATCACCGCCGCGCGAGGGGCGGAGTCGGATCTCGAGCCGCAGGCCGGTAAGGACAAATGGCGGCGTCGACTCATGTCGATGGGGCACGATCCGCTTCTTCCGCTGTGAATCCCGCGGTTTTCCCGAACGAACACGACCGCCCCTGTCGAGTCCGGCGCGGTCCGTGCGAACCGGTATCGGCTCGGCGGGGCGGGGATCGGTATCAGGCGGAACGTCCGGCGGCCGCTCGCTCGGGTTCGCGTGGAATGCCCTCGCTCGAATGGAATCCGGCCTCGTCGGCCCCGACCAGACCGAGGAGCGACAGCGGACGGGCATTCACCGTATTCCGCAGATAGGCCGAGGCGATCGCCCATCGGTTGGCTCCCCGGGGCACCGCGAGCAGGTGGTAGCCGCGGGTCACGGCTTTGGCGGGGAGGCCCGACAGATGGATACCGAGTGGATTGGCCACCGCGAATCCGGGGCCGAGATCGACCACCAGACCCATATCCCGGTGTTTGTAGTCGCGGGCTCGGCCGACCCCGAGGCTCGCCGCAACATTGCACCCCGCCGTCCGACCCTGCCGCACCGCATGTTGGGCAGTGGGCGGGGTGATCTTCCCGGGTTGGGTCAGGTCCGGGACGGCCGCGGCATCACCGGCAGCGAAAACATGCGGATGGCCCGGCACACTCAGATCGGCATTCACCTCGAGCCTGCCGTGGTTCAACGGCAACCCGAGACCTGCGAGCATGGGAGCGCCCGTCACCCCGGTGACCCAGGCGACGGTGTGGGTGCCGACGGTCGTGCCGTCGGTCAGGGTCACCTCGTCCTCGGCGAGGTGGGTCAGTGTGGTGCCGAGTCGGATATCGATCGCACGCCGACGTAACACATCGAGGGCTTTCGCACTCAATTTCGGCCCCACCTCAGGCATCACCCGGTCGGCGGTGTCGAGTAGTAGGAAACGTATCGCCGAGGGATCCAGGTGGCGTTGACGGGCGTAGGTATCGGCGAGAGCCCGTAATTGGGCGACCAGCTCGGTGCCTGCGTAGGAGGCTCCCACCACGACCACGGTCCGCCGGGCGCGGCGCCGGTCCGGGTCCGGTTCCAGGTCGGCCAGCTCGAGTTGGCGCAGGAAATGTTCGCGGATGTACAGCGCCTCCGCGACGGTTTTCAGTCTGCGGGCGTGTTCGGCGAGGCCGGGAATATCGAAGAGCCGGGTCACCGAGCCGGGGGTGAGGACCAGTCGGTCCCAGGACATGGTGGTCGTCTCGGGCGCGCAATCGGCGACCGTGACCGTGCGGGCATCGAAGTCGACCGATTCCACCCGTCCCATGCGGTAGCCGACCTCGGGCAGCGCATTGGCCAGCGGGATCGCCACATAACGCGGGTCGACCAGCCCACCGGCCACTTCCGGCAGCAGCGGCGTGTACAGCATGTAGTTGTGCGGCGAGACCAGCACGATCTCGACATCGGGTGCCTTGGTGGCGAGCCGATTCCGCAGGACACGCGCGCATTCGTAACCGGCGAAGCCGCTACCCACCACGATCACGCGCTTGCGCTGTCGTGCGTCCGGCATATGGATTCCCCTTTCGACATCGGTCGTTCCGCCCGGACTACCCGTGTTCGGGCCGTGCAAACGGGGAAACGGTTTCGGCGGGCGGTTGCAGGACGCCCGGTCCGGGGGCGATTTCGCCCCGCGAGCAGGTTTGTCGATCACATCTGCGGGCACCCGGCCCACGTCCGAGATTGCGCTGTGGAACAGGCCGCGGCGGCAGCCGCGTGAGACGAAAGGACGAACTCTCGTGTCGAACCGCTCTAGCAACGCAGTGACGATGCGCTCGCCGGTGCAGTTGGCCGCCTTGGCGGTCGGTGCGGTGTTTCTCCTGGTCGGCGTGGCGGGCTTCATTCCCGGTATCACCACCGATTACGACACCCTCGATTGGGCAGGTCACCGTTCCGAGGCCCAGCTGCTGGGGTTGTTCCAGGTCTCGGTGCTGCACAACCTCGTACACGTGCTCTTCGGCATCGTGGGTCTGGTCGTCGCCGCCGGTGCGGCCGCGTCCCGCCTGTTCCTCATCGTCGGCGGCGCGATCTACCTGTTGCTGTGGATCTACGGCCTGGTCGTCGACAAGCACAGCGATGCCAATTTCGTCCCGCTCGACACCGCCGACGACTGGCTGCATTTCGGTCTCGGCGTCGGGATGATCGCCCTGGGTGCCTTCCTGCCGAGGCACGTGCGGCCGAGTACCGGCCTGTCCGGTCGGCAGCCCGGAATCATCGAGTAGCGGTTTCGGCCCGTCGCGGATCGGCGGGCCGCACCCCACGCCCGCTCAGGGCATCCAGGCCACCAACCCCAGACACCGACAAACTTAGGGAACCACCATGGTCAACATGGCACACAGGTATGAGGGGGCGCACCGCGTCGACGGGACCGCCGCGGGGGACAAACGTTCGATCGCCGAACTCGTCGACGACGCCACCACCCAGCTCGGCCGGCTGCTGCGTGACGAGATCCGGTTGGCCCGGATCGAAACGATGGACAAAACGAAGGGGATCGCCAAGGGCGCGGGGCTGGCCGGCGCGGCGGCGGTGCTCGCGTTCTACGGCGGCGGGGCGTTGATCGCCGCCGCCGTGCTGGCCTTGGCCCTGGTCCTGCCTGCCTGGGCATCCGCGCTGATCGTCGGAGCGGTATTGCTGGCGGTGGCGGGGGCGCTGGGGCTGATGGGCAAGAAGAACGTCACCGAGGCCGCACCGCCGATACCGAGCGGGGCTGTCGAAGACGTGCGCACCGACCTGAAAACCATTACGAGCGGGAGGCGATCATGACCCCCACCGGACGAGACGGGGAACAGAACGAAGCGGAGCTGCTGCGGGAGGATCGGGACCGTACGCGCCGAGAACTCGGTCGGACCGTCACGGAACTGAGCGACAAATTCGATGTCCGAGCCCGCGCCGAGGAGAAGGCGCACGATATCGCGGAAGCGGGTCGGCATCGTGCCCGGGAAGCGAAACACGGTGCGCTCGAGACCGCCGATCATGCTCGCGAACGAGCTCATGGACTGCTCGCGCGTGCCGAATCGGCGACGCCGGCCCCGGTGGCCGACCGCACCCGACAATTGGCCGAGGCCGGCCGGACGCGGCCCATGGTTCTCCTCGGCGGAATCTCGGCCGCACTGGTCGGCTGGTTCCTCGTCCGCCGGTTGATGCCACAGCGGCGGGC
Organism: Nocardia paucivorans NBRC 100373; assembly: GCF_000308675.1. Classification (GTDB taxonomy): domain Bacteria; phylum Actinomycetota; class Actinomycetes; order Mycobacteriales; family Mycobacteriaceae; genus Nocardia; species Nocardia paucivorans. The sequence continues at coordinate 131,076 of NZ_BAGE01000052.1, read as the reverse complement.
CACGGAGCACCGGACCGGCCGCCGGACCGGTAAGGACACCCGCCGGGCCGCGAGCGCACGCCGCCGGCTCGAGGCACGGCGATCCCGCAAGAACCGAAGGGGCGCCGAAAATCGTCATGGCCGTCGTGCCACCGAACACCGCCGGCGCGGTCGGGATCGGCTCGTGATCGCCGGCCGGGCCGCGAAGCCGATCGGTCGGATGCTGCTCGTGAGTCGCGCGACCACCCCGCTCGGCGCCGGCACCCTGCTCGCGGCGAGCGCCAAGCGACGTGTCGACGCCGAACGCGCTCGGACGAAGAAGGCGAAAGCCGCCGAACGGGCCGCGCGTCGCGCGGTCGGCAAACCCGGCAAACGTTAGGCGGCCGGATCGAGTATCACCTTGACCGCGCCCTCGGTTTTGTTCTGGAACATCCGATAGGCGTCCGGGGCCGACGACATCGGCAGCCGGTGAGTGGCGAAGTTCTCCACGCCCAGCGGATCACCGTCCTCGAGCAGCGGCATGATGTCGTCGGCCCACCGCTTCACATTGGCCTGCCCCATCCGCAACTGGATCTGTTTGTCGAAAAGCACCCGCATGGGCATCGGGTCGGTCATACCGCCGTACACGCCGATGATCGAAATGGTGCCACCACGTCGGACGATATCGATCGCGGTGTGCAGCGCGGAGAGACGATCCACGCTCACGGCGTTCATCGCGGGCCGGGCCACCCCACCGGGTAGATAGGAGGTCGCGCGTTGGGCGACCGCCGCCAGCGGTGACCCGTGGGCCTCCATCCCGACCGCATCGATCACCGCGTCGGTGCCGCGCCCGTCGGTGCGGCCGCGAATGGCGTCGGCCAGATCGCCGTCCACCGACTGTAGATCGATGGTCTCGATCCCGCGTACCGCGACCCGGGCCATTCGTTCGGGCACCAGATCCACCCCGATCACCCGAAGTCCCCGATGCGCCGCGATCCGGGCCGCCATATCACCGATCGGTCCCAACCCCAGCACCGTCACCGAGCCGCCCTCGGGGACATCGGCGTATTCCACCGCCTGCCATGCGGTGGGCAGCACATCCGACAGAAACAGGTAGCGGGTGTCGTCGGGTCCCTCGGGCACCCGGATATGGGTGAAATCCGCATGCGGCACCCGTAGGTACTCGGCCTGTCCACCCGGAACCTGTCCGTACAGCTTCGAATAACCGAACAACGCCGCCCCACAACCGTGCTCTCGCACCTGGGTGGTCTCACACTGGGTCATCAGGCCCTGCCGGCACATCACACAGGTGCCGCAGCTGATCTGGAAGGGCACCACGACCCGGTCGCCGACCGATAGTGTTCGCACCTCGGAACCGACCTCCTCCACGATGCCGATCGGTTCGTGTCCGAGCACATCGCCCGGGCTCATATAGGCGCCCAGCAGCTCGTACAGGTGTAGATCCGATCCGCAGATCGCCGTGGAGGTCACCCGGACGATCGCATCGGTCGGTTCCTGGATCCGCGGATCCGGGACATCGTCCACCGCCACATTCCGCTTGCCCTGCCAGGTCACAGCCTTCATACCTCGCCACCTTCCAGGCTCGACTGTCTCCGCGCCCGACACGTGGATCGTCCGCTGTGCGGGAAATCGTCGTGAACGCGGAACGTTTCATCGCCGGGCTCGATCGCTCAGCGGCTACCCCGGGCCTATCGGGGCAAACGTCGCCGGTATCGCCGCTCATCGATTTCGTTTCCGCGAATCGGGTTCGGCGAATGCGAATGGGGTAAGCGGCCGATGTCCATCTGCCCCCGACCCCGACCGGGGGCCCGAGCGAATCGAATCCAGGAAGGAGCTGTGTGAATCTCATGAGCCAGATCAGTCCGGTTCAGATCCAGAAGTTCCTCGGCGGTATCGATTACCCGTGCGATCGGGATGAGATCATCTTCACGGCGGAGGCGAACGGAGCCGACGACAATGTGCTCGACCTCCTCAGTGAACTGCCCGACGGCCTCTACGAGGGGCCGAACGCCATCAGCGAGGCCGTCTCCTAGGTGTTCCTCCTGGTGTTCGCGTTCTCATCGGCCGTCGGCGGGCACGGTTCGTCCGTGACCCGCCGACGGGCCACCGATCACCTCGCCGGTGGTGAACTTCCGCTGTCGCGTCGACCATCGGATGTGGCGGCATTATCCGGTGTCACTTCGCCGCGACCGGGTAGCCGAGCGATATGCCGACTATCGCTCCCCTACCGAAAGAACGCATCAATCCCACGATGCGCGCCGTGGTAACCGGCTCCGATTCGGGCATCGGGCGCTCGATCGCCGTGGCACTGGCCGGTGGCGGCGTGGACGTGGGAATCACCTACCACTCGGACGAGGCGGGCGCCGCCCACACCGCCGAACTGGTACGGGAACGCGGCGCGATCCCCGCGGTCCGCCGCCTCGACCTGGACGACCTGCCGACCGGCGCGGCCGTCATCGACGAACTCGCCGAGGAACTGGGCGGGCTGGACGTCCTGGTGAACTGTGCCGGCACCGGCTCGGCGCAGAAGGCGATGGACATGGACTACGACACCTGGCGCCATGTGCTGTCGGTCGACCTCGACGGAGCGTTCCTGTGCGCGCAGCGCGCCGCGAAACACATGATCGATGCCGGTCGCGGCGGGCGGATCATCAATATCACCAGCGTGCACGAACATGCGCCGAAAGTGGGGGCCGCCCCCTACTGCGCCGCCAAGGCCGGGCTCGGCGCGCTCACCAAAGTGTTGGCGCTGGAACTGGCCGAGCACAACATCACCGTGAACTCGGTTGCTCCGGGCGAGATCTCCACCCCGATGACCGGGCAGGAGGACGTCGACCCGCGTACCCGGCCCCGACCGGGAGTGCCGCTGGGACGTCCCGGTCACGCCGACGAGGTCGCATCCGTGGTGGCGTTTCTGGCCATGCCCGCCTCCGGATATATGACCGGGGCGTCGCTCGTCGTCGACGGCGGCATGCTGCTCATGGGACCGCAGGCCGGCCAACTGGTCGACAGCGACGAATGGCGTGACCCGGGCGATTCCGGGCGTTCCGCCGAAACCTCCTGCCGAAAGGATTCCGATGCCTGATCCAGCCTCCGCCGTGGTGACAAGTGTCTTCGACGTGCTCGCGCGCGTCCGACACGCACGGGTCTTCCACCCCAACGGGATAGAACTCGCGGGCCGTTTCCGTGCCGTGCCCGCCTTCGAACCGCTGTTCGGTTCCGGGGATCGGGCGGTGATCGGGCGCCTCTCGAAGGGAACCGGCCTCCCGGACGGTATACCCGATGTTCTCGGTCTCGCCATCCGCATCCTCGACCGCGACGACAATCCGTGGGATTTCGCCCTGGCCACCACCGGACAGGGCAATATCACCCGCCTCGCGCTCACGGTCGCCCGCGGCTGGCGAAGCGCCCGCTACGGCACCCTGCTGCCCTACCGACTCGGTGACGCCGGCCTGGCCTGGATCTTCGCCGAACCGGCTTCCGACCAGCCCGACACGCCCTCGTTGGAGGCAATGGAGGAACATCTGCGCGAGCACATGGCCCTGTTCGAGCTGAAGGCCGCGGGTCTGGCCTCCGCACCGGGCGCCATCGGTGAGCTGGCATTGCGCCCCGCCGAACCCGGCGAATACCGCACCGACTTCTTCGACCCCATGCTCAATCATCCGCCGGAGGTCGGTCTCGTCCCGAACTTCGTCGCGCGGGTTCGGGAACTCGCCTATACCGGCAGCCGCCACGGGCGTGGTGAGGAGACCTGAGCCCGCGCGAACGCGACGCCGATCAGGCGTCGCGTTTTCTTCTGTCCTGTTCGTGTTTCGGTTTCCGTTGGTAGGCGCGGCCGGATTTCACGGGCCTGGCGGCATTCGAGCGCCGTATCTCGTGTCGGCGGCGCCACGCGGTCAGGTCCGGACGTTCGATGTTCTCACCGGTGTTCATATCGAAGAGCTTTTCTCGTGACGGATGCGTTCGCCGTTACTCAACGCCGTATCCGCTCCGCCGGCAACCGAATATTCGAGCCGACTCGGGCTCGGCTCTCCCGGTTACACGGCCGGTCACGGTTGTCGTTCGTCGGTCGGCATTCGGCCGCGAACGCGTAACTCCAACCGTCGATAGGGCAGCGGCCCGTCGGTGCGCGGAGAGCGGAAATACAAACTCGTGCAGTCCTCGAACGAGTTGTATCCGCCGCCATCGGGTAACAGTCCACCGTGTTCGAGCAGCAGCGCGGTCATTTCCGCGGCGGTGGCATGGTCGGTTGGGGCGAGCTGCAACGCGATATGCGACTCGTTGCGCTCCGAGCGCTCACGGTCCACGATCCGGGCCGAATTCCCGCCGGCGGCCACGAGCAGAGCGAACAACTCGACCGTGGGAGATCCGGTGATGTCCGCGTGCTCGCGCACGTGAAATATGGTGACATTCAGGGATCCGATGTCCAGAGCGTAGCGTTGACCGAGCCGGTCGCGGACCACCACACTCGGAATCGGCGCGCCGACGGCCAGGCCCAGACCGCGCAGTTCGGCGACCAAGGCCTCGAGCGTCGCGGGGAAGACCAGGGCGGCCGTGTGCGCCACGACGGTGTGTGCCGCCACCGCTGCCCGTTGCCGTCCGGTCAGTCGCGGAACCATGGCAGCGAGAACGGTTTCGACCTCGGCGCCGCGCACGAACGACAGGGCATCGTCGAATGCGGTCCGATCGAATCGGTCGAGCCGTGTCGATGTCACCCGAGAGATTCCCATGTCACTTCCTTGCTCGGGTGCGAGCGGAATTCGTGCGCCCGGAAGCCGTTCACGGCCGCATCCTACGGAATCGGAGGCCACCGCGCCCGAACTTGCGCGGATACCTCTCGCAGATCCGGGCCGTAGCGGTCGTCGGTGCGTGACAACCGCGTCACGCGCCGACGACCCGGACCGCCAAAGGCGGAAAGCCGTTGAAGAACACCGAGGAAAAACTCGCTGTATAGGCGCCGGTATCGCGGATTCGCACGGAATCACCGGCGCGCAGCGTGATCGGCAGAAGGACAGGTCTGCACCGATGGAGCACATCGGTTTGTCGACAGGTCGGACCGGCAAGTACCGCCTCGTCCGCGGGATCACCATCCCGATCCGTCTCGATTCGATAGTCGATGTAGTCGGTATCGATCAATCCGCTGTAGCGGCCGATATCCAGATACACCCAGCGCCGCCCATTCGGTGCCGTGCGCACGGCCACGACCTCGGTGTGGATCACCCCGGCGCTGCCGGCCAGGGCTCGGCCGGGTTCCACCACCAGATCGACACCGTCCGGAAGATATCGCCCCGCCGCGGTGGCGATCACCGCACCCACCACGGCCGGCGCCGGAGCAGGGTCGGCATACGAGATCGGCAGACCCCCGCCGATATTCACGGTGGAAACCGTTATTCCCTCGCTCGCCAATATTTCCGCGATACCACCCGCCTGCTCGATACCGATCCGCCAGGCGGCCGGATCCAACTGCTGTGACCCCACATGGAAGCACGGCCCGACGACCCGCAATCCCAGATCACGTGCTCGCACCAGCATTCGCGCCACTTCACCGGGCGCACAACCGAATTTGGCGCCGAACGCCACCCGCGCCCGCGGTACCGATGCCAGAAACCGACACTCGACCTCCGCGCCCGGAGCGTGGACGGCAATACGATTCAACTCGTCCTCGGTGTCGAAGACATACCGGCGCACCCCCGCCGCATAAGCGGTGGCGATATGGGACGCCTTCTTGATCGGATTGCCGTAACACATGGCAGCCGGGTCGATACCCAGCCCCAGGCACTGTTCGATCTCGCCGACACCGGCGACATCGAACTCCGCGCCCTCGTCGGCGAGTAGCCGTATGACCTCCGATATCGGAGCGGCCTTGACCGCGAAGCGGATTCGTGCCGTGGGCAAGGCGGATCGCAGTGCGCAGTAGTTGTCGCGCACCTGCGTGAGATCGATGACGAGGTAGGAAGACATGGGCTCGGAGGAACCGATCGGAATCACGGTGGTTCACCCTATGATCACCATGGCGAAGCCGCCGGCGCCCTCGTGGCCGAAGCCGGTCCGGTGTCGATATTCGGACAAACGGCCGCATCGCCCGTATGACATGACATCTGCCAGGAGAGAGGGCGCCGTCGATGGCTCACAACACCGGTAATGGTGGTGATTCCCGCTCGGAATCGGTAGGCGAAACACCGGAAACCCTATTGTGCGAGCTGTTCGCCGCAGTACTCGAGCTCCCCACTGTCGACCCCCGTGACAGCTTCGCCGAACTCGGCGGCGACAGTATCCGCGCCATTGTGCTCACCGTGCGCGCCAGGGCCGCGGGCCTACCGATCCGGACCGAGGACCTGCTGACCGAGGACACCCCCGAACGTCTCGCCGCCCTGGCGGCGATCAGGTCCGCACGGCCCGCCCCGGCGACCGGCGACCGATTCGAGCGACCGGTGGTGGACGCGGACCGGCCACGGACACTGTCGCCGCTACAACAGCACATGCTCGACGTCGCCGGAACCTACGGCGCGGAGACCGAGGTCGTACAGCTCTACGTCGACCTCTCGGGTGACCTGGACATCGCACGGCTGCGGACGGCCGCACAGCAGCTCGTCCGGCGACACCCCAGTTGCCGCTGTCGGTTTCGGATGGACCCGAGCGAGGGGCGGTGGGTGCGCGAGATCGACACCGATATGCCCTTGCCCTGGCGCTACCACGACCTCGAAGAACAGGAGGTCGATGAGGACGCCTTGCTCCGCGACGAACGGGTGTCGCGTTTCGACCCGACCCGTTCCCCGCTGTTCCGAATCCTGCTCATCAGGCGCGGTCCTGAGCGATATCGCCTGGTCGTCACCCACAACAATATTCTCTGGGACGGATGGTCCGCCGGAATCCTCGCCGAAGAGCTGACGTTGCTGTACAACGCCCCGGAAGAAGCGGCGCCGGACACTCCTGCCGACCCATACGACGACTATCTACAGTGGCTTTCCCGCCAGGATCGCGAGAACGCCATCCATGCCTGGCGGAAAGTCCTGGCCGGGGTGAAACAGCCGACCCTCCTCATGAATGCGCAACCACCGGAATCCATCGGATCGACCGCGAAAATCATTTCGACACTGCCGCATTCGGTTGGTTCCGCGCTCGAGCTCCGCGCGCGTGATCTGGGAACCACGCTCAGCACGGCCGTCCAATGCGCGTGGGGTCTGACCCTGGCGGAAACCATCGGAAGCGACGATATCGTTTTCGGGTATACGACCTGCGGTCGTCCGGCGGCCGTTCCCTCGATCGACAGGGCGGTGGGGTTGCTGATAAACGATGTACCGGTCCGGATGCGGATCCACACTGGTGATACCCCGGCGGACCTGCTCACGCGACTGCGCGATCAGCACGCCGAAATGACCCCCTACGAGTTCCTGGACTCGGACGACATCCAGCGCGCCGCGGGATTCGTTCCACTGTTCGACACCCTGGTCGTCTTCCAGAACCTCATGCGGCCCGAGGTATCCCCCGAACCGGGACCGGATCTGCACATCGATGGCTACGGGATCATCGAATCCATCCACTACGCGCTCGTGTTGTACGCCTATTCGAGGGACCGGCTTTCCTTCGAGTTGTCCTATCATCCGAATGTTTTCGACCGATCCTTCGTGGACGATCTGTATGCGCGATTCCGCTACCACCTCGAACTGATCGCCGAAGGCGCCGACCGGGACATGACGCCGTCGGCCTCGGGAAACATGCACGGCCATCGTTCGTATACGCAGTAGTCCGCTCAGGAATCGAGGGGTGCCGATGTGGCCGACCGAACTCGCGCAACACTACCGATCCGAGGGCTATTGGCGAGGAGAGACCTTCGGCGAGCTCCTCGCGCGCCTGGCCGCTCGGCACGGTGATTGCACTGCCCTCGTCGCCGGTGCCGTCCGTATCGGGTACGCCGAACTCGCCGACCGGGCCGGCCGTCTGGCCGCGGGGCTGCTCGAACACGGAATTCGCCCCGGCGACCGAGTGGTGGTCCAGCTGCCGAACAGCGTGGAGTTCTTCGACGTGCTCTTCGCCCTGACCCGCCTCGGCGCGATACCGGTCCTCGCGTTGCCCGCGTATGGGGCGCACGAAATCGAGAACCTCTGCGTGGCGACGACAGCGGTGGCCTACATGACGGCGGGTGTCCCCAAGGGCTTCGAACAGCGCATATCGGCTCGCAGCGGGGCATCGGTCCTCGTGATCGTGGTGGGCGACGCCGGGGAAAACCTCGAGCTATCCGATCTCTACACCGCCGTCCGCGAGCTTCCCGCGGGACCGAAGCCGAGCGATACCGCATTACTGCTGTTGTCCGGCGGCAGCACCGGCGCACCGAAACTGATCCCACGCACCCACGACGACTACCTGTACAGAGTGCGCACCGGCGCGCAGATCTGCGGTCTCGGCCCCGACAGCATCTATCTGTGTGTGCTCCCGGTAGCGCACAACTTTCCCCTCGCCTCCCCGGGCGTCCTCGGCACGCTGTACTCCGGCGGGACGGTCGTCCTCACCGACCGCCCGGACCCGGACCCGGCATTCGAACTCATCCGGCGCGAACACGTCACGATCACCGCTGTCGTGCCCGCACTCGCCCTGGTCTGGCTCGAGGTCGCGGATGCGATGGCGACGGATATTTCGAGCCTACAGATCCTGCAGGTCGGCGGCGCCAAGCTGTCGCCCGATATCGCACGGCGCATAGGACCGACCTTCAACTGTCTGTTGCAGCAGTCGTACGGAATGTCCGAAGGACTCGTCTGTTATACGCGACTCGACGATTCGGACGAGGTCATCACGACAACCCAGGGCAGGCCGATGTCCCCGGCCGACGAGATCCGTATCGTCGACAGCCGTGACCGCGAGGTGCCGCCGGGTACCACGGGCCACCTGTTGGCCAGGGGGCCCGCCACGATCCGGGAATACTGGAGCGCCGAAGAACGGAATCGAACCGCGTTCACCCACGACGGCTTCTACCGAACCGGAGATCTGGCACATATCACCGCAGACGGCAATATCGTGGTCGAAGGCCGGGCGACGGACGTGATCAACAGGGGCGGAGAGAAGATCGCAGCCGCCGAAATGGAGCGCTATATCCGCACCCACCCCGCCGTGCACGATGTCGCGGTTGTCGCCGTACCCGACCGGTACCTCGGCGAACGTATCCGCGCGTTCATCGCGACCCGTCCCCGGGTCGAGCGGCCCACCACGATGGAGCTGAACGGATTCCTTCGTGAACGCGGCCTCGCCGAATTCAAGGTGGTGGATCAGGTCGAGTTCCTCGAAAGCCTACCGACGACGGCGGCAGGAAAAATCGATAAAAAGCATCTCGCGAGGCTATCCGTGGATTGGTAGGAGGCATCTGTCACGCCGAAAGCGGCTACGTGCTTCTGGGTCATCCGGCTGCGCGAGCACATCCATACGGGAACGACGACAAGCCTCGTCCATCGGCTCCGGACCGTCTTTCCTCAGCGCGGATAGAGTGAATACGGTCGCTCTACCGCACTGGGAGTGAGGTCTACCGGAAGTGGGTCGCATCGGCCCTTTCGGCTATCCGACGATCTCGGTGCCGGGGATGGCCTTGGTCAGCGCCTCGCGGTACTCCTGCATGGTCGGTGAGGTGTATACCGTGGGTTCACCTTCGAACACGATGATGTAGGGACAGGAGTATTCGGCGGCGTCAACGGTCACCTCGGTGACCTTCTTCGCCGTTCTGGCCTCGAAGATTGTCACCTTGGCGCTGGAACGCAATACTTTTGCCGTCTCGCCCTTGTCGAATGTGCAGGTGCCGACACTCTCGTAATCGTCACCGTGTTCGGCGCAGGCGACCAGCTGTACCTGCTTCGGGTCCTCGATGCGCTTCAGATCCGGATCGCTGGGGAGAACTTGCTCCAGTTGTTGGTCGACGACGGGTTGTCGATACCCGTATGCTCGATGATCACCAGAGGATGTGTGCTGCCCCCGTAGGCCGCCGCATCGGGAAAGGCCGTTCGTTTCGGGCCCAGGAAATCACTGCCCGTGCAGACCGCCTCGAGGTCGCGTGTTTTTGCGATCGGAGTTGTGCTGTTCTGCACCCCGCCACATGCCGCCACGACCGGCAACAAACCGACCACGATCGACAAAAGCGCTATCCGCCGAACCGACATTCCCACCCGCTTCGTCTTCGATACCACTTGCCCGATGCGATACCGGGCGGCACCGGAAGTGTACGACACTGCGCGGCAACGGGAGCCGGGTCGTGACAAGGTCACGCGACGACCACGGGCCTCGCATACCGCGATGTGGTTGCTTTCGAATATCCGCGGGCGGCGAGACGGTGGTGCTCGGGCTGCTCGGTCGAGCCGGCACGATCCATCTGCCGGGCGATACCCGACCGCGGGATTCCGACCGTGATCTGCCGAGCGGGTCGACTCGGGTCGACCGGCTCACGGCATCCCGGGAGGAAGTGAAGTGGTGCCCGATCGGATCGAACGTCTCACCGGTGAGGAGGCCGGTTTCCCACGAATGGGCCCGAGCGGCGGAGACGGTTCCGGGTTCGGAACCGGACCATCGACCACGTGGATGGTTGAAGCTCCCGCGAGCGGGCATACGCGCTACATGACCGACAGATCTTCCGATATCTCCAGGCAGGTACTGCTCGCGGTGGCTGCCGTGATAGCGGTGATCGCCGCCGTGATCGGCTCGGGCGCATTGGGCGGCACACCGATCGCCGAGGCCGCCGACGGGGCGCTGGCCGCCGATGCCACCTTTGTCGCTCCCGGCGGTCCGGCCTTCGCCATCTGGTCGCTGTTGTACCTCGGTTTCCTCACGCTCGCGGTCTGGCAGCTTCTCCCGGCGCAACGTGGGAACCCGCGGGTTCGGGACGTATGGTGGTTGGTCGCCCTGTCGCTGTTGCTGAACGCATTGTGGATCACCACGGTGCAGCTCGGCTGGGTTCAGGTCAGTGCGGTGGTGATCCTCGCCCTGCTCGCCACGCTGGCGGTGATCTTCGTCCGCTGTCTGCGTTCGCGTCCCGCGGACCGGGTCGAAGCCGTGCTGCTCGACGGTGTGATGGGGCTGTATCTGGGGTGGGTGGTCGTCGCGACGGTGGCGAATATCGCCGCGGCGTTGAAAGCCGGGGGTGTCGACCACCTCGGTCTCGGTGCGGAGCCGTGGGCGGTGGTGGTGCTGGTGATCGCTGCCGCTGTCGGAGCCGGATTGGCGTTCATCAGTGGTGGTCGGGTCGCGTTCGCGCTCGCCATGGTGTGGGGGCTCGGGTGGATCGCGGTCGCCCGTTTCGCCGACGCTCCGGAATCGGCGGTAGTAGGAGGTATGGCGATCGCCGCCGCCGTGGTGGTCGCGTTCGCCACCCTCGTGGCCCGGATGGGGCGGGTGAACAACACCCCGGCATAGCCCGTGTCCGATACGGTACGCCCGGCGGGGCCTCGGGGCGGCAGCTTCCGTTCGCTGTTCACGGTGCCCGATTCGTGAGGGAGTGCAACGCGGTGGTTCGGCGGCTGTCGCCGGTGTGGGCGGTGTGATTCCATCATGGGATGGAGGATGCTGTGACCGGCCCGCAGTGGGGCCGGGGTATGGGGCTGTGGCGGAAGCGAATACCGGCCGGTGTACTGGGAATCGTATTGACGCTGGCGGCACTGTTCCTGCTCGCGGACCCGATCAATGTGGTCGCCTACTATTTGGGTTACGGCGACGAGATGCAGGTCAGGGTCGTTGTCGGTACGGGTTTCGACGCGCCGAGCGATGATGCCGAGCCGGGGTGGGGCCGTGTGATCGGGGAAGACCGCATCGTCGAGCTGTACGGTGTGAGCGCCGGGGAGGTGGTGACCGCCCGGCCCCGGCTCATAGAGTTGGGGGCCCGCCGGTATGTCTACACCGGCCACGCATCGGTGCTGTGGGGGTTGACCTCGATATTCGGCGTGGCCGTGCTGGGGGTGCTCGGGGTGCTGCTGTGCCTGTTCGGTCTCGCTCCGCCTTCACTGCTTGCACGGCTCGCGCCGATGTCGGCGAGGCTCGCCGGACGGCTTTCGAAACATTCGAAGCGGGGAGAGACCAAGCGGGGAGAGGCCAAGCGGGGAGGGACCGAGGACCCGGGACGGTTTCCGCCCGCGTCGTGACGAGCTCCGGCCATGCGATTTCGCGGTATGTCACCGGGATGATCTCGGCTCTCTGTCGTGCTCCTGTGGTGGCTTTCCGCTGCGAATCCGATTGTTCGCGGAAGCCCTGCGCATCGCCGGCATGGTGTTGGAAACCAATGCGCTTTCTCCCCGGCCGGCAGCATTGTTCCGTATCCGTGAAGCCCTGCCTTGGCGCAGGCGGACGATGATACCTCGGCCGCACGTCCTTTCCGCTGGGCCCGATCGCTGTATCCGTACCGCCGCAACTCTTCTGGAAGCCATCGGCTACATTCCGGCGTGGCGGTACCTGATCACCACTTGATCGTGCAGCGGTCCCTTCCCGTGTGGGCACCGGTACGGGGTCACGTTCCGGGCGGCCGATGCCATGTTCGAGACCACCAATCGGGGCAGACGGCAGCCGGTTTCATCGATACCCAGTAGTTCGACTCGTGGTCGAATCTCCGCTGACCGAGGTATCGACTTCTCCGGTACTCCGATCGGAAGGCGTGGCCGGCACAACGCTTGTTCGGTGGTGAGGTGTGGTCTTCCGATTCGTTGGAGTCGAACATATTCACTCCCGGAACAGTGCTACGGTGAGCCCGATCAACCCCAGGATGAGCCCGATGAGTGCGAGGTTCGCGCCCATCACCGTGCGATCGCCGGTCGATGATGACAGCGTGGGCCGGAAAATATCGCGCCGGATGGTATGGACCCAGTGATGTTCGTGTTCTCGGGCGTGGGCATGGCGGCGGTTGGGTCAGCCGTTGAGGCGGCCGACCAGGAAGTCGCGGGCGACGGTGGCGGCCCGCTCGAACTGTTCTTCGTAGACGGCGAAATGGCCACCGGGTATCAGTGCGAGTTGTTTGGGTTCGAGGGCTTCGGCGTAGCTGCGCAGGGCGATCTCGGTGGGGGTCAATGTGTCCTGTTCTGCGACCACCATGAGCAGCGGGGTAGGGGCTACCCGGGAGATGAAGGCCTCGGGAGCGTAGGACTGGAATTTGTCGACGCTGGACAGGGTTACCTCGTTGCGCCAGGTGGGGACCTGCGGGCCGTTGGCCATCAGCCATTCGTAGACCTCGATGCCGGGCATGGCCACCATTTCGGTGGGGTCGTCGGAGGCGGCCTTGATCGTTTCGTGGGGTTTGCCGGCGAGTCTGGTGGCCCGGTCGGCGGCGATAGCGGCGTGAACGGTGGGCAGCATGGTGGAGGGGACCAGTCGGGTGAACGTGTCCCATCCGGCGGTCAGCGGCACCTGGGAGACCACGGCCCGGACCCGGCGGTCGGTGGCGGCGACGACCAGTACATGAGCGCCCGCGTAGCTCGTGCCCCAGATCGCTATCCGATCCGGTTGGATGCCTTCCAGGGTTTGGGCGAAGGTGATCGCGTTGCGGTAGCCCTCGATCTGGGCCACCGGGTCGACCTCGTATCGCGGTTCACCGTCGGAGGTGCCGAATCCGGGATGGTCGTAGACCAGGCAGGAGAGTCCGGCAGCGCTGAACACCTCCGCGAACGGCGCCACCCATTCCTTGACTCCGGCGAAACCATGGGTCATCACCACCAGCGGGGTGTCGCCCGTGGAGACATCGGGGCGGTACAACCAGCCACGCAATGTCACGCCGTTACTGTCGAATTCGATGTCCGTCCGCATGCCGACTCCTCTGATTACGTTACGGATCGTAATCAATTTAGGACCGTTCAAACGTGACGTCAACCATAAAATTGCGAGGGGGGTATAACTCGTTCAGTGTTTGCGGTAGCCGACGGCGTCGAGCGCCGAACGTACCGTGAGCTGGACCAGTTTCGCATCGATCGGGTCCAGTGTGGGGACGAGCGCCCGCATCAGCATGGGGCCGGTGATCAGGTCGCAGAGCCACTCCGGGTCGGTCCCCGGGAGGATCTCTCCGCGCACCACCGCGCGTTCCAGAATGGAGGCGGTCGAAAGCCGACGTGGTCGGAGGAACTGTTCGTGAAATCGTTGGGCCTTCTCCGGGCTGCGGGCCAGGTCGGCGAGCAGGCCGGGCAGTGCCCTGCGCATGACCACATCGTTGAACAGGTCCAGCTGATGTCGTTGGATCGCCAGTAGTTCCGCTTCGATTCCACCGAGATCCTCGGCGCCGGGTTCGAGGCCGAAACGCTCTATCAGCATGGCCGAGACCAGGTCGGCGAGGTCGGTGTACCGCCGATACAGGGCGGGCCGGCTCGTCCCGGCGGCATCTGCCACCGCCTGTAGGGTGACCGCACTGTATCCGCGCTCGGCGATCAGATCCGCTGTCGCCGCCAGTATTGCGGAGTCGAGCCGGGTGTCGCGAGGGCGACCGGCTCGGGTCGGTGCTGTGCTATCGGTCATGCGTCAACCGTAACGTCGGGATTGCTCGTAACACTTCGGGGCATGATTCGACCGCAGGCGAGTCTTTGGGCGATGGCCGGTGAACTCGGTGTCTGTTCGGCGCTGGTCATTGCGAAAGCCGTGTGAACAGGAGGGGGGACGGGGGTTCGGAACTCTGCCGCCGGGGCTGCCGGTCCGTGGGGGAGGTGGTGGGGGTGCGCACGCGCTCGGCCTCGGGACGGTATGCGAACGGTGGGGTCTTCGGGCGAGCGAGTCGCGCGTCGCCGGGCTCGGGTGAGCTGTGCCTGCGCTGTGTCGTGTGCTGGTCCGAGGTGACGGTGGAATGGCCGCCATAATATTTGACTTCAGATTACAAAATATCTACGGTCGGTTTCATGGCGCGGACGAAGAGTTTCGATCCCGACGAGGCGATCGACAAGGCGATGGAGGTGTTCTGGCGCAAGGGATATGCCCATACGACGCCACAGGATCTCGTCGATGCGATCGGTATCGGCCGAGGCAGTCTGTACAACGCGTTCGCGGGTAAACGGGATCTCTTCGAACGGGCGTTGCGCCGCTATCAGGCGAAGGAAACGGTGCGGTTGATCGATCTGCTCGATGGGCCGGGCTCCCCGCGGGAGCGGGTGCGCGCCGCGCTCACCCTGGTGCTCGAGGCGTCCGTCGCCGATCCGGATCAGCGTGGTTGCCTGGCCACGAATACCGCCGTCGAGCTCGGTGACGACGATACGGTGGGTTTGTTGGTACGGCGGATCTTCGACCGGCAGCACGATGCCTTCCGTGGGGCGATCGAGGAGGGGCAACGCGCCGGTGAGTTCAGCGCGGACCTCGACCCGCGTGCGGCGGCGAATTTCCTGCTGGCCACCATCAATGGCATGCGGGTGCTCGCCAGGGTCGATCCTCGTCCCGAACGGCTCGCCGGATTGGTCGAAACGGTGCTGCGCGCGTTGTGATCTCGCTGTGGCCGCGGCGCGGCGGTCGCCTCTTTTTGCTCTTATTTTATAACCGAAGTTCAAGAAAGGTGTATGGTGGATCTACAACTTCACGGGAAGACGGCTGTCGTTACGGGGGCCAGTAAAGGAATAGGCCTGGAGATCGTCCGGGCGTTGAGCGCCGAAGGTGTGCGCGTGGTGGCTGCCGCACGTACCGTCACCGACGAACTTCGCGAGCTCGAGGGCTCCGTCACGCCGGTGACCGTCGATCTGGCGGCGCCGGACGGGGCTGCGCATCTGATCGAACGCGCGAGTGTGATCCTTGGCGAGATCGATCTCCTGATCAACAATGTCGGCGGCGTCGTCCCCGGTAGCGCCGACGCGGGGGGCTTCCTCGACATCGCGGACGACGCGTGGCAGCGCACCTACGAACTCAACTTCTTCAGCACTGTCCGGGTCACCCGACAGGCCCTGCCGAGCCTGCTGCGACAGGCCGGCGTGATCATCAATATCTCGTCGATCGGGGCTCGCGCCGCCTATCACCCTGTCGACTACGGCACCGCGAAAGCGGCATTGAACAATCTCACCAAGGCGCTCGCCGAGGAGTTCGGCGGCCAGGGTCTACGTGTACTCACCGTCTCACCGGGGCCCACCCGCACCCGCCACTGGTCGGATCCCGACGGCTACGCCGCCGATGTCGCAGCCCACAGCGGGATGCCCCTCGACGAGTTCCTCGCCCAGGCTCCCGCTCGGATGGGTATCACCACCGGTCGGCTCACCGAACCGCACGAGATCGCGGCACTGGTCGCCTTTCTCGCCTCCCCGGTTTCCGGAAACCTGACCGGTGCGGACTATCTGGCCGATGGTGGGGTGATAAAGACCGTTTAGCTCGGGTTTCGAGATCCGTCCCGATTTCGGTGAGCGCGGGGCGGGGCCGTGGTCGAGCGCGACCCGTTGCGGTGGAAGGAAAGCCGAGAGGCGACAAAATTCCAAGCCGGTGGGTGTCGCGGGCGCTCATGCTCGGTGTCATGAGCATCGAGCAGATCGCACCGAAGTCGAGTGTCGAGGGTGCGGATGAGGCGATCCGCTACTACGGCGAGGCCTTGGATGCCGTACTTCGCGATTGCCATGTGGCGGCCGGTCGGGTGTTGTTCGCCGAACTGGAGTTGCCCTGCGGGGCGATGTTCCAGGTGAAGGACGCCGATGAATTCGACCCCGACCCGGTGCGCCTGGGCGGCCGTGGAGTGCTGCTCGCGGTGGTGACCGCCGAGCCCGACGAACTCACGCGGCGGATGGTGACCGCCGGAGGTGAAACCGTGTTCGAGGTGGCCGACCGGGAGCCGCGGTGATCCGCCCTGGTCACCGCGGATCGGAGGTCGTTCCGAGTGGGAGCTGCTCCCGGGGGGTCGAATCGCGGAATTCGCTTTCGGCTCCCGGGGAATGGTCATATCGGTGAGGGTGGTCGATCGCCCGTCGATTGCGTCGATCCCTCGCGTTCCCGGCGGCGCTCGAGGGGAATGTCCCCGACTGCATGGGCAGCGCATTCGTGGCGACCGTCACTGCGACTTCGAGCGGACCTCTCGAGCCGAATCTTACCTTCGGCCGACCTCGGGATTCCTTGTCGCAGACAGGATGTGTGCCTACATGTGGATGGGGCCGGCCCCGCAGGAGCTGCCCGAACCGGGATGTCCGCTCGGGCCGAGAGGTGGCGTTCGGTGTGGTGATTCGTGTGTTGCCTGTTCCGGGCCTCGGCACGGCCGGAGCGGTACCGGGTTGATGGGTGGGTCGGGACCGAGGCCGGAGCGTTTCTAGAACAGCAGCATCATGCTGTACATCAGGAACATGAATGCCATCATGTCGTAGAACATTCCGACCCCGCTTCCATCGATTCGATATCTTGTGTCCGGTACTACGTCCGGACGCGACCAAACGTGCCGCTATATGACGGTACGATACATAACGGCTTGTTTTTGTGGAAGTTGTTCCCTGTGACGGGAATACGCGACCGCCCTCGATCGACTTCTATCGGGTGGTCGAGGTGTGGAGAAGCCGATGGTTGGTCGGGGTGGGTCGTTCTCGGGACGCGTGGTGTGCCGGCCGACGCGCAACCGGGGGTGATCCCGCGAACGTCGGTCGAGGAGTCGGGCCTCAGGTCCCGAGGTTGCTCCCTGGGGTGGGTAGGTATTTCTTTCCGCAGGTCAAATCGTGTACGAGGTTGTCGTACGAGGTGTATGCGCGAGCCAATTGCCGGCGGTTGACCCCTTCTGGGCCATCCAGTACGAACCGGTTGAACGAAATCGTGTACAGGTAGGCCATACGGCAGAAGACCGCGCCCAGGCCCTCGTGATATTCCTCGGCATCGATGGGGGGTTCGCCCAGAATTCCGTGCGCCGCCAGGTCGATTGCCGCTATGTGTCGCTGTGCGTCTTCCCAGGCGCGAAGGAACGGATCGCTGTCGACATCCATCGACGGCAATACGATGTCCCGGTCTCCCACGGTCCGTGTCATCACCCCATCGCCCCAATGCGGCCGGAGTACCTCCAGGCGCCGATGTGTGTTGACGAGTCCTGCGATCGATTCGATTATCCCGTGCCCGGGATCGGCTGCCCCCATAGGGTAATCGGCTGCTCGGGCGAACGTCGTCGCCACCGTCCGACTGTCCGGCAATGGACCGAAAAAACCACGATCTTCCATCGTGCCCCCGTTTCTCGCCGCCATAGCGGTTTCCATCAATTCCCGAGATGGGACCCGGGTGCGCGACCCGCTCATGGCACCCCCTTGTGGCCGGTCCCGGCGATTGCCGCGCACAGCCTAATCAACCCTGTGGTGCGCCGGTGGGGGATTCGTCCTCGCCGAACGAAATTCATCTCCACGGCGTGGCTGTGTCGAACATTCGGGCCGGGTCGCGATACCGTCGGTCCGCGGACGGGGTTCTCGACGCGCCGAGCGGCGAAATGCCGCTTCCCTTGCGGTATGTGAGGTGGGCGTGATTAACATGATCCCCGCGTTCTATAGCTGTTTGCTCTAATTGGTGTCCGACTGCAGGGGTGTGAACACCGCTTCGGCTCGACCGAAGCGCGTATACAGGCGATCCGCGCATGGGCAGGGGCATGGTGCTGCCCGCTGCGGGGGCCTCCGAATCTGAGCGAGGGGTTGGAGAATGAACTCGAAGTCGGCCGCGGCCGTCGATCACGACCTGGATCTGATACCGCTGTCGCGAGCGCAATACGGCATGTGGCTTGCCGACAATCTGCCCGGTAGGCCGCCCGTCAATATCGCTCACTACGTCGAGATCGAGGGCGCGATAGACGTGGACGCGTTCACCATGGCGGTGAACGAGACCGGTGGGGAAACCGAGGCCTTGGTCGTGCGGGTGGTCGAACGCGACGGGCGTCCATATCAATTCGTCGACCGCAGCATCACCTACGCCGATCCCGTACTGGACTTCACCGACGAGGACGATCCGTTCGCGGCGGCCATGGAATGGATGCGCCGCGATTACAGCGCCAAGGCGATCGATCCGAGCCGGGACCGGCTCACCGTGACGCGGCTTCTCCGCATCGCCGAGGAACGCTATCTGTGGTACGCGCGTGCACACCATCTCGTGATCGACGGCTACGGGGCCTTCAACTTCGTGAGCCGCACGGCCGAGCGCTACAACGCCATCCTCGCCGGCACACAGCCGCCCCCGCTGGTCGCGGCCGATCTGCGCGAAGTGGCCGAGGCCGAGCTCGCGTATCGCGCCGGATCCCGCTTCGCGGCCGACCGGGCCTACTGGCTCGACAAGGTCGCCGACCTTCCGGCGCCGGTGAGTCTGTCCGGGCGCACCGCGCGATGGAGCGAAGACGACCACTTCGCGGGTCGACAGTTGCCGGATCGATTGACCGAGTTGCTCGACCGTTTCGCCGAAGACCTGCAGGCATCACCCGCACAGGTGGTGGTCGCCGCATTCGCGGCATTCCTGTCCCGGATGACCGGTGCCGACGATGTGGTGCTGTCGATGCCGGTCAGCGGCCGGGTGAACCGACGCCTGCGCAATGCCTTCGCCATGTTGGCGAATATGGTGCCGATCCGTTTCGCGGTGCACCCGACGACCACGGTGGAACAACTGGTCCGCGCCTCGGTGGCCGAACTCGTCTCGGCGATACGACACCAGCTCTACCGGTTCGAGGATCTGCGTCGGGACACGAATGCGATGGATCCGGCGGCCAATTCGTTCGGCCCGGTAGTCAACATCCTGTTCTTCGACTCCGAAATCCGCCTCGGTTCGGCCGTGGGCCGCTATCGTGCCCTGACCTCGGGCGCCCTGGACGACCTGCAGTTGAACCTGTATCGGCCCGGAACCGAGGGGCCGCTACTGTTCGAACTGCACGGCAACGCGAATCTGTACACGCAGGACGAACTCGAAGCACACACCACGCGGTTCATAGCCTTCCTGCAGCGGCTGATGGAATCGCCGCTCGACACCCCGGTGGTCGAGATCCCGCTGATCGATTCCGCGGAGGAATCGCGCATTCTCGGCGAGCTCGCCGGCCGGGACGGCGCGAGCGCCGACGCGACCCTCGTGGACCTGCTCGCCCGCCAGGCCGCGGCAACGCCCTCCGCCGTGGCCGTGACCTCGGGGGAGACCGCCCTCACCTATCGTGATCTGGACGAACGGTCCAACCGATTCGCCCGCACGCTCATCGCGCGCGGTGCGGGGCCGGAAAAACTGGTGGCCATAGCGATGCCGAGGGACGCCGATCTCCTGGTCGTCGCGCTGGCCGTCCTCAAATCGGGGGCCGGGTACCTGCCGTTGGATATCGCGCATCCGGCCGAGCGGCTCGAATATGTGCTCGCCGACGCCGATCCGATCGTCGTGGTGACCAACCGCGACGCCCTCGAACACGTACCGGCCGATCCCGATCGGGTGGTGCTGTTCGACGACGATCTCACCGCGGACGCGGCCCCGATCACCGACGCCGATCGGGTGGGCCCGCTGCGCCCCGACAATATCGCCTATGTCATCTACACCTCGGGATCGACGGGGCGGCCGAAAGGTGTGGCGATCGGCCATGAAGCCGTCGTCACCTACCTGGTGAACGCATGCGCCGAGATCGGTGTCCGCGCCGATGACGTGTGGACACTGTTCCATTCGTTCGCATTCGACTACTCGGTATGGGAGATCTTCGGGGCGTTGACCACGGGTGGTCGGGTGGTCGTGGTGGACGGTCTCACCGCACGGTCGCCCGACGAGGTCGTTCGTTTGGTGGCGCGCGAGAAGGTGACCGTTTTCAACCAGACACCGTCGGCCTTCCACCAGTTCGCGGCGGCACGGCAGCGGTACACGGAGGCGGGTGCTCCCGAGGGGGAGCCGGTATTGCGACTGGTCATCCTGTCGGGTGAACGACTCGATCCGGCGGGACTGGGCAGTTGGTACGAGCATCACCCGCACCAACCTCTGGTGGCCAACAGCTACGGCATCACCGAGACCACGGTGTTCGTCACCTACCTGCCCATGACCCCGGCCATCGCGGTGGCGGGTGCGCCGAGCGCCATCGGATCGGCGCTGCCGGGCCTGCGTACCTATGTGCTGGACGAGCGGTTGCGGCCGGTGCCGCTGGGCGCCTGGGGTGAGATCTACGTCGCGGGACCGCAACTGTCCCGCGGATATCTCGACCGGCCGGGGCTGAGCGCGGCGCGTTTCGTCGCCAACCCGTTCGGACGACCGGGGGAGCGGCTCTACCGCAGTGGTGACGTCGGGCGGCGGAACCATCGCGGTGAGTTGGAATACCGCGGCCGGGCCGACCAACAGGTCCAGCTGCGGGGCTTCCGCATCGAACTCGACGAGATCCGCAATGTGCTGCTGACCCACGACACGGTCTCGACGGCGGTCGTCGTGGTGAACCGACCCGATACGGAGGCCGCCCGACTGGTCGCCTATGTGGTGCCCGCCGGCGATACGGTCTGCGCCGGCGACGTTCTGCGCGCTCATGTGGCGGCGGTGCTGCCGGAATACATGGTGCCGGCGAGCATCGTCGTATTGCCCGAGTTGCCGTTGACGGTCAACGGCAAGATCGATTACCGCGCCCTGCCCGAACCGGTCTTCGACTCGGCCGCGGCCTATGTGGCACCCGGCACGCTCGTCGAGGAGACGATCGCCGATGTCTTCGCCGAAATACTGGGGATGGAGCGGGTCGGTGTCCTGGACAATTTCTTCGAGCTGGGCGGTAATTCGCTCACTGCGACCAATGCCGCCGTGCGGATCGCCGAACTGACCCGATGCGAGGTGTCGGTACGCGACCTGTTCGGCAGGCCGACCGTCGCCGAACTCGCCGCGCACCTGGCCGGACAGGAGCATCGCAGCCGAGCCGCCCTGCGGGCGCGACCCCGGGTCGACCCCATCCCGTTGGCGCCGGCGCAGAACCGGATATGGCTGATCAACCAGGCCGATCCGGCCTCGGCGGCATACAACGTTCCGTTGGTGGTGCAGCTGACCGGACGGCTCGATGTGGCGGCGTTGCGCGCCGCGCTGATGGATGTGATCGATCGACACGAGCCGCTGCGCACCGTTTTCCCCGCCTTCGAGGAGACGGCCATCCAGGTCGTGCTGCCGGCCGAACACGTCGCCGCCCACCTCGACCTCACCCCCGACCCGACCGACCCGGACGATATGGTGCGCCGGATCCGGGAAATGGCGGCACAGGGTTTCGACCTGAGCGCGCAACCACCGATCCGGGCCGCGCTGCTCGCCTCCCCCGACAAACATCGGCATGTGCTGGTCCTCGTCCTGCACCACATCTGCTGTGACGGCGCGTCGCTGCGGCCGCTGGCCGCCGACGTCGCGACCGCCTACGAGGCGAGGGCGCAGGGCAAGACGCCGGATTGGTCGCCCTTGACGGTGCACTATGCCGATTACAGCATCTGGCATCGCGAACTGCTCGGGGACGAGAACGACCCGGACTCGCCGGCGGCCCGGCAATTGGACTACTGGACACGGCAGTTGGCGGGCAAACCACCGCTGCTGAAACTGCCGACCGACCGACCGCGTCCGGCGCAGGCGTCCCTGCGCGGTGATATCGCCGACACCGTGATCCCGGCCGAGGTCTACGCCGGGATCGAACAGTTGGCGCGCCGGGCGAACGTCACCACCTTCATGGTCGTCCACGCCGCCCTGGCGGTGCTGTTCGCCCGACTCGCGGATTCCGACGACATCACCATCGGGACACCGGTCGCGGGCCGCGGCGACCAGGTGTTGGCGCCCCTGGTCGGCATGTTCGTCAATACGGTGGCGTTGCGCACCGAGATACGCGCCGACGAATCGTTCCTGGCGCTTCTGTCGCGGGTCAAAAGCATCGATGTCGACGCCTTCGCCAATAGCGACCTGCCGTACGAACGCGTCGTGGAGGAAATCGATCCGCGGCGTTCGACGGCGCACGCCCCACTGTGCCAGGTGTATCTCGCCTTCGAGAACATGGACCGCCCGACCCTGGAGTTGCCCGAGCTCACGGTGGAGGTCCTGGACCCGGGTCCGCAGCCGGCGAAAGTGGATCTCATCGTCACCGTCGCCGAGAACACGGCCGCCGGGGGTGATATCGCCCTGCGCATCGACTACGCCACAGACCTGTTCGATCGCGACACCGTCGACGAGCTCGCCGCACGGCTGAACCGGGTCCTCGAGGCGGTGGTGACCGATCCGCACACCCACGTGGGCGCCGTGGACGTGCTGGCGACGAACGAATGGACCGACCTGGTGCCCGCCTCGGGCGGTCCCGCCGAAACCCCGCGAGTGTTGGCGGAGGTGCTGTCGACATCGACTCCCGACGCGGTGGCGGTGGTTTCCGGGGAACGCGCGGTGTCCTACGGCGAACTGGACCTGTGGTCGAACCGGATAGCGCGCCGATTGATCGAGTGGGGGGTCGGCCCCGAGGATCGGATCGCGCTGGTGTCGGGGCGGTCGGTGGAATTCGTGGTGGGGATGTGGGCGGTGACCAAGACCGGGGCGGCATTCGTCCCGGTAGACCCCCGCAATCCGTCCGAGCGGATGGCGCTCATGATCGCCGATGCCGGGATACGGGTCGCGCTCACGGTCGAGGCGCACCGGGGTCTGCTCACGGAATCGGTCCGACAGCTGGTCCTCGACGATCCGGAGACCGTCGCCGATATCGCCGCCCGGTCGGCGGCGGAGGTGACGGACGCCGACCGGGTGCGCCCCGCCCGGATCCAGGACACGGCCTACGTGCTGTACACCTCGGGGTCCACGGGCAGACCGAAAGGTGTCGAGGTCACCCATGAAGGATTGGCGAATTTCGCGGCCGAGCAGCGGGAACGGTATCGGGTCGACAATTCCGCGCGGGTTCTGCAACTGGCGGCCCCCGGGTTCGACGCGGTCGTGCTCGAACTGCTCATGGCCCACGCGAACGGTGCGGCGCTGGTGGTGGCGCCACCGGATGTCTTCGCGGGCCGACAACTGGCGGAGCTGATCCGCGCCCAGCGGGTGACGCACGCGTTCGTGACCCCGAGTGTGCTGGCGACGATGTCGCCGGACGGTCTGGATTCCCTGCGGGTGCTGGTGGCCGGCGGCGAGGCGGTATCGGCGGAAACGGTCGCGGTGTGGGGGCCGGGTCGGCAGTTGTTCAACGGGTACGGACCGACCGAGACCACGATCATGGTCGCGATCAGCGATCCGCTGCGCGTCGGGGAGCGGGTCACGATCGGCGGTCCGATCCGCGGTGTCGAGGCCGTGGTCCTGGACACCCACCTGCGGCCGGTGCCGGTGGGGGTGACCGGACATCTGTATATCGCCGGGGTGCAGTTGGCCCGCGGATACCTCGGCCGACCGGCTGCCACGGCCACCACATTCGTGGCCTATCCGTACGGCGCTCCCGGCGCCCGGCTCTACCGCACCGGCGACCTGGCGCGGTGGACACCGGAGGGAACCCTCGAATATGTCGGTCGCACCGATTTCCAGGTCAAGATTCGCGGTCAGCGTATCGAACTCGGCGAAATCGAGGCCGTTCTCCTCGGGCATCCCGAGGTGTCGGCCGCGGTGGTGGTGGGCGTCGAGACGGAGAGCGGAACACGATTGGCCGCGTATGTGGTCCCGGCGCGCACCGCTGTCGACCGGGCGGAGTTGGCGGTATACGTCGCGCAGCGCCTGCCCGCGCATATGGTTCCGGAAAGTGTGCTGGTGCTCGACGAACTGCCGCTGACCTCGGTGGGCAAGGTCGACCGTGCCGCATTGCCCGAACCGGTATTCGGCGCCGGCACGGAATTCGTCGCGGCGCGGGACGCGACCGAGCAGGCCGTGGCCGATGTGTACGCGGATGTGCTGGGTCTCGAGCGGGTCGGTGCTCTCGACAATTTCTTCGACCTGGGCGGCAACTCGCTGTCGGCGACCCGGGCGGTAGCGCGATTGGGGGTGGCCTTCGGCGTCGATATCGCGCTGCGGACGGTCTTCGACGCGCCGACGGTCGAGGCCATGGCGGAACGGTTGCGTGGCGGCGAGTCCTCCGGTCGGGCCCCGCTGGTGCCGCGGGAGCGACCGGAGCGGATACCGCTTTCGCCCGCCCAGACGCGCATGTGGTTCCTCAACCGGTTCGACCCGGACTCACCGATATACAACATTCCCCTGGTCGTCCGGATGTCGGGTGCCCTCGATGTGGCCGCCATGCAGGCAGCGATCGCGGATGTGCTCGATCGGCACGAAGCCCTGCGGACGCGCTATCCCGACAGCGATAGCGGACCCCATCAAGTGGTCGTCTCGGCGGCGGAGGCACTGCCCCCGCTGGTGCCGGTGTCGGTGGCGGCGAATCGGCTCGAGGAACGGATCGCCGAGACGGTGGCGGCCGGATTCGACGTCACCGCCGAGGTGCCGTTCCGGATCGCGTTGCTGCGCAGCGCACCCGAGGAGCACACCCTGGTGCTCGTCGTGCACCACATCGCCTTCGACGGGTCGTCGCTGGCGCCACTGGCCGCGGATCTGACCACGGCGTATCGGGCCCGGGTGCGGAACCGGGCGCCGCAGTGGGAGCCGTTGCCGGTGCAGTATGCGGATTACACGCTGTGGCAGCGGGAACTGCTCGGCACCGAGGACGATCCACACAGTCCGACCGCCGCCCAGACCGAATACTGGCGGACGACCCTCGCCGACCTTCCCGAGGTGCTCGACCTGCCCACCGACCGTCCGCGGCCGGCGCAACAGAGTTTCCGCGGGGCGACGGTGACGGCGAAGGTGCCCGCCGACCTGCATCGCGCGGTGGCCGCATTGGCCCGCCGCCACGACGCGACCGTCTTCATGGTGATGCACGCCGCCTACGCCGCTTTGCTGGCCAGGCTGTCGGGAACCGGTGATATCGCGGTCGGCACCCCCATCGCCGGCCGCGGTGAGCCGGGCCTGGAGGGTCTGATCGGCATGTTCGTCAATACGCTGGTGCTACGGACCCGAATCGAACCCGGCACCTCGTTCCTCCGGCTTCTCGATCAGGTGCGGGCCACCGATCTGGCTGCCTTCGAGAACTCCGACATCCCGTTCGAGCGACTGGTGGAGGTGCTGAATCCGCCGCGCTCCACGGCCCACGCTCCGCTGACCCAGGTCGGCTTCTCGTTCCAGAACATCCGGATCCCCACGGTGGAATTCGAGGACCTGACGGTGACGGTCCGGATGGCCGACCCGAGCGTCGCCAAGTACGACCTGCATCTGAATCTCATCGACGCTCCGACACCGGATGGCGAGCCGGCCGGTATGGCGGTCGAATTCGGTTTCGCCACCGACCTGTTCGACGAGGAATCGGTTGCCGCGATATTCGACCGCTATCTGTTGTTGCTGCGTGCCGTCGTTGCCGACCCCGCCGGCGCCATCGGCGATATCGACCTGTTGACCGCGACCGAGAAACGTGAACTGGTCGTGCGTTCGACCGGGCGGACGATATCGGCCCCGGCCGCCACCCTCGTGGACCTGTTCGCCGCGCAGGCGGCGGCAACCCCCCGGAACACGGCGCTGATCGACGCCGAGAGCGATACCCGCCTCGACTACCGTGAGTTCGCGGCCCGGGTGAACGTCCTGGCCCGCGCATTGATCGGTCGGGGGATAGGCCCCGGAACGGTGGTGGCCGTCGCCATGCGCCGCTGTGTCGATCTGCCGGTCACCCTGTACGCCGTCCACGCGGCGGGCGCCGCCTATCTGCCCCTGGATCCGGAATATCCGGTCGAGCGGATACGGGCCGTGCTCACCACCGCGTGGCCGAGTGCGGTCGTCACCCGGCCCGGTGACGAGACGAACCTGCCGAACGAGGTTCCGGTGTGGTCGATCACGGACCTCGAAGGCGAATGCGCCGACCCCGCCCCGGTGACCGATGCCGATCGCATCCGTCCTCTGCACCCGGACGCTTTGGCGTATGTCATCTACACCTCCGGATCGACGGGTGTGCCGAAGGGTGTGGCCGTCCCGCATTCCGCGGTGGTGAATCAGATCCGGTGGATGCGGGATCACTACGGGCTCGACGAGACCGATGTGATGCTGTTGCGGACGCCGGTGACCTTCGATCTGTCGGTGTGGGAGCTGTTCTCCGCGCCGACATGCGGTGCGGCGCTGGTGGTCGCCGGTCCCGACGCGCACCGCGATCCCGAGACGGTGGTGCGGCTGGTGGCCGACCATGGCGTGACCACCGTGGACTTCGTGCCGTCGTTGCTCGCCGCATTCCTCGCCGTGGCCGGTTCGCGCGAGTTCCCGGCCCTGCGGCGGGTGCTGTGCATCGGTGAGGCACTGCCCGCCGAAACCGTGCGGCGTTTCCGGGAACTCGGCGATATTCGTATCGATAACCTGTACGGTCCGACGGAGGCCGCCGTCAGCGTTACCGCCCACCGGATCGACACCGTGGACGGAACCGTGGTGCCCATCGGGGAACCCGAATCGAATGTCACGGTGCGAGTGTTGGATTCGCGTTTGCGCCCGGTTCCGGTGGGAGTGATCGGCGAACTGTACCTGGGCGGTGTGCAGCTGGCCCACGGATACCACGAACGTCGGGATCTGACGTGCGCGGCGTTCGTCGCCGATCCGTTCGGCTCCGATGGTGCCCGGTTGTACCGCACCGGTGACCTGGTCCGCTGGGATGCCGATGGTGTCCTGCGCTATATCGGCCGCGCCGATACCCAGGTGAAGCTGCGCGGCCTGCGGATCGAACTCGGCGATGTGGAAGCCGCGTTGCTGGCGCACGAGCGGGTGCGCGCGGCCGTCGCGCAGGTGTATTCCGACGGCGGGGAACAGCGACTGATCGCCCACGTGGTCACCGCGCAACCGCTCGACCACGGACAGCTCCGGAGCTTCCTGCTGGAACGGTTGCCCACCCATATGGTGCCGTCATCGGTGATCCGGGTCGACGCGATCCCGCTCACCGCCAACGGCAAGGTCGATTACCGGGCGCTGCCGGCACCGGATCCGAGGAACCGGGAGGCCGAGTATCGCGCGCCGCGCGGACTTGTCGAACAGGCCGTGGCCGAGGTCTTCGCCGAGTTGCTCGAGCTGCCGGAGATCGGCGCACAGGACGATTTCTTCGCGCTGGGCGGGAATTCGCTGTTGGCGACCCGCGCATTGAGCCGTATCGGTGATGTTCTCGACGTGTCCGTACCGGTGCGGGTGATATTCGAGGCGCCCACCGTCGCCGATCTCGCCGAACGTATCGAGCGGTTGCGTGCGGTGCCGAGCCTTCCGGTGCCGACCGCCCGGCCGCGCCCGGATCGCCTCCCGCTGTCACCGGCGCAGGCCCGCATGTGGTTCCTCAACCAGTTCGATCCGGACGCCTCCGGATATATCGTGCCGCTGGCCATCCGACTCGAAGGGGTGCTCGATCTCGAGGCACTGGCGGCCGCGGTCGGCGATATCGTCGAACGGCACGAAAGTCTGCGCACCATGTATCCGGCGGTCGACGGAACACCCACCCAGGTGGTGCTCCCCGTCTCCGAGGTCGCCGCGATGTGGGATCTCACCCCGGAGCCGATCGGCGAACGAGACCTGGCGCGCCGATTGGCCGATTTCTCGGCCCGCGGATTCGATGTGGCGACCGAGGTGCCGCTGCGGGTGGCGTTGTATCAGCTGTCGGACGAGGGCTGGGTAATAGCCCTGGCCGCGCATCACATCAGCTGTGACGGTTATTCGGTGGCGCCGCTGGCCGCCGATCTGGTGACCGCCTATCGGGCGCGTTCCGCCGGTGAGTGCCCGGACTGGGCGCCGCTTCCCCTCCAGTTCGCCGACTATGCCCTGTGGCAGCGCGATGTGCTCGGCTCGGTGGACGATCCGGACTCGCGCGCCGCCCGCGATATCGCCTATTGGCGCACGCAGCTCGCGGGAATACCCGACCTCCTCGAACTGCCGACGGACCGTCCGCGGCCGCTCGAACGCACCCAACACGGCGCTGTCGTGCATATCACCATCCCGGGTGAACTGCAGGGACGGGTGGAGACAGCGGCGCGGCGTGCCGGGGTCACGACGTTCATGGTGGTGCACGCGGCGCTGGCGGTCCTGCTGTCGAAACTGTCCGGTAGCGATGACATCACCGTGGGCGTCCCCCACGCCGGCCGCGGTCACCGCTCGCTCGACGGTCTCGTCGGGATGTTCGTCAACACCCTGGTGATGCGCACCCGGATAACACCCGATCAGACGTTCCGGGATGTGCTCGACCAGGTGCGCCGCACCGATATCCAGGCCTTCGAACATGCCACCGTCCCGTTCGAGCAGCTGGTGGAAGCACTGAATCCCGTGCGTTCGACCGCCCATACGCCGCTGTTCCAGGTGATGCTCGCCTACCAGAACATGGCGCAGGCCCGCGTCGAACTACCCGATCTCACCGTGGAGAACATCGATCCGGGCGACAGCGCCGCGATCTACGACCTGCTGCTGATGGTGAGCGAAGGGCACGGCGCCCACAACGAGCCGGTCGGTATGACGCTGCGCCTGACCTACGCCACCGACCTTTTCGACGAGGACACCGTCCGGGGCTTCGTCGACCGGTTCGTGCGGGTGCTCGACACCGCCGCAACCGATACGGACTCGACGGTCGGTGCGATCGAACTGCTCGATGCCGCCGAGCGCCGGCTGATGCTGGAACGGTGGAACGACACCGCCGGTCCCGCGCCGGCGGCCCGTACCCTGGTCGATGCCTTCGACGATCAGGTGGCGCGCACCCCGGCTGCCCCCGCCCTCCGGCTCCCGGACGGGGAGATCATCACCTACGGGGACTTCGATCGACAGGTCAATCGGCTCGCCCGGTGGCTCATCGCCCGCGGCGCCGGCCCGGAAACAGTGGTGGCGGTGGCGATTCGGCGCTCGATCGACCTGGTCACCGCGCTGTATGCGGTGATCAAGTCCGGTGCCGCCTTCCTGCCGATCGACCCCGACCACCCGAGCGCGCGGATCACCCGCGTACTGGACGCGGCCCACCCGCTGCTGGTGCTCACCACCTCGGCGGACGGGCACGGTCTGCCCGCCGACCGGGACGTGGTGTGCCTCGATCGAGTGGAGACGACGGGTCTGTCGGATGCCCCGATTCAGGATGGCGAGCGCCGCTCGTCACTGCGTCCGGACAACGTCGCCTATGTCCTGTTCACTTCCGGCTCCACCGGGACGCCCAAGGGGGTCGCGCTGACCCATGCCGCGACCGTGAGCCAATTGGCCTGGGCCCAGCGACAATGGCCGCACGACAACTCCGATGTGGTGTTGTACAAGACACCGATCACCTTCGATATCGCCGTATGGGAGTTGTTCTGGCCGTTGCAGGCCGGCGCGTCGATCGTGATCGCCGACCCGGACGGGCACCGCGACCCGGCCTATCTCGCCGACCTCATCGCCCGCCGGAAGATCACCACGGCACACTTCGTGCCGTCGATGCTCGATGTGCTCCTCGACACCACCGACGTCGCGCAGCCTTCGGTGCGGCGGGTGTTCGTCGCCGGCGAGGCGCTGGCACAGCGCACCGTCGACGCCGCGGCGCCGATATTCGGCAACGCCGAGGTGGTGAACTGGTACGGACCGGCCGAGGCCGAGGTCGTCACGGCCCACCGCTGTCGAGCGGGGGCGGGTACCCGCGCCACGGTCCCCATCGGTACGCCGGTGACCGATATGCGGGCCTATGTGCTGGATTCCCGGCTGAAGCCGGTGCCCGCGGGAGTGACCGGTGAACTGTACGTCGCGGGTGTCCAGGTGGCGCGTGGTTACCACGCGCGCGCCGACCTCACCTGCACCGCCTTTGTCGCGCATCCGTTCGGACGACCGGGACAGCGGCTGTACCGCACCGGCGACCTGGCCCGCTGGACGAAGGCCGGTGAACTGGAATACCTGGGCCGCAGCGATTTCCAGGTGAAGATTCGGGGCCAGCGGGTGGAACCCGGCGATATCGAAGCGGCGTTGTGCGCGCTGCCCGAGGTTGCCCAGGCCGTTGTCGTCGCGACGGCGGAACGGGTCGTCGGCCATGTGACGCTCGCTCCCGGCACACAGATCGATGGTCGGACGATCCGGGACCGGCTCGGGCGCACGTTGCCGTCGTATCTGGTCCCGTCCGCGGTGCAGGTGCTCGAGACCATGCCGCTCACCCCCAACGGCAAGTTGGACCGTTCGGCATTGCCGCAGCCGGTGTTCGACGACGATACGGAATACGTGCCACCCCGCACCGAGCGCGAAGCGGCACTCGCGCGGATCGTCGCCCAGATCACGGGTGCCGACCGGGTGAGCGTGACGGCGAATCTCTTCGAGATCGGTGTCAACTCGCTGTCCGCCGCCCGCATCGCGGCGCGGGCCGGGGCGGTTGTCGGGGTCGAGGTCGGCATCCGCGATATCTTCGACGAACCGACGATCGTCGGACTGGCCCGGCGAATCGCGGCGCGCGCTCCCATCGCGCAGATCCCACTCACCCCGCGCCCCCGGCCGGAGCGGGTGCCGTTGGCGGCGGCGCAACTACGGATGTGGTTCCTCAACCAGTTCGACACCGCCTCGGCGGCGTACAACATCTGCTTTGCGGCCCGGTTGACCGGACCCTTGGACGTCGACGCCCTGCGGGCGGCGTTCTGCGACGTGGTGGCCCGGCACGAACCCCTGCGCACGATGTATCCCGCGGTCGAGGGAGAACCGTGCCAGGTCGTCCTCGATTCCGCGACGGTGGCCGACAATGCGCTGCCGGAGCCGGAACCGGTGGACGAAAACGAGTTGACCGACCGGATCCGGCAGGTTGTCGCCGAGGGGTTCGATGTCGCGGCAACGGCGCCCGTGCGGGGACGGTTGTATCGCACCGGTCCGGCCGAACACGTGCTCGTTCTGGTGGTACATCACATCGCGGCCGACGGCGTGTCGATGGTCGCATTGGGTCGCGATATCTTCACCGCGTACACGGACCGCTCGAACGGGCGGGCGCCGCACTGGACCCCGCTCGCCGTTCAGTACGCCGACTACGCGCTGTGGCAGCGGGAACTGCTCGGCGCCGAGGACGATCCGGACTCGCTCATCGCGCGGCAGATCGCCTACTGGACCGAGGTCCTCGGCGATGCTCCCGAACTGCTCGATCTGCCGACCGACCGGCCGCGTCCGGCGACGATGTCGATGGCCGGCGGCAGCGTCCGGTTCGACATCTCGGCGCGACTGCACGAGCAGATCGTGCGGTTGGCCCACACCGAGGGCGTGACCGTGTTCACGGTCCTGCACGCGGCATTGGCGATCCTGTTGGCGCGCACCGCGCACAGCGACGACATCTGTGTCGGCAGCCCCGTCGCCGGTCGTGGCCACCAAGCGCTCGACGATCTGGTCGGCATGTTCGTCAATACCGTGGTGCTGCGTACCCGGGTGCGCGAGGACCGCTCGTTCCGGGAGCTTCTGTCCGAGGTACGCCAGGTCGACGTGGCGGCACTCGCCCACGCGGACGTTCCCTACGAACGATTGGTGGATATTCTCGAGCGCCCGCGGTCGACGTCCTATACACCGCTGTATCAGGTGATGTTCGGATTGCAGAACACGGGTGACGCGCGGTTCGAGTTGCCCGGTGTCGATGTCGAGATCCTGGACCCCGGTCTGGCGCAGGCCAAAACCGATCTCACCGTGACATTGAGCGAGCGATTCGCCGGCGCCCGGCCCGACGGGTTGGCAGGAGAGGTCGTCTACGCCACCGACCTCTTCCACGCCTCGACTGCGGAAGCGTTCGCCGAGCGGTTCATCCGCGTCCTGGAGGTGGTGACCGCCGATCCGGCCGGGGTCGTCGGTGCCGTCGATCTGCTCGGGAGTACGGAAACCGAGCGGCTGGTCCCCGCCGTCGGTGGTGCGGCCACCCCGCCGTGCCCGTTGCCCGATCTGCTGGCGTCCGCCGTGGCCGCGAACCCCACCGCGGTCGCGTTGATCGGCGAGACCGAGGCCCTCACCTACGCCGAGCTCGACCGGCGAGCCAATCGGATCGCCGCGTACCTGCTCGAACGCGGCGCCGGGCCGGGAGTCTGCGTCGCCCTGGCCGTGCCGCGTTCGGTCGAATACCAGACGGCCATGTGGGCCATCGCCAAGACCGGGGCCACATTCGTCCCCGTGGACCTGCGCTACCCCCCGGAACGGATCGCCCACATCGTGCGGGATTCCGGGGCCGAGATCGGAATCACCGTTACGGCCGCGCGGTCGTCGCTGCCGGAACAGACCCGCTGGACGGTGCTCGACGAGCCGCGTTCGGCCGCGGAGATCGCCGCCTGTCCCGATCGCGCCGTGCAGGACGCGGATCGGCCGCGCCCCCTGCGCCTTCAGGACGCGGCCTACGTGATCTACACCTCCGGTTCGACCGGGGTCCCGAAGGGTGTGGTGGTCACCCACGAGGGTTTGGCGAGTTTCGCGACCGAACAGCGGGTGCGTTACCGGGTGGAACCGACCTCGCGGATCCTGCACGTGGCGGCCCCGGCCTTCGACGCGGTGCTGCTCGAGGCGTTGATGGCGTGCGCGGCCGGTGCGGCCCTGGTGATTTCGCCTCCGGAGGTCTTCGGTGGTCCGGAACTGGCGCACCTGATCCGATCGCATCGGGTGTCGCACGCGTTCCTGACACCGAGCGTGCTGGCGACGATATCGCCGGACGATGTCGGTTCGGTGCGGATGTTGGCGGTCGGCGGTGAGAAAGTTCCGCCGGAGCTGATCGCCACCTGGGCTCCGGGACGGCGGCTGCACAATATCTACGGCCCGACCGAGTCGACGATCGTGATCACCATGAGCGAGCCGCTGCGGCCCGGCGACCCGATCACCATCGGTGGTCCCATCCGGGGCGCGCAGGCCCTGGTGCTGGACACGCGATTGCGGCCGGTACCGGTCGGGGTCACGGGAGAGCTGTACCTGGCCGGTTCCGCATTGGCCCGCGGTTACCTGAACCGCCCGGCGACGACGGCGGGCGCGTTCGTGGCGAACCCCTACGGGGATCCTGCGTCGCGCATGTACCGAACCGGCGATATCGTCCGCTGGACCGCGGACCACACCCTGGAATATGTCGGCCGTATCGATTTCCAGGTCAAGATTCGCGGCCAGCGCGTCGAACTCGGCGAAATCGATGCGGCATTGGTCGCGTTGCCGGAGGTGTCCACCGCCGTCACGGTGAGCCGTCCCGGCCCCGGTGGGCAGCCGCTGCTCGCCGCCTATGTGGTGCCCGAACCAGCGGCGGTCGTCGAGCCGAGCGCCGTCCTGGATCGTCTCGCCGAGGTGCTGCCCGCCCATATGGTGCCGTCGACGGTCACCGTGCTCGACCGGATGCCGCTCGCCTCGACCGGCAAGGTGGACCGCAAGGCCCTGCCGGAACCCAGCTTCGATATCGGCGAGGACATCGCCGACGCGCCGGCCACCGACCTGGAACGAACCATTGCCGCCGCCTTCGCCGATGTCCTCGGTGTGCCGTCGGTGGGCGCGACGAGTTCGTTCTTCGCGCTGGGCGGTGACTCCATCATGTCGATCCAACTGGCCTCCCGGTTGAAGGCCGTGGGCGTCGTGGTGCGGGCCCGGGACATATTCGAATACAAAACCGTCCGGGGACTGGCGCAGGTGGCCGCGGCCGCGGAACGGCCGGTGATCGCGGAACTGCCCGGTGGTGGGGTGGGCGAAATTCCGCGCACCCCGATCGTGGCCTGGTTCGTCGAGCGGCTCGGCGCGGCGCGTCGATTCGCGCAATCCATGGTGGTGCGGCTACCGGCCGACGCGCGCGTCACGGATGTGGTCGCGACCGTGCAGGCATTGCTCGACCGGCACGATATGTTGCGCTCCCGACTGGGCGAACACGGCCTGGAGGTGCTACCGGTGGGCGCGGTGGACGCGGCCGATTCCGTCTTCGTGCGCACGTTCGGGGCGGACGCGACACCCGGCAGCGCCGGTTTCACCACCGTCGTGGAAGCGGCCTCGCGCGAGGCCGCCGACCGGCTCGACCCGGCCGCGGGCCGGATGGCGCAGGTCGCGTGCCTGCTGCCCGAACCGGGGGTCGAGGCCGAGGGCCGCGCCCTCATCGTGATCCACCATCTGGCGGTCGACGGAGTGTCGTGGCGGATTCTGCTCCCCGACTTCGCCACTGCCTGGCAGCAGATTCTGCAGGGCCGCGCGGTCGAGTTGCCCGCGCAGGGCACATCCATGCGTCGATGGGCGCACGCATTGACCGCCGCCGCGGCCGAACGCGCCGACGAATTCGACCTGTGGCATCGGATGGGTACGGCCCCCGATCCGCTCCTCGGGCGCGCGGCACTGGATCCCGCGATCGACACCCAGGCCACGGTGCGGCAGCTGACGGTGTCCTTGCCCACCGAGGTGACCTCCGCACTGCTGGAGGCGGTGCCCGAGGTCGCTCGCGCCGATATCGACGAAGCGCTGCTGGCCGGTCTGGCGGTTGCCCTCACGCGCCGGCGGGCCCGACGCGGTATCCCGAACACAGGCATGAAGGTGCTGTTGGAGGGACACGGTCGACAGGAACAGATCGTCGCGGGCGCGGATGTCTCACGTACCGTGGGTTGGTTCACCAACACCTATCCCGTCGCGTTCGAGCTGCCCGAAAGCGACGGGATCGATGTACGTGCCGCGGTGAAGTCGGTGAAGGATCGGTTGCGGGAAATCCCCGACAAGGGAATCGGTTACGGACTGCTGCGTTATCTGAACCCCGATACCGCCCCCCGGCTCGCGGCGGCCCCGGAACCGCAGATCAGCTACAACAACCTCGGTCGCGTCGGTGTCGATCTCACGACGCTGTCGGATGTGGCCTGGGTGCCGACGGACGAACAATTCGACCGTCGCGCCGCCTTCGACCCGGATATGCCCGCCCCGGCGGTGCTCACGATCGATGTGAACATCGTGGACACCGCGACCGGACCGACCCTGACGGCGCATATCGGCTACGCCTCGCGCTTGCTCGACCACGACGAGGTGAGTGAACTCGTCGACACCTGGGTGGCGGCGGTGACCGATATCGCCACCGCGGCCCGCGCGGACGACGACTGGGGACTGTCCCGGGCGGACGTTCCGCTCGTCGACCTCACCCGGTCGGATCTGGACGCCTTCGCGAACCGCTACGGCCGGTTGACCGATGTGTGGCCCTTGGTGCCGCTCCAGGCCGGGCTGCTGTTCCACGCCGAACTCGCCGCGGGTGAACTCGACGTCTACACAGCGCAATCGACCCTCACCCTGGCGGGCACGGTCGACGAGCACAGGTTCGAGCGAGCCGCCCGAGCGTTGCTGATCAGGTACCCCAACCTGCGTGCCGCCTTCACTCGAACCGCTGACGGTGTCCCCGCGCAGGTCATCCCCGCCGATGTATCCGTGCCCTGGCGGACGGTCGATCTGTCCGGCGCCCCGTCCGAATTGGACGAGCTGCTGGAGGCCGAGCGGGCGGTGGTGTTCGATCCCGCGGATCCGCCGCTGCTGCGTTTCCTCCTCGTCACGGTGGGGCCGCGGGACTTCCGGTTGGTGCTGACGGCCCACCATCTCCTGCTGGACGGTTGGTCGTTGCCGATGCTGTGCCGTGAGCTGATCGGCCTGTACGCGGTGGATGGTCGGTCGGATCTGCTGCCGCCGGCGCCGTCGTACCGCGATTACCTGGAATGGCTCGATCGGCGTGACCACGATGCCGGTATCCAGGTGTGGCGGGAGGCGCTGCGCGATATCACCGAACCCACCCTGGTCGCCGATCCGCGAACCGCCACCGTCGCCGATATCCCGGTCGATCTGCCGATCGCGCTCGACGGCGTCGACACGGAGAGGCTGGTGGAATTCGCCCGGAGCCGCTCGGTGACGATGGCCACCATCGTGCAGTTCGCGTGGGCGGTGGTCCTGGGTAATCTGCTCGGCGCCGAGCGGGTGGTCTTCGGCAGCACGGTATCCGGTCGACCCGCCGACCTGCCGAATGTCGAGTCGATGATCGGTCTGTTCATCAATACGATCCCGGTCGCCGTCGATGTCGGCCGTGATCGGACCGTCGCGGATGCGCTGATTCGGTTGCAGACCGACAGCACCCGTCTGCTCGACCACCATTACCTGGAACTGTCGCGAATCCTGGAGGCCGTGGACAACCCCCAGCTGTTCGACACCCTGGTCGTCTTCGAGTCCTATCCGGTCGACAGCAGCGGTCTCGGTGACGCCGATATCGACGGGATGCGGGTGCTGTCGGCCGAGGGTCGCGACGCCGCCCACTATCCGCTCCTGGTGCAGGCGCACCACACCGACACATTGCATGTGCGGGTCCGCTACCAACCTTCCCGAGTGGATGCCCACACGGCGGCGGGTCTGGCGCACCGGCTCGAGATGGTGTTGCGCGCCATCGCCGCCGAGCCACGGACCCGAATCGGCGCACTCGATCTGCTGACCCCCGCCGAGCGGCGCGAACTGGTGCCGGCCTCGGGCGGTGTGGCGGAACCGGCGCGTCCGATGGCGGATCTGTTGACCGCGGGAGCCGCCGTGTCCGCGGATGCCCCGGCCCTGATCGCGGGCGACCGCACCATGTCGTACGCGGAACTGGACGCCGTGTCCAACCAGGTGGCGCGACTCCTGATCGACGCGGGTGTGGGCCCCGGTGATCATGTGGCCCTGGCGCTGCCGCGATCGGTGGAATTCATGATCGGCCTGTGGGCGGTGACCAAGGCGGGTGCCGCCCTCGTACCCATCGACACCCGCAATCCGGCCGAACGGATCGCCCTCATGGTCGAGCACGCCGATATCCGGGTGGCGATCACGGTCGAGACCTCCCGAGGTCTGCTGCCCGAGTCGGTGCGACCGGTGATCCTCGACGACCACGACACCCGGGAGGAGATCGCCGCGCGGTCGATCGACCCGGTGACCGACGCCCACCGTGTGCGCGCGGCACATGTCCTGGACACGGCGTATGTGCTCTACACCTCGGGATCGACCGGCACCCCGAAGGGGGTGGCCGTCACCCACGAGGGTTTGGCGAATTTCGCGGCCGAACAGCGCGTCCGGTTCGAGGTGGACAGCCGATCGCGTGTCCTGCAGGGCTCCGTGCCCGGTTTCGACGTGATGATTCTCGAGGTGTTGCTGGCTCACACCAATGGCGCGGTGCTGGTGCTGTCACCACCGGAGGTCTACGCGGGCGAGGAGTTGGGGCAACTGATCCGATCGCAGCGGATATCGCATGCGTTCATCACCCCCAGCGTGCTGGCGACGATACCGCCCGCGGACGCGGAGTCGTTGCGGGTGCTCGTGGCCGGTGGTGAGGCGGTAACACCGGAAACGGTCACCGCGTGGGCTCCCGGCCGCCGTCTGTTGAACGGATACGGCCCCACCGAGACCACCATCCTGGCCTGTATGAGCGGGCAGCTGTCCGTGGGCGGCGCCGTGACCATCGGTGGTCCGCTGCGGGGCGTCGAGGCGCTCGTCCTGGACGAGTGGTTGCGACCGGTGCCGATGGGGGTGGTGGGGGAGCTGTATCTGGCGGGCGTGCAGTTGGCGCGCGGGTACCTGGGCCGCAGTGCCGCGACCGCGGGCGCCTTCGTGGCGAATCCGTTCGGGGCGGCGGGCTCTCGGATGTACCGCACCGGCGACCTGGTGCGCTGGACCGCGGACCACACCCTCGAATACCTCGGTCGCCGCGATTTCCAGATCAAGATCCGCGGGCAACGCATCGAACTCGGCGAGATCGAAACCGTGCTGGCCGCAACCGCCGGTGTCGACGACGCGGTGGTCGCATTGCGGACCGACGAACGCGGTGTCGACCGACTCGTCGGGTACCTCTTCGGTGCCGGAGAGGTGGACATCGCCGCGGTTCGGGCGGCCGCCCGGGCGAAATTGCCCGCGCACATGGTGCCCGAGGTGTTCATGGTGCTCACCGAACGGCCCCTCACCGCCACCGGCAAACTCGATCGTCGGGCGCTGCCGATGCCCGAATTCGATCGGGGCCGGGAACGGGTCGCGCCACGCAACGACACCGAACGATGCGTCGCGGAGGTGTTCGAGAAGGTGCTGGGCGTCGACGGAGTGGGCGCGATGGACAGTTTCTTCGACCTCGGCGGCAACTCACTCTCGGCCACTCGGGTGGCCGCGCAGCTGAGCGCCGCCCTCGGGGTGCGCGTCGGCGTCCGGGACCTGTTCGAGGCGGCAACGGTGGCCGATCTCGCCGCGAACCTGGCCGATTCCGATCGCATCGCCGGAAAACTGCCCACCCCGGGCCCCCGGCCCGCGTTGGTACCGCTGTCGCCGGCGCAGCAGCGCATGTGGTTCCTCAACCAGTTCGACACCTCGGTCGGGGCCTACAACATTCCCCTGGTGATCCGACTGCGGGGAGAACTCGATCCCGATGCGCTGCGCCGCGCCTGCGCCATGGTCATCGAACGGCACGAGTCGCTGCGCACCAAGTTCCCCATGACACAGGGAACTCCGCATCAGGTCGTGGTCGCGGCCGAGGAGGTCGTGCCGAACCTGGTCGCGGTTCCGGTCGAGGAAAATCAACTGCGAGAACGCGTGCTCGCCGCCGTCTCGACGGGCTTCGACGTGACCCAGGCCCCGCCGCTGCGGGCCGAACTGTTCACCCTCGGCGAGCGGGATCACGTGCTGATGATCACCGTGCACCACATCTGTGCCGACGGGCAGTCGATGATACCGCTCGCCCGGGATGTGGCAGCGGCCTATCAGGCGAGCAGACAGGGGACGGCACCGCAATGGCCGGCCCTCTCGATCCAATACGCGGACTACGCGCTGTGGCAGCGTGAGATGCTCGGCGACGAAGGCGATCCCGATTCACTCGTATCCCGGCAGCTGAGGTTCTGGGAACGCACCCTCGCGGGTCTGCCCGAGCTACTGGAACTGCCGACCGATCTGCCTCGGCCTCCGGTGGCGTCCCTGCGCGCCCGGACGGTCGATTTCGAGCTGTCCGCCGAGCTGCACGCCCGGATCGGCGCGGTGGCGCGGACGGCGAACGCGACGGCGTTCATGGTGCTGCACGCCGCGCTGTCGGTGCTGCTGTCGAAACTGGCCGGGGTCGACGATATCGCGGTGGGCACCCCGGTGGCCGGTCGCGGCGTCCGGGAGCTCGACGATCTGATCGGTATGTTCGTCAACACCCTGGTGTTGCGTTCGCGGGTGAGGTCGCGGCAGTCGTTCGCCGAGTTGCTCGCCGCCGTGCGGGAAACCGATCTGGCCGCGTTCGGGCATGCGGATGTGCCCTTCGAACAGGTTGTGGAGGCATTGAATCCGCCCCGGTCGACCGCGCACCTGCCGCTCTACCAGGTGACGCTGGACGTCCAGAACCTGAGCGAGGCCGCATTGCGGTTGCCGGATCTCACCGTCGAACCGATCGAGGATAT
The DNA here is from genome assembly GCF_000308675.1 of Nocardia paucivorans NBRC 100373. Classification (GTDB taxonomy): domain Bacteria; phylum Actinomycetota; class Actinomycetes; order Mycobacteriales; family Mycobacteriaceae; genus Nocardia; species Nocardia paucivorans. Next base: position 90,967 of record NZ_BAGE01000052.1, on the reverse strand, counting down.
TTTCGATCAGGCGCAGGCGGATCTGAACGTGAAGCTCGTCGAACGATTCGACGAACGCAGCCGCCCGAACGGCATGCTGGGACGCCTGACATTCGCGGCGGATCTCTTCGTCGAACGGACGATGACCTGGTTCGCGCACGCATACGTGCGGATTCTCGAGGAGGTCACCGCGAATCCGCAGATGCTCGTGGGTGATATCGACCTTGTCGATCCCGACCAGCGGCGCGCGCTGCTCGACGCGGCCGGACACGACGGAGCACCGGTCGCGGACACCACACTCGCGCACCTGTTCGCCGCCCGGGTCGACGAGCATCCGGACGCGGTCGCGGTATCCGATGGGGTGACCAGCCTGACCTATGCGGAGCTGGATCGTCGGGCCGCGCGCATTGCCGCACAGTTGCTCGAGCACGGTGTGGGGCCGGAAACACTGGTGGCCGTCGCCCTGCCGCGTTCGGTCGACCTGGTCGCCGGGCTGCTCGCGGTGGTTCGCGCGGGCGCGGGTTATCTGCCGTTGGATATCGCCTACCCACCGCAGCGGCTGCGGTTCATCCTCGACGATGCCTCGCCCGCGGTGGTGCTGGCCTCCGCGGAGACCGCCCCGGCGCTACCGGAGCCCCCGCTTCCCGTGGTGCTCATCGACGGATGCGTCGACGACGGATCGGCGGAACCGTACCCGCCGCTGCCGAACATCCGCCCGGAGAACGTGGCCTATGTGATCTACACATCCGGCTCCACCGGTCGCCCCAAGGGGGTGGCGGTCGCCCACCGCGAAGCGATCACCCTGTTCACCCACACGGCGGAACGTTTCGACGTCGGACCCGACGATGTGTGGACGCTGTTCCATTCCTATGCCTTCGATTTCGCGGTATGGGAGATGTGGGGCGCCCTGCTGTCCGGTGGGCGATTGGTGGTTGTCGACCATGCCGTGTCCAGAACACCGGAGGCACTGGTCGACCTGGTGGCGCGCGAGCGGGTGACGGTGTTGAGTCAGACCCCGTCGGCCTTCTACGGATTCGCGGCGGCCGAATGTGACCGGCGCGAATCCGGTCGTGGGGAGCCGGATCTCGCCTTACGGTATGTCGTCTTCGGTGGTGAGGCATTGGATCCGGTGCGGTTGACCGACTGGTTCGCGGCACATGCTCCGGATTCACCGCGACTGATCAATATGTACGGAATCACCGAGACGACCGTGCACGTGACCTTCGCCGAGGTCACCGATCCGCATGTGGTGGGCATCGGTTCGCCGCTGCCGGGAATGCGGGTGTATGTGCTCGACGAGCGGTTGCGGCCGGTGCCGATCGGGGTCGCCGGGGAAATCTATGTGGCCGGTGGCCAGCTCTCCCGGGGATACCTGGGCGCCCCGGCGTCGACGGCGGCCCGCTTCGTGGCGAATCCGTTCGATCCGGCCGGCGCCCGGCTGTACCGGTCTGGGGATATCGGTCGGTGGCGGATAGCGGCGAACGGGTTGGAGCTGCTGTATGTCGGCCGCGCCGACGCCCAGGTGCAATTGCGGGGTTACCGCATCGAACTGGGTGAGGTCGAGTCGGCTCTGCTCCGGCATCCGGGTGTGACCGGAGCCGCCGCTACGGTGCACCGTCACGAGAGCGGAGTCGGGCAGCTCATCGGTTATGTGGTGGGCGCCGAGGGGCAGCGGATCGATCCGGTGCAGGTCCGGGAGACCGCCGCACAGACACTCGCGGGCTATATGGTGCCGTCGGCGGTCATGGTACTGCCCGAGCTGCCGCTCACGGTCAACGGCAAACTCGACCGCAAGGCGTTGCCGGCGCCGACCTTCGATATCACCGGCACCGACTTCGTCGCCCCCCGGACCCATACGGAGAAATTGATCTGCGATGTGTACCGGCAGGTATTGGCTGTCCCGACGGTCGGCGTGGCGGACAGTTTCTTCGATCTGGGCGGTAACTCGCTGCTGGCCGTCATGGTGGTGACCGAGCTGCGCACCCGCGGTGTGACGGTCTCGTTGCCGTGGATGTTCGACGACGCCACTCCCCAGGCCCTGGCGCGGCGCGCCGACGACGCGGAGGGCAGCGCCGGTCTACGGGTGCTGCTTCCACTGCGGGCCGGCGGGACGCGACCACCCATTTTCTGTGTGCACCCCGCCGGCGGCCTGGCGTGGTTCTACGGTGGTCTGGTCGAATTCCTGCACGAGGATCGGCCCGTGTTCGGTTTGCAGGATCCCCATGTCACCACGGGGGAGCCGCGCGCGGAATCGGTGGACGAGCTGGCCGAACGCTATGTGGCCGAGATTCGGCGCGCCCAGCCGAGCGGACCGTATCACCTGCTCGGATGGTCGTTGGGCGGCCAGATCGCGCATGCCATGGCCGTGCGGCTCCAGCAGGAAGGCGAACCGGTCGGCATGCTGGCGCTGCTGGACAGTGCTGTCGGCGCACCGGATACCTCGACAACCACATCCGCGGCCGATCCCGCTCCAGGAGAGTTGATAGCCGACCTGCTCGGTGGCTGGCGGGAGCTGTTCGACCTCGGTGAGGACATGACGGCGCAGACCCACGAACAAGCGTGGGCCATCGTTCGGGACCAGGTGATCAATACGGGTTTGTTCACCACCGAGCAGGCCGACCGCATCATGGAGAGCTTCGAAACCGCGGACGTCATCGCCGACGCCTACCGCCCGGAGCTCTTCGACGGCGACCTGGTTTTCTTCACCGCGGGACGCGAGCATGCGGATCACGAGGCTCTCGCACAGGCGTGGCGTCCCTACGTCACGGGCGGTGTGCACAACACGGTCATCGATGCCCGTCATCTCGAGATGAGCCACCGGCATGTGCTCGCCATTGTCGGGCCGCTCCTCGAGAAGTTCATGAGCGACGCCGACCGATTCGAGTAAGGAGGACGGACAGCGGCTTCCCGGGAGAATATCCGAGCCGGTGGATGGGGAGCCCGGGAGCGGAATGGTCGGATTCGAGTGCTTCTTCGCCCATACCCAATGACAGTTCGCAGAGAGGTGAAATGAGTACCAATCCCTTCGACGACGAAGACGGCAGATTCTTCGTCCTGATCAACAACGAGGAGCAGTATTCCCTGTGGCCGACCTTCGCCGAGGTCCCGCTGGGATGGCGGGTCGTCTTCGGGGAGGACAACCGGGCCTCCTGTATCGAGTACGTCGAGAAGAGCTGGACGGATATGCGGCCGAAGAGTTTGCGTGATGCGATGGCCGCCGACGATGCGGTCCGCCGAGCCGTGCGGTCCTGACTCGGCCGGCGGCTGCGGAGGGTTGTGCGACACCGGCTTGTCGCACAACCCTGGCTTCGCTCGTATGCCGACGCCGACAACTTTCACCGACGTCGGCATACGACCCAAGTCATCCGGTTGGTTCGACCAGCAGATGTTCCAGGCCGGTCGCCCGGTCGGAGCGCTGATGAACACCGACGACCGCCACGAACTCTCGATCACCGACACGCTGTTGTAGCGGCCGCCAGTTGTTGGCGAGATACCAGCCCGCTCCAGCGGTGCCACGCGGGCCCAGACCCGCGCAATATATCCAATACCGGTCGGGGTGTGCGTCGGGATTCGGTCGCACTCTGGCGATCATGCCGAGATTGCGGCCATCGCTCGAGTCGTAGTGTTTTCCGTCGGACAGTCGCACGTACTCCAGGTACGAGCCGTCTTCGGCGATCCGTTTTCCGATGGTGAACAGTGGGCGCTTCATGGTTTCGACATACTCGTGCGTGCAGTCGTTACTGCTCAGCCCGAAACTGATGAACGGTCGGTCGCATCGGTTCACGACTTCGTCGTCACTGTGCACCGTGGTCGGAATGGTCGGGTATCGCCCGATCAGCGAGAATACATACAGCAGTCCACGAACCTCGTTCTCCGGGACGAATTTCGTATTGTCGAGGTGGTGCCGATCCGGGTACGCCCCGTCCTTCTTCCCGAGGATGTGTTCGGGAGGAATCCCCGCTGTTCGCAGTGCGTTCACGGATTGCCCGGTCAACTCGAAGGCCGGATATACCAGAGTCGCCCCGGTGGTGATCATTTCGGTTCCGAGCAACGATTCGAGTCGGACGTCGGGTACGGGAGTGTCCACTCGATGCGATCGGCCGGTGGTCGTGGTCGGGTCGGCCCGTTGAAACAGGCCCTCGACCGTCCAACCCGGAAACATCTTCTCCAGTACCCGACAGTGATGGTCACGCGGAAGCCCCACCATGCGGCCCGACAGCCACTGGTAATACTGTGCCTTGGCGGGCCCGTATCCCGGCGGTATCGACGGATCGAGCTGTGCGGCGCACCTGTCGTATGCGGCGAGGAAATCCGGATGACTTTTGAGATGTCTTTCCTCCAGTAGAACTTTCAGTACGGTTGCCAACGAAACCCCCTTTACCCCTGCAACCTTCGTCCACAATGACGAAAATTCTGTAGTTGTTCGCTCAACCGCAAGCCGACCGGGCCGGCGTCAACTGCCGCCGGCCCGGTCGAGTCGACTCTCAGGTGTATATGAATGAGAGGTCGTTGCTCGTTCCACCCAGGGTGGTGACAGTGACCTGCGCCGTTCCGGTCCCCGCAGGAGCGACCGCCGTGACCTGGGTATCGGAATCGACGGTGAACGAGGTGGCCGGTGTTGCACCGAAGTTCACCCCGGATGCGGTGGACAGTCCCGTTCCGGTGAGAACCACCGCCGTACCACCCGCTGCCGGTCCGGAGTCGGGGGCGATACCGGTCAACACAGGTACCCCGACATAAGTGTAGGTCACACCGTTGCTGGTCCCGCCCGAACCGGTGACCGTGATCTGCACCGTGCCCGGCGATCCGGGGGGAGCGACCGCCGTGATCTGGGTCGAGGAATCGATGGTGAAAACGGTAGCGGTGTTGCCGAACCGTACGGTCAGCGGACCGATGAAGTCGGTACCGGTTATCACCACGGAGTTTCCTCCCGAGGTGGGGCCTGCGGTCGGTTCGACGGCGGTGATGGCCGGAAGAATGACATACAGGTAGGGGACGGCATTGCTGGTCCCACCCGGCCCGGTGACGGTGACCGGAACGATCCCCGTCCCGGCGGGAGCGATCGCCGTGATCTGGGTGTCGGAGTCGACGGTGAACGAGGTGGCCAGGGCGGCACCGAAAGCGACGGCGGTCGCGCCGGTGAGTCCCGAACCGGTGAGGGTGACCGTCGTTCCACCCGAGGTGGGGCCCTGGTTGGGGGAGATGCTGTTCAGGGCGGGCACCGCGATATAGGTGTAGTCGACGCCGTTGCTGGTACCTGCCGAGGTGGTGACGGTGACCTGCACCGTACCGGCCGCGCCGGCGGGAGCGATGGCCGTGATCTGGGTGGTGGAGTCGATGGTGAAGGCAGTTGCGGTACCGCCGAACCGTACGGTCAGCGGGCCGATGAAGTCGGTGCCGGTTATCGTGACGGGGGTGCCGCCCGTGGTGGGTCCGGAGGTCGGGGAGAGAGAAGTGATGGTGGGCATGGTGCGCTGCCTCCTGATGGCTACAGTGATGCTCCTCGTGCACCGGGCGATGATTGCCCGACTACTTGACCCGCTCTTTCATTAATGCCTCTGAATCGGTTGCGAGGCAATGCTTCTTGCATTCCGTTTTCGTCCGTTTTCGCCTGTACGGTCGGTGCAGAGGACGGTCGGTGCAGAGGACGGTCGCTTCGGCCGCCTCGGGGTGCGGGAGTGCCCGAACCCGCTTCGATATCGGCGCCCGGGTAATCGTTTCGGTGCGTTGCCGGCCCGGATGGTGGCGGAGGTGTCGACCGCCGCGGATCACGCTGTGTGACAGAGCGATCGGATCGAAATCCCTCAGGGTGGGGCTCCGGTGATCCGAACGGTGCTTCGGGAGAACGAAAACGGACAAAACCGGATCAATACAGGTCTTGTTGTGTGGTGTTTCCGGGAGGTTAATGGAAATCGGCGGGCCTCAAGCAAATTCGGGTCCTCACCCGAGGGAAGATCGTCCAGGAAGGCTGTTCCATGCCCATTTCTCCCAACCAGGGATCGACCGGAGGCGGAACGATCGTCACCATCACCGGTACGAATCTCGCCGATGCCATCGCTGTGCACTTCGGCTCCAAGTTGGCCACCATCACGGACAACACCCCCACCTCGGTCACGGTTGTCGCCCCGTCCGGGGCGGGCACCGTTCCGGTGACGGTGACAACTCCGGGAGGAACCAGCAACCCGCTGTCCTTCTTCTATGTCGGGGCGCCGTTCAAGGCCACCCTGTCCCCGGTCTCCGGCGCCACCGCGGGCGGTAACACGGTCACCATCACCGGAACCGGTTTGTCCACTGCCACCTCGGTGAGCTTCGGCGGTAACGCTGCCACTCCGACCGTGGTCAACGACAGCCAGTTGACCGTGACCGTGCCCGCGGGCGCGGCGGCCGGAGCGGTGGGAGTCGAGGTCACCACCGCGGGCGGCACCAACAACGGTCTGTCCTACACCTATGTCGACGAGCCGACCATCGGTACCTTGTCCCCGGATTCCGGTCCCACGGCCGGCGGCACCGCGGTGACCATTTCGGGCACCGGCCTGACAACCACCCAAACGGTCACCTTCGACGATGTTGCCGCGCCGTTCTCGGTCATCTCCGATACCTCGGTCGCCGCGGTCACCCCACCGGGAACCGCCGGTGCCGTCGACGTCGTGATCACCACCGGTGGGGGCAGTGCCACCGGGACCGACGCCTTCACCTACGTCGCCGGACCCGGTATCTGACGTCGTCCGGGCCGTGTGGCCCGCCGGCCATCGGACGACGCCGGCCCCGAGCGAGTCCATTCCTTGCTCGGGGCCGAGGCGGGCCATCCCTCACGCCGTCACTCGTCGCGGCCGAAATATTTGTCAGCGCAACCGAATCGACACCGCGGACCACTGCCGAAGGAGCATGATCATGCCTCCCACCATCACGTCCCTGTCTCCGACCTCGGGCCCCACCGCGGGGGGTAACAATGTGATCATCACCGGTAGCGGGTTCGTCGGGCCCGCGTCGGTGCTGTTCGGCGGTACCGCCACTATCTTCACCATCGATTCCCCCACCCGGATCACCGCGCTCGCTCCTCCCGGAACAGGAACGGTGCAGGTTGTCGTCACCACCCCGGAGGGCTCCAGCAACGGGGTTCCCTATACCTACGCCGGTGCTCCGTCGTTGAGCGGTGTGAGCCCGAGCCAGGGCCCCACATCGGGCGGGAACACGGTCACCTTGACCGGTGCGAATCTGGCCACCGCCACCGCGGTGCGTTTCGGTGTGACTCCGGCGGTCTCGTTCACCGTGGTCTCGGCCGGTCAGATCACCGCGACGGCTCCCCCCGGGGCGGGGACGGTGCAGGTCACGGTCACCACGCCCAGCGGCACCAGCAACGGGATTTCCTATACCTATGTCGCGGCGCCCACCCTGAGCGGTGTGAGTCCGAACCAGGGTCCCACGGCAGGTGGGAATACGGTCACCTTGACCGGTGCGAATCTGGCCGGGGCCACCATGGTGCGTTTCGGTGTGACTCCGGCGGTCTCGTTCACCGTGGTCTCGGATGGTCAGATCACCGCGACGGTCCCCGCCGGCTGTGCCGGGGTCGTCGATATCACCGTGGTCACCCCGGGCGGCAGCGGCACCCTCGCCGGCTCCTACTTCTACCTCAACACTCCTGCCTTCACCGGCATCGTCCCCGATTCGGGTCCGCTCGCGGGCGGCGATACCGTCACGCTGACCGGCACCGACCTCGTCGCGGCCACGGCGGTGCATTTCGGTGTGACTCCGGCGGCTTCGTTCACCGTGGTCTCGGCCGGTCTGATCACCGCGACAACTCCTCCCGGAACGGGGACGGTGGAGGTCACCGTCACTACCCCCGGTGGGACGAGTAACGCCATTTCCTACACCTACCTGCCCACGCCGACCGTCACGGAGTCGAATCCGGGCCAAGGCCCCACCGCCGGGGGCAATACGGTCACCTTGACCGGAAGCGCCCTCGCCCGGACGAACGCGGTGTTGTTCGGCGCCACACCCGCTGCATTCGCCGCCGTCTCCGACAACCACCTCGTCGCCGTCGCGCCTGCGGGAGCGGCCGGGCCGACCCCGATCACCGTCACCACACCCGGCGGGATCAGTGCACCGGTGACCTACACCCGAATCCCCCCTCCCGTCATCTGATCCGATCGCCCGGGTATCGATGGTCGGTTTCGAGAAATGTCGGGTGTCGAGCGGGGATCACCGGCCGGGCGCGCCGACCACTTCGCCGCCCGTTCCCGTCGCCGCGGTCCTACGGGCCGGCGCGGTGAACACCGCGAGTAGGCAGAGTATCGCGACGGCGAAACACGCCGTGGTGTACCAGAGGTTGCCGAGGGGATCACCATTGTCGGTGACACCGTCCACGGCCGCGAAGAAGTCGGGTAACGCGCTCGCCCACAGAACCGCCATGACGCCCAGGTACACCACGCCGTACCGTCGGGCGAACTCGCTGGTGTATTCCGGGTCCTCCACCGGTTCCCGGCGCAACCGCGACCATTGCCGGAACAGAATCATGATCGCCACCACCGAGACCGCGATCAGTTCCAATGCGTAGGTCACTCCCCGAACCACCGTGCTGCCCATACCGAGTACGGTCGCCGGGATCGGCAGCACGAATGTGCCCGTCGAGGCGAGCAGGCCGATCATGATGGTGCGCCAGAGCAATTCGATTCCGGAGAAGCCGCGCCCTCGATCGATGTGGCGCCCCACGAACCACTGGACGCACAGGGCCAGGGACATCGGCCACAGGGCGGCGAACACGACCACGCTGGGCAGCGGTACCGCATCGAACATGGGCTGGTTGATCGGGTTGGTGGTCGACCACTCCCACCACCGCAACTGTGGGCCGAGATGATCGAAGATCTCGTAGAACGCGTGATGCACGAAGCCGACGCAGGCGGCGCCGATGAGCACTCCGTAGCGCCGGAACACGCCGAGCATGCGCACGATGTCGAAGGAGACCGTCGCCATGAACGGATAGATCGCGATGATGTAGAGCGGCAGTCTGCCCCAGAGGAAATCGATGGTGAAGACATTGTGGGCGAACATCGTGTCCACGTGTTCTTCGATGCCGAACGCCGCGGGAAAGTACAGCGGGGGCTCGATGATGAACAGATAGGCGGTGGCGCCGAACCACAGCACCACATTGGTGGGGTCGCCGAGGCGGCGCAGTCGCGCCACGGCGTGCGCGAGCGCGAGTATCGCACCGATGACGATGGTGAGTTCGAGAACCGGCAGGGTCCAGTTCTCCAGGGTGAGAGGGCTGCGGAATTCGACGAGCCCGCCGGCCTCCTCACAGGAGAAACCGAGTTCCGTCGCGAGCCGGGCGAAGGTGGCGGAGCAATGTTCGGCCATGATTACGGCTCCTAGGACGCGGTCGTCTCAGCGGTGTACCAACGCTGGACGTCGTAGCCGGCGTCGTAGCGTTCGAACCATTCACCGGCGAGCGCGGGCAGTTTCTCGTGGGCGGGATTGTGGCGGGGCAGTTGGCTGCGGATGATGCCGGCCAGTGCGACGAGCTGTTCGCGCAGCGGTAGCACGTCGAAGGCCCGCAGCATCGGTCCGTTGTCGGCCGGCCGCAGTCCCGGAATCAGTTTGCGCAAGGTCTGCATACGTCGGTACCTGGCGAACATGGCCAGTGCGTCGACCTTGCGTTCCTCCAGCGGCACATGTTTGTTGAAGCCCGCCGAGGCCAGCTCGACGACATCGAGGACATGTTTGAAGACCGAGGGAGCCTTGCGCATTCGGTAGACGTCGCTGCCGACCACGGAGTCGAAAATGATGAGCGCGGAACTGCGATGTTCGACCTCTTCGACGAAATGCCAGATGAACAGTGATGCCACCCGATCGTCGCCGGGACGGAACAGCGCCGCATCGTTGTCGAGCATCAGCTTGAACACCGGGGTGAATGTCGCCTCCAGGTCGGCGGTGTAGGCGAGGCGATATTCGAGGGTGGTGCTGCGGGTGAGTTCGTCGAAGGCGCCGATCACTTCGTCGAGTGTTTCCTGCAACCCCGGATAGTTGCGGATGAGTCCTTTGACGTGCTGGCGGTGCGCGGTCGAGTGCTGCCCTTCCTGCCGCATGAACGCGTCGGCTTCCTCGGCCACCGCCGGATCGGTGATCAGCGGTTTGGCCTGCAGGATCATGTTCACGATCATCTTCTCGAAGCCGATCGCCAGGAACGAGACCGCATTGGCCATGCTCGAGAAGGCCGGATTCTCCGGATTCCACAGGAACGGCACGTCGTATTCGTCGAACGCGAAGTTCATCTTTCGGACTTGAAGATCGGTCACTGTTCCTACCTCGTCTGACGGATGCGGTGGGCGCTCGGCGCCGCCACGACGAAAGTAACCATACACACAACTGTCTATATGTATGATCAGTTTTCTGGTTTACATTCCATCCCGCGCCATTGGTGGAGGTGGAGCCTGTGATAGCGTCAGGGGCCCTGACCAGGAACTGGTCAGGGAGCCTTCCATGGGAAGGACGTACGGCCGGTTCGGTTTCGAGCCGAGAAAGCGGGGCGGTGGCACGCAGACGCGGATGGGGCGGCAGCCCACCGGACAGCGACGAGGAAGCGTCACGTCGGATCGTCGCCGCTGCTGTGGAACTGATCGCTCGCACGGGTTCGGAGATCGGTATCGCCGATGTGGCCGAATCCCTGGGGGTCATCCGGCAGACCGTGTACCGGTACTTCCCCAGTGCGGAAGCGCTGATGAAGGCCGCGGCCATCGCATCGGTCGACGGATTCCTCGACCGGCTCGCCGATCACGTGCGCGGTCGGACGGAGCCGGTGGACGCGATGACCGAGGCCGTGGTCTTCACCCTCACCGAGGTGCGCCGCACACCCCACCTGGGCCTGCTGCTCACCGGCAGATATCCCGACGTCCACAGCGACGGCATCACATCCGATGAGGCGAAGGCCTTCGGTATGACCATGATCCGACGTTTCGACGTCGACTGGGAGCACTACGGATACGACGACGAATCCCTACCCGAGCTCGTCGAATACATTCTGCGCACCATGCAGTCGTTCTTCATCTCGCCGGGCAACCCACCGCGCGGCGACGACGAGTTGCGGCGTTATCTGCGGCGCTGGATGGGAGCGGCGATCGTCGCGCAGACGAACGCAGGCCACGGCCTCGCCGAGCAGTCCACTCGCTGACGAGAATGTCTCTCCGTCACCCGAAACTGCAAGCACGCCGGGAGCCGGGTCATACGTAACCCCTCCGGTCCGGTCCGGAGGGGTTTTCGTGCGGGGTGCCCGGCGACGTGTGGCCGAGCGGAGCCGAGATGGACGCTCCCGTCAGCGTCGCCACTCCTCGCGCTCGGTCCCGATATCGAGCTGCTCTTCGGAACGCGGTCCGGAGGCGGGGTCGATATATTCGCCCGGGCGCGGTCGGTCCGCGCGTTCCTCCTGTCCGAGGCCACGGTTCTGCGCCGCGGTGCCGGTCTGTCCGGCCGTGGGGTTGTAATCGTCCCGACCGGTATGGCGGGGGTCCATACCGTAGTGGATCAACAACTCGTCCTCGGCCTCCGGGGTGATCAGACCGTCGCCTTCCATCCGGGGAGCGGACTTGACGGCCTCCTTGGGCACCTGCACCTGCAACCCTCCGGCCTTGTCCTCCCGCATACCGGCCCCGGACAGCGGTACCAGAGAATCCGTGCCGAACAGTCCGGTGCTGACGGCCGCCCAGGTGAGCTCTCCGGACATATTGTCGACGTAGACGCGTTTGACCTTGCCGATCTTGTCGCCGTTGGGATCGTAGACGGTGTCACCGATGATTTGTTCGGTCCGCTGGGACATGTTCTTCCTCCTCGCTTCGTGCCGCATACAGGTGTGCACGCGGATAGGTGATCCGACACCGGGAATGACAGATATCGAGTCGGTCGGTCGTGGTGAGCCGGCCCGATGTTCTCTCGGTTGTCGAGCGGGATCCGTGCCGCCCGAGTCGGCCGGGCTCTACCCGGCCCGCCGCCGAATGCGTGGTGCGCCTGTATCCGGTCGGCCGCGAAAAAGCGGTTCGACTCCACCGTGGTCACTACCCGTCGGGCTGCCGAACAAACGTGGGCACCCCCGGTGACGTGCTCGACCGAGAGTTGGAAGCCCGAACGGATCGGCGGGCGTTCCGTCGGCGAGCGCGGTGTTCGATCGGAAGGCCGGATCTCCGATTCGTCACGCGCCCATGAGACGGATTTCGTTGTCCAGTTCGGTGGCCTGCTCGGTCAGGGCCGTGGGGTCGGGGGCGTCACCGATCCGGGCCAGGAGATCGGTGCGTGAGATGACGAGCATCCCTTCGGGTTCGGCAGTGGAACCTTCGAGTCGTATCCGTCCCTCTTCGAGGACGAGGCGCGCGTTCGGCTCGTCGGCGGTCAGCAAGCGCCGCAGATCTTCCTCCGTGACGAGGGCGCGGGAGTGCGCACCGGGTTGCATCGGTGTCGAGGTGGATGTCCCGGGAGTCGTTTTGTCGGCGTTCATGGTGGCCGGTTGCCCGGACGCCGGCGGGGGAAACCCGGATCGGTTTCCCGCGTCGACGGTCGGTACCGTGAAATCGCGAATGGACCGCGACCTCGAAAGCCGGACCGTTGCCCCTGGGTGCGCTGTTTCGTCCGTCACGGCCCGTCGGATCCGGTGTCGGTAGTGCCAGTGGTCACATGTGGTATTCGAGAATTGCGTTCGGTTCGCCCCTCGGACTGTGATTCGAGAACGTACCGATATCGATGCCCGAGAATGCGGTCGGTACCGGGGCACGAGCGTCGAACCACCGACCGGCCGACCACGAGGAGTGATATATGGGAACGAAGGAACCCGAGTCCGCGTCGGGCCCGGCAGCCGAGACCGGCACCGCCGACTCCGGCCGCGACCACGCCGCGACCAGGCGGCGGCTTCGGATTCGTTCCTGGCTTTCACCCGTCGCGGTGGTCACCCTGTTGATGGCGTTACTGGCCACGACATACCTCGGTTATGTGGTACGTCCCGAGGACAACCTGCACGATTTCCCGATCGCGCTGGTGAATCGGGACGAGGGGGACAAACTCGGCGATCGGCAGCTCGATATCGGTGATCAGATCACCGAAGCGCTCATGACGAAAATTCCCGCGGACAAGATCGATCTCCGGGTGGTGGGGATCACCGAAGCGCAGAATATGCAGCGAAACGGTGATATCTACGGCGCCATCATCATTCCGAGCGACCTGACCAAGCGCCTGGCGATACTCGGTACCGCCAGTGTGGTCCCCGGTGAAGTGAGTCGACCCGTCATCACCGTGCAGACCAATCCCCGCACCGGCACCTACGCCACCCAGATCATGCTGCGCATCGCCGATCAGGCCATGGAGCAGGTCAATGCCGAGGTCGGACGGCAGCTCACCGAGACCGTCCGGGCCCAACTCGACTCCACGCCCGGCGCGTCGGCCCCCCAGTTGTCCGGAGCGAGTCGGCTGGCACTGGAAAAACCCATCGAGGTGGTCATCGACCCGTATCGGCCGCTGCCGGACGGCACCGGCGACGGTTTGTCGGCGTTCTTCTACACCCTGCTTCTACTATTGGCGGGATTCACCGGTGCGATGATCATCAACATCATGGTGGACTCGGCGCTGGGCTTCACCCCCACCGAGTACGGCCCCTGGTATGTGCACTACCCGCCCACCCCGCTGTCCCGGCTGCGCACCCTGCTGATGAAATGGGGCACGCTCGCCGTGGCCGCGCCGATCGTATCGGCGGTGTTCCTCGGCGTCACCGCGCTCCTCGACATGCCGGTCGATCGCCCACTGGCCCTGTTCCTCTACAGCACCCTGGCCATCCTCGCCGTGGGCGTTACCGCCCTGTCGGTTCTGGCGGCATTCGGCTCGGCGGGCATGCTGCTGAACCTGATCGTGTTCGTCGTTCTCGGACTGCCCTCGGCCGGTGGGACGGTACCGATCGAGGCCACCCCGAGATACCTTTCCTGGCTCGCCACCTTCGAGCCCATGCACCAGATATTCCTCGGTGTGCGCGCTGTCCTCTACTTCAACGCCCACGGCGCCTCCGGGCTGGAGCGGGGCACCTGGATGGCAGTGTTCGGGCTGGCCTTCGGCCTGATCTTCGGCGCTCTGGTCACCGCCTTCTACGACCGGAAAGGTATGACCCGCACCCCGAACCGACCCGCCCCGACCGTGGCGTAACCGATTCACCGGTCACGGGCCTCGGTCGCCGAGTGTTCTCGGCCCGGAATATCGCCCGCCCGGAAAGATCCCGAACTCGTCGTCGACATACCGGAAGGGGAGGTCTTGACCACCGGTCCGGAACAACAGCCCACCGTGCTGGAACAGATTCTGCATATCGGACCGCACGCGGGAGCGCATCGAGTGGCCGCCCGAGCCGGTATCTCGGTACTGGTTCCCTTGCTGCTCCTGCAACTTCTCGGGCACCCGGAATGGTCGATCTACGCCGTGTTCGGCGCCTTCACCTCGCTCTACGGGCGGGAGCGAGTGGACCGGCCGCGTATGGTGCTGCAGGCCACCGCAGGAACCGTCCTCTGTGTCATGGTGGTGTTGGGCGCGGTCGTGGCGATCTCCCCGGCCCGGTCGTGGCTCTCGGTTCCGATCACCACTGTGGTCGCGGTCGTGACGACCTATCTGTCGTTCCGGCAGAACTGGCATCCGCCCGGCTCGCTCTTCCCGGTTTTCGCCTTCTCGGCGGTGGCCGCCGTTCCGGGCACCCTCGCCGCCGTTCCGGTCGCCGCCGTCATCGCCGGGGGTTCGGCGCTGTTCGCCCTGGCGGTCGGCAATGCCGGCGCCCTCGTGGCCCGGGTGCGCAGGACGGCGTCGATAGCCGAACCCAACCCGCCTATCGGAGGGTCGACCGAAGGGGTGTGGCGGCAGGTGGCGCTATCCGGTATCGGTGTCGCCATCGCGGGCGGTATCGCCACCGCAAGCGATATCGGTCGCCCCTACTGGGCGATGGTCGGTGCCGTCGTGCCTCTCGCCGCCCCGACGATCACCGGTCAACTCGTGCGCGGCGCGCACCGACTGATCGGCACCTTCATCGGGCTCGGGCTGTCCTTCGCGGTGCTGGCTCCCGACCTGTCCGATCTGACGTTGGTGCTCGTCGCCACGGTGCTGCAGGTGGGGGCGGAGCTGTTCGTCGGCCGCAACTATGCCCTCGCGCTGGTCTTCGTCACCCCTTTGGCCCTGCTCATGACCGCCTTCGGCGCCCCCACCCCGGTGGGTGAGCTGGTATTCGAGCGTGGACTCGAAACCCTGATCGGTGTCGTCGTCGGCCTGTTGGTGGGGCTTGCGGGGCGCTGGGTGTGGGAACGTGGTCGGCCGAGTGGCCACGCCCCGTGAATCGAGGCGGGCGCCCACGACCACGGCCCGCGCCGAGTGCCGGATGGTGGGCGCGCAGGTGTAATGCGGCGCGGTAGAGGGTGAGCATCGAGTTCGGATCCGACTCTTGGCGTTCGACCGTCCGCAAGGCCCAATGTCGAGGTTGCGGTAGCCAGGGGCGCGTATCGCCGGGCCCGAACCCGAACGGTGGCCGAGTGCCCCGCCACGGTAGCGGCACACGACAGCCGTCCCGGCCGCGCACCGTATGCCCGGAACGCTGCCAGGTGGGGTCCTGGAGTGCCTCCTCGGGAAGATCTTCGAGCTCTTCCGGACCGAGTTCCTCACCCCGATAGAGGTAGACCCCGCCGGACAGCGCGAGCATCAGTAGCAATGCCGCCCACGCGCGCCGCAGTCCAAACACCCGATCGACGGGTTCGGGCGATTGAAGCCGCGATCCCTCTCCCCGGGTGCACGGCCGCCCGTACCGGGTGACATGCCGGGTGGTGTCGTGACCGGAGAGCACCCAGGTGGGCGGCGCGCCGACCGCGTCACCGTCGCTGTCGGCGAAACTGCGGATATAGATCCGATAGATCACTTGATAGATCACCGCATGGCGCCACCAGCGAGTATCGGCAGATACCGTCCGCGTTCTCCTCCCGACCCCGCTTCATGGTGGACAATCCGATCACGGTGGCCGTAATCGGAAAGAACACCGACACCGGGCATGACCCGCGCGGTCCGGGGTAGCCGCGGGACATGACCGACACACGCCCACTCGCCCTGGTTACGGGCGCTTCGCGCGGCATCGGCCGCGAACTGGCCGAGGCCTTCGTCGAACGTGGTTTCGATGTGGTGATGGCCGCCGAGGACGCGGCGATCGAGGAGGCCGCCGATTCGGTTCGCCGGCCCGGTGTCGAGGTGCGGGCCGTTCAGGTGGACCTGCGCACCCCGGAAGGGGTGGAACAGCTGTATTCGGCTGCGACGGAGGACGAGCGTCCGCTCGACGCCGTGGCGTTGAACGCCGGGGTGGGACGCGGTGGCGCGTTCACCGAGACCGACCTCGACGACGAACTGGACATCATCGCGCTCAATGTGCGCTCCACGGTGCATCTGACCAAACTGGTGCTCGGCGATATGGTGCGCCGGGACGCCGGCGGATTGCTGTTCACCTCCTCGGTTGCTGCGATGATGCCGGGCGCTCGCCAGGCCGTGTACCACGCCTCGAAATCGTTCGTGCAGTCTTTCGCCGAAGCCCTGCGCGCGGAGGTCCGCGAAACCGGGGTGAACATCACCGCATTGATGCCGGGCCCCACCGACACCGATTTCTTCCGCCGCGCCGGGGTGCTGCACACCCCCGTCGGTCGCGGACCCAAAGAGGATCCCGCGCGGGTGGCCCGCCAGGGCGTCGACGCGCTGTTGAAGGACAAACAGAAGGTGGTGGGCGGATCGCTGGGCACCCGGGCGATGTCCACCGTCGCGCATGTGCTGCCGGACTCGGTGAAGGCCGGCGCGAGCCGGGTGATGGCGGCCGCGCTTCCGCACCGGTCCTGATACCGCCGGGACACGCGGTATAGCGGCGTCAGTCCACGTGCGCCCGATACCTGGCCACCGCTTCCTCGACGTCGCTGTCGTCGCCGGCGTCGGAGTCCAGGGATTCCACCGCGCGGAGCACACTCGCGACCTTGTCCATACGCCGCTCGACCTGGGTGCGATAGGAGTCGATCGCGGCGATGATCTCATCGATCTCGGTCGCTACATCCGCCGCGCCCAGTTCGGCGAGCCGCTCGCGCACGGCGGTCAGCTCGTCGTCGAGGCCGAGTAGCTCCTCGGGATCCCGCCGGTACAGGTAGTTGTAACGTCCGCCCGTCATTCGGACTCCTCCTCGTCGTCGTGCTGCGCGGCCGTCGTGATGTGCGATCGCCTCGGCTCCTGTGGGGAGTGAGGTGATCCGCTCGGTCGGTCCTGTGCGCGGTATACCCACCTGCCGGGGTATCACCCGCTACCGATGCGAGGTGCTCACTGTCGTTCGCCGACGGCGGGAGTCGGGGTCGCCCGGTCGTCGGGCTGCCAGCCGGGAGGACCGAAGGTGTAGCCGAGCCAATCGCGTACGCGCCGGGTGGAGCGCAGGTCACGCCACAGTGCGCCGAATTGGTAGTACTGGAGGGTGAGGATATCGGTGCTGTCGATGTTCTTGGTGAGTCCGTAGGTGGGGCGGAAGGTTTCGGCTCGGAAGGTGCCGAACATGCGGTCCCAGAGGATGAGGATGCCGCCGTAGTTCTTGTCCAGGTATTCCGGATTGCTGGCATGGTGCACCCGGTGATGCGAGGGGGTGTTGAACACGAACTCGAACCAGCGCGGCAGGGTCCCGATGGTTTCGGTGTGCACCCAGAACTGGTAGATCAGGTTGAACGACCACGCGGTGAAGACCATCCACGGGGGCACCCCCAGCAGGGGGAGAGGCGCCCAGAACAGCAGTTCGAACCAGGGATTCCACTTCTGTCGCAGCGCGGTCGCGTAGTTGAAATACCGACTGTTGTGGTGGACCTGATGTGCGGCCCAGACCAGTCGCACGCGGTGGGACACCCGGTGGTAGAGGTACCAGAGCAGGTCCACCCCCACCATGACGGTGAGCCACGACAGCGGGTTGCGCGGGTCGAGCTGCCAGGGTGCGTGGACATACAGCACGCCATAGGCGATGAGCGCCACGAATTTGGCCGCGCCGCTGATGAACACCGATACCAAGCCCATGATCAGGCTGTTGCGCGCATCGACCTTCTCGTAGCCGGTTCGGTCGTCGTCGTGTCCGCGCAGCGCCGCGATCTCGAGCACCATGGCCAGCACGAAGAACGGGATGGCATAGGTCACCGGTTGGTTGATCTGCTCCCACAGGGACATGGCCCGCGTACCTCTTCTACCCGTGTGATGTGACCCTACGGTCACTTCGGTGGAAGTGACCGTAGGGTAAGTTCAAGGTCATGTCAACGGCCGCGGGTCTGGGAACCAAGGGCATGCCTTCCGACGATCGCCGCCAAGAAATCCTGGCCGCGGCCCTGCGTGAGTTCGCCGAGTGCGGTTTCGCGGGAGGATCCATGCTCTCCATCGCGACCCGGGCAGGCATCTCCAAGGCGCTGGTGTATCAGCACTTCCCCTCGAAAGAGCAGCTGTACGCCGAATGCCTGACCCACGTGGGCGAGCCGCTGCTCGAGCGGCTGGATCGCGAGATGGACAGTGGGGCAATGCCGTTCGCGGTGCCGGCCAATGCGCTCCACGGCATCTTCGACACCCTCGGTCCGGATCGCACCGCCTGGCGCGTCGTGCACGACCCCACCGCGCCCGACACCGGTGCCGTGGGGGAACTGGTTCGGGCCTACCGCAAACGGATCGCCGACCACGCCCTGTCGGGTGTGCGCCGGTTCCTGCACGCGCTCGGCGATACCGACGACCGCGATATCGACGCCCTCGCCCGTATCTGGACCGCGATCGTGGACGCCATCATGGCATGGGCCCGCGAACATCCGGAGGAGTCGGCCGACGAACTCACCCGCCGCTTCACCCGCCTCATCGACACCGTGTTCTCCGTGGGGTCGTCGGCTCGCTGAATCGGTTCGCCCGATACCGGTCGGGAGGCCACAGCCGGCCGTTGCGGCGAAACAGGACGGCCGGTCCACCGCAGATCAGGACCATGACGACCGGAACGGTGGGATACCCCAGGTCTGTTTCGGTTCGGGCATGTGGCCGAAGTTCGTTCCGTAGATGCCGGCGATCAGGGTTGGCTCCGCGGCGAGCGCGACGGGTGCGGAGATCTTGCGCATATCGGTGTTCTGACGCACGGCGATGCGGGCCGGGGTGGCGTCGATAATGGCGCAATCAGTGGTGCCGCCGAACGTCGCAACTCGAAGATCTCGCGTTCGAGTTGGTAGATCGCTTCGACGTCGAGTGGTGGCCGAGGTGTGAACACCTCGACCGCTTCCTGTATCTGTCGTCGGGGCGGAAGGCTCGGATAAAAAAGACCACCGCGCGGTGGAAACCCGTTGTCGGGTTCGCACCGCGCGGTGGTCGCCGGATATGGCCCGCACTCGTCGTGCGGGATGGCCGAAGGTCAGACCGAAGCGGTTTCCAGCGCCTCGTTGGCCTGCACGGCCTGGCCGACACCGGCCACGATCGCCGCCGCGCGCAGCGCCTCGAAGATCACCTCACGCGATACGCCCGCTTCTCGCAGCGTGTGCTCGTGTGCCTCCAGGCAGTGCTGACAGCCGTTGATCGAGGACACGGCAAAGGACCAGAGCTCGAAATCGACCTTGTCGACGCCCGGGGAGCCGATGATCTGCATGCGCAGACCGGCCCGCAGATCGTCGTAGCGGCCGCCCAGGAACGCCTTGCCCCGGTAGAACACATTGTTCATACCCATGATCGAGGCGGCGCCGAGCGCGGCGTTGTACGCCTCGGCGGACAGGATGTCGGCGGCCTCTTCCGCGATCTCGCGCAGGGTGGTCGCAGAACGGGTGGCGGCGGCGGTGGCCAACAGGGTGCCCCACAGCTGCTGCTCGTTCAGCACGGTGGTCCGGGCGAGCGAGGAGAGGTTGAGCTTCAGATCCTTGGCATACTCGGGTAGCGAGTTCTTCAGATTATCGATACTCACGAATTACCTTCGTTCTCAGACGCTTGCGGACAGTAGCTCGGCGGCGTTGATGGTCGGGTCGCCCTTCTTCCAGTTGCACGCGCACAGCTCATCGGACTGCAGGGCGTCCAGCACCCGCAGCACCTCGTCGACATTGCGTCCGACCGAACCCGCGGTGACCGAGACGAACTGGATCTCGTTGTTGGGGTCGACGATGAAGGTGGCGCGGTCGGCGACACCGTCGGCATTGAGGACGCCGGTGGCGGTGACCAGTTCGCGCTTCAGGTCCGACAGCATCGGGAAGGGGAGGGTCTTCAGGTCCTCGTGCTGGGCCCGCCACTGGAAGTGGACGAACTCGTTGTCGACGGAGACGCCGAGCACTTGGGCGTCACGGTCGGCGAATTCGTCGTTCAGCTTGCCGAAAGCGGCGATCTCGGTCGGGCACACGAAGGTGAAGTCCTTCGGCCAGAAGAACACGATCCGCCACTTGCCCGGGTGGTCGTTGCTGGTGACGCGAGTGAAGTAGTCGTCCGGCTGCTGAGCGTCGATCTTGGACAGATCACCGCCGATCACCGCGGTGAGGTCGTAGGCGGGGAACTGGTCGCCGATGGTCAGCAGGGGCATGCCCGAATCTCCTTCGTTGTCCGTTGTCTGTTTCGGTGGTACCGACGCGGTCGGTGACCGGCCGGTGGGGAAGTTCTGCCTGGATAGTTCTACCTAGATATTGCCGAAGAATCGCCAAAAGGCAAAGGTGATTAGCTGCACTACACTAATAGGTATGCCCGATCAGTCTTATCAGCCGACCCTCTCACAGCTGCGTGCCTTCGTTGCCGTCGCCGAATACCGGCACTTCGGCACGGCGGCGGCTCGTCTCGATGTGAGTCAGCCCACACTATCGCAGGCGCTGGCCGCATTGGAAAACGGCCTCGGTTTGCAACTGATCGAGCGCAGCACCCGGCGGGTATTGGTGACCGCGGCGGGTGCGCGGCTGCTGCCCGCGGCGACTGCCACGCTGGAAGCGGCGGACCGATTCCTGGCCTCGGCCACCGGTGACACCCTCGGCGGCGTGCTCCGGATGGGAATCATCCCAACCGTCGCCCCGTACATCCTTCCGTCGCTGTTGCCCACCCTACACGCAAACTTCCCGCGCTGACCCCGCAGATCGTCGAGGACAAAACCGCCCGCCTGCTGGACGAACTGCGCGCGGGAGTGCTCGATGTCGCGGTGCTCGCCTTGCCCACCGAATCGTCGGGTCTGGCCGAGATTCCGCTCTACACCGAGGAATTCGTACTGGTCGTCCCCGCCGGTCACGAGCTCGCCGGCCGCACCGATATCGAACCGAGCGCTTTGAACACGCTACCGATGCTGCTCCTGGACGAGGGGCACTGCCTCCGCGCCCAGACCCTGGAACTGTGCCGCTCCGCGGATATCCACCCGGGCGCGGTCGGCGATACCCGTGCCGCCTCGCTGTCGACCGTGGTGCAGTGCGTCGCCGGTGGACTCGGCGTCACCCTGATCCCCGAGATGGCGGTCGCGGCCGAAACCACGGGCGGCGCCCTCGAAACCGCGCGTTTCGCCGCCCCCGCGCCCGGACGCACCCTCGGCCTGGTGTTCCGCACCTCTACCGCCCGTGCCGACGACTACGCCTACCTCGCCGAGATCATCCGTACCCAGCGTCCGTTCTGATCCGGTCCGATCGCTCAGGCGAGCGGTGTGTAGGGGACCGGTGCCGACCGGTCCGGGTCCACCCGAACCGGTCGACCCAACTGGGGGAACGCGCGTTGCGCGCAGTCGATGCGTTCGCACACCTTGCAGCCGGGACCGATGGGAACCGCGGCACCGGGATCGTCCACCGGCAGGCCGTGGGAATACACCAGCTTGTCGGCGTAGGCGATATCGCAGCCGAGACCGACGGCGAACTCGCGGGTGGGCGTGAGATAACCGGGAGCGCTTTCGCCGGTGGTGCGGGCCAACCAGAGGTAGCGCCGGCCGTCGGGCATCTCGGCGATCTGGGTGCGGATACGACCGGGGGTGGCGAAGGCATCGTGCACCACCCACAGGGGGCAGCTGCCGCCGACCCGCGAGAAGTGGAAGGCGGTGGCGGACTGGCGTTTGGAGATATTGCCCGCCCGGTCGGTGCGAACGAAGAAGAACGGAACCCCCCGACTGCCGGGGCGTTGCAGGGTGGACAATCGGTGGCACACCGTTTCGAAGCCCACCTCGAACTGCGCCGAGAGCAGGTCGATGTCGTAGCGCAGATTCTCGGCGGCGGCGAGGAACCGTCGATACGGCAGCACCAGCGCGCCGGCGAAATAGTTGGCCAGCCCGATCCGCAGCAGTCCTCGGGATTCGGCGGGTAGCGAATCGGCGCGCGCCAACAGATCGTCCAGGGTGTCGCCCTGGGCGAGGAAGGCGAGCTGGGTGGCGAGTTGGAAGGCGCGTTGGCCGGGAGAGAGCCGGCGGGCGAGGGTGATGATCCGATCGGCGGGGTCGAAAATCCGTTTGGGTCCGGGGCGATTCGGATCGTCGGTGCGGATGCGCACCGCTATACCGTGCTGCTCACGCAGCAACCGGGCCAATTGCAGATCGAGTCCGCCGAGGGTGAGGCGATTGCGGTCGAAGAGCTCCTCGGCCGCGATATCCAATTCCGGAATATGGTTGCGGTGGTCGTAGAAATAGTCCCGCACATCCTCGTACGGCATGGTGATGCCGGTATCGGTCGTGGGTGTCTCGATTTCGGCGGAAAGGCGTTCCAGTTGTTCGGTGGCGCCGCGCAGCCGCCGATGCAGACCGATCAGCACGCGCGCGGCCGTGGGCACACGGGAGACGAGCTCGTTGAGTTCGCCGGTGGTGAGACCGGCGCCGTCGGGGTCCTCGACGAAGACCTCCTGCAGGTCGGCCAACAGCCGGGCGTCGGCATCGGTGGCGAAAAACCCCATATCGAGATCGAAGGCCTCGTTGAGACGCATCAGCACCGGGACGGTGAGGGGACGTTGGTCGTGCTCCAGCTGGTTGACGTAGCTGACCGAGAGCCCGAGCGCTTTCGCCATGGCCGATTGGGAGAGTCCGTGTCGTTCGCGCAGACCGCGCAACCGCCCGCCGGCATACATCTTCCGCACGTCCACAACCTAGCACGCACCATTTCCGCAACTTTTACAAACTCAAGGTCCTGTTTCCGCAAAATTAGGCAATTGTGAGGTATTCCGGTCGAATCTTCTCGCGATTAGCGTGCGAATGAAGCGAAATTCGCAACAACTGTCGGAGGACCGGAACGTGAAAAATCATCTCGTCCGAACCCATCGTTCGGCGGAACACTTCCCGCGCGAGCAGCATTTGGCGTGGCGGATCGCGGAGGTGGCGACCGACTCGGTCGAGGTGCCCCTGGAGACCGAGGAGATGATCGTCAACCGGATCATCGACAATGCGGCCGTCGCCGCGGCGGCACTGACCCGCCGCCCCGTCGCCAATGCCCGCGCCCAGGCAATGGCTCACCCGTATCGGCCGGGAGCGACCGTATTCGGGGTGGAAGGTCGCTTCTCCCCGGAGTGGGCGGCCTGGGCCAATGGGGTCGCAGTACGGGAACTGGACTTCCACGACACCTTCCTGGCGGCGGAATACTCACATCCGGGGGACAACATCCCGCCCATCCTGGCGGTCGCCCAACACACGGGCCGATCCGGACACGAGCTGATCCGGGGCCTGGCCACCGGGTACGAGATCCAGGTCGACCTGGTACGCGCGATCTGCCTGCACGAACACAAGATCGACCATGTGGCCCACCTCGGGCCGTCGGCCGCCGCCGGTATCGGCACACTGCTCGGCCTCGACACCGAAACCATCTATCAGGCCATCGGCCAGGCCCTGCACACCACCACCGCCACCCGTCAATCCCGCAAGGGCGAGATCTCGAGCTGGAAGGCCTACGCCCCGGCGTTCGCCGGGAAGATGGCGGTGGAGGCCGTCGACCGGACAATGCGCGGTGAAGGCGCGCCGGCGCCGATCTGGGAAGGCGAGGACGGGGTGATCGCCTGGTTGCTCGGCGGGCCGGAAGCCGAGTACTCGGTGCCGCTGCCCGGCCCCGGAGAGGCCAAACGCGCCATTCTGGACACCTACACCAAGGAACATTCGGCGGAATACCAGAGCCAGGCCCCCATCGATCTGGCCCGCCGACTCCGCGACCGGATCGGCGACCTCGACCAGGTCGCCTCGATCGTTCTGCACACCAGCCATCACACGCATGTGGTGATCGGCACCGGATCCAACGACCCGCAGAAATTCGATCCCATGGCCTCGCGGGAGACCCTGGACCACTCGGTCCCTTATATCTTCGCCGTCGCCCTCCAGGACGGCACCTGGCATCACGAGCGTTCCTACGCACCGGAGCGGGCCCGGCGCCCGGACACGGTGGAGTTGTGGCGCAAGATCTCCACCGCCGAGGACCCGGAATGGACCCGCCGCTATCACTCCGTCGACCCGAACGACAAGGCGTTCGGGGCGCGCGCCGAGGTCACCCTGAAAAGCGGTGAGGTGATCGTCGACGAACTTGCGGTCGCCGACGCGCATCCCCTGGGCGCCCGACCCTTCGCCCGCGAGCAGTACATCGCGAAGTTCCGCACCCTGGCCGACGGGGTCGTCGACCTCTCCGAGCAGGACCGGTTCCTGGAGGTCGCGCAGCGCACGGCCGATCTGACACCCGACGAGCTGTGCGAGCTGAACCTCACCGTCTCGCCGGATGTGCTCGCTCGCTCGCCTCACACCCCGAAAGGGCTGTTCCGATGACCGGTCTGCTCGCGGCATCCACATCGGCGGCGGACAAGCGCGCCGCCTTCCGCGCCGGCCTGGAATCCGGCCGCATCCAACGCTTCCCGGGCGCGTTCAACCCGCTGGTTGCCATGCTGATCGAGGAGATCGGATTCGAGGGCGTCTATGTCTCCGGCGCGGTCCTGTCCGCCGACCTCGGATTACCGGATATCGGGCTGACCACGCTGACCGAGGTATCCGAACGCGGTCACCGGATCGCGCGGGTCACCGACCTTCCGGTGCTCATCGACGCCGACACCGGTTTCGGCGAACCGATGAACGCCGCGCGCACGGTCACCGTGCTCGAGGACGCCGGAATCGCCGGCTGCCATCTCGAGGATCAGGTGAACCCCAAACGGTGCGGTCACCTGGACGGTAAGGCCGTGGTACCCACCACCGAGATGGTGCGTCGCCTGGCGGCCGCCGTTTCGGCCCGCCGCGACCCGAATTTCGTGATCTGCGCGCGAACCGACGCCGCCGGCATCGAAGGTATCGATGCGGCGATCGAGCGGGCGAAGGCCTACGCCGACGCGGGCGCGGACCTGATCTTCACCGAGGCCCTGCGCACACCTGCGGAGTTCGAGAAATTCCGGTCCGCGGTATCGACCCCACTGCTGGCGAATATGACCGAGTTCGGCAAATCGGAGCTGATCCCGGCCGCGACCTTGGAATCCATCGGCTACAACGCCGTGATCTATCCCGTGTCCACCCTGCGGTTGGCGATGTTCGCCACGGAAGCGGGCCTGCGCGAGATCTTCGAACAGGGCACCCAGGCGGGGCTGCTGGACCGCATGCAACGCCGAAGCCGCCTCTACGAGCTGCTGCGGTACGAGCGCTACAACGAATTCGATTCCGAAATCTTCGATTTCACCCTGGGAAGGAACCAGTGATGACGGAGACCGCGCTCCCGACCATCCGCAAGGGGTTGGCGGGTGTCGTCGTCGACACCACCGCGATCTCGAAGGTGGTGCCCGAAACCAATTCCCTCACCTATCGGGGATATCCCGTCCAGGACCTGGCCGCGCACTGCTCCTTCGAACAGGTGGCCTACCTGCTCTGGTACGGCGAGCTGCCCGGTCACGCCGAACTGGAACGCTTCTGTCAACGCGAACGCGCCTTCAGGCGGGTCGACCGGTCGCTGCTGTCGCTGGTGGCGAAACTACCCGACAACTGCCATCCCATGGACGTGGTGCGCACCGCGATCAGCTATCTCGGCGCCGAGGACCCGGCCGAGGACGACAATTCCCCGAAATCCAACCGCGCCAAGGCCTTACGAATGTTTGCGGTACTGCCCACCATCGTCGCGGCCGATCACCGCCGCCGCCACGGCCTGGACCCCATCGCGCCCCACTCGCACCTGGGTTATGCCGAGAACTTCCTGAACATGTGTTTCGGCAAGGTGCCGGCGCCGGAGCTGGTGAAAGCGTTCGAGGTGTCGTTGATCCTCTACGCCGAACACAGTTTCAACGCCTCCACCTTCGCCGCCCGAGTGGTCACCTCCACCCTGTCGGATATCTACAGCGCTGTCACCGCCGCCATCGGCGCCCTCAAGGGCCCGCTGCACGGCGGTGCGAACGAGGCGGTCATGCGGAACATGCTCGAGATCGGCGATCCCGCACGGGCCGAACAGTGGGTACGCGACAAACTGGCCCGGAAGGAGAAGATCATGGGCTTCGGCCACCGGGTCTACAAGAACGGCGACTCCCGGGTGCCGACCATGAAGAAAGCGTTCCTGGACATCGCCGCCGCCACCGACGGATACCGGTGGGTGCGCATGTACGACACCCTGGAACGCACCATGGCCGAGACCACCGGGATCGCGCCGAACCTCGATTTCCCCACCGGTCCCGCCTACTATCTGCTGGGTTTCGCCATCGAGACGTTCACCCCCATCTTCGTCATGAGCCGTGTCACCGGATGGACCGCCCACATCGTCGAACAGAGCGAATCCAATGCGCTGATCCGTCCGTTGAGCGAATACGTCGGTGTACCACAGCGATCGGTGATCGCCCCGGGCGGCGGCCGGTAACCGGACCGGTGGTGTCACCGTTTCGGCGCGGCTACCATCGGCGCGGTGTACGTCGACCTGATGCTCGATTCGCTGGATGGGCTGTCGGTGGGGGACGCGCTGGGGGCGGAATTCCCCGTCATGCGCCGGTCGATCTCCGACCTGCGGGCCGGTGATCTCCCGGCCGGACCGTGGGGCTGGACCGACGACACCGAGATGGCCTGCACCGTGGTCGCCGAACTGCACCGGCACGGAGCGGTCGACCAGGATCGGCTGGCCGCCGCATTCGCCCGCCGCTTCGAGTCACACCGTGATTACGGCTTCACGGCAGTGACCATCCTGCGTCGCATCCGGGAAGGCGTG
The DNA here is from genome assembly GCF_000308675.1 of Nocardia paucivorans NBRC 100373. Taxonomy (GTDB): domain Bacteria; phylum Actinomycetota; class Actinomycetes; order Mycobacteriales; family Mycobacteriaceae; genus Nocardia; species Nocardia paucivorans. The sequence continues at coordinate 63,893 of NZ_BAGE01000052.1, read as the reverse complement.
CACTGGCGAGAGGCCGCCGGATCCGCATTCGACAACCAGGGTTCCTGCGGTAACGGCGCGGCCATGCGGGTCGCCCCACTGGGCGCCTATTACGCCGGCGATCCGGAAAAGGCCGCCGCCGAAGCGGTTCGCTCGGCGCAGGTGACGCATCTGCATCCCGAAGGGGTCGCCGGCGCGGTCGCGGTGGCGCTCGCGGCCGCTCGGGCCGCACAGGCGCGCCTGACCGGCACCCGTCCCACGCCGGAGGAATTCGTCACCGACGTCCTCGACCACCTCGACGACGGCGAGACGACCCGACTGATCCGCCGTGCCCGCACCCTGCTCGACGCCCCCGCCGAGCAGGCCGCGAAGGAACTCGGCAACGGCTCCCGGGTGACCGCGCAGGACACGGTGCCGTTCACGATATGGGTCGCGGCGACGCATCTGGACGACTATCCGACCGCGATCACCACATGCATTGCGGCGGACGGGGATATCGACACCACCAGTGCGATCGTCGGTGGGATCGTCGCCGCCCACACCGGCGGCCCATCCGGATCGGCCGCCGGGGTGCCTCACTCCTGGCTCGCCGCGCGGGAACCACTACCCGACTGGTTCGAACACATTCGCCATATGCCAGGTCGGAAAAGTTCCGGACTCGGTCGTTTTCGACGGTGGTTTTCCGGCGCGTCGTGAGGACGGCCGATCGGTCCCGAGGCGGGTGGAGTGGCACAAGGCCGCCTCGGCCTGTCCGGTTGCTGCCCCGCGAGTCTCGGGGCGCGCATGCGAGAATCGGTGCGATGCTCACCGGCTTCAGCCGGGCCGGCCTCACCATGGTGGGTGGATTCTGGCGGGGTCTCGAACACGGGCACGCTCATTCCGTTGAAATCGGGGTGTTCGTGACGTAGCCGGAGACTCCGACATGTGAAGTTCCCGATAGCTCAGGACACGAGGGGCTGTCGATCGGATTCGACCAACTTCACGGTGTACAGCCCGCCGCGTTGGGCCTTGACATCCTTCACCACGAGCTGAGTGCCTGGCAGGAGGATGAATTCCTCTTCGCCGGTGAACGCGGAGAAATCCCGGATACTCACGGCCCGGGCCGGGAACACCTCGAAAAGCGTTCGCCTACCGCGACCGCCGAGGAAGGCCCGCGCCACATGCGGCCGAGACGTGCACGAGGACACACCCCACCAGGTGATGGTCCGACCCAACGGGTACTGCGCGCGCAGGTCCAGTGATACGCCCCGCCACAACGGTTCGCTGCGGGCGGGAAGCCGTGACACCGCCGAGAACAGCAACCGCAGATACGGACGGTAGGGGGCGAGCCTCGACCGGTCCGGGTCCCGCAGCGCGGCGTTGATCTCCCGGTAGAACGCGGACTCGCAGGTGTAGAGGTAGAGTGCGGCGATCGCGTGGGCGGACAGGGTAGTGCCTGTTCGGCTCGCTCGCTCCTCACCGAACTCGTACGCCATCGCGGCGTACCGACCGAGACCGGGCAGCAGGTCGACGACCGGGGCGATGGCCTCCAGGAAACCCATGAGCGGGGTGTCGAACACACCGGTGATCGCGGGAAGGACGAGCCCCTCGTCCTTGACGCTCGAGAGCCGCTCGAGATACAGCTGATGCAGCTCCATGGTGGACGCGATGAACGCTCCCATGCGTTCGGCGGTGTCGTGATCCTTTCCCTCGGTTTTCGTCGTGGGCTCGTTCCACCCGGCGCTCGGCAACCAGTCGATCTCTTCGGCGCCCAGTGCCGCGAGGGCCGCGTTCACCGTGCCGAAATGATTTCCGTCGCAGAAGATATCGCCCTGCGCCGCGGGGTTGGCATGGTCCACATGCCGCACCTCGACCCGGGGATACTTCTTCTGTAGTCGCAGAACAACCTTTTTCAGGTTCCGTGCGTGGACCCCCCACCACGCGAACACGACGCCTCGGTCGGCCTCGTCGGCGTTCTGCTTGGCGCGGAGGATCTCTTCGATGATCCGCTCGACGACCGGACGCCAGAACGCGGTGTGCACATCGGGGCCCAGCGACCCGTCGCTGCTCGCGGTGAGCGCCGCGTTCAACAGCAGCACCCCCTGAGTGAGCATCGCCTGGAACCATTCCGGCGGGCGGACGACCTCGTGCTCCCGCAACAATGCGCGAATATCGGCAATCGGAGTCTTCTTGGGTATGCCGTACTTCCACATCGCCGCTGCCTTGATAATGCAGCGGATGCTGGCAACCCGCCCGAACCGACTGTCCTTCCAGTCGTGGAAGGCGTTGTCGAACATGGCGATACCGGTGGCGCTTTCCGGACGCGGGTACGGGTTCTGACCGAAGACCACGACCTTCCATTTGTGTGGGGGATTGGGCTTGAGCGCCTGGAAGGTCAATTCCCGGACAGGGACAACGTGCGGGCCACGGTTCGGTCCCATGAATACGGCCGCATCGGGCCGAGCCTCGATAACCGGCTTCAGCAATGGAAGCCACGGCTCACCGCCGCCTTCGAACAGTTCGGCAAGTGCCAACGGATCGGTCGTGCTCACCGTCGGCACTATATGTCATCCGTTTCTCTCGGCAAGCGTTCCTGTCGGTGGGGCGCGGTAGCGTCCGCGACCGGTGAAAGTCGTATCCGATTGGAGCAGAACATGAGTGCGGATCGTGGACAGGCATCGCTGCGAGTGGTGTTGAGCGATATCAACCCACGCGTCGTGGAAGCGTGGCAGGCGGCGTTCGCCGACCACCCCGAGATCGAAATCCACTGGGGGTCGATCCTGGACGAACATGTCGATGCCTGGGTCACCCCGACCAACTCCCGCGGGCGGATGGACGGCGGCGTCGACGCGGCCATCAAACGGCACCTCGGGGCCGGAATCCAACTGCGGGTGCAGCGGGCGATCCGCGATCGTTTCGCGGGCAGGCTTCCGATAGGAAGCGCGGTGTGCGTTCCCTCCGGGGCGACCAACCCGAAGTTCCTGATCTCCACGCCCACCATGGAAACGTCCGCGGAGGATGTCAGCGAGACCTTGAATGTGGCCTTGGCGTGTGCCGCCGCGTTCCAGGCGATCCACCAACAGAACGACGAGACGCCGGGCGGCATCGGATCGGTGGCACTGGTCGGTATGGGCGCCCAAACGGGTCGTGTGCCTGCCCGGGTGTGCGCCAACCTGATGTGGACGGGCTATACGTTGTTCCACGACTATCGGTTCGAGAACTACGACGACCTGCGCAATACGATCATCGCGCAACTCGACGACATCGAGAACGCGCCCCACGATCGGCGGGTACGTATCACGCCTCCCCAACGCTGCACGAGCGTCCGCTGAGCGATGGAATCCGAATGGCACGTCCGAACATCGGTGAGAAAGGCCGGTTCGCCGGCCTGTCCGCTCGAATCGGGCGACCGCCCTGTCACCGCAACCCACCGGGTTCCGGAGCTTCAGGACAGTCCGGGGCCCCTCCGCCGACGCCACCACGTTCGTCTCGCGAGCTGTAGTATCTCGTCGACCGAGGCGGACACGGGGATTTGATGCGGCTTTGCCGAACGGAAACATCCGGCACCGAAGGCGGTGGAAGCGTAGTGGACGAACGGGCCCTTTTGGAGGAGTACGTTGCCGGCGGCAAGCTGATGCAGCTTTCCACCATCGATGCGGATGGCGCGCCCCGTGTGTGCAGTGTGTGGTATCTGGCGGAGTTTCGTCCGGATCGTTTGTGGTTCGTTTCTCGACAGGATCGTGAGCATTCCCGCAATATCCGACGGAACCCGTTGGTGGCGGGAGCGATCATGGATATCCCTTTGCACGAGCTCGGGCAGACGGCGCGCGGGGTGTCGTTTTCGGGGCGGGCACACGAGTTGCCCGGTTCGGGAGTGAACGATCGGGCGAAGGCGTTCGTGGCGCGCTGGCCGAACGCGGCTCCGGTGCTGGATGCGATGCCCGAGGGGGCATCTCGTCTGTATGAGATCACGGTAGGTGAGTGGGTATTGTTCGACGAGGAGAATTTCCGGCGCGATCCGCGACGTGTGATTCCCGGACGATAGCCACGCCGGTGTGTGCAGGTCGACGTGAGCCCTCGGGAGGATGTCGCCGGGAGATGATGCTGCAGCAAGATCTGATGATTCCGGATAGCGACCGGTAGGGAGCGGGAAGGGCGCCTGCATCGGTTCCTGACGTCGAGCCTCGGGCACCGCCAGATCCGCCGGTTATCGATGTGGCCTAAATGCGCAGTCGAACAACGGATTCGAGGATCGGAACACTAGGAGATCCCCACCTGGTCGTAGCCCGCCGGTACCTGAGCGGTCTTCGACGCACCGTTGGACGTCACGGCGCCGGTGTGTCGAGCCGCGGCCAACCGAGCGAGCGCCGCCTCGGTGAACACCGACAATCCGAGGTCGGGGTCGTATCCGTGGATCTCCTTGACGTCGAGTTCGGCCAGGAAGTACAGGATCTCTCTCGAAACAACCTGTCCCGGAACAAGTATCGGGAAACCGGGCGGGTAGGGAACGACGAAGGTGGCGGATACCAGTGGCCTGCCCTTGGCGAGCCGTCGCCCGGCCTCGCCGAGCAGGACGTGTTCGCGGTCGGACTCCGCGTACGCGGCGTAGAAGGCCGACCGCATATCCCCGAACGGGCAGGCGATATCGGGACGGAACGCGCGGTCGAATTCGCTGAAATCGGGTAGCGCGGGCAGATCCTGGGTGTATTCGGCGACCCGGCGCCGGTGCAGGGCGCGATCGGCCTTACCGGCCGCGTTCCAGTTGCTGTCGAGGTCGGTGGCCACGCGACGGAGCACATCGAGCAGATAGTGCACGCTCGACCAGGTGACACCGATGGTGAAGATCAACAGCACACTGTTGATCGAGGTCTTGTTGATCTGGATGCCGAACCGGTCCATGAGGATCTTCTCGCGGAACTCGTACCCGTTCATGCCGGTTCTGCCGATGAACAGGGTGACCCGGGTGGGATCGAGCACGAATTGGTCGGAGCGCCACGCCTCGTTCCATTCCGACAGGGCGCCCTGGCGGACCTGCCGGTAGGAGCTGACATCGGGGGAGCGGAACTCGTCGGGCACCAGGTCGTCCTCGTCGAGGATGCGGAACCATCTGCCGATGAGCCGGTCCTTGCGGACGCGGTGCCGGAACACCAGCGCCATATCGTAGACGTGGCGGACCATTTGGAAGCCCTCGATGTCGACCTGTCGTCGCGCCAGGTCCAGTGACGCCAGGAGCTGCTGGTTCGGTGAGGTCGAGGTGTGGGTCAGGAACGCTTCGGCGAATGTCTCGCGCACAAGAGCCCTGAAATCCTGGTCGCGAATGTGGATCATCGACGCCTGCCGCAGCGCCGACAGCGATTTGTGGGTGGAGTGCGTCGCGTATACGCGTACTCGCGCCCGTTGGGGGTCGGGGAGCAGCCGGTGTTCGCTCCACTCGGCGCGGTCGACTTCCCGCATGGCCTCACGCCACCTGCGGTATTCCGCGGCGTACTCGGGCGAGGCCAACATCGTTTCGAGTTGTTCGGCGGCGACCATCGCGGTCCGTTGCCGCGCCCACGGCACCGCGGTCGCGAACGCGTACCATGCCTCGTCCCATAGGAAGCAGATATCCGGTTTGATCGCCAGGACCTCTTCCATCACACGTTGGGGGTGGTAGACGAGGCCGTCGAAAGTGCAGTTGGTCAGCAGCAGCATGCGCACCCGATCCAGTTGCCCGGCCGCCTCGAGGTCCAGGAGTGCTTTCTTGATGGTGTGCAGGGATACGGCGCCGTAGATGGCGAACGGCACCAGCGGGTAGGCGTCCAGGTACATCGGGTATGCCCCGGCCAGCACCAGGCCGTAGTGGTGCGATTTGTGGCAGTTGCGGTCGATCAGGACGATATCGCCCGGTCGGGTCAGGGCCTGTACGACGATCTTGTTCGCGGTGGATGTCCCGTTGGTCACGAAGTATGTGCTATGGGCACACCACGTCTCGGCGGCCTTGTCCATCGCCGCTCGGATCGTGCCGTGCGGGTCCAGGAGCGAGTCCAGCCCGCCGGAAGTGGACGATGTCTCGGCCATGAAGATATTGCGACCGTAGAACTCGCCCATGTCCTGTAGTGACCGGGAGTTGAAGATGCTGGCGCCGCGGGCGACGGGAAGGGCGTGGAACTGGCCGACCGGCGCGGCAGCGTAGGCGCGCAGGGCGTCGAAAAACGGTGTGGCGTAACGGTTTCGTATTCCGGCGAGCACCGTGCTGTACAGGTCGGTGACATCGTTGAGGCGATAGAAGGTGCGATCGTAGACATCGGCCTCGTCGGTTTCCGCGGCGATCGACTCGTCGGTGAGCAGATACAGATCGATATGCGGCCGCAGCTTCCTGATCCATTCGCCGCATTCGATCCAGTCGCGGGTGCGGTCGGTCACGACCACGTCGTCGTTGGCGCCGAGCAACGAGGTCATCACCGGTACCCGGTCGCGGGAACGGAGCGGCAGATCGTGCCGGATGATGGCGGCCTGGATCTCGCCGTTCAACGCGACGGCGGTGATGGCGTCCTCGATGCTCGTCACGACCAGCAGTTCGAACCGCACATCGTCGGCCGGGTCGCGTAGCGCCCGCAGACAGTCCGCCAGGCCTTCGGGGGCCTCGGGTGGGGAGTCGTCACCGAGCAGGACGGTGTAGAACTGTTGTCGTCTGGCCCGTGCCACGAGCTCCTGATCGGCCAATGGCGCGGCGGTGTCGAACAGGGCCGCCCGGTCGCCGTACTCGGAGAGCAGGCGCACGGCCAGCGTCACCTCGTCGGCGAGCCGTGCCGTCGCCAGATCGGCGAGGTATTCGCGAAACTCCGCCAACCTCGTCGCGCCCGGGTACAGCCAGTACCGTTCGTAGGCGCCGAGACGGTCGAGTAGGCGTCGCACCCGAGCGGCTTCGTGGGTGGTGTCCAGTCCGGCATCGTCGACATCGGCGAGTCGACGGCACGCGTCGTCGAGCAGATTCCAGGTGTCGATTCGCGAGTACGACGGGTTCGCCACCGCCGCCAGCGCGGAAACGGAGAGCCCTTTCGGGCGTTCGCCGTCTGGGTGCATATCGTCGGTTCCGCCCTCTCGATCGGTGGGCGAAGTGGTCCGTCGAACGTGGCGGACCACCCTGGAGCTTTCATCCACAAAAAACTCGTCCGCGAGAACCGTTCGCAGGAATATTGTGCTCCGCCGACGATCAAATTCCTAGCCGGTCCGCGAGAAGTCGTGGTGATCCGAGGTCGGCGGCAACGCACCCGAAGCGCCGGCAGAGGTCGGTACCGGCGTTATCGGTGTTCTCGGTCGTAGTGGTGCCGAGCGGTAACGATCTCGGGCGTGTGCTTTCTGATCCAGTCCAGGAACTGCTGCATCGATTCGGTGAGTCCCCGGCCGAGAGGAGTGAGTTCATAGCTGACCCGCGGGGGTGTGGTGGGTGCGACCGTGCGTGCGACGAGTCCGTCCCGAACCAGGGTGCGCAGGGTCTGTGACAGCATCTTCTCGCTGATCCCCTCGATCGCCGCATTCAGTTCGGAGAACCGTCGGGGCCCACCACCCAGCGTGGTCAAGATCAGGATTCCCCAGCGACCGGTGATGTGCTCGAGCACATCACGGGCCGGGCATTTGCTGTTGAATGCGTCACTGATGCCCTTCCAGGCACTACTTTCCGCCTGCGAACCTACTGTCACGTTCGTAGCTTACTTCGAGGTATGTCCTTTCTATCGGAAAGTTCGGTGTCTACGCTGCGGCCATGGTCACGGTCGTATTCGGAGCCAGAGGTAATGTCGGTCGCCATGTCGCGGCGGGCCTGAGTGCGCTGGGCGAGACGGTTCGCCCGACGAGCAGAACACCGGACGCGGTGGGTTCCCGCCGGACACCGAAATCGTCACGGCCGATCTGGAGCGCCCCGAAACCCTGCCCGTCGTCCTCGCCGGTGCGCAACGGGTGTTCCTCTACGCCAAGCCGAAGGGGATCGACGGTTTCGTGGCGGCGGCCGAATCCGCCGGTGTCTCCGATCGACAGGAAGGGTGCCTCGCGCACCAATCGTTCGATCTCGGCTTTCTTGGAGTAGCCGTAGCCGCCGTGGGTACGGAAGGATTCCTGGGTGACCTCGGTGCAGTACTCGGCGGCGAGGAGCTCGGCCGGACCGGCGACGATATCGGTGTGTTCACCGGAGTCCTCGGCGCGGGGGCGCTATCGACGCGGCCGATCTCGACAGCGTCCCTCATGTGCGCGAAGCCGCGGCCCGGCACACCGCCGAGAATATTCTCGCGGCCGGGCGGGCCGAGAGACGGCGATCGACCTTTCGAGCGGTCACTTCCTTCCAGAGCGCTACACCTACCGCGTCGCCCGGCGGCGAAGCGCCTCGTAACGATCGAGAGGCTCAGCGCGTCGGATTGGTGACCAGCGGTGCGATGACGCGGCGGGCCAGATCGCGGGCGGCGGTTTCGTCGTCCGGATCGCAGTCGGCGGGGGGTAGCAGCAGATAGCCCGCCGTGAGTCGAATGATGGCCTCGGCCTGTAGATCGGGGTCGCCGGGTGGTAGGGCGCCCTCGTCCTGTGCCGCCGCGATCCGGCCGGCGACGAACCTGTGGCCGATATCCAGCGGTGACGGGTCGCCGACCGAGAGCATGGCGAGCAGTTCGGCATTGCGCGCGGCGCCGGAACCGTCGGCGAGCAGTCGCCGCCGCAGGCGCAGGCAGGCTACGAAGGCCTCGGCGATCCGGTCGGTGGGGTCGGTGACGGTCAGAAAGGTCGCGGTGATCTCGGCGAGAAAGGAGCGCAGCGTATAGGCGACGGCGGCCTCGAACAGCGCGTCCTTGCTCCGGAACCGGCGGAACAGGGTGGCACGGCTGATACCGGCTCGCGCGGCGACATCGTCCATGGTCGCGGCGCGGGGACCGAGTTCGGTGAGTACGTGTAACGCCGCCTCGTAGATGGGTGCGACGTCGGAGGTGACCGGTGCCGGTGCGAGAACCTTCGCCACGGCGCCACCGAACAGGCTGGTCAGCGTTGCCGAAGAACGGGGCATTCGACCATTGTGGCACCTGAGACTTACGTGCTACTAATAGTCTCATGAGCGAGGGAGTGACTGCCGCGGCAGCGTTGCCGTCGGCGGCCGACGAACCGACACCCCTGGGTCCGGATTCGGTGGTCTGGTCGGTTTTCGGGGAACTGACATTCGTATTGGGCGCCTCGCGCCGGCTGCTCATCGATGTGGCCCACCCAATCGTCGCGACAGGCGTGCGGGAGTTCTCGGTTTTCGAATCCGATCCGTACGGCCGGGCCGAACGCACCCTGGACATGATCATGGGTGTGGTCTATGGGCAGGAGAAAGCCCTGGAAACCGCCCGTGCGCTGCGGAATCTGCACCAGGATTTCAAGGGCCGCAATGCCGACGGCACCCGTTGGAGCGCTCTGAACCCGGAGGCCTTCCACTGGGTGCACGCCAGTCTCGTCCACGGCGTCTACACCCAGCAGAAAGTACTCGGGCGCGGCTGGCGTCCGGGCGAGGTCGAACAGTTCTATCTCGAAATGCGTCGGGTGGGCCGTCTCTACGGCGTCCGCGAACAGGACATGCCGCCCGACTGGTCGGCGTTCTGCGAATGGTTCGACCATATGATCGCCACCCGGCTCGAACGCTCCGATATCACCGACCGGGTGCTCGCCGTGATCGCCGCGCCGAAACCGCCGCCGATGATCCCGGTGCTGCGCCGGCCGCTGGTATGGAATTACACGGTACGCCCGGTCGCGGGACGGGTGCTGACGCTGATCACCGCCGGTCTGCTCACCCCGGAACTGCGGGAATTGCTCGGAGTGCGGTGGAATCGCGGTCGCGCCATGGCCTTCGGTGTGTTGGCCGCGGTCTCCCGCACCGTGCTGCCGCGACTGCCGCGGTTGCTGCGTCAGGTTCCCCAGGCGCGCCGCGCCGTACGGCGCGCACGCCGCACCCCGGCCCCGGCCGCGGTGCCCGCCGTGCAGGAGTAGATCGTGTCCCTTCCGAATCCGCGTGAAACGCGGCAGGTGCGCAGTGCGGACGGCACCCGTCTGCACGTCGAGATCCACGGTCCCGAGGACGCGCCCACCATTGTGCTCACGCACGGGGTGCTGTGCTCGATCGGCTTCTGGCGGCACCAGATCACGGCCCTGCGTGAGGATTACCGTGTGGTGGCCTTCGACCACCGCGGGCACGGACGCAGCGAAGCGGCCCGACGTGGCCGCTACACGATGGACCACCTCGCCGACGATCTGCACGCCGTCCTCGCCGCCACGGTGTCGACCGACCGCCCCGCCGTGCTGGCCGGACATTCCATGGGTGGTATCGCCATTCTGGCCTGGGCGAATCGATATCCCGAGGATATCGCGGCCCGAGCCTGCGCCGTCGCTCTGGTGAACACCACGCCCGGCGAGATCCTGGACAATGTGCGTTTCCTTCGCGGTCCCGACCGGCTGCTCGGTACCCGTCGGCGACTGGCGAAAACCGTGGTTCCCCTGGCCGGTATCCCCATGCCGCGCCGTATGCCGGTGCGGAGACGGTTGTTGACCCAGGTTGCGGTAGGCGCCGCGGCCGCACCGGGTGTGGTCCACGAGTTGGACCGGATCGTCGCCGCCACATCCGCGCGCGGCCGAGGCGGTTACGGGGCGATGCTGGTCGGTCTGGTGACCAACCTCGATCCCGGTGCGCTCACCGTTCCGACTCTGGTCATCGCGGGAAACAAGGACAAGATCACCCCGCCCGAGCGCTCGCGGGTGATCGCCTCGGCGTTGCCGCAACCGATCGAACTCCGTGAACTCGACAGCGGCCACTGCGGCCCGCTGGAATGCGCCGACGAGGTCACGGCCGGCCTGCGGGAATTGATCCGCGGGCACCACAACTCGCTGGGGCAGGGGGAAACGGCCTGAGCGAAACGGACTCTTCGGCCGACGCGGTGCGCGATATCACCGTGGCCGGTGAAGAGGCGGGTGTTCGGTACACGGTCCACCGCGTGCCGAACACCCACTGCGTCACGGTGGCGCGGAGGAAGAGGAGAACAATGTTCCGAGGACGAGACAACGGTGTCGAGGTCCGCCGGACACGCGGTCGGGGTTCCATGGCCGCGCGCGCGGCGTCCGTGGTGGCGGCGGTGGCCGTGCTGGTCGCCGCTTCGGCGGTCGGAAGTGCCGCCCCGCCAACCGGTTTCGACGAGTTCACCGGTGTGTGGCCGACCGCGGTCGATCCGGCGAGCTGCCGACCCGGTGATCGGGTGGAAACCGGCCTCCAGGGCGAGGTACCGCTCGAGGACCGCAGATCCGGGCGCAGCCGGGCCGGCTACAACTGCAATATCGACCTGATCGGGCAGTATCAGGGTCTCGGCGCGGGACCGGTCAGTCCCACATACGAACACTGCGCCTATATCGCCTCGACTTTTCCGACGAATCTGCTCGGCCCCGACGCGGGAGTGCACGTGGTCGACGTCGGCGACCCCGCCCATCCGGTGCGCACCGCCGTGCTGAAGGAACCGGCGATGCTCGGTGGCACCTGGGAATCGTTGAAGGTGCACAAGGGTCGCGGACTGCTCGTCGGCACCGGGGTGGGCCTGATCGAGGGCGCGGGCTACATCTCCATCTACGACATCTCCCAGGACTGCGCACATCCGCGGCTGCTCAACACCACGACCGGTTCGATGTTGAACATGCCGATCCCGATCACCACCCACGAGGGAGATTTCTCCCCGGACGGCAACACCTACTGGGCCTCGGGTATCGCACCGGGATGGGTCAGCGCGGTCGATATCACCGACCCCGCACAGCCGATGGTGGTGTGGAGCGGACTCACCGGGGTCGAAGCGCACGGTATGGGCTTCACCCCCGACGGCAACACCATGTATCTGGCCAATCTGGGCGGGCTCACGATCATCGATGTCTCCGCCGTGCAGAACCGCGCGCCACGCACCGTGATCGGACATCCGTTACCGCACATCGGGCAGAAGTTCTGGACCGACGGGCAGCTGAACCAGCACACCATATATGTCACCTACAACGGTGTGCCGCATATCTTCACCGTCGACGAGGGCGGTTCCGGCGGAGTGAAGCTGATGGATATCGGTGACCGCGCCGCGCCGAAATGGCGTACCAGCGCCAAACTGGCGATCAACCTGCCGCAGCACGCCGATCGTTGGGCTTCCAGCGCCGCGGGTAACGGTGCCTTCGCCTACGACGCGCACTACTGCTCCGTCGATCGAGTGGACAATCCGCAGGCGCTGGCCTGCGGGTGGATCCAGTCCGGTATCCGGGTGTTCGACGTGCGTGACCCGGACCATTTCGAGGAGATCGCCTATTACAACCCGCCCGCGCAAACCGGCAAACATCTGCAACTGCCGAACTCGTTGCACGCCACCCTGGGATCGATCATCGGACCACCCGTCATCGGCACCATCGCGCTGGCGCGGGCGGTCGTCCAGGGACAAACCGGTCTTGCCGGTGTGGTCAACGACCAGAGCCGACTGCTCGGCGGTGATCTGTCCGCCGATTGGTGTCTGTCGCCGCCGGAGTTTCACGGTGACAAGCTGTTCGTGGCCTGTATGGACAACGGGTTCATGGCCTTACAGCTCGATCCCGCGATCTACCCGCCCCGATGAGTACCTCGACTCGACGACGATCGTGGCGCACACCGCTCGTTCTGTTCGCGGTGGCGGTGGTATGTGTGGCGGCCGGCTGGTTCGCGCGCGGTGGTACCGCGCGGAACGAACCGCAGAGTGTCCTGTCCGATGCCGATGTCGCTTTCGCGCAACAGATGTCGGCCCATCACCAGCAGGCGCTGACCATGGTCGACCTGCTCGGACCCGATGCCGCGCGTGAGGTGCGGGCCGTCGCCGATCAGATCCGCACCTCGCAATGGCGGGAGATCGGCACCCTGACCGGTTGGTTGGAATTGGTCGGCGCGCCGATGCAGGCGGTGACCGAGACGGGTGGGCGGCACGACCACGACGGTGCGCACGGCGCCGGTGAACCGAATATGGCGGGTATGGCCTCCGACGAGGAGCTGACCCGGTTGCACCACGCGACCGGCGCCGAGCGTGAGGTGTTGTTCCTCCAGTTGATGATTCGCCATCACCAGGGCGGGGTGGCGATGGCGTCTGCCGCCGCGCAGGCCGGTACGACACCCGCTGTGCGGACGCGTGCACTGTCCATGGTCAACGGTCAGCAGCAGGAAATATCGTCGATGGTGGTGCTGTTGGATCAGCGCGGGGCGCAGGTACTACCGTATCCGTGAGCGGGCCTCCCGATTTCGGCGGGGAATATTTCGGTGGCGGGCGGCGGCGCGGTTCGGTTACGGTGGCCCTCGGTCGCGAGGAGCGGCCGAAGGAGGAAAACCTGTGTCCACCAAGCTGAATCAGATCATCGCCATCGAAAAGGGCGTGAAGTCGCAGGCGAGTGCCGACGTGGCCGCCGCGTACCAGCGGGTGGCCAAAGCCGATCTCCTGTCGGGTATTTCCCGCACCTACCGTCCACTGGACGATATGGGCGAAGAGTTGCCGTCGGAGTCGAAGCGGGTCCAGGTGCGGGCGCGTGAGGTGATCGCCGACGTGAAGAACACCCTGACCCGGCTGTTCGACGTCACCGCGACCAAGGACACCGCCAACTGCTCGGCGAAGGCCGACCTGACGATCGACGGTGTCACCATTGCCCGGGATCTGCCGGTCACCTACCTGCTCTTCCTGGAGAAGCAGTTGAGCGAGCTGAAGAAGTTCGTCGCCCGGCTGCCAACCCTGGACCCGGCCGAGTCGTGGACGTTCGACGAGGTCAGCGACTGCTATGCCACCCAGCCGGCACAGACCGTGCGGACCAAGAAGGTGCCGCGCAACCATGTGCTGGCCCAGGCCACCGACAAGCACCCGGCGCAGGTGGAGGTGTACTACGAGGATGTCGTGGTCGGGCGCTGGACCACCACGAAGTTCTCCGGCGCACTGCCCGCGAAGGAGGTCGGTGATATCACGGAGCGGCTCGGCAAGCTGCTCGACGCGGTGCGCGTGGCTCGGGAGGAGGCGAACTCGACGCCCGTATCGGATGTCGAGCCGGGTCGGGCCATTCTCGGTTACCTGTTCGGTTAGCCGGGACCACGGACTCCCCCTGCGGGGGGATGGAGCACAAGCTGAAACTGAAGCTCAGTTTGACACCGGCAGGCGCTGCCAGAGGCTGCCGTCAAATTCAGATTATTGCTCCAAGCTCACAACTCCATCGATCGCACGATATGTGGGTGTGCGGCAAGACCACCCTGTTATCCGGGTTCGATTCCCGGTGGCGGCTCTTCCTGCCGCTGTGGCGTAATGGCAACGCGCGGGGATACTCACCATGACTCACACTCACGCATTCGGTGATCACGGATGGGGTGGACGATAGCTCATCCGGTAGAGCATCGGACTGTAGATCCGAGGGTGGTGGGTTCAAATCCCACTCGTCTGACAGGAGGGGCCGGGAAGGGTACTCCCGGCCCCTCCGCCTGTTTCGACCTGTGCCGGTTCTTCGTGCCGGACGTCGTATGCGGTGGCGATCGAAGGCCGGGAGAACCGAGTGTCGGGGTATGGATCGCGGATCAGGCGACGGCTGGTTGTCCGCCGACCGCGGAAACCCGCCGCATCTCGACGTTCGCCCGACTTGTCCCGGGGCAGGGAGCGGTTCGGTCGCGGTCCCGGGTGCCCGTCAGGGATTCGATGGGATGGACTCCGCCATCGGACGGGGACAGCTCCCACCGAGAGGTCGTATCGGTGTGCGGATCGTTCGACTCCGCGAAGCAGGGATAAGGATTGCTGTAGTCGGCGCGCCAGGTCCCGCCTTCGCGCACCAGAAGTGGAGCGTAGACCGCACGGGGATCTGTGCGGGGGTCGGTGCGTGGATTCGCTTGGGTCGTGGCGGCGCAGCGGTCACCATCGCGCAGGCAGATGGTGTCGTATCGTTGCCGGACCATATTCGGCGGTGGAGGGGTGGGGGCGTTCGGTGCCGCCGTCGGGGCGATGGTTATGTCGTAGGTGCCGCTGATCAGCGGTCCGGGGCGATCGTCGACGGGGGCGGGGATGGTTCCGGGCGGGACGATGGCGATCTCCGGGTCGACCTCGCCGATCCGGGAAAGTCGCATATCCGCCTCCAGGGTGTATGGGCAGGCCCCACCGGCGAAGGCGAAGTATGTTCCGCTCCACGATGGCTCACCGGGTCGGAATTGGGCCCGCTGCCATAACGGGGCGGTCTGGGGCATACGGGTGATCGGACTGTCGCAATCGGTATTGGGCTCGGGTGCCACCTCCCTGGTGATCACCCATGTACCGTCGCGGTAGTCCGCGACGAACTGCGCCGGGGTTTTCTCCGGTTCGGACGGATTCTGGCTGGTTATCGAGGCCACGCAGCGTTCGTCTGCCGAGGGGCAGTCGGATCGGACCGACCACACCCGGGTGGACGAGGGCTTGTCGTACGGCTTTCCGTTCATGGTTCGGGCCGTGTAGGTGACCTCGTATTTGCCGTCGAAGGCGGGTGTTGCCGCCGGCGTGGGGCGGGTCAGCCGCCACACCCCGGTCATCAGCGCCGCGGCGAGCAATACGACGGCCATGGCCGCCAAGGCTCGGATGACGGGTCGTTTACGCCGCGGTGGGGCGGTGCCGTCTCCTCCCGATCCTCGGTCCTCTCCCGATTCGGCTCGGAGGGACAGTAGACCACGGAGACGCCCGGAAGTCCCGGCGGCGACGGTGGGCTTTTGCCCCGTATTCGGTTCCGTAGGGGGAATCGGCGGCGGTGTGTGGAGCCGATCGGTGGGCTCTCCGCCGTCGGTTTGGGAGGTCGAGACATGGGTGGTGGTGTCGGCGCCACCGGCGACAGCGGCGGGGGCGGTGGTGAGCGCGCGGCCGGCGGCGGTGGCCAGCGCCCCGGCGGTCGGATAGCGCTCGTCCGGGTTCTTCGCCATACCTCGGGCGATGACCTCGTCGAACCCGATCGGCAGATTGAGTCGGCGCAGGCTCGGCGCCGGAGGGTCGGCCGTCAGATGCGCTGCGATCTGCTGTTCGGCGCTATTGCTCGGATAGGGCGGGATTCCGGTCAGGCATTCGCACAGTACGCAGGCGAGAGCGTATACATCGGATCGAGCATCGGCGACGCCTTCGGTGAATCGTTCCGGAGCCATATAGGCCAAGGTGCCGATCATGGTGCTCTTGCTGGTCAACGGGGTGTCGCCGGCCGAGCGGGCGATACCGAAGTCGATCAGATACACGAAGCCGTTGTCGGTGACCAACAGGTTGGACGGTTTGACGTCGCGGTGCACCAGATATTGGGCGTGTGCCGCGTCCAGTGCCGCCGCGGCCTGGGATATCACCGCGACCGCCGTCGCCGGCTGCATGGCACCCTCACGGCTGATCAGGGTTCTCGCGTCGACGCCGTCGATGAGGCGCATGTCGAGGTAGAGGTGCCCATCGATTTCACCGTACCCGTGGATCGGCACCACATGAGGTTCGCGCAGTCGGGCGGTATCGTGCGCCTCGCGGCGGAATCGTTCTCGGAAGTCGGGGTTGGTGGCGCAGTGCTCGGGCAGCAATTTGATCGCCACGACCCGGTCGGTGACGGTGTCATAGGCCCGCCATACCTGGCCCATACCACCCTCACCGATCAATTCCTGTAATCGGTAGCGACCGAATGCTATGCCGTTCACCGACCACCTCCTGCACGGATGGATCGCCTTCGTCGTGAAGGATTGGCACCGTGAAAAGGTCGCTCATCGATGATATCGACCTCGACATCCCCGCGGCATCCCCGCACGACCCTCGACTCCTCGTCCGATAGCGACATGGATTCCGGATACGGAACTCGGATACGGAACTAATGGGCCGCCGCGCGGGCCGTACCGCGCCCGACCGCCGCGACGGGCGGGGGATGCGGCACGACCGCTTCACCTGTGTCGACCATCGCAATTCGTTCGATCATCTTCCGAATCCATCCCGGTGTCGGTGGGGCGCATACATCCCGTTGTCGTCGACACCAATCGGTGCGGTATGCCGCATATCGGCGGCACTGAGTTCGAGAAATATTATCCGGCAATCCCGCGTCACCCTGGGTGTTGGTTTTATTCACCCTCGGGTGCCGGACCGAGGCCCCTTGGGGTCGTGGATCACTCGGCATCTTTTCTCATAAAGTTCATGCCACGTCCCGATGCAATGAGGCGTCGATCCCATGTATCCACGAATTCGAATCGGAGAAATTCAATGATCATTCGACATCGCGGCCGCTGTTCGGCGGATTCTCGTATCACCGAGAGATCAGCGGCCGATAGGTTCGGAGGTGCCCGGTGAACCGTTCACTGATTATCGCTCGAATACGTCCGGATGCCATTTCCCGAGTCGCCGATATCTTCGCCGAATCCGATGCGACGGCTCTTCCGACGATCGCCGGTGTCTCCCGCCGCGAACTCTACATCCTGGACGACCTGTATGTACACCTGCTGGAGACCACCGAGACGGGAAGCACCGCAATCGGTTTCGCGCAGAAACATCCGGAGTTCGCCCGGGTGAGCTCCCGGCTGAGCGAATTCATTTCGCCCTATCTGCCGAACTGGCAATCCCCGGCGGATGCCCGCGCCCGAATGTTCTACAGCTGGACTCCGCAAAACGGACCGACGCTGTAGCGAAATTTCGAATATTCCTACGAAACGGAACGAGGAGAAACGAATGACCGAAAGATTCACCATCCAAACCCTGCGTGAGATCCTGGGCGAGCACGTCGGCGTCGATATCGCCCCCGGCGAGTTGGCGGCAGCCGACCGGCTGACCATGGAAGAACTCGGGGTGGATTCACTGGCCGTCTTCGAAATTCAGAGCGTGGTGCAAGGCGATTTCGGTGTCACGTTGCCCGCCGCGCTCCTCGAGATGACCGGTGCGCAAGTGGTTCGGTACGTCGACCGTTATGTGAACGGGGAGGCCGCCTGATGACCGGACATACCGAGAATTCGATCCACATCGACGCCCCTATCGATGTGGTGTGGGATGCCACCAACGATGTGCGCCGTTGGCCGGGCCTGTTCTCCGAATACGCCGCCGTCGACGTTCTCGCCGAACACGACGACACCGTCCGATTCCGGCTCACCATGCACCCGGACGAGGAAGGCCGTATCTGGAGTTGGGTCAGCGAACGAACCGCCGACCCGGCCCGGCGGACCGTACACGCCCACCGGGTGGAAACCGGACCGTTCGAATACATGCACATTCGCTGGTACTACGCCGAGTCCGGATCGGGCACCCGCATGACCTGGGTGCAGGACTTTCACATGCGTCCGGGCGCGCCGCTCGACGACGCCGGGATGACCGACCGGATCAACACCAACAGCGCGATCCAGATGCAGCTCATCAAAGAAAAGGTCGAACGCTCCCACGCCTCCGCGCACCCGGCCGCCTGACCACGGCCTCGAAGACTTCGTGCCGCCCCATCATCCGCCGAGAGGATTTGCCGATATGCCGAATACTCTACCGGGTCGCGTCGATATTTCCGATCTCCCTGCCGATCGTCGCCGGGGAGGTGAGATCAGGACCGTGCTGAGCCCGAAAACCGTCGGCAGCACGTCCGGATTCACCGGTGTCGCCGTACTCGAACCCGGGGAACGCATCGCCGAGCACTACCACCCGTATTCCGAAGAGTTCTTGTACTGCGTGCACGGCGAGATCATCGTCGACCTCGACGGCGCGGCGTGGTCGCTGGCAGCAGGCCAGGGACTGTTCGTGCCGATCGGGGTCCGGCACCGATTGCGTAACACCGGGACCGAAACCGCGAACGTCGTCTTCCATCTCGGACCGCTGGCCCCCCGGCCCGAACTCGGCCACGTCGACACCGAGGCGGCGACTTCTCCCACGACGACGGAGGCGCGATGACACGTGTCGCGGTGACGGGGATCGGGGTCGTCGCCCCGGGCGGAATCGGGCGCGGACCGTTCTGGGATCGTCTGTCGGCCGGCCGGACTGCGACCCGTCGGATCAGTTCCTTCGACCCGACCGGGTTCCGCTCCCAGGTGGCGGCGGAATGCGATTTCGACCCGCAGGCGTACGGATTGTCGCCCCGGCAGGTGCGTCGCTGCGATCGGATGACCCAGTTCGCGCTCGTCGCCGCCCACGAGGCGATGCACGACAGCGGTCTCGAGTTGTCCGACGCCGTGCGCGCGGATTTCGGAGTGTCGCTGGGCTCGGCGGTCGGGGCGACCATAACACTGGAGAACGAATACCTGATCGCCAGCAATAACGGTCGGGAGTGGTTGGTCGACGAGGGTTCGGTGCTGCCGTACCTGTACCAGGCCCTCGTCCCCAGCAGTATGGCCGCCGAAGTGGCCGCGGACTTCGAGCTGCACGGCCCGGCCGCGGTCGTTTCCACCGGCTGCACCTCCGGGATCGACTCGATCGGTCGCGGACTGCACATGCTCGAGGACGGTGACGCCGATTTCGTCCTCGCGGGCGCCTCGGACGCGCCGATCTCGCCGATCTCCGTGGCGGCATTCGATGCGATCCGGGCGACCACCGACGACAACGACGACCCCGCGCGCGCGTCCCGCCCCTTCGATCTGACGCGGAGCGGTTTCGTGCTCGGGGAAGGAGCAGCGGTGCTGCTGTTGGAGAAACTCGACCACGCCCTGGCCCGAGGCACGCATATCTACTGCGAGATCGGCGGGTATGCCTCGCGGTGCAACGGGTACCACATGACCGGACTCCGCCCGGACGGGCTGGAGATGAGCATTGCCATCCGCGACGCGATGGGTCAGGCCCGGCTCGATCCGGGCGCGATCGATTACATCAGCGCCCACGGATCGGGCACCAAACAAAACGATCGCCACGAAACGGCCGCCTTCAAAAAAGCGCTCGGCGCCGCCGCATACGAGGTGCCGATCAGTTCCATCAAGTCGATGGTCGGGCACTCGCTCGGCGCGATCGGCTCCATTGAGATGGCGGCCTGCGCCCTGGCGATCGATACCGGGGTGATACCGCCCACCGCCAACTGGAACCACCGAGACCCGGAGTGCGATTTGGATTACGTCCCCAATACCGCCCGCGCCGCGACCGTCGACACAGCTTTGTCGGTCGGCAGTGGATTCGGCGGGTTCCAGTCCGCGATGGTCTTCACCCGTCCGGAGGAGCTGCGATGAGCCGACGAGCGGTGATCACCGGAATCGGCGTCGTGGCCCCGAGCGGTACGACGGCGAGCGAACACTGGCAGACCGTGTTGGCGGGCGAGAACCGAATCGCCCCCATCACCCACTTCGACGCCTCCGAATATTCGACCACCCTGGCCGGCGAGGTTCGGGACTTCGCGCCGGAACAGCATCTGGACCGCCGACTGATCGTGCAGACCGACCGGTGGACGTGGTTGTCGCTGGCGGCCACCGCCCAGGCACTGGCCGATGCGGCCCTCGACCCGGCCGAGCTGGACCCGTATCGGATGTCGGTCGCATTGGCGAGTTCCTCGGGCGGAAACCACTTCGGCCAGCGAGAGCTACAACGATTGTGGTCCGGTGCGGGTCGCACCGTCGGCGCGTACCAGTCGATCGCCTGGTTCTATGCGGCGAGCGTGGGACAGACCTCGATCCTGCATCAGATGAAGGGGCCGTCGAGCGTGCTCGTGTCCGAGGCGGCGGGCGGCCTGGACAGTCTCGGGCATGCGATACGTGCCATCCGCCGCGGTGTCGACGTCGTCGTCGCGGGCGGTACCGAAGCGCCCCTGGGTCCCTACGCGTTGGCCTGCCTGCAGCGCAACGGATGGTTGAGCCGACGGACCGATCCGGCACGCGGATATCTGCCCTTCGACGCCGACGCCGCCGGGTATCTCCCCGCCGAGGGCGGCGCCATCTTCGTGGTGGAAGAGGAACAGCACGCCCTGCGGCGCGGCGCTCCGTACATGTATGCGGAACTCGCCGGATACGCCGCCACCCACGACGGGCGCACCTGCCGTCCCCGTGGCGACTCGAACGGGGAGCAGCCGTCGAAATACCTCGCCGCCGCCCTCGAACGAGCATTACACCGTGCGCATACCACGCCGGAACGAACGGATGTGCTGTTCGCCGACGCGGTCGGCGTGCCGACCGCCGACCGGGCCGAGGCCGAAGCGATCCGCACCGTCTTCCCCGGCGGGGTGCCCGTTACCGGTCACAAAGGACTGTTGGGCCGAGCCGCCCACGGCAGCTCCGCGCTCGATGTCGCCACCGCTGTCCTGGCCATGCGTGAACAAACCCTGCCCGCGTTCGGAGCCCTGACCGACCCGGCGCCCGGCTGCGAACTCGATTTCATCGCCGCCCCGCGTCGAGCGCCCGTCCATGTCGCTGCCGTCGCCGCCCGTGGATACGACGGCTTCAACAGCGCGTTGATTCTGCGCCGACCCGAAGGAACCCGAAGCCGACCCGAAGGAACCCGAAAGTGAACGACAACGCCACCGTCCGCACCGCCCCGCCCGGACCCACCACCGCGCGCCGACGCGAGTACCCCGCCGCCGGGCCTCCCACCCGGCCGGAGCTGCGATTGACCGGCAAGACCGCGATCGTCACCGGCGGCACCCGCGGTATCGGCCGGGGTATCGTCCGCGCGTTGGCCGCGCACGGCGCACACGTGACAGCGGTCGGCAGCAAACCCGGCGC
This sequence comes from Nocardia paucivorans NBRC 100373, assembly GCF_000308675.1. Classification (GTDB taxonomy): domain Bacteria; phylum Actinomycetota; class Actinomycetes; order Mycobacteriales; family Mycobacteriaceae; genus Nocardia; species Nocardia paucivorans. The sequence continues at coordinate 42,331 of NZ_BAGE01000052.1, read as the reverse complement.
CGCCGCCACCGAGCTCGCCCGTGAACTGGACACGGCCACCGCCGGCGGCCGCGTGTGCTTCGCGAACGTCGGCGATCCCGAGGAAGTGGCTGCCGTCGCCGAAACCGTCCCGTCTACTGTCGACATCGTCGTCAACAATGCCGGAGTCATATCGAATACACCGCTGCTGCAAATGGATCCGGCCGAATGGCACCGTGTCCTCGACACCAACCTGACCGGAATGTACCTGATGGTGCGCGCATTGCTCCCGCGCCTGGGTCCGTCGGCATCCATCATCAATATCTCCTCCGCCGTCGCGACCGTCGGAATGCCCAACCGCGCCCACTACACCGCGTCCAAAGCCGGTGTGCACGGCCTGACCCGCTCGCTGTGCAAGGAATTGGGGCCCCAGGGGATCCGCGTCAATACCGTCGCCCCCGGAATCATCGAGACCGACCAGATCGTCGGTCTGTCCGAAACACAGAAACAGCGTTACGCGAACCTGGCGGCCCTCGGCCGGCTCGGTCGCCCCGACGATGTCGCCGGCGCCGTGCTGTTCCTCGCCGGTGAACTCGCGCAATTCGTCAACGGCGTCTGCCTCAATGTCGATGGAGGAATCTGAAAGTTGCTCGCCTTGCGTGCCACCCTCACCACGACCGTCGTCAAACGCGACATCACCCGCCTGATCGCGATGCTACGGCCAGCGATCACCCTGGTCGTGCAGTCCCTGGGTTTCATCCACCAGTACTTCACCCGAGCCGCAGTGGCCGATGTCTCGGAACAGCGTTTTGCGATCCTCGGCCGTCTCGGCTCCCACGGCGCCATCGTTGTCGCCGTGTTGTTCCTCGCCGGTGAACTCGCCCGATTCGTCACCGGTGTCCACCTCGACACGGACGGAGGAATCCCACGATGACCACTTGTCGTGCCACCCTCACCATGACCGTCGCCAGACGCGACGCCACTCGCCTGCTCGCGGGCCTGCGGCCGGTGTTCGCCCTGGCCGCGCGCTCCCCGGGTTTCATCCGGCAGTGCATCACGCGAGCCGTGTCCACGGACCCGGATACGCGCACCTACATCGTCACCAGCGACTGGGCCGACGCGGACAGCTTCCACGCTTTCGAACGCAGCCGCGCCCAGGACGCCGCCACCGCCGCATTGCGTACCGTCCGCACGGGCAGCGATATGCGACTGAGCACGGTGAACATCCCGACCACCCGCGAGGTGATCGTATGACCGCGCGAGTGATGGTCCGAGCCCGTATCCGGCTTGGGGAAGAAATGGCCTTCGAAGCCGCATACGCTCAGGTCACCGCGCGGGTAGCGGGCACACCGGGCCATATTCGGGACGAGCTGCTGCGACCCTGCGCCGGCGACGACCACTACATCCTGCTGTCGGAATGGACGGATGTGGACGCGTTCCTCGCCTGGGAGGACGCCCCGATCCACCGACAGATCACCACCCCCATGCGCCCGTACTGGGCGGGTCGGGTTCGCCGCGATATCCACGTCGTCGCGCACGCCGGCCCCACCACACCCACCCCTCATCACAGAAAGTGAGCACCATGCGCAACGACCACGATTCCTGGGACATCAAAACCAGCGTCGGCGCCACGGCGCTGTTCGTCGCGGCCGCCCGCGGTCTGGCCGCCCAACAACCGCAGGCCCTGGCCGTCGACGAATACGCCGAAGTGTTCTGTCGCGCCGCCGGTGGCGAATGGGCCGACCTGTTCGCCGCCGATTCGGAATCGACGAAATACCATCCGCTGCGTTCGGCCGAGTTCGGACAGTTGTTCCAGGCCTTCCAGGCCGCCCGCACCCGATACTTCGACGACTATCTGCGCGCCGCCACCGAGGAGGGGGTGCGTCAGGTCGCCATTCTCGCCGCCGGGCTCGACTCCCGCGCCTACCGCCTGTCCTGGCCCGCCGGTACGGTCGTCTACGAACTCGACCGTTCGTCGGTGCTCGAGTTCAAACGCGGTGTGCTCGACGAGATCGGCGCCACGACCACCGCCGATCGGCGCGAAGTTGCCGTCGATCTGCGCGATGACTGGGCCGCCGCCCTACGCGACCACGGTTTCGATCCGACACTGCCGACGGCATGGCTGGTCGAAGGTCTCGTCATCTACCTCACCCCCGCCGATCAGGATCGCCTGTTCGACACCCTGAACACACTGTCGGCCCCCGACAGCCGGCTGGGTATCGAGGAAATGGCCGTGATCGATTCCGATGTCTACTCCGCCATGACCACACCGTCCCCCGACGCCGACAGCTACGACCGAGGTGAGGGCGCACAATGGGCAGGACTCATCTACAACGACCGCAAAACCCAAGCGGTGCAGTGGTTCACGCCGCGGGGTTGGACCGGTGCTGCCACCGGTCTGGTCGACTACCTGCGCGCCCGTGGCCGTTCCATACCCGCCGGCGGCGAGGCGGTGGGGCATTTCAACCCGTCCCTGATGAGTCTTGCGACCATGGGTAAACGGACACCGGCCGACACCCGGAACTGACCATGCCCCTCCGACACAGCACCTTCACCGATGGGAGGGCCGCAGATGGTTTCGATGTCGCCGGAGCACAGACGCTGGATCGCGCTCGTGGTCGTTCTCGTCGCCGGGTTCATGGATCTGCTCGACACCACCATCGTCAATGTCGCGATACCGAGCATCCAACGTGACCTGGGGGCGCAGTACGCACAGCTCGAATGGATCGTCTCGGGGTACGTGCTGGCGTTCGCCGCGGTCCTCGTCACCAGCGGCCGGCTCGGCGACATCCACGGCCGCCGCCGATTGTTCCTGACCGGTATCGCCGGATTCACCCTCGCCTCGGCGCTGTGCGGTATCGCGGGCAACCCGGAGATGCTCATCGCCTCCCGTTTCCTACAGGGCGGCGCCGCCGGTCTGATGGTGCCGCAGATCCTGTCGATCATCCATGTCACCTTTCCGCTCCGCGACCGCGGCAAGGTATTCGGCTTCTTCGGCGCCGTCGTCGGTTCGGCAGCGGTCGTCGGGCCCGCCTTCGGCGGTGCCCTGATCGAATGGAACGTCTTCGATCTACATTGGCGGCTGATCTTCCTGGTCAATGTCCCGATCGGTATCGCCGCCATCGTCGCGGCCCGGTTCGTGGTGCGCGAATCGAAGTCCGAGACCGCTGCGAAACTCGACCTCGTCGGCGCCGTGCTCGTCACCGCCGTCATTGCGATGCTGATCTATCCGCTCACCGAAGGACGCCGATTCGGTTGGCCGGAATGGGTTTTCGTCATGATGATCGGTGCGGCCGCATTACTGGTCGTCCTCGTCTGCTACGAACGCCGGCGAGACCGGACGATCGGTTCACCACTGATCGTGCCCGGATTGTTCCGGGCACGCGCGTTCACGATCGGCGGCGGGCTCTGGCTGACCTTCTGGATCGTGCTCGGCGGATTCTTCCTCGTCTGGACGCTCTACATGCAACTCGGACTCGGTTGGTCGCCCCTGCGGTCCGGTCTCACCGCCGGCGCATTCGCCCTCGGTGCGGCCGCGGCGTCGGCCGTATCCGTGCAACTGCTCGTCCCCCGGTACGGGCGACGTGTGCTGTCGGTGGGCGCGCTGATCGATGCGATCGGTCTCGCCGGCTACATCCGGGTGGTGGGTCATTACGGTCCCGAGATCGCCCCGTGGCAGATGCTCGGCCCGTTGATCGTCGCGGGACTCGGTTTCGGGCTGGTCGTTGCGCCGACCGTCGACTTCGTGCTGGCGGGCGTGCCCGAAAACGACGCCGGTTCGGCGTCCGGCCTGCTGAACACCGCTCAGCAACTCGGTATCGCACTCGGTGTCGCGCTCGCCGGCGTGTTCTTCTTCGCCCAACTCGACAGCGGTTCCGCGCACGCCGTCGACCAGGTGATACCCCAGGTACGCACCGAACTCACCGCGGCCGGTGTGGACACCTCCGCGCAGGAGGGGATTCTCGCCGGCTTCCGCGCCTGTGTTCAGGACAGATCCGCCGGTATCAATCCCGCCGATGCTCCGCCGGGTTGCCGGACGGCTCGATCCGGAAGTGCCGACCGGATAACCGAAATACTCGATACGGCAGGGAAAAAGGCGAACGCGGAGAATTTTTCCCGCGCCTTCGGGCGCACGCTGTGGTGGGGGGCGGGGATTCTCGCCGTCGTTTTCGTAGGGTTCTTCGCACTGCCGCGACGCGCCGATCATCGCGATCAGGATTCGCCCGGGCGTGATACACCGCCGAGCGGTGACCGAGAGAAGATGGGCACCCCGATCCGGTGAAGAGGATGGCGTCGGTGTTGTTCGGGCCCATCCGAGAGACACTCGTTCGGCCGAAACGTACTACGTTCACGGAAAAACAGGTGCGATGGCAGGGTGCCCGGCGCATGCTGTGGATGTGAGCACCGATTTCACCGTAGCCATCGGATCCCCTTTTCCGGCAGAACTTCTCGCGCCGCCGCTCGACGATCTTCGCTGGCGAGGCGATGCTCCCACGGATTCGGTGGTGGCTCCCGGCACGTGGTACCCCTACCGGGAAGGGATCTCCACCCGGGCACTGACCGTCGACTGGTCCGATGGTGTCCTCGAGATGACGGTGCGCGCGGCATCCGCTCCGGAGGACCTCGATCTCGCCCTGCGGATACTGCGGGCCGCGGCGGAATACGCGGGCGTCGATATCGAGACCGAATACGGGTTGCTCCCACCGGATCGGCTGTCCGAGTTCTACGACGAGATGTGGGCGCTGCACCAGCTCGGCCGGTCGGTGTCCATGATCGCGCAGCTGTCCCGGCGCGACGACGGGGTGATCACGCTGCCCGGTCCCACCCGCAGTATTCATCTCGGCCCCCGCACCCTGCCCGATCTCGAACAAGGCGACGAGATCACCCGGGGACGTCGCCTGCTCGAGTTGATGCGCCGGGTGCTGTGGCCCGATCCCCGGTACGAGGCGGCGGGGGTGTTCGAGGCAAGCGGGAACGGCGAGGAATTCACCTTCGCGGTGCTGCTCTCCGAACGCGCCTGCCTGATACCGCAGGTGACCAGGCTCCTGGTTCGCGACACGGATACCGTGCTGCAACTACCGCGCGCGGCCCTGGAACGGTTGCCGATCGAGCACACCCCTCTGGATGACGGCAACGACCTGGTGGAGGCCATCCCCGAACACAGGTGGTCCGAAGTGGTCACAGCTGCCCGCGAATTGGCGATATCGGAGCCCGGTATCGGGTGACCGATCCCGTTGTTCGGCTGCGTTCGTGAAATGCGAGACAGGGTGTGGAGCGACGGTACAGCATTGCGTCATTGTGATGACGAGGGTGAAGCGAAATCACCCGAGGATTTTTCGCAGGTGCCGTTTGCCCGTCACGAGGGCGATATTGTTCGAATACTCTTCCAGTTCGTCGGCCACCCAGATCAGATCGCTGAACCGAGGTGGAGGGACATTGCGGGGCATGGGTATGTATCGGGTGATGGAAAGACCGATCGCGATAGCCGTGTCGCGGTCGATGGAAGTGGAATGGGTGAACCAGATCTGGCGCCGACCGGCGGACGACCTCATGTCCCGGAACACGCCGACCACCGTGGGATCGCCGGCGAACAGCGTGACCCCGAATCGGCTCGCGGGCCGGTATCGAACCACCTCCGATACCGGCTCACCGGTGGTTCGGCTGATCAATTGGATCGGGGTATCGACCGATCGCACCCACTTGTAGTTCTCGCCTGTGCGCCATGAGCGCCATCTTCGTGGCTTCCGTACCCAGGCCACCGACTTGTAGTTGTAGGCCTCCCACTCGTAATGCGACAGGATCGCGGAGATACATTTCTGCTCGTCCGCGTCACCGAGGTACTCGAGTTCGTCGCTTTTCACGGATTCTTTCTCCAGGGTCAGAACGGTAGATCGGCGATCCAGGGGCGGCGAACGTTGTCGGGGGAGATCCTGCCCGTAGAACGTTCGGGTGAGTCGGGGGCCGGGTACCGCCGATCCCGTCTGCCGCGTGATGCGGGTGCGGCGAGCAACTCGGCGGGGGTCGGATGGTCGGGGTGTAGCTCGAGGGCTGCCGACAGGGCGGTAGCGCGGTCGATTCCTGTGGCATGGACCAAGCGCATCGAGTCGGATCCGGTATTGCTACGCAGTACGCCGAGAAATCGGGGATCACCCGCGAATTGCACTCGACCGGAGTACCGCTCGAGCCCCCGGTACGACCACCACCAGATACGGGCCAGATCGAATTCCGCTATTCCACCACCATTATCAGGGTCGCAGAGCAGCAATACTCGCATGGAGCGATGCCACTCTTTCTTACCCTGCCCACCCAGTAGACCGAGCAGGGTCACCCTTTCCCAATAGGCCCAGCGTCCTACCTTGTAAGGATATTCACGCCAGGGCCACCGCCCGGTGATCGACTCGATTGCGGTCTTCTCATCAGATCGCAAGGCTGAGACTCCCAAACTCGACTGGTGGAACCGGAAACTTGACCGATGCCGCCATACCCAGGACCATGACCCGATACTGCGGTCCGTTGGGTACATCGGCCGTTGCGAAGTCGATCACGGCGATCGACCGACCGTCGGGTGAGGGAATCGTTGCCTGGATCCGGAAGACAGCAACCTGTTCCGAGCCGCCCGGATAGCCCACGAAATCGGGTCTTCCATAGTTGACGGTATATTCGAAATACAGAGTCGGTCGTTGGCCGAGTTCGATGATTTCGAGGTGGCCGGTTTCTCCACGGGCCGCCTTGGCCGCGATAAGGTCGCTCAGAGCCAGGCGAGGGTTACGCGTCGGCCCGTAGGCGAAGGACGACACAGTGAGCCAGGAGACGATGCTTTCCTCGGATAGCGCGGAGCGATGAACGCCGATACCACAGTACAAGGCATTATTGGCCGCCAGTGTGCCGAGTAGAAAGCGCATGGTTTCCACGACTGTTGGCGCGCCGGCTCGCAACTCGGGGGGAATGGCCTCGATCACCATCGGAAGATATGTATCGGTAAGATCTTCCACACAGTTCATCGGTATCTCGTAGTAGCCGGGCGGGATATCGATTCCCACTGCGGGCTGCTGCCGTGACCTGCCTTCTGTCATGGCTTCGTTCACCCCCCAACCGCGAGCCCGAGAAGGCCCAGCACCGTGCTACCGGCTCGGCTCAGTACACCACCCGCGATCGCGGTTTTCCCGGCGTCGCTCGGCGCAGTTGCGCCTCCGGTGGCCTGCAATATTCGATGAGTGGCACCGGTGATGCCGGAACTGTCGAGTTTTGCACCGAGCCGGGTGCCGTCAGTGAGGATTTTGGCCACCAGTCCGGGGTCGTGGGCGGCGTCTTTCCACGCAGTGGCCATACTCGCCAGCCGCCCCGCTTCGTCCGCGCCGGTGAGTCCAGCCCAGGCCGTCTTCCCCAATCCGCTGACGCCCGGTACCGCTCCGAGCGCATCTCCCGAAAGCGTCAACCAGGCCTTCGGATCTAGGGACATCAGGTCTTGGCGCATCTGATCGTCGGTCAGGTCCAGCGTTAGCGCACCTGCGCTGGCTGCCAAGGCAACCCCGAGAGCGATCGCGGAGATCGGGGGCGGTGTGCACAACGCCAACAGACCGGACGCCGCGGATACGATGCCCAGCGCGGTGTGGATGCCTTCGCGGTGTTCATCGATCCAGTCGCCGATCGCCTTCACGGCATCGGTGATGCGCTCCCAGATACTTTTGTCCGGTTCACTGGGGGCGAAGTCCTTCGCCGCGGCATCCAACTCGGCGGCAATACGTTTGGCCACATTGCCGTGCTCGGTTTCCAAGTCATGGGCGCGGGCGCGAATGGAGTCCTGGATTCCCATCCAGTGATCGACCGCCGCACTGGCGGTATTGACCCGTGCGGTGGCGGCATTTAGGCGATTTTGGGCGGCCTGGAGGGCCGCGGGATCGTCGAACTGCTGGTTGGCCAAACCCAAATCGGGGTTGGCGTTGGCGCGTTGCAGTTCGAGGATGGCCTTGTCGAGCTCATCCGCGGCGGTGGCGGCTTCCTGGTCCAACGCTTTGGCCTGATCGCGAAAGCCGATCAGGGCGGTATTCCACTCCCCGAGCAGGGTGACGGCGCGTTCCAGGGATTTCTGGGCGTATCCGAGGTCTTGGGCGAGAGTGGCGTCGAAGTGACTGCGGAAGGCGTCACCGGCTTCACCGCGCCAGACCTCGTCATTGCTGTTGCGCAGCCGAAACAACAGGTCGCTGGTGTCACGCACGGCCTCGGTGGCGGTCTTGATGCGGTTGGTCAGGTCCGTTACGTCGTCGGGGACACCGGGGACGGGGTTGAAACCCAGGTGGGGATACGGGTTGGTGGTCACTTCTGATTGCTTTCGGTGTCGACCGGGGTTCCGGTGACCTGTCCGAGGGCCTGAGCGGTCGCGTTGTCGGCGGCTTGATAGGCGACAAGGCACTGATCGACGCCGTCGGCAGTGATCCGGGACAGCTCCCCGATGCGTCGGACGCCGAAATGCCAACGGCGTTGGAAGCTATCGGCGGCGTCGTCGAGGGTTTTGGTGCCGATACTCGCGGTCCCCACATCGGCCATCGCCTTCAGGGCGTCGTCGAGTACTTGCTGGGAGTCCTTCAGGGCGGTAGCAGTTTTGGTCAGCACATCGATATCGACCGCGAGTGGTCCTGGCACCTCGTCCCCCATCGGCGGATCAACTGGCGTCGCAAACCATATCATCGACGCTACGGGCCGACAGTGAGTGATCTTGCCGTCCGAGAGTCCATGCGAGTACAGCCCGATGTGAGTGATTCCTTCTTCGTATACCAGTGAGTTTCCGGTGGAAAACTGTTGTGCGCGTGGGACTGTGAAGTCTCGCCGTGTCGTCGATTCCCCGCAGCGTCGGCCGTATCCGGCAGGTTTCCGGTGGCGACCTGTCCGGCGAGGTCGGAGGAGCCGATCTTGCCCGTCAGGATGGTGATGAGTGCGGAGCCGAACAGACCCAGGATGAGGGCATTGGTGGTGCCGCGGACCGTATTGAGCATTCCCGCGGCCATTCCGACCTGGTTCTCGTCGACCTGATGCATGGCCTGGGCGTCGATGATGCCCGAGGCCAGGCCGACGCCGAGCAATATCAGAGGCCCGGCCGGTCCCAGCGCGGTGATGGCCGGGTTCAGGCGGCGAGCAACCAGCCCATGAATCGACGTCTGCGCAATAGCGAGAGGTCGAGGATCGGACCGATCGCACGACGTTCGATGGCCACGAACCCCGCCAGGAGGAGTATCACGCAACACGGCAGGGCGAGTACGACAGGTGATGTCCAACCGAGTGCGGAGCCCTGGGTGAGGGCGAGTATGACGGCGGCGAGGCCGGCGATGAATGTGGCGGCACCGGCGAGGTCGATATGCGGAGACTTCTCGGCGCGGCTCTCTCGCATGAATCGGGTACCGACGATCAGGATCAGCCCGGGGACGACGAAAGCCCCGAGTCCGAGTCGCCGGCCCGGGCCGTCGACCGGTCGCCCCGAGAGCGTCGGACCGAAGGCGAGGCCGAGTCCGGAGATGGTTCCCATTGCCGCGAACGCGCGGGCGCGGGCCGTGCCGCCGAAGGTCGCCGCGAGAATGGCCCCACCACCGGCCATCACCCCCGAAGCGCCCGGGCCGGTCAGTATTCCGGCCGCCGGCAGTAGCGCGATATTCGGGGGCGAGAGCTGCGGCCGGACAGCCGAGGGTGTAGGCCACGGCGCCGAACCGGTAGATCCGTCGCCTGCCGATCGCGTCACCGAGCGAGCCGGTGACGAGCATGAACGATGACGTGGTCAGGAAGTATGCGGTGACCACCCACTGCGCTGCCGGTCCGCTCGCCTCGAGATCGGCCCCGATTCGAGGTACCGCGACACCGGCGCCCGACATCGACATCGGTAGGACGAGAAATCCCGGCAGCACCACCGCGAGTGTCGCCCTGCCGTGGGGAACCGAACGGATACCGGTTGCCGTTGTCTTCGGCGCGGTGTCCGTCATCGTGGCTCCCAGCACCGTGTCGCGGACATGGTCATCGCTATCGGACAGGTGAACAAATCCGATGTGACCTGGTCGCGCCGGCTTCCCGGTCGGGCATCCATCCCATGCTCGCAATCTCGATCATCTGTTTCTCCGAAAGTCATCCGGTCCGGGTCGTGCGCCGGACATGGGGCACCTCGAGATCGCCGACGCCGACCTCGCCGCCGCGCACCTGGTGCAACTCATCGCCGGGGACATCGTGACCCGCACCTATCACGGAGCGATCCCGCTCCCTGGCGCCGAACTGCACCGGCTCACCGACGCCGGTGTCCGCGTTTTCCTCTACGGCTACGCCGCACCATCCCGTTGACCGGAAACAGGTCGTATCCGGTACTCACCCGGCGGGTTGTACGTGGTGGTTGTTGCCCTGCCAGGATTCGAACCCGAATCCACCGAGTTGGAGTCGGTTGTGCTGCCGGATTACCCCACGGGGCATCGCGCTGTCCCGCCTGGATTCGAACCAGGACCGACGGAACCAAAATCCGCTGTGCTGCCGATTACACCACGGGACAATCGTGTTCAGCATATGGACGACATTCATATCGGCGCATCTCATTTTCCGAGGCCGGTGGGTCCGTCGGCGGGTCTGTGTCCGGAGCCCGGGACGTGCGATGCCCTTACCGAAATGTATTCGGAGCAAAGCTCTTCCATGTGTGGTTACGGTCGTCGTTGCGGATCGTGTTACCGCTGTCGTGGATCGGTGCCCAGGTCGATGATCTCGGGGAGTTGCCGGGTGAGCACATTGACGCAGTCGTCGTCGACGAGGAAGTATTCGCGTAGACCGTCCTCGCCGCCGCTGCAGAAGCGAGGGCGCTGCCGCTCCAGATCGAGCCAACCGCCGCGAAGGACTTCCCACAGCCAACCGTTGGGTTCGCTGTAGGTGTTCCAATATTCGGCGAGATCATTCGGCGAGATCATTCGGCGAGATCATTCGGTGAGATCGACTTCGTCGAGTACGCGAAACCCCACCGGCCGGCGGAAGACGATATGGGCGTAGGAGAAGCCGGGCCTTGGATGGCGATGGTGAGACCGCCGTCGTAGCGCAGATCCCGCACGACCTTCGACGCATACCCGGTCGACTCCGGCACCGGCCGACATTCCGGAACGAAGACCGGAACGGGTGCGGCGTCGCTCGGCTCCCCTGAGTTCGTGGGCATGAAATCTATCGTGCCGTACCGATCGGTGAACGCCGGTGCGCCGCGACCCGGGGAGCGGCGGCACGACCCACCGAACGACCATGTGACCTCACCGGGTGGAACGGGCGAAGCGACCCGGGGTGGTGCCGGTCCAGCGGGTGAAGGCATGGGTGAAGGCGGATGCGTCGGCGTAGCCGAGCCGGCGGGCGACCTCGTCGACGGTGGTGCCGAGGGTGAGGAGTTCTTCGGCGAGGAGGTGGCGGGTTTCGGCGACCAGGTCGCGGTAGGAGGTGCCTTCGGCCTCGAGGCGTCGGCGTAGGGTGCGCACACTCATGCGCAGGTCGGCGGCGATTTCTTCCTGGGCGGCGGTGACGCCGCGGGTCAGGAGACAGGCGCGGACGCGGGCTGCGGTGCCGTCACGTCGGCGTCGGCGTTGCATGATGTCGGCGGCCTGTTGTCGGGCGATCGCGGCGACGTGTGGATTCGCTTGGGGCATAGGGAGTTCCAGGATCTCCCGGGCCAGGGTGAGTCGGGTGATCGGTGCGTCGAAGACGGGAGGGGCGCCGAGTAATTCGGTGAACAGTTCGGCGTAGTCCGGTGCGGGGCAGGCGAGTTCGACGGTCGTCGGTGGTACCGCTGCGCCGAACAGTTCGCGGTCCAGGGTGATGAGTTCGGCCAGGTCGCGTTCGAGCAGGAATTGGCGCAGCTCGACCGGGACCAGGGAATAGTCCAGCGTCAATGTGCCGTCGCCGGCGGTTTCCTGGAGCCGCCAGCGGGCGAAGGAATACGCGATATCCATGTGTTCGATGCCGATACGCACCGCCTCGCGCACGGTTCGGCTCGTCATCACCGCGAAGGCCCAGATACCGTGCGTGGCCAGGTGGTAGCGCCGGCCCGCGGACAGGCCGAGACCCGGGACGTGACCCAGGTGGGTGACCAGGTTCTGGACGACCCGCAATTCCTGTGCGGCGCGAATCTCACCGTTCGCATCGTCCAGGACGGCTAGGGTGATGTCGGAGCCGTCGAGGCACTGCGCGAGGGTCAGGCCGTGGGTGAGGCCGAGTTGTACCAGGATCGCGGCACTGGTGCTGGACCGCGGCATGTTCATCTGGGCCGTCATGGTCCCATCCTGAGGCAGAATGGCCGAAAAGAACAAGTCTTGGCCGATTACGTCATGGATTGGTGGGGTCCCGCTTCCTAGCCTCGTGATACGCGCAACAGATATGAGGAGTGGATATGAGTAGGCGTCTGGACGGGATGCGGGTGGCGGTCACCGGCGGTGCGAGGGGTATCGGGCGCGCCACCGCGGCAGCTCTGGCCGAGGCGGGCGCACAGGTGGTGATCGGCGATATCGACGGTGACACGCTGGCGGGGACGGCCGCGGAGCTCACCACCGCGACGGGCGCCAAGGTGATCGGTGTCCGGCTCGATGTGCGGGATCCGGAGTCGTTCGAGGAATTCCTGGGCCGGGCCGAAGCGGAGCTCGGAGGTCTGGACGCGCTGATCAACAATGCGGGCATCATGCCGACCGGGTCGTTCCTCGAGGAATCAATGGAGGTGGCCGACCGGCAGGTGGATATCAATCTGCGCGGGGTGATCATCGGATCGAAGCTCGCCGCCCGTCGTTTCGCCGAGCGGCGTAGCGGCCATATCGTGAACGTGGCCTCCGTACTCGGCTTGATCGCCACACCCGATATCGCGACGTATGCGGCGACCAAGTACGGCGTCGTCGGGCTCGGTACGGCATTGCATCAGGAGCTGGAGAAGTTCGATGTGCGGGTGAGCACCCTGTGCCCGGCCTTCGTCAACACCCAGCTGATCGCCGGGCTCTCCCCGAACCGGATCACCAGGTTCATCGGTTTCGTCGAGCCCGAGGACGTCGCCCGCGCGGTGGTCGGCGTATTGGCCCGCCGTCGGGGCGGATTGCGAGTTGTTCCGCGTATCGGCGGGGTCGCCATCGCGGTGCTCACCGCGATGCCGGAAGGGCTGCGCTACCGGTTCGGTCGCCTACTGGGCAGCCATGACACCGTGGCCAAGGCCGATATGTCACAGCGAGCGGCCTATCTGGAACGTGCGGAGCGGGGCTGAGAAGCACACCGGCGTTCCGGTCGGAACGTCTTGTCGCAAGGAGGAATTCATTCATGGCACGCAACCTCGAGAGTCTGGCGACCAGGCTCGGTGATGCGGCCGAAATGCTGCGGGCCGTCGGCCGACTGCACCAGTGTGGCGTAATCGATCTGACGCGCCCGGATCGCGTGGCGCGAATGGCTCGGGAAAACCGCACCTACGGTCCGCAGGCGGCGCTGATCATGGCGGGGGCCCGCCACCATCCGCACCGGCCCGCGATCGCCGACGAGCGTGGTGTGCTGACCTACGGTGAACTCGATCAGCAGTCCAATGCTCTGGCCAATGCGCTACTGGCACAGGGTCTTACGGCAGGTTCGGTGGTGGGTGTGTTGGCGCGCGACCATCGCGGCCTGGTGCTCGCGATCAGTGCGGCCGGGCGTGCCGGGCTGCGGCTGGCCATGATGAACACCGGATTCGCCAAACCGCAGTTCGCCGAGGTGGCCGCTCGGGAGAACGTGCGGGCCATGTTGCACGACAGCGAGTTCAACGACCTGCTCGACGCGCTGCCCCCGACGCTGCCGCGCATTCTCACGTGGGTGGACGAGGGACACACGGTGCCGGCAGGTGCGCGCACCGTGGACGAGCTGATAGTCGGCGCCGACCGGCGGTTGCCCTCGGCGCCGCCGCGGCCGGGTGGATTCGTCATCCTCACCAGCGGCACCACGGGCCTGCCCAAGGGGGCGCCGCGCACCAAGGTGTCACCGTTGGCCAGTGCGATGATCGCGGATCGAATCGCGTTCCCGCGCAACGGCTGTGCGGTGATCGTGTCGCCGATCTTCCATTCGACCGGGTTCGGGATGTGGACCGTGGCCACCGCCTTGGGCAACAAGACCGTGCTCATGCGTCGTTTCGACGCCGAGGCCACGCTGCGCGCGGTGAGCGAGCATCGCGCCGAGATGTTGGTGGCGGTGCCGACCATGCTGCACCGCCTGGTGTCGCTGGGCCCGGAGATCATCGGCCGCTACGATCTGTCGACGCTGAAGACCATTGCCGTGGCCGGTTCGGCATTGTCACCGGAGCTGGCGACCCGGGTACAGGACACCTTCGGCGATGTGCTCTACAACGTCTACGGCTCGACCGAGGTAGCGGTGGCGACAGTGGCGCAGCCACAGGACCTGCGCCTGGCCCCGGGCACGGTCGGCCGCCCCCCGGTGACGAGCAAGATCGCGTTGTTCGACGACGACGGGAACAGGGTGACGGACACGAATGTCACCGCTCGGGTGTTCGTGCGCAGCGGCGCGCCGTTCGAGGGCTACACCGACGGTCGACACAAACAGTTCATCGACGGTTACATGTCCACCGGTGATATGGGCCGAATCGACGAGCACGGGCTGCTGCACATCGATGGCCGTGACGACGACATGATCGTGTCCGGCGGGGAGAACGTCTATCCCCTGGAGATCGAGAATCTGCTCGCGGCCCGACCCGATATCGACGATGTGTCGGTTGTCGGCGTGCCCGACGAGGAGTTCGGGAAGCGGCTGCGGGCCTGTATCGTGCCCGCGCCCGGCGTCTCCGTGAATGCCGAGGACATCAAGGCGTATGTGAAGGCGAATCTGGCCCGCTACAAGGTTCCCCGCGATGTGATCGTCATGGACGAACTCCCGCGCAACGCCACCGGCAAGGTTCTGCGTCGGGTGCTTCAGGAAATGAACTGACCCCGCGCCCCCTGAAAACACGTCACCGCGACCGGTCGAGTCGGTCGCGGTGACGTGTTTCTGCCGACTCAGCCGGCGTAACCGAAGAGCTTGGCCGCCAGGTCCGTCATCACTTCGCTGGCGCCGCCGCCGATACCGAGGATGCGCGCATCGCGGTAGTGGCGTTCGACCTCCGACTCCCGCATGTACCCCATGCCGCCGTGCAGTTGGACCGCTTCGTCGACGACGTGTTTGACGGCCTCGACGGCGGAGTTCTTCGCCAGGCAGGCCTCTCCGACGACGAATTCGCCGGTCGTGGCGCGCAGGGCGATCTGGCGCGTGTAGGTGCGGGCCAGCTCGATCTGCCGACGCATCTCGACCAGCTTGTGGCGCACCACCTGCCGCGCGATCAGCGGTTTGCCGAAGCTCTCCCGCAGCCGGACGTGTTCGAGGGTCAGGTCCAGGCAACGCTGCGCGATCGAGTACGCGTGTACCGCGATATTGAGTCGTTCCGTGACGAAGGCCATGCCGAGGAGGGCGAATCCGTTGTTCTCGGCGCCGACCAGGTTGGTGGCGGGCACCCGGCAGTCGGTGAAGGTCAGCTCGGCGGTGTCCGAGCACAGCCAACCCATCTTCTCCAGCTTCCGCGATACGTTGAACCCTGGGGTGTTCGTGTCGATCACGAGCAGGCTGATACCGCCCGCGCCCGGTCCGCCGGTGCGTACCGCGGTGGTCACGAAATCCGCGCGGGTGCCGGAGGTGATGAACAGCTTCGAACCGTTGACGACATAGTGATCGCCATCGCGCACCGCGGTGGTGCGCAGGGAACCCACATCGGAGCCCGCCTCCGGCTCGGTCACCCCGAGCGAGCCGATCAGGTCGCCGGCGAGGGTGGGGCGCACGTACCGGTCGATCAAGGCGGAGTCCCCACTGGCGACGATATGCGGTAGCGCGATCCCATGGGTGTACAGGGCCGAATGGCAGCCCGATGAACCGCCCGCCTCGATGAACGCCTCGGTGGCGATGGTCATATCGATGAGGTCGCCGCCGTCACCGCCGAACTCCTCGGGGGTGCCGATACCGTACAGGCCGGATTTCGCGGCGGTGCGATGCAGTTCGCGGGGCAGGGCACCCTCGCGTTCCCATCGGTCGAGATTCGGGGTGATCTCGCGGCGGACGAATTCACCCATCGCCTCCCGCAGCGCGAGGCGTTCCGGTGTGCGGTAGGGGTCGGTGTAGGCGTCTGTCATGATCACTCCTGAGATTTCGGGTCGGATGCGCGCATGGCGCTTTCGGGCGCCGGGTAGCGCCTGTCGCCACCGCGGGGTACGCGGTGCGGCGAAGATCGGGGCGGTGTATTCGGATGTCGTCGCGGGACGGTCCCGGACGGGTGCCGATCAGTCGATGGTTCCGGTGAGGATCGGCGCGACGGCGGCACGAGCGACGCGCTCGGCCTCCGCGGGGTCGGTGAGGTCGATGGCATGGCCGGGTGTGGCCAGGTAGCCGATGATCAGGTGTACCAGGGCGTCGGCCTGGGCGTCGGGGTCGCGGACCGGGATTTTGCCGTCGGCCTGTGCCTTGGCGATATTCGCACGGATCGCGTCGAAGGCCAATGTCATCGGTGACGGATCGCCCTGTCCGAGGGCCTGGATGAGTTCGGCCCGGCGCAGTGGGTCGGCGTCGCGGAACAGGATGTGGTCGCCCAATGCCAGCCCGGTCAGGAAGCCGAGCACCACCTGTTCGGTGGGGTCGGTGACCTCGGTGAACCGGTCGGCGAGGCCGGCCAGTATGCGGCCGATGTCCCGGGCCAGCGCCCGCGCGAACAGCTGATCCTTGCCGGTGTAGCGGCGAAACAGCGTGGTGCGGCCGACGCCGGCCTCGGCCGCGATGTCGTCCATGGTCGCCTCGCGGGTTCCGCGACGCGCCAGGACCCGCAATGCGGCGTCGAGAACCCGCGCGTCCGTCGCATCGTCATTGGGCGCGGACTGCGGAAGCAGGGTCATCGCGCGGCTGAGCAGGCTGGACAGCGGCGCACCGGGTCTGGTCACAGGCACATCTTGACATGTGGAACCACTATCCGTCTAATAGTTCCACGGAACTATCTTCCCCGTAATAGTTCCGTCAATCGAAAGGGCAAGGTAGTGGCTGACAAGGGTCGACTTCCCGGAGTGTTGCGACAGGCGCGCGCCGGTGTGCGCACGGTACGAACGCTCGCCGATGCCGTGAAAAAGGATCCGGCGATTCTGCGCGACGTGGTCGGGAGCGCGCTGGGCAAGCCGCCTGCCGCACCGTCCGCCGCCCCGACCGTCCCCGCGGACTACACCCCGCCGGAGGGGATCGAGGAATTCGACAAACGAGCCCACGCGAGCAAACGCATCGACCGCCCGGTGGCCGATGTCGCGGCCTATCTGACCGATCCGGCCCGCTTCGCCGAATGGCTGACCATGCACGCCGCCTTCCGCGGCGACGCCCCCAAGGGCGTATATCCCGGATGGGAGTTCACCCAGCAGGTGAAGTTCATGGGCATCCCGGCCGAGGTCGCCTGGACCGTGGTCACGGTGGACGAGACCGCGCTGGTGCTGCGCGGCACCGGGCCGATGGGCCTGACCCTCGGCTTCTGGCTCACTGTGCGCGCCGATGCGAACGGGGCGATCGCCTACTTCGACGCCGGATTGTCGGGACAACCCGTCGACGGACCCCTGGGTGCGTCGTTGGTGCGAAGCCTGTCGGAGGCCTTGCGGGAATCGCTGGACCGGGTGCCGGAACGCATCGATGCGGCGGGGCCCCTCGCCGGTGCGAAATCGGTGCGGAAGCCAGTGCTGCACAAGGCATCCGGTCGTACGCTCGCGCCCAACACACCGGTCCTGGTCGGCGCCGGACAGTTCGTCCAACATCAGCCGAACACCGCCGAGGACCCGTCGGCGCTGGCGGTGCGGGCCCTGCGAGAAGCGGCGGAGGACGCCGGGGTGGGACGGTCTCTGCTCGCGTCCGCCGACGCGGTTTTCGCGGTGGCCAGCGCCTCCTGGCAGTACCGGGATCTCGGCGCCCTGGTGGCGCAGGCCGTCGGCGCGCCCTCGGTCGATACCGTGCAATCCACCACCTACGGTGGTGACGGCGGTCAGTTGTTGGTCAACGAGGCCGCGCAGGCCATCGCGGACGGCACCTACGAGATCGTGCTGGTGACCGGTGCGGAGGCGGGCGCCACCATGGCCGCCGCGCAGCGGGTGGGCACCGAGGTGGCGTGGCCGCAACAGGGGTCCGATGTGGAGCCGACCCGCATCGCCGGGATCGACAAGGAGGCCAACAACGCCGCCGAAACCGCCGTCGGGCTGGGCGCGCCCATCTACATGTACGCGCTCATGGAATCGGCCAACCGGCATCGGCTCGGTCGCGAGCCCAAAGAACATCTCCAGGCGATCGGCGAGCTGTGGTCGCGGCTGTCGGAGGTGGGTGCGGATAATCCGAACGCCTGGCTGCCGCAGCGGTACAGCGCGCCGGAGCTGACCACACCGACCGCGGAGAACCGGGCGGTATCGGCCCCGTACACCAAACTGCTGTGCGCCAATCTGCAGGTGGATATGGCCGCCGGACTGGTGCTGTGCAGTGCCGCCGCCGCCGAGGAGGCCGGCATTCCGCAGGACAAATGGGTTTTCCTCCACGCCGGAGCCAGCGCACACGACGAATGGTTCGTCTCCGAACGCGCGGAACTGGCCGCCTCCCCGGCGATCCGGGCGGTCGGCGCGGCGGCGCTCGAGCATGCCGGTCTGACCATCGACCGGATCGGTCCCGTGGACCTGTACTCCTGCTTCCCGGTGGCGGTGCAGATCGCGGCTCGGGAACTGGGACTTCCCACCGACGATCCCGATCGTCCGCTCTCGGTGACGGGCGGCCTGACCTTCGGTGGCGGGCCGGGCAACAATTACGGCACCCACGCGATCGCCACCATGGTCCGGCAATTGCGCGACGATCCCGAGGCTTTCGGTCTGAGCACCTCGCTCGGTTGGTACGTCACCAAACATGCGCTCGGTATCTATTCCGCCACCCCACCGCAGCGGCCCTACGCCCATCTGCGGCCGGTCGTCGACAACCCGCCCGCCCGGCCGGTCCGCACCGAATACGAAGGTCCGGCGGTGGTCGAGGCCTACACCCTGCCCTACGGTCGCGACGGTGAACCGGAAGCGGCCATCATCAGCTTGATCACCCCCGATGGTGCGCGAGTATTGTTGCGCAGCAACAGGTCCGAGCTCGTCACCGAACTACGTGATGGTGACGCGTTGGGCCTGCCCGTGACCGTCCACGGTGGCGACATCACATTCGAGGGCACACAGCGCCAGGAGCTGCCCGCGCCTCCGCCGCCGCCGGTGCTGGTGGAACGTCGCGGTCCCATCATGATCATCACGATGAACCGCCCCGAGGTCCGCAATGCGGTCAATCACGCCATGGCACTCGGACTCGAAAAGGCCTGCGACGCGTTCGAAGCCGACCCGAACGTCCGCGTCGCCATCCTCACCGGCGCGAACGGCTACTTCAGCTCCGGAATGGATCTGAAGGCGATGGCCCGGGGCGAGGCCCCGCTCACCGAGAACCGCGGCGCCCTGGGACTGGCCGGTAAACCACCCCGCAAACCGTTGATCGCCGCGGTCGAAGGTCCGGCCCTCGCGGGTGGTTGCGAATTGGCCCTGGCCGCGGATCTGATCGTCGCGGCGAGCGATTCACAGTTCGGCATCCCGGAACCCAAGCGCGGTCTCATCGCCGCCGCCGGTGGGGTCATGCGTCTGCGGGAACGCCTACCGCGCAATATCGCCATGGAACTGGCGCTCACCGGTGACCCCATGCAGGCCGGTCGGCTGGCCGAACTCGGTCTGATCAATGTCCTCGCCGAACCGGGTCGGGCGCTCGAGGCGGCTATCGAACTGGCCGAACGCATTGCCGCCAATGCGCCGCTCAGCCTGGAGGGCAGTAAGCGCATTGTCGACGAGACCCTCGACTGGACCACCGACGAAGCCTTCGACAAACAGTACGACATCGCCTCCACCGCGTTGTTCTCCGAAGATGCGACCGAAGGTGTGCGTGCCTTCAACGAAAAGCGTCCCCCTGTCTGGACCGGTCGCTGAGTCCCGTCCGATCCACGAGCAGCCGTGGGTTCCGGTGGTGAAGATCGCCACCGGAACCCACGCTGTGTGTACGGCGGCCGTATGGCACGATCGGCGCCATGTCGTTTCGCGCCGGCATACGAGCAGTGATGCTGCCCCTCGCCGGGGTCGTCGCGTTGCTTCTTCCCGGTTCCGTCCCGCCCGGGAGCGAAACAGCGCCTTTCGTGGTGGACGCCCGGCCGTTGGACTGTCTGAACACCATGTTCACGGAATACGGCAACTCCGGCGCCGGGTGGACCGGTGCGGATTCGACCTGGTCGACGGTATTGTCGGACGGCCGCGCGGTATTCGCGTTCTCCGATACCTTCCTGGGACCCATCGATCCCCCTCGGCGCCCGGACGAAGCCGGTTTCCTGCACAATTCACTGGTCGTGCAGGGCGTGGACGGCCGGCTGTCCACGGTGGTCGGTGGTACCGAGGAGAAACCCGCCGCACTGATAGAACCGACACAACCGGATAATTGGTACTGGGTGGGCGCCGCTGTCGCACTCGACGGGGTATTGCAGATTCCCGTCGGCGAGTGGCGGTCGGCCGGACCCGGATCCTGGGATATCGAATTCGTCGGTTCCGCAGTGGCGCGAATCGCGGAAACCGATCTGGGAAAAGTGGTTTCGGTGACCCCGTTGCCGCGCGGCAGGGGAATTCAGTGGGGGCAGTGGGTGCAGCCCGACGGGCAGTGGACCCATGTGTACGGGGTGGAGACAGCGGGCACGGAGAAATATCTGCATGTGGCCCGCGTCGCGGGAAACGATCTGCGCGAGCCGCTGTCGTTCTGGAACGGGTATCGCTGGTCGGAATTCGAGGCGGAGTCGGCGCGAATCGCGCGCGGAGTCCATTCCGAACTATCGGTTCATCGGGTGCGGGACGGCCGCTATCTGCTCGTCACCATGGCGAATGACAGTGTATTCGGCAATCGTGTGATCGGTAGGTTCGCTCCGACGCCGACCGGCCCGTTCGGTCCGGCGGTGACGCTGTACACGGCACCGGAGAGCGGGGCGTCGGGATCATATGCGGACCCCGACGTCTACACCTACAACGCGCACGCCCACCCCGAATTCTCGACGCCGACGGAACTGGTCGTCTCCTACAACGTCAACAGTCTCGACACCGCACCCGGCGGGGATCTCTACCGAGACGTCGGCATCTATCGGCCGCGTTTCGTCACGGTTGTCCTGGCGGGCGCGGACGGCGCGAGCGGGAGACCCGCCCGAGAGCCATGCGTGACGGGCGAGAATTCCGTCCGATAATCCACCCGCGAATGTGGTCCATATCTCTATTCGCGATATTCGATCTTCCCGATTTCAATCATTGTTCCGCCGCGAATCCGGTCGTAAATTGACGCGACCGCAGACCGATGTCGGGCTCATGGAGGAAGAGGTGGCAAGTGCGTGCACGTCGAGCGTTGAGTCGGAGTGGGAGTAGTTCGTCGTGACATTTCCCACCAGACAAGAGCGACTTACCGGCTCGGCCGGCGGGCGATTCGCCATCGGTGCGATCTCGACGGTTCTGTTCGTCGGCCTCTGGTATCTGGTGACCGAGGTCACGCAGCTCGTCCCACCGCTGTTCCTGCCACCGCCGGACGCGGTATTCGACCGCCTCGTACAGTTCCTGACCTCGCCGTATCAGGGCAACACCTTCGGCGGGCATCTGCTGGCCAGTGTCGGGATCGTGGTGACCGGCTGGTTGGTGGGTGCGGTCATCGGTATCCCGGTCGGGATCGCAATGGGTGCCTTCCGTACATTCGAGCTGATCGCGCGGCCGATCTTCAATGTCATCAGACCGATCCCGCCGATCGCATGGATTCCGCTGGCGATCCTCTGGTTCGGGCTCGGGGACCTCGCGCGCGTATACGTGGTGACCTTGGCCGCGGTGGTGCCGTGGATCCTCAACTCCTACGAGGCGGTCTCGGGAACCGATCGGGTGTTGATCCACGCGAGCCACACTCTCGGTGCGGGTACCTGGCGCACCCTGTGGGCCGTGGTGCTGCCGACATCGATGCCGACGGTGGTCACCGGTGCGCGGCTGGCGCTCGGCAACGCCTGGATGACCGTGGTCGCGGCCGAGTTGCTCGGCGCCACCGAAGGGCTCGGCTACGTCGCGCTCAATGCCAGATCCACCCTGGACATCGACATCATGGTGGCGGCCATGCTGCTGATCGGCCTGGTCGGGGTCGTGTTGTCGGAAGGGATCCGAATCGCCGAGAAACGACTGATCCGTTGGAGCGTGACCACATGAGCGTGACGACGAGCACATCCGGCGCCCGAACCGTCGCCGCGCTACCCGGTGGTGCGCGCAAGGCACTGCTCGCCGGTAGCGGCATCATCGCCCTACTGGCCGTGTGGTGGTTGGCGGTGGAGGTGTTCGGACTCGACGCCAACCACACCCTCGCGTCGCCGCCGGAGGTCGCCCGCCGACTGGCGGACCTGCTGGTCGCCCCGCTCGCCGGCCATACCCTGTTGGGACATGCCGGAGTGTCGCTCGCCCGGTGGGGTGTCGGGTTCGGAGTGGCCGCCGTATCGGGTGTGGTCACGGGCTATGTCTTCGCCTGGTACCCGTTGATCCGGGCGGTATTGCTGCCCCTGTTCGAGGTGCTGCGTTATATCGCCCCGTTCGCCTGGATACCCCTCGCGATCCTGTGGTTGCGGCCGGGGCTGGCGGCGCAGGCGTTCGTGGTGTTCATCGCGGTGTTCCCCGCCTGTGTTCTGAACGCCGAGGCCGCGGTACGTCGGGTCGACCCCGCGTTGGTGCGCGCCGCGGCCGTATTCGGCGGGGGCACCCACCGCACGTTGACCAGCGTAGCGATCCCCACCGGAGCACCGCTGACCATCGCCGGCCTGCAGATCGGGGTCGGCAACGGCTGGATGGCATTGATGGGCGCCGAATTGATCGTGGGCCACTCCGGGCTCGGCTTCGTGATCCTTTCCGGCCAGCAGAGCAGTGATCCGGCCCTGATCATCGCCGGAATGGTGGCCATCGGTGTGCTCGGCGCCGCAATGGACCTGTTGCTGCGGGTCGTGACACGGCCGTTCACCCGTTGGACGAAAGGATTGGGTACGAAGCGATGACCATTACCGAGAACGAGGACCCGGTCGTCGACGAGACGGCCCCGGCCGGTCGAGAGGTGAAGCTCGCCTTCCGGGGAGCGGGAATGCGGTTTCGTTCCCGGGGACGGGAGCTCACCGCCCTCACCCCGATCGACCTCGAGGTCGCCGCGGGCGAGTTCCTGAGTCTGGTGGGGCCGTCCGGTTGTGGTAAATCGACGCTGCTGATGCTTGCGGCGGGGCTCCAGAAACCGACCGAGGGCGAGGTTCTTCTCAACGGAAAACCGTTGCATGGTCCGGGACCGGATCGCGCCGTGGTGTTCCAACAGTTTGCGTTGTTTCCGGCGAAAACCGTCAAAGGGAACGTCGAGTTCGGACTGCGGATGGCGCGGGTGCCGCGACAGGAGCGGGACGAGCGGGTGAACGAGGCACTCGAGATGGTCGGACTGGCCGGTTTCGCCGGTTCCTACCCCCACGAATTGTCCGGCGGGATGCAGCAGCGGGTGGCGCTGGCCAGAGCATTGGTGGTACGTCCGGATGTGCTGCTGATGGACGAACCCCTCGGCGCGCTCGACGCCCAGACCAAGGTATTGATCCAGGAGGAATTGTCCACTCTGGTGCGCGAGCTCGAACTCACCGTCCTGATGGTCACGCACAGTGTCGAGGAGGCCGTCTACCTCAGTGATCGCTGTGTGGTGCTCACCGCCCGTCCGGGTGCGATCAAGGAGGAGTTCTCCCTCGAGGCCGGACGTGCCTGGCGGTCGGCGGGAGTCGACGAATCGATGGCCGACCCGGCATTCGCCGAACTGCACAAGAGGATATGGCATTCGGTGCGCGCGGAACTGGGTGGTCTCCGATGACGCGTCGCTGGTGGCGGTGTGCCGCGCTGATCGGTGCCGTATTGCTGTTCGCGGCATGCAACAGCGCCACTGGGGGAACCGGCAATACCGGTAACAAGGTCACGGTGGCGACCCAGCCGTCGTCCACGGGGTTCCCACTCTGGTTGGCGGACCGACTGGGCTATTACACCGAAGCGGGTCTCGACGTCGACCTGGTCTATTTCCCCAGTGGCGCCCCACTCGTCGAAGCGGGCGCCGGCGGAGCGTGGGACGCAGGATTCATGGGCGCGCCACCCGGCCTGACCGCGGCCGAGAAATGGAAGATGGTGCCCGCCGGGGTCAACACCGAAGAAGGCAGAACTCTGGCGTTGTGGGTCCGGCGGGCGGATCTGAACGGTACGACGCCCACCGAGGCGTTGCGCGGTAAGGACATTCTGGTCAAAACGAACTCGACCGCGCATTATGTGCTGCTCAGCTGCCTGCAGAAGCTGAACCTGGCGGGCGAGGTTCATCTGGTTCCGATCGAGACCAATGCGATACCCAGTGCATTCGGCGGCGGTAGGGGCGGGGGAGCGATGACCTGGCCGCCCTTCGACGCGGGTTTCGAAGGAAACCCCGACTATGTGCGCGTCTGCGACGGCGATATGGCCGGTACCCCGGTATACGACTTCATCGGTCTCACCCGGGAGTTCGTGCAGAAACGACCGCAACAGGCGGACGACTTCCTGCGCGCCGCGTTCCGGGCCAACGCCTGGATTCCGGAACACCGGGACCAGGCCGCCGACCTGCTGATCGAGTACTACACGACCCAGGGCATCACCATCGATCCGAAACAGGCCGCCCTGCAGATCGACAAAGTGGAGTACCTGTCGCTGCCCGGTTCGATCGAGCTCTATCGGAGCAGGCTCGGCACCGACCTGGAAAATCTCGCCGAGACATTCGTCGAACTCGGGGCCTATCAGAGCACACCGGACATATCGGCGGCGGTGAGTTCCGGACTCGCGGCCGCCGAGCGGGCCGCCGCCGGCCCCCGGTGAACGGACCGAACGAACCGGGATGTGGGAAGGAGGGTCGATGCCCCGCGGCACGGAGGGGAGCCGCAGGGCATCGTTCTCCGGTGATTACGAGGTTCTCCGGTGATTACGAGGTTCTCCGGTGATTACGAGCCGGTTCCGTCGGTCGCGGGTCGACGGTCGCGCGGATCTCGCAGCGACGACATCGCTTCCATGAGCGAGGAGTGGATGGATTCCAACTCGGGTGTCGTGAACGATTCCCAGGACTGCTCCCGGGCGTCGTCTGCCGCGGAATCGGTCGAGCCCCAATCGGATTCGCCTTTTCCGGAGGTGGGTTCCTCGTCCCAGGAGACATCGCCCGGGTTGTGCTTGTACACCCACCACAGGTGTCCGAACGGGTCGGCGAACCGGGAAAGCACATCACCCCAGAAATCCGTCGGCTCGGTGACGATCCGGGCCCCTCGAGCGACGGCGCGCTCCAGGGTCGCGGCCGGGTCGTGCACGTAGACACGGACGAATGCCGGAGTGTAAGGCCAGTCGGGTTTCCGTTCGGCGATCGTGAGTGTCGAATCACCGATCCGTAGCTCCGAGTGCAGAATCAGCCCATCGGTATCGAGCGTCCGAGCCTCCGAGACCTCGACCGCGTCGAATACGTCGACCAGGAATTCGATCAGACCCGCCGCGTCGTCGGTCCAGATGAAGGGATCGACGGTGGCGGAGCCGGCGGGTGCCGGGGGAACTGCAGGGGTGGTGGACATACTGTCTCCTTTCGATTGCCACCCCAGCTTCGTCACCCTTCTGGACAGGATCCGACCGCAACCGAACATAGCCTCGGGGTGTGTCCAACAGCACTCGCACGCTCGCGCTCCTCGGTCTGTTGCAGAGCCGTCGCCACTGGCCCGGTGCCGAACTCGCGCGCCGGCTCGGTATCAGCGAACGGACCCTTCGCCGCGATGTGCGTGTCCTCCAGGAGATCGGCTACCCGATTGTCACGACCCGCGGGACCGGCGGCGGTTACCAGCTCGGCGCAGGTGCGGCCCTGCCGCCACTGGTCCTGGGCGAGGAAGAGGCCGCGGCGACGGTGCTGGGCCTGCAGGAGATCGCGACCGGAAACCATCCCGCCTCCGCCGAAGCCGCCATGAGTGCCATGGCCAAGATCGTCCAGGTTCTGCCCACCCGTATCCGGCGTCGGATCGATAGCCTCAGATCCGTGGCCACGCGCGCGGGCGACGGCCACCACCGGGCCGCCATCGACGATATCGCCACGCTCACGACGCTCGCGCTCGCCTGCCGGGACGCCGATACCGTTGTGTTCTCCTACCGCTCGGGCGGTCGCGTCGAATCGGACCGTACGGCTCAGCCGCACCACATCGTCAACGTCGACAATCGTTTCTATCTGGTGGCCTGGGATTTGGACCGCACCGACTGGCGCATTTTCCGAATCGACCGAATCACCCGTCCGCACCGCACCGGTGCGCGCTTCGCTCCGCGTCGTCTGCCCATCGACGACCCGGTGGAATACGTGCAGAATCAGATCGGGTCGCTGCCCGCCAGGTACCGGGTACATGCCACGGTCGCGGCCCCCGCCGACAGGATCCGAGCCGAAATCGCGCACTACGGTGCCGTGACCGCCGTCGACGACAACTCGTGTGATGTCCGTATCGCCGCCGAGTCCCTGGACTGGGCGGCCTTCTGTCTCGCAGCGATCGGCGCGCCGTTCACCGTGCACGGACCACCCGAAGCGATCGATCACATGCGAAGCTGGGGGACCACACTTCTGGCGGCGACCACCGCCGGCGGAGAGGACGAGTCGAAGACATCGACATCAGGGGTCGGCTACCGCGGCGACGGACATCGTCCGCCCCGAGTGAAATGAAGAACGAAGGTGCCGAGGTCGAGTCGGATCGGATACGAAGAGCCGGGACGCTCGTTACCGTTGGACAGGTCTCGGTGGTCCCTCATCCCCCGGGAGGGGGTGGCCGGAGCCGACCCCGTACCGCGAGAACCGGAACCATGGATCCTCCGTACGACCGGATCGAGATGGATCCTTGGGGTCCGGCGCGATATGGCCTTCGGCTTCCTCCGAAGGAGGGATCCGAATCGCCCGTGGAGGTGACCTCGTCGGCGATCCGGAATATGCCTTCGCCACCGCCGGATGGTATTGGGGCACCAAGAATTTGAACGAGCCGGCCGATGACTCGAATATTCGTGAGATCACCCGGACGATCAATAGCGGTTCCAACGGCGCTGCGAAACGGAAAGAGAACTACGACCGGGCCCGCGAGATCCTCGACGGGCAATGAAAACGGTGTATGGGTCACCGCGCACCGAATGAGGCCCATCCGTCGGCCTCGGAGCGTGCTCAGAGGATGGCGGCGAGACGGGTGCCCTGGTCGATGGCGCGTTTGGCGTCGATACCGACGGCATCGTCGGCACCACCGATGAGATGCACGCGCATACCGAGGGCTTCGAGTGGAACTGCCAGATCGCGGACGGATTCCTGCCCGGCACACACGATCACATTGTCGACATCGATGATGCGCCGTCCCTGTCGGTTCTCTCCGAAACTGACGTGCAGCCCGCGGTCGTCGATCCGTTCGTAGTTGACCCGGCCGACCTGTTCGACCCCCTTCGCGTCGAGAACGGCGCGATGGATCCATCCGGTCGACGTGCCGAGGGTCGTTCCGAATGCGCCCGATTTCCGTTGCAGCAGGGTCACCTCCCGGAGAGCGGGAGCGGGTCGGGGCCTGGTCAATTGACCACGGACATGGGCGTCGTGGGTGACGCCCCACTCGGCCTGCCACTGCTCGAGTTCCACCATGCTGTGTCCGGCGACCGTGAGGAAGGCGCCGACATCGAAACCGATCCCACCCGCGCCGATGACCGCGACCCGTTTGCCGACGGTGCGCTCTTTGCGGATCAGTTCGGGGTAGGACAGCACCATCGGGTGATCTATTCCCGGGATATCGGGAAGATTGGGGCGGATACCGGTCGCCAGCACGACTTCGTCCCAGTCGTCGGTGGCCAGCCGTTCCGCGGTAACCCGGATATTGAAGTGCACTGTGACGCCGGTGAGTTCGAGTCTCCGGTTGAAGTACCGGATGGTCTCGTCGAACTCCTCCTTACCGGGAATGCGGCGGGCCAGATCGAACTGGCCGCCGATTTTGTCGTCGGCTTCGAAGAGCTTGACCCGATGGCCGCGTTCGGCCAGCCCGATCGCGACGGACAGGCCCGCGGGACCGGCGCCGACGACGGCGATGTGTTTGGCGTGGCGGGTGGGCAGCAACTGCAGCAGTGTTTCGTGGCAGGCGCGGGGATTCACCAGGCAGGACACGGTTTTCCTGGTGAAGGTGTGGTCGAGGCAGGCCTGGTTGCAGGCGATGCAGGTATTGATCTCGTCCACCCGGGATTCGGCGGCCTTGTTCACCCATTCCGGGTCGGCCAACAGTGGCCGGGCCGCGGAGATGAGGTCCGCATCGCCCCGCTCCAGGATTTCCTCCGCGACCTGAGGCATATTGATCCGATTCGACGCGCATACCGGAACCGTCACATGCGCTTTGAGTTGGGCGGTGTATCCGACGAACGCCGCCCGCGGCACCACCGTGGCAATGGTCGGCACCCGTGACTCGTGCCAGCCGACACCGGTATTGATGATGTCGACCCCGGCCTCTTCCAATTCCTGTGCCAGGGCGATGATCTCCTCGAAGGTCTGGCCGTTGTCGACGAATTCCGCCATCGACATCCGATACATGATGAAGAAGTCGTCGCCCACCGCCGCCCGCGTTCGGGCGACGATCTCGACGGGAAACCGGCGCCGGTTGGCCGGTGAACCACCCCAGCCGTCGGTTCGTAGGTTGGTGCGCGGCGCCAGGAACTGATTGATCAGAAAACCCTCGCCGCCCATCAGTTCGATTCCGTCGTATCCGGCCGACTCGGCCAGTTCGGCGCAGCGCACATGGTCGGCGATCGTCGATTCGATGTCCTTCTCGGACATCACCCGAGGTTCGAATGCGGTGAGCAGCGAGGTCACCGCCGAGGGTGCCACATTGTTCGGAACATGCGAATCGCGGCCTCCGTGCAGAATCTGTAAGGCGATCTTGGCGCCTTCGGCGTGAACCGCCGATGTGACCACGCGGTGCCGCTCGGCGTCCTCCTCGGTGATCATTCCCCGGGCGAACGGCCACACCCAACCTTCGCGATTGGGTGCGCATCCGCCGGTGACGATCAGACCGACCCCGCCGCGGGCTCGTTCGGCGAAGAACGCGGCCAGTCGGTCGATATGCCAATCGCGGTCCTCCAGGCCGGTGTGTATGGAACCCATCACCACGCGATTGCGCAGTTTGACGCGCCCCACCTCGAGCGGTGACAGCAAGCGCGGAAAAGCCGAACTCATGGGATGAACGTAGTAACCGGTCTCGGCGCGCGCAATGCCGGAGAGCGGCTCGAGCGGGTTGTCGTCCATCCGACCGATCTCGGTCCTCGCCCCAGCAATTTATGCCGATAGGCTATGTACCGTCGGATAAGAGTACACCGGTTGCGCGGAATCGCTTCGGCCGGCAGCCTTAGGTCCAGCAAGCACCCCGGAGATGTCTTGTGGCTTGCTTGGCGGAGAGAGATACCTGATGGGCAGCGATTTCGTCTTCTGTACGGGAGAGGGTGGGCACCTGCCTCGGGTAGCCCGCCGGTTACCTGCGACATTGTCGGCATGCCTTTCACGGCCGTGAAAGGAAGTTCTTACTCATGGACAACGGACCGTTGATTATCGATCAATCTGCCGCTGTCCGGATACGTGATCGTGCTGTCGTGCTTCGCGGGAGATCGCCGAAAGTCGCTGCCGCCTGCTTGTCCGCCCCCGTCCCGGTCGGCGGTGTGACCGGTCGGCGCATCGGTTCCCCGCCGCAGTTGTTCGGGTTTCCGCGGAAGGTGCCCTCGAGGCCCGCCTTCGCCACCTTGTCACTGTCTTTCGAACGAAAACAGTAGCCGGGCAGTACTTTTCGCTGCTCGCGCGATCGGGCGGCCCTGGCACCTTCGAAATACCACGGGATACGAGCTATGGACACAAGCACCGGCGATTCGTCCGAACGCCTGATGGAGTACCTGAAAAAGGTCACGGTGGAGCTCCTGACGACACGTGACGATCTGACGCAGCTGCAGGAAAGGCTTACCGAGCCGATTGCGATCGTGGGGATGAGCTGTCGGTACCCGGGTGGTGTGGAGTCGCCGGGGCAGTTGTGGGATCTGGTCGCGTCCGGTTCGGATGCGGTGGGTGGGTTTCCGCAGGATCGGGGCTGGGATGTGGCGGGGTTGTTCGACCCCGACCCGGATCGGTTCGGGAAGGTGTACACGCGGGAAGGTGGTTTCCTGCGTGGTGCGGCCGATTTCGACGCGGGTTTCTTCGGAATAGGTCCGCGTGAGGCCGCGGCGATGGATCCGCAGCAGCGGTTGTTGTTGGAGGCCTCGTGGGAGGCGTTGGAGGACGCCGGGATCGACCCGACCTCCCTGCGCGGCAGTGACACCGGCGTGTTCGCCGGTGTGATGTACCAGGACTACCTGTACAAATCCATGGCCGCGGGCCCGATTGCCGAGGGGTACGCGGGGACCGGCTCGGTGGGCAGCGTGGCGTCGGGGCGGGTGGCGTATGCGTTGGGTTTGATGGGGCCGGCGGTGACGGTGGATACGGCGTGTTCGTCGTCGTTGGTGGCGATTCATCTGGCGTGTCAGAGTTTGCGGCAGGGGGATTGTTCGTTGGTGTTGGCGGGGGGCGTGACGGTGATGTCGACGCCGTTTTTGTTCGTGGAGTTCTCGCGGCAGCGGGGGTTGTCGCGGGATGGTCGGTGTAAGTCGTTTTCGGCGTCGGCGGATGGTGTGGGGTGGTCGGAGGGTGTGGGGGTTGTGGTGTTGGAGCGGTTGTCGGATGCGCAACGGTTGGGACACGATGTGCTCGCCGTGATTCGAGGTTCGGCGGTCAACCAGGACGGGGCATCGACCGGGCTTTCCGCGCCGAACGGTTTGGCGCAGGAGCAGGTGATCGCGGCCGCGTTGTCGAACGCCCGTCTGGAACCATCGGATGTGGACGCGGTGGAGGCACACGGTACGGGGACGCCGTTGGGGGATCCGGTCGAGGCGCAGGCATTGCTCGCCACCTATGGGGTCGATCGGGATCGGCCGTTGTGGCTGGGGTCGTTGAAATCGAATATCGGTCACACACAGGCGGCTGCGGGGGTGGGGGGTGTGATCAAGATGGTGCAGGCGATGCGGCATGGGGTGTTGCCGAAGACCCTGCATGTGGCGGAGCCGTCGCCGCATGTGGATTGGTCGGCGGGCGCGGTGCGATTACTGCAGGACCGGAAGGCATGGCCCGCGGGGGAGCGGGTGCGTCGGGCGGGGGTGTCGGCGTTCGGGATCAGCGGCACCAATGCGCATCTCATCCTCGAAGAAGCACCGGCGTCGAGTCCGGACGAACCCCCTGCCGGGGAAACGGCCTCGGGCGGGGCTCTGGTGTGGACCGTTTCGGCGAAAACGCGAGAGGGTTTGCGAGACCAGGCGATTCGATTGCGGGAGTGGCTGTCCGCTCATCCGGATACGGATGCGGCGCGGGTGGCCTCATCATTGGTGCGGCATCGTTCCCACCTGGAATGGCGTGCCGCGGTGGTGGGGCGAGGATCGGCCGATCTGGCGGCCGGGTTGGCGAAGTTGGCGGACTCCGCCGGTGATGCCGAAGGCCTGGTGTCGGGCCGCGCCTCGACTCGGCGGGTGGCGTTCGTGTTCCCGGGGCAGGGCGGCCAATGGCAGCGTATGGCGGCCGAATTGTTGGTAGCCGGCGGGGTATTCGCGGAAGCGATCGCGGAGTGCGAGGCGGCATTGGCGCCGTTCGTGGACTGGTCGCTGAGCGCCGTGCTGCGGGGCGGGTCGGCGGCGTCGCTGGAACGGGTCGATGTGGTGCAGCCGGTGCTGTTCGCGGTGATGGTGTCCCTTGCTCGGCTGTGGCGCTCCCACGGGGTGGAGCCGGCGGTGGTGATCGGACATTCGCAGGGCGAGATCGCGGCAGCCGTTGTCGCCGGTGGTCTTTCGTTGTCCGACGGCGCGCGGGTGGTGGCCCTGCGTTCCCGGGCCGTGGCCGAGGAACTCGCCGGCTCCGGTGGCATGGTGGTGGTCGCTTCGACTGCCGACGCGGTCCGGCAGCGGCTGCGCGAATTCGGGGACCGGTTGTCGGTGGCGGCGACCAACGGCCCGGAACAGACAGTGGTGTCTGGGCAGGAATCGGCGGTGGCGGAGTTCATGGCCGGGTGCGCACACGACGGCGTGTGGGTGAAACGGATCCCGGTGGATTACGCATCGCATTCGGCGGCCGTGGAGTCGATTCGAGACCGGGTGTTGGCGCAGCTGGCCGATATTCGTCCGCGCACCGGTTCGGTGCCGCTCTTCTCGACCGTGGCCGGGGAGTACCTCGACACCGCCGGCCTGGATGCCCGGTATTGGTATCGGGGGCTGCGGGAACAGGTGCGGTTCGCCGAGTCGATCGAGGCGTTGATGGGCGCGGGAATCAACGCGTTCATCGAGGTGAGTCCGCATCCGGTGCTGACGACGGGGATCGAGTCGACGGCGGAAGTGCTGGGCGTGGCCGATCGGGTGGCCGTCCTGGGCACACTGAAACGAGACCACGGGGGACCGGAGGAGCTCGCCGTCGCACTGGCTCGGGCGCACTGTGTCGGGGTGTCGGTGGCGGCCACGGCATTGGCGCCGGCCGCGGCGCGGGTGGCCTTGCCGACGTACGCCTTCCGGCATCAGCGGTACTGGTTGCAGCCCAGCGGCGGCGGGGTCGGAACCGGCTCGTTCGGGCATCCGCTGTTGACGAACGCCGTGCAGCTCGCCGGGAAGGACGAGTGGCTGTTCACCGGGCGGATATCGGTGCGGACCCATTCGTGGCAGGCCGATCACACGGTACTCGGCTCGGTGATACTCCCCGGAACCGCCTTCGTGGACATGGCACTGACCGTGGGAGCACGACTGGGTGTCGAATCGGTCGAGGAACTGTCGCTCGAAGAGCCGCTGCTGCTCGACGATACCGCGGTCGATATCCAGGTCGGGGTCGAACCGGCCGACGAGGCGGGGCGACGCCGCTTCGTGATCCACTCTCGTGTCGTGGCCGAGGAGGATACCGAATCCGGCGAAGGCGAATGGGTATCGCACGGCGGCGGTGTCCTGGCGCCGGCCGGTGCGACCGTTCTCCCGTGGCTCGACGCACAACCGCACGGGCCGGAGAGCGCGGAATGGCCACCGGTGGGTGCGCAGCCGGTGCCGACCGGTGAACTCTACGAGCGGCTGGCCGAGTTGGGGTTCGGCTACGGTCCCGTTTTCCAACGGGTCGGTTCGGTGTGGCGCGATGGTGACGATCTCCTTGTCGAGGTGTCACTCCCGGCCGATACCGGTGATCGGGCGATACCGTTCGGAATCCATCCGGCAT
This sequence comes from Nocardia paucivorans NBRC 100373, assembly GCF_000308675.1. Taxonomy (GTDB): domain Bacteria; phylum Actinomycetota; class Actinomycetes; order Mycobacteriales; family Mycobacteriaceae; genus Nocardia; species Nocardia paucivorans. The sequence goes on along the minus strand of NZ_BAGE01000052.1, from coordinate 8,959 downwards.
TGCTGGACTCCGCATTCCACCCGTTGATCGAGGGATTGGCCTCGGATATGCCCGCGGGTCGGATACCGCTGCCGTTCTCCTTCACCGGGATCCGGTTGTATCGGTCCGGCGTGCCGGCCCTGCGGGTTCGGCTCATCCGGATGGATACCGACCGGGTGCGGGTCGTCGCTTCGGACCCCACGGGTGAACTCGTGCTGAGCCTCGAATCGCTCACCACCCGCCCGGCGGATGTGAAGACACTCACCGCCCGTCCCGGGCGGCGCGCCTCGCTGTCGGATATCGACTGGGTGCCGGTGCCATCCGACTCGGGTGAAGCGGTGGGATCGATGGTGTTCTCGGGCGCCGCTCGGTCGGCGGGGGCCGATGGTCGGGCCGACCTCGCGGAACTGCTCGCCGACGATGCGATACCGGATATCGTCGTATGGTCGCCCGGCCGAGGCGACGCCCTGGATGGCAGTGCCGACGATATGTCCGTACGGGCCCAGGCGTGGGTGCACTCGGCATTGGAACTGGTGCAGGCCTGGCAGGCCGAGGAGCGTGTGAGTGGTTCCCGGCTGGTCGTGGTGACGCGGGGAGCCGTGAGCGTGTCCGGCGAGTCACCGGATCCGGCGGGTGCGGCGGTATGGGGCCTGATGCGGAGCGCGCAGTCCGAGCATCCCGGCCGGTTCGTCCTCGTCGATGTGGGTGCCGATGAGGACGTGACCGCGGACATCGTGGCCGCGGTGGTGCGTGCGGACGAACCGCAGCAGGCCGTGCGCGATGGCCGGTTGCGGGCGCCGCGGTTACGTCGACACTCGGCCCCCGCTCCGGCGACCCCGTCGCCGCTGGGCACGGGAGCGGTGTTGATCACCGGCGGCACCACCGGTTTGGGGGCCGCGGTGGCCCGGCACGTCGTCGACGCCTATGACGTTCGACGGCTGGTGCTTGTGTCGAGGCGCGGGGAGCGAGGCGACGGTGCGGCCGAGCTGGTGCGCGACCTGGCGGCCGCCGGTGCGCAGGTGCGGGTCGAGGCCTGCGATGTGAGCGATCGCGCGGCGGTCGCGGGCCTGTTGACGGGGTTGCCGGCGGAATTCGCGCCGAGCGCGGTGATCCATTCGGCGGGTGTGCTCGACGATGGCACCATCGAGACATTGACCGGCGAGCAGCTGGATCGGGTGATGGCGCCGAAGGTGGACGGCGCGTGGCACCTGCACGAGCTGACCGAGGACCGTGAGTTGGCGGCGTTCGTGCTCTTCTCGTCGGCCGCGGGTGTGGTGGGTCTTCCGGGGCAGGGCAACTATGCGGCGGCGAATGCCTTCCTGGATGCGTTGGCGTGGTATCGGCGGGCGGCGGGATTGCCGGCGGTCTCGATTGCATGGGGGACCTGGAACCAGGGCATCGGTATGACCAGCGGCCTGGACGACGCGGCGATGGCGCGACTGGGTCGGATGGGAGTGCGGCCGTTGGAGACGGCGGACGGTTTGGCCTTGTTCGATCGTGCGCTCGGCGCAGCGGCGCCCGTGGTGATCGGGACGGAGTTCGACACCGAGACCCTGTCGGCGCAGGCACGCGCGGGGTCGTTGCCGCGGATACTGCGTTCGATTGTCGCGACGCCGGTACATCGCGCCGCGGACACGAGCGGGACATCGGCGCAACGGCTGAGCGCCGCCCCACCGGCCGACCGCGCGGCGATCGTGCTCGATATCGTTCGGGAACAGGTCGCCGGCGTGCTGGGACATATCTCCGGCGATGTCATCGATCCCACCGTGCCGTTCACCGAGCTCGGCTTCGATTCGATGGCGGGCCTGGAATTCCGGAATCGGCTCGTCGAGGCGATCGGTGTCCCGCTGCCGTCGACGCTGGTCTTCGACCACCCCACCGCCGCGGCGGTGGCGGCGTTCGTGCTGTCCCGTATCGGCGAAAGTGACGCGGATGCCGGCGGTGGACCCGTACGGCCGGCGCGCCGAATTCGCACCGACGAGCCGATTGCGATCGTGGGGATGAGCTGTCGGTACCCGGGTGGTGTGGAGTCGCCGGGGCAGTTGTGGGATCTGGTCGCGTCCGGTTCGGATGCGGTGGGCGGGTTTCCGCAGGATCGGGGCTGGGATGTGGCGGGGTTGTTCGATCCCGACCCGGATCGGCTCGGAAAGACATACACGCGGGAGGGCGGTTTCCTCTCCGGAATCGCCGACTTCGACGCGGAGTTCTTCGGGGTGGGTCCGCGTGCGGCCGTCGCGATGGATCCGCAGCAGCGGTTGTTGTTGGAGGCCTCGTGGGAGGCGTTGGAGGACGCCGGGATCGACCCGATATCCCTGCGCGGCAGCGAAACCGGTGTTTTCGCCGGCGTTTCCCACCAGGACTACGACCAGGTCGCCAAGGCGGCAGGGCAGGTCGCCGAAGGGTATGTCGGCACCGGTTCGGCGCGAAGTATGGCGTCGGGGCGGGTGGCGTATGCGTTGGGTTTGATGGGGCCGGCGGTGACGGTGGATACGGCGTGTTCGTCGTCGTTGGTGGCGATTCATCTGGCGTGTCAGAGTTTGCGGCAGGGGGATTGTTCGTTGGTGTTGGCGGGGGGTGTGACGGTGATGTCGACGCCGTTTTTGTTCGTGGAGTTCTCGCGGCAGCGGGGGTTGTCGCGGGATGGTCGGTGTAAGTCGTTTTCGGCGTCGGCGGATGGTGTGGGGTGGTCGGAGGGTGTGGGGGTTGTGGTGTTGGAGCGGTTGTCGGATGCGCAACGGTTGGGACACGATGTGCTCGCCGTGATTCGAGGTTCGGCGGTCAACCAGGACGGGGCGGCCGACGGTATGACCGTGCCGAGCGGTCCAGCGCAGGAGCAGGTGATCGCGGCGGCATTGGCGGCGGCGGGTGTGGGGGCGAGTGATGTGGACGCGGTGGAGGCACACGGTACGGGGACGCCGTTGGGGGATCCGGTCGAGGTGCAGGCGTTGATCGCCACCTATGGACGGGGACGGTCCGAGCCGTTACGGGTGGGGTCGCTGAAGTCGAATATCGGTCATGCGCAGGCGGCTGCGGGGGTGGGGGGTGTGATCAAGATGGTGCAGGCCATGCGGCACCAAGTGCTGCCTGTGACATTGCATGTGGATGCGCCGTCGCCACATGTGGATTGGTCGTCGGGCGGAGTGCGGTTGTTGACCGAGCCGGAGCCGTGGCCCGCGGGGGAGCGGGTGCGTCGGGCGGGGGTGTCGGCGTTCGGGATCAGCGGCACCAATGCGCATCTCATCCTCGAGGAAGCACCGGCGGCCGTGCAGCGGGTGGAGCCGGTGGCAGCGGACGTTCCGCCCGGGGCGGCGAGGACGGTGCCGTTGCTGGTGTCGGCGAAATCCGCCGCGGGATTGCGCAGGCAGGCCGCTCGGCTTCGGGACTGGCTGTCGACGCATCCGGAAGCGCAACCGGTGGATGTGGCTCATTCCCTGCTGACGATGCGCAGCAGACTGGAATGGCGTGGAGCGGTGATCGCCGAGGACCGGGATGGCATGCTGGCCGGTTTGGCGGATCTGGCCGCGGGCACGACCGCACCGAGGGTGACCGAGGGCACGCCGGTATCGGGGAAGATCGCATTTCTGTTCACGGGGCTGGGATCGCAACGTGTCGGTATGGGGGCCGGGTTGTATGCGGCGTTCCCGGTATTCGCATCGGCGTTCGACGAAATATGTGCCGAATTCGACCGGTTGCTCGGGGTGTCGCTGAAGGACATCGCCTTCGGTGTCGCGGACGCGGATTCGGTACATCGAACGGAATTCGCCCAGCCGGCGCTGTTCGCTTTCGAGGTGGCGTTGTTCCGGTTGGTGGAGTCGTTCGGCATCACCCCGGACGCGCTCATCGGGCATTCGATCGGGGAACTGGTCGCCGCGTACACGGCGGGACTGTGGTCCACGGCCGACGCGTGCGCGCTGGTCGTGGCGCGGAGCCGGCTGGTGGGTGCGTTGCCGGCCGAGGGTGCGATGCTCGCCGCCGCGGTCTCCGAAGAACGGGCGACGCAGTTCGTCGCCGAATTCCGGAGGCGGCTGTCGATCGCGGCGGTGAACGGTCCGTCCGCGGTCGAGTTCGCCGGAGACGAGGACGCCATCGACAAACTCGAAGCGATACTGGCCGCGGAGCAGGTCGCGATCTCACGGCTGCGGGTCGATCACGCATTCCACTCCGCCGCAGTGGATCCCGCATTGCCCGAATTCGAGGCCGTCGCCGAGGGGCTGAGTTATGGCCGGGCGCTGTTGCCGGTGGTGTCCACCGTATTCGGTATGGACGGTGGCGCGGCCTTCGCCGAACCGGGCTATTGGGTCGGTCATGTGCGCGATACGGTCCGATTCGCGCAGGGGGTCGACGCCCTGCGCGAGTTGGGTGTCCGACGGTTCCTGGAGTTGGGCCCCGATACGGTGCTGACGGAGCCGACCCGGCAGTGCCTGCCCGCGGAACTCGAATCGACCTCGTTGGTGGCGGCCGCGGGCCGGGAAGGTATCGACGAGGTGACGCAGCTGCTGACATTCCTCACGCACGCCCACCATGCGGGTATCGACGTGAACTGGGAGCCCCTGTTCACCGGCCGGGCCCCGAGACGGGTGTCGTTGCCGACATACGCGTTCGCGCGCCAACGTTATTGGCCCATCACCGATGCCACGGTGGCGGCCGATGAAACCCGCAACCCGGATTCGCCGGAAGCGGCTCGGTCCGTCGACGAAGACGACCGGCCCGCCTTCGACCCCGCGACGACACGAGCACTGGATTATCTCCGCTCCCGTATGTCGGAGGCCCGTGCCGCGGCATCCTCTTGGCGCGGTGGTCTCACCAACCTGTTCCTGGCCGCGCATCGGCGTGGACACGTCGACACCGCGATACCGATGCTGTTGGAAAGCGCCGAGTTGGCCGAGACGTTCACCACCGCCGCCGACCTGCCCACCAGGCCGATGCCGATCCCCTTGAACAGGGGTACTTCCCGATTCTCCTTGGTCTGTGTTCCGTCGTTCGTGGTCGGCACCGGGCCGCAACAGTTCGCGCGATTGGCGCGTGCCCTCGGCCGTGACCGCACGGTGATCGCGCTGCGGCTGCCGGGTACCCGACCCGGGGAGCTGTTGCCCGCATCCTCGGACGCATTACTGGATTGTCTGGCGGAAACCGTGGCGGATATCGGCGACAGCGCATCGATTGTCCTGGTCGGTTATTCGGCGGGTGGGGCGATCGCGCAGGCGGTGGCGCACCGCCTGGAGCAGAGCGGGCGCGGTCCGGCGGCGGTGATATTGGTGGACCCCTATGCGCCCGAGAGTGTGGAACTGCGTCGTCGGGCGACCGTGAGTGCGATCGACACGGTGCTCGCCAACGGACACGAAATGACCGAGATCGATGATCACGGTCTGATCGCCATGGCGAAGTACATGCGGATATTCGACGAACAGCAACCCGTGTCCGTCACCGCGCCGACATTGAATCTGCGGGCCGCGCGGCCGTTGCCGGGAATGGACGGTATCGATCGGATGCCCGCGTGGCTGCACACCGGCGAGACGGTCGAGATCGATGCCGACCACTTCTCGATCATCGGCGCGGACTGCGCTGTCGCGGCGGCGGAGATACGCCGCCGGCTCGACGAACACGGCGGCCCGAAGCCGTGAAAACCATCCACACGACATCACAACGCTTGGCACAGGATAAGGCGCGGTAGAGGAATCCCATGGTCGAATCAGCGAACGAGGTCGCCCCAGCGCTGCGATACAGCGACCCGAAGCGGCAACGGATCGTGCCGTCGGCCGGCTTCGCGAACGACGCGATCGCCATTGTCGGAATGTCGTGTCGGATGCCGGGAGCGCCCGATCTCTCGAGCTTTTGGCGTTTGCTGCGTGAAGGTCGCGACGCGGTGGGACCGGCCCCGGTCGACCGGTCGGGAATCGGTGAGGTGGCCGGTTTCCTCGATTCGGTATCGGAATTCGACGCCGATTTCTTCGGGGTATCACCGAACGAGGCGCGAGCGCTCGATCCTCAGCAGCTGCTGGGCTTGGAGCTCAGCTGGGAGGCGTTGGAGGACGCGGGTCACCGCGATCGCAATGGCGCGCGCGCCGGGGTGTTCGTGGGGGCGACAGGTACAGATTTCGCCGAAATCACTGCATTACAAGGCATTTCGGGTATCGACAGGCACTCGCTGTCGGCGGTCGGTAGAGGAGTCACCGCCAACCGGATCTCGAATCATTACGGCTTCACCGGCCCCAGCCTGGTGGTCGACAGCGGGCAATCCTCCTCGTTGGTCGCAGTGCATTTGGCGTGCGAATCATTGCGTCGAGGAGAATGCGATATGGCGCTGGCCGGCGGGGTGAGCCTGATCCTGTCGCCGGCGAGTGGGGAGCGTTACGCGCATTTCGGTGCGCTTTCGCGATCGGGGAAATGCCGGACATTCGACGAAAGCGCCGATGGCACGGTCCGTGGTGAAGGCGGCGGCATCGTCGTGCTCAAGCCACTGGCGGAAGCGGTCACCGACGGTGATCGGATCTATGCCGTAATCCGCGGTAGCGCGGTCAACAACGGTAACGAACGCCAGGTGTTGAGCGCACCCAGTGTGGCGGCGCAGACAGCGGTTGTCCGGGCGGCATTGGTGTCGGCCGGGGTGGACGGTTCATCCGTGCAGTATGTGGAGTTGCACGGCACCGGCACCCCGGCGGGTGATCCGGTGGAGGCGGCGGCCCTGGGCGAGGTCTACGGCGCGGGGCGGGCACAGAGCGCGCCATTGGCGGTGGGTTCGGTCAAGACCAATATCGGTCATCTCGATGGTGCCGCCGGAATCGCGGGCCTGATCAAGACCGCATTGTCGCTGCGGTATCGCGAATTGGTACCCAGCCTGAACTTCCACACCCCGAACCCGCGAATCCCGCTCGACGATCTGGGCCTGCGGGTACAGACCACGACGGAGCACTGGCCCGCCCCGATATCGAGCACCGGGTTGGGAGCGGAAACGGCGGAAGACCGCACAAGCGCCGCCGGCGATACCGCGGCGCCGCGCCGAGCGGGTGTGTCGTCGTTCGGTATGGGCGGCACGAACGCACATGTGATCGTGGAAGAACCCCCCACGGCGGCTTCGGCGGGCGATAGCGTCACCTCGCAGCCTTCTGTCGGAGAAACATCCGGCGGAGCGGGTTCGGCCGCGGCCACGAGTACTTCGCGGTCACTGGTGTGGATATTGTCCGGGCAGAGCCCGGAGGCGCTGCGCGGTCAGGCCGTTCGGTTACGGGAATGGTTGACCGATCACCCCGAGGCCCACGCCGCCGATATCGCGTATTCCCTGCTGAACACCCGGACGCCGCTGGAGTGGCGCGGCGCGGTCGTCGGCCACGATATCGACGGACTGAACGCCGGACTGAGCGCGCTGATCGACCCGTCCGCGGCCCTCGGGCTCGAACCCACGGCGGTGACAGGACACGCCCGGTCGCGTCGTGTGGTGTTCGTATTCCCGGGGCAGGGCGGTCAGTGGGTGGGGATGGCTGCCGAGCTGCTGGCCGCGGGTGGAGTGTTCGCGGAATCGATCGCGGAGTGCCAGGCCGCGTTGGCGCCGTGGGTGGATTGGTCGTTGCCGGCGGTGTTGCGGGGTGAGCCGGGCGCGGCCTCGTTGGACCGGGTGGACGTGGTTCAGCCGGTGTTGTTCGCGGTAATGGTGTCCCTTGCCCGGCTGTGGCGTTCCCACGGGGTGGAACCGGCAGCGGTGGTGGGGCATTCGCAGGGGGAGATCGCAGCGGCGGTGGTGGCCGGTGGCCTGCCGTTGGCCGATGGCGCGCGGGTGGTGGCGATGCGGTCCCGGGCGGTGGCCGAGCAACTCGCCGGTGCCGGCGGCATGGTGTCGGTCGGAATATCGGCGGACGTCGCGGCCGAATGGGTGGCCGAGTTCGGCGATCGGCTCTCGGTGGCGGCGATGAATGGGCCGGACCGGACGGTGGTGTCGGGGGAAACGGCCGCGGTGGACGAGTTCGTGGACAGGTGCGAGTCCGCCGGTGTGTGGGTGCGGCGGATCGCGGTGGACTACGCATCGCATTCGGCGGCGGTGGAACGCATCCGGGATCGGGTGATCGCGGAATTGGAGACGATCGTGCCGCAGTCGGGGTCGGTGCCGTTCTTCTCCACGGTAACCGCGGGCTATATCGACACCTGCGAACTGGACTCGGAATATTGGTATCGAGGATTGCGGGAACCGGTGCGGTTCGCCGAGGCGATCGAGGCGTTACTGCAGTCGGGCATGAATGCGTTCATCGAGGTGAGTCCGCACCCGGTGGTTTCCACCGCAATCGAGTCGACGGCGAACTCGATCGGCAAGGCCGAACAGGTCGCCGTCCTGGGCACATTGCAGCGGGATAGAGGCGGTCCGGAACACATCGCCACCGCGCTGGCACACGCCTACTGCATCGGTATCGACGTGCCCGCAGAAGCGTTGGCGGCACCTGCCGACCGGGTGGATTTGCCCGCCTATGCGTTTCAGCGGCGGCGGTGTTGGGTTCCGGGGGATGTGTCGGGTTTGGTCGTGGGTCGGTCGGGTGGGGTGGTTGTCGATCCGGTGGCGGACGAGGAGTCGGGTGGGACGGTCGGTGTGGGGGCGATGGCGTCCGATGCCGGCGGCTCGACGGTGGCGGGAGCCCTGGCGTCGCGGTTGATGGCTGTCGCCGAACGCGATCGTGACGGGTTGGTGTTGGGGGTGGTGGCCGAGCAGGCGGCGGTGGTGCTCGGTCATGATTCGGCGGCCGCCATTCATCCGGAGCGGGCGTTCACCGCGTTCGGGTTCGATTCGTTGAGCGGGCAGCAGTTGCGTAACCGGTTGGTGGCGGTGACGGGGGTGGAGTTGCCGGCGACGTTGATTTTCGATTACCCGACCCCGTCGGCGGTGGCGCGGTTGCTGCGGCAGCGTCTGGAAGGGACGGTCCCCGCTGTCCCGCAGGTGGTGGGTGGTGTCGCGTCCGAGGAGCCGATCGCGATCGTGGGGATCGGGTGCCGGTTCCCGGGT
>NZ_BAGE01000053.1 GCF_000308675.1 Nocardia paucivorans NBRC 100373 | reverse complement strand
TCCTCGAGTTCTGCGGACAGGGCGGCGTACTGCGGGCGGGTGGCGATCCAGGCGGTGAACGCGGTCCATTCCCAGCCGCGGCGGCGCGTGATCTGGGCGGCGGTCAGGCCGCGGGTGTATTCGACCGAGGCGTCGGCGAATGCGAGGGCGGCCAGGACCTGCCGGCGGTGCAGGGAGCTGGCGAAGATCCGCAGTTCGAAGGTGTCGGCGGGTCGGACGTTGATCGCCTCGTACCGCAGGCCGCGGCGGTCGCCTTTGGCGTATCCGGCGATGTGGGCGCGGGTGTGAGAACCGAACTCGGCCCACTGTGGGCAGTCACGGCGTGCCAGGGTGGTGACCGGTTCCTGGTTGCGGTAGACGAATTTCATCCACCGATAGATGTGGGCGGGGGAGTCGAATCCGGCGCGGGAAACATGGATGTGGATGCCGACCTCGTCGTCGGTGTAGGCGCCCAGCAGCCGCAACCGTGGTAGCAGCGACCACGGGAACTCCGTGCGGGCGTATGTGAAATCCATCGGGTGGGTGACGAGTTCGAATCCGCACGGCTCGATGGAGGAGTCGTCTTTGAGATAGCCGAGGTCTCCGAGCTCGGCGAGTGCGGCCTCGACTGCGTCCACCAGGTGATAGCTGGGGGTTTTCAGTTCCAGCTCCAAACCCAGGAACAGCGGGCCGCGGCCGTGGAAGACGGGGGTGGGTTTGTAGTCGTAGCCGCGGATCTCGGGGTGGCTGGGGTGATCGAGTTCGCAGGATGCGCAGTAGTTCTCGTCCCACCGGATGAGGGTGGAGCAGTCGTCGCATTCGTGGTAGTCGCCGCGGCGGCAGTCGGCGCAGACCTCGTTGCCGCCGTCGACGCTGTCGGTGTCGCGGCAGCGGTCGTTGCAGTCGTCGCACACCGGGTAGGCATCGAGGCAGTCGTCGCAGACGTCCGGCCCGTCGATGACAGCGGTGATGTAGCGGGAGTAGCGGTGGCAGTCACCGCACTCCGACCAGCTGCGGGCACAGTCCGCGCACAGTTGGGTGTCGAGGACGGTGAGCCGGGGCTCGCGGGTGCGCTCACTGCACTCGTCGCAGTAAACGAGCTCGGTGGCGCAGTCCGGGCACAATCGGTCACCGTCGATCTCGGTCGGCTCTTGGTCGGGAGGTATCGCGTGTGTGCAGTCGTCGCAGGCGAGCGCGGCGAGCAAGGCTGCGGGCATGGGCAGATCACGACCTTTCAGAGGTGGGTGGAGACGAGAAAGCCCCGCTGCCCGGCCTGGGGTGGGCGGTGGCAGCGGGGCTGTGGGCGTGGGCGGGTCAGGGACCGGGATGAAATCCGTTCATCGGCGGGTGCGAGAAGCGCATCCGCGGTGGGTTGCGATCAGCGTCAGCGGGATCCGATTCCGCGTGGCGTGTGCAGTAGCAGTGCGGGAAGGCGGCCTCGCAGACGAAGCACCAGCCGCACCGGGTGCAGTAGCGGCCGGCCCGGTCGAGATCCAGGTGCAGGCAGTACCGGCACACCGCCCGCCGCGTCCGGGCCCGGTAGGCGGTCTTGTAGGTGGTGTTGGAGTACCAGATCCCGTGCTCCCAGACCCCTGCCCGCTCCCCGAAGAGATAGGCGGACTGCTCATATGACGGGTCGATGGTGAGCAGGACCAACTTGCTCGATCCCAGCCAAGACTCCAGTCCTCGGGCGCCGCGGTGGGTGTCGATCGACCCGAACGGCATGGTGGGCAAATAGTCTTCAGCGGCGATGCGGGTATCGGAACGCCGGTCGTAGACGCGGGGCCGGACCCGTTTGGGCAGGGTTCCGTTGTGGGCGAGCACTGTGCGGGCATCGCCCCCGAGCCGGAACGGGTGACAGTTATCCACACTGTGCGCGCCCTGGGTGGCATAGCGCGAATGAAACAACGCCGGACCATTCGGGTAGCGGTCGCGGACGGCCAGGAATCGGTCGATCACACGGTCGGCGCGCATCCCGCGGCCGACGATGATGCGGTCCTCGGGTTCGGCGATCACGGCGAACCCGTGCCCGTGCGGGTTTACCGCAGCCCCGATCCGCAACGGCACCGGCTCCGGAGCTCTATCGGCGGGGAAGTAGGTCAGCAGGCACATGCCAGGGCCCCCATCTCCGCGGCCAGCGACGCGTACTCCGGGCGGTCGGCAACCCAAGCGGCGAAGGCGCCCCATTCCCACGCCCCTGCCTGGATATCGGGGATCCGCAGGGTGCGGGTGTAGTCGATGGAGGCGGCAGTGAACGCCAGCGCCGCCTGCACCTGCCCCACATCCAGCGAGCCGGCGAAAATACGAAGTTCCAAGGTGTGGCGCGGGTGGGGGTTGATGGCCTGATACCGGTCCAAGCCCAGCGCGTGCTTATGGTCTTTGGCAGTGTCGCGCGCCCGCGCACGCGCCGCGCGGTCGAAGGGCGCATACCGCGAACGCCGACGCGCCAGCACACAGACCTCGTCCTCGTTGCGGTAGAGCAGTTTCATCCACCGGTAGATGTGGGCGGGGGAGTCGAACCCGGCCCGGCTGGCATGAACATGCAACCCCACCGTCGCATCGGTTCGGCATCCGAGCTCATCGAGCTCGGACAGCAACGGCCACGGGAAATGCTCGACCGCGAACGGATACGACAGCGGATGGGTCACGATCTCGAAACCGGTGGGCTGGATCGAGGAATCATTCTTCAGATACCCCAAACGCCCCAGCCGGGTGGTGGCTGTGGCGACCGCGGTGTCGTAACGGTGTTCGGGCACGATCACCTCGAGCTCCAAACCTAGATACAGCGGACCAGCGCCGTGGAAGCGTGGGTCGGGTTTGTAGCTGTAGGACCGCACCCGCCGTGGATGCGCACACAGATCGCACGACCCGTTTTCGCGCAACAGCGTCTCGCACACCTGGCACGGCGAATACCGGGTTTCGGCGCAGCGAGGGCAGACACGGAACCCACCGGACAGATACCGGCTCGACGCGCTGTAGCGGTTGCAGCCGAAGCAGGAGTCGAACAGGTTCACGCACTGGAAGCAGACGGGTTCGTCGGTGTCGGTGCGCAGGCCGGGCCCGGTGAGCTCTCGGCACGACACACACGGTCGGTAACCGGCCACACACCTCGGGCACAGCTGCACATCCCCCGCCGTGGAGGTGAGAGTGACCGCCGGCTCGTGGCACCGTTCGCAGTCCCCCAGCTGATCGAAGCAGGGCCGGCACAGAATGCCGGAACCGGCCGAGCGCACCGCCGGGCGGTCGGGTCGGTGACAGACCGTGCAGGAACCGAGGGAAACGTTGTCGGGCATGACGAATGCACCTTTCGGGAAACGACGAAACGCCAGGACGAAGCGCGGAGCTACGCACTGGCGTTGCGGGACAAGGACGGCCAGGAAGCGATGATGGGCCGGTGACCAGGTGCCGAGGACGCGGCCTGAGCGCGGAAGCGGTCACACCTGAACGCTGTTTCTGCATGCACGGTGAGGCATCCGCCGGTGGGAGCTCAGCGCTGGGGAATTCCGGGCTCGGACCCGGCGGCGCCTGTTCGAGCGGCGGGCATTGCGAGATCTGTTGTGGCAAAGCAGGTTAGGCTTATCCACAAGGTGTGGACAGTTATCCATAGGGCTGGGGATCCTGGCCGCTTCCAGGCGGCTGCCGCAGAGCGGTTGGCGTGCTCTGAGGCGCGCCTTGGTAAAGGGCGTTCTCGGCGGTCTGAAGGTGTGTGGAGACCGGCGCCGGGTGTTCTCGCTCGGTCCCGAGGCCGATAATGGTTCAGGCCACGTGGGCGGTGTCGATGTGCCGGCTCGCATCGAGGGTGTCGTTCTCGTCGTCGCCTCGACAACCCCAAGGTGAGCAGCTGCGTTCGATCTTGAGGTCGGCGGCGGTGACGTGGTCGATGAGAAGGATCCGGCCGGCAGGCTGGGACGAGGAGTTTGCGATGCACACGACGAGAAGCAGCGCCCGTGCACCGGAAGCCATTGACCGCCTGCAACATTGGTGTGAGTGATATGTCCGCCGCCGACCGTATGCCGCCGACGGATACACCCAGCCGGCACCGGCGCGTCCGACGGTGCCGCGAAGCGGTCGGCCGGGCACCATCACCAGTGGCGACGAAAGCGGGAAGGAATGGATGTCCTCCTGGATTCGCCAGATCTGATGCTAATGAGGACGGCCCCCCTGTGTGGGGTATGGGGCGTCAGCGTTGAGAAGCGGCGCGGACAAGGTGAGATGTGCGGTATGGTCGCGCCCGCCAGGGATACGGACGCGTACGTCGATGTAGGCAACCAGAGCACCAGGGGTGGCGGGTTCGGCCTGCCAGGGGTGGTGCCGGTCTTCATCGAGCGGGGGAAGGCAGTCGTGGATCCACCGCACCAGTTGCGCGGCATCGGAAATATCTGAAATGGCTGGGCTCCCTTGTAACGTGGACAGGCAGGAACGCCCCGCACAGGAGGTCGAGCCGTTCCTCGTGCGTGGTGGGTGAGACGAGCTGCGGGGTTGTGATGTCCCATTCGGCGGGTTGACCGGTTACACAGGCGCTGCGCCACCGAGCGCTCTGTTCAGGCTGGTGTGCAGGCTGTATGACCCGGATGACGTGAAATGGCAAGTGAGTCGCAGCTGCCGGTGATTGATCAACAACCGGAAGTCGGGCCGAGAACAGCAACGCTGTCAACGGTCGGTGCTCGCGGTGGACCGATGGCCGCAGCTTCCGATCCCATGCACCTGCGATGGCGCCACCTCGGGATTGACGACGGAACCGGCGGGCGGGCTACGGGCGGTTCCTGGAGACGGATGGAACACCGTCACACCAGTGCCGAACACCCCACCAGGTCAAATATCCGCTCAGTGGTTCCACACCCACCCAGGACGTAACGCACGCACCGAATACCGCTGAGGGATACACCGACATCGACAATCACGGGAGGTAATCGATGTGAACACTCACGCTCCGCGGCAGCCGGGTCCGGACTTCGACCCGACCGCGAAGTCTACGAGGCCGTCACCCGTGTCCATCCCCGCCGTAATGCCTGATCGTGTCGGGTAAGGTAGGAAGCGGGACGGATCAGACGGCACGGGTGCGAACAAGGAGCCCCGCATGCGTGCAGATCGTTCGCGATCATCATCGAAAACCAGACGCCCACCTGAGGTCCTCGACCGCATCCAGCGTTCCCGGGAGCGAGCCAAAGCTCGCCGCGATGCCGCCCGCCAGCGAGAGCAGGTCATCATTGCGGCGGTGAAACGCTATATCGACGCCTGGCAGGCGATAGTGGCCCGGGAGAGCAAACGTGACAGCGACATCGAACAACTCCGTCGCCGCATCACGGAGGTCGAAGCCGAAGCCGCTGCCGAAATCGACCGCCACCGCTCCACTCAGGCCGGTGTGGCCGCCACCCTGCGCGAACAGGGTCAAAGCGACGACGAGATCGCCGAACTGTTGGAGATCACCCCGAAGGAGGCACGACGGCTTCTCGGGCTCGCCCGCACCGCGACGAAACCCACCACAACGCAACCGGTCCCGCCGCCCGGCCCACAGAGCGGTGGGCAGAAGGAGCCGAGCCCGGACCCGAACACTCGTGCCCCGGGACCAGCCCGCGCCCTCGGCAGCAAAGGACCAGATGCACACGGCAAGCCGGAACAAGACGGGAACCACCTCGTCGCCGGTGAGGAGTGACCGTTGGTGCGGTTACCGGTTCAGGTAGCCGCCGGCCTTCCAGACCAACCAGCGGAACTGGTCGGGGGTGACGCCATGGCGAGCCGGGATCTCGGGCAGCGGAGGATACGGCCAGAAAGCCAGATAGCAGCGATGGCAGTACCAGCCCGCACCCCACACCGCCATCGCACGGGGACGACCACGCGCGATGCGGGAATTGCGCCGCCCACGTGCGTACACGGCATGTAAAATCAGCAGACCCGGTACAGCGGGGGCGCCCACGAGGAGGATCGCGGCGATAATCGGCGACAGGGAGTGGTCGTCTGGATGCGGGTACATCTTCGTCGTGAGGGCGATGACGAGCATGAGCGCGGTGAACAGCAGCAGCGCCATTGCGAGGAGAGCGAGTCCAACGGTCGGTTTCTGAATCGGTTCGCGGACCAAGCTGCGGGCCAGGGCGGTGCTGTGGCTGCGTTCGATCGTAGTGGTGCCGACCACGGGCACCAGCCCGGTGGAGGCGATGCCGACGCCGGTGTAGGTGCCGGTGTCGTAGCTGGTGGAGACCCCGTCGGCGCAGATCGCGGGCACGCTCTGCACGCCATCGAGCTGGTGACAGCGGGGACAGGTGATATCGACATCCATCCGGGCATTCCCTCCCACGCCGCGGCGTGGGAGAACGCGACAGCGCTGCTGGTGACCGATCCTGGGTGAAACCTTGGGATCAATCCAACACCGCTGTCGGGTGAGTTGTCGAGAGTGATTGCGGGCGTACCGGGCACGGGTCGGCCTCCGAGCGGGATCGTGATAGCTCTGGGGATTCGTTGTGGCCGACACCGTCGGGCAGCGTTATCGGCTTCTCGGCGTGCAGGTCTCGAGCATCGCTGAGGATCCGGCTCACCGTGGTCCGGCTGGGTACGACCCGCCGGGCGATCTGAGACGGGTTCAGTCCTTCGATGTGGTGGAGGGTCAGGATCTGCGTCACCAGGTCGGGGTCGCGGCGACCGGCCCGATCGCGTGCGCACAGTTGCCGCGCCAGCGCGGACAGATATTCAGGTGTCCGCCCGTCGACTTCGGGCACCGTGCGCACAGTGCCGGGAGAAGGATCAGGTGCACGGACAACGAATGCCGGGGCCGTGCGCACGGTGCCGAGCGGGGAATCGGGCGTGCGCACGACAGGAGTCGGGGGTGTGCGCACGTCGATGTGTTCGTCCGCGGACTCGACGTATCCGTCGGCGCCGTCGCGATCATCGACAGCGGTGGACCCGTTCCCTGTGCGCACAGGGAACGGTGTATCGGTTTCTCCGTCGTCGAGGGTGCGGGAGCGAGCCAGCGACAACAGCGCAACGGTCGCTTGCCCCATGGACCCCTCGATTATGACGGGCCATAGCCAGGCTTCTCCGCGTGGTATCCCAGCGGTGATCGCAAGAGACCGTAGTGCAGTGAACGACAACCAGAACGCACCCGCAGCGATCATGACGGTCATGGCGGTGGCCAGCAGATAGGTGCCGCGAGCGTGGGCGTGCGCATGGGAGAGCACCGAAACCCCGTGCACGGCCGCGAGCAGCGCCACCGGCGGGATGACCGCCACGACCGCGGCGACAGCGGGCAACTGGGTGTCGTGCAGCACGGCCTGGGTGGCGTTGCCGGTGATGCTGACCGCGGCCGCAGTGATCAGAACTGCCCAGAAGAACGTGTGCGCACGCGGAGCCCCCGCAGACGCCGCCGGTGTGGCGCCGGGAACAGGCGTCGTGCGATCGACATCGATATCGGCCATGGTGCGTGCGATTCCTTCCGAACAGAGACGAGTGAGAGGACGGCATGCGCGAACGACGTGACACGCGACACAAAAGTTCTGGGCCACCCGCCCAACCTGGAACAGGCCCGCGTAGGGCGCTACACCGGACAGTCCATCGCGCTGACAGGAGCGCATGGCCATCGAGACCGCGGCTCCGGCCACAACAGGAAAGAGATATCAAGTCCGGTTAACGGTTAGGTGTGGTGTGACCGATGACCTGGACAACAAATGTGTTGCCGCGGAGACGATTCGACCGAGACGAAAGTGCCTATGATTGTTGATACTTAGATATAAGCAGTTATGCACTTAAAATCCGAGTCGGTACAGCCATGAGGCAGTGATACAAAGAGCACGTCACCTCATGGCTTGCGCTAGGTAGAGCACCAACACCTTCAGGGCTAGAGATTGTCCGTGGCCGCTTCTGCCTCAACCGGTTTGGTCCGGGCTACCCGATGCCGGTGCGTGTGGGGCTGCGGTGGCGAGTGGGTGGGGTTCTCCGGTGAGGTGGGCCACGGCGGTGGCGACTTCGGTGATGGTTGCGGTGGTGTAGATGCCGGTGACTCCGGCGCCGGTGTGGCTGTGGCGGGCGAATTCGCGGGCGATGGCGGTGCCGTAGTGGCGTTCGACCCAGGTGATGGTGGTGTGGCGTAGCCAGTGGATCGAGATGCCGTGGGTGTGGACCCAGGGCAGGTGTGTGCCGAGGCGTTCGAACAGGTGGTTGTAGCGGCGGCGGGTGATCGGGTTGCCGGTGCGGGCCCGCAGCAGTTGCTCGGAGGCGGCGGCGCCGCGGTGTTCGGCGTGGCGGCACAGGGCCCGCATCAAGGTGGGTGAGATCGGTTGCCACAGCTGGGTGCCGCCCTTTTCCCGCAGCAGGATCACCGACTGCACCGGGTCCAGATCCTGAGGGCGCAGCGCCAGGGCTCCGGCGCGGCGGCACGCGGTTTCGGTGTGCAACCGCAGCAGCAGGCTGTCGAGTTCGGGATCGTTGCCGGTGGTCGCGGCGACGTGCACGATCTGGGCGAGCAGGTCGGGGGACAGGGCACGACGGTTCGACCGTGTGCGTCGGGGTTTGGACAACCGGGTGGCGGGGTTGTCGCGGGGGTCGATGAGACGGCTGTCCTCGGCGTGCTTGTACAGCTTCCGCAGGGCGTCGATGACGTGGCGCACGACATCGTTGCCGCCGCGGTCGCTGCGCCGGATAACGCGGGTGGTGCGGATCTGTTCACACAGCACCTGCAGGTCCGCGGGGGTGGGTTTGTCGAGGCGGCGGTCTGCCCAGCCGGGTTGGGTGAGGATCTTGTTCCAGTAGGTGCGGTAGTGCTCGCGGGTGCGCCCTTCGGGCATGGATGACAGGACGGTGGGGATGTAGTCGGCGAACGTCGGTGAGGGACATGAGGTCTGGGTACCGGCACTACTGGTGAGGTCGGTGACTGTGAGGCCGAGTCGGTCCATCATCATCTGCACCGCGGCGATATCGGCGGTGGTGCGGGGGCTCATTGTGGGGTTCCTTCAGCGAAGCGGCGCGCGAGGATGTCGTCGAGGACGGTGGCGGGATAGACCACCAGCAGGGCGTGGTCGGGGTCGGCAGCGAGTAGCACGCGGTCACGGATGCGGATGCCCGCCGCGTGGCGTGTGGCGGCGGGCAGACAGATGTGGCCGTATTTGGTGACGCCACGGCGACCGTGCCCAGGGCGGGTGATCAAGACCAGACCGCCGGTCACCCGCCAGGACAGCAGGTCGCCGGGCCGCCAGCCCAGGGCGTCGACGATCGCTTTGTCGACAACGCGACCGTTGGTATCGACCGGGCGGATGCTGTACACGGCCGTCGAGCGTGCAGGTTGCTCGACCGTAGCCATCGGCAGAGCCGGGCCGGAGGCGAAGGTGGACGGATCGCCGAAACCGGGCCGTGCGGTGAAGGAGGGCAGCAGCGGCCGCAGTGTGTCACCGGTCACAATTTTCACCCCCGATCGGGGTGAAACCGCAGGTCGCAGCGTTGAGAAAAAAATGGGTGTCCAGGCAGCGCCTGAACACCGTTTCTGGGGCAAAACTGCGTCGTTTTTGTGTCCGGAGGGGGACTTGAACCCCCACGCCCTATAACGGGCACTAGCACCTCAAGCTAGCGCGTCTGCCATTCCGCCACCCGGACCGGTGTGCTCCGCAAGAGTATCGGATGGGTGGGTGTAGAACCAAATCGCGGGTCGGGCGTGGGGGTTCCGATCAGACCTGGGAGACCTGTGCCTGCCACATCCAGTGCAGTTGTTCGAGGCGGCCGGCTATTTCGATGAAGAGGTCCTGGGTCACCGGATCGGTCTTCTCGGTGGCGTCGATGCGCTCGCGGAGGCGGGAGATGACGGTGGCCAGGTTGTCGACGACGGCGTTGATGACGTCGGTGTCCTTCTGCCAGCCGTCGGGGAAGGCGAGACCGGCTTCCTTGGCGACCGTGGCGGCGCGTCCGTCGGGGCTGACGCCGATGGCGGTGGCGCGTTCGGCGGCGGAGTCGGTGTATTCGCGGGCTGCGCTCACCAGCTCGTCCAGGGCGAGGTGGACGGAGCGGAAGTTGGTGCCGATGACGTTCCAGTGGGCCTGTTTGGCGATCAACGACAGATCGATGAGGTCGACCACGGTGGCGCGCAGGGCGTCGCCGGTGATGCGCTGCGCTTCGGCGTCGAGGGTGCTCTTGATGGGGACGGACATCTGTTTGTGCCTTCCTCTTTGTCGATTCGGCCGTCATGACCCGTCATACCCGTTGGTGGACAGGTAAACCTCTCGTCTCGGGGTGGGTCCGGGGCGGGCAGATATGACTAAATCGTGACTTCACGGTCGGGTTACCCCGGTTCGCCGTGTCGAACGGGCAGGATCGTGTGGTGTGCGAGTACTGCTGACCGGAGCGGCCGGTTTCATCGGGTCCCATATTCGTCGTGCGCTGGTGGAGCGGGGGTACGAGGTCGTCGCGGTGGATCTCATGCTCCCGGCGGCGCATGGTGTGGGGGTGGCGCCGCCGGAGGGGGTGCAGCGGGTGGATGTCCGTGATGGCGAGGCGATGGACCGGGTGTTGCGCGGGGTGGATGTGGTGTGCCATCAGGCGGCGGTGGTCGGGGCGGGGGTGAGCCCGCAGGACGCGCCGGCGTATGCGAGTCACAACGATTACGGGACGGCCGTGTTGTTGGCGGCGATGGATCGGGTGGGCTGTTCGCGGCTGGTGTTGGCCTCATCGATGGTGGTCTACGGCGAGGGACGGTATCGGGGGCGGCGGTGTGGGGTCGTGGCGGTGGGGGCGCGGCGGCGGGAGGATCTCGCGGCGGGAATGTTCGAGCATCGGGTGGGGCAGGAGGTTCTGGAATGGGTTCCGGTGCCGGAGGACACGCCGGCGCGGCCGCGCAGCCTGTATGCGGCGAGCAAGGTGGCGCAGGAGAACTATGCGGCGGCATGGGCGTCGGCCACCGGTGGTTCGGTGACGGCGTTGCGTTACCACAATGTCTACGGTGACGATATGCCACGGGATACCCCGTATTCGGGGGTGGCGGCGATCTTCCGTTCCGCATTGGCGGCGGGCCGGCCGCCGCGGGTATTCGAGGACGGTGGCCAGATGCGCGACTTCGTGCATGTCGAGGATGTGGCGGCGGCGAATGTGGCCGCGGTGGAACGGGGGTTGCCGGGGTTCGTGCCGTTGAATATCTGTTCGGGGCGTCCGATCACGATCGGTGAGGTGGCCAGGACGTTGGCCGAGGCGCAGGGTGGGCCGGCTCCCGTGGTGACCGGACAGGTGCGGCCCGGCGATGTTCGGCATATCGTCGCCGATCCGACCCGGGCGCAGCGGCTGCTGGGGTTCACGGCGCGGGTGGATCCGGTGGACGGGCTCACCCGGTTCGCGTTCGCGCCGTTGCGGGCGTCGGCCGCGGTGGGGGCACCGAGCGTGTAGCGACAAAGATCGGTGCGGGGTCGATAGAGGGACGTTCCGGGGCGGTTGTACCGGTACGTTCGGCGGAGGTTTCTCGGCCGGTGTCGCCGCGTTTTCCTGGTGGGGCGGTGTTCATCGTCGGGGGTCGGTGGTTGTTTCGTCGGCCAGGCGTTGGAGATATGCGGCGAATCGGCAGCGGTCGTGGTCGGGCCAGGACGCGGTGAGTTCGTCGAAGCATCGGCGTTGCCAGGTGTGCGCTTCGGCGAGTAGGTGTCGTCCCTCGTCGGTGAGCTGTAGGACCACCCGTCTGCGGTCGTGGACGGAGTCGGCGCGGACGAGGAAACCGGCGGTGACCGTGTCTCGGACCATGCGGCTGGCGCCGGAGTGGTCGAGGCCGAGTTGGTCTGCGACGGTGGTGACGGTGACTTCGCCGCCCATGCGTAACCCGGCGTCGACGGCCTCCAGGACCTGGATGTATTGGATCCGACGCGTATCCGTGTCCGGTTCGGTCGGGGTCGTGGCGTAGGCCCGAGCGGCCCATCGGCGTGACCAGAAGCGGACCAGGCGAAACAGTGCCGGCCCACCATCGGCGGTGGGGTCCGTGGACTCGGGGGGTGGGATATTGCCGGTGCTCACTCCATCATCATATGAGTTTTGCACGTATATTTGTATGCATATCGCATATGAATAGGGCTATGAAGCCCTGGTGATCAGGAGGTTCGCGGTGTCCATCGTGCTGAATCACACGATCGTGCCGGCCAGAGACAAGCAGGCCTCGGCGCTGTTCTTCGCCGAGCTGATGGGGTTGTCGGTCTCGGCCCCGTCGGGGCCGTTCGTGCCGGTGGTGGTCAACGACGATCTGACCTTCGATTTCGACGATCGTGGACATGTGGAACCGGGGCATTACGCCTTTCTCGTCGACGACGCCACATTCGACGCCGTCCTGCACCGGTTGTCGATATGGCCCGACGTCGACTACGGATCCGGTCCGGAGAACGGGTGGGACCGGCGGATCAACCACCTCGCCGGTGGGCGGGGGGTCTATGTCCGCGACCCCGGCGGCCACAGCTACGAGCTGTTCACGGCCGTGCCCTGAGGTGGTGGGTCACGTCGCGAGGGAACGGATGGACTCGGTGACGGTGGCCAGGGCCATGAGCCGAACCGTGTCCACATGGGCGGGAACCCGGCCGGTGGCGGCGGCGACGAAGCCGTCGCCGTCGAATCGGGTGTGCGGCGGTGTCAGCGCTCGGGCCAGGCCGTCGTGCGCGCCCTGGGCGACGATCCGGCAGCCCATCTTGTCCAGGCGGGCATTGGTGACGACGACGCCGATCGTGGTGTGGGCCCGGGCGCTGTCGAAATGGAACGGGTCGACCAGTTGTGCGACCGCGTCCAGGGATATGTCGGCGGTGCCGTCATCGATATCGCCGAAGGCGTTCACCACGCAGATCGCGGCCACCACCAGATCGCCCAGCCGGCGCTGCGCGTATCCGATTCCGCCGGGTCGCCGGCCGGTCGGACCTCGCCAGTGCCCGGTGTGGACGCCGGCGCCGGCGCCGATACGGCCGGTGAGGAGCTGCTCGCCCAGGGTGGCCTGCGCGGCGGCATAACCGTTGTCGGCGGTGGGGCGGGCCGTCGGATCACCCGAGCCCAGATCGAAAACCGCCAGCGTGGGCACGATCGGAACCCGTCCGGCGGGGGTGGGCACGCCGCGGCCTTGCTCTTCCAGGTATCGCATCACACCGTCGGCGGCCGCCAATCCGAACGCCGAGCCGCCGGTCAGGACCACCGCGTCCACCGAGACGACCGCCTTCTCCGGCGACAGCGCATCCAGTTCCCGGGTCGCGGGAGCTCCGCCGCGGATTTCGCAGGAGGCGACCGTGCCCTCCGGGAACGTCACCACCGTGCATCCGGTCTCGCCGACCTCGTCGGTCCAGTGACCGATACGGACCCCGGGCACCGCGATCATCGCTCCACTCCCTCCGTGCCGTGTACGCCTCGCCATTCTCGCGAGTGGGGGAGCTGTCCGCCATGCCGACGCCTGTCGTCTCCGGGAACGCCCGTGCGATATCACCTGGGGACTATCACTTGGGGACGTGGCCGCGTGATCGTGTCGTACACGGTGGGGACCGGTGTGGTCGGTGCTCCCGCGTACCCTCGGGGCATGGCGGATACGGCGCTACAGCGCGACGACCCCGTCGGCAGGCTGGTCGAACTGGTCGAGGGCAAGCGGGTGGTGGTGCTCACCGGGGCCGGGGTGTCCACCGACAGCGGTATTCCCGATTATCGGGGGCCCGACTCCCCACCACGCAACCCCATGACCTACCAACAGTTCATCGGTGATCCGGCCTTCCGACAGCGTTATTGGACGCGAAACCATATCGGGTGGCGTCGAATGGACGCCGCCCGACCGAATCCGGGACACCGTGCCCTGGCACGTCTGGAACGGGCCGGTCTCGTCGTCGGGGTGATCACCCAGAACGTGGATCTGCTACACACCAAGGCGGGTAGCCGTCGGGTGATCGACCTGCACGGAACCTACGCCCGGGTGCGCTGTCTCGACTGTTCGACATTGATCTCGCGAATGACGCTGGCCGATCGGTTGGAGGCGGCGAATCCGGGTTTCGCGACAGCGGCGCTGGCCACCGGTATCGAGGTCGCGCCCGACGCCGACGCCGTGGTCGCCGAGACCGACCGATTCCGCATGGTCGACTGCGCGCGCTGCGGGGGCATGCTCAAACCCGATATCGTCTACTTCGGCGAGAACGTCCCCAAGGAGCGGGTCGCGGCGGCATTCGAGTTGGTCGACTCGGCGCAGGTGCTGCTCGTCGCGGGATCCTCGCTCACCGTCATGTCCGGGTTGCGGTTCGTGCGTCGCGCGGCCCGCAACGGCAGCGCGGTGGCGATCGTGAATCGAGGCCCCACCCGGGGCGACGAGCCGGCCACGCTTCGGTTGGACGCCGGGTGTTCGCCGGTGCTCACCGAACTCGCCGACCGCCTCCAGGCGCGCCGGCGCATCGCGGCGGGCGTTCCGACACCCTGCTCGTGAGGGCCGACCGTGTACCCGTGAGTCAGGGACGGGGTGGGAAGGGGATACGGTTCAGATCCTCGGCGACGACGATGCGTCCAGAGAAATAGCGGCCGGCCTCGGCGCGATGGGCGTCGAGGGTGCGGTAGCGCTGGGAGAAGTGGGTGAGGACGAGGGTGTCCACCCCGGCCTCGTCGGCGACGCGGGCGGCCTGCCCGGCGGTGAGGTGACCGTACTCCTCGGCGCGATGGGCATCGGCGTCGAGGAAGGTGGCCTCGATGACGAGCATGTCCACCCCCGAGGCCAATTCCAGGACGCCGGGGCACATCCGGGTGTCCATGACGAAGGCGAAACTCTGGCCCCGACGCGGTTCGCTGACCTCGGCGAGGGTGATGGTGCGTCCGTCGATGCGGACTGAGCCGTGTCGACGGAGCTCACCGATCCGCGGTCCGCGCACGCCGAGCGCGTCGAGGCGGTGGGGCAACATTCGGAGGCCGGCGGGTTCGGTCAGGCGGTAGCCGAAGGATTCCACGGGATGGGCCAGCGGTATTGCCTCGAGGCAGAACGGCGCGGTCGGCGCATCCAACGGGCCCGGCCCTGCCACCGGCCGCGGATGTAGCCCCACGGTCCGGTGGTAGGGAGTGGCCTCGCACAACCGCTCGAAGTAGGTCTGACCGGACGCCGGATAGTAGACGTCCACCGGGTGGGCGACACGATCCAGATTGATGCGCTGCACGATCCCGGGCAGCCCGAGACAGTGGTCGCCGTGGAAGTGGGTGAGGGCGATGCGGGTGATATCGCTCGCCGCCAGACCCGCGAACGTCATCTGCCGTTGGGTGCCCTCGCCCGGGTCGAACAGAATGCCCTCGCCACCCCAGCGCAGCAGGTAACCATTGTGGTTTCGCTGTCTGGTGGGTACCTGGCTGGCGGTGCCGAGGACGATGAACTCGCGCTGCGACATCAGCGCGCCTCTGCTGTGGCAATATACCCGCCCATGGTCGCCGGCATGGGGCGAGCTTAACCGGTTTCCGGCTCCGCCTCGGACTTGCCGCGCAGTGCGGGGAACTGGTCCTCCCGCCACTCGGTTTTCCGTCCGTCGCCCGCGTTCTCCCGGGCGCGTAATTCGACCCGGCGGATCTTTCCGGAGATGGTCTTGGGGAGTTCGAAGAATTCGAGACGGCGTACGCGCTGGTAGGGCGCGAGATGTTCGCGCGCGTACCGCAGAATCGACTCTGCCGTGTCCTTGTCGGGTTCGTGACCGGGAGCTAGCGCGATATAGGCCTTGGGCACTGCCAGTCGCACCGGATCGGGCGCGGGGACGACGGCCGCCTCGGCCACGGCCGGGTGTTCGATGAGGACCGACTCCAGTTCGAATGGGCTGATCTTGTAGTCGCTGGCCTTGAAAACGTCATCGGTGCGGCCGACATAGGTGATGTAACCGTCGGCATCGATCTCGGCGACGTCGCCGGTGTGGTAGTAGCCGCCGGCTGTCGCGGCGGCATTGCGTTCGGGGTCGCCCCGGTAGCCGGTCATGAGCGGAAGCGGTCGCTGCGCCAGGTCGAGGCAGATCTCGCCCTCGCCGGGGCCGGTGAGCGGTTCTCCGGTTACCGGATCGACCAGCACCACCGGGACACCGGGGAGGGCGCGGCCCATGGAGCCGGGTCGTACCTCGGAGCCGGGGGTGTTGCCGATCTGCGCGGTGGTCTCGGTCTGGCCGAATCCGTCGCGGATGGTCAACCCCCAGGCGCGCCGAACCTGTTCGATCACTTCGGGATTCAATGGTTCGCCCGCCCCCACCACTTCCCGTAGCGCGGCAGGTCGTTGCCCGAGATCGGCGTTGATCAGCATCCGCCACACCGTCGGCGGGGCGCAGAAGGTGGAGACCTCCCAGCGCCGCAGCCGCTCGAGCAGCGTCGCCGCGTCGAATCGGCGGTAGTTGCAGACGAAGACGGTGGCCTCGGCGATCCATGGCGCGAACAGACACGACCAGGCGTGTTTGGCCCAACCGGGGGAGGAGATGTTCAGATGCACGTCTCCGGGACGCAGACCCAGGAAGTACATGGTGGTCAGGTGGCCTACCGGATAGGAGACCTGGGTGTGTTCGACCAGTTTCGGGCGGGAGGTGGTGCCGGAGGTGAAGTAATACAGCAGCGGGTCACCGGGTGCGGTGCCGGGATGCGGGATCGGGTCCGCGATCACGGACGCCGCCTCCCGCAGGTCCGCCCACCCTTCGGCCGGACCCACGCTGATCCGACCGTAGTCGCCGGGCACTTCCGCGAACTTGCCGGTGTCGTCGGCATTGCAGATGACATACCGGGCCTGTCCGCGGGTGATCCGATCGATCAGCTCCGCCGGGCCGACCGCGGTGGTGGTCGGCATGATCACCGCGCCGAGCTTCATGATCGCCAGCATGGACTCCCACAGCTCGACCTGGTTGCCCAGCATGAGGATCACCGGGTCGCCGCGGCGCACACCCCGGGCCGACAACCAGGCGGCGAGCCGGTCGGAGGCGGTGGCCATTTCCGCGAAACTGCGCCGACATGCGGAACCGTCTTCCTCGACGATCACCAGGGCCGGTCGGTCGTTGTCCCGGGCGATCGCGTCGAACCAGTCCACCGCCCAATTGAATCGTTCGCCCAGGTCCGGCCAGCGAAACTCGGCGACCGCGCGCGGATGATCGCCGCGCAATGCCAACAACTGGTCTCGACTCGCCCGGTATGCGGCGGTCACGTCCACGATGACTCCTCGGTCTTCTTCCGACGACACTGTCGCCTCGAGCGTGCGCCGACGGCGGGACCGGCCGCTACCCACCCACGGGGGTAGCGGCCGCCGGCGGTATTCGGTATCTGCCACCATGGACCGCACCGACACGAGGCTCGGGAGTAGGTATGGACGATGATGTCGCGGTGCAGACGTGGGTCGACCGTCTGCTGCCCGAGCGCTTGCATCGACTTGCCAAACTGAGCGGTGCGCCCGTCGTGTTCGGTGGCACCACGTCCTCGGATGCGCGCCGGCTCGTGATCGGCCGGCTGGTCGGCACCTACGGAACCGGGCTGCACGGTCTGCCGGTGCGGATCGGAACCGGCTTGGGCGGCGGTGTGCTCCGCGACCGGGTGCCGCGCCGCGTCGACGATTATGCCCGCACCGCCGATATCACCCACGAATACGATCCCATCGTGGTGCAGCAGGAACGGCTCACCTCGGTCTTCGCCGTACCGGTCCTGGTGCGCGGCGCGGTGCGCGCCGTACTCTACGGGGCCGTCCGTGACCACCGGCCCATCGGTGATCGCGCGCTGCGCACTGCGGAGATCGTCGCCGATCAGCTGCGGCGCGATATCGAGGACAAGGTGCGCCCGGAGCCGGACGATCCGCTGACCGAGCTCGCCGCCGTCATTGCCGAAACCGATGATCCGGTATTGCGGGACCGGCTGGATCGTATCCACCGCAGGCTCGGCGGTGCTCCCGTCGTCCCGGCGAACGGGACGACGCTTGCGCCGCGCGAGATCGAGGCATTGCGGCTCGTCGCCGTGGGCGCATCCAATATGGAGATCGCCGCCCGGCTCGGACTCAGCCCGCAGACGGTCAAAACGTATCTGCGCAGCGCCATGCGCAAACTCGCCGTGCACAATCGCACGGCCGCCGTTCACGCGGCGCGTGTCGCGGGACTGCTGTAACCCACCCGGGTTCGGCGGTGGCCACGGGGTATTCGCCCGTGTCCTCGATACCCGCCGCGAGCGTAGGCCATGGCGGACGAGTTCGCGGCCGCGGCGATTAGGGTGCACCTCCATGAAGGCACCCTTCGGCCGGTTGGTGAGTCTGTCCCATGTCCACGATCCGCAGACCACGCCTCTGTATCCCGGTGACCCCGAGTTCCGGATCGACACCGTCGCGACCATCGCCACCGAGGGCTACTACCTGCGGTACGTGCAGCAGGGTGAGCACACCGGGACGCATTGGGGCGCGCCGATCCATTTCCACGCCGATGGTCCGGCCGCCGATGAACTCGACCCCGAGGATCTGCTGCTGCCGGCGGTCAAGATCGATGTGCGGGCGGCGTGCGCCCGCGACCGCGACCATGCGATCACCCGGGAAGATCTGCGGGAATGGGAGCGGGTGCACGGGTGTATCCCCGAGGGCGCCGCGGTAATCGCCTGGACCGGATGGGATGAGAAATGGGGTGGTCCGGAGTTCTTCGGAACCGGTGCGGCGGCCGGTCATCTGCCCGGATTCGCGGTCGACGCCGTCGAATGGTTGTTGGAGACCGGGCGGCTCGGACGCCGCGGGGCGCTCGGAATCGACACCTTCGGACCCGACGTGGGCACCGACGAGACGTATGCGGTGTCGAAATTGCTGTACGGCGAACACCGAATCGGTCTCGAATGCCTGGCCAATCTCGCGGAGCTTCCGACCACCGGGGCGTGGGTATTGGCCGGTGGACCGATATATCGCGGCGGTTCAGGTTCTCCTGCAACGATTTTCGCCTTGATTCCCTAGGTCGGTCGGTCCGGTGTGGGTGCTCGGCCTCCACTCTTTTGCATCGTGCATATGATGTGTACGACGCAAACCGATCCACCTGTGCCGTACTGAGGAGATTGTGCGTGGAGACCTCCCAATCCACCGTCCGCCCCGGCGGATTGCTCGCGGTCCTGGCCTTCGCCGGTATCGTGGCCTCGCTGACACAGACCCTGGTGGTGCCGTTGCTCGGCCAGTTGCCGCAGCTGCTGCACACCGAGGCCTCGAATGCCGCCTGGGTGGTGACCTCGAGTCTGCTCGTCAGTGCGGTTGTCACTCCGGTCTCCGGGCGGTTGGGCGATATGTTCGGAAAACGCCTGGTCCTGGTGGGTTCGGTGGTGCCGGTGGTCATCGGATCGGTGGTCTGTGCCCTGGCCTCGTCGCTGTGGCCGATGATCATCGGTCGCGGCCTGCAGGGCATGGGTGTGGGGATCATCCCCGTCGGCATCGCCGCGCTGCGTGATCTGCTGCCACCCCGGCGTCTGGGGTCGGGGATCGCTCTCATCAGCTCCTCGCTCGGCATCGGCGGTGCGCTGGGGATGCCGCTGGCGGCGGCGGTGGTCGAGTACAGCAGTTGGCGGGTGTTGTTCTGGGGGGTCGCGGGCCTGTCCGCGCTCTCGGGACTGTTGATCTTCGCGGTCATGCCGCGCATCGAAAAACACGGTCCGCGTGGACGATTCGACGTGCTGGGCGCGATCGGCCTGGGCGCCGCGCTGGTCTGTCTGCTGTTGGCCGTCTCCAAGGGCGCGGCATGGGGATGGACCAGCACCACCATCCTGAGCCTGTTCGGCGGGACGGTCGTGGCGCTGCTGGTGTGGGTCGGGTGGGAGCTGTGGACCCGCGACCCGCTGGTCGATCTGCGGGTGACGACCCGACCTCAGGTGCTGCTGACCAATGCCGCCTCGATCGTCCTCGGAATGGCCATGTACGCGCAGTCGCTGATCGTGCCGCAGTTGCTGCAACTGCCCGAGTCCACCGGATACGGGCTCGGGCAGTCGATGGTGCAGATGGGGCTGTGGATGGCTCCGGCCGGCCTGATGATGACCCTGATCTCCCCGGTCGGCGCTCGGTTGTCGGCGCGTAGCGGCCCCAAGGTCACCCTGATGACCGGCGCGGTCATCATCACCGCCGGTTACGGGTGTTCGTTGTTGTTGATGGGCACCACCTGGGGGCTGTTGGCGGTGACCATCATCATCAGCATCGGCGTCGGCTTCGCCTACGGGGCGATGCCCGCACTGATCATGAGCGCGGTGCCCGCCACGGAGACGGCTGCGGCCAACAGCTTCAACACCCTCATGCGCGCGATCGGCACCTCGGTGGCGGCGGCGGTGATCGGTGCGGTGCTGGCGGAACTCAGCACCACGATCAAAGGCCACTCCATTCCCACCGAGAGCGGCTTCCAGGCCGGTCTGCTGATCGGCTGCGGTGTCGCCGCGGCCGCCGCGCTGATCGCGCTCACCATCCCGGCCCGACGCGTTGTGACGGACGAGGCCGGAGTCCACGGGCAGGGCGGGCCGGTCGAGGTGCCGGCGGGGGAGCCGGCGACCACGGACGAAGCGGAATACGCGGGCGAGCTCGGATCGGGATCCCCGGCGCTCGTTGCGACGGCGAACGGCGCGGGGTCGTCGCCCTCCGCGGCGGTGGGCGTTTCACCGGCCGCCGCGGTCCATGGCGCGGTCGCCGAGACGGACGGGTACATTGCTCCGCTCGACGCGATGCCGCAGCCGGTCGGTTCCGTCGTATTCGGGCGGGTGCGCGATACCCGCGGGGCCGCGGTGGCGGGTGCGACGTTGACCCTGATCTCGACCTCCGGTCGCCAGGTGGGTCGCACTCGGTCCCGCACCGACGGATACTACGAACTCGCCGCACCGGAGCCCGGTTCCTATGTGCTGATCGCCTCTGCCGAGGGACGGCGCCCCGACGCGTCGACCGCCACCCTCGGCAACCGTCCCCTCGCCTGCGATATCACCTTGGACGCCATGGCCGGTGTCACCGGCACGGTGACCAGGTCCGACGACGGTTCGCCGGTTGTGGGAGCACGGATTTCGGTGCTGGACCAGCGGGGCGAAGTGCTGTCCTCCGGTGAGAGCGACCCCATGGGCCGTTTCGAGGTGGGGGAGCTGTCGGAAGGCGAGTTCACGGTGGCGGTGAGCGCGCTCGGATTCCACCCCACCGCCGTCCCGGTGCGGGTGACCGGACAGGAGGCCACCGTGCTGGATGTGCTGTTGCGACCAGGGGTGCGACTGGCGGGCGTGGTGCGGACCCGCGACGGTCGGCCGCTGGAGGACGCTCACGTTATCCTGACCGATGCACGGGGCGAGGTGGTGGACACCCTGACGACCGGACCCGATGGGTCCTACACCTTCGCCGACCTCGACGAGGGTATCTACACGGTGACCGCCACGGGCTACGGGCCGGAAACGATGCAGGTGCAGGTGCGCGACGCGGATGTCACGGGTGTCGACGTGGAGTTGGGTCACCGTTCGTCGGTCCTGCCGGCCGCGCGCAACGCCGAGCTCGATGCCGACCCGATGGCGCGGCAACGGTCCGACACACCCCTCTGATCCCCGCACGAATATCGGCCGGTTGTCTCCGGCCACTCGGATGGGGGGTGTTCATCGATGCGGGCGGCGATGCGGGCGGCGCGGTCGGTGGGTGGTCGCCGAAGCGATACGGCTGTGGTGCCGACCGCTGCGAAGCGTCCCACGTGGTCACCGGTGCGGTCGGCGAGTGCGCCCTCGCCGGTATCGTGTCACCGGTGGCGCTCCCCCCGATCGGAGGGGCGAGAACGGGTATCGGCCGGCGGAGTCGGCCCGGCCCGCAGATGCGCGACCGTGAAGTAGAGGGTGATGGATGACGGCGCTGAAGGCGAAGACCGGGAACGACCGGCCTGCGGTTCTCGTGGCCAATCGAGCCGAAATCGCCGTACGATCATGCGCACCGCTCGGGAACTCGGTCTGCGCACGATCGCGGTGTACTCCACCGACGACACGGCGGGCGCGCATGTGCGGGCAGCCGATGAAGCAGTACCTCTGCCGGGTGCCGGGGTCGCCGCCTACCTCGACCGGGAGGCCATTGTCGCCGCGGCCAGGGAAGCGGGCGCCGATCTGATCCATCCGGGTTACGGATTCCTCAGCGAGCACGCCGAATTCGCGCGCCTGTGCGCGAAGGCCGGCCTGTCCTTCATCGGCCCGGATCCGGCGGCGCTGGAGTTGTTCGGCGACAAGTCCACCGCCCGCGCCACCGCGCGGGCCGTCGGTGTACCCGTACTACCCGCCGTCGAGGGACCGGCCGACGTGGAACAGGTGCGGGCCTTTTTCGCCGAGCGGTCCGACGGCATCATGATCAAGGCGCTCGCCGGTGGTGGCGGGCGCGGTATGCGCGAGGTGCGTAGCGCGGACGCGCTCGACGACGCCTACCGGGCGTGTGTGGCCGAAGCGGAACTAGGTTTCGGTGATCCGGCGGTCTATGCCGAAGCCTTGATGCCCGCACCGCGGCATATCGAAGTTCAGGTCGTCGCCGCGCCCGGAGCGTCGGGGACGGTGGCGCTGGCGCTGGGCGACCGGGATTGCAGTTTGCAGCGCCGACATCAGAAGGTCGTGGAAATCGCTCCGGCGCAGCATCTTTCGTCCGAGTTGAGGCGGGCGCTGCACGAGGCCGCGGTGCGGGTCTGCGCCGGGGTCGACTACCGTGGGGTGGCCACGGTCGAATTCCTCGTTTCGGGACAACGTTTCGTCTTCCTCGAGGTGAACCCGCGAATCCAGGTGGAGCATACGGTTACCGAGGAGGTCACCGGGGTCGATCTGGTCGCGGTCCAGTTCGCGATCGCTCGAGGCGCCGGTATCGAGGAGCTGGGTCTCCCGGACGGGGTGCGCTCGGATTCCGGTGAGGGGTCCTCCGACACCGTTGCGCCCGCCCACGGTGTCGCCGTCCAGGTTCGCGTCAATGCCGAGTCCCTGGCCGCCGACGGTTCGGTGCGTCCGACCGCGGGCACGTTGACCGCCTTCACCCCGCCGACCGGACCCGGGGTGCGTGTGGACACCCATCTACGGCCGGGTGAGACGGTGAACCCGCGATTCGATTCCCTCCTCGCCAAGGTGGTCGTGCACTCTCGCGTCGACCTGTCCGCCGCATTGCGCAAGGCCCGAGCGGCGTTGGACGAATTCGTCCTCGTGGGTGTCGACACGAATCTGGGGATGCTGCGCGCGCTATTGGCCGACGACCGACTGAACGGGGAGGTGACCACCGATCATCTGGCCGAACGACTGCCGCGCCTGTTGGTCTCGGCCGGTATTTCGGCACCGGCCGCCGACTCCGACCCGGAGTCCGACCACGAGACGATTCGCGCGGGGATGACCGGTGTCGTGGTCGAGACGGCCGTGGTGGGGGCGACGGTGGCCGCAGGCGGAGAAGTGGCGTTGCTCGAGGCCATGAAGATGCAGCATGTGGTCGCCGCCCCCGATTCGGTGCGGATCGAGCGGGTGCTGGTGCGGGCCGGACAGACCGTCGGTCCGGATACCGCCTTGGTGGTGGTGAGTCCGGTCGACACCGACCCGGACGCGGTGGATGTCGCCGACGAGGTGGATTTCGATACCGTCCGTGACGATCTGGCGCAGGTGCACCAACGCCACCACATCACCCTCGACGAGGCCCGCCCGGCCGCCGTCGCCAAACGGCACGCGCTGCATCGGCGCACCGCGCGGGAGAACATCGCCGACCTGGTGGACGCGGGCAGTTTCGTCGAATACGGGGCGCTGACGGTGGCCGCGCAACGCGGTCACCGCACCGAGGAGGATCTGATCGCCAATACCCCGGCCGACGGTCTGGTGGCCGGGTTGGCGACCGTCGGCGCGGACCTGTTCGGACGCGCCGCCGAGGTCGCGGTGCTGTCCTATGACTACACGGTGATGGCGGGCACCCAGGGACTGAACGGCCACGCCAAAACCGATCGGCTCCTCGATATCGCCGCCCGCCGCGGTATCCCGGTCGTCCTGTTCACCGAGGGCGGCGGGGGCCGGCCGGGAGATTTCGACGGGCAGCGGACCGCCGGCCTGGATCTGCCGACCTTCCGGGCATTGGCCGAACTGCGGGGTCGGGTGCCGTTGGTGGCGATCGTCTCCGGCCGGTGCTTCGCCGGGAACGCCGCGCTGGCCGGAGTATGCGATGTCATCATCGCAACACCCGATGCCAATATCGGGATGGGTGGACCGGCCATGATCGAAGGCGGTGGGCTGGGTGTCTTCCGCCCCGAGGACATCGGACCGGTCGAGGTGCAGCGCCGCAACGGCGTCATCGATATCGTGGCCGATGACGAAGCGCACGCGGTGGCGACGGCCCGCCGGTACCTGTCGTATTTCCAGGGTGATATCCCCGATTGGGCGGCGCCCGATGCGCGAGCGGCCCGGCAGGCGGTCCCGGAGAACAGATTGCGCGCCTACGATGTGCGCCGAGTTCTCGAATCCATCGCCGATGTGGGGATGGTGCTGGAGCTGCGCCCCGACTACGGGGTGGGGGTCGTCACGGCGCTCATACGGGTGGAAGGGGTCGCCTACGGCGTATTCGCCAACGACTGTCGACACCTCGGCGGGGCGATCGACGGTGCGGCCGCCGACAAACTCACCGATTTCCTGACCTTGTGCCGAGAGCACCGGCTGCCGGTGGTGTCCCTGTGCGACACCCCGGGATTCATGGTCGGCCCGGATGCCGAACAGGAGGCCACGGTGCGGAGGTTCGGTCGTCTGTTCGTGGCCGGGGCCCGAATGAGCGCACCGTTCGGCATGGTGATCCTGCGCAAGGCCTACGGCCTGGGAGCCATGGCCATGGCGGCCGGATCCCTGCGCACCCCGCAGTTCACCATCGCCTGGCCCACCGGGGAGATCGGTGCCATGGGTCTCGAGGGCGCGGTGCGTCTCGGATTCCGCAAACAACTCGAGGAGATCACCGATCCCCGGGAGCGGGCCGAACTGTTCGACCGGCTGGTGGAGACCGCATACGCCCATGGAAAGGCGCTCACCGCGGCCACCACCTTCGAACTCGATGATGTGATCGACCCGGCCGATACCCGCAGATGGATCGCCCGCCTGGCCGATTCCCGGCCCGGATTCCGGTGATCCGGCGTGGCCACAGCACTGTTCGTGGGACTGAGCACCCTGGATATCGCCTACGCCGTGGACAGCTACCCGGCCGAGGACACCAAAACCCGGGCCAGGGATCAATTCCTGGGCGCGGGTGGACCGGCGGGCAATGCCGCGGTCGCCCACGCCATCCTGTCCGGCGTGTCACCGACCCTGCTCACCGCACTGGGCCGCCATTATCTCGCCGAGGTGGTGCGCGGTGATCTGCGCACCCACGGGGTGACGGTTGTCGACACCGCACCGGAGCGCACCGAACCGCCGCCGGTGTCGTCCATTGTCGTCGCCCTCGGCGCGCAATCGCGAACGATCGTCTCGCTCGACGCCTCCCGGGTTCACGTGCCCTTCGACCCCGAGTGGGCCGCGTATGTCGCCGACGCCGACCTGGTGCTCGTCGACGGACACCTCCCCGAGCTCGCGGTGGGTATCGCGGGCTGCGCGAAGGAATCGGGTGTTCCGGTGGTGCTCGACGCGGGTCGGTGGCAGGATGTGCACACCCGACTGCTACCGCTGGTCGATATCGCCATCTGCTCGGCCGCTTTCGTCCCACCCGACCCCGATCCGGCCGACGATCCATTCGACCATCTGCATTCGCTCGGACCCACGCGGGTCGCCATCACCCGCGGCGCGGAGCCGATTCGCTATTCCGATGCCGGTCGGCGCGGCGAGATCGAGGTGGTGTCCGTCCCCGGCGCCGACACCCTCGGCGCCGGGGACATCCTGCACGGGGCGTTCTGTTTCCACTACCCGCGCAGCGGCGATTTCGTCGACGCCCTCCGACGCGCCTCGGCCGTGGCGACGCTGTCGTGTCGCTCGTTCGGCACCCGGCAATGGGGGCGACACCTCAACGAACTACCCGCCTGAGCGAACCGTCCGCCCCGGTGCGCAGCAGAAGATCGGCGCGGTCCCGGCCGGCGGCGATCAGACGGGCATTGGGCAGATCGTTGTCGCGGACCATCGCGCGGGCTCGGCGCGCGGTCTTCCCGCCGGCCGTATGCCGCCGCAGCAGGCGCTGTTCGAGCAGCGACTCCGGGGCGTCGAGATACCACACCGCGTCCAGATATTCACGGACCTCGCGCCACCCCGGACGGTCCAACAGCAGATAGTTGCCTTCGACGATCGCAATGGTATGTCGGTCGAAGACCAGCGCGTCCGGGACCGGGTCGTGCAGGGCCCGATCGTAGACCGGCCACGGCACCGGTTCACCCGGTGGCGTATCGCGCAACCTTTTCAACCGGGTCAGGAAGCCGGTGACGTCGAAGGTGTCCGGTCGGCCCTTGCGGTCGAGCGCGCCCCGCCGCTCGAGTTCGCGGGTGCGCAGATGGAAACCGTCCATCGGGGCGACCTGTGCGGCCGGGCCGATGGCCGCGGCCAGTTCCGCGGCCAGGGTCGATTTACCGGCGCCCGGGGGACCGGTGATGCCGAGCAGATGGCGTCGGCCGGTTCCCGCCGTCGACCGGACCCGCGACGCGAGACGTGTCGGCGACACCCTGTCGTCGCCGGTGCCGCGCTCATCGGTCAGAGCGGCCCCCATTCGGTGGCGGCGCCGCCCCGGAACGCGGCGAAGGAGGCGTCGAGGTCGCCGGTGGCGCTACACATCACCTGCGTGCGGTTCTCGATATCGAGGGCGTGTCGCAGACTCGGGGAATCGACGGTCTGCCACATGGTTTCCTTCGTCATCCACACCGCGAGCGGGGAGTGTCGCGCGATCTCCTCGGCCTTGGTGATCGCCCGGGGCAGCAATTCGTCGGCGTCGACCGTTTCGAGGACCAGCCCGATACGGACGGCTTCCTCGGCGTCGAAAACCCGGCCGGTCAACATGAGCTCCGCCGCCCGGGACGCGCCCACCAGACGCGGCAGGTGATAGCTGGTGCCCATATCGCACGCGGAGATACCGTGCCGAATGAATACCGCGCCGAAGGTCGCCGTTGGGCTCGCGTAACGGATATCGCAGGCCAGGGCCAGGGCGAAACCGCCGCCCACGGCGGCGCCGTTGACCGCGGCGATCACCGGTTGCCGGAGCCGGTGGATCTTCTCGAAGGCCGACGCCATCAATTCCTGCGTGGCCAGGGTCCGAACCACCGGGGTGCGGACCCTGGCCAGCAGGGCGGCGGTCGGGCCGGCGTCGGTCGCGGTGAAATCCTCAGGGTTGGCCTTCAGGTCGGCGCCGGAGCAGAAACCGTCCCCGGCGCCGGTGATGACGATCGCGCGAACCTCCGGTTTGCCGTTGAGGTCGTCCAATACGGTGTGCAGTTCGGCGACCGTCTGCGGATCCAGCGCATTGCGTCGATGCGGACGGTCCAGGGTCAGCACGACGACACCGGAGGACAGATATTCGACGGATACAGCGGACACGACCATCCCTTTCCCGGAAGCGGTGACGGATCAGCGGGCGACGGCGCCACCGTCGACCAGGAACGTCTGCCCGGTGATGTAACTGCCCGCGTCCGAGCACAGCAACAGCGCGGCGCCGACCATCTCCTCGGGTTTCGCGATCCGACGCAGCAGGGTCTGCTCGGCCATCGCGGCAATGAACTCCGGCGGATTCTTGCGCACCATATCGGTGTCCACCGGTCCTGGGGCCATCGCGTTGACGCGGATCCCGTCGTCGGCGTACTGGGCGGCCATGGACCGGGTGAGCGATACCAGCGCGGCCTTACCGGCCGCGTACAGGGACAGAGCGGGAGCGAATTGGAATGCCGCCACCGAGACGAAGTTCAGGACGGCGGCGTGGGCACTGGCCCGTAGCTGCGGCAGTGCGGCCTGTACCAGGAACAACGGCCCCCGCACATTGACCCCGAACGATTTGTCGAAGGCCTCGGGAGTCATCTTGCCCAGCTGTTGGGCGAGCGCGTTGGCCGCATTGTTGACCACGATATCGATACCACCGAACCGGTCGACGGTGGTGTCCACCAGCGTCTGCAACTCCTCGACACGCCCGAGGTGGGTTGCGACACCGAGGGCCTCGGCGCCCGATTCCCGCAGTTGCGTCTCGGTTTCGCGGCAGGCTTCGGCATTGCGACTCGCCACCACCACCGTCGCCCCCGCGGCGGCGAAGGCCTCCGCGAGTGTCCGCCCGATCCCCCGAGTGCCCCCGGTGATGATCGCGGTCCGTCCGCTCAGGTCGAACAATTTCTGTAGGGCGCTCTTGTCCACGCCGATCAGCCTCTCGTTCCACGGGTCCTCGTCGACCCGGCCGCGGGTCCCACCCGGCCCGTACCGGTGGGAGCCGCGTCAGCGCATCGTGTTCTACGACTGTTGCCAGTTGTACCAGCAGTAACTGTCACCGTCCCGCTGGGTGGTCGGCTCACGACCGCAAATCGGTGAGCAGTTTCCGGGTACGGGCCGCCGCTGCGCCGCCGTCGAATACGGCCCCGACGAATTCGGTGGCGCCCGCGTCGAAGATGTCTCGGATGCGCGCGGACACCTGTTCCTCCGAACCGATGATCGCCAGATCCGCGGGACCGTCCACTCCCTCCCGATCCATCATGGCCCGGTACGAGGGCAGCGTCCCGTAGACCGCGAAGGTTTTCGCGGCCTTCTCCCGCGCCTCATCGGGATCGTCGGTGACCAGCACCGGAAGCGAGCACACCACCCGTGGGGCGGGTCGGTCCGCATCGGCGGCGGCCGCGGTGATCGTCGGCGCGATATGGTCGCGAATGGTGGCCGGGCCGGTCATCCACAGCACGGTGCCGGCGGTGCGACGACCGGCCAGTTTCAACAACCGGGGGCCCAGCGCCGCCACGAGCACCGGAATCCGGTCCTCGTTTCCCACGGTGAGCGCCAGCTCGGCGCGGAGGGTCTCACCCGAATACGACACCTGCTCACCCTCGAGCAGGGGGATGAGGATCGACAGGTACTCCTTCATATACCGGGCCGGGCGCTCGAAGTCGTAGCCGAACATGTTCTCGATGACGACCCGATGCGACAGCCCGATCCCGAGCGTGAGCCGACCGGGGCCGACCGCGAGCGCGGTGGTGCGCGCCTGCTGGGCGAGGGCGCCCGGGTGCCGGGGGTAGGTAGGGACCACGGAGGTGCCGAGTTCGATTCCCGGCACCCGGCTGCCGGCGACGGCGAGCGCGGTGAGGGCATCGGCGCCGAAGATATGCGACAGCCAGGCCGAGTCGAAACCCTCGTCGGCGGTGCGTTGCAGTTCGTCGGTCAACCGGTGTAGGCCGTCGGGGCCGGAGGGCTCGGTGAGCAGGATGCCGATTCGCACGGCGAAGCTCCTAACGTCGTCGGCGGGACACCATGATCGTGTCGAGCCTACGCGCGGTGTGGAGCCCGCCTCACGTACCCGGCGCGACCACACCGTGGTCGCGCCGGGTACGTGCCGAAGGCGGTACCGAAATCGAACGAAACGATCAACGGCGGCGACGGAGGGCGAGGAACGCCACGAGCGCCGGCAGCAGCCCGCCGACCACCACGACGATCCTGCGATCGTCGCCGACCCCGGCAGCCCGCAACGGTCGATCGGTTCGGCGGGTCGCCGGGGCCGCGTCGCGGACACCTCGGGAGCGGGTTCCGCCGCGGCAGGGGTCTCGGTAGCGGTGTCGAGGGCGTCGGTGCTCGGGACCGGATGCGGCCGCCCTACCGAGAGAGTCGACCATGCGCGAACTTGCGACGCACCTCTTGCGTCGGCACGCTGAATACGTCTGATACACGCTCGCCACGGTGATCGGTGTCCGCGGCAGCGCGCCTGCGCGGTCTTCGCCGACCGCGACCGCGCTCCCGACGCGGACGAGGTGGTCGTCGACTGGCCGCATCGATACCTACGGAGCACCCCGGTCGATGCCCGCACGGTGATCTGTGTACTCACCCACGATCCGAAATTCGATATTCCCGTCCTCACCGACGCCTTGCGGTTGCCCGTCGCCTACGTCGGGGCAATGGGAGCACGTCGGGTCGACCGTGAACGCCGCGCCCGACTGCGGCAGGTCGGGCTCACCGAAACGGAACTCGCCCGGCTGCATTTGCCGATCGGCCTGGAACTGGGCGGGCGGAGTCCGGAGGAAACCGCCGTCGCCATCGGCGCGGAAATCGTCGCCGTGCGATGCGGAGGATCCGCCCGCCCCCTGTCGGCGACCCGTCGCCCGATTCGTCCGGGAGGCCACGAAATCGACGACGAGACTGTTCCATCGGCGATGCGGCGGCTGTCATCGGACGCCGCGCGGCGCTGAGTCCTGCCCGTTCTCCGTGGCGGTTGTGTGATCGATTATTTCGATCACGAGTCGGCGAACAAACACCGGCGAAAGGCATTGTGTGGCAATGTGTACGAACCACGGCCGCTCGAATCATATCGGAGGCCGATGGGTACGGAGGGAGATCAATCGAATGACAGGCGGGGTGGAATGAGTGGGGGATCCGAACGTGGGGGCCGCTCGAACGTCGAACGTTGGACGATCCTCGGGGGTATCGCGGCGGTTGTGGCCATTCCCATCACCATTCTGACCTCTGTCGCGCAGTGTTCGACGAACTCGACCGGCGCACCACCACCGTCGACCGTATCGTCTTCCACCATCTCGACCGCTGCCCCGGTCTCTGTGGAGAGCACAGCGACGACAGTTCCGTCGTCCTCCGGTTCGACGACGGTTTCGTCGTCCGTCAAGCCCTCATCCGACAAACCCGTGATCATCATGGATCCCGACAGCGGTGTGCCCGAGAGTCGCATCACCGTTCACGGCACGGGCTTCAGACCCGGTGAACGGGTGCGGATCACCTGGGCGCCCGGGTCCATTCTCAGTGAGGTGCTACGCGAAGCCACCGTTACCCCCGATGGTTCCTTCGGCATAGAGGTAACCATTCCCAACGGCTACAACAGTGTGTACGACAAAGGGGGGTCGATCCGGGTTCAAGCCGTCGGTCTTGCCAGTGAGCGATCAGCGGATACCTATTTCATCGTCGAGCCGAAATGAGCGGTCCGGTCCCGAACCGCCGGCGCGACGATCGCGCCTCGTCTGCCGAGCACGGGTGGAGAGAGCATCGCTCGAACGGGCGGATCAGATAGGCGAAATTCCGGGTACCCGTCCACGTCCCCGGGTGATCTACGATCTTCGCCGCACAGGTTCGGGGCGGCGCCGAGGGGAGTGTGCGTCCCGACCCGGTTTCGGGTTGCACGATTGACCGTGCTGTCGGGGGCTCGCTAGGGTCGAATTCGTCCACCGGTGACCGATCGAGCGCCGGAGGTGAGGACCATGACGGATGATGTGCTGTCGAACGATCGAGGCGCATCCGCGGGACATCGGGCCGATGTCGTGGTCGTGGGCGGTGGACCCACGGGTATGACCGTCGCCGGGGATCTGGCCCGATGCGGTCGGTCCGTGACCGTTCTGGAGCGATGGCCGGAGGTCAACCCGCACAGCCGGGCATTCGTCACCATGGCCCGGACACTGGAGGTCCTCGAGGCCCGGGGATCGGCCGACGAACTGCTCGCGCTCGGCCACCCCATGACGACGGTGAACCTGTTCGGCGGAGCTCGTATCGACCTCGACCATCTGCGCTCCCGTTACCGCTATGCGCTCGTCACCCCCCAGGACAATGTCGACCGGCTCCTCGGTCGCTATGCCGAGGCCCAGGGCGCCATCGTCGTCCGTGGGGTCGAGGTCGTGGATCTCACCCAGGACGGTGACGGCGTGACCTTGACCGCGCAACCGAAGGGTTCCACCGACCCCGGTGAACGCAGCACGTGGCGCGCCTCGTATGTGGTCGGTGCCGACGGCGCCCACAGCACGGTCCGGCGTTTGGTGGGCGAGCCGTTCCCGGGCCGGTCCGTATTGTCCTCGGTCGTCCTCGCCGACGTCGAGCTCACCGACGGTCCCACCGACGCCGGTCCGGTCCTCGGCAGCACCGCACGCGATATCGGGTTCCTCGTGCCCTACAACCGTCGCGGCGCCCACGGGTCCTGGTACCGGGCGATGACCTGGGATCGCCGGCACCAGGTCGCCGACGATGTTCCGGTGCGCCGCGACGAGGTGGTCGAGGTGCTCACTCGGGCCATGAAACGCGATGTCGGTGTCGTCGACATCGGTTGGTGCTCTCGGTTCCACTGCGACGAACGTCAGGTCGCGCACTACCGCAGGGGACGGGTGTTCCTGGCCGGCGACGCCGCCCATGTGCATTCTCCGATGGGTGGGCAGGGGATGAACACGGGCATCCAGGACGCCGCGAACCTGAGCTGGAAGCTCGACGCCGTGCTCGGCGGCGCCGACGACGCGGTACTCGATACCTACCATGCCGAGCGGCATCCCATCGGCCGACGGGTGATCCGGCAGTCCGGACTGATGATGCGCAGCATCCTGATACACCCGCCGATCGCCCGGGCGCTGCGCGATCTCGTCGTACCACCATTCCTGCGCTTTCCCCTTGTTCGGGATCGGGTGGTCGGCAGCTTCGCAGGGACCGAACTGCGTTATCCGCGTTCGGCGGGACAGCACCGCCTCGTCGGCACCCGGGCCACCGAGGTGCCGCTCCGTGAGGGCCGATTGACCGAGTTGCAGCGCACCCCCGGGTTCGTTCTGGCCCGCGAACACGGCGGCCCCGTGGCCACCGGACCCGTCACCGCCGGTCTACGGCAGGTCGAACGGCTCGACAACGGTCCCGCGCTGCTGATCCGACCCGACGGCTATATCGCCTGGGCCGGGCCGAGCGCCGCCGACCGGGGCGGAAACGAGTGGGTGCGGGCGCTCGATCGATGGACCGGCCGCTGCGCCCCCACCATGGTCTGAGGCGCACCCGGCACCGCGGCCACCACGTCGACGGCTGCTCCAACGATTTCGGTGCGATCGCATTGGACAAGGTTTCGAGTGCGGCCGTCGCCTGCTCGGGTGACCACGGCCCGGTCGGATCTACCGGCACATCCACGTCTTTCGACGATCCGGTGTCGTCCGCCCGGATGACCGCCACGGTGTGTGCGATCAGCGTGGTCGGTGGAGCGGATATGGCGGAGGTTCGGGTATGTCGGTGGTGCATGCGAGGATCCGCCGTATGAGTGCCACCGGGGACGATGTCCGCAGCTATGCCCTGTCCTTACCGGAGACGACCGAACAGTTCACCTGGGGAATGCCGACATTCCGGGTCGCGGGCAAACTGTTCCTGACACTTCCGGAGGACGAGACCTCGATGGCGGTTCGCTGCCCGATCGTGGACCGGGACGAACTGGAAGCGATCGTCGTCGACTCGTGGCAACAGGCCGCGCCGCGCCGGCTGCTGGAGGACGCCGGATGACCGGACTGTGTGTCCAGCGCGTTACTTTCTGTCGACGGGATCGCCGGATCGTCGTAGCGTCGAAGGGGTGATTGCTCCGGAACACCTGCCCACCACCGCGGGCGAGTTGCGTGCGGCGGGATATCTGCCGCGTGACGTGAAGACCGAGATTCGGGAGAATCTGCTGGCCCGGCTCGGGGCCGGCGAGGACCCGTGGCCCGGTATCGTCGGCTTCGACCGGACCGTCCTGCCGCAGTTGGAACGCGCGCTGCTCGCGGGCCACGATATCGTCCTGCTGGGCGAACGCGGCCAGGGCAAAACCCGGTTGTTGCGCACCCTGGTGGGCCTGCTCGACGAGTGGACCCCCGTGATCGCGGCCACCGAACTGGGGGAGCATCCCTTGGCCCCCATCAGCCCCGCCGGTATTCGGCTGGCCGCGGAACTGGGCGATGCCCTACCCGTGGCCTGGCGGCACCGCTCCGAACGTTACGCCGAGAAACTCGCCACTCCGGACACCTCCGTCGGCGACCTCATCGGTGATGTCGACCCGGTCAAAGTGGCCGAGGGACGCAGTCTCGGCGACCCGGAAACCATCCACTTCGGTCTGGTGCCGCGCGCCCACCGCGGTATCGTCGCCATCAACGAGCTACCCGACCTGGCCGAACGCATTCAGGTGGCGTTGCTCAATGTGATGGAGGAACGCGATATCCAGGTCCGCGGCTACACCCTGCGGCTGCCGTTGGATGTTCTGCTGGTC
The DNA here is from genome assembly GCF_000308675.1 of Nocardia paucivorans NBRC 100373. Taxonomy (GTDB): domain Bacteria; phylum Actinomycetota; class Actinomycetes; order Mycobacteriales; family Mycobacteriaceae; genus Nocardia; species Nocardia paucivorans. The sequence goes on along the minus strand of NZ_BAGE01000053.1, from coordinate 267,408 downwards.
GCCACCGCCAACCCCGAGGATTACACCAACCGCGGCCGGATCATCACCCCGCTGAAGGACCGGTTCGGCGCCGAGGTCCGCACCCACTACCCGCTGACCGTCGAGGCCGAGATGAGGTTGGTGCGGCAGGAGGCCGAACTGGTGGCGGAGGTGGGCGACCCGCTGATCGAGGTACTCGCCCGGTTCGTGCGGCATCTGCGCGACTCGGACGCCATCGACCAGCGTTCCGGTGTATCGGCCCGGTTCGCGGTCGCCGCCGCGGAAACCGTGGCCGCCGCCGCCCGTCGCCGCTCGGCGATCACCGGGGAACACCCCGCCGTCGCCCGCCCCATCGACCTGGAGGCCGTGGCGCCGGTCCTGCGCGGCAAACTGGAGTTCGAGCACGGCGAGGAGGGGCGGGAACAGGAACATCTCGTGCACCTGCTGCGACGTTCGTTCTCCGAGACCGCGCGCGAGCGCCTCGGTGGTCTGAACCTTCGGCCGTTGGCGGAGGCGGTGGCCCACGGCAGTCTGGTCACCACCGGGGAACGGGTGACCGGTGAGGAGGTGCTGTCCGCTCTGCCCGAACTGCCGATCCTGCACGAGGTCGCGGCCCGGCTCGGGGTGGATGCCGCCGACCCACCCGCCCGAATCGCTGCCGCCGTCGAATTCGCCCTCGAGTCCCTGTACCTGGCCCGACAGATCGCCAAGGACTCCGCCGACGGCTCCGCGGTATACGGAAAATAATTGCCCGAGCGGAAGATTCGATGACATCACCCGATCGCTACTCCTACGGCCCCTATCACGATGGGCCCGATCCGCTGGCGCCCCCGCTCGACCTGCGGGAGGCGTTGGACCATATCGGACGTGATGTGATGGAGGGCAGCTCGCCGCGTACCGCGCTACAGGAACTGCTGCGGCGCGGCACGAGTTCGGTGCGTGGCCTGGAGGATCTGACCCGCCGGCTGTGGCAGCGGCGGGCGGAGATCTCTCGTCGGCACCGTTTGGACGGAACCCTGCAACAGGTCCGGGAACTGTTGAACGAAGCGCTGGACGCCGAACGCCGGGCCCTGTTCCCGGACCCGTCCGACGATGCCCGATTCGCCGAGGCGCAGTTGGATGCCCTGCCGTCGAGTACGGCCGCCGCCGTCAACGAACTCGCCGACTACGCCTGGCGTTCCGAAACCGGTCGGGAGAACTATCGCAGGATTCGCGGTCTGCTCGGCCGGGAACTGCTGGATTCCCGCTTCCAGGGTATGAAGCAGGCCCTGCAGAACACCTCACCGGAAGATGTCGAACGGATCCGGCGGATGATGTCGGATCTGAACGACCTCCTCGCCGCGCATGCCCGGGGCGAGGACACCGACCGGCGTTTCGCCGATTTCATGGCCGAACACGGTGAGTTCTTTCCGGAGAATCCGCGGGACATCGAGGAATTGATCGATGCGCTCGCCGCCCGCGCCGCCGCCGCGCAGCGCATGATGAACTCGATGACCGCCGAACAGCGGGCGGAACTGTCCCAGCTGATCGGTCAGGCCTTCGGTGATCCGCGGATCGCGGAGCAGGTCGCCGCGCTGGATGCCAACCTGCGGGCATTACGCCCCGGCGAGGACTGGACCTCCTCGCGCCGATTCCGGGGCGAGGATCCTCTGGGGCTCGGCGACGGTGCCCAGGCGCTCCAGGATCTCGCCGAACTGGACGCGCTCGCCGAACAATTGGCGCAGTCCTATCCGGGCGCCACCATGGAGGACATCGATCTGGATGCCCTGGCCCGCCATTTGGGCGACGAGGCGCGCGTGGACGCGGCCGGACTGGCCGAATTGGAACGGGAGCTGCGTCACCAAGGCCTGTTCGAGCGCGCCCCCGACGGTTCGCTGCGCCTGACGCCCAAGGCGTTACGACGGCTCGGTGAGGTGGCGCTGCGGGATATCGTGGGACAGTTGCGTGCCCGTCGCGGACAACGGGAAACCGCTCTCGCCGGCGCCGCCGGTGAACCCACCGGCGCCACCCGCCCGTGGCAATTCGGCGATACGGAGCCGTGGGATGTGTCGAGAACCGTTCGCAATGCCGTGCTGCGGTCGGCGTCGACGGGTGATCGCCGGGTTACGCTGGATGTTTCCGATGTCGAGGTGGTGGAGACCGAGCAGCGTTCTCGGGCGGCCGTCGCATTGTGTGTGGACACCTCGTGGTCGATGGTTCAGGACGGCCGTTGGGTGCCCATGAAACGCACCGCCCTCGCCCTGCATCACCTCATCAGCACCCGTTACCGCACCGACGAACTGAGCGTGATCACCTTCGGTCGACTTGCCAAAACGGTCGATATCGGCGAGCTGACCGCTCTGGACGCGGTATGGGAACAGGGCACCAATCTGCACCATGCCCTGTTGTTGGCCGCGCGGCATCTACGCCGGTATCCCGGTGCGGTGCCGGTCGTACTCGTCGTCACCGACGGCCAGCCCACGGCCCACCTCGAACCGAACGGTGATTCCTACTTCGACTGGCCACCGCATCCACACACCCTGGGGGTGACCATGGCCCAGGTCGACGCCTTGGCCAAACTCGGTGCGTCCATCACGGTGTTCATGCTCGGCGAGGACTCCGGATTGGCCGCTTTCGTGGACCTGATCGCCCGGCGCAGCGGCGGCCGGGTCGTGGCACCGGACGTGGACGGTCTCGGCGCCGCTGTGGTCAGCGACTACCTGCGCGGCCGCCGGGGTCGCCGGTAGTTCGGACGATAGATCGTCGGCGATCAGCGCGTCCCGAGCTCGTCGATATCGGCGAGGACCTTCCTGTGCCAGTCGATTTCGGCTCGGATGCGCATCTTGGCGTGCGCCACGATCAGATCGTCGGCGACGCTCTGGTCGGGCCAGCGTCGGTCGAGTTGGTGGTCGAATTGCTGTTCACGGGCCACCAGCACCGCGATGCGATCTTCGATATAGCCGCGTAGCAGCTCGCGGTCGAGGTCGATGCTCATGGCGAGGGCGAGGTCGATCGGGTCGGGTTTGAGCTCGAATTCGGTGAATGCCTCGTCTCGAAGTGCCCGAAGTTCTCGAACCCCTTCGGGGGTGATCTCGTAGACGGTCCGGGCCGGCATGGACCCGTCCTGCTCCGTGCGTACGGCGCGGATCAGGCCTTCGGCTTCGAGACGATGCAGTGCGCCGTACAGCGATCCCGGCTTCACCTGGGACCAGAGTTCCGCACGATCCAGTCGCGCGTCGCGCCGAATCCGATGACCGTGCATGGGGCCGTGTTTGGCGAGGGCGCCGAGAACGAACAGTCGGGTGGGATTCACCTACCAAGTCATACCAGAGTACTCAAATATGAGTAGCCTCTTTGTATGGCTATTCGACCGATACTCATCGCCGGGGACCCGCGTCTGACGGCACCCGCCGTCCCGGTAACCGTTTTCGACGACGAGCTCGCCTCGTTCATCGAGGACCTCTACGAGACGAACACCGCCGCGCACGGCGCCGGACTCGCCGCCAATCAGGTCGGCGATCCGCGGGCGATCTTCGTGTTCGACCTGGTCGACGCGGGCCGACGGCCCCGGGGTTGCGTCATCAACCCGGTGATCGAGACATCGCCCCTGCCCGAGACGATGCCCGACCCCGACGATCTCGAAGGGTGCCTGTCGGTTCCCGGTGAGCGCTATCCCGCCGGTCGAGCGGAGTGGGCGAGGGTGAGCGGTGTGGACGGTTCGGGAAACCCGCTGTCCGTGGAGGGCACCGGTTACCTCGCCCGCTGTCTACAACACGAGACCGACCACCTCGCCGGGCGCCTCTATCTGGACCGCCTGATCGGTCGAAACCGTCGCCATGCGCGCAAGATGGTCAAGCGACGAGGATGGACCGAGCCCGGTAACCAATGGTTACCCGGAGTGGATCGTGATCCTTTCGGCCGGTGAAACCGTCCACGGCGGCAACGCTTCATCGTTCACGACCGGGTCGTCGGTGGGCGATCAGGGTTTCGCGGTAGTGGGTCCGTTTCTCAGGAGCCGAATACGGTGGTGAAATCGATCTGTCGCAGGGGGTTGGCCAGGGCGGTGACCACGCAGGTGCCGACCGCGCTGTCGCGGTCGTAGAGGGTGGCGACGCCGATCGAGATGCCGTCCGCGGCGACGGTGTGGTCGGCGCGCAGCCCCAGTTCGTATCCGCGGGGCAGCCTGGCCAGGGTGAGGGTCATATCGACATTGATATAGCCCGCGCCGCGAGATCCCCAGTGGCAGACGAGGTTGGTGGTGTCGCCGAGGAGAGCGGCGCGTTGGAACGGAGTGATCGGCTCGCCCGTGACGAGCGGGGGCAGGCTGTGCCAGGAGATCTTGCGGTCGGCATTCTGATTCGTGACGAAGTCGCGGCTCCACTCTCGATCACCGCTTTTGAACAAGGGCGGTGAACCGTTCGGCGAAACACATCCCCGGGGTGGTACGGGCAGATCCGATGCGGGTTGCCAGACCCGCCCCGGTGGGATCGCGCCGGTAGGGAGGAAGACCGCCGTGGCCCGGACCCGAGGCTGCCCGTTCTGCACGATGGAGGCATCGGCGATCGTCTGCCGCTCATCCCGGTGGGCCATCGTGCTGCATACCCGCAGTGGCGCGTTGGCCACGGGTCGGAACAGGTCCACGGTCATTCGTGTCGGGATGAAGCCGGTCGCGCAATGGGTTTCGAGTCCGCGGGCCAGGAGCCCGCAGATGGCGTGACCGCCCAGCTGGTCCGACGCCCACTGACTCACCGCGAGTTCTTCGGCCACGAGGAGATCCCCATATGCGGTGAAGAAACCGACCATCGGTGTTGCTTTCCTTCGAGAGTGATCGGGCGAACCCGTTGTAGTGCAACACCTTATACGCACGTCATGAACACGCGACGGGGTATAGGAGCGGAATACCGTTGACCGCCAGGCGATTCGACCGTGCGCGGCAGGTTCGTCGGTGACGGCCGGTACTGCGCGTCACCCAGGTCGGCCGAGACGCTGCTCGCGGTGACGAACCGGATTCTCCGCTCGCCGGCCAGTGCCCGGGCCATTCGGGTGATCGCGTGTTCACCCGCCGTGTAGTGGACCATGAAGGGCTGCATGACGACTCCGGATGCGGAGCCGATCAGGACGATGGAACCCCCGCGCCCGTCTTCGATGATCGTGCGGCCGGTCGCCTCGACCGGCCGCACCGTTTCGGCTGGATCATCCGGTGTCGCGGAGTCGTAGCGGATCGGGGCGGCAGCGGGCCGTACAGGTCCACGGCGATGATATCGGCGCCTTCGCTCGCCGAGCGCACGGTGCGGGCGCGTCCTCGATCGCGTGCCGCTCCGGTGATGAAGGCCGTCTTGCCGGTTGGTCGACCACTCACTTGTCCTCCTGTCGGCTTCGGATACGTCCGACCATTGGGGGTCGAGATCGAAGCGAGTGCATCGGCCCGTGGTGCCGGACGGCCTCGGTTCGCCCCGAAAGATTTTCTCGTCAGTGGATTTCGGGGTGGCTCATCCCTGGCGCACCGCGTATTCGTCCAGGGACGGCGCGAGGTGTGCGAAGGCTGCGTCCACCTGCGGCGCCAGCGCTTCGGCGATCATCTCTTCGGATTCACCCGCCACCGTGCGGCGCAATGTCTCCTCGAACAGCACCCGATGCACCCCGGCCAGTTGGGCGGCGGCGATTCGGGCGTGGAGATCGTCGGCGGGGGCGGCGGTGGCCTCGGCCAGGGCGTCGGCCAGAGCGCGTTCCCGTTCGTCGTGGAACTCCCGTAGACGGGCCGTCAAGGCGGGGCTGGTGGTGATCATGCGGGCGAACTCCGGGCCGGAGAATCCGATCACGGGGTCGTGGGCGGCGACACCGGCGCGATAGGCGCGGTGCAGTGCGGCCAGTGCCGATTCGCCCACGGCGCGTTCGCGCACGGTGCGCGCGAGTCCGGTCACGAACTCCTCGTGCAGATCGAGCGCGAGGTCCTCCTTGCGGGGGAAGTAGTTGGTGACGGTCATCTTGGCAACCTCGGCGGCGGCTGCGACCTCGGCGATGGTCACATTGTCGAATCCGCGCTCCAGGAACAGGCGGGTGGCGTGGTGGGAGATGTTCTCCCTGGTTTGCTGCTTTTTGCGGGCTCGCAATCCGGGCTGCGGGGCGGCGTGTGTGCTCATGCGAACAGGATATCTAGGTTGGCTACAAATTAATACTTGACATTTCTTTATGCTGGTCATAAATTTATGTCGGTCAGTCTTCGACGTTCGAATGAAGGAGCACGCCCTGCGCATCACCCACGATCGGACGAACACCACACCGAACCTCGGTGACAACCGAATGGGAGCCGATCTCATGGCCGATATCACCCTCGGGTCGTTCCCGACGGGATCGACGGACAATCTGCCGTCGATCCTCCGCCGATCCACCGTCGCACCGTCGGGTCCTCGTCCGCCGCACCCGCGTGACGCGTTCGAGCGGAAACGAGGTGTGCGAAACCGCGTCGGTCGACCGGATCGCATACCGCCCCATCGCTTGCTGCGTATCCCCGGACGACGGTGACGGACCGGGGTGGGACCTCATCAGAGGTCCCACCCATGGCCACCGCAACAGCCGCGGCAGAACCCGGAGGGTCTTCATGTCAATCCACAGCATCCACACGACCGCCCCGAGCACGGACCCCATCCGGGACTACTTGAATCGGATCGGGCGAACCACGCTGCTCACCGCCGAACAGGAATACGAACTCGGCGAACGTATGGCCGCGGGCCTGCGTGCCGAGCGATATCTGGCCGAAAACCATTCGAACGGAGCAGAACTCACCGATGCGGAACGACGAGCGCTGCTGCGAACGGTGCACACCGGCCGGCGCGCGAAGAACCGGATGATCGAGGCCAATCTGCGACTGGTGGTATCGATCGCCAAGCGCTACCCGGCGCCCACCGGTATGTCTCTGTTGGACCTCGTTCAGGAGGGCACCCTGGGCCTGATCCGCGCGGTGGAGAAGTTCGATCACCGCCGCGGACTGAAGTTCTCCACCTACGCCACCTGGTGGATCAAACAGGCCGTCGGGCGAGCCATCGATGAGAAGGGCCGTGCCATCCGCATCCCCTCGAATGTGACCGAGATACTCAACCGGGTGTTACGTGCCCGGCGAGCGCTGGACCAACGACTCGGACGTGACGCCACCGCGCAGGAGATCGCCGACGAGATCGGTGTGCCCGTCGACCGGGTGCGGAATGTGCTGAGCCACTCCCGCGCCACGATCTCCCTGCACGGTGTGCTCGGTGACAGCGAGACCGAACTCGGGGACCTCCTCCCCGATCGGGCGCCGGATCCCTCGGATACGGTCGCCGCCGCGTCGATCCGCCCACAGCTCGACGCGGCACTCGCCGCGCTCGCCGAACGCGAGGCGCAGGTATTGACCCTGCGCTACGGCCTCGACGGCGGCGAGCCGCGGACCTTGGAACAGGTCGGGCGTCTGCTGGGTGTCTCCCGCGAACGCATTCGCCAGATCGAGGCCAAGGCCATGGCGAAACTCCGCAAACCCGCAGGTATGCGCCGGCTCGCCGACCTGCTCACCTGAGCCGTCGGCGCGCCTGTGCGGACCGACACAGCCGGGCGCGGTAACGATCCCGGAGCCGGGCGCGACGTCCTTGATGACATACGGCCTGTCGGGGGGCCTGTCCATCCACTTGTCGGTTCATGGAATGGGAACAAGGACATGGCTCTTCGCGAGTTCATCGCGCGGTACCGAATCACCCCGGCCGTTGCCGCGCCGGCCGTGCTGGGATTGGCGGCGGTGATCGCCACCTCCGTGGCGGTAACAGCGCCGCAGCGCAGCGAGGACACCCGGCTCCGGGCCTCCGTGACGGAATGCCACGATATGGTGACCATCTCGGTGGCCGGACGCAATGACACCCCTCGCGAGGGGACCACGAAGATGCTGGTCGGAGCCAATGGTGAACTGTTACCGGCCGCGCTGTCGGGCGACCACAACAGCGAGTGGGTCGACCCGGTGGTCAATGCTCCCGCCGACGATGTGGAACCGGGCTCCTACGCCGCCGTCTACATCGCATACCCGGCGAATATGGCCACCTATGAGGACGCCGTCACCGCCGGTGTCGCGAATACCCAGCAGGTGATGCGGGAAATCGCGCAGGCCTGCCCGGACACCAGGTTCTCGATCGTCGGTTACAGCGAAGGCGCCGATGTCGTACGGCGCGTCGCGATGAACGTGGGGAATCAGCAACCCGGAGCCGACGGATACGGGATAGTGGACCCGGACGATGTTCTCGGCGTGGTCATTCTCGCCGACCCGGGCCGCTCGGTCGGCGACGGGCCGTTCCCCGGCGCGCAGAACCCTTACGGCAATCCCGATGGCTTCGACCGGCAGTATCAGAACGGTATTTCCCCGATCTCGGGGCGCGGTGCGCTGCCGGGCACCAGCGGCGGCTTCGGCGCGCTGGACGGCAAGGTCGCGTCGTTCTGTTCCGAGGGCGACCTCACCTGCGCCGCACCGGAGAACATCTCCCTGCTGCACTTGGCGGTGAACGTGGGGCGACAACTGAATGTCGACGCGCTCGAACGGGAAGGGCTCACTCCGGCGACCGGGCACGACGTCGCCGTGGTCCTCGGCCGGATCGCGCTCGCGGCCTTCGCCGATATCCAATCGCAACCGAACTGGATGAGCAGCGACGAAACCTTTCTGGAAGTGCTGTTGCGCGTCTCGGACCCCGCCTATCGGCCGGGGCAACCGCCGGTGGAATCGGAGCCGGCGCAGTCCATTGCGACCGAGGAATTGTCGCCGCTGGCGTATCTGCCGCAGAAGGTGTTCAACGAGATCGTCGGTCTCATCGTGACGAACCAGAACACGATCCCGGTGATCATGAGCGATCCCTACAAGCTGACCCTCGGGCCGAATCACACCGGGCACCACTTCGACTACTGGCGCGATGCCGACCCCGACAACGGAAAGCCGCTGACCTCCGCCGAATACGCGGCCGCCTGGCTCACCCATCTGGCCAAACAGGCGCAGGCCGGTAAGCCCATCGATCCGAGTTCCGAGCCCGAGCCCGAGGACTTCACCGATGCCTACCGGGCGGTGGCGGCCACCTCGACGGCACCGACGATCGCGCCGACATCGACGCCGCCGTCGACCGCGCCGACCTCGATACCGACGACGACCGGCCCCGGCCCCACCACGACCGATACCGAGGGCACACCGGTGCCGACCTCCGTATCGCCGCCCGCAACTCCCGATACCTCGGTACCGGCGCTCCCGTCCACCTCGGCGGTGCCCACCGAGATCGCCGAGACCGCACGGCCTTCCACCACCGTGGCTCCGACAGAGGCGCCCTCGACCACCGAATCACCCACGACAACATCGGAATCCACGACACCGGCCACCGACACGAGTACGACGACGCCCACCACCGCCGGTGCGACCACGCCGCTCGCCACCACCGGCACGAGTGCGGCGGCACCGAACTGAGTTGCCTCGTTTCCGTATCCGCCGGTTTCCCTTCGGATACGGCGACGAGGTCCCGACCGCATTATTCGGCGAGCGCCTGCAACACCTGATCTGCCAGTTCCGGACGGCAGATCAGCAGATCCGGCAGATACGGGTCGGGTCGGTTGTAGCGCAGTGGCGTTCCGTCGAGCCGGGAGACATGGAGTCCCGCGGCGGCCGCGACCGCAACCGGCGCGCAGGAATCCCACTCGTACTGTCCCCCGGAATGCGCGTAGACATCGGCGATCCCACATACGACGGCCATGGCCTTGGCGCCGGCCGAGCCCATGGGTACGGGGGTGGCCGACAACCGCGCCACCAGCCGTTGGACCTCGAAGGACGGGCGGCTACGCGATAACGCCATTCGGATGACACCGGGTTCCGGTGATGACGCGAGCACCGGAGGCGCCCCGGTGTGCAACACGATTCCCGCAGCGGGGAGAGCTACCGCGCCGACGGCCGGCTCCCCGTCCACCGCGAGCGCCACATGGACCGCCCAGTCCTGGCGGTGCGGTTCTCCGTATTCGCGGGTGCCGTCCAATGGGTCGACGATCCATACCCGGGAGTGTTCGGTGCGGGCGGTGTCGTCCGGCGACTCCTCCGACAACACGGCATCGTCGGGGCGTTCCCGGCGCAATCGGTCGAGGAGGAAAGCGTTGGATCGTTGATCGCCGACCTTGCCGCCGAGTTCGCGGATACCGAGCAGTAGCTCGCCCGCTTCCGCTGCCAAGGTGGCGGCGAGTGTGTGGTCGTCCATGCGATACCGATCCTTCCGCTGGGCGGGATGCCCGTTTTCGTATACCACGGAACGGCCCCCCACCCGGCAACGGTGGTACCGCGCGGTCCGGTCCCGCGGCCGTTGCGGGGTGGTCGGGACCGGCGAGATATCAGTAGGCCGAGATATCAGTAGGCCATGAACAGGATCTCGTCGCGGCTGTAGTCGTGGCCCGGATGGTTCTCGGTGAGGTGCTGACGCACCTTGGTCACCAGGGCATCCTCGTCCGCTCCGACGATATGTTCCCCGCAGGGGCAGGTCAGCCTGGTCTTCATCTGTCATCCTTTCCGGTTCACCGCACGGTGGGGGAGAGGGTCGCGGCCCGGTGCTCCCCGACGGCGTATCTCACCCGGCTCGTACCGGGCCTCAGCAGAATATCGGTGGTGCGACCGTCTCACCGGGCGAGTGCCGGCCCCCGGCCCACACCGGCTCCGACGGACCGCGCCCGGGATTCGTTCACGTCGGTGGATTCGGCTCCAGCAACGCCCGCACTCGGGCCTCGGACACCGGGCGCAGCTCATGTGCATCCAAACCGATATGAATCTGTCGGCCCCGGACACATATCGCACTGTGGGTGTGCCCGTGCAACAACGCCCGGCCGGCATTGTCGCCGGTGGCCGGGAGACGCCACTCCTCGAAACGGTTCTCCGTGGTGTGGTCACCGTCGGGGTCGCCGGCATACGGGAAGTGGGACAGCAGAACCCGTTCGCCGTCGATGCGGTGCATCGCCGACTGCTGCACCGACTCGAAAACCGCCAGGTAGGTCCGCTGCCAGATATGTGCCCGGCTGCGCATCGGGTGGCACGAATCGTGATTGCCGGCCACGAGATGTTTCGTGCCCGGCCGGCGCGAGACCCACTCCAGAGCGGCGAGTTCCGCACGTTTGCCGCCCACGGAGATATCGCCGAGAATCCACACCACATCGTCGGGGCCGACCATCTCGTCCCAGTACACGGCCAACGCCGCGTCGTGGTCGGTCGAGGTGTCGAACCCGCGAAGGCCGGCGACGAGGTTGTGGCCGATATGCAGATCGGATGTGTACCAGGTGGTGCTCATTCGTGCTCCGATGGTCGTGTCGCGGTCCTCCGCGCCATTGCGGTAAGTCGGGAATCCGCGCACGAAAGTTCGCCGATCTTCCCACGTGGAGCGCGTAATACATCATCATCATTACCGTCGCTCGAGCACCAATGAATATTTCTTCCGTGAGCAGGGCATACAAGAGTGAGGCACGTTGACTCGACAAACACCGTTCGGACGGCCACACATTCGCGCCGACCGTATCGTCCTCCTCGTCGAGCCATACTTCTGTCGGAAGGAGCGTTCATGCCCACTGCCGAATTCGGCACGAGATAAGGGTGGCCGGCAGTTCATCATGCGCGATGTGCCCGGAGGGTAGGCCCCTTGGGCGTACCGTGACGGAACTCCCGATTCACCGTCTGCCGAATGTCTGGAGCGATACCGACACACGGATGGGCGAATCGGCATAGCATTCCCAATCATCCACAGGTACCCCGGTCGGCACGGCCGTGTTCCGAGCGCGTATGGAACAGCGTCCCGCGCCCGCCCGACCGTCATGCTTCACCCGATCTCGGATAGAGAGACCCGCGATGCCCGATACCCCGCATACGCCGTCGGTCGGAGAGTGTGCGCCGGCCGGCCTCGACAGAACCCGGGCGAGTAGCGCCCGAGTCTATGACGCCGCCCTCGGCGGCAAGGACAATTACGAAGTCGACCGTCGAGTGTTGGCGGCCGTTCTCGAGGTCGCACCCGGTATGCCGGGACTGGCCCGGATGAACCGGTCCTGGATGGAGCGTGTGGTTCGCTACCTGGCCGGAATGGTGGGTATCGACCAGTTCCTCGACATCGGCGCCGGTTTGCCCACCCACTACAACACCCATGAGATCGTCCAGGGGGAAAACCGTGCGGCCCGGGTGGTGTACGTGGACAACGACCCGATGTGCCACGCGCACGGTCGGGCCTTGTTGGAGACCAACGAGGAGACCATCTTCGTTCCCGGCGATCTCACCGCCCCGGGCGCACTGCTCGACCATCCGGCGATCGCGCGTCATCTGGCCAGGGACCGCCCGATTGCGGTAATACTGGGCGCGGTCTTGCACCATATCTCCGACGAGCAGGATCCGGTGGGGATCGTGCGTCGTCATATCGATGCGTTGGCTCCCGGCTCGGCCGTGGCGATCACGCATTTCTGGGATCCGGACGATGGGACGGAGGCGCACCGACTGGCCCGGGAGCTGCAGCGACGATACCTGGAGACGGGATTGGGCACGGGATGGTTCCGGACCCGGGAACAGATTTCCTCGTTCTTCGGGGAGTTGGATCTGGTGGAACCGGGCCTGGTGGAGTTGGACGATTGGTGGCCGCCGGGGCCGAGGGTGTGTGCCCGTGCCCTCGAGCAACGGTTGATGCTCGGTGGACTCGGCTACAAGTGATTCGAGATAGGGTTGGGCGCGATGACTGCCTCGCCTCGGGCCAATAGGGGCCCCAGAGCAGCGGCCGGTAACCGTGCCGCACTGATCGCCGCGGCTCGGACCCTGTTCGCCGACAAGGGCTCCGGGGTGCCGATGTCGGCCATCGCGCGCGCCGCGGGGGTGGGGCAGGGGGTGCTGTATCGGCATTTCCCCACCCGGGGACGGCTGGCGGCGGCGGTGTTCGAGGAGAACATCTGCGCGGTCGAGGCGCGCGCGGCGGACCCGTCGACCACCGTCGACGATGTGCTGCGCATCCTCGTCGACCAGGTTGTCGCCTCGGCGGCGTTCATCATGATGCTGGATCCGACCGGCGTCGACGACCCTCGGGTCGCGGAGACCGCGGCGCGGCTGCGTGAACTTCTCACCCGCAAACTCGCCGATCCCGGGCAACGTGGCGATATTGCCGCGGACGTCACGGCCGACGACATCGTTCTCGTGGTGGGGATGTTGGCCGGGCTGGTATCGAAAACCGCAGGGGAGGTCAGGCGGGCCCATGCCGAGCGAGCCTGGGCTCTGCTGTATCGAGGGTTGCGCGGGTAATCCACCGCATCGGGAGCGGTGAGGGACTTCGATGCGGGTTCCGGTGGCGAGATGTGGATTACCGTCGCCCGCTCGCCTGCTGGAGTGAAATTCTTATTTTGAGAGAGATATATTTCGCTGTTGGTATCGTTTCGTGCCGGTCGAGTTCGGTGGAATTCGGGTGACCCGGCCCGAGTCGCCCGACGGTCCGTGCCGGAACCGGATATACGAGATGAGCGCATCGAAGAAACCGTCGACCCCGGCGTACGCGCCGGATCGGGCCGGTCGGGCCGCCGGTGCCGGCCGCGTCACCGCAGGTGCGGGACTCGGAAGCCGGGCGGAGGCCGCGCAGTGATCGACGGGGGTGGAGTTCCCGGTCGGTGCCCGATGACGGTTATCCGCTGCCGGTGCGGGTGGTGACGGCGGCGCGGATGGTCTCCACCGTGGCGTCGAGCCGGGTGCGATGCGATCCGGACCAGTAGATCTGCCCGCAGTCGCGGCAGCGGCGGAAATCGTCGTAATAACGGTGGGTGAGCGGTTCCAGTCGATCCGCCACCTCGGTTTTGGTGACCGGGTCGACTCGGCCGCCGCAGCGCAGGCAGCGGGCGAATGGGTCCAGGCGGCCGGTGAGATCGAGGCGGTGGATCAACTCGACGATCTGATCGATCGGTCGATCAGCCCTGATGTAGACGCCGTGGGTCACGGTGCGACGTTTGAGAAGACCGCGGTCGCGGGTGAGCAGGATCCGGTGTTCGGCCGCCGATATCCGGGCGAGTGTCGCATCGTCGGCGGTCCACGGACAAAGCACGTCCAGGCCCATCAGCCGCATGAGACGGGCGAGGCCGCCGAGATTGACATCGGCGACGAACCTCGGCTCCCGTAACGGGTGCGGGCGTACCCGGGTCACCGGACCGATGTCCAGGGTTTCGAAGACGGGGTAGGCGGCGATCCGGGAGCCAGGTGTGGGGCGGTGCGCGAAATCCACCGGATGGCCGTTGACGAGCACCAGATCCACTTCGGTATGCGGAATACCGACGGCTTCGAGCACATCCTTCACGGTCTGGTGCGCACGGAAGGGGCGCCGCAGCACCGTGTAGCGCGCGTCGGGCCGAAGGAAATCGTTCAGTTCGGCGTAGACCCGGATATCGATACTCATGGGGAACTCATGGGAACTCGCGCGAAGCGCACCCGAACCGCTGTGTGACTCGGTATGGGGATGGGTAGTCGGGAATCGGTACGGTGCACGACTGTTTACCGAATTCGAGGTTCAACAGCCTATGAACTGGAAGAATACTCCGACCGCCGAAAATTCCGACATATAACCAATGTGAACCGATTTCATGATACCGTCCGTTACACCTACTGTTCGTATGAGGGAGGTATCCGTGCTCCACACCGTGGACGCGAGGGCCGTGTGGGTCGCGCAGGGCAGTGAGGGCGGTGGTGCGGCCCTCGACCAGGTGGCCATCATGACCGGCTCGGCCGGGGTCGTCGCATTGGTGCTGCTCTGGGTGGGATATCTGCACCGCACCCGCCGGATCGCCTGGTTGGGGCGGCTGGCCGACGGATTGGGGCAGGTCTTCAACCGGCCGGGCTGGGCGGCCCTGCCGATGGCGTTATTCCTCGCGACGATCCTCACCGCACTGCTGGGCTTCATCTGGGATGTCTCCTTGCACGTGGGGGACGGACGGGATGAGGGACCGTTGGCCAATCCGGCCCACTATTTCATCCTCGTCGGGCTGTTCTTCCTGTTCACGGCCGGGATGACGGCGGTGGTGCTGCCGCTGGACGACAAACCGGGTCCCGCGGCCATTCGGATCACCCGCACCTGGTACGCGCCGGTCGGCGGAATTCTCATCGCGGGCGCCGGACTCTACGCCCTGATCGGGTTCCCTCTCGACGATCTGTGGCACCGAATGTTCGGTCAGGACGTCACCTTGTGGGGGCCGACCCATCTGATGCTCATCGGTGGCGCCGGGTTGTCCCTGGTCGGGGTGCTGCTATTGGAACACGAGGGTCGACACCACCGGCCCGATCCACAACGGCCGGGCGGACGCCTCATGTGGGTGCTGCGCGCCTTCGCCTTCGGCGGCCTGCTGATCGGGCTGTCGGTGTTCCAGGTGGAATACGACTTCGGGGTGCAGCAGTTCCGGCTCGTTCTCCAGCCCCTGCTCATTGTGGCGGCCGCGTCCGTCGCCCTCGTCGCCGCGCGTCTCGTCCTGGGGGTGGGCAGCACCCTGGTGGCGGTGGCGTTCGCGACCGCGGTCCGAGCCGCGGTGGCCTTCCTGGTCGGGGGCCCGATCCTCGACGCGCCGCGCAATGTCTTCCCGCTCTATCTCGGCATCGCGCTCGTGGTGGAACTACTCGCACTGCTTCCGCTCGTCCGCCGGCCGCTCCTGTGGGGCGCGCTCTGCGGGTTCGCCGCCGCCACGGTGGGATTGTGGCTCGAATCGCTGTGGGTGGCCGCCGTGTTCGTCGATCCGTGGCCCGCCGGGATGTGGCCGGAGCTATTGGTCATGGCCGTTCCCACCGGGATCGCGGGTGGTGTGGTGGGTGCGCTGCTGGCCACCGTGCTTCGCGGCGAGCCGCTACCCCGTCCGCCCGTACGTCGCGGTCTCATGGTCGCCGCCGTGGTGATCGTGGCGGCGGCGATCGCCAACGGCCTGATCATCGATGTACCGGAACAAGCCTCGGCCACCGTGACGCTGCGTGAGGCCGAAACCGATTTTCCGGGGCGTATGGTGCTCGCCGATATCCGGCTCACACCGGAGGATCTCGTCGGTGACGATCCGGAATGGCTACAGATCCTGTCCTGGCAGGGTGGCGCCGACAGCGACAACCCCGGACGTGGTCTGGTCGTGGACCGGCTTCGCCGCATCGACCGGGGGCACTACGAATCGACGAAACCCGTACCGGTCCACGGGAGCTGGAAGACCGTGCTGCGCCTCCAGGACGGACGAACATTGACCGCGCTGCCGATCTACATGGCGGCCGATCCCGGTATCGGCGCCGAGGAGGTGCCCGCGCCCGCCACATTCACCCGACCGTTCGTCTCCGAGATCACCGTTCTGCAGCGGGAACGCTCCTTCGACCATCCGGCCTGGCTGTTCACGGCGGCCTCACTCGTGGTGCTGGTGTGCAGCCTGATTCTCGTCACCGCATTGTCCTGGGGTGCGGCGCGTATCGGCGATCGGTACCCGCGCCGGGATCCGGCGGTGACACAGCCGGCGGCCTCCGTCCGATGACCGGGTATCCCGAGCATGTGGACGTGCTCGCCGATCATTCGGTCCTGCTGGCAGTACCCGCTTTCCTGCCGGCGTTCGTGGTCGTGGGGGTGGTGGTGTACATCGCCCTTCGGGACCGCCGGGCCGGCCCCGACGACGAAAGCGAACACCCGGATACCGAGCGTGATATCGAGGAGGATTGATGTCCTGCCCACGTCATCGTCGTGCCGTTCTCGTCCTGATGCTGTCGGCCGGTCTGGTCGCGGCCGGTTGTGCCACGGGCGAGTCGGGACGGACGGGACCGACCGATGCACCGGCGAGCCGGGATGCGACGGCGTCCGGTGCGCTCGACGAGGCGGCATTGATCATCCCGGTGCGGATCGCCGGCGGGACGGTGAGTCCGGCCGATACCCGACAGGAGGTTCGGGTGGGTCGGCCCGTCGAACTCGTGGTCGACAGTGACGTCGAGGACGAACTGCACGTGCATGCGACCCCCGAGCACACCTTCCCCGTCGCCGCCGGCGCCGGACAACGTTTCCGCTTCACGGTGGACGTCCCGGGACGAGTGGAGATCGAACTGCACAAGGTCGGTCGGACGGTGGCGACACTGCTCGTTCGCGGATGACGGTCCTGGCACACGGGCTGGGCGGCGCCACCGACCTGCCTATTCCGTTCTCGTACGCCCTGGTCGGCGCGGCATGGGCCCTGACGTTCTCGTTCGCGCTCCTGCTCTTCGCCTGGCGTTCGCCGCGACTGGATCCGCGGTCGCCGGGCCGGCCGTTGCCGACGGTCGTCACCCGGGTCGTCGACTCGGCGGTAGCGCGCACCGTGATCGCGACGGTGAGCGTGGGCGCCACCGCGCTCGTGCTCGCGGTGGCGTTGTTCGGGTCCGCCGACCCTGGCCGCAACCCCGTTCCCGGGGTGCTCTACGTCTTCCTGTGGGTGGGCGTCCCGGTCGCCTCGCTCGTCGTGGGACCGGTATGGAAGATCGTGTCCCCGACGCGGGCGGTGCATCGGGTGATCTGCCGGATGCGGCGGTGTCCACCCGATCGCGGTGTCCTGCGTTATCCGGATTCGTGGGGGCAGTGGCCGGCCGTGTTCGGCCTGTTCTCCTTCGTCTGGCTCGAACTGGTGTACCCCGACCCCGGTGCGGTGGCGGCGGTGACCACCTGGCTGGTGGGATATCTGCTCGTGACCCTGTTCGGGCTGGTCGTCTTCGGCGCCCGGTGGGCCGAGCACGCCGACCCGATCGAGGTGTACAGCACCCTGCTGGCCGGACTCTGCCCGCTCGGTCGCCGCGACACCGGTGAACTCGTCCTGCGCTCACCACTGGCCAATCTCGCCGGGACACCGACTCGGCGCGGGGCGGTGGCGGTGGCCGCGACCCTGCTCGGCTCCACCGCCTTCGACAGTTTCACCATGTTCCCCGTCTGGCGAACGCTGATGGCCGATACCGAGACCGTGGCGGATTTTCTGCCGACCGTGGTCGAGACCCTCGGTTTGCTCGGATTCATCGTGGTGGTCGGCGGGGTGTTCACGATCGCGGCCCGTGCCACCGGTGGGCTCACACCGGCCGAACGCACATTGCTGCCGGGCCGGTTGGCGCACAGCCTCACCCCGATCGTCGCGGGGTATGTGGTGGCCCATTACCTCACTTTCCTGGTGGAGAAGGGGCAGGCGACCGTATTGCTGTTCGCGGACCCACTCGAGCGGGGATGGAATATCGCGGGCCTCGGGGACCGCGCTGTCGCCTACGTGCTGTCCACCCATCCCGCGCTACTGGGCACGATCAAGGTATTTGCGGTGGTGCTCGGGCATATCCTCGGCGTCGCCGCGGCCCACGACCGCAGTTTGCGCCTGCTGCCGCCGGCGCATCGGTTGACCGGCCAACTGGCCCTGATGCTGACCATGGTCGGTTTCACCTTCACCGGGCTCTACCTGCTGTTCGAGGCATGAGATCGGAGAATATGGGCACTACCCCCGGTGACGGCGATCCGACCGCGGCTTTCGGTCGACCGCCGATCGGACCGATGCTCGGCCTTCACGACACAGAGGAACGATCATGACGGAAAACCCCGCCCCGAATGCCGTCCACCCGCACGGCGAACCCGCCCTCGATCGATGGGCCGCCCTGCGATCCGCCGCGGATCGATTGGAACGCGAATTCGCGGGCGTATTCGATCGGAAGACGGTCGAGGAATTTCTGAGCTCGTCCTACGGGCGTATCCGTGCCCACGCCGATATCACCGAACTCCCGCCGTTGTCGGCCGAACGGGTCGCCCGGCAACGTCTGCACGCCTTGGCCGAGGTGGAGGGTAGGGCCCGAGCGGGGCGGCCGATGGTGCTGTTCCTGTCCGAGCACGATGCCGGACGCGGGCCGATGGCGCTCGCATTCTTCAACCGGATGGTCGGTGACCGTGCGGTGGCCTGGTCCGGGGGTGACGACCCGGTGGGCGATATCGACCCGGTGGTGGTCACGGCGATGCGCGAGGTGGGAATCGAGATCGGCGACGAGGTTCCCATGCCGTGGACCGAGGAGATGGCACGGGTCGCCGACGTCATCGTCACCATGGACCATGGCGACGACTGCCCGGCGGTGCCGGGGATCGGTTACCGCGAATGGGACGTTCCCGATCCCCGGGGCCGGGATATCGAGGCGGTCCGGCCCATTCGCGACGAGCTCGCAAACCGGGTCGGCGAGTTGGTGGCCGAACTGGGTCCGGTCACCTGAAGCGGCCGGCGAAGGTGATGATGAAGTCCACATACGACACCGGCGCGTCGAAATCCTGACGTGAACTTCGGTGCGAGCGCCACCTTGTGCACATACCTGAAATGGTCGAAACCCACGCCGTTCTCGAGGACGTACTGCGAGTGCAGTTCCAGGCGTTCCCGGTAGAGCGTGGACCGACCGAAGGCGGGGTAGTAGTCGACCGCGGTCGCTCCGTCGGCGAGTCCGGTGAACGCATCCGGCACCTCGGAATGGGGGGCGCGGCCATGGACGTCGTGCCGGATGTAGTCGTGCCGGATGTAGTCGTGCCGGATGTAGTCGTGCCGGATGTAGTCGTGCCGGATGTAGATGCCCTTCTTGCGTTCCACCACCGAATAGCTGCGGATGCGGCGGCCCGGGTTCGGTCGGTTCTCATAGGGGATACGGACATTGCGGCCCTCGGCGTTCCACTCCCATCCGTGGGACGGGCAGACGATGCGTTCGTCCTCGATCCGTCCGCCGTGGCCCGGATGGGCGCCGCCGAGGTGTTCGCGGTAGGCGTTCATGACCGCGACCGGGCCGAAACCCGCTCGCCAGGCGATCATCTCGCAGTCGAAATACTTCATGCGGCGAACCCCGCCGATGCCGACCTCGGCCGACCACGCGACCTGGGACCATCCGGTGGGCTGCATGGACAACGGTGGTTTGGCCATGGTCTGCCGTCCTCTCGCCGCCGACGGATTGCCGATACGGATCCGGCCGGTGGCCCGCAGTCGCGGTGGTAATGCCTTACCGGCAGCACGACAGTGGGTTCTGTGAAATTGGCGCGCGTGGTCTTCGGCCGCGCCCTCACCGGGGCCGTCCCCGACAAACCGTGCAAGAGAACGAACCGACACCGCTACCATCCGAAAGATGACCGAAGCGGCTACCGGCGGACGACGTGGGAATCGGCGTGGCCACGCCACCCGCGAGAGCATGCTGGAGGCCGCTCTGCGCTCACTGGCCTCGGGCGAACCGGGCGCTGTTTCCGCCAATCGCATCGCCAAGGAGATCGGTGCCACCTGGGGCGCGGTAAAATACCAGTTTCAGGATGCCGATGGGCTCTGGTCGGCGGTATTGCGGCGTACCGCCGAACGGCGCGGCGAACTTCCGGTCGTCTTCGATGCCGGAGCGCCGTTACGGGACCGCGTGGCCGCCACTGTCGAAACCCTGTACCGGGGCCTGACCTCGACCGATTCCCGAGCCATCGAAACCCTGCGCACCGCGCTACCTCGTGATCGTGCGGAACTGGAACGGCTCTATCCGCGCACCGCGGCCGAACTGCTCTCCTGGGGCGAGGCATGGGAGGCCGCCTGCCAGAAGGCCTTCGCCGACCTCGACGTCGATCCCGCCCGGGTGCGCGAGGTGGCCGCGTTTCTGCCGGGCGCGATGCGGGGAATCGTCTCGGAGCGGCAACTGGGCACCTATACCGACCTGGACGAGGCCCGGCGGGGGCTGACGAACGCGATCGTCGCCTACCTCGAACACTCCCGGTCTCTCGGGGTGAGGGATACCGGATAGCGGATATCGCCGTTGCCGGCGACGGTTACGGTGATCCGGCCCCCTTCCCGCGGTAAAGGACGAATACGATGAGCACGACGGCGACCATGTCTTTGGTCAAGGGACAGAACGGTCCGCTGGAGATCGATGACCTGGTGATCTCGGTGGAGGTCGCAGCCCTCGCCGATCTCTGCGCGCTATTGGTCGACGACCGCGACAAGGTCCGCTCCGACGCCGATTTCGTGTTCTACAACCAACCGACCGGTCCCGGTGTGCGGCTACGGCCCGGAACCGGGGGACAACCGGCCGCTCTGGAAGTGTCGACCGCCGCCGTACCCGCCGATATCGCGCAGATACGGATCGTGACGACCCTGGACGACCCCACGAACACCTTCGGTCGGATCCCGCCGCCGATCGCCTCCGTGACCGAGCCCGGCGGGCGGGCCCGGTACCGCTATCGGATCGAGGGGCTCGGCAGCGAGTCCGTGGTGATCGCGCTGGAACTGTATCGCCGTGGTGCCGGATGGAAGATCCGCGCCGTCGGACAGGGATACGCCGGGGGTTTCGCCGCGCTGGTCACCGATCACGGTGTGGTCGTCGACGACGAACCCGCATCCGGGAACTCTGCGCCGGACCCCGCGTATCGACCCGAATCCGAGGTCTCCCCGGCCACACCGCCGATCCGGACCGTGCCCGGGGAGGCGGTGTTGTCCCTGGAGAAGCGCCGGAAACTGGATCTGCGCAAACGGGAAGTCGCGACGGTCCTGATGAGCAAAGGGGCGGGCGATGTTCGGGCGCGTGTGGTGCTCGTGATCGATAAAACCGGCAGCATGCACAAGCTGTATCGGAAGGGGGTGGTGCGTCGGGTGGTACAGCGGATGATTCCGGTCGCCATCCAACTCGACGACGACGGCCTCCTCGAGCCCTATCTGTACGCGATGCGCTTCGCCAAACTTCCGGAGATCGCCGTCGAACGCACCGACACGTGGTGCGAGACCTACCTGCATCTGTCCGGCATCCACGGAGGTATCGACTACGCCGCGATCGGTGGGGTCAATGACGAGATCCCCATCATGAACGAGATCATCACCGGATTGCGTGTGGGCGACCCACCCACCCTGGTGCTGTTCTTCACCGACGGCGGTTTCCGCAAGAAGGCCGCAATCGCCGCCCTGATGCGGAAGGCAGCGGCGTTGCCGGCCTTCTGGCAGTTCGTGGGCATGGGTGGTAAGGCCGACTACGGGATTCTGCGCCGATTGGACGAGATGGACGGACGCGTGGTCGACAACGCCGGTTTCTTCGCCGTCGACGATATAGATCGGATCGATGACGCCGACCTGTACCGGCGGCTGCTCGGCGAGTTCCCCGACTGGCTGCGCGCCGCGCGGGCGGCGGGCATCGTGCGCACCTGACCGGCGGGTGCTCGCCCACCGCGCCACTACTGTGAGCACCGGGGTCGATACGGGCGGATGAACCTCGCCTGCATCGTGATCGCGCACAGCCGACCGGACCGGTCGAAGATCTTCCCCGGCCCGAGGACCGGGCGCTTCTCGCCCAACTGCTGTTCTGGTCGTAGTAGAACCATTCGTCGATCCGCAGTGACGCATGGAACCACACCGAATGGGTGAGCCCGGCCCCGGCACTGTCTGTGCCCCGCGACCTCACCGCCGTAGGTGCGGGTCGGAGGGCCGCTGTGCGCTCGGCTGCGGAAGCGGTGCTCGTCGACACGTTCGAGGGCGATTGGTCCGGGAGCGAATCCGCGTGCGGTGCGGCTTCGAGCGCCATGACACCTTCGGTGGTGGTCGCGGCGGCCGCTCGGCGACTCGCGCCCACAGCGGGTGCCGTTCCCATTGTGCCGACGGATCCGGTTCCGGCCGGCCGAGCGGATGTGGCGCACCCCGTGCCGCTACGCCTGTCCGAGTAGGCCGGGGCGGGGCGAACCAGGGTTCGCGGCACGGGGTCGACGGTGCGGATCTACTTGGGCCCGAACCGCATACCGGCGTCCAAGCGCAGGCACTGTCCGTTCAGCATGGCGTTCTCGACGATGGCGCAGGCGAGTTTGGCGTATTCCTCGGGACGGCCCATCCGCTTGGGGAAGGCGTTTCCGGCCACGAGCGGGGCGATCATCTCTTCCGGTGCCCCGGCAACGATTCCGGTGTCGAAGAGAGACGGTGCGATGGCGAGGACACGCACCCCGACGGAGCCGAGATCGCGGGCCATGGTCAGGGCCATCCCGGCGATACCGGCTTTGGCGGCGGTATAGGCGACCTGGCCGATCTGTCCTTCGAATGCCGCGATCGAGGCGGTGTTGATGATGACGCCGCGTTCGCCGTCGGCATTCGGCTCACCCTGGCTCATATGCCAGGCCTGTAGTCGGTTGAGGTTGAATGTCGAGATCAGATTGAGGTTCACGATATGGGTGAACGACTCCAGGTCGTGCGGACCGCTCTTGGAGAGGGTGCGCTTGGCGATACCGCCACCCGCCGTATTGACGGCGATATCGAGGCCGCCCAGTTCGGCGACCACTTGCTGCAGGACGGATTCGACCCCGGTGTGGTCGGTGACATCGGCCTGGTAGAAGGAACCACCGATACCGGCGGCGACCTTGCCACCCTCGTCGGCGGTGCGGTCGACGATGACCACCTTGGCGCCGCCGGTGGCGAGTCTTTCCGCGGTGGCGCGGCCCATTCCGGAGGCGCCTCCGACGACGACCGCGCGTGTTCCCTGAATCTCCATGTCTTCCTGTCCTTCTCGGGTGGTGCGGACCGGGTCCTGCGCGCCGAACAAGCGCTTGGTCTACGTTATAGTGGCGCGCCGAATCCCGACCATCTTTCGCGGAAGTCTCGGTGAAAGTGCTGGTCAGGTGATCAGGGTGTGTCCACGGCTTCCAGCGGATAGCGGTCGTCGGGCCAGGGTCGCTCCCTGTAGTGGAAGGCCCGGACGAGATCGTCGGCGACCTCTACCAGGACGTCCCGACCTTCCACCGCGCCGACCCATTCCAACGGTAGGGACGACAACCCGTGGGCCGCGCCGAGCAGGTTGCCCGCCACCGCACCGGTGGAATCGGAATCACCGGAATGATTCACCGCAAGCAGCAGAGCGCTCCGGATATCGCCGGTCCGCTCCGCGTGCAGCGCGCAGTACACGGCCACGGCCAGGCATTCCTCGGCGGTCCATCCCTGGCCCACCTGTTCCACGCCCTCCGCGGTGGCGGGCCCGGAATCGGCGACGGCCAGGGTGCGTTCGATCGCCGCGACGGTCTCTTCCCCGCCGGGAACCGTGCCGAGCCGGGTGACGGTATCGCGGATCGCGCTCGATAGGTCGACTCCCTCGATGAGCCGGTCGACCAGCGCTGCGAAGGCACCCGCGGCGAGGTAGCCGGTGGGATGACCATGGGTCAGTTGTCCGCACCGGGCGGCAAGGGTGAACGTCTGCTCGGGTCCGAGGCCGATCAGGCCGAACGGCGCCGATCGCATCACCGTGCCGCATCCTTTGGACTGCGGGTTGACCGGTCCGGGTGTGCCGAACGGCAACGGTTCGAGGTACCGTTCGGATTGGCGGACCAGGCCGTTCATACAGGCGTTTCCCGGTGCCCGTACCGCATACAGGAACTGCATTCCGGCCAGCAGGCCGTCCGGTCGCGGGCCGGGGCCGGGCTCGCGTTGGGTGGTCAGCCAGCGCAGATATGCCCGTCGCAGCACCGGCACCGGATCGATCCCGGGCGGACAACGCAGCAGCCCCTCGGCGGTGAACAGCGTCATCTGGGTGTCGTCGGTGATCTGCTGTGGTCCGCCCGGTGCCGGACCGGGCAGGAACCCGGTCACCCCGCCATTACCGTGATGTGCCCGGATCTGCCGCAGACTCAGGAATTCGATCGGCCACCCGAGGGCGTCTCCCACCGCGCCACCCAATATCGTGCCGCGCACCTTGTCGACGAGTTTTTCGTAATCACGCACAGCATGAGATCCTCTCGAGCCGGGGCCGTTCCGATACAGGCGGTTCCGTCATCGGGCGCTCGTGTGCCGCGACCGCATCCGTGTCGCGGATCGAGGCCACCCGTCTGACGGCCGGAAGCGATGGTCCGGCGTTGCCCTCGGTCTGCCGGGCTCGGGTTCGAAGAATTCGTATGCGGCCCCGTTGCGCACAGCGGTGCCGCGAACGGCTGTGCTGCGGATATCGAAAACGGCAATGCCCGGTGCGCCATAGTGGTGCACCGGGCATCATCGGGCCGATCAGGGCATCAGCCGTAGACCGAGTTGTAGAACTGGATGGCGCTGGCGATACCGACCGGAACCCCGAGGGCGATCATTCCCACGGCGGCGCCGATGGTGATGCCGACCCCGCCACCCGTGAGACACAGGCCGATCGGACCGACGAAGAAGGTCGGAACCACCAGGGGAGCTCCGATGACGGCGCCTGCGACACAGCCCAGTGCGCCTCCGATGAGCGAACCGAGCAGGGTGCCGATGCTGACGGCCAGGCCGAATTGGGTGGAGGCCGTGCCCAAGGCGGTGTCGGGGTCGACCCCGCCGATTTCCTCGGTCGTGACCGGTTGCAGCATGGTGGCCGGGCGCGCCTCGGCCGGGTTGGTGCTCGGCGTGAAAACAGCCGTATTCCCCTCGACTCGGGCTGCGATCGGCCACTCCATCCCGTCTTTGAGATAGGTCAACGGCATTCCGGCCACCAGACGCCCCTCGTCGTCGAGTACCTGGAATTGCGTTCCCTGAGTGGTGAGCGTTCCCGCATCGGTGCGCAGTACAACCGATTGGTCGACCACGTTCGCGGTGTAGTGAATTCCCGGAAGGATATCGGTCTGCACGGTCGTTCCCGGCGGGGGTGTCGGGGCGGGCGCCGCGGCGGCCTGGCCGCTCGTGACACCGACCGCGGCAATGGCCAGCGCGGTAACGGTTGTGACCGTCCTCATTCTCATACCTGTACCACTTCCTCGAGATTCCCTTCACCTCTCGGACATAGAGGTGAAAGTTCCGCCGGCACAGCGGATCTAACGAGGTTGTAATCTGTCGATCACGAATGTGTTGCCGAAGTGGTAAGCACGGGTTAACAAACTCGAGGGGTGTTAACAGCGTATGAAATGCCGGGGGTTCTCGGGGGGATCGGAAGGCCGCCTCGTGAATCCCTGTTTTCGAATTCGACAGACACATCGTCGAATTCTGTTCCTGACCAAGGTATTACGAGATATTACGAAAACTCGTTCAGCGTTGTGCGGTCGAACCGTCACAACGAAAACGGCCTCGCCATTGATTCGTCGGTTGTGCAGCGCCCCGGCGATGTCGAATCGCTCCAGCGGACCCGACCGGCCGATCTCCGCCGGAAGCGCCCGACTCGACGAAGCGTACGAGTTCGGCCGGATCCGCACCCGCCGATACCACATCGAGGCACGGTACGAGCAATTTCGCCGGACCGATCGTGGAGTAGGGCGGAAATCCCGCCGTCTCGCCGGATGTCCGGCCGATGCTCTGCAGCGTACCGCCCGGCGCGAGCAATTGCCAGGCCGAAGACCGACCAGAGGGGCGCCGACACTGTCGAGTGCCACATCGACCGGCGTATCGATATCGTCGAGCCCGACCACGACCTCGGCGACGCCGAGCTCCTTCGGGCCGGCGCCGTGTTCCGGCCATCCCACCGAGGCGATCACATATGCTCCGCCGAGGATGGCCGGTCGCACGGCGAACCGTCCCACCACCCGACGCGCCGTTGGTCAGCACACGTCGTCCCGGCAGCAAACTGCTCGCCCACAGCGCGCAGGGCGGCGATATCCGCGACCGTAGTGCTGCCGCCGCGAGGTCCACCGCCGGGGGCGTTCGATGGGACGACCTGTTCGGCGAAAGTCCCGGTCGCCGGGGCGACCACTCGGGTATCGGGTGGCGGCCCGGCCGGGCCCGACCGCAATACCGGCGGCATCGGAGCCGAGTAGCGATCCCGGTGGTATCCGCCCGGGCCTGGCGTCGTTGAGGTCCCCGTAGTTCGGTCCGGCGCGCCATACCTCGATCGGCACCTCGTCATCACCGACGCTCGGTGCGTCGAGTCGGGTGAGGCGCACGGCCTATGCGGTGTCCTGCAGATGTTGGGCCGACTGCCCGACGGCGGCGGTGCCGGAACCGACCAGGCGCCGCTGGAACGCCTCCTGTTCGCGCAGTCCTCGTCGCTCGGCGCGAAGCCGGGCGCCGGGAACGAGGTGGTTCGCGATGCTGCGGGTGAGGTTGATGGGAATCCGCAGCAGCGGGTACCAGGGCGGCATATACGGCCGGATACCGAGTTGGCGCATTGCCTTCGGGCCGAGATACATGGTGGAGATCGATAGGTGCTGAGCGCGGGCGATCCTACCGCGTAACCGGGGCAGATTCGGGTAGTGCCAGTTCAGGGGATCGTTCGCCATGGGGACGGCCAGTTGCCGGGTGGTTTCGTCCGGGTTCGTGATGGCGGTCATGCAGTGATAGAGGATGCGCACGCTGTCCCGGAATCCGGTGGGGAGCCATTTCTCCTCGACGCCCATGAGCCAACCGACATAACGGGCCAGATGTGCGGCGGCCTCGCGGTCGGCGCGAGAGGGGATGATGCCCATGGCGATCCCGCCGACGAACGGAGCGATCAACGCGCCGACCAGGGTGGCCGCCATATCCGTCTGGTTGATCGGCAGCCCCCAGGCGTCGGTGTCCCAGTCGGGCATGGCGCCGACATGCCGGCGGACCAGCGAGTGTACGAAACGCACGTGCAGGGTGGATCGGTAGCCGGGGCCGAATTTCTGCATGCCCTTCTGGACGTCGAGTGCCCACTGCATGGTTTCGGCGAACCGTTGGGCCGGCCCCTTCTCCAGTGCGCCGGTGCGCAACAAGGTCTTGTTGAAACCGGAGGCGAGGTAGCCGCCGAGGAAGGAGACATCGCGGGCCAGGTACAGCCCGTCGTAGCCGCCCATGCGCAGGGTTTGTTCGCCGCGGCGGACCAGGCTCTCGTCCAACCAGTCCGGAGGTGTTTCGACGAGGGTGAAGAAGGCGCGTAGCGGTTCCGGGGCGTCGGGGACGGAGTCGATTCCGCTTTCGAGGGCGCGTTGGAACAGCGGCCGTGTCTCGGTCATCCCGGTCGTGTACATCCAGTCGACCAGGGTGTCCATCGGTTCGTCACCGACCAGGAGATCTTCGCCCATGAGTCGCCATTGCTCGGCGTCGGGTTTGCCGATACCCATCAACAGGGCGAAGGGGCGCAGGCCGGGCACCTTGACCGGTGCGGCCGGATGCCGTGCGGGAACGGACGAGGCCGTTATCGCGGAACTCATGCAACAACTTTATTTTCGCTGTTACATTGTGTCAATAATCTGATCTGCCGTGGACGATCGAGAACTCGCCGCACCGGTCGGTCGTGGGGTGTCCTTCCGGGGCGGAAGGACGAGGTATCGGAGAGGTACGCGATGAACGATTCCCGTCGCTATGTCGTCATCGGGGGAGGGCTGGCCGGACTCGCCGCCGCGGTATGGCTCGCCGAGGCGGGTAAACAGGTGACATTGCTGGAACGTCGCGCCCGGCTGGGCGGCCGCACCCAGGCGATGCGGGCCGAAGAGGTCGACGATATTCCCGACAACGGTCAGCATGTCGTGGCCGGCGGGTACCGCAGCCTGTTCCGTTATCTCGAAAGCGTGGGCACCCGGAAGTACGTCGAATTCCCGGGCAACGGCACCCTGCGTTGGCCGGGCGGCCGGGCGGTCTTGATGCACACCACGGGATTTCGCGCCCTTCGCACCCTGATGGGCGCTCACCCGGACGCCGGGGTACTCGACCGGCTCCGCGCCCTGCGCGCCACCACCCTGCTGGTGCGACAGGCCTTGCGCCAACCGAAAGATCTCGCCGATCTCACCACCGAACAGTGGTTCCAGCGGGTGGGTATGCCCGCGAAAGCCCGTGAAGCGCTGTGGGATTGGCCGGCTCTCGGTATCGCAGCCGAACCGGTGCAGCGGGAATCGGCGAAGGTGTTCGCCGATGTGCTGGCCACCGGTATCCGGATCGGGCTGCGCGACCGTACGACCGTCACCATCGGGTATCCCACCGTGGACCTGGACACCCTGTACATCACGGGTGCGCAGAAAGTGTTCGAGCGATACGGGGTGCAGGTGCGCTACCGCGCCGTCGCCCGTCGGATCGTTGTCACCGACGGTCTGGCCGACGGGGTGGAGCTGATGGACGGCACCGTGGTCCCGGCCGACGCGGTGGTGTGTGCGGTACCGAACTCGCGCATCCACGGACTGCTCGACGAATTGCCCGAGCACGCGGAAATCTACGCGGCCGCCGACAAATTGGGTGTCACCCCGATCGTCAGCACCAACCTCTACCTCGACCGGCCATTGCGCACGAAAACCGCGATGGAGGCCCTGATCGGCGGCACCGGGGTTATCGACGAGGTTTTCGATCGCCAACGCATGCACCGCCGCACCCCCACCGGCACCTGGTTGTACTGTCTCACCACCAGTGGTGCCTATGAGCAGATTCACAAGAGCAACGACGAGATCGTCGCCGAACAAATGGAACTGATCCGTCGCTACTATCCGGAGGCCGCTGCGGCGAAGGTCGCACACGCCCAGGTGGTGAAGATGCCCAAGGCCACGTTCTCACAGGTCATCGGTACCGACGGACTGCGCCCGGACCAGCGGACCTCCATACCGAACCTGGTGTTGGCCGGCGATTGGACCCGCACCGACTGGTCGGCCACCATGGAAAGTGCGGTGCAGAGCGCGGAACGAGCGGTGGCGGCCCTGCTGGAGTTGCCACCACGGCCGCGATGATGCGGCATCTACAATTCCGCCGCATGGTGCGCAGCCGTGACGAGGTCGACGAGCGGATTCTCGACGCAACCCTGCATCGGATACTCCAGGTCGGCATCCGACGGAGCAGCCTCGACGACATCGCCCGGCGTTCGGGGGTCAACCGGGTGACGATCTATCGCCGCTTCGAGAACAAGGACACCCTGGTCGAGGCCGCGCTGGCCCGGGAAATCGAGCGGGTGCTCGCGGAGGCAAGCGCTATCGCAACCGCCACCACGGGAGTCGAGGCGCAGATCGAAGAGACCGTGCTGTACATTCTGCGGCTCACCCGCACCCATCCGCTGGTGACCCATCTGATCGAGGTTGCGCCGGAGGAGGTGTTGAGCTTCTACACCGTCCGCGGTGAGGAAATGGTGTCCCAGGGCATCGACTACATCGTGGGGGTGCTGCAGGCGGCGCAGGAGCTCGGCGTGGTGGAACGCTACGATCCACGGCCGGTCGCGGAACTGGTGGCTCGTTTCGCGCATTCGCTGCTGCTGACGCCCCGGGCCGGGGTGGACTTCGACGACGAGGAGGCCGCGCGGGCCTTCATTCGAATCGCGTTCGTTCCGCTGATGAAATACGGTATCGGTCGCTGACCGGTCGCGTCCCGGTACGGATGCGACTATCGTTCGGGCGTTACGCCCGGTGCCGATGAGGATATGGATACGTGATCGACCGCACAACCAGCCGCCGAAGTCTGATGAAAGGTGTGGTCGGCTCCGCGGCGCTTGCCGTGACCATGGCGGGCGGCGGTGGCCTCGCGGGCCTCACCCGCGCCGATGCCGCCCCCGCGAAACGGCGGGTGGCGGTGCTGGGTGGCGGTATCGCCGGTCTGACCGCGGCGCACGAACTGGTCGAACGCGGCTTCGAGGTCACGGTGTACGAACGGCGGGCCTGGGGCGGAAAAGCGCGCAGTATCGAGACGCCCTCGGTTGTGGCCGGCGGTCGCAAACCATTGCCCGGTGAGCACGGGTTCCGTTTCTTTCCCGGCTTCTACCAGGCGATACCCGACACCATGCGTCGGATTCCGTTTCCGGGCAATGCCAACGGTGTCTACGACAACCTGGTGCCCGCGCTGACCCTGACCGCCGCCTGGGACGGGCCGGATATCACCACCCCCGCCGCGCTCGACTTCGATGCGATGGGACTGACCCTCCACCCGGAGCGGGCCATTCGTTCGATGCTGGGCGGTCTGGCCTGGGTGCCGCGTATGCCGACCGAGCGGGCACTCGGTCTCGGGCGGCGCCTGCTCGTATATTTCACCAGCTGTGACGAACGCCGGTTCGGCCAGTGGGAGTACACCTCGTTCAAGGATTTCGCCCGAATGGACGGAACCGATATCAACTACGAACTGCTCGTTTCCACTCTCACCCGTACCCTGGTGGCGGCCAAGGAACATGTGGCCAGCGCGCGCACCATCTGTAATATGGCCGAGGCGTTCCTGCTGAACGTCATCAATCGCGGCAACGACAACCGCTATCCGGACATGGTGCTCAACGGGCCGACCAGTGAGGTGTGGATCGAGCCCTGGGTGGCCTATCTGCGCAGCCGAGGAGTGCGGTTCGAACTGGGTGCCGAGGTCCGCTCGCTCACGGTGCGCGACCGGCTGATCGCCGGCGCGGAGGTGGCCGATCGCACGGGTGGGACCGCGACGGTGGAGGCCGATTGGTTCGTCCTGGCCTTCCCGCCCGATCAGGTGCCGAAATATCTGAGCCCGGAGATCCTGCGGCTCGACCCGGCTCTGGAACGGATCCGCGAACTGCGGGTGGACTGGATGAACGGTATCCAGTTCTTCCTGAAAACGGATGAACCGATCGGCCCGGGGCATATCGGGTTCATCGAATCGCCGTGGCGGTTGACCGCGATCAACCAGAATCAGTTCTGGCGGCGGAAGGTCGAAGCGAGCTATGGCGACGGCACCGTGAAAGACGTGCTGTCGCTGTGTATCTCGGACTGGGATGCACCCGGTGTGCTGACCCGGAAACCGGCCCGGGAATGCAACCCCGACGAGGTGGCGCGTGAGGTGTGGTATCAGGTGACGCGATCGCAGGAGGGAGAGTTGCTGTTCCCCGATCGGCTCACCGACGACGATCTGCACTCGTGGTTCCTCGATCCCGCCATTCGCTGGGATCCGGCTGCCGGAGTGAACACCAATGCCGACCCGCTGTTGATCAATACCGTCGGCTCCTGGGACAACCGGCCCACGTCGACCACCGCGATTCCCAACCTGTTCCTGGCCGGAGACTATGTCCGCAACAATATCGACCTGGCGACCATGGAAGGCGCCTGTGAGGGTGGCCGCACCGCCGCGAACGCCGTGCTGGATGCGGCCGGGTCCGATGCGGAACGGGCGAAACTGGTGCCGCGCTCGACGATCGGCGAGTTCGACGCCGCCCGCGAGATCGACCGACAGCGGTGGCTGGCCGGGCTGCCGAATCTGCTGGACACCGCCCTGTAATGGTTCCCCGCCCGAAGCGCGCGAGGAACCCGGTCGGTTACTTGCGCGGTAGCCCCATGACCAGCGTTGCGATGGTGTTGAGCTGGATCTCCAGAGTTCCTCCGCCGATCACCCAGGTGGGGATGTCGAGTTCGTGATGCACGGGTTCGGAGGCGGACTCGTTCAGCGCGGCCGCGGGACCGATGAGGTTCAACGCCGCCGCTGCGGCATCGGTGTGCAGCATGGAGGCGGCGGCCTTGGCGATGCTCGTGGCCGGACCGACCCCGTGACCCTCGAGGCGACGGATGGTTTCCCGCAGGTTCATCGCCGAGATGGCCGCGCCGCGGGCGCTGATCCGCCCCAGGGCTCGGACCGCATCGTCACGTGAACCGGCGTACTCGCCGCGTTCGATGATCTGCCGGATACGCCGATCGTGTCCGGGGTCCCGGACACCGCCGATGAACAACCGCTCCTGGGCCAGGGTTTCCAGGGTGAGCGCCCAGCCCTGGCCGGGCTCCCCGAGAATCATGGAGTCGGGGACGAAGGCATTGTCGAAGAACACCTCGTTGAACTCGGCGTCACCACTGGCCTGGGTGATGGGACGGACCTCGACACCCTCGCCGTGCATATCGACGAGGAACATAGTGAGTCCTCGATGTCGTTCGGCCGCGCCATCGGTGCGGGCCAACAGCAGACCCCAGGCGGCCCGGTGCGCGAGGGTGGTCCAGATCTTCTGCCCGTTCAACCGCCAACCGCCGTCGACCTTGGTGGCCCGCAGGCTCAGCGAGGCCACATCGGAACCGGCCTCGGGTTCGCTGAACAGCTGACACCAGATCTCCTCGCCGCGCAGCGCCGGTCCCGCCAGCCGCTCGAGCTGTTCGGGAGTACCGCGGTGCAGGACGATGGGCACCACCCACTGGCCGATCCCCATGGAGGGTTGGGCGAGCCCGTGCCGATCGAACTCGTCCTGCAGGATCAGCTGCTCCAGCGGGCCGGCCTCGATTCCGTAGGGCTTGGCCAGAGGCGGTGCCACCAGACCGCTGTCGGCCAGGAGGGTGCGACGCGGGCCGAGGGCCACCGAATCGTGATCGCCGATCGCGGATGGAGTGGGATTGTCCAGTTCCGCGGCCCGGTCGAGGATATCCGAAACCCATTCGCGGAAGGTGGAATCCGTCTCCGGCAGCGGTACCGCGAAATTGCGTGGGCCGCGCAGGGCGACCTCGCCGAGCCGTGATTCCCAGGTTTCGCGGGGGCCGGCGAGTCCGGCCAGTGCCATGGCCCGCCGCCAGTACAGGTGCAGATCGTGTTCCCAGGTGAATCCGATGGCGCCGTGCAGCGCGAGGCATTCCACCGCAGCGTGCACCGCATTGCCCAGTGTCGTGATCGCAGCCCCCGCCACGGCGTGGGTGCGTTGATCGGCCTCGTCGTCGAGACCCCGAACCGCGTCCCAGGCAGCCGCCGCGGCCAGTTCGGCGGTGATCAGCAACTGCGCCGCCCGATGCTGCACCGCCTGAAAGGCGCCGATCGGTCGGCCGAACTGCCTGCGAGTCTTGATGTAGGCGGTGGCGGTGTCCGAGCACCAGCGAATGACTCCCGCGGCCTCGACCGCCGGGAATGCCACCGCGACGGCGGCTGCCCGGTCGGTATCGATACCCGATAGCGCGGCGCCGGCCGCCGCGTCCCGGAAGCGCACCACCGCGATATCGCGGCCCAGGTCGACACCGTCCTGTATCTCCACCTCGACACCGGGGGTGTTCCGTTCGAGCAGGAACCATCCGCATACCGCACCGGACTCCTCGGTCGCCGCCACCAGGAACGATTCCGCGGCGGCGGCACCGAGAACCGGACCGGTCACACCGGACAGCCGTGGTTCGGCACCATCGGACAGCCGTACCGCGTGCTGGGGCAGGACGACCGCCCCCGTGCCGCCCGCGGCGAACCGCCGGAGGGCGGCGTCACGTGCCTCGTCCGGATCCGCGCTCGCGACGACGGTGCTCGCGATAACGGACGGCAGCAACGGGCCGGGCAGTAATGCGCGCCCCGCCTCCGCGATCACCACCGCGAGATCGTCGAGGGTCCCATCCTGCCCGCCGACCTGCTCGGGCAGATGCACCCCGGGCAGGCCGAGCGCGACCAGATCCGCCCAGAGGTCGGGGCGTTCACCCCGTTTCAGCCGCTCGGTGTTCTTGCGGGTGTATTCGCGGGCGCCGTGGCGTTCGGCGAATCCCGCGACACTTTCCGCCAGCGCGGATTGGTCGGTGGTCAGGGCAACAGGCACAATCTCTCGCTCGGGTCGTGGGGCGCGTCGTGGTCCCTGGTCCGGCAGACGGTACACGTCGACCTAGAACAGGTTCTACTTCGATGTGTACCAGTTTCGCGCGCGGATGTCGCCCCTCGATGCCTCGTGGCGGCCGACACTGTGGAACGTATTCGGCGTCCCATCGGTCGAACAGAGCCGCGCGCAGGCTCGCACACTGGCCGGCGAACACCGACCGGGTGACGGCCGCGGTGGCCTTGATCTCATGGAAACCGTGGAATGGATCTCATGGAAACCGTGGAATGCGCCCGGGATCACAACGGTCTCGCACGGCACCCCGGCCGCCCGCAAGCGCTTTTGCCCATCCACTCATCCGATGGCTCTCGATCTACTTGCCGCGCCGGGTGGTTCGGCGATATCGAATCGCCGTCCCCGCCTACCGGACAAAGGTGACCGATAGTGGGCATCATCGTAGGTGTGGAGCCGGACGATTGCCGGCCGTTCGCGAAACATGCCGTCCTACAGCCGCGGTATCGGATCGCCGGCGTCCGGCGCCCCGTGGTCACATATGTGTTCCGCCGTCGATCCGCACCTCGGTCCCGGTAATGAAGTAGGCGTCGGGGGAGCCGAGCATGGCCACCACACCGGCGACGGCATCCGGTCGGGCGAAAATGCCCCCGTTCTCCAGCGGCAGTACGGGGGTGATCTTCCCGAACAGGCCGAAATCCGCATCGGCGGGCAGTCCGGGGCCCACGCTCTGTTTCGATTCGCCGGTGCCGTCGGTCATCCCGGAGGAGATGGAACCCGGCTGGACCGCGTTGAAACGAATGCCCTGTTTGGCGAACTCCAGGGCGAGGGCATGGGTCATCGCCTGCACGCCGGCCTTGGAGGCCGCGTAGGCGGACATGTAGGGGTGGGCGAAAGTGGCCGAGGTGGAACTGAAGTTCACCACCGCCGGGCCGTTGCCCTCACGCAATGCGGGGATCGCGGCCCGGGTGACGAGGAAGGTTCCGATGAGGTTGACCCGCAGCACCTGCTCGAAATCGGCCAAACCGGTCTGCTCGAAATGCCCCGAACGCAGGATGCCCGCGGCATTCACCAGGGTGTCCAACCCCCCCAGTGTGTCGACGGCCGCGGCCACGCCGGTGTTCACCGATTCCTCGTCGGCGACGTCCACGACCCGGGTGTGTAGACGATCGGCGTACTCACCGGCCTTGGCGAGGGTGTCCTTCAGACCTGCCTCGCTGATATCGGCGGCGACGACATGGCCGTTCTCGGCGAGAATGCGCAAGACCGTCGCCTGGCCGATACCCGATCCGCCGCCCGTGACGAGAACGCGTCGGTCGGTGTAGCGCTGCAATGTGGTCATGAGTGCTCCTGAGATCGATGGCGGCCGGTGTATCGTGTGGCCTCGGTCACCCCCAGCATGCCCCGACGAGCACGATGCGGGCGGGATAGGGCTCGCTCAGTGGGATGGCCGGTATCGGGTCGAGGATGATGTGGGATATGGATTCGTCTTCGCCCGCTCTGTCCGTCCTCGACCTGGTGCCGGTGCGCACCGATCAATCCAGCGGCGACGCCATCCAGGCATCGCTGAAACTGGCGAAGGTGGCCGAAGAGCTCGGATATGTGCGCTATTGGGTGGCCGAACATCACAACATGCCCGCGGTGGCGGCGACCAACCCGCCGGTGCTCATCGGCCTGTTGGCCTCGGCCACCACACGGATGCGGGTGGGTTCGGGTGGGGTGATGTTGCCCAACCACGCCCCGCTCGTCGTGGCCGAACAGTTCGCGCTGCTCGAGGCGGCCTTCCCAGGGCGGATCGACCTGGGTATCGGCCGCGCGCCGGGAACCGACCCGGTCACCGGGTGGGCGCTGCGGCACGGGGCCGGGGGAGTGAGCGAGGAGAACATCACCCGCTTCCCGGAGTACGTCGACAATGTGCTCGCCATGATGGACCGCTCCGGAGTGGCGATCTCCGTGGGCGGACGCCACCACGAACTACATGCCACCCCACAGGCGACGTCGGTGCCGACGATATGGCTACTCGGTTCCTCCGACTACTCCGCGCGCCTGGCCGCGGAGAAAGGGATGCCGTACGTTTTCGCCCATCATTTCACCGGACAGGGCACCGCCGAGGCGCTCGAGCTCTACCGTTCCACCTTCCGGCCATCGCCGGAGTTGAAGGAGCCACGCACCTTCCTCACCGTCAACGCCTGTGTGGCCGAGACGATGGAGGAGGCCGAACGACTGGCGCGGGCCCAGATGCTCACCCTCCTGGCGTTGCGTACCGGCGCGCCCCTGGCGCCGTTGCGATTGGTCGAGGAAGCGGAACAAGTCGAAATTCCACCCGCCCATCAGGTTTTCCTGGATGCGATGCGGGCCGAATGGGTGATCGGCACCCCGGCCGAATCCCGTCGCCGGATTGCGGAACTGGCCGCGGAATACGACGTGGACGAGGTCATGGTCAGTCCTATCGGCAGTGCCTTCACCGGCACCGACCCCACCACCGCTCCGGCCCGGGAACAGACGCTACGACTGCTCGCCGGCGAGTAGAACCGATAATGGGTTCCGTCGGTCGGAGGTCGCGTTCGGGCCCGGTCCCGAAACCGCCCGGCATCCGGTGTGGACGCTGCCTAGGATCTGATCGGACGGGATCGTGAGGAGCGAGGTATGCCGAAGACAACCCGGACGATGCAGGTATCCGACAGCATTGTTGTCGCCGTCGACCCGGTGACCGCCTACGATGCAGTGAGCGATGTGACGCAGATGCCGCGTTGGAGTCCCGAGAACACCGGTGCCGTCGTTCCTCGTCCCGGGCAACCCGCCTACGTCGGGATGATATTCATCGGCTCGAACCGACGCGGCCCCATGCGCTGGAAAACCGAATGCACCGTTACCGCCGCCGAGCGGGGTGTTCGGTTCGCCTTCGAGGTGCGACGATTCGGTGTGGTCCGACCGGTACTGCCGGTGGCCGTCGCCACCTGGGAGTACCGGTTCGAGCCGGTCGAAGGGGGTACGCGGATCACCGAAACGTGGTACGACGACCGCACCGGGTGGCCGGATACGCCGGCGCTGTGGTTCGACCGGGTGGCCACCGGTAAACGGGGATTCGACGAGTATCAACGCGGCAATATTCGTCGCACCCTGGAACGAATGAAAATCGAGCTCGAACGCGGCTGAGCCGGGCCGGCCGGGATTCCGTGCGCTTCTCCTCCCGCCGGCGCATTGTGTTCATACCCGGGAGGGGTATATTGTGAACTTCGGGTCGGCGCTGTCGACAACGATATTGCGCCGCGTCCCTGCGGGATACGCTCACGGGGACGGGCCCGGAGACACGGTGGATCGGACGGCCATGACACATATCGATCGGCTACGACGGCGGGGCTCGGTCCTTGCCGGGCTCGTGGTCGTTCTGCTCATGGTGCTGACGGTGAACTGCGGGCTCTGCGGCGAGGAGCAGACCCACGTGATGGCCGACGGGCCCGAACCGTCGATGGTGGTCGAGCATTCCCACGAGGGCGCGGCGGTCCGGGCGATATCCGGATCGGTCGCCCGGATCGATGGCCTGTTCGACCACGAAGGTATCCACCCCTGCGGCTCGCATATCTTGCACTGCCTCGTCGAGTCCACGCTTCCGGAAACCGTTGCGAGTGCGCCGTCGCCGCACCTGTCGATGTTGTTCTTCCTCGTCGTCGCCGTGATCGCGTCGGCGGCCCTCGGCGGTATGTCCGGTGCCGTACGGGCCCCGCCGGATACGCCGGGGCCCGCGGTGAGTGGCCGCGGCATACTGACACGTTTCTGTATCGCACGACGCTGATCGGTCAGCGTCAGGCCGACCTGTCGTCGGCCGGTGCCCGCTGCCCGCATATGTCATGTACACCGCGCGCACGTGGTGGCGACACCGAAAGCGATATCGATGAACAAGGCAGTGGTCGACCCGGCCACCACCCCCGCTGTTTCCCTACCCGACCCGGTACGGCACCTGCCCGGATTGGTCGGCAACACCCCCGTCCTGTGGGTGGGCGAGCCGCTGGCCCCCGCCGGTCGAGGATTCTGGGCCAAACTGGAAGGACACAATCCCGGCGGTATGAAGGACCGCCCCGCCCTGCACATGGTGCGTTCGGCCGAACGGCGCGGTGATCTCGCTCCCGGAGCCCGAATCATCGAATCCACCAGCGGTACCCTGGGCCTGGGTCTGGCGCTGGCCGGTCTGGTGTACCGGCACCCGGTGACCGTGGTGACCGATGTCGAACTGGAACCGATCGTCGCGCGAATGCTCACCGCGTACGGGGCGAATGTGGAGATGGTGACCGAACCGCATCCGGTGGGTGGCTGGCAACAGGCGCGCCGCGATCGGGTGGCCGAGTTGTCGGCCGCCGACCCCGACGCCTGGTGCCCCGACCAGTACAACAACCCGGACAATGTGGCCGGCTACGAACCCCTCGCCCTCGAACTCGTCGAACAGCTCGGTGGTGTCGATGTCCTGGTGTGCGCGGTCGGCACCGGCGGCCATTCGGCAGGGATCGCGCGAGTGCTGCGGCGCTTCAATCCCGATCTCCAACTGATCGGGGTGGACACGGTTTCGTCCACCATTTTCGGTCAGCCGGCCGGTCCACGGCTCATGCGCGGCCTGGGCTCGAGCATCCATCCGCGCAATGTGGACTACGCCGCCTTCGACGAAGTGCACTGGGTCGCGCCCGCGGAAGCGGTGTGGGCGAGCCGCACCCTGATGGGGCGCTATCACGCCGGCGGTGGATGGAGCGTCGGCGCCGTGGCATTGGTGGCGGGGTGGGCGGCTCGGGTACACGACCCCGACACCCATATCGCAGCGGTGTTCCCGGACGGTCCGCACCGCTACTTCGACACGGTCTACAACGATGCCTACTGCGAAGAACATGGCCTGCTCGGTATCGATCCGCCTGTCGAACCGGACACCATCGCACATCCCACCGACACGGTGGTGACATCGTGGACCCGCTGCACCACCGTGGTGGATCCGCGGGCCCATGCTCTCGGGGGGAGCCGGGGGGTATGACGGTGCTCGACAGGTTCCGCGCGTTCGACACACCGGCGCGTCTGCTGATGATCAACCAGTTCGGTATCAACCTCGGCTTCTACATGCTGATGCCGTATCTGGCCGGATACCTCGCCGGACCGCTCGGGTTGGCGGCCTGGGCGGTCGGGCTGGTGCTGGGCATACGCAACTTCTCCCAGCAGGGGATGTTTCTGGTGGGCGGCACCCTGGCCGATCGGTTCGGCTACAAGCCGCTGATCGTCGCCGGATGCCTGCTGCGCACCGCCGGTTTCGCACTGCTCGTCTTCGCCACCTCCCTGCCCGGTCTGTTGATCGCCTCGGCGGCCACGGGCTTCGCGGGCGCGTTGTTCAACCCCGCCGTGCGGGCGTATCTGGCAGCCGACGCGGGGGAACGTCGCGTGGAGGCGTTCGCCGTGTTCAACATCTTCTATCAGGCCGGCATTCTGATCGGGCCGTTGGTCGGGCTGGCCCTGCTCGCCGTGGACTTCCGGATCACGGCCCTTGCGGCGGCCACGGTGTTCGCGGTGCTGACCGTGGCGCAACTGTTCGCTCTGCCCGCACGGCGCGGCGCGGAACCGGTCGAACGGAAGTCGGTTCTCGAGGACTGGCGCACCG
This sequence comes from Nocardia paucivorans NBRC 100373, assembly GCF_000308675.1. Taxonomy (GTDB): domain Bacteria; phylum Actinomycetota; class Actinomycetes; order Mycobacteriales; family Mycobacteriaceae; genus Nocardia; species Nocardia paucivorans. The sequence continues at coordinate 227,569 of NZ_BAGE01000053.1, read as the reverse complement.
TGGTCGGCAATCGGAAGTTCATGGCGTTCGCGGCGGCCATGATCGGTTCGTACGTGCTGTCGTTCCAGGTGTATCTCGCGCTGCCGTTGCAGGCGGAGTACATCGCGGGCGATCGTGCGCAGGCGGTGACCTCCGCGGTATTCGTGGTGTCGGGAGTCGTCGCCGTGGCCGGTCAGCTGCGGATCACCGCGTGGTTCCGGTCCCGGTGGGGGAGTGGCCGCGCCCTGGTTGTCGGTATGGGAGTGCTGGCGGTGGCGTTCCTGCCATTGGTGATCGTTCCGGACGCGCAACGATTCGGGGTGATCATGGCCATCGGCGCGCTGCTCATGGCGGCCGCCTTGCTCGCGATCGGTACGGCGGCGGTTTTCCCGTTCGAGATGGACACCGTTGTGTCGCTGGCGGGGAATCGGCTGGTGGCCACGCACTACGGGTGCTACAACACCGTGGTCGGCATCGGGATCCTGATGGGCAATCTGGCCACGGGCGCGATTGTCGATGCGGCCCGCGACGCCGGTCTCGACCGGGCGGTCTGGGTCGGGTTGATCGCTGTCGGTGCGGTGGGGGCGTTTGCGCTCCACCGTGTGGATCGATTCCCTCGAAAGGGTTCCACCGTACCTGCCCGACATGGATCGGCGCGGACGCTTGCTCGCTGAGTGAGGTTCGACCATCGGCGATATTCCCCGTGAACCGGGCGGTGATCACCGCGCCCTGTATCGGCGCAGGACGACAGAGCGCGGTGAGCGGTCTCCCGGCCCCATTGCTCACGGTTCGGTGATCCGGCAGGAGCAATTTTACAGATTTAGGTATAAAGATATTCGCATCAAACTGATCTATACCTTGGGTTCGGGATTGATGCCCAATTCAGGACATGGCAAAAGCATCGAGGTGGATGCGATTCTCCGCCCCTCCTCGGGACCGTACGGGAATCTGCGGCCGGGCCCGGCGGCCGACGAGGTTCGTTCTCGTCGGGATCGCAATCGGACCCGGCCGTTTCTCGTCAGGAGGCGATGAGCTGTGGTTCATCGATAACCGAGTAGTGATCGGCGTCGCCGCTGATGACTCGGCTGGTTTCGCCGTTCACGCCCACCGGGATATCACCGGCGAGGGTGATGCGGGTGAGTCGGCGGGGTTGACCGTCGTAGTCGTCGATAGCGTAGTGCTGGGTGGCGCGGTTGTCCCAGATCGCCACGTCACCGTCGGACCAGTTCCAGCGGACGGTGTTCTCCAGCCGGATCACCCGATCCTGTAGGAGCCGGAACAGGGCCTGCGATTCGGTCGAGTTGAGACCGATGAATTCTTTTACGAAGTGGCCGAGCAACAGGGCGCGTTCGCCGGTCTCCGGGTGGACCCGGACGACGGGGTGTTCGGTCTCGTAGAGGGTGGATTCGAACTCGGCGCGGTATTCGCGGGCCTTTTCGTCGGGTTGCTGCCCGTGCCGGGCCGCGTAGTCGTAGGTGTTGGTGTGCACCGCGCGCAGGTTCTCGGCGAGCACCCGCAACGGTTCAGGTAACGATTCGTAGCCGGCGACGGTCGACGCCCATGTCGTGGATCCGCCGTAGGGAGGCAGGTGCACCGCCCGCAGAATGGACGCCTTGGGGATGCGGTCCACGAAGGTGACATCGGAATGCCAACTGTTGGCCCGCCCGTACTCCGAATCGATGGCGAGGGTTTTCTCCCCTTTGGACGTGACGGTGGGGTGCGGAGTGGTCGGGGTGCCGAGCAGGCGGGCGAATTCGTACTGCCCGTCTTCGTCCAGGTGGTGCTGACCCCGGAAGAAGATCACCTTGTGCTCGAGCAGCGCTCGGTGGATGGTGTCGACGGTGGCCGGGTCGAGGTCGGCGCCGAGCCGTACATTGTCGATCCGGGCTCCGATACGGGAGCCGAGTTTCACCACGGTGGCGTTGGCGTTGTCGACGGTCATGGTGCACCTTCACAATTCGAGATCGGTTCGAGATACGTGCTCGAGCACATCACCGCACCGGTACGAACGACAGGTTTGTGGTCGGGCTGATCTCAACCGCCGCTGTTCACGCGGGTGGGGACGGTGCGGGGCGGGTGTCGTCGAAGCTCGAAACCTGGTTGCGGACTATAGTGCCGATGCCTCGGCGGGCGATGGCGATATCGCGGGACCAATCCGAGACCCACACCAGGAACATCGCGGCATCGACCACGAGTTGCTGTCCGCCGGCCAGTTCGGACAGGCGGGCCCGGATTGCGGGGGCGCTGCGGTCCGGCGGGCGTGCAGGAGCCGTGACGCTCGCCTTGGGATCTACGCCTACGCGCAGGCACTCGGATTCCGGCTGCAGATGGTGGGTCTACCGATGCAATCCTCCGATGCGTGCCCTATCCGGCCACACTCGGCTGACGGTACCGATCGGTATTCGCGTGCGGCGTGCCGAGAAGAAACTCGACCGGGTACACAGCGAGTGAAATTCTCGGTACCCCGCCGCGGTGCGAATGGTTCCATACTTCATCGCCCGTAATGTTGTGTCACGATTTCTAATCGCAATGATTCTACGAATCATCATGATTCTTGGTCTTTTCCCCAGCGGGAATTCATCGGAACCTTCAATTCGTACTGCAAATGAGAGATGAGGGATGCAGTCGATGAAAAGTAAACAACTCGCTGTGGCCACGGCGGTGGCGACGGCGGTGCTCACGGTTGCGTCCGGCACCGCGCACGCCGCACCGTCTGCCGCTACAGAAGCGGTCAACTACACCGCATCGGTGAACGAGCGGTCGACGATCATCGAAACCGACGGCGGGGCGCTGAACGCCGACAACGGTGTCTTCACCATCAGAGCAGATGACGGCACGGTGCTCGCAGGCGCCGAACTGTCCTTCCGTGTCGACGATTTCGTATTTCCCATCGCCGCCGATATCGCCGGCCGCAAGGCCACGCTCACCCCGCAGTTCGATCTCGCGCACGCGACGTACTCGCCGGTGTCCCTACCGTTCGAGAACGAGGCGCCGTGGAAGAACTCCTACGAGCGGGAGAAGGACGCCTGGAGCCGGTTGACCACCACCCTCGGTGCGGGCGCCACCGTGGGCACCCTCATCGGCGGTATCAGCGGTGGTGCGGTGGGCTGTCTGCTGGGCGGTATCGCTGGTGCGACCGTCGCCTCGGCGACCATCATCGGGTTGTTCGGCCCGTTCATTCCGGCGGCGATCATCGGATGCCTCGGCGGCATCGTAGCGGTCGGTGCGCTGGGCACCCTGGCGGGCCAGCTGCTGGTCACAGCGCCGGTGGCGGTGCTCTCCGCGGTGCAGTACTTCACCACCATCACCGCGCCGCCCCCGAATCGGGCGCCCGCACCGGCACCGGCGAAATAGATACGCGAACGGCGTACTCTGCCGATTCTCGGGACCCCGCATGCTGTCCGGGTGAGTCCGGGGCGGCGTTCGCCGCGACATTCCACCGGTCGTACCATTGCGGAGGTTTCGAGGGTGGGTCCGGCCCATTGTGAGGGGGAGCCGGAACCGCCCTCGCCGCGTGTTTCGATCACGGTGCGCGCAACCGGTGAACGGGACGCCCGCGTCGGTGAGGGTGGACCCATGATGTCCATGCCCATATCACCGGAAGGGGATTTTCGGTGACTCGTCGCATCCGTTTCAATGCCTTCGATATGAACTGCGTGGCGCATCAGTCACCTGGATTGTGGCGGCACCCGGACGACCGATCGCATCGGTACAAGGAACTGAGTTACTGGACCGACCTGGCGCAATTATTGGAACGCGGGCGTTTCGACGGAATCTTCATCGCCGATGTGCTGGGCACCTACGACGTATACGGTGGCAACGATATCGCCGCATTGCGCGAGGGCGCGCAGATCCCGGTGGCCGATCCGTTGCTGCTGGTCTCGGCGATGGCGGCGGTGACCGAGCATCTGGGCTTCGGGATCACCACCGGCACCGGATTCGAACACCCGTATCCGTTCGCCCGACGGTTGTCCACCCTGGACCATCTGACCCGGGGGAGGTTGGGGTGGAATGTGGTCACCGGCTACCTGCCTTCCGCGGCCCGCAACTTCGGCGCCGACGACCAGCTCGACCACGACGAACGCTACGACCAGGCCGACGAGTACCTCGAGGTGCTGTACAAGCTGTGGGAGGGGTCTTGGGAGGACGATGCGGTGGTGCGCGACGCCGAAGCCGGCGTCTATGTCGACCCGGCCAAGGTGCACCACATCGGGCACCGCGGAAAGCATTTCACGGTGCCCGGGATCCATCTGTCCGAACCCTCACCGCAACGCACTCCCGTGATCTACCAGGCCGGCGCCTCCCCACGGGGGGTGCGGTTCGCCGCCGAGAACGCGGAGGCGATTTTCGTGGCCGCCCCCTCCAAACGGGTGCTGAAGCAGACCGTTCGCAATGTGCGCGACGCGCTGGAGGCCGCAGGTCGCGACCGATACGCCGCCCGGATCTACGCTTTGGCCACCCTCATACCCGACGCCACCGACGAAGCCGCGCAGCGTAAACACGAGGAGTATCTGTCCTACGCCAGTGTCGAGGGCGGGCTGGTGTTCATGTCCGGCTGGATGGGGGTCGATCTGTCCCGCTACGACCTGGACGATCCGATCGGCGAGGTGGACAGCAATGCCATCCGATCGATTGTGGCCGCCTTCCAGGAAGCCGACGACGAGGGCCGGGAATGGACCGTGCGCGATATCGGCCGTTTCGCCGCCATCGGCGGTGTCGGACCGGTTTTCGTGGGCTCGGGTGAGACCATCGCCGACCACTTGCAGGAGTGGGTCGCCGAGACCGATGTGGACGGTTTCAACCTCGCCTACGCCATCACCCCGGGCACCTTCGAGGACATCGTCCGATATGTGGTGCCGGTTCTGACCGACCGCGGGGTGTATCGCACCGAATACGAGCCGGGTACCCTGCGCAACTCGCTGTTCGGGGCGGGCGACCGGCTCCCCGCCGAGCATCGGGGCGCCCGTTACCGACCGGGTGGCCCCGGCTCGACCGTGCTCTCCGACGAGGTGGCGCGCGGCACACGACCGAAGGTCGGAGCAACCGGGTGATATGTCGGAAGTTCACCCTCCGGGCGGGGCGGTCGGCGAATCCCATCGCCGGCCGACGGGGTTTGCAACCGACTACGCGAGCGAAAAGAGGAACGATGACTGTCTCCGTTGTGGTGGGTAATCCGAAGGCGGCGTCGCGGACCCTGGCGGCGGCCACCTTGGTCGCACGGCGCCTGCGGCAGGATGTGGAACCCCGGGTGATCGATCTGGTCACGCTGGGACCGGCGTTGCTGAACTGGGGGGATCCCGCCGTCGAGGAGAAAGTGCGTGCCGTCGCGTCGTCCGAGGTCGCGGTTTTCGCCAGCCCGACGTTCAAGGCCACCTACACCGGGTTGCTGAAACTGTTCCTGGAACAGTTCGACGGCGGTACCGGACTGGAGGGTGTGGTCGCCGTACCCGTGATGTTGGGCGCCGGTCCGGCGCACGCCCTGGCACCGGATCTGCTGCTCAAACCGGTGCTGGTGGAACTCGGCGCCACCTGCCCGGCGCCGGGTCTGTACCTGTCGGACAAGACTTTCGCCGAAGACGGGACCATCGCGGCCTACGCCGACCGGTGGGCGCCAGTGGTGCGGGCGGCGGCGAGTCTGCGCACCGGCTCGGTGAACCACGGCTGAGCCGGCCGGTCTCCTGCGACGAGGGGTTGGATTCAGTGTGATCCAGACCGGCGACGTGGGCCCGACGGGTACCTAGGGTCGTTTCCATCACCCGAGGCCCGTCGGCCCCGGGACTGCGGCATCGCCTTTCGCGTGCCTTTCGGCGCTGTCCGTTCCGGAGAAACGCATGAAAAGACCTGTGGCCCTGTTCGGTGCCATCGTCGCCACCCCCGCCCGCGCGGCCTGCGGCGGGGTGGGAATTCAGGGCGGTGTCGTGGTGCTCGTGCTCGGCTGGGCGGTGGCGCCGTCACTGTTCGCGAGCGGTGACCCGCTGACCGGGGTGCCCGCCGAGAAATTCCGGGTCCCCGGCGCGGAGCACTGGTTCGGCACCGAAAATCTGGGCCGCGACCTGTACACCAGAGTCGTTCACGTGGCCGCGCTGTCACTGACCGCGACGGTACTCGCGGTGCTGATCGGGCTGATCGTCGGCTCGCTGCTGGGGTTGGTGTCCGGTGCGGTGGGCACCGTATGTGGAGGCCGCGTTCTCGTGCGGGGTGTGCTGGTACACCGTGCTCGTCCGACATGTCCTGCGCAATGCCCATGCACCCGTCGCTGCCTTGGCCGCCGTCGAGTTCGGTATCGCGGTGCTCGCCGTTTCCTCGCTGAGCTTTCTGGGATACGGGGCCGCCCCGCCGACTCCCGAATGGGGCTTGCTGATCTCCGAGGGACGCAACTATCTCGCCACCGCCTGGTGGCTGACCGCCCTGTCCGGCCCGGTCATCGTGGTGATGGTGCTCGCCACCCAGCGCATCGGTCGGGCCCTGGCGCAGGAGGGACTGCGGTGACATCTGCCGATCCGGAGCCATATCGACACATCGTTTCGCTGCCGCGCGACACCGCCGAGCCTCGACCGGACGGTGATCCGTTGATGGCCACCGCATGTCGGATCCGCGCCTTCATCGGTCACGGTTGGCGCTTCACCACCCGATTGGCCGAACAGGTGCCACGGGCCTACCTGTCCGGGTGGTCGCTGTGAGCGCGACCGGTGGACGCGCGGATAGCGGGTCGCCCGCGGCGTCGGCGCTGCTTCGGATCGAAGGGCTCACCGCCGAATACCGTTCGGGCCCCACCGCGACCACAGCGGTCGACGATGTCCCACTCACCGTCGATCGGGGGGAAACCCTCGCCGTCGTCGGGGAACCCGGTTCCGGTAAGTCCACCACCGCTCGGCTCATCGCCCGACTCGAAACACCCGATCGGGGCACCATCGAATTCGGCGGCACCGATATCGAGGGACTGCGCGGTGCCCGATTGCGGGAACTGCGGCGACAGGTGCAGGTGGTGTATCAGAACCCGTACGCGTCCCTGAACCCGAAGCTCACCATCGGATGTATCGTGGCCGAACCGCTGCGGGCCTTCGGTATCGGTGACCGCGCAATCCGTCGGGAGCGGGTCGCCGATCTGTTGGAGCAGGTGACGTTGCCGCGTGATTACGCGGCTCGCCGCCCCGCGGAGCTGTCCGGCGGCCGGCGACAGTGGGTGACGATCGCCCGGGCGCCGGTCCTGCGTCCGGATCTGGTGACCCTCGACGAACCGGTTTCGGCTCTGGATGTCCCGGTGCAGGCGCAGATCCTGGAGCTGCTCGAGAATCTGCAGGCGGAACTGGATCCGAGCCATCTGTTCATCTCCCACGACCTGGCCGTGGTCCGCCGCGTGCGCGACCGGGTCGCCGTCATGCGTGCGGGGCGCATCGTCGAAACCGGCCCGGTGGCCGAGATCTTCGATACGCCCCGACACGAGTACACGCGAGAACTGTTGCCGGCCATACCGGCGCCGCCGACCGGCGGCGATCGAGAGAAAGGACCGCGTGATGTCGCACAGGTATCCGCCGCTGCTCGCCATCGAATTGGCCGGTACGGGAGCCCACCCCGCGTCCTGGCGCCGCGCCGACTCCCGGGCGGAGGACCTGTTCACCGGACAGTACTGGGTGGATGTGGTGGGTGCCGTCGACCGGGCCGGTCTCGACCTGGCCTTTTTCCCGGACTCGTTCGCGCTGCAGGCCGAGGGGGCCCGCGGTCGGCTCGAGGCGATCGGCACCGCCGCCCGGGTGGCCGCGGCCGGCCGCCGTATCGGCCTGATCCCGCAGGCGCCGGTCACGCACACCGAGCCGTTCCACATCTCCAAGGCGATAGCGAGTCTCGACTACGCCACCTTCGGCCGCGCGGGCTGGGAGGTAACCGTATCGGCCGGAGCTCGGCAGGCGAAACTGTTCGGCCGCAAGCCGCAACAGTCCGAACCATCCCTGTGGCAGGAAGCGGACGAAGCGATCGAGGTGGTGACCCGACTCTGGGACAGCTGGGAGGACGACGCGGAGATCCGGGACGTGACCACCGGCCGGTTCATCGATCGCGACAAACTGCACTACATCGATTTCGTCGGCGAGAACTTTTCGGTCAAAGGCCCGTCCATCACCCCCCGACCGCCCCAGGGGCAGCCCCTGATCGCGGTGCGGGCGGATGGCGCGCATGCCACTCGGGTCGCCGTACACCGCGCCGACCTGATCCGTATCGCTTCCGGTGATCTCGCCGCGGCCGCCGAAGCCCGCTCGATGCTGCGATCCGCGGTGGCGGCCGCAGGGCGCGACCCGCGGCAGGTGCGCGTGCTGCTCGATATCGAGGTCCATCTCGCCGAAACCGTGCGCGCCGCGACGGACGAGGTCGACGCCCTGGAGCGATGGACGGCGACCTCGGGTCCGAACACCGTGCGCCATATCGGCACCGCGGACACCCTGCGGGACCTGCTGGTGCAGGTGGATCGAGAATGCGCCGCCGACGGTGTGGTGCTCCAACCGTTGGCCCTCGCTGCTTTCCTACATCGGATACCGACCCCGTTCGACACCTTGCGCGCCCGTCTGGGCCTGCCGCGCCCCGCCAACCGTTACGCGACCGAGAAGGCATGAGCATGTCGAAACCGAAGGTACGCAAACAGATTCATCTGGCCGCTCATTTCCCGGGGGTCAACAACACCACGGTCTGGAGCGATCCGGAATCCGGCAGCCAGATCGCATTCGACTCTTTCGTGCACCTGGCCCGCACGGCCGAACGCGGCCTGTTCGACTTCTTCTTCCTGGCCGAAGGGTTGCGGTTGCGTGAACATCGCGGTCTGATCCACGACCTGGATGTGGTGGGCCGCCCCGACACCTTCACCGTGCTCAACGCGCTCGCCGGTGTCACGAGCCGGTTGGGACTGGCCGGAACCATCAACACCACCTTCAACGAACCGTTCGAACTGGCCAAGCAATTCGCCACCCTGGATCACCTGTCCGGCGGGCGCGCCGCGTGGAACGCGGTCACCTCCTCGGACGCGTTCACGGGGGAGAACTTCCGCCGGGGCGGCTATCTCGATCATTCCCGGCGCTACACCCGGGCCGCCGAGATGGTCGACACCGTTCGTGAACTCTGGGACAGCTGGCCCGCCGACGCGCTCGTCGTGGACCGGGAACGCGGTGTTTTCACTCCGCCGCTGCCGACCTTCCGACACGTCGGCGACCAGTTCGATATCGAGGGCACCTTCGTGTTGCCGCGTAGCCCGCAGGGTTATCCGGTGCAGTTGCAGGCCGGTGACTCCGACGAGGGCCGCGAATTCGGCGCCGCCAAGGCGGACGCCATCTTCAGCCGGCACGGGGAACTGGAGTCCGGTAAACGCTTCTACACCGATATGAAGAACCGGCTGGCCAAATACGGTCGCGATCGCGACGATCTCCTGATCCTGCCGGCCGCAACCTTCGTCCTCGGCGACAGCCGCGCCGACGCGGAGGAACGCGCGCGGCACATCCGATTGCAGCAGGTCGGTCCGCAAACCGCGATCGCCTTCCTCGAACAGGTCTGGGGACGCGACCTGTCCGCCTACGACCCCGACGGTCCGTTGCCCGATATCGACCCCGTCGACGACGCGACCATCACCCGAGGGCGGGTGCGGCACACCAAGGACCCCTCGGCGGTGGCGAAACAGTGGCGGACCAAGGCCGAGGCGGAGAAACTGAGCATTCGTGAGCTCATCATCGAGGTCACCGCGCGCCGGCAGTTCGTCGGCACCCCCGCCCAGGTCGCCGCCGAAATAGATCGTTACATCCAGGAAGATGCCGCCGACGGGTTCATCCTCGTCCCGCACCTGACCCCGACGGGATTGGACGAGTTCGTCGATCTGGTGGTTCCGGAACTTCAGGACCGCGGCAGTTTCCGCACCGAATACACCGGCACGACCCTGCGCGAACACCTGGGCCTGCGCCACCCCCATCACTCGAGCGAAAGGGTGCGGGCATCATGACGGTACCGCTGTCGATTCTGGATCTGTCCCCGATCAGCGCCGGTTCGGATGCGCGGCAGGCGATCCGCAACACCATCGACCTGGCCCGCCACGCCGAGGCCTGGGGCTATCGACGGTACTGGGTGGCCGAACATCATTTCGCCGCGGTGGCGTCCTCGGCACCGACCGAACTGATCGCGCTGATCGCAGCCGCCACCGAGACGATCCGGGTGGGCTCGGCCGCCGTGCAGGCCGGCCATCACACCTCCGCGTCGGTGGTGGAGGCGTTCGGCACCATCGACGCCCTCTACCCGGGTCGGTTGGATCTGGGACTGGGCCGCTCGGCGCACCGGTTCTCCGAGATCCGCACCGGGACATCGCCGGTGGCGGGGCCGGACCGTCCGACCGTGGTGCGGGATGGGGTGGTCGTTCCGCCTCCGTTCACTCCGGCGCAGATCCAGGACACCAGCAGACTCGTGGCCACCATGGCGGCGCTGCAACTGCCGGGCGCCGAACCCCTGGACTACACCCGGCAGGTCGAGGAGATCCGGGCCCTGCTCGCCGGAACCCATACCACCCCCGACGGTATCGACCTTCATGCCGTACCGGGGGAGGGGGCGCAGGTCCAGTTGTGGTTGTTCGGCAGCAGCGGCGGGGAGAGCGCACAGTTGGCGGGACGGCTCGGCCTGCCGTTCGCCGCCAACTACCACGTCTCACCCGGCACGATCCTGGAAACGGTGGACGCCTACCGAGCCGCGTTCCGTCCGTCGGAGCACTATCCTGAGCCATACCTGGTGGTCTCGGCGGATGTCGTGGTCGCCGAGGACGACGAGACCGCCCGGCATCTGGCCTCCACCTATGGGCACTGGGTGTACAGCATCCGCAGCGGTGCGGGCGCCGCCGAATACCTGGACCCCGATACCGCCCCGCCATTGACCGAACAGCAGCGACGTCTCGTACACGACCGCGTCATCACCCAATTCGTCGGCACACCGGCGTCCGTCGCCGCCCGACTCGACGCTCTGCAACGGTTGACCGGGGCCGATGAGCTCGTCGTCACCAGCGTCACCCATCGACACGAGGACCGGCTGACCTCGCACCGTCTGCTCGCCCGGGAATGGGGTCTACCGCAGGTGCGCGCCGCATGATCGAGGTGGGTGTCGTCGGGGGTTCGTGGCCTATTTCGCTCGAAACGAGTCCGATGCCGGCCGCCGGTGTGGCACCGCATCGGCCACCTCACACCGTGCGGTCGGTCGCGTGGGATCATCCGGATGCGGTGCTGCTCCGTGCGGAGATGGCCGCGGAGGTCGGGCCGCGTTACGCTCATATGGACCCGCAGCTGCGCAGGACGGCGAACGCCGTCGATCCGACCACTGTGCTGTGCACCTTCGTCGCCTACGCCACCGGTCCCGCCGGGCATGTCGCCGTGCGGTGGAACGCGGGCGAACTGGAGGTGAAACGCATGTTCGTCCGACCCGAGTTCCGCGGCACGGGGGTGGCCGAACTGTTGCTCACCGCCGCCGAGGAGGCGGTGCGTGCGGCCGGGTTGCCCCGGGTGATCCTGCAGATCGGGCATCTGCAACCGGTCGCGGTCCGTTTCTACGAACGCAGTGGTTATCACCGCATTCCGATCTTTGCGCCGTACCACACGCTGCCGCTGTCGAATCGTTTCGCCAAGAACCTGTCGTGACGGCCCGTCGAGCGCTCGACACCCGCTCTTCGCCCCGCGCAGGGTGCTCGCCGACCGCGATCGTGCGCTGCTCCGAGGTGCGATACCGACTCTCGGGACGGTCCGGGCCATAGTGCCCGCGCATCGTCCGGTCGGCGCTCGTGCGATCGTCACGCGCCGATGCTGTCCCCGGACCGCACGCTCATCGCCGGGTCGGGGATATCGAGCGCCGGAATCGGCGAGTGCCGCCGGAGAGACATAGGGGGGATCGACCGTCACCGGTACACGGCCCCGAGCGCGCGCACTGCTCGTCTTCTCGCCCGTATCCTCCTCATCGCCAAAGATATCGGCGACCCGGTGTGCGAGAGGCACCGGTTGCGATCATCACGTTTTTATCGCGTGCCTCATCCCGGTGCCGCTTCGTATTGTCGCGTAACCCAACAGGGGCGAACAACGATTATCGGAAGGTGTTTCCATGACCGCGCCGTTGAGTTTCTCCGCGTTCGTTATGAACACCACGTCGCATATTCTGCACGGCGCATGGCGTCTACCCGAAGCGCAGCAATCGAATTTCAACTCGTTGGATCACTGGATATCCCTGGCAAAAACCCTGGAACGGGGAAAATTCGACTACATCTTCTTCGCCGATGTCGTGGGCCTCTACGACGACTATCGCGGATCGTGGCGCAAATTCGTGGAAACAGGACTCCAGATCCCGAGCAACGACCCCCTGGTGTTGGCCTCCGCCCTGGCCTCTCACACCGAACATCTCGGCATCGCCGTCACGAGTTCCATCCTGCAGGAGCATCCGTTCGATTTCGCCCGTAAGATCTCCACCCTCGACCACGCCTCCAACGGGCGGATCGCGTGGAATATCGTCACCGGCCTGTCGAACAACGCCTGGCGCAACTTCGGCTACGACACCATCACCCCCCACGACGAACGCTACGAGTGGGCCCAGGAATACGTCGAGGTCGTCTACAAACTGTGGGAAGGTTCCTGGGACGACGACGCCCTGATCCAGGACAAAACCTCCGGTATCCACGCCGATTTCGACAAGGTGCACAAGATCCACCACGACGGGAGGCGGTACCGTGTGGAGGGTCCGCACCTGGTCGCGCCCTCACCGCAGCGCACCCCGGTCCTGTTTCAGGCCGGTTCGTCATCGGCGGGTCGCCGTTTCGCCGCTCGCAACGCCGAGGCCCAGTTCATCGTTTCGCCTACTCCCGAGGCCGCGCGGGCATTGATCACCGATACCCGCCGGCTGGTGGTCCGGGCCGGTCGCGCTCCCGAAGATCTGCGGTTCTTCCAGGGACTGTCGTTCGTCGTCGGCAGCACCGAGGAGGAGGCGCGGCGTAAGGCCGCGGAACTGGACGAGGTGATCGATCCGAGTGCGATCATCGCCCACGCGGCCGGCGGTCTCGGCTATGACCTCGGGTTCTACGAACTCGATACGCCGATCGGTGAAATCGAGACCGAAGGCACCAGAAGTACGCTCGCCTGGTTGCGGGAAGCCGTGCCGGACCGGGAACCCACGGTGCGGGATCTGGCCCGGTTGCGCAGCCGGTACGGTCGTATCACCGGCACCCCGGAGCAGATCGCGGATGAGCTGCACCGCTGGCGTGACGCGGGAATCGACGGGGTGAACGTGGTCAACGCGACCATTCCCGGCAGTTATGTCGAGTTCATCGATGAGGTCCTGCCCGTGCTGCGCCGCCGTGGTCTGGCGCGGCACGACTATGTCGAGGGCACCGCGCGCCGTAAGGCGACCGGCCGTGACCGACTCCCCGACACCCATCCGGCGGCCGCCTACCGTGGTGCGTTCTCGGCGTACTGATATCGCGATGTCGCCGCTTCGGGGCGAGTGTGTCCGTGGGCGGTGGGGGTATGTGCCGCAGGTCCGGACCGATCCGCGCTTTCGTACCGGGAACCCTGGTTCAGGATCACGGTGAACGCAAACCTCCTGGATGGAAGGTGCGCCGCCTATTGTTCGGGACAGTGCGGATCGCGGAAGACCCTCCGGTGACAGTGCGATTCGACCGTTGCCCGTCGGCCGGTGAACCCCGTGACGGGAGTTCGATTCCCGATTCCCCGCACCCACCGCCGATTGCCGCGCAGTCGGTGGGAGTCTCGACGCGCGACAGGAGCGGACCCATGAAGGAACCGTGGCAGACCGATACCGATGTGCTGGTGATCGGCGGGGGACCGGCAGCCTGCTGGGCCGCCATTCACGCCCGGGAGGCGGGTGCCGAGGTGATTCTGGTCGACAAGGGATATTGCGGTACCAGCGGCGCTACTGCCCCCGCCGGTACCGGTGTTTGGTACGTCGAGCCCGAAGCGGAGGCCCGCGCGAAGGCGAAGGCATCCCGGGAGGAGCTCGGCGGATATCTCGCGGACCATTACTGGATGGATCGCGTTCTCGACCAGACCTACCGCAATATGAACCGTCTGGCCGTCGAGGGACGGTATCCCTTCCCGGTGGACGCCGATACCGGCCGGCAGATCCGCACCGGGGTGCAGGGGCCGGAGTACATGCGGCGGATGCGGGCCTGGGTGAAACGCCTGGGTGTGCGGATCCTCGATCATTCCCCCGCGCTCGAACTACTGGTCGACGCCGACGGGGTCGTGCGCGGCGCCGCGGGGTATCGACGTCGACTCGACCGCGACTACCGTATCGCTGCCGGGGCAGTGGTACTGGCCACCGGCGGTTGCGCTTTCCTCTCCCATGCGCTGGGCACCGATGTCGACACCGGCGATGGGGCACTCATGGCCGCCGAGGTGGGCGCAACCTTCTCCGGCATGGAGTTCTCCAACGCCTACGCGATCGCGCCCAAGGGCTCGACCATCACCAAAACCGCCTATTACCGTTATGCGACCTTCTTCCACGAGGACGGCCGGGTACTCGAGGGCGCGGGTTCGACCAAGGGCCGTTCGGTCATCGCCCGAACCCTGCTGTCGGAGAAGGTGTTCGCACAATTGGACCGGGCCGATGCCACGACGCGGGCCCGAATGCGGTTGGGGCAGCCGAACTTCTTCCTCCAGTTCGACCGGCGTGGGATCAACCCGTTCACCGACCGGTTCGAGATCGATCTGCTGGCCGAGGGTACCGTGCGCGGCACCGGCGGTATCGATGTGGTCGCCGACGACTGCTCCACCACCGTCCCGGGCCTGTACGCCGCGGGAGACGCCGCAACTCGGGAACGGATCTGCGGCGGATTCACCGGTGGTGGGAGCCACAATGCGGCGTGGGCGATGTCGTCGGGCAGTTGGGCGGGGACGGGTGCCGCCGGTTTCGCTCGGCGGTCGGGCCGGCCCACGTTCTCGGCGCTGCGGGGCGCCGGACGGACCGGGCTGCGGCCGGAAGGGTACGCCTCGATCGGCGCCACCGAGGTGCTCGCGGCCGCGCAGCGGGAGCTGATCCCGTTCGAGAAGAACTACCTGCGGCACGGCGACCGGATCCGGCCCGCGTTGGCCGCGTTGGACGCACTGTGGGACACGGCCGTCGACAGTCTGGGCGGTGAGCGTGGGGAGGATCGGGTCCGCGCCCGGCAGGCGGCGGCGATCACCGCCGTGGGGCGGTTGATGTACCGCTCGACGCTGCAACGCACGGAGACCCGGGGTATGAGCAAACGCGCCGACTTCCCCGACCTGGATCCCGGACAGCATCATCACATCCTGTCCGGGGGAGCCGACGAGGTCTGGGCCGCGCCCGCGGTTGAGCCGGTACGGGCGGTGGCCTGATGATCGAGCTGATCCGCGCCGGGGATTGCATCGCTTGCGATAAATGCGTGGACGTCTGCCCCACCAATGTTTTCGACCGGGTGGCCGATGACATCCCTGTGATCGCGCGGCAATCCGATTGCCAGACCTGCTTCATGTGCGAGGCGTACTGTCCCACGGACGCTCTGTACGTGGCGCCCCAGGTGACGCCGCTGTCCGATGCCGAGGCCATTCGATCCGAGCACATCGGCCGTTATCGCAAGGAGCTGGGATGGGGCCGTGGTCGGACTCCCGGCAGCCGGGTGGCCGTCGGCCCCGAACTGGCGGGAGCTCCGCCGCCGCGCCTGGTCGATCGCTGAATTCGGCGTGCCGACCGATCAGGACGGGGTCGATACGCGGAAACCGGCGTCCACGGGTATATGGGCTTTCGAACGTGGGGTGCTCATCAGCGAGACGATCACCGCGGCCTCAGCGTCCACCATGCGGCCCAGCATCGACCGGTGGACGATGGACCGTTGAAGGTCCGGGGTGCGGGCGGGAGCGGAGTCTTCGATGCGAACCGCGGCGATGCCATGTCATCGGCGGTGATTCCGTGCGGTCCGGCCTCGGCGGCCACGAAGCAGGCGAAGGTGTTGAGGCCACCTTGGCGGTTGCGTGGGCAATGGTGCCGGGGCGGGCGATATCGGCGCTCGGTCCGGACACGTAGACGATGCGCCCGCCGCGGCGCTCGCGCATTCCCGGCAGACGGCACGGGTGATGTGGAAGGCGGCGGCCGATCCCCCTCCACCTTCCCGATGAACGTCTCCCACGGCATCGACTCGAACGCGGCGAACGGCGGATCGACATCGACGTTGCAGACCAGGGCGTCGACGAGTTCGGCGGCCGCGACCCTCTCGGTGACCTGTTCCGGATCCCGAATATCGGCGCGGGCGGTTCGGGCGCTGCCCCCGCACACGTCCTCGGCCGCGTCGGTGTCCCGACGGTAGTTCACGATCACATGAAAGCCGCAACGCCCCGATGCCACCGAAGTGGCCGCGCCGATACCACGGCCGGCTCCGGTGACGAGGGTGATGCGTTATGGATTGTCATCCATACTTCGAAAAATGGTCCATGAAACGACTTCTCGAAAGTAGGTCGACCAAGGGCGGCTACTTACCGGAGTTCAGCTCGCTCCAGCCGTCCAGCACCGCGGCGAGTTGTTTCGGGGAGTGCCGCCCCAACCCGCACTCGGTGGAGAGGCCGAAGGTCGACAAGAACTGCGCGGCGAGCGCGGCGCGGGCCCGGGCGCCGCCGGCGCCGTCCTCGGCGTGCAGCAGCCCGAGGTACACCTCCGTCTCCGGTTCCAGGGCCAGATCGGACAACGGCTGCCAATGCGCCCGTTTCGTCCAGGTCGCCACGGTCGCCGCATGGACGGCATCGATACGGCGGGTGATATGCCGGGACAATCCATTGGCGACGGCGACGATGGCGCGCGCGTCGCGGGGCAGGACGTGGCGGCCGCCGCGGGCCGCGGCCTCGGCGTCGGGTGGTTCGCCCATGAACGGTGACGCACCGAATTTGGAGTCGCCGTAGCACAGATGGAAGGTCAGCTCCGCGTCCTCGTCCACCCATTCGGCGAGTCGCGCGGTAGCGGCGTAGATCGCCTCCGCATCGGGGTACGGGTTGGGAAACCATCCCTCCACCGTCGCCAGTTCGGTGGGCAGATCCCATTGGATGGCCAGATCCTGGGGTGGGATCGCCTCCTGGAGAGCCGTGACACTGGGCCGAAGCGCCTCCTCGTAGGCGCGGGCGACCTCCACCCGGGAATCGAATTCGACGAACGAATTGACGGCGTTGAGGGGCGTCGGAATGGACACCAGGAACCGAGAATCCGGGGCCAATACCCCACGTCGCCGCGCATCGAGGAAAATCCGGTACGACTCGGCCGCCACGGTGTGGTAGTCGATCTCGTCGAATGCCACCGACACCCCGGGGCGCACCC
Organism: Nocardia paucivorans NBRC 100373; assembly: GCF_000308675.1. Taxonomy (GTDB): domain Bacteria; phylum Actinomycetota; class Actinomycetes; order Mycobacteriales; family Mycobacteriaceae; genus Nocardia; species Nocardia paucivorans. Next base: position 210,271 of record NZ_BAGE01000053.1, on the reverse strand, counting down.
GGGCCGTGCCGTCCACGACGTCGAGGGTCGGGTTGTTCAGGAACAGATCGGCCTGGGTCAGCACCCAATTGGCGCGTTCACCGGGTTCGCCGTCGGGCACCCGGGTCACACCGGGTTGGAGCCGGGTGCCGACGAGGTCGAACGCGTCGGCAACCGTGGTGACATTGATACTTCCGGTCAGATAGAACCCACTCATGACATGCTCCTCACAGCAGCACGCCCAGGCGCGGCGGCCTGGTGCCGTGAAGGGTGTGGTTACCCAGGTGGACGTACTTCCATCGGGCCGGATCATGCAGAGAGTGCACCCGCACATTGCGCCAGTGCCGGTCCAGCGCATAGGCCCGATCGGTGGCCGACGCACCGGTCAGCTCGAGCACTCCGGAGGCGATCTCCACCGCGAACTCCTGCGCCAACGCCTTGGCCGCCGCCACCGTCAGCGAGGTCCGCGCGGCCGAATCACGGGACAACTCCGGTTCGGCCAAGGCCGTGTCGACCAGGCCGGCTCCTGTGGCGAGCAGCGCCTCCAACGCGTACAGGCGCGCGGTGAGTTCCCCGATCCGACGCACCACATGGGGTTCGTCGGCGGCATTGTCGACTCCGGCCTCGAACCAGGGCCGGCTGCGGGTGCGGATGAACTCGGCGCCGTCCTCGAGGGCGGCGCGCGCGATCCCCACATCCACGGCGGTGTGCAGGGCCTGGTCGAAAGCGCCTAGCACCGACGGTGGCGCGGTCACCGGGTCGGGGTCGGGTCCCTCCTCGATGACCAGGTCGTCGGCGACCTCCACATTGTCGAGCACCACCTCGCCGCTGGCCGTGCCCCGTTGACCGAACGATGTCCAGCGGTCCAGGTTCAGGGTGACACCGGGATCGGTGGGTTTGACGAAGACCGTGGCCCCCGACGGTGGATCGGAGTCCTCGATTCGGGCGGCGACCCCGATCCAGCTCGCACCCAGCGCGCCGGTGGCGTAGAACTTCCGGCCGTTGAGTACCCACCCTCCGCCCGGTCGGCGGCGCACCGTGGTGCGTCGTTCCACAGATGTGCGCGTGCCCCGCTCGACGGTGGCATTGCCCAGTTGGGCGCCGGCGAGGATATCGGCATAGAGACGCGGGGCGGGAGCCGCGTCGCCGAGCCCGGTGATCGCCTGACCGAGCACGAAATGCGAGAGCAGCAGCTGCCCGACCGAGGCATCGGCTCGCGCCAACCGGCGCAGGACCTCCACCACCACGGCACGGGGCAGGTCCGGACCGCCGTGTGCGGCGGGGACGGCGATACCGAGCAGACCGGAGCGGGCCACCAGACGCAGCTGCTCTTCGGGCAGCACCCCGTCCAGTTCACGTTGCACCGCGCCCGCGGCGATCTCGGCGGCCACCTCCTCGGCCACGGCGAGCGCCTCCTCCGTCGAGGTGAGCAGTGGAACGGTGGGAGAGTCGGTGGCGGTCACTGGGCATCCCTCTCGGACGAAGCGGTCGAACGGTCGGGAGGTAACAGGGTGGTGGTCATCGAGACTCCTCGGATTCTGCCGGTTGACGAAACTCTGGTTCGAAAACCTTTCGGCCAGAGTGGTTTTCGTAGAGTGTCGGAGATGTGGTGACCGCACCGGGGACCACGATCTCTGCGCGGACCGACCGGCGACGGACGTCGAACACCCCGCCACCGTAGATCGGCGGTGTGCCCCGCCGAACAATTGCGATCAGCGCAAACGTAATTCCCGCCGCACGGCTTTCAGTAGGCGCGCGCCGGACCGGTGGGCACTATGCCGTGGTGCAGTTCGGCGACATCCGGGTGGGCGCGGGTACGCGATTTCCACGCGTTCTCTCCGTAGGTGTCGAAGATGGGGTTCGCCGGATCGGCCTCCACACCCCGCGATCGGGCCGCCAACTCCGGGGGGAGGTCGATGATGGGGATCCGCGCGTCGAGCGCGGGGTTGAGGAAGTAGGGGATGGAGACACGGTCGGTGCCCGGTGCGGGAGCGAGGACACGATGCCTGGTCGCCCGCAGATATCCGCCGGTGGCGACCTCGAGCAGTTCGCCGATATTGACGATGAACGCCCCCGGCAACGGTGGGGCATCGATCCACTCGCCGTCCGGCAATTCCACCTGCAAACCGTGGGAATCCGGTTCGACCAGCAGCAGGGTCAATACTCCGGAATCCTTGTGCGCTCCCACCCCCTGCGTGGTGTCCGCGCTGCCCGGGTAGCGCACCACCTTGATCAGGGTGGCGGGCCGATCGGCGAAGGCCGGGTCGAAGATGTCCTCCACCGCGCCGAGCGCCACCGCCCAATGTCGCAGCAGCCGCAAACCCACCTCCGACAGGTCGGCACTCCACGCCTCGAACGCCGGTCGCAACTCCGGTAGTGCCGAGGGCCACAGATTGGGGCCTTGGAGTCGCCAGTACCCCTGCGCGCCGGGGATCACCTCCCGGTCCGGGCCGATATCGATCTGTTCCCGCCAGTCCACCTGCCCGTTGGTGAGTTCGCCACCCAGTCGGGAATACCCACGGAACTGCGGGCTCTTCAACTGGGCGATCTCCTCCTTGGCCTCGGCGGGCAACGCGAAGAACCGCCGGGCCAGACCCAGCACCTCGTCGAACCGCCGGGGGGCGATCCCATGTCCGGTGAGGTAGAAGAACCCCACCTCGTGAGTGGCGGCCAACAGCCGCTCCCGGAACCCGTCCGGGTCGGTCTCGGCGTCACGCAGATCGAGAACGGGAAGCATACGGTCCTCCTATCCTGCCACCGGCACGAGGCGAGGGGTCCTCCGGTCCGTCGGCGGGGCTCGCCGCAGCGGATCGCGCGGTCCCGGGAGACTCGGCCGGTGCGGTTCGGTCCTGGTTGTCGTTCTCCTCGACCGGGCCGGGGCGCCGTCACGACCGATACCGGTGTGACGACGTGGTCGGTCCGGCCGACCGAAGAGTCGGTGGACGGCGACGTCGCCGACCGCGCGAATTGAAGCAGCCCGGTTCACCCGGAGGAATGGTTATCACGAGGATGATTCGAATACCGGCCGCGAGCGGAGTGGTTCCCGATGCTCGCGGAGCGATCCGGTTCCGAATTGCACTCGAGATGATCTTGATCGGCGACGGTGCTCCGATACTCCACTACGGTCGTCTCCGCGATCCGAAGTGGATTCGGCGCGCCTGTCACACGGCGGTGGACGATCTGAGACCCGCCTCTGGAATTCCTCGTTCGGACGGCCTGCGCCTCGGTGCCGTGTGTGGTGGGCCGGTTGCGACAGGTGGGTGAGAGGGGTTTCTTGAGTAATTGGCGATGCGGCATGAAAGCGGTCGTCGAAGGGTTGAAGACGGTCATACGGAAAACTGCCGAAGTCGCCGAGCGGCCACTGCGGCAGACCAGCGGGACGTTGGAAGACGTCGGCAAGGTCCAGGGTGGTATCGACCGCGAACTGAGCAAGGAGGTGCGAAATGGTCGATCCGATACCGGAACTGACCCGAAGCGAACGGGAACGGTTCTGGAAAACGCTGGGGTGGAGTCCCGAACTCCCGGAAAAGGAACGACGTCCCATCGAGGAGAGGTGGACGGACGAGGCAATTCACATGGCGAAGACATTCGGGTTCTGAAGTTCGGCGATCGTGAAATTCGTCCCGTCGCCAAACACACCCTGCCGAAGGAGTACGCCGCCTTCCTGCGGAAACATGGTCGCAGCACCCCGGATATCTACGAACTGGACCCGGCCGACGCCGATTACTTCCAAGCACAGATGCAAGCGTTGAAGGACAGCAGCCGATACTCCGCCTCGGTGAACGTGCACAGTCTGGAGGAGTACCGGAAGATGCGGTTGTTCGTCACCGACGACGGCAAGGCCGGCGGCGCCCTGCGCGGCGACGAGCTCCTGTCGCTATGGGCCCACAAGGACGGTCGCTACCCGCACGTCTCCAGTGCGCTGCTGGGAGTCCGGGTGTCACTGGGCGGCCGCATCCTCAACTGTTTCGACACCGTTCTGCCCGACCTGTACGCATTCTGCGGATTCAAACCCGTCGCCCGCCTGCCCTGGGACGACCGCTTCGCCCCGGAGGGATGGGACTACGACACCTACCGCAAGTACAACGACGGGCGTCCCGACGTCGTCTTCATGACCTACGCCCCCGATGCTCTGGGCTCGCGATACGAGCCGGGTAGCGGGCGCATCGTCGACAGCTACGACGCCGGGATCGCGGCCGCCCGCGAAGCGGCCGAATGACCCCGCGGGGGTTGTGGTCATCATGAAGTTAACTGTCGTCCCACATATCCGCGTCCGGATATAACGAACCCTTGTGTTCGAGTTGCGATTCCGTGCGCCCGGTATCGCCGCGGCGGCGGAGTGGACGTCGACGCGGTGCAGGCGCTGAAGGCAGCGCATACCGTGGCGTCACCGGAGACGCCGACACCGACCGAGCCGAGGGATTCGGGCCGTCGACGGGCGCGATCCCGGTGCTCGACAACGGGGATACGTCAATTCCGCAGCGGGAGAAGGAAGTCCGATCGAAAACATGGATCTGTCGTTCGACGTCCGATTACTCGACGTCGATCACCTCGCCGGCCGGGGCGGGTATCCGCCCCTCGGCGGTTACGCGCTGCCGGAGCCGGTCGACACACGAGCCGCCCGCACGAAACGCACCGGCCTCGGGGTCCGCGTCGATATCGAAAGGCGGGCCCGATGAGCGCGTTGATCACCCTCGACGACGTCACGGTCACCTACGCTGCCGGCGCTCGCCCCGCCCTCCGCGGCGCCGACCTCCGGGTCGAACCGGGGGAGCTGGTGCTGGTGACCGGGCCGTCCGGTTGCGGGAAGAGCACCCTGATGCGGGTGGTGAACGGCCTGGTTCCGCACGCCTACCGCGCGGAGGTCACCGGCGATGTCACCGTGGCCGGTGTTCCCGCCGAAGAGCTGAGCATCCGCAAGATCTCGGAGACGGTGGGAACCCTGCTGCAGGACCCGGCCAAACAGGTCGTCGGGCATTCGGTGCTGGCCGATCTGGCATTCGGATTGGAGAACCGCGGCGTAGCACCGGAGCACATCGAGTCCCGGGTGCGCGGTGTGGTCGAAGAACTCGGTATTCCGGACGAGCTGCTGCATGCGGCCACCCACGAACTGTCCGGTGGACAGCTGCAACTCGTGGCATTCGCCGGAGTACTGGTGCTACGCCCCCGGGTGATCGTGGTCGACGAGCCGTTGGCCAATCTGGACCCCGACGCGGCCGTTGGCGTGCTGGGCGCGCTACGGGAACATGTGGACGGCGGTGGTGCCGGCATCGTGATCGAACACCGGGTCGACGAGGTCGTTCCCATCGCTCCGGACCAGGTGGTCTACCTCGAGCAGGGGCAGATCACCTACTCCGGCGATATGACCGGTTTCCTGCGTGTCGCAGACCCCACCACGGTGCGGCTACCGTTCGACACATTGATCTCCCGCGCCGATACGCTGCCGGTTCGGCAGCTCCCGCCCCCACGTGATCCGGGCGAGATCCGACTGCGGTACTCCGACGCCCGATTGGGGTACGGGACGACCCCGATTATCCGTGAGGTGGACACGGAATTCCGCGCCGGGCAACGCATTGCGGTGCTGGGCCGCAACGGGGCGGGCAAGTCGACCCTGTTACGCGCCGCGGTGGGCCTGGTGGACGTCCTGGCCGGTCGGGTCGAGCTCGAGGGACGACCGGCCGCCGAGCACCGGGCCGAGGAGATCGCCGCACTGATCGGCTACCTGTTCCAGAACCCGGCCCAGGCGTTCTTCGCCGCCACGGTCGCCGAGGAACTCGCCTTCGGCCCACGCAACTTCGGTGTCGACGCCGACGAGATCGAAGGCATCTCGGCGCGGGCCCTGGCCGCGGTGGGATTGTCCGACGAGCCGGACATCCTGAACCGGCCGCCCCGGACATTGTCCTTCGGTCAGCAACGCCGACTGGCGCTGGCGTTGGCACTGACCCTGCGACCGCGGACGTTGATTCTCGACGAACCCACCGCCGGTCAGGACCAGCGTTCGTCGACCCACTTCCTCGACGCGATTTCGGCCCTGCCCGATATCGACAGCGTCTACCTCATCACGCACGAGGTCGATCTGGCCCTGTGGCGTTCGGACCGGGTGCTGGTCGTCGCGGACGGGACGCTGCGTGCCGACGGAACCCCCTACGACATCGTTCACGACGAGTCTCTGTGGCACACCGGGGCGGACCGCCCGAACGGGCGGGCGGTGCTGCGCGAAACCGACTACGTGCGTGCGGCCCGAGCCGCCACGACCACACCGGGACCGATTCCCCCACCACACGAACTCGCGCGTCGCCTCGGCCGGTCGTCCACACTCGACGACACCCCATCGATCCGGAACTTTTTCGAACCCGAAGTGGAGCAGAACACGTGACATCCAGCAAGGCCGCGGTCGGCAGTCCGTGGAGCGTGAACTCACGCACCGTGGTGTTCGGCGCCATCGGCGCGGCGCTCTACGGTGCGCTGGGGGTGTTCAGCTTCATCATCCCCGGTACCTCCAATGTTGCGGTCCGACCCGCATTGGCCATCGTCCCCTTCGTCGGTATCCGGTTCGGACCGATCGCCGGTCTGTTCACCGGTCTGGTGGGTAATGCGGTGGTGGACCAGATCCAGGGCTTCGGCTTCCTCACCTTCTGGAACTGGGGCCTGGCCAACGGGCTCATAGGTCTGTTCGCCGCCCTGCTCGCCCACTATCTGCCCGAACCGTCCGGCCGATCCGGTAAGGCCGTCCGATTGGTGGCCTTGACGGCCGTCGCGGTCGTCGCCGGTCTGGTGTTCACCGTTACCGAGGTTCTCTTCGGTCAGACGGTCGTGTACTGGTTCACCGGTGGGTACCTGCCCGCGGTGCTCACCACCGGTCTGGTGTCGTTGCTCCTGGTGCCGGTGCTGGACAGAGCCTGGCAACCGCTGGCCCGACACGCGGGGCGCTGATGGAGGCCCCACGGTATCTGGCGGGTGACTCGTTCCTCGGCCGCCGGGATCCCCGGATCCCGATCCTCGTCCCCGCCCTGACGGTGGTGATCGTGACGCAGATCCGGGATCTGCGGTTGATGGCCATCGCCGTCGCGCTCGCCTTCGCGTTCTATGCGTCCGCCCGGATCCCATTCCATGCCGTCCGGACCAACTGGTTGTTCGTCGGAGCCTTCGTGTTCCTGCTGGCGGGCATCAACGGTCTTATCGTCGGCGCGCGACGATACGGTGAAACGGCAGCGGAATTGCTCACAGTGCCGCTGATCGATATCCCCGTGTCGACGGCATCGGTGTCGTACACCGGGATGTTGGCGCTGCGTTTTCTGGCAATCGCCCTGACCGGGTTTCCCCTGGCATTCGCGGTCCGGCCCGGTGATCTCTCGGTCGCTTTCGCGCGGCTGGGGGTGCCCGCCCGATTCGCGTACGCCATCGATCTGACGTTCCGTTTCCTGCCGACCATCGCGGCCGATGTGCGTGAGACCATCGCCGCCCAACGGTTGCGCGGGTATGAACCGCCCCCCACCCGCAATCCCGTGCGCCGGGTCCGGCAGTTGCAACCACTGATCGTGCCGGTGACCGTGGGCGCATTCGTGGAAGCCGAGGACATCGCCGACGCGCTCGATCTCCGCGGGTTCGGCACCGGGCGTCGGACCTGGTTGCGCACGCTGCGTTTCGATTCCGCCGACCGGGCCGTGCTGGCTCTGTTCGCTGTGGTGGCGACGATTGTCACCGCGGCGAATGCGAGCGGGCACATGCCGGGGCTGTGGCTGTGGTGATCGGCTTCGAAACCCCCGACCGCCGAAAAGGACGGTCGGGGTTTCGTTCACGGGAATCGGAACCATTGTTCGGGTCGCGGCGTCCCGATTGGATGATCGGGGCATATCGCGACGATCATCGGGAGCACGAGTGGGTTTTCATCGGGTAGTGGCCATCTCGGTTCTGGTGGCCGCCATGGCGCTGGGATCGGCCGGCTGCGGTGGCACCACGGACTCCGGGACGGTGGTGCGCATCGGCACGACCGAAAGCGACCGCTCATGGGAGGTTTTCGAGGACAAGGCCGCCGAGCAGGGCATCACCCTGCGAATCACGAACTACTCCGACTACTCCCAGCCGAATATCGCGCTGTCACAGCGGCAGATCGATGTGAATCTGTTTCAGCACCTACAGTTTCTCGGGCAGTACAACGTGGCCGACGAGGCCGATCTGACGCCCATCGGCGCCACTCAGATCGTTCCGCTCGGCCTCTATTCGAAGAAGCACTCGGCGGTGTCGGATATCCCGCCCGGCGGTGAGATCGCGATTCCCAACGATCCCAGCAACCAGGCGCGGGCACTGTTCGTGCTTCAGTCGGCCGGCCTGGTGAAACTGTCGTCGGATACCCGAGCGCCCTCGCCCGCGGATATCGACAAGGGCGCGTCGAAGGTGAAGGTTGTCACCGTCGACGCAACCCAGACGGCGCTGTCGTTGAATTCGGTCGACGGTGCGGTCATCAACAACACCTTCCTGGAGCGTTCCGGGATCGATCCGCAGTCGGTGTTGTACAAGGACGATCCGTCGAGTCCGGGGGCCGAACCGTACATCAACGTGTTCGTCACCCGAGCCGAGGACAAGAACAACCCGGTGTATCTGAAACTGGTGGAGATCTGGCACGACCCGGAAGTGCAACGGGCGGTCGCCGAATCCTCGAAAGGCACCTCGGTCGAGGTGCGTCGGAGCGGTCCCGAGCTCGAGCAGATTCTGCAGCGGGTCCAGCAGACCATCCGTGACGGGCGGTGACCCCGCCGCGTACCGGGCAGGTGGATGCCGTGCCCGCTGTCGAATTCCGTTCCGTCGAGAAGGTTTTCCACAATGGCAAGGAAAAACACGTCGCGCTGACCGATATCGATCTGCGGATCGAACGGGGTGAGATCTTCGGGGTGATCGGTTACTCGGGTGCCGGTAAGAGCACCCTGGTGCGGCTGATCAACGCGCTGGAGCGGCCGACCAGCGGTACCGTGCTGGTCGGCGGTACCCCCATCACGGGGGTACCGGAGAAACAGGTCCGCCGCCTGCGGCGGGATATCGGCATGGTCTTCCAACAGTTCAACCTGCTGCGCTCCCGCACCGCCGCCGGCAATATCGAATACGCCCTGAGGGTGGCGGGTCGGCCACGGGCCGAACGCAAGGCCCGAGTGGCCGAACTGCTGGAATTCGTCGGTCTGTCCGATAAGGCCGATAACTATCCGGATCAGCTCTCCGGCGGCCAGAAACAGCGCGTGGGTATCGCCCGGGCATTGGCCACCTCACCGTCGTTGCTACTCGCGGACGAGGCGACCTCCGCACTCGACCCGGAGACCACCGGCGAGGTATTGCGCCTGCTGCGCAAGATCAATCGGGAACTCGGCGTCACCATTGTGGTCATCACGCACGAAATGGACGTCATCCGCGCGGTCGCCGATCGGGTGGCAGTGCTGGCGGAAGGTCGGATCGTCGAGCTGGCGAGCACATTCGACGTGTTCGCCGCCCCGAACTCGACGCCGACCCGGTCGTTTGTCGAGACCGTGCTGCACAATCGTCCCACCCCCGAGGAACTGCGCCGACTCGGCGAACTGCATCCGGGGCGGCTCGTCACCGTCGATATCGACGACAAACGTGGTCTCGGCCCCGCGCTGACCGCCGCCGCGCACGCCGGAGTGCGGTTCGAGGTCGTCTACGGCGGAGTGAGCACCCTTCAGGACAAAACCTTCGGCAGTATCACGCTCGCGCTCGACGGCCCCTCGGACGCCGTCGAGGCCGTGGTCACCGAACTTCGGCGGCGGTGAGGAGAACCGATGCAGACGGACTGGGACAGGCTTCGGCCGGTTCTGCTGGAATCGATCGGTACGACGATCTACCTGGTGGCGGCAACCTTCGTGGTGGCGGGTCTGATCGGCCTGTTTCTCGGAACCGCTCTCTACACCACCCGCAAGGGCGGGCTGTTGGCCAATGCGCCGATTCACCTCCTGCTCAATGTGGTGGTCAATATCGTCCGGCCCATCCCGTTCATCATCCTGCTCGCGGCGCTGGGACCGATCACCTTGGAAGTGGTCGGCACCACCATCGGCACCGAGGCCGCGCTGTTCGTGATGATCGTTGCGGCCTCCTTCGGTATCGCCCGTATCGTCGAGCAGAACCTCGTCACCGTGGAGCCCGGGGTGATCGAGGCGGCACGTGCCATGGGGGCGGGGCCGCTGCGCATCATCCTCACCGTGCTGATCCCCGAGGCGCTGGGACCGCTGGTGCTCGGCTACACCTTCGTGGTCATCGCGATCGTCGACATGTCCGCCATGGCGGGCACGGTGGGTGGCGGGGGACTGGGGGATTTCGCCCTCGTCTACGGGTACCAGCGTTTCGACTGGGAGGCCACGCTGGTGGCCACGCTGCTGATCATCGCCGGAGTACAGGCGATCCAATTCCTGGGCAACCGGCTCGCCCGAAAAGTCTTGCGCCGTTGAGATCCCACCCGTGATCGATCGATGGCCGAGTCGGGCGATCGATCGGCGCGGCCCGGCACGGCGCGAGTTGACAAGCCCGCCGCCCTTCTGCCAACCTTTCCCCCAGGTCATGAGTGCCAGCGTCAAGCCCCGGCTTGCTGGCCGGCAACCCTCCTCCGCGGTGGGGTGCCCCGGGTGACGACCGGGCCGCGGCTCAACCGAGCGCGGCAAGCGCGGACTCCGTTCATCCGATCACCACGGAGTCCCTGAAGCGAAGGGATTGCGTAATGACCGCTGTGCTCGACCGAACCTGTGCCACCGCCCGCGTGTCCGGATGTGATCTGCGAGTTCCCTTGGTGCAGGGTGGTACCCGCACGTACGCCAATTTCGATTACGCTGCCAGCGCGCCCGCCCTGGCGCAGGTCACCGAACGGGTGACCGAACTGCTGCCGTACTACGCCAGCGTCCATCGGGGCGCCGGCTATGCCTCCCGAATTTCCACCGATTGTTACGAGAACGCCCGGGAGACGGTCGGTCGCTTCCTGAATCGGGCCGACGACCAAGTGGTGGTGTTCACCCGCAATACCACCGACGCGTTGAACCTGCTGGCCGGTTGTGTCCCCGGCGATACCGTGGTCCTCGATATCGAACACCACGCGAATTTCCTGCCCTGGATTCGGCGGGGCCGGCGCGTGGTGCCGGTTGCCGACACCGTCGAGGAGACCATCGGTCGTCTGGCAGCCGAACTGGGCGCGAAACCCGCCGCATTGCTCGCCGTCACGGGTGCCTCCAATGTGACCGGGGAGGTGCTGCCCGTGGAGCGCCTGGCCGCCCTCGCCCACCGCCACGGTGCCCGGATCCTGGTGGACGCCGCCCAATTGGCACCGCATCGCCGAATCGATCTGCGCGCAACGGGTATCGACTATCTGGCGTTTTCCGGACACAAGCTGTACGCGCCGTTCGGCGCGGGGGTTCTGGTCGGGCGGCGGGACTGGTTCGACGCCGCCGAACCCTATCTCATGGGCGGTGGGGCGGTCACCCGGGTCACCGCGGAAGACGCGATATGGGCTCTGGCGCCGCAGCGGCACGAGGCCGGCTCTCCGAATGTTCTCGGCGCCGCGGCGGTGGCCGCGGCCTGTGCGGCCCTGACGGACCTCGGTGAGCGAGTAGTCGATCACGAGCGGTATCTCACCGAGCGGTTGCGTTCCGGTCTTCGAGAGATCCCGAGTGTGCGGTTGCTGCGGATCTGGTCGGACAGTGGCGAGGACGTCGGGATCGTCGCGTTCACCGTGGACGGATTCGAGGCCGGTCGGGTCGCGGCGTACCTGTCGGCCGAACACGGGATCGGCGTGCGGGACGGTCGGTTCTGCGCACATCCGCTCCTGACCCGATTGGGTGTGGATGCCGCCCTGCGTGCGAGTATCGGCCTGGGCACCACGGCCGACGACGTCGACCGACTGATCCACGCGGTTGCCGCCCTGGTCGCACAGGGTCCGCGGTGGAATTACGCGCACACCGCGGGGCAGTGGAATCCGGTGCCGGAAACCCGGCCGGGGCTTTCCGCGGGAAACGTGGCGGGCGGCACGCCCTGCGTCGTATGAGTCGACCCGGGAGCGCGCCCGCCGCCGATGCCCAGCCTCTCGCCCACCACCGGCCGGGGCCGGTCAGTTGCCGGTGTTCGCCGCCACCCACCGCTGAGCGGCGGCGAACCACGCATTCGCGTTGTTCGCCAAGTTGATGCAGTGGCCGGCGTTCGGAAGGATATAGCCCTCGAGTACCGGTGCGTCCGGGAACAGTGGTCGTTCGTTCGCCGCCCATGCGCCGGCATCCTGGCAGGGCACCCCCGGCGCGCAATGGAACAGGGCCTCCGCGCCGCCGATAGCCAGCAGTACCGGGACGGTGACCCTGTGTGGGGTCTTCGTGGGTGCGGTGAAGTTCGCGGCCGCTTCGGTTATTTCGCCCACAGGGAAGGAATCCATCGATGCGTTGTCCGCGGCGACGACCGCCGCGTCGGTGTCCGGGGCGTGGAACACTTTCGTGCGCAGCTCGGGCCGGATCACCAGATCCCCCGGTGAGCGATGGCGCAGGGTCTCGATTCCCGACAGAGTGGCCGGCAGAACCGATCCACCGTCGAGGGACACGTCGACCGCGCCCGATTGCGCCCAGGAGGAGATGCCGGACACGATCACCGCATCGGCATCCCGGGGGTACAGGTCGATGTGCCGCAGCACCGTATAGGAGCCGAGCGAATGACCGGCCAACACCACCGTGGTGAACCCGTGTCGGGTTCGCAGCCAGTCGATCGTCTGGTGTAGACCCTCCGCGTTCGCCGTGAGGTTCGCCGCGGTGGGATCGATATGTGACGAGGTCCCGGTGTTGAGACGGTCTATCGCGAAGGTGGCGAATCCGGCATCGGTGGCCGCGGCGGCATAGGAACGCCCCGGCCACATCCAGTAGGAGCGATTGTAGGTACCGCCCGCGACCAGCAGTTGGACGGTTTTCGCCCCACCCGCGGGTGTGCAGAGTGAACCGGCGAGTTCCACAGGTTCGGAGACGGTAACCGCGACTCGATGATCGGTGCATATCGGTTCCGCCGCCGCAGGCGCCGTTTCGACCATGGTGACCGCGGCCGCGGCGATGCACAACACCGCCGACAATCGTGTGATACGCGCCGCGAGCCATCGCCGCCCGGATCCGATATCGCGCATGGTTTTCTCGGTATTTCTCGTCTCACGACCACGAACCGGCATCACAGGTGTCGAGTCCTTCCTCACCAACAGCTCGAGACCTCACCGTGCCGGTTGTCCGTGCGGACGTGGTACGAGGGAAATTCCTACTCTCGGCGTCGGTTGCGCGTCTCCTCGCCGAAAACGGTAGCGGTATCGACGCCGACGTTCGACTCGGCCGAAATATTTTGTCGCGGACGATCCCGCGACGAACCGATGCTCGCCGACCGGTGATACCACGATGCCCGGGCCGGCCGGTGTGATCCGGCCGGCCCGGGCATCGTATCCGCCTTGGAGCTTGCCCCGTCGTTATCGGGCCGGGTGTTATCGGACGGGGGCACCCGTGACGTCCGACAACTCGTCGGGCCCCAAATCGGTGTTCGCAGCGGATTTCGCGTCGCTCTCCTCGAGGAGGGATTCGAGTTCGGCATCCGCGTCCGCCGCGGTTTCGGTCTCCCCCGCGCCCACGGCGTCGTCCGCCGCCTCCCGTCGGGACCGCAACCAGGCATACGCGGTCAGCGCGACCGTCGTTGTGATGATCACCGCATAGGCCGCGGTGCGTGGCGCTCCCTCGATATCGAAGAACTTGAACAGGGTGCGGGCGTTCGTCAGGACGAGCAGGCCACCGACCCCGGTCCCGAGCACCGTCGGTGCCACCCGACTCACCAGCCAGGCCGCGAGCGGTGCGGCGAGCACACCGCCGATGGCCAGACCCGCGATGATCAGCAGGTTGTCGAAGAAATCCGAGCCCAGCCCGAGCAGGAAACCGGCGCTGGCCGCCGCGGAGACGATGAACTCCGACGCGCTCACCGACCCGATCACCGTTCGCGGGGTGGTCTTCGCCGTGGTGAGCAGGGTGCTGGTGGTGACCGGCCCCCAGCCGCCGCCCCCGCTGGCGTCGATGAACCCACCGAACAGGCCCAGCGGGGTGAGGAATTTGGCGGTGTGCGGGGACCGGCGGGCCGTGGTGAAGGCCGGGGGACGGGCCGAGAAACGGTAGACCAGGAACACCCCGATCGCCAGCAGGATGCCCGAGGTCACCGGCGCCGCCGACTCGGTGGAGATCTGGGACAGCACGGTGGCGCCGAGGAAGGCACCGACACCGCCCGGCACACCGAGCCGCAGCACGACCTTCCAGTCGACATTTCCGAACCGCCAGTGCGATGCCCCGGAAACGAGAGTGGTGAAAACCTCCGCGAAATGCACCGCGGCACTCGCGTGGGCAGCCCCGGTGCCAGTGAGCACCAGCAGGGTCGTGGCGGTGACGCCGAATGCCATCCCGAGCGTGCCGTCGACGAGCTGCGCGCCGAGGCCGACGAAGACGAAGATGATCAATTTGGCCATGCTGGTGCTCTCCAACCTCTACAGAGAGGTCGTAATGTACGGGTATGTCATGTTCGGGGCACGGGTTGTGATCACCGTGAACAGAACTCTCCTCGACGGGTATCGGGTTCGTTTTCGGTCCGGTATCGCTTTTGGACCTGCGCGATCAGGAGACCAGTGCGCGGCGGGCGTAGGCCCGGACGTCCGCGTCCGGATCGTCGACGGCTCGTTCCAAGGCGGTGCGGACGGCCGGATGTTCGGATCGGCCGGCCAGGCTCAGGACCGCCGCCTTGCGCACATCCAGGTGGGGGTCGGTGAGCGCCTCGGACAGGATCGGGACGGCGATAGCGGGGTCGACCGTGGCCAGGCCGCGGGCGGCGCCCACCCGGACCTGCCAAGCCGTATCGCGCAGTGCGGTGTGGATTGTGGTGACATCGTCGAGTGTTGCTCCGAAATCGGCGAACGCGGCGAGCGCGGCGGCGCGGACGAGTGGGTCGGGGTCTGCGGCCAGGGTGCGGACGACATCGATACCACCGGTGCCGATGGTGGCCAACCCCTGGGCGACGGCGATGCGGACCTCCCGGTTCGGGTCACCGGCCGCGGCGGCCACCGCGGGGTACCGATCCAGCGATACCAACGCCCGGATCGCTTCGATGCGCACCCGGTGGTCCGAGTCGGTCGAGCCGGCGGTGAACTGCGCCGCGGTTCCCGCCCGCAGGGCGCGGAGCAGGTCGATCACCGCGGCCCGAACGACCGGGTCGGGGGAGGAGAGCCGTTCCGCGAGCCCCTCGGCCGAGGGCAGCACCTCCACGAGTTCGCGCAGCGCCGCCGCGGCGGCCCGGCGCACCGAGGACGCCGGATCGTCGAGGGCGCCGACGAGCAGGGGCGCGAAACCGTCCGGGGTGTGTTCGGTGAGCGCGGTGACCGCCGCGACCCGAACGATGGCCTCCTCGTCGGTGAGATAGTCCGCGATATCCTGTGCGCTCGGTGAGTCCAGGGCGAGTAGCGCGAGGATTCGCGGCGAGGCCGGGGTGGTCGGCGTCGGAGTCCGGTCCTCCCGCCGCTCGACGGCCGCCGGGGGACGATGGCCGACGAGTTCGGGTTGCGAGATGATCTCCGGCTCGGCCACCGACGGCAGATCGTCCAATCCGGCCACCGGCACCAGATATGGCGCCACCGGACGTTTGAGGAACTCCATCGACCCGTCCGCACCCTTGCGCAGGTTCAGGTGGTACCGCCACGCCTGATCGTCGCGTTCGGGCAGGTCGGCACGGTCATGGTACAGACCCCACCGGGATTCGGTGCGAGTCAGGGAGCTGCGGGCCGCCATCTCCGCGCAATCGCGGATGAACGACACCTCCACCGCCCGCATGAGCTCGTGCGGGGTCCGGGCGCCCATCTCGGCGATCTCGGTGCGCATTCGCTCGAAGGTCTCCACCGCGATCGAAAGTTTGGTGGCCGTCTTCGGTGGTGCCACATAGTCGTTGACGAATCGGCGCAGTTTGTACTCGACCTGGGGTTGCGGCGGCCCGTCCGGGTGACGCAGCGGGCGGTAGACGAGTTCGTGCGCGGCCTCGAGCTGGTCGGTGGGAAGATCGGTGGGGGCCGCGAGGTCGGCCAGGGTGCCCGCCGCGTGGGAGCCGGCGAGCTCGCCGAAGACGAATGCGCCGATCATGTAGTTGTGCGGGACGCAGGCCAGGTCACCGGCGGCGTACAGCCCGGGCACGGTGGTGCGGGCGTTCTCGTCCACCCATACGCCGGATGCGGAATGTCCACTGCACAAACCGATTTCGGAGATGTGCATCTCGATATCGTGCGTACGGTAGTCATGGCCGCGGTTGGCGTGGAAAGTGCCGCGGGTGGGGCGTTCGGTGGTGTGCAGGATGCCTTCCAGAGTGGAGATGGTCTCCTCCGGCAGATGCGACACCTTCAGATAGATCGGTCCACGCGCGGACTCGATCTCGCGTTTCACCTCCGCCATCATCTGCCCCGACCAGTAGTCGGAGTCGACGAATCGTTCACCTCGGG
This sequence comes from Nocardia paucivorans NBRC 100373, assembly GCF_000308675.1. Taxonomy (GTDB): domain Bacteria; phylum Actinomycetota; class Actinomycetes; order Mycobacteriales; family Mycobacteriaceae; genus Nocardia; species Nocardia paucivorans. The sequence goes on along the minus strand of NZ_BAGE01000053.1, from coordinate 193,791 downwards.
CGTTCACCTGGTAGCCGCCGAATGGGTTGGCGACATAGGCGCAGGCCGGCCCGTTGTAGTCCTTGATCAGCGGATTGATCTGGAAGCATTCGATACCGCTGAGCTCGGCCCCGGCATGATATGCCATGGAATAACCGTCGCCGGCATTGGTGGGGTTCTCGTAGGTGCCGTACAGGTAGCCCGAGGCGGGCAGACCCAGTCGACCGCAGGGCCCGGTCGCCAGGATCACGGCCTTGGCGCTCACCGCGTAGAACTCGCCGGTGCGGGTGTGCAGGGCGGCGGCCCCGACGGCCCGGCCGCCGGAGGTGAGGACGCGGACCGGCATGAGCCGGTTCTCGATGCGGATGCGTTCCCGCATCTTGCGCTGTCGCAACACCCGGTAGAGGACCTTCTTGACATCCTTGCCCTCGGGCATCGGCAGCACATACGAACCCGAGCGGTGCACCCGGCGCACCGCGTAGTCGCCGTAGGCGTCCTTCTCGAACTTCACCCCGTAGCGTTCGAGTCGCTGCACCATGGCAAACCCGCGGGTGGCGGTCTGGTAGATGGTGCGCTGGTCGACGATACCGTCGTTGGCGCGGGTGATCTCGGCGACATAGTCCTCCGGTTCGGCCTTGCCGGGAATGACGGCATTGTTCACCCCGTCCATACCCATGGCCAGGGCGCCGGAGTGTCGAACGTGCGCTTTTTCCAACAGCAGCACATCGGCACCGTGTTCGGCGGCAGTGAGCGCGGCCATGGTGCCCGCGGTACCACCGCCGATCACCAATACATCGCAGTCCAACCGGATGGTATCGGCGAGATCGGGAATCGAGATGGTCGGCGCGGTCATATCAGGGCCTCCAGGATTTCGGCGCGTTCGGCGCGGCGTTCGCCGGATGTGCGCGGATTCGGTACGTCGACGATCGTGCGCAGCGGTTCGCCGGTGCGGCCCAACACCACGATCCGGTCGCCGAGGAGCAGGGCTTCGTCGATGTCGTGCGTGACGAAGACGACCGTGGTCGGGTGGGTACGCCATGTCTCGACGAGTAGGCGCTGCATAGTGGTGCGGGTCTGGGTATCGAGGGCGCCGAACGGCTCGTCCATCATCACCGCGCGGGGCGCCCCGGCCAGCCCACGCGCCAACTGCACCCGCTGACGCATCCCGCCGGACAGACTCTTGGGCAGATGGTCACCGAAACCGGTGAGGCCGACCTCCTCGATCCACCGGTCGGCGGCTGCGCGCCGGCCCTCCTTGGGTTCGCCGCGGAGTTTCAGCGCCAGTTCGATATTCGAGCGGACCGTGCGCCACGGGAGCAGGGCATTGTCCTGGAAGACGACCGCGCGATCGCGGCAGGTGGAGGTCACCGGTTCGTCGTCGGCGAGAATCCTCCCGGCGTCCGGGCGCAGCAGCCCGGCCAGCGCCCGCAGCACCGTGGATTTACCGCACCCGGACGGTCCGGTCAGCACCAGGATCTCGCCGGGCCGCACCTCGAAGCTCAGTCCGGCGATCACCGGTTCGCCCGTATAGGACAGGAAGACATTGTCCAACCGCAACCGCAGCCCGGTCGTTGCGGTGGTGTCGGGAGCGCTGGTCACCGCGCGTTCTCCTCTCCCCGGGGCAGCCAGCGCGTGATGCGGCGGCCCACGAGTTCGACGGCGGCCGAGGTGGCGAACCCCAGGACGCCGATCGTGATGATGCCGACGAAGACGCCGGGGTAGTCGACGATCGTGTACGCCTGCCAGGTGCGATAGCCCACGCCGAGCCGACCGGAGATCATCTCGGCGGAGATGACGCAGATCCACGCCACCCCGATCCCGACCGACAGCCCGCCGAACACCCCCGGCAACGCGCCGGGGAACACCACCCGAACCAGCACGTCCCACCGGCTGCCGCCGAGGGTGCGCACGGAGTCCTCCCACAGGGTGGGCAGGGCCCGCACGGCATGCCGAGTGCTGACCATGATCGGGAAGTAGGCGGCCAGGAAGGTGATGAAGACGATGCCGGCCTCGTCGTCGGGGAACAGCAGGATCGCGATCGGCACCACCGCGATGGCGGGTACCGGGCGGGCCAGTTCGGTCAACGGTCCGAACAGGGTGGCGAACCACCGGGAGCGGCCCAGGGCGATACCGGTACCGACCCCGATGATCGTGGCCAGGCCGAAACCGCTGAGGATGCGGATCAGCGACTGGGCCAGGTCCAGGTAGTAGATCTCGGTGCCGAGTTGCCGCCACAGGGCCGAGAGGATCTCGGTCACCGTGGGCAGTGTGTCGAACCGCAGCCAGAGCCGAACGTCGGCTGCGGTGAGCAGCTGCCACAGCAGCAGCGCCGCCAGTATCGAGCCGATGCGCGCGGCCCGGGCCGACCAGGGGGAGTCGCCGGACCGGCCGCCGGCGCGGACGGCGGTCCCGGAGATCGGGACCGTATCGGCCGGGACGGTGGTGACCGTCGTGCTCATGAGCGGACCTCCGTCACGGCCTGTTCATAGCTCACCGGGGCGGCCGTTGGATGGGTCTTCCGGTATCGTCCGGCCGCGGCCGCCGTGGTGAAGGGCAGGAAGGTGTCGCCATCGCGTAACCACACGGCCTTGTCGGCGAACCAACGGGTGCCCAGTTCGGCATCCAGCACATAGGCCTGGCGAATCGTTTTCCCTTCGGCGCGTGCGTTTTTCACCGCACGCAACAAGGCATTCGGATTGTCGGCCGGTTGGGTGGCGGTCTCCCCGGCGAGCCACAGTTCGTTACCGGAGCCGGTGGTGCGGTTGCTCGTATCGGCCAGGACGGCCTCGTAGTCGTCACCGCGCTCGGCGAACGCCTTTCGGATGGCCGTATCGTCGACGAACGCGTCGATATCCAGGTCGGCGAAATCACCGATCGATTTCAGATAACGCACATCGTCGGCGAACGCCGCGAGCAGATTCGGCTTCAGGGTGGCATCGAAGGAGGTGCCCCCGGGACCGTTGTAGAGGTACACCACTTCCTGGGGGAGCCCCGATTCCTCGGCCACGATTCGGGCGGCGTCGAGAGGTTCGCTCCGCAGGAATTCCGTGGCATCCAGCTGTGCCTGCAGGAATGCGTCCACCACCTCCGGGTGCCGTTGGCGGTAGTCGGCGCGGACCACCACGCCGTGGAAGGTGGGCACGTTCAGCTCCGCGCCGTCGTACAGCAGTTTCGCCTTGTCCTGGAAGACCAGCAGCCCCGGCCAGGCCACGAACTGCGACAGCGCCGACACCTGCCCGGACTCCAGCGCCGAGGCTCCCACCTGGGGTTGCTGGTTGAGCACCTCCACGCCTGTGTTCGGGTCGATACCGGCACGACTCAGCGCCTGCACCAGCGTGCCGTGACCGGCGGATCCGACACTCGCCGACACCTTCTTCCCGCGCAGATCCGTCAGGTCGTTCGCCGACGAGTTCGGTGGCACCACAACCATATTGAGCGCGCCTTTGGCGTTGTACCCGGTCACCGAGACGAATTCGGTGCGCGATCGCTCGTTGCCCCGGGTGCGAGAACCGTTGATGAGCAGCGGATAGTCGCCCATCGAGCCGATATCGATCTTCTCCGCCACCATCTGCGCGGTGATCGGAGCGCCGGTGTCGTAGTCCTGCCACTCCACCTGATATTTCGCACCGCCGTTGTCGGTGATCTCCTGGAGTCGGTGTTCCAGGTACCCCTGCGCCCGCAGCAGGGTGCCGGCGGTGACGGTGTTGATGGTCTTGGACTGATACCCGACGACCACCTGTACGGTGTCGCCGGACGTCGCCCCCTCCAGCGAACACCCGGTGAGGGCGAGTACGCCGGCCACGGCGAGGGCGAGGAAACGTCTGATACGCATACTGGGACTACCTCAGGAGATACGGCATATTGACGGTGACGGCCCCGGTCGGGCAGCGGGCGGCACAGGGCCCGCAGTACCAGCACTCGTCCGTGAACATGTAGGCCTTGCCGTTATCGGGATTGATGGCGAGCGAGTCGAGAGGGCAGATCTCCACGCACAGGGTGCAGCCCTCGATACACAGTGATTCGTCGATGGTGACCGGGATATCGGCGCGCTGGTCGGCGAGAGCCATCTACAGCACCTTCCATTCGGGGACGGAACGAACAAGATTGCCGCGCAAGGTAATTCGATCCCCGCGCATATGGATGTACTCGAGATCCACTGGGGTGCCGTCGTCGAGTCGGGTGAGTCGTTCGAGCATCAGCAGCGCCGACGACGGAGGAATGTCGAGGGTGGCGGCGGTGTGCCGGTCGGCGGGAACCGCTTCCACCGCCAGATCGGCCGAACCGAGCGACCGCCCGCTCAGCCGCTCCAACAGGACGAAGATATCGGTGTCGGCCAGGTTGTGCTCGAGCACCCGGGCGCCGATCTCGGGGGACAGGTAGGTGAGGTCCAGACTCAACGGCTGCTCGTCCAGGAACCGCAACCGTTCCACGTACACCACGCGCTCGCCCGGTTCCAGACCGAGCCGGCGCGCGACCGCGGGTGGGGCGCTGATCCACATGGCCGCCCGCACCTCGTTGTGGACGGTGCCGTGTCCGATGAACGTCTCTTGCAGTCCGAGCAGAGCATCGAGTCCGTGATCGTATTTCCGCGACGCCACTCGGGTACCGACACGCGGCGCCCGCGCGATGAGTCCTTCGTCCTTCAACAAGGCCAGCGCATCACGAATGGTGTTGCGGGAGACCTGATGCTCGTCCGCCAGTTCCTGCTCGGTGGGCAGGGTTTGTTCGATCGCTCCGGCATGGATCTGGTGGCGCACGATATCGGCAATGCGGCGCGCCTGATCGGCGCGCAGCAGCCGAACCGGCGCACCCTCGGCCGCCCGCTCCGCATTTTGCTCCCTGACCTGCATGAACACTGACGATAATGAGATTGCGGGCCGGTTCTTCACCTCGTTGGCGATGCCGTGACGCGAGGGATGTCATTGCGCCGGCCATCCACCCGGTGCGACCTGGGTGGATGCCCCGAAATCGGGGTATTACGCCATCTCGGGCGTCGCGCCGGTGGTTCGAATCACGCCGATTCGAATACGAGTGCCGGCAGAGTCGCCGGACGCAGGTCGGTGCTCCGGGGTACCGGGCCGCCCCGGTCGACGACTCGGTGATCGATGATGTGATCTGCGATATGGCCGCGTGACCTGACACCAGAGGACGGCCCTGCGCTGCGCCGCGACGGAGACCATGGGTAACTACTATTTGAGTGTGACGGTTTTTCGTCGCGATGATGCCGAGGTGACCCGGTGGGTCACACGGATCGTCACCCGCATGCATGAGCGGGCGGCGGATATCGACACGAGCATCTATCAACGACTCGAGGACGAGATACCCGAGTTGCGTACCATCGGGCCCGCCATCGAACTTCTCGCCGCCAGCGTACGGGAAAACGTCGCCACCCTGCTGCATGCCCTGCAACACGATATTCCGCCGGAGCGGGTCCACCTTCCCAGCGCGGCCGTCGAGTACACCAGGCGTCTGGCTCAGCGTGATGTTCCGGTCACCGCCCTGGTTCGTGCCTACCACGTCGGCCAGTGGCGGTTGACCGAGTTGTTCTTCACGGAACTGGAGGCCGTCGATATCGCCCCGGCGGATCGGACCTTCCTCGCGGAAGTGCTCACCACCAGGCTGTTCGCCTATCTGGATCAGTTCATCCAACAGGTCATCATGACTTATGAACACGAGCGTGAGCTGTGGTTGGAGACCGGGCACAGCCTCCGCGCGGTTCGGGTCCGCGAGGTACTGGACGAGGAGCGGGATGTCGATATCGACGAGGCCACCGCAACGCTTCGCTACCCGCTGCACTGGTATCACCTGGCGCTGATCGCCTGGTATACGGAGGCGCGCGCCCTCGGCGACGAACTGGCCAGGTTGCAGCGATTCGTCCAAGGGGCAGCACAAGCGTCCGGAGTCGATCTGAGTCCCCTGGTCGTCGCCGACGATCGATCGTGTGTCTGGGCGTGGTTGCCGTTTCGGTCGCCGCCGTCCCCGGCCGTTACCAGGGTTCGTGATTTCGCGGCCGATGCCCCGATGCGCCGCGGGTCACGATCGGTACACCGGCCCCCGGGGTGCCGGGTTTCCGCCGATCACATCGGCTCGCCCGGCGTGCGCGGTCCGTCGCGCTGCTTCGAGGCGACACCGGGCCGAGTGTTATCGCCGCCGATGATCCGGGCGTATCGGCGGTGGCTCTGTTCGGAGACGAGCTCGCCGAGGTCGGCCAGTGGGTCGGCGAGGTGCTCGGTGACCTGGCCGTCGACAACGACAACAATGCGCGGTTACGCGAGACGTTGCGGATTTTTCTCCGCAACCAGGCCGGTTACAAAGCGGCTGCCGCGGACCTCGATCTGCACTTCAACACGGTGAAATATCGGGTCGAACGGGCCGTGTCACGACGCGGTAAGGCCATTTCCGACGACCGACTCGATGTCGAACTCGCGTTGCTCATCTGTTACTGGTACGGCTCGACGGTGCTGCGACCCGATACCGCATAAGGGACGGATTCGGCGCGATATCGGAATCCCGGTTCACGGTACGCGCGTCGCGGATGCGGGAGAAAAGGCCGCATGGGCCCGCTCGTACACCTCTTTCAATCCATAACCGTTGATAATCGGTATTCCGTAGCGGTGCTCGAACATGCTGCGCAGTTCTGTGTCGATTCGGGCGTCGCAGCAGACGGCGAACCGCAGCGAGGGAACCTCCGGCCGCGTGTGGTCGGGCAGAGCGGCCAGTTCCGCATATGTATCCGGTTCCGCGGAGAACCAGGTGGCCCGGCTGCGCCGAATCCGGTCGAAGATCGTCGTGGATCCGATCGCCCCGGCCAGGGTGACGCTGCCACCGGCGAGGAGCGGTGACAGGACGCCCACCACGATGCCGTTGACCCGGGCCGACGACATGGCCACCAGATTGCGGTCGGTATCGGTCAGGGCGAAGACCTCGACCAGGAATCGGGACAGGGCATCGAGGTGGACGGCGCCGAGCAGTATGTCCCGGCCGCTGTCGGTGCGGGTGACCAGCACCGGTGCCCCACCGCTCGGCCGTGGGCCGTCGGTGTCGGGCTCCGCCGCGGTGAGATCGTGGGCGGATATCACGAGCTGGGTCGGCGGAGTGGTCGTCGATGGTTGCGCGGTAATGAGAACCTTCGCGTCCACCTCGTACTGCCGAGAGCCGGTATCCGTCGAGGGGTCGACCAAGGTCACCGCGGCGCCCAACCGCCAAGCGGCGAACATCGACACCACGAGGGTGGCCGTATCGGGAAGTATGACCGCCACCACATCACCGGGGGAGACGCCCACCATGCGCAGGGACGCCGCGGCCCGTCGGACTGCGGCCAGGAACTGACTATTGTCCAGATCGATGCTGTCGTCGGCCACAGCCGAGGCGTGCGGTGCGGTAGCGGCACGTCGATCCGGGAGAGCCGAAAGGAGCATACGAAAAATCCTCGGGAAGATTCGGTAATGAGCAGGAACCACGGTAGGGGGCGATTCCCCGGCTTGGCATTGTCCCGCGGCTACCAAAACCGGCGTTCGCTTTATCGTTGTGAAACAGAATCGGGACCATCTGTATCGGTGTTCCCGATTTGGAGGGATTTATTCCCGTCTCGCTGCCGCAAATCGGTATTGTTCGCCCGCCGAGGGCGTCACCACCGTGATAGAGCTCTCCAGCAACTCCGCGACTGCTGTTATTTTTCCTGCTTCTCCTTCTGCGCTGGCTCCGTCGGACGTTCGGCGGTTGCGCGATCACCGGTTTTCGTGGCCGGCGACCCACGTGGCGCTTTCCTCCGAGACGATGTTTCGATCCGTTCGGCGAGTATCATGCGTCGGTCGTCGCCACGACCGATCCCGGTGTGGGCGAGATAGAGGAATTTTTCGTGTTCGAGGGCTTCCGCGGTGGACCGATAGGTAAGCCGGTTGGTGGGCCATCGGAACAGCTGCTGCGATCCTTCGGCGATCAGGACCATGACGGCCGGTACTGTGGCGATCACCGCAGTTGCCGACAGCACCGCAGCGACGGAGACCACGGTGCCGACTCCCCGCCCCTGTCGGTCGGCGTCGGCTCTTTCGAAGCTCTACGACGAGTCTGCCGGAGAGGGTGTTCTCGCCCTGGAGCTTTGCACCATTGTCGGCGGAATCGGTCGGATCGTGCACGATCGGTATCGACGCCCTCCTGGTCGGTGCCGGATTCCGGCAGACCACGGTCGCCGGCGATCGGACCGAAAACCGCACCGAACCGGACTCCACGATCCGGATATCGCGTTTCGGTTCGATATCGGACGGATCTGCTCGAGCACCGAAGGCCAGGCGCTTCGGTCGTGGGATTTCCACCCCCTGCACTCATCGGTACCTTATCGATGGCCACACCGCCGGAGTGGATTCCGCGGTGTACGGCCGCGACGGTGGGCGCATGGCAATCGACAGTCCGGACAAGACGATTCGACCATGGGACGCCGACGTCGGTCGGCCGATCGGCATGCCGTGGTCGGCCACACCGGTACGGTCGGCGCCGTGGTGTTCGGTCCCGATGGTCGGCGCCTGTCCCGGTCGGGTCCGAAGACCCGACCGGTCCTACATTCACCTGTGCCCGAATTTACCGATTGTTTTCAGATCGATGAGAATGCCGTATCGGGCCATCATCCGCCCGTGAACGATGGCCTGTCACGCCGTGACGGGTGTGGTGAACAGGTATTCCGCTCGGTCGGACAATCCATATCGAAGAGTTCTACTCGGGTCGAGATAAACCATTCAGCGAGGTGCTCTCCGATGCCACCATGACAAGTCCGACGACCTAGATCGCAAGGACGAGTCATGACCCGACAATCGAAACCCACAGGGACGAGACGATCACCGTTACCGGTGTTCGCCGCGATGCTGGTCGCGCTCATGCTGTGCCTTACGGCCTGTGGTTCCGGGGAAGCGGCGAAGACCGCGGACGGGAAAATCATTCTGCGCTACCAGGGTTGGCCCGGTGAGGTGGAGTTCCACGAACTGGCCGAGGAACTCGGCTACTACCGGAACGTGAAGCTCCAGTGGGTTGGGGACACCACGAGCGGCCCGCAGGATATCCAGTCGACCGCCACCGGCGATATCGATTTCGGATCCGCCTTCAACGGTGCGGTCGTGAAACTCAATGCCGCCGGCGCCCCCATTACCTCGGTGCTCAGCTCCTATGGCGCCGACCAAGGCGAATATAACGGCTACTACGTGCTGGAGAACAGCCCGATTCGCACCGCGCGCGACCTGATCGGCAAGAAGGTCGGTATGAACACGCTCGGCGCGCATCACGAATTCCTGGTTCGGGAATGGCTTGCGAAGGAAGGGCTGAACCCGGACGAGATCAAAACGGTTCAGTTGGTCGTGGTGCCGCCGGTGAACACCGAGCAGGCATTGCGCGAGAAGCAGATCGATGTCGCGACCCTGGGAACGATCCATCGGGAAAAGGCGTTGGAACGTGGCGGAATCCGTGCCCTGTTCACCGACCGTGATCTGTTCGGGGCGTTCGGCTACGGAACGTATGTGATGCGCGACGGTTTCATCGCGAAGAACCCGGAAGCGGTAGAGGATTTCGTGCAGGGCACCGCTCGTGCCATCCGCTGGGCGCAAGTGACCCCGCGCGACCAGGTGGTCGCCAAATTCCGGGAAATAATCCAGAAACGCAATCGCAACGAGGACACCGAGAAGATCGAGTACTGGCGCAGTTCCGGTATTCCCGTTCCGGGGGCGGTGATCGCCGAACGTGAGCTGCAGACCTGGATCGACTGGCTCGTGCGCAACGGTGAGCTGGAAGAAGGGAAATTGGTGGCGAAAGACCTGTACACCAATGAATACAACCCGTACGCCAACGGCACCTACACCGAGGGCAGCGGACCCGACGGACAACCATTGGCGAGTGAGAAATGAGCACCGAAACCACACCGAAGCTCCGATTGGAACAGGTGACCAAACAGTTTCCGATTCGAGGGCAGAAAACGGATTTCACCGCCATACGCGATATCACCATCGATGTGGCCCCGGGGGAATTTCTGGTCCTCGTCGGGCCGAGCGGCTGCGGGAAATCGACCCTGCTCGATCTGTTGGGCGGGCTCAGCACACCGACCTCCGGTCGTATCCTGTTGGACGGTAAACCGCTCACCGGCCCCGGCCTGGATCGCGGCATCGTATTCCAGCAGTACGCGCTGCTGCCGTGGCGTACGGCGCGCAAGAACATCGAGTTCGGTCTGGAGGTCAAAGGTCTTCCGGCCGCCGAGCGCCGAGAACTGGCCGAGCATCATCTCGAACTGGTCGGGCTGCAAGGGTTCGGCGACCGGTATCCGCACGAGCTGTCCGGCGGTATGAAACAGCGGGTCGCCATTGCGCGCAGCCTCGCGTTCGACCCCGAGGTGCTGTTGATGGACGAGCCCTTCGCCGCCTTGGACGCGCAGACCCGGGAATCATTGCAGGACGAGCTGCTGCGCATCTGGAAGGCCACCGGTAAGACCATCCTGTTCATCACCCACGGTATCGACGAAGCGGTCTACCTCGGCCAACGGGTCGCGGTGCTCACGTCGCGGCCCGGTCGGATCAAGCACATCGTCGATATCGATATCGATCGGAATGTCGACGATGTCCGTTCCGACGCCGGATTCCGCGCGCTGCGCCATCGGATCTGGGCGCTGTTGCAGGACGAGGTGGAGCGGGCGCGCTCGCAGGAGCTCGCCGAGATCACGACAAGCGAAGAGGTACATCATGTCTAGCGCCGTTGTCACCCCCACCGCCGGTGCCCCGCCCGTCTCGGAGCCGAGCCCCGCCACTCGGGAGAACGACGTCGCGCCGGCGCCCTCCGGTTCGGTACTGTTCCGCGCCGTCGGTCGGTGGGCGGGTGGCCTGGGATGGCGGGTCTTCAAATCGGTGATAGCGATTCTCGCCTTTCTCGCCGTCTGGGAAGCGGCCCCACGTGCCGGACTGGTGGACAAGGTTTTCCTGCCGCCGTTCAGCGAGGTCATCGATGCCTTCTTCGCCCTCGCCGGAAACGGGCAGCTCTGGGAGCACGTGTCGACCAGTCTGTCCCGGGCCCTCGCCGGATTCGTGATCGCGGTCGCGGTCGCGATCCCGCTGGGTGTCGCGATCGCCTGGTATCGGCCGGTCGCGGAATTCCTGAACCCCATCCTGGAACTTTTCCGCAATACCGCGGCCTTGGCGCTGCTGCCGGTGTTCGTGTTGATCCTCGGTATCGGGGAAACCTCCAAGGTCGCGCTGGTGATCTACGCGTGTGCTTTCCCCATCCTGCTGAACACCATCTCCGGGGTACGCACTGTTGATCCTTTGCTCGTCAAATCCGCACGTTCCCTGGGGATCTCGTCGATCGGGCTGTTCCGGAAGGTGATCCTGCCGGCCGCGGTGCCGACCATCTTCACCGGTCTGCGCATGGCCGCCGCATCTTCCATCCTGGTGCTGATCGCCGCGGAGATGGTGGGTGCCAAGGCGGGGCTCGGTTATCTGATCACGGCTTCCCAACTGAACTTCCAGATTCCGAACATGTACGCGGGCATCATCACCATCGCGCTGGTCGGTCTGGCCTTCAACGCTCTCATCGTCACCCTGGAGCGCCGGCTGTCGCGCTGGCGTCCGACACACTGAAACGGAAACGGATGTCTCGACAATTCCATCTGAACGCCTTCCTCATGGGCGTCGGACACCATGAGGCCGCATGGCGCCACTCCCGCACCGATGCGCGTCGCATCCTGGAGGTCACCCACTTCCAGGAGTTGGCACGGATCGCCGAGCGCGGAAAACTGGATTCGGTGTTCTTCGCCGACGGACTCGCCGTCGGCCCTCGGGTCGCCCACAACACCCAGGCCGTGTTCGAGCCGATCACCCTGTTGTCGGCGATGGCCGTGGTCACCGAGCGCATCGGGCTCATCGCGACCGCGTCCACCGGGTACAACGAGCCCTACACGCTGGCTCGGAAATTCGCCTCGCTCGACCACATCAGTGGTGGCCGGGCCGGGTGGAACATCGTCACTTCCGGCGGTGTCGACGAGGCTGCCAACTACGGATTCGATGCGATTCCCGATCACGCCGGACGTTATGTCCGTGCCGCCGAATTCGTCGACGTGGCGACGGCGCTGTGGGACAGCTGGGAGGACGACGCGCTCGTTCTCGACGCCGAAACGGGACGGTTCGCCGATCCGGACAAGGTGCACACCATCGACCACGTCGGTGAGCGGTTCAAGGTCCGCGGACCGCTGAACGTGCCCCGGTCGCCGCAGGGCCGACCGTTGTTGGTGCAGGCCGGATCCTCGGAGAGCGGTAAGGACTTCGCGGCTCGCTACGCCGAGGCGATCTTCACCGCGCAACGCTCGATCGAGGACGGGCAGGCGTTCTACCGGGATGTGAAGGCCCGCGCGGTCAAGTTCGGCCGTGATCCGGACGAGGTGAAGATCCTGCCCGGGGTCGTCCCGTATATCGCCGATACCGAGGAAGCTGCCCGAGAGCTGGAACAGGAATTCACCGATCTGATCTCGCCGGAATACTCGCTGCGGCAGCTGTCGCAGATGCTCGGTGTCGACCTCACCGCGCATGCCCTGGACGCCCCGCTGCCACCGTTGCCCCCGATCGAACAGATCCAGGGCAACAAGAGTCGCTACCAGTTGGTGAAGGATCTGGCGGCCGGGGAGTCGCTGACCGTGCGGCAGTTGATCGCGAAACTCGGCGGCGGCCGTGGTCACCGCACCATCGCGGGCACCCCGCAACAGATCGCCGACGATCTGCAGGCCTGGTTCGAGGGTGGCGCGGCGGACGGCTTCAATGTGATGCCACCCTATCTGCCCGGGGGACTCGAGGACTTCGTCGACCAGGTGGTGCCGATTCTGCGGGAGCGTGGTCTGTTCCGCGCCGAATACACCGCCTCGACGCTGCGCGGCCACTATGGTCTCGAGCATCCGGCGAGCAGATATGCGCCCGCCGCCCGCGAAGCGAGCGCATGAAGGCGACCGCCGCCACGCTGAGACCGCTTGTCCTCACGGTTTTCGTTCCCTCGGCCGTTTTCGGTATCGGGCAGGGCGCCGGGGCGCCGGTGATCGCGCTCATCGCGCGTGATCTCGGCGCCTCGGTCGGTGTCGCCGGGGCGATCGTCGCCCTCGTCGGGCTCGGCGCCGTACTCGGTGACCTTCCGGCGGGGCGGGTCGTGGCCCGGTTCGGGGAACGCCGCGCCATTGTCGCCGGAAGCACGCTGGGGGCATTGGGCGTGGGACTGTCGCTGGTGGCGTGGACCCCACCGGTGCTCGCGGCCGGTGCGGTTCTGACGGGGTTGTCCAATGCGGTGTGGGGATTGGCCCGGCAGAGCTATCTCGCAGAGGTCGTGCCCCCGCAGATGCGAGCGCGGGCCATGGCGACCTTCGCACTGATGTGGCGGCTCGGTTTCCTCATCGGCCCGTTTCTGGGTGCGTTGGCGATACTCGGGGTGGGTCCCCGCGGTGGCTTCGCCGTGCAATTGGTCGCGGTCGTCGTTTCCGGTTATCTGATGGCCCGGGTACCGGATCCACCTCGCGCGGCGGAAGCGCCCCCGGGCGGGGCGTCGCTCGGCGCCATCGTGCGTCGGCATCGGAGTCTGCTGATAACCCTGGGTGCCGGTGCGCTGCTGATGGGCGCCGCCCGTGCCTCCCGGGAGGCCGTATTGCCCCTGTGGGCCGACCATATCGGGCTCGACGCGGCCTCGGCCTCGGTCGTCTTCGGCGTCGGTGCCGCCTTCGACCTGGCCTTTTCCTATCCCGCCGGGCAGCTGATGGACCGCTACGGCCGACGGGCCGTCGCGGTGCCGTCACTGCTCGTCATTGCGATCTCGTATTTCACGTTGCCGCTCGCGCACGACCTGTGGTCGCTCGGGGTGGTCGCGGTGATCATGGGGATCGGTAACGGCTGCGGTAACGGGATCATCATGACGCTCGGGGCCGATGTGGCGCCGCCCGCCGCCCGTGCGGAGTTCCTCGCCGCCTGGCGGCTCACCCACGATGCGGGTATGTTCCTGGGACCCTTGACCGCCGGCGCGGCCGCGACCGTCGTGCCGCTCGGTCTCGCGGTGGCCGTGCTGGGTTGTGTCTCCACCACCGGCGGTGCGGTGATGTACCGGTACATTCCCCGGTTCGTGCCATGGCCGCCGGACCGCTCCGACGCCTCGGCCCCCGAGGAGAGCCTGAAGTCGCGCACGTGAACCCGGTCGACGCCTGCGGCAACGGGATTCGGCGATAGGTCCGATACCATCGGGACGCCCGGGTGCCGGCCGCCGGCGTGCCGATTTCACTCGAGACGTGAGGTTTCCCGGATGTCCTTCGATGTGGAAGTTCTGACCGAGGCGGCGGACCTGCGCGCCGCGCATCAGGTCTTCCGGACCGCAATGGTCGGAATCCCTCCGCTCGCCGCCGATTCCGCCCACGACCTGGTTGAACCGGGCCGGGTGCTCGGGGTACGGGACGGTGGGGAACTGGTCGGGACGGCCAATTCCTACTCCGGTTGGCTGGTGGTGCCTGGCGGGGAACGGGTGCCCCATGCCGCCGTCACTCATGTGGGAGTGTTGTCGACACATGCACGCCGGGGGGTTGCGACCGCCCTGATGCGCCGACAACTCGCCGAGATCGCCGCCCGCGGGGAGATCGTCGCCACGTTGCGGGCCACCCAGGGAGGGATCTACCAACGGTTCGGATATGGGGTGGCCGGTTCGTCGGCCCGGCTCGAGGTGGATCGGCGGCAGGCCCGGTTCCGGGACACCGTGCCCGCCGCGGGACCGGTGCGGCTGCTCGCACCCGAGGTGATATGGGAGCTTCCGGAGAGAATCCATGCGATCGCCGGAGTTTCCCGGGTCGGGGAGATACATCGGTCACCGTATTGGTGGCGGATCCAGCGACTGTTCCGGGGACACGGGCATGTCGCGGTTCACGGCAGTCCTGGGGCCGAGGACGGTTTCGTCCGATACCGCGCGGTCGATACCGTGGACTGGTCCCGCAGCGCACACCGAACCGTGCTGGTGGACGATCTGGTCACCACCACCCCCCGGTCCTATGTGGGCCTGGTTCGACATCTGTTCGATATAGATATCGTGGACATGGTGGTCTTCACGGCGATCGCCCCGGATACGCCGCTGCGGCACCTGCTGATCGACGAACGGGCCGTGCGGGTGACCGATATCCGGGACGAGACGTGGTTGCGGCTGGTGGATGTACCGGATGCGTTGGCGCGGCGCGCCTATCGGCCGGGCCCGCCGGTGGTCGTCGGCGTCACCGACCCGATCCTGACGGCCGATACCGGGACATATCGGATCGCGGAGGACGGCGCCACCAGGGTGGACGCAGCCGTCGATCTCACCACCGACGTATCCGCGCTCGCCGCCTGCTATCTCGGCGGCACCTCCTGGCGGCATCTGCTTCTCGCGGGCCGCGTCACCGAGCACCGGCCCGGGGCCGCGGCGGCCGCCGACGCCCTGTTCGCGGTGGCCGACCATCCGTTCAGCGGCACGTATTTCTGACCGATCCTTTCTGATCGATCTCGTTCTGACCGATCTCGTCTTTCCGACCGGCGCTGTTCGTCCATCCACCGTGGTGGTGGCGTCATGCGGCGTGTACGACACCCACACCGTCCGCCGGGTCGAGACCGGCTTCGTCGAGCACCTCCGTCGCGAGTTGCGGGAGGAAGACGACCGAACCCTCCTGACTGCTGAACATGAGAATGGCCAAGGGCACCCATGCCAGGATGGGAATCGGTCGAATCATCTCGAACACGGGGAACACGTACTGGCGAAAACGCATGGACCACCCCAGCAGCAGACCGAGCGGAACACCTGTCACGAGCGCGGCGGTGAACGCGAGAACGACCCGGCGCACGCTCGCCCGAATGTGTTCGTAGTACGAGGCGGTGAACAGGGACGTCCCGTAGGCAGGGTCGGTGCTCACCCATTCGCGCAGCACCTCGGTCGGCCCGGGCAGGGCGCGGAACCGCGGCAGCGCCAGAACATCGACGCACAGATACCAGGCAGCCAGGAACAGGACGAGGCCGAGCACCGCCCACGGCGCGGCGGTCGTATGCCGCCGACGTCGCGGGGCCGCGGCGACCGGCGACGTCGGAACGGTGTCCGTTGTCGCGGCCGCCGAGCTCGGATGGGACGGAACCGGCGCCGAAGGCGGAGTATCCGCCGAGAGGTCGGTTATCGTCGGGATCCCGCAGGCTCAGCTGGTGGACGCCGTCGCGAACGGGGTGGCGGCGGGGCGGGTGGACCGGCGCACGGCGGGACGCCACAGACCACGCCGCTCCAGGATCGGCAGGACGCCCTCTCCGAACCAGTAGGCCTCCTCCACATGGGGGTAGCCGGACAGGATGAAATGCGTGATACCCAGGCGCGAGTATTCGATGAGGCGTTCGGCCACCTCTTCGTGCGAGCCGACGAGGGCGGTGCCCGCCCCGCCACGCACCAACCCCACACCTGCCCACAGGTTGGGCGCAATCTCCAGGCGTTCGGTGCTACCGCCGTGCAGCTCCATCATGCGTCGCTGACCTTCGGATTCGCTGCGGGCCAGATTCTCCTGAACCCGTTTCACATCGGCGGGGTCGATGGCCGCGAGCAGCCGATCGGCCTCGGCCCAGGCGGCTTCGGAGGTATCGCGGGTGATCACGTGGATACGCAGACCGTAGCTCAGCTGCCGGCCGTGGTCGACGGCGAGGCGGCGAATCCACTCCAATTTCTTGCTGACCGCGAACAGCGGCTCACCCCAGGTGAGGTAGGTGTCGGCGTATTGTGCGGCGACCGGCCCGGCCGGGGCGGAGGAGCCGCCGAAGAAGAGCGGCGGTGTCGGATCGGGGCGGTTGTTCAACAATGCGTCGCGCACCTGCAGGTGTTTGCCCTCGAAGGTGAACGGTTCGTGGGAGCGCCACAGCTCGCGCACGATGTGCAGGAACTCGCCGCAGCGTTCGTAACGCTGCTCCTTGTCCAGGAAATCACCGTAGGCGCGCTGCTCATGGGGTTCGCCGCCGGTCACCACATTGAGTAAGAGTCGGCCGCGGGAATGGCGTTGGAAGGTGCCGGCCATCTGCGCGGCCAGAGTAGGGCTCACCAGTCCCGGGCGGAAGGCGACCAGGAACTTCAGGGTTTCGGTGGTTTCCACCAGCATGGCGGTGGTGAGCCAGGCGTCCTCGCACCACGCCCCGGTCGGCGTGAGGACGGCCTCGAAGCCGTTCTCCTCCGCGGCGCCCGCGATCTGGTTCAGATAACGCAGCGACGCCGGCCGATCTCCGGACATGGCGGTTCCGTGTCCACCGGCGACCAGATTGCGCGAGTCACCGTAGGTGGGCAGGAACCAGTGGAACGACAGGCTCATCCTCAAAATCTCCTTCAAGGGCGTGGATATGCCGGGGGATATGTGTCCGTGGGCCGGCTCCGAGCCCGACCGACCCTTGATTGTGGTGCCGTGAACGCTGCGTGTCACCGGTTCGAATCGGTCCGATTCTTATCGATATGCGCCGGCCGCCCGGTGGATATTTCGATCGTGGTGCGCGTAACCGGTGAGGCCACGGGCGCCCCCGGCCATCGTGAAAGGATGACTTCCACCACTGCACGTTCCATCTCCGATGCCGAACTCGACGAGATCTTCACCCCGATCTACGAGCGCATCGCCGCCGGTGCGGTCGCGCGGGAAACCGACCGCAGGCTCGCCTACGGGGAGGTGGGGTGGCTGCGTGAGGCGCGTTTCGGCGCGCTGCGCGTGCCCGTCGAATACGGGGGGTTCGGCGCCGGGGTGCGGCAGTTGTTCCGGCAGCTGATCGAACTGGCCGCCGCCGAGTCCAACCTGCCGCAGGCCTTGCGGGTGCACTGGGCGTTCGTGGAGGACCAGCTGCTCGCCGAGGACGGTCCGCGCCGAGAGCGGTGGTTGCGCGCCGTCGCCGAGGGCACGCTGGTCGGCAATGCCATCACCGAACCCGGGGTGGGAGCGGTGGACCGGTATCGGACCCGGTTGACTCCCAAGGGGGACGGCTGGGTGCTCAACGGCGTCAAGTACTACAGCACCGGGTCGCTGTACGCCGATCACATTCTGGTGGCGGCCGACCGGGACGGGGAACGGGTCGGGCTGCTGGTCGATGCGCATGCCGACGGCGTGCGTCAGCACGACGACTGGGACGGTTTCGGGCAGCGCCTCACCGCCAGCGGCACCACCGAATTCACCGATGTCGTGGTGCGGGAGGAACAGATCCTCGGTCCCGGCTACGGTGCCGCGGGACCGACCTATTCCACGGCCTACCTGCAGCTGATCCAGTTGGCGGTGCTCGCCGGGATAGCCCAGCGGGCCGAACGCGATGTTCGGGAATGGGTGGCCCAGCGCACCCGCGGCTACACCCATTCCGCTGCCGATCTGCCGCGGCACGATCCGTTGGTGCAGCAGGTCATCGGGCGGCTGTCGGCGGCCGCGTTCAGCGCCCGCGCCACCGTTCTGGCCGTGGCCGAACTGCTCGACGAAGTCCTGGCCGCCGGCGCGAAGGACGAGAAGGCGCTGGTGGAAGTAGAGCTGGCGGCGGCCCGCGCGCAGCTCGCGGTGATCGATACGGTTCTTCCGGCCACGAGTGAACTGTTCGAGGTGGGTGGGGCGTCCATCACCTCGGAACGGCTGCGTTTGGACCGGCACTGGCGTAACGCCCGAACCATCTCGGTGCACAATCCGGCGATTCAGAAGGCTCGCGCAATCGGTGACCACCTGCTCAACGGCGCGAATCTGCCGTTCGCGTGGAGCGCGGGCGAGCGTAAACCGACAGAGGACTGATACCGCGGCGGGTCAGGTGGTGGGGAGGGACCGGACGAAGGTCTCGGCCACCCTCTCCAGGCCCTGACGGTCGGTGTCGTCGAATCGCGCGGGTCGCGGGCTGTCGAGATCGAAGACACCGACGAGTTCATCGCCGTGGACCAGGGGAACCACGATCTCGGAGCGGGAATCGGCGTCGCAGGCGATATGCCCCGGGAACAGGTGCACATCCGGAACGACCTGGGTTTCCCGAGTGGCAGCCGCGGTTCCGCAGACACCTTTGCCGAGGGCGATTCGCACGCACGCCGGTTTTCCCTGGAAGGGGCCGACGACGAGTTCGTTGCCGTCGAAGAAATAGAAACCAACCCAATTCACATCCGGTAGGGAGTGATACACCAGAGCAGCCAGATTGGCCGCATTGGCGATTCGGTCGGGTTCGCCGGCGACCAATGCGGCGGCCTGCTCGGCGAGTTGTCGGTACTGGTCGATGCGATCCCCGGTGAGCGATTCGATGCGGAACGACATGGCGGGATCGTAGAACGATATGCCGACGCGTCGATATATCCGCCGATATAGACTGCGCGAAAAACACTGCCGTTTCAGGTTTTTCGCTATTGATTTCTCTGTGATCGCAACTCTCGGGCGCGGCGCCCGGCGGCACAACGATAGTGCCATGACATCACCGAACACTTCCACCACTCGTAAGGCCGCCGTAATCGGCGCGGGACAGGCCGGTGCCACCGCCGCGCTCGGTCTGCTCGACGCCGGTTTCGACGTCACCGTCTACAGCAACCTGGACCGGGACGCATTGCGTAACGACGTCCCCGCCACCGGAACCGCCCTGGTCTTCGGCGAGGCGCAGGCCGCCGAGGAGGCGCTGGGCCTGTCCACCTACCGGGACCGGGCCCCGCTACACAGCGGATTGACCGTCCGGATCGCCGGCGGCGGGGAAGAACTCATCGCCTTCGACGGTGAATTCGACGGATACGTCGGCGTGGCCGTGGACACCCGTTTGAAGGCCGGGGAACGACTCGACGCCTTCGTCGAGCGCGGCGGCTCCTTCGTCGTCGACGACGTCACCCCGGAGAAACTGGACGCCATTGCCGCCGCCAACGATCTGACCCTGGTCGCGACCGGACGCGGTGGACTGTCCGAACTGTTCCCGGTCGACACCACCCGCACCGTCTACGATCGGCCGCAGCGCAGCCTGTTGACGGTGTTCGTCACCGGTCTGGGCCACGACGAATCGGTTTTCGCCCATCGCAGCCCGGCCGGTGGTGGACGCAGCGGGTTCTCCATCCTGGCCGAACAGGGTGAGGCGTGGTGGGGGCCGTACCTGCACAAGGACGCGGGACCGAGCTGGGCCTTCATCGGTTGGGCCCGCCCGGGCAGCGAATGGGAGAAGCGGTTCGCCACCGCCGATTCCGCCCACTCGGCGCACCGTATCGTGCAGGGCATCTACCGCGAATACCTCGACTGGGACCTGCCCGAGGTACTCGCAACCAAGGTCATCGAATCCGATCCGCATTCCTGGTTGAAGGGTGCGGTCCGACCTGTGATACGTGCCGGTGTCGGCACCACGGCCGGTGGTCACACGGTGGCCTCACTGGGCGATACCTCCGTGGCCTACGATCCGATCGCCGGTCAGGGCGCGCAGAGCGGGTTGATCCAGGCGCAGCGGTTGGTGGCGGCGGCCAAGGCGCACGAGGGCCCGTTCGACGCCGCGTGGCTCACCGCTCAGTACGAATCGTTCCTGGCGGCGCGTGCGGAGGCCGCCGCCAAGGCCACGCGCCTGTTCCTCAGCGATCCCGAGTTCGGGGAGATCGGCAACCAGTTCTTCGCAGCCGCCGCGGTCGATCCGCGATTCGCGTCCGCGCTCGTCGGCCTGTTGCACCGGCCGCAGTCTTTCCGGAATGTGAACTCGACCGAGGACGCGCAGGCCTATATCTCCGAGATCACCGGAGAGGATGCGGGCGCATTGCTGGAGAAGTTCCGTCCGGCGGGCCGCTTCGCTCGGTCGACCTATCCGATATCGAGCGCAACGGTGTCCTGACCTGGTCGTGGTCCCGTATGGCCGGGCAATCGGATCTGTCGGATTCAAACCCTCGTCCGATGTTCGCGGCGCTGGTGAACTGAAAGGGCACCGAGCGGTTGTTGCCACGCTCGGCGCCCGTTCGAGGGATTCACGGCAGCGGGAGCAGGGATGACCACCGAGAAGATCACCGATAACATCCAGTTCGCCTACTGGGTGCCCAATGTCAGCGGCGGACTGGTCACCAGCGATATCGAGCAGCGGACGAGCTGGGATTTCGACTACAACAAGAAACTGGCGCAGACCGCCGAGCGCAACGGTTTCGACTATGCGTTGTCCCAGGTGCGCTACACCGCCTCCTACGGTGCGGAATACCAGCACGAATCCACCTCGTTCAGCCTTGCACTGTTGGGCGCCACCGAACGGCTCAAGGTGATCGCCGCCGTCCACCCGGGCCTGTGGCATCCGGCGGTACTCGCAAAATTCGGCGCCACCGCCGACCATCTGTCCGGTGGGCGTTTCGCCATCAATGTCGTATCCGGTTGGTTCGCCGGGGAATTCAAGGCCTTGGGCGAACCCTGGCTCGAACACGATGAACGATACCGGCGCAGCGCGGAATTCCTCGAGGTCATTCGCAAGATCTGGACCGAGGACAATGTGAACTACGCCGGTGACTTCTACCGGATTCGCGATTTCACCCTCAAACCCAAACCCCTCAACACCCCCGAGCGACCGAATCCCGAGCTGTTCCAGGGCGGTAACTCCACGGCGGCGCGCCGGAACGGCGGACGCTACGCCGATTGGTACTTCTCCAACGGCAAGGACTTCGACGGCGTCACCGAACAGCTCGACGATCTGCGCACCATCGCCCGGCAGCACAACCGCGAGGTCAAATTCGGCCTGAACGGTTTCATCATCGCCCGCGACAGCGAGAAGGAAGCCCACGACACCCTCCGCGAGATCATCGAGAAGGCGAACAAGCCCGCCGTCGAAGGTTTCCGCGACGCCGTTCAGCAGGCCGGTGCCTCCACCCGGGACGGTAAGGGCATGTGGGCCGACTCCACGTTCGAGGATCTGGTTCAGTACAACGATGGTTTCCGCACCAAGCTGATCGGTACCCCGGAGCAGGTGGCCGAGCGGATCGTCGCCTACCGCGACCTGGGCGTCGATCTCATCCTGGGTGGTTTCCTGCACTTCCAGGAAGAGATCGAGTACTTCGGTGCCAAGGTGCTGCCGCTGGTTCGGGAACTGGAGGCCGCGCGCAAGCCTGTCGCGGTCGCGGGCGGATGACCGCCGTCGGCGCCGAGCGCATCACCTCGGCAGAGCAGGCCCGCTCCGTTGCCGCACGGTTGGCGGCGGAGTTCGCGCCCGGCGCCGCCCGGCGTGACCGCGACCGGGAACTCCCGTACGCGGAGATGGATCGGCTGGCGGCCAGCGGTCTGCTGGCCACCACCGTGCCCGCCACGCTCGGCGGGGCGGATCTGGCGCCGAGCGATCTCGCCGAGGTAGTGCGTCTGCTGGCGGTCGCGGACCCGAATATCGCCCAGATCCCGCACAGTCACTTCGTCTACGTGAACCTGTTGCGGCTGGCCGGTTCCGAGGAGCAACAGCGCCGGTATCTGGGCCAGGTCCTGGAGGGCGCGCGGATCGCCAATGCGCAGTCCGAGCGCGGCGGCGCCACCGTCGCCGAGATCTCCACCACGGTCCGTCCCGTGGACGATGGAAAGTTCCGCGTGGACGGGGTCAAGTACTACTGCACCGGCTCGCTGTTCGCAGATCTGCTGGCGGTACTCACCCGCCTCGACGACCCGGACGACCGTTCCGATCTACCGCCCGGCCAGTACATCGTCTATCTTCCGGCCGATACCCCGGGGGTCGAGATAGTCGACGACTGGAACGGTATAGGGCAACGCACCACCGGAAGCGGCACCGTTGTCTTCGACGGAGTGCTGGTCGACCACGATCAGCTGGTGCACCGCTCGCCCGCGGTGGACGCTCCCACCGCCTATGGAGCGTTCGCACAGCTGTTGCACACCGCCATCGACACCGGGATTGCGCGCGGTGCGCTCACCGCGGCCGTCGACTTCGTACGGAACAAGAGCCGTCCCTGGTTCGAGGCCGGTGTCGAGCGGGCGATCGACGACCCGCTGGTCGTGCAGCGGTTCGGCGAGCTCGCGGTCACCGTCACCGCCGCCGAGGCCGCCCTGGATCGGGCCGGAGCGGCCGTCGACAGCGCCCGGGACACCCCCGCGGAGGTGGGGGAGGCCTCGATCGCGGTGGCGACCGCGAAGGTGCTCGCCGATCGCGCCGCCATGGAGGTATCGAGTGCCCTGTTCGAGGTGAGCGGCACCCGCAGCGCCGCGGCCGAGCTCAACCTGCACCACTTCTGGCGCAATGCCCGCACCCACACCCTGCACGATCCGGTGCGCTGGAAATACCAGCACATCGGCCGATCCCTGTTGCACGGCACCCCGCCGCCGCTGCACGGCGTCATCTGATCGGCGAAGCACCGGGACGAGAAGAGGATCAACGAACCATGACCGATCTGAACGACGTTCCCACCGATGGTCTCGGACTTCGGCGCGCTTTCGCCCACTTTCCCAGCGGAGTGGTCGCCGTCTGCGCAGAGGTCGACGGTGTGCGGCACGGGCTGGCCGTGAGTACCTTCGTTCCCGTATCCCTGGATCCGCCATTGGTCTCGTTCTGTGTGCAGAACAGTTCGGAGACCTGGGCTCGGCTCGCCCCGGCCGGACGCCTCGGTCTGAGCATTCTCGGCACGGATCATCAGGACGCCGCTCGGGCACTCAGCACTCGTGGTATCGACCGCTTCCAGGGCCTGGAAACCCATCGTGGGCATCGCGGGGCGGTGTTCATCGACGGCGCCTCGGTATGGTTCGAGGCCACGGTCGAAACACAGATACCCGCCGGGGACCACAAGGTGGTCATCCTGCGTATCGACCGGCTGGCCACTTCGGCCGAGGTGGAGCCCCTGGTTTTCCACGGCAGCCGCTTCCGGCGCCTGCTCGTCGAGGAACCCGTCCGGAACTGACCGGGTGGATGGCGGCGGCCCGAGCCGGTTACGACGGGCCGGCATCGTCCAACGGTGGTTGGTGGTGCGCCCACGGGCGGACCTGTTCGATATGGCTCGCGAGCTGTAGTAACAGATATTCCCCACCGGGTGGTGCCACGAACTGGGTGCCCAGGGGTAGGCCGGCGGCGGTGCGATAGGTGGGCACACTCATGGCGGGCCGACCGGTGACATTGGCCAGTTGGGTGAACGGGACCGCACCGAGATTGGCGAACACCTGATCGTGATAGAAGCCGGTGCGCGCTACGAATCGTCCCGCCCCCGCCCGTAACAGCGGCGGCAGCAGGGCGGCCAACGAGGCAGGGGTGCGGTCCCGGCCGATCGGCAGCGGTGGCTCGGCCAAGGTCGGGGTGAGCAGCAGATCGTAGGTGTCGTGGAACTCGGCCAGAGCCCGGGTGTAGTCGTTCCAACGTTCGTGCGCGCGCACCAGCGCGGGCGCACCCAGGGCGCGGCCGACCGCGGCCATGACCTGGGTGTCGATATCGAAATCACCGAGGCGGGCACCGGTGATTCGGCAGGCGTTGTCGACCGCAGCGGCCAATTGGGCGGTCCACACCGTCATGAAATCCTGCGCCAGCTGTTCGCCGTCGAAAACCGGGGCTGCGGGCTCGATATCGTGGCCGAGGGATTCCAACAGTCGGGCCGCGTCCTCGACGGCGGCCACGGCCTCGCGGTGCACCGGGGTGCGCAGGGGGGATTCGACGGTGAATCCGATACGCAACCGCGGCGGGGGTGTGTCCACGGCCTCGGCATAGGGTCGGTCGGCGCGGGCCGCGACATACGGGGCGCCGGGATCGGGCACGCTGAGCACGTCCAGCATGACGGCGCTGTCCCGGACACTGCGGGACAGCACGCCTTCGGTGGCGGCTCCGTAGATGGCTTCGCCGGTCGCCGGGCCGGCCGGGATCAGCCCGCGGCCGGCCTTCAGCCCGAACAGGCCGGTACAGGCCGCCGGTATGCGGATCGAACCACCCCCGTCACTGGCGCCGGCCATCGGAACGACCCCCGCGGCCACCGCGGCCGCCGATCCCCCGGACGATCCGCCGGGGCTGCGGTGCGGATCCCAGGGATTGCGGGTGGCACCGAAAGTGCGGGTTTCGGTAACCCCTTTACTGCCGAATTCGGAGGTGGTGGTCTTTCCGAAGACCACCAGTCCCGCGTCGAGCCAGCGCTGCACCACCAGGCTGTGTCGCGAGGCCGGAACGGAACGCAGCGGTGTGGTACCCGCGGATGTGGGGTATCCCGCGTAGTCCTGCATGAGGTCCTTGATCAGGAACGGAACACCGGAGAACGGTCCGTCGACGGGGTGGGCGGCCGTTGCCCGACCCTCGTCCTCGAGGAGCAGGGTTATCGCATTGACGACCGGTTCGACCTGCCGATAGCGCGCCAGCGCCACTTCGAGCAACTCGATGGGGCGCACCTCGTCGCGGGCGACCAGCCGAGCCAGTCCCACCGCGTCGCACGTACGGTACTCGTCGTACCTCATCACGCTCCTTACCACCGGGACCATGCCGCCTATCCACTGGGTAATCGCTGTCGGAGCCCGCAGTGGAAACGGTGGGGACGGATTGCCCCGGTCTCGGATAGACAAACTTCGACATTCGGGCGACGGATCGGGTTCTTTCGAACGAGCACGGTATGGCGGTCGGTGAACCGTGTGCGGCAAACACAGGGCGTCGGACACATTGCACAGGTCACGAATGAGCACACTCGGCGCGAGCGGTCCGGTATGTCGTTGCGAAACGGAATACATGAACCGGGCGGTATAAGTTCCGCCCGGTCCACCTGGAGTCCGGTACCTGGTGAATGCGTTTCGACCGATTCGGCGCCGCTATGGGATTCCGCCGATCCCGCACGGCGCGGAAACCGTTTCGGCGCCGAGAAAACCGAATCCTAGCGACTCACGTAGACGCTGACGAGATTGCGCAGGGCGCGGTTCTCCTCGTTCGCCGCGTTCAGGGCCGCACGCAGGCTGCGGATCTCGCCGACCAGATCCTCGATGGTGATATGCGAGTCCAACGTCACCGGCTCCGAGTTGGAGATACGCACCAACGTTCCGGTTTCTTCGGCGGCCTCGGCCGCCCCGTTGTGATCGGTGGATTCGGAAAGATCGCTGCTCTGCGCGCCCTTGTCATCCGTGGTCACCTCGTCGGAGGTGTCCGCCGTCGGTTCCGCCACGGCCTCGGTCTCGACCGGCGTCACGGTCTCGGCCGTGGCCTCGGACTCGGTGGGCGTCACGGTCTCGGCCGGCACGGTGGTGTCGGTTTCGGTGCTCTCCGTCGAAGCGGTATCGGTCTCGGTCTGTGCTTCGGCCCGAACGGTTTCCGCTGCGCTCGCACCGTTACGGCGTGTGGAGGCGCGGCGACGCCGCGGTGCCGGTTCGGCCGGCGCTGCCGCGGGCGCGCCGGCGACCAGGCCGGCGTCCTTGGCCCAGCCGGCCAATGTGGCGACCGACGGTTGCCCCAACTGCTCGACAACCACCGTGCAGGCGGCATTGACCGATTTCCCTTCGGCGAGCAGCTTTTCCACTCGTTTGAGTGCTTTCTTCTTGATCGCCGCAGAATAACGGCCTGCCATCTGATTCACTCTCCCGCTGTCGGTGTGCATTCCTGTCTGCACAGGAAGTGGTTCTTTATCTTTCGCGCGATCATATTACGGTGCGGACGGGCTCTCTCCGAACGGTCCGCGAACCGATGGCAATCTCGCGCATCGACGTTCGTGACGCCCCGGTTGCGTGAGTATCCGAGCAGGCTGTCGGGAATGCCGGTCGTTCGGATGGAACGGTCATACGGCGCATGGGGTTTCGAGGACCGTGCCGGCCGTGCGCCCGGCCGGCACGGTGGAACGGCCGAGGGATCCACCCTGTCACGGCAAGTCGAGCAGGCCGCACACCTTCCATTCCCCGTCTTCCTTGACGAGATCGTAAGTGACCGTCTGGTTCAGGCTCTCGCCCGCGATATTCATCGATATCGCGACGGTGAACGTCCCCGAGTTGCTGCCCTCGGGAACGTTGACGCTTTTCAGGGTGGACTTCGCCGACATATCCATATCAGGAATACCGGTCGGCTGCGGTCCGAGAGACTCTTGCGCGTCCTTGATCTTGTCCAGATCCGCCTTGCACAGCAGATCTTCCTGGTTTCCGTTGCTGTTCACGAAGGCCTGCGCCACCGCGCGCGGATCATCCTGATCGGTGCCCCCGGTGCCGTTATCGGAGACCAGGAGAAAAATACCGACCCCGGCGGCGACGACGAGGACCACCACCACACCCAGAACTGCGAACAGCACCTTGCTCCCGCCGCCTCCGGAACGTTGTGGCGGGTATCCACCCTGCGGCGGATAGGGCTGCGGTCCGGGCCCCGGAGGCTGCATACCGTATTTCGGATACTGTTGGGGCGCACCGCCATAGGGTCCCACCTGCTGTGGTGATGGCCCGGGCTGCCAGGCTCCGGGCGGGTAGTGCGGGTTCTGCGGGTTGGGTGGCTGGGGGTGAACCATATCGAGTTATTTCCTATCTCGGGTGTCCGTGTACCGATACCCGGTGGCGCCGGGTCGACGGTGAGAAGGCCGGTGGGTGAATCCCGATGTTCGACCTACCGGCAACGGACCATGGGCGACCATTCGGTGTCGTCACCGTAACAGGTGTTCCGATATCGGGATACCGCAGTCCCGCTCCGATTTCGAGGGCGAAAATCTCGAATATCGCCCCTCGTATCCGTGACACAGCGGGGTTCGTGCGCCGGTGATCGCCAGTTCTCGTCGCGAAAACACTTGCCGTATATGGGGTTACGGCGCAGTTGGGTGGTGGTTCGGGAGAGGCTCAGGCGGAACGCGAGTAGCGGACGTCGGCTCGGTCGCCGTTCCACGACGCCATCAGAATCTCGGCGATCCGGGCGAATCCGGTGGTGGATGCCATATTGTCGTGTGTGGTCGGTATCGCGTGATCATGAACCGTGCCGGCGACGATCTCCGCCCAGCGCGCCGCGCCGCACTCACCGGTGGGATCGTCGAGCGCAGGGGTGAAGTAGACGACGTCGCCGTGATAGGTCGAGGGGTGGTAGGTGTCACGCATGTCCATCGAACGCGCCGCCGCGTTCAGCAGCCGAACGATCCGGTCGGGGCCGAGCGAGGCGAACGGTTCGGGGAGTTCCGCCACCAGTCGAGGCAGTTCGGTCCAGTCCCCGGTGGTACCGGTGAATTCCCCGAGTAGTTCGAGCACCTGCGTTCTCCAGACCGCACCGACGCCGGCGCCGGCGGAGCCGACCGCCATCCGGCCGTCCATGATCGCGAGAAGGTCGATTCGTTCCCCGGCGCCTTGCAGTTGTACCGCGATCTCGTGGGCGAGCACACCCCCGAACGACCAGCCGAGCACATGGTAGGGCCCTCGGGGCTGCGTCGCGCGGATCAGCCGCACATAGTGCGCTGCCCATTCCTCGATACTGTCCGGCAGCGGCGTATCCGTGGCGAGTACGGGCGATTGCAGACCGTAGATCGGATGGCGTGGGGACAGATGGGTGGACAGGCCCGCGAAGGGCCAGGACATCCCGGAGACGGGGTGGACGCAGAACAGCGGTGCGGTCGACCCGGTGGTGCGTATGGGCAGCACCATGTCGAATGCCGTTTCGGCGCATATCGCCTCGACGGGTCCGAACAGTCGGGCCGTCGGTGACAGGGTCGGCTCGACCAGCCGTTCGGCCAGGTCCGTGACCACGGGGGTGTCGAACAGCAGACTCACCGGTACCGGGAGTCCCAGGGCATCGGCGATACGGGCCGCGGCTTTGGCGGCGAGCAGAGAGTTGCCGCCGAGGTCGAAGAAATTGTCGTCCGCGCCCACCGGTCGTGTCGCGGAACTCTCGGACGGCGACAGCACCGCCGCGAACGTCTCGGCGATCAGCAGGGCGATCGGTGTGTCGGGTGTGCGAAACGGTCGGGTGTGCAATACCGGCTCGGGCAGGGCCGCGCGATCCAGTTTGCCGACGGGGGTGAGCGGCAGTTCGTCGAGAACCGTGATCGTGGTCGGCAGCATGGATGCGGGCAGGGTTTCGGCCAGGAATTCCGTGAGTGCGGCGATGTCCGGTTGCACTCGTGTGCTTTCTCGGTTCGTCGGGGTGTGCGGCGACAACGCGTGGTCGTCGGTTCGCTCGGAGTGTGTCGGCCGGGGCAGGACGTAGGAGACGAGTGCCGGTGTGCCGGAGGGGAGTGTGGTGCCGACGGTGATGGCGTAGTCGATATCGGGATGCGCGGCGAGGGTGTTGTCGATTTCGTCGAGTTCGATACGAAGGCCGCGAATTTTGACCTGGGAATCGGCTCGACCGTGGTATTCGAGGGCGCCGGCGGGAGTGCGGCGGACGAGGTCGCCGGTGCGATACATACGGGCACCGGTGTTGTCGGTGGGGAAGGGGTTGGCGAGGAAACGCTCCGCGGTGAGCGCGGGACGGTGTAGGTATCCGAGGGCGAGGGCGGGACCGGTGAGGTAGAGCTCGCCGATCACCCCCTCGGGGACGGGTCGCAGGTGAGGGTCGAGGACGTAGGTGCCCATGGCGGGGACGGCGGTGCCGATATGCACCGGGTCTCCCGGCCCCAGTGCGTCGCTGCCGGTGGCGATGATCGTGGCCTCGGTCGGTCCGTACAGGTTGTGGACGGACCGATCCGCGCGGGCCCAGCGCGTCACCGCCTCCGAGCCCAGCCGTTCGCCCGCGCAGATAACGGATTTCAGGGCGTTCGGGCCGGCGGGATCCAGGGATTCCAGCACGCTCGGTGTGACGCACAGATGGGTGACCTGTTCGCGTTCCAGCAGGTCGGTGAGGCTTGCGCCGCCGAAGACGGTCGGTGGCACCACCACCAGTGTGGCGCCGGTGGAGAAGGCGAGCAGCATTTCCAGAACCGAGACGTCGAAGCTGGGGGAGCACAGGTGGGCGATCCGTGATTCACGGGTCACCTTGTGCCGGGACACTTCGTGTTCGACGAGGCCGGCGAGCCCTTCGTGGGTCACCGCCACCCCTTTGGGACGGCCGGTCGAGCCGGATGTGAAGATCACATAGGCGATATGGCCGGAGGTCAGCGGACGCAGCCGGTCCAGGTAACATACCGGGTGCGCGGGCTGCGCGGTGATCCGGTTCCGCTGGATGGGATCGTCCAGTTCGATCCACACGGTGCCGGTACCGCCGAGCGCGGCGCGATGAGCGGAGACGGTGATCCCGAGTGTGACACCGGAGTTGGCGAGCATGAACGCGATCCGGTGCGGGGGGTATGTGGGATCGATCGGGACATAGGCGGCGCCCGTTTTCGCCACCGCCCATACGGCGAGAACCGATTCCACCGAGCGGGTGATCGCCACCGCGATGAAATCGCCGGGCCCGGCGCCGTGGGCGATGAGATACCGCGCCAGTCGTGACGATTCCTCGTCGAGTTCCCGGTAGGTGAGTTCGGTCCGGCGGGTAGGAGTCGCGGTGGTGGGGCATCGGACCGCCATGGCATCGGCTGCGGTATCCACCGCGGCTCCCAGCAACTGGGGGAGCAGGGGATACCGGCAACGAGAATGGGGGGCGCGACGTGCGGGACGACGGGTGGCGGTCATGCGGTGCCCTATCACTCTCGAATGGCTCGATGCCCGCATCGTCCCTGGGTACGCGGAGATATCGCCCGCGTATGGCCATGGCCGAGGGGCGAATCGGACATTAGCGAACGAATGTCCCATCGGGGTGGGATATGAGTTGAGGGCAGATGGGCGCGATCGGTGTGCGCCCGTCGTTCGGAATCGCAAATGCCAAGCTATTTAACGGAATTTCATGCTATTTATATTGAACATAGCAATCCGCTATGTGATGTAAATCATTCATCTCCTTCTTCTGCTATTACCTTCTCGCCGTCGATATCCCCGGTGTCCCACAGAGCCGTCAAGGCCCGGGCGATCCGAGCGAGCCCGGCAGCCGAGGTCATCCGCCAGTGAGTGGTCGGGACCGCGACATTGTGGACGGTGCCGTCGACGATCTTCGCCCACAGCGAGGCGCCGACCCGTCCGGTCGGGTCGTCGACCGCGGCGGTGAAATACACGACGTCGCCGCGATACACCGCCGGTCGATAGTCACTGCGCAACTGCACCGAATGCGCCGCCGCGTCGAGAATGCGGGTGACCCGGTCGGCGCCGAACGACGCGAACGGCTCCGGGAGTTCGGCGACCAGCCGAGGTAGCGTGGTCCAATCCAATTCCGCGAGATTGCCGAGGTCACCGGCCTGCTCCCCCAGCAGACCGCCCAGCAGCTCCGCCACCGGCACCTGCGCGGCGTTCCCGGCGACCGTGCTCGTCAGCGTCCCGGACGGATCGTGCATATAGGCGTCCATGACCGCCAGCAGCGCCACGTGTTCCCCGGCGTTCTGCAACTGCACCGCCATCTCGTGGGCGATGACACCACCGAAGGACCAGGCGAGCAGATGGTACGGGCCCGTGGGCTGTACCGAGCGGATCAGCCCGAGATAGTGGGACGCCCAGGTCTCGATGGAGTCCGGTAGCTCCGCGTCCGCCGCCAGCGCCGGGGTCTGTAGGCCGTAGAGCGGGCGGTCGGACGGCAGATACGCGGCCAGCCCCGCATACGACCAGGAGATACCCGAGACGGGATGAATACAGAACAGCGGTGCGGTCGAACCGGCCGGCCGCAGGGGGAGCAGGGGGTCGAAGGCCGCCTCGGTGTCGAGCGATCCCTGATGCGTATGGGCGAGCAGGTCCGCGGGGGTGGGGGCGGAGAACACCCGCATCACCGGGATCCGCGTGCCCAGCGCCTCCGACAATCGGGCGGTCAGCTTCACCGCTATCAGCGAATTTCCGCCGTGCTCGAAGAAATTGTCGTCCATACCGTAGCGGTCGACCCCGAGTACCTCGGCGAAGATACCGGTGACGGTCCGTTCGATCGTGGTGGTGGGCTCGCGGTAGGCGCGGGCCCGGAACCGCGGAGCAGGCAGGGCACGCCGGTCGAGCTTGCCGTTGGGGGTCAACGGCAGCTCGTCGAGGGGCATGACCACCGCCGGCACCATATAGTCGGCGAGTCGTTCCGATATCCGAATCCGAAGGGCCATCGGATCAAGGTCCGTGCCCGCGGTGGGAACGACATAGGCGACGATCCGATCCCCGACGGTGGTATCGGAGTGCACTGTGGCGACGGCCTGCCGTACCCCGGGACAACGCAGCAGCGCCGCTTCGATCTCACCGAGTTCGATCCGGAAACCACGCAACTGGACCTGCTGATCACCACGTCGAAGGTAAGCGAGTCCGATATCGATACATCCGGGCTCGTCGGCGGCGGGAAGTTCGGTGGTGCCGCCGCGTACCAATCGGGCGATATCGCCCGAGCGATACATCCGGGAACCGGGCGGCCCGAACGGGTTCGCGACGAAACGTGTCGCGGTGAGCCCGGGACGGCCCAGGTAGCCGCGGGACAGCTGCTGTCCGGTGACATGGATTTCCCCGGGAGCGCCGAACGGCGTGAGGCGGAGCCGGTTGTCGAGTACCGGGGTGGACAGACCGGGCAGCGGTCCGCCGATCGGACTGCCGGGGGTGTCCGCCGCGGACTCGTCCAGCGGCAGGAACGAGACGTGCACGGTGGTCTCGGTGATGCCGTACATATTGACCAGCCGTGGAGCCGGGCCACCGGAGCAGTGGTCGTACCAACGTCGCAGTTTCCGCGGATCCAGTGCCTCGCCGCCGAAGATCACATACCGCAGCGAGAGATCTCCGTCCGCCGGGTCGGCATCGATATCGGCGTCGGCGAGCTGATAGAACGCCGACGGGGTCTGGTTCAGCACCGTCACTCGTTCTCGAACCAGTAATCGGCGGAACAGTTCCGGCGATCGAGAGGTGGCGTGGTCGACCACGACGACACTGCCTCCGGTGGTGAGCGCGCCCCACAGTTCCCATACCGAGAAATCGAAGGCGAAGGAATGGAACAACGTCCACACATCCGTGGTGTCGAAACCGAACAGCGGTCGGGTGTTCGCGATGAGTTCGGCCGCATTGCGGTGGGTCACCCCCACCCCTTTGGGCACACCCGTGGAACCGGAGGTGTAGATGACGTATGCGAGGTTGTCCGGACGTAGCGGCGCGGTGCGGTCGGTGTCGGTGACCGGTTCGTCGTCGTAATCGGTTTCCTCGGCGAGTGGTCCATCGATCGGAATCACCGGCAGTCCGGTCTCCGGTAGCTGTGACCGATGCTCGGATGTGGTGAGGACACAGACCGGCTTCGCGTCGGTGAGGACGAATTCCAGCCGCTCGGCCGGATAGGTGAGATCGATCGGGAGATAGGCGGCACCGGCGGTGAGCACGCCGAGTAGCGCGATCGGCAGCAGCTCGGTTCGCGGTACCGCCACGGCGACCAGGGACTCCGGTCCCGCGCCCGTGGCGATGAGCGCCCGCGCGATCCGGTTCGCATACCGCTGCAGGGCGTCGAAGGACACCGAGGTGGTGCCGAAGCGGACCGCCGTGGCCTCCGGATGGAATCGAGCCCGCGCGCCGACGAGTTCGGGCAGGGTGGCCGGTTCGAACCGATGTGCCGGGGTGTGGCAGAGAGCGGCCGTGCGCAGCGGCCGGCCTTCGTCGGGATCGAGGATATCGATCTCTCCGACCACGGTCGCGGGATCGGTGGCCACCGCGGTGAGGATCCGTTCGAACCGGCGTGTGAGCGCCTCGACGGTCGCGGTGTCGAAAAGGTCGGTGGCGTGGACGAACACCACCTCCACCTCGGCGGGAGAACCGTCGGCGGTGGATCGGGGGTCCACGATCACCTGCAGATCGAATTTCGCCGTCACCATCCCGGTGTCCACCGGGGCCACCGTCAGTCCCGGCAGTTCGAGTGTCGGCTGCTCGATGTTCTGGAACGACAACACCACCTGGACGAGGGGATGGGTGCCCGAGCGGTCCGGGGCGATCTCCTCCACCACCCGTTCGAACGGAACATCGGTGTGGTCGAGGGCCGACAGATCACCAGCGCGGACCTGATCGATCAGGTCGTGGAAGGTGGATCCCGGATGGAGCTCGGTGCGCAGGGCGAGGGTGTTGACGAACATTCCGACCAGATCGTCGAGGGCGCGATCACCACGACCGGCGACCGGTGTGCCGATGACGATATCGTCGCTGCCGGACACCCGCCCCACCAGCACCGCCAATGCCGCGTGGAACACCATGAACAACGAGGCGTTGTGCTCGCGGGCGATCCCGGCCAGCCGTTCGTGCAGTGGTGCGGGGACGGTGAGCACGGTCGAACCGCCACGGGACGACGTCACCTGCGGGCGTGGACGGTCCAGCGGCAGCTCCAACTGTCCCACGTAACCGGCGAGACGTGTACGCCAATAGGACAGCTGCCGGGCGGCAACGGATTCCGGATCGTCGAAGTCGCCGACGATCCGATGCTGCCAGAGCGTGTAGTCGGTGTACTGCACCGGTAGCGGGGTCCACGCCGGTGCGGTGCCGCCGACCCGGGCGGTATAGGCGGTCATCAGGTCACGGGCCAGGGGCGCCAGTGAGGCCCCGTCGGCGCAGATATGGTGCACCACGATGACCAGCAGGTGTTCTGCGCCGGAGCCGAAGAGCCGCAGTCGTACCGGCGCCGTGGTGGTTATGTCGAAACCGGTGGACAGCACTCGGGCGACCGTCTCGGTGATCTCCTCGGTTCCGCCGGATTCGACCGGCAGTCCGTTCGGCAGCACCGCGTCCACCGGCAGGGTCTGCTGATACGGCCGACCGTCGGCGTCGACGGGGAATCGGGTGCGCAGTGCCTCGTGGCGTTCCAGCACATCGCCGACCGCGCGTTCCAGGGCCGTCGGATCGAGGGCACCCGAGAGTCGGATGGCGAACGGCAGATTGTAGGCGGCCGAATCCGGATCCATGCGGTTGAGCACCCACATCCGCTGCTGGGCGAGCGACAACGGAACATGCTCGGGTCGGGTCGTCTGCGCCAGCGGTGGACGGGCGGTTCCGGTGCCGGGGTGCAACCGGGCGGCGAGCGCGGCAACACCGGGCGCCTCGAACAGGTCGCGTACCCCGATCCGGGTGTCGAGCGCCTCGTTCAGACGGGCCACCGCGCGTGTCGCGAGCAGCGAATTACCGCCGAGAGCGAAGAAATCGTCGTCGATTCCCACCCGTTCCACACCGATCAGTTCGGCGAACACCTCGGCAACCGACCGCTCGGCGGGCGTTCGGGCCGCGCGGTATTCCGCGGTCTCCACCACCGGTTCCGGTAGGGCGCGCCGATCCACTTTGCCGCTGGCGTTCACCGGAAGTTCCGAGAGAACGACCACCGCGGAGGGCACCATATAGTCGGGCAGCGCTTCGGCGAGCGCGTCCCGCAGCCGCCGGCGATCCACGATCTCGTCCGGGTGGGGAACCACATAGGCCACCAGCCGATCGCCCATGGACGACGACCGCACAGCCGCCACCGCCCGATCGACCGTGGGCTGTGCCCGCAGGACGCTCTCGATCTCACCGAGCTCGATGCGCTGACCGCGAATCTGCACCTGGAAATCGGTGCGGCCCAGGTAATCCAGCACGGCCGGTCGATCCGCGGCCGGCGCTCGCCAGACGACCAGATCACCGGTGCGGTACAGCCGGGTTCCGGTACCGAACGGGTCTGCGACGAAGCGCTGCGCTGTCGTTCCCGGCTGCCCCATATAGCCGCGTGCCAGCTGCACGCCTCCCAGATACAGCTCGCCCGGAACCCCCACCGGCACCGGTCGCAGCCGCGAATCCAGGACGTACACGCGGGTGTTCCAGCCCGGGCACCCGATCGTCACCGTCGCGCTCTCGTCCGGGCCGGCCGTCCAGGTGGTCACCGTGACCGTCGTCTCGGTGGGGCCGTACATATTGTGGACGTGGGCGTCGGTGACGGCGTGGATGGCCCGCACCGTATCGCGTGGCAGCGCCTCCCCGCCGATGAACAGATCCCGCAGTTTCGGCAGCGATCCGGGTTCGATGTGCGCCGCGACCACCTCCGCCATCGCGGGCACGAAATCGATTGTGGTCACCCCGTGTTCGGCCATCGCCGCGACGAGATAGGCCGGATCGCGATGTCCGTCCCGGGCGGCGACGACGACTTTCGCCCCCGACGCCAGTGGCATGAGATTGCCCCAGAACGAGATATCGAACGCTGTCGGCGATTTCTGCAGATACACGTCCCCGGGCCCCATGGGGTGGCGTGCCGCCATCCAGGTGATGTGGTTGTGGATGGCGCGATGCGTGATCAGGACGCCTTTGGGACGCCCGGTCGACCCGGACGTGAAGATCGCGTACGCCGGATGGTCCGGCACGAGCGGCCGGAGCAGTTCGGCGGAGCGAACCGGAGCACCGGAAATATGGTCCGGGACGGATGTCTCCAGATCGAGGACCGGGAGGTTCGGGGGAGTCGGCACCATATCGCCGGCCCGGGTGACAACGCACATCGGTTGGGCCGTGTCGAGCACATGGGCGATCCGCTCGGCCGGATGATCGGGATCCACCGGCAGGTAGGCGCCGCCCGCGGTGAGTATCGCGTACATGCCGACCAGATGGTCCACCGAGCGGCGTATCGTCAGCGCCACCAGGGACTCCGGTCCCACACCTCGGTCGATCAGGACGCGGGCCAGGCGGTTGACCCGAGCGTCGAACTCTCGGTAGGTGAGCTCGACCGTCGGGTCGGCAACGGCCGGGGCGTCCGGATACCGTTGTACCGCACGTCGATAGGCCTCGAGTACCGGTGCCGGGGACAGCGGACGCCGATTGGTGTTCCAGTCGTGCAGAACACCGGCGCGTTCGGCGGGGTCTAGTAGATCGATATCACCCACCGGCCGGTCCACCGATCGAGTGACGGCGGTCAGGATCGTGACGAGTCGGCGCGCGAATCCGGCGACGGTGGTCTCGTCGAACAGATCGGTGGCGTAGGTGAAGGCCGCCGACATCCCGAGCGGGACCCGATCCTGCTCGTGGGGGAGCACGGTCAATTCGAGATCGAATTTCGCCAACGGTACGGCGGGATCGAGGGCGGTGGCGGTCAGCTCCGGCAGTTCCAATGTCGGATAGGTGAAGTTGTGGAAGTTGAACACCACCTGGAACAGCGGGTGATGCGCATTGGACCGGGTCGGGGCGAGTAGCTCCACCAGCCGTTCGAACGGCACGTCGGCATTGGTGAGCGCCTCGATATTGCGGGCGCGTACCTGATGTAGCAGTTCGGCGAAGGTGAGATCGGAATCGATCTCGGTGCGCACCGGGAGGGTGTTGACGAACATACCGATAAGATCACCGAGCGCGGCGTGATCGCGGCCCGCGGTCGCGGTGCCGACGGTGATGTCGCGGGCGGTCGACAGACGACCCAGCAGCAGCGCGAATGCCGTGTGCATCACCATGAACAGGGTCGAGTCGTGTTGCTGCGCCAACCGTTGCAGCGCCGCGTGCAGTGAGACGTCGATGGAGAATTCGTAGGTGGCGCCCCGGCCGGAGAACACCGCGGGACGGGGCCGGTCGGCGGGCAGATCCAGGGTTTCCGGTAGGCCCGCGAGGCGGTCTCGCCAGAATTCGAGCTGCCTGCTCAGCAGCGAATCGGGATCATCCTCGGCGCCGAGCAGTTCGCGTTGCCACAGGGTGTAGTCCGCGTACTGCAGGGCCGGCGGGTCCCATGTGGGGGCCGTACCGGCGCGGCGGGCCGAATAGGCGGTCATCAGATCGCGGGCCAGGGGCAGCAGGGACGATCCGTCGCCGGCGATATGGTGGATCACGCAGATCAACACATGCTCGGTATCGCCGGTCCGCAGCAGATGCACCCGGATCGGCGGTGCCGCCGTGACATCGAAGCCCTGGAGCACCACCGCCACCAGGTGGTCGACCAGGTCCGAATCGGCGATGGTGTGCACCGGCAGGTCGGGAACCACCCCTGGCTCGGCCGGATCGTGAACACGCTGGTAGCCGACCCCGTCGTATTCCGGGTAACTGGTGCGCAACACCTCGTGTCGCGTGACGAGATCGATGATCGCGGCCCGCAACGCCGATACATCCAGTCGCCCGGTCAGGCGGACCGCGAGCGGGATATTGTTGTTCGCGGCCGTCGGGTCGTATCGGTTGAGGAACCACATCCGCCGTTGGGCGTACGACAGCGGGATACGCTCCGGCCGCGGCATCGGGCGCGGTGCGGCGACGTTC
The DNA here is from genome assembly GCF_000308675.1 of Nocardia paucivorans NBRC 100373. Taxonomy (GTDB): domain Bacteria; phylum Actinomycetota; class Actinomycetes; order Mycobacteriales; family Mycobacteriaceae; genus Nocardia; species Nocardia paucivorans. Next base: position 155,810 of record NZ_BAGE01000053.1, on the reverse strand, counting down.
CCGGTCGGCCGGTCGGTCTGCTCGTCCAGCCGAGCGGCGAGTTTCGCCACCGTCGATGCGCCGAACAACCAGGTCACCGGGACCCGGCGTCCCAGTATGGTCCCGATCCGAGCCACGGCCTGGGTGGCGAGAAGGGAATTGCCGCCGAGGTCGAAGAAGTCGTCGTCGGCGCCCACCGGCCGGTCACCCGCCGGGTGCAGCAGCGCGGCGAAGGTATCGGCCACCAACTGTTCGGTGGAGGTCGTCGCCGCCCGGAACCGGCGCGTGCCCAGCATGGGTTCCGGTAGCGCGGCACGGTCCAGTTTCCCGACGGGGGTCAGCGGTAGTTCATCGAGCACCATGATCGCGGCGGGGATCATGGGAGCCGGGAGGGTCCGGGCGAGGAACTCGGTGAGCTCGGCGGTGTCCGGTCGTACCCGACCGCCTTCGGTGGTGACGCGGGGCAGCACATACGACACCAGGGCCTGCGCGCCGGAGGGCAGCATGGCGCCCACGGTGGCGGCGTAGTCGATATCGGGGTGGGTGGTGAGGATGTTGTCGATTTCGTCGAGTTCGATGCGCAGCCCGCGGATCTTGACCTGGAAGTCGACCCGACCGTGGTATTCCAACGTTCCTGTCGAGGTGCGACGTACCAGGTCGCCGGTGCGATACATGCGGCCGCTCGTGGTCTCGAACGGGTTGGCGACGAAACGTTCCGCGGTCGCTGCCGGTCGGGCGAGATAGCCGAGGGCGAGGGCTGGACCGGTCAGATACAGTTCGCCGATCACTCCCTCCGGTACCGGCCGCAGATAGGAGTCGAGGACATAGGTGCCCATGGCGGGGACGGCGGTACCGATATGGACCTGTTCGCCCGGCTTCAGCCCGTCGGAGCAGACCGCGAAGATCGTGGTCTCGGTCGGTCCGTACCCGTTGTGCACCCGACGTCCGGGGCGCGTCCAGCGCGCTACCGGTTCCGGCCCCAGTCGTTCCCCGGCGCAGACGATCGTGCGCAGTTCGTTCGGGTGATCGGGATCCAGCGATTCCAATACGCTCGGGGTGACGAACAGATGCGTGATCCGTTGCCGGCGCAACAGTTCGCCGAGTTCGGGGCCGCCGAAGACCGTCGGGGGCACGATCACCAGAGTGGCTCCGACGGAGAATGCCACCAGCATTTCGATCAGCGAGACGTCGAAGCTGGGCGAGCACAGTTGGGCTATCCGGGATGCCCGGGTCACCCCGCGTCGGGATATCTCGGATTCGACGAGCCCCGCCAGACCTGTGTGGGTTACCGCCACCCCTTTGGGGCGCCCGGTCGAACCGGAGGTGAAGATGACATACGCGATGTGCTGCGCCGCCACCGGTCGCAAACGATCGGCGTAGGACACCGGATGCGCGGGGCGGTCGGCGATCCGATCCCGCTGGACGGGATCGTCCAGTTCGATCCACTCGACTTCGGGGGCGGTCCGGACGCTGCGATGTTCGGTGACCGTGATACCGAGCGTCACACCCGAATCGGCGATCATATGCGCGATTCGGTTGGGCGGGTAGGTGGGGTCGATCGGCACATAGGCCGCACCCGTTTTCGCCACCGCCCACACCGCCAGGATCAATTCCACCGAACGGGGCAGGGCCACCGCGACGAAGTCCCCCGGGCCCACGCCGTAATCGATGAGATGACGCGCCAGTCGCGCGGACTCCTCGTCGAGTTCCCGGTAGGTGAGCTCGCGCCGATCGGTGGGGTTGCCGGTCGGGTCGAAGCGGACCGCCACCGTGTCGAACGCCGTGTCCACGGCAGCGGTCAACAGTTGGCCGAACAGCAGGTGCCGTGATCGAACGTGTTGGACGCGGCGGGTGGAGCGACGGGTTGGGGCCATTCGGTGCGGTATCACTCTCTGGTCGATCACGGTCCGCTTCCGTATGGTCACCGGGCGTTTCGAACGCCCGTGGCCCGCACGGAGAGCGTGGGTGAGACCTTATCGAATCCGGGGCGGTTCGATTGGCGGGCGTGCCCCCCGAACCAGGGGCCTGCGCGGCCGGTCGAAGTCCTCGGAGGAATGTGGAACGGCGTCGTCCGCAGATCTCGGGCAATTTCCGCTTCGGAATGGCGTCGGACACACACATTCGATGAGATCTAATTCATAGTTTTGCGTAGTTTGCTATAACTGATTCCTCTACCGTTACGAGTCGCGTGATATCGGTGGGATGGTTCACTACCGGCGGTAATAGGTATCTGAGCTGGGCCGCCGGAGCGTCGATCCGGTGTGGCTTTCGGTGCGGTGATGCGCCTGGAGACTCCGGTGCTCGCCGCGGGATTCGTTCGGTCCTCTTCGGGCGTGCGGAGAACCGTCCACGTGGGGGATCGTGCGATGTTCCGGTTATGTTGTCGCCCGCCCCATACACTGGTCGTATGCTCGTTCGGCGGCTGATCGCTGCATCCTTTCTCATCTGTTCGGTATCACTCGGCGTAGTCGCCTGTAGTACCACCGGACCCGGTACGAAGAGTGAATGTGATCTCGGCGGCTGCACGATCACCTTCGATCGTGGGGTGGAAGCCGAGATCAGCGTGCTCGGCGTGAATGCCGAACTCACCGCCGTGGAGGGCAATACGGTGACGCTGACCGTGGCAGGCCGACAGGTCGCCGTGCCGGTGGGGGAGAGTCGGCAGGCGGAGGGGATGAACCTCACCGTGCGGGAGGTCACTCCAGAGCAGGTCGTGGTCGAGATCGCCACCGGTCTCTGACCGGTCGTCGCGCTCGGGATTGTCCGGAAACCTTTTTCATACCCGGGCGGCGCCGTACACTCGCCCAGAAAGTAGAACCTGTTTCAAAAGGTGGTGCGCGGTGGAACCAGAGACAGTGATCTTCGCGCTGTGGGGTGTCGGTGACCTGTTCGCCACCGAATTGATCGACCGTCTGACCGAGGCCGGGGCCGTCTCCGTTCAGGCCAATATCGCCGATGCCGAGGTGGCCGATGCCATGTTGCGCCTCACCACTTTCGATATCCCGATCCAGGCGGTCCTCGTGCTCACCGCACGGACCGGTATGGACATACCGGCGGTGATATCGGCTCTGAAACCGGTTGCGCAACGCGTGGAGGGGTGGCGGGTGGAGACGTTCACGCCGCTGCCGCCTCCGTCCGTGGGTGTGCGCGAACGAACACCGGGCCTGGCCAATATGGCCTTCTTACGCCGTCCCGTCGACCAGCCATACGAGGAATGGCTGGATCACTGGCGGAACCGGCACACCGAGATCGCGATCGCCGTCCAGGCCACGTTCGGTTATGTGCAGCACCGGGTGATCGGCCCGGTCACCGCCACCGCACCGGACGTGGCCGCCGTGGTCGAGGAGCTGTTCCCGATCGAGGCGCTCACCGACCCGCATGCCTTCTACGGCAGCGGTGGGGACGCCGCGGAACTCGGTCGCCGGATCGAGACGATGATGCGGAGCGTGGCGGCATTCGGCGCCGACCGCGATATCGATGTCGTCCCGACCAGCCGCTACATACTGCGGTAGGTCCATATGGGTTTGTCGCGGCCGTAGTCGGGTGCGGGGCACGGATAGTCGGGATACTCGGCCGGTGCGGGCGCGGCGGTGCGGATCCGACCATGGGTGACCGTGGCAGCCGTACTCGGCGGCGTCGGTGCGGGATGCGTCGGTGTGCGTTCGGGTGCGGCCGCCAACCAGGAGGCCGTGCGGGCCAGTGATACGCGCACATCCCGGCCGATCCCATCGGTGGTACGGGCGGCAAGCGCGTCGATGATGCCGGCGGCCAGTAGATACCCCGAGGCATGGTCGAGTGCCTGCGCGGGAAGCGCACCCGGTGCGGCGGAGGACCCCTCCGCCAGGGAAATCCCCGACGCCGCCTGGACGATACTGTCGAAACCCCGACGCCCGCCCCATGGCCCGGTCTCGCCCCATGCGCTCACCCGCCCGTGTACCAAACCGGCCCGGCCGGTGAGACCGAGGTTTTCGAGTGCGCCCGGTCGATATCCGGTGACCAGCACGTCCGCGGTATCCAGTAGGGCGTCGATGTGGGAGCGGTCGGTGCGCAGATCCAGCAAGGTCGAACGCTTGCCCTGCCCGGTATCGACGAATTGCCAGGGGATCTCCGGCAGGCCCGGTGGATCGATCCGCAGGACTTCGGCGCCCAGCAGGGATAACGCCCTGGTTGCCACCGGCCCCGCGATCACCCGGGTGAGGTCCACCACCCGCACGCCCCGCAGCGGTTGTAGCGGGGTTCCGGCCGTCGGTCGGTGATTTCCACGGTCGGCCCGTTCGGACAGCGCGACCAGCGGGCCGGCCGCGGCCGCATGCGCCTGCGGAGTTGTTCGCCACTCCGCCTCGGTGCGGACACGGACCGCTATTGCGCCCTCGGCGGCGGCCAACTCCTCCACCACACTGCCGCGCATCCCGGCTGTCCGGGCCCGCACCGAATCCACTGAGACGTCGGCAGGTAACTCCAGCGCCTTCAGTAGTCGGGCGCGGTGATGCGGGTAGTTGGCGTGGGTGCGGATCCACCCGTCGAGGGTGGGAAAGAAACCGGAGAGTTCGGCGAATCCGGATACCGGGGCGCCATCGATGCGGAGCAATCGATCACTGGCGAAGGACGCGGCGATACGCTCCGGATCGAGTCGATGCGCGACCGCGGCGATGCCGTGGAGACGTCGGAATCTATTGGCCGCCGAGAGAAAGGCCTGGACCGATCCGGCGGCCAACCCCCAGACCGGCAGTGTGGCCGCGAGATGTGCGCTCGGATCGGGCCAGTGCACCGCAGGTGATTCGTCGATCCCGATCCCGTTTTCGTACTCGCGTACCAGCCGTGCGCCCGCATTCACGGTATGAAAGCCGCGGCTCATCACCCGGTCACGTGTGCGGTGCCGGTGTTGTGTCGTGCCCGCCATACGAATCCCGCCCACGACGCCACGACACAGGCGGCGACCAGCAATCGGACCAGACCGAGGGCGCTCTCCGGATAGATGACACCGGTCAGATAATGGGCGATGAACCCCTCGGGCGGCAGCCCCTCTTGCCCGGCCTGTTTCCGAGCCCAGTTCTCGGCATGGGTGAGCGGGCAGTCGTAGCCGACCACGATGGTGCCGAAACCCCATGCGACCGCCGCGATATGCGCCCAGAGAGTGCGCGGCAGACACCAGGCGAGGAAACCGCCGACCACCACGTACCCGATGAAGATCAGGTGGGTGACGGCGGTGAGGTCGGCCAGGAACCGGTACAGCACTCTTCCAGGATAAGCCGCGCGGGTGTCGGTGGGACAGCGCTTTCCGTTTCCCCCGTCACCACGGGGAAGGGCGGTAATCCTTCAGGAAACATCCGAACAGGTCCTCTCCCTGTTCGCCGCGGACGATCGGGTCGTAGACCCGCGCCGCCCCGTCGACCAGGTCCAGGGGTGCATGGAAACCCTCCTCGGCGAGTCGCATCTTCGTGTAGTGCGGTCGCTCGTCGGTGATCCACCCGGTATCCACGGCGGTCATGAGGATGCGGTCGGTTTCGAACATCTCCCGGGCACTGGTGCGGGTGAGCATGTTCAACGCCGCCTTGGCCATGTTGGTGTGGGGATGGCCGGGGCCTTTGTATCCTCGGGCGAACTGGCCTTCCATCGCGGATACGTTCACCACGTACTTGCGGCGCGCCGGGGACGCCGCCATCGCCGGCCGCAACCGGGACACCAGAATGAAGGGCGCGACGGCGTTGCACAGGTGCACTTCCAGCAACTCGGTGGGGTCGACCTCACCGACCGTCTGCACCCAACTGTTGGTGTGTGCCAGATCCGGGACCAAACCGCCCGCGTCGATGGCCACCCCGCGGGAGATCCGCTCCGGAGTCGCCGACCCCGCGACCAGAGCCAATTCGGCCACCTCGGCCCCGGACAAGGCCGGCTCCAACGAGGCGGTGAGTGCGCTGGGGTGCGCCTGCATGGTCTGGCCGAAGGACACCGTCTCCGGGAGCGGTCCCGCGGGTAGCGGTGCCGATTCGGCCTCCACCAGAGCGCGGTAGGCGCCGGGGGAGCGACGCACCGTCTGTGCGGCATTGTTGATCAGGATATCGAGCGGTCCCTGCGCGGCGGTGTCGTCGGCGAGGGCCATGACCTGCGATGGGTCTCGTAGGTCGATGCCGACGATTCGTAGGCGATGCAACCAGTCGGCGCTGTCGGGTTGGGCGGTGAAGCGACGGATGGCGTCGTTGGGGAAGCGGGTGGTGATGGTGGTGTGCGCGCCGTCGCGCAGCAGACGCAGCGCGATGTACATGCCGATCTTCGCGCGACCGCCGGTGAGCAGGGCGCGCCGGCCGGTGAGATCGGTGCGCGCGTCCCGACGTGCGTGGCTCATGGCGGCGCAGTCCGGACACAGTTGATGGTAGAAGGCGTCGACCCTGGTGTATTTCTCCTTGCAGATATAGCAGGGACGTGCCCGTAACAGTGTGCCCGCGGTGGCGCCGGTTGCGGTCGAGGTGAGGGGAATGCCCGCGGTCTCGTCGTCGACCCGGCTCGGGGACCCGGTGGCGGTGGCGGCGATCACCGCGCGGTCGGCGGCGGCCACGGCCTGCCGGGCGGCCGTACGGCGAGCGCGTTTCAGGTGTTTGTACATCCGGCCGACCGCGTGCTGCACCGTCACCGAATCGGGGTGGTCCTTGTCCAATCGGCTGGCCTGGTCGAGGACCCGCAGACAGGTGGCGAGGTCGTCGGGATCGATCCTGCTATCGGTCATCGGGGGTGGTGAGGTCCTTCTCGAGCTGGGCGGGCGAAGTGCTCATTCTGTCAAACCCGACAGCGCGGTCCCGCGCTCGGGCCCACCGCCGCGATCCGGCGCCCCAGGACCTCACCCAGCTTGTTGACTTAACGCCAATAGTCGGGGAGAGTCGATGCCGAACAACCCGGCCACAGGGACGCCGGGCAGCCGGACACAGAGCAAGAGGACGGATATGGCACGCCCCGCATGGAGTGACGACGAGGTCGAAGCGGTACGAGAACTGGCCCGGGGATTCTTCGACAAGGAAGTCGTCCCGCACGAGGAGAAGTTCGTCGAGCAGGGCCACCCCGACCGTGATCTGTACCGCCGGGCGGGTGAGCTCGGTCTGCTGTGCCCTGCGGTTCCGGAGGAGTTCGGCGGGGGCGGCGGCACCTTCGCCCACGAGGCCGCGATCATCGAGGAACAGGTTCGCGCGGGCGACAGTGCCCTGGGTATCCCGGTGCACAACTCGATCATCGCCCCCTATCTCGTCGAGTTCGGATCCGACGAGCTCAAACAGCGGGTGCTGCCCAAGGTGGCCAGTGGCGAGATGGTGCTGTCCATCGGTATGACCGAACCCGGGACCGGCTCGGACCTGCAGAACATCAAGACCCGCGCCGTCCGCGAGGGTGACGAGTACGTGATCACCGGTTCGAAGATCTTCATCTCCAACGGTTGGCTCTGCGATGGAATCGTCATCGCCGCCAAAACTGACCCGGAGAAGGGCGCGGCCGGTGTTTCGCTGCTGTTCGCCGAGGTGAGCGACGACACCCCCGGCTTCACCCGCGGGCGCATCCTGTCCAAGATCGGCGGTAAGGGACAGGACACGGCGGAACTGTTCTTCGACGGCCTGCGGGTCCCCGCGGCGAATCTCCTCGGCGGCGCCGAAGGCCAGGGTTTCTACCAGATGATGCAGATGCTGGCCCAGGAACGTCTGGTCACCGCGATCATGGCGGTGGCAATGGCCGAGCGCGCGGTGGAGTTGACCATCGAGTACACCAAGGGACGCGAGGCCTTCGGTCGGCCGCTGTTCGCGATGCAGAACACCAAGTTCGAACTCGCCGAATGCGCCACGATCGCCAAGGTGAGCCGTACCTTCCTGGACGATTGCATCACCCGGCACCTGCGTGGCGAACTCGATATTCCCACTGCTGCAATGGCAAAGTACTGGTTGACCGATCAACTGGGTATCGTTGTCGATCGCTGTTTGCAACTGTTCGGCGGATACGGCTATATGACGGAGTACCCGATTTCCCAGCTCTACACCGGCGCCCGCGTACTGCGCATCCTCGCGGGCAGCAACGAGGTGATGAAGGATCTCATTGCCCGCTCGCTCTGACACCGATTCCGAGCCCACGCCCACCGGTTCCGCGGCCGGTGGGCATTCGGGCGCTGTGACGCGCCGGCGTCGGCTCGAACCCGACGCCCGCCGCGCCGAAATTCTCGCCCAGGCGATCCAGATGTTCGGGGAACGACCGTACGCGGCCGTGTCCACGGCCGAACTGGGTCGGCGGGCAGGGGTGGCCCGTGGGCTGATCAACCATTACTTCGGCAACAAACGCGATCTGTACCTCGCGGTGGTGCGCCGGATGGTGACCCTGCCCCGCCTCGAAGAGGTGCCGATCCCCACCGGCTCTCCCCGGGAGCGGGTGGAGGCGGGTGTGCGGTGGCTGTTGGACACCATTTCCCAACACGGCAGCACCTGGGTGAAGGTGACCAGCCACGAAGGTGTCGGCGACGACCCGGAGGTACAGCAGATCCTCGACCAGGCCGACGATGCCGCCGCCGATCGATTGCTACTGATGATCGGCCTGTCGCCCGAGGCGGCGGACCCGCAGCAGTGGGCATCGATGCGGGCCCTGGCCCGCGCCTACGGGGGACTGGTGAAGGCCGCCGGCCGCGAATGGATCACCCGCGGCACCCTGACTCGGGACCAGGTGCACGTCCTGCTGGTGGACATGCTGATGACCCTGGTCACCGAGTCGTTGCCGAAGACCGGCGCGGATCGATCCGAAACCGGTTGACCTGCCGCCGATTTCCGGTTTTCCGGTTCGCGCCGACCGTATGTGCCGTGTTGCGCATGTCTCAGAAACGGCGGCCGGGTTCGCCGGCACCGCCGGTTCGATCGGCTCTATCCTTCTCGGTGTCGAGCGGGCCCGGGTGTTTTCGAGGCCCCTCGACGGATGGTGAAGGGACCTCGAATGGCAGCAAGACAGCGCTGGGCACGTGAGCGCTGGCCGGAACTCGAACCGGGTGAACGGCCACCTCGGGCCGCCGTCGGCCGCCGGGCCGCCCGAGAACCGGTAACCGATGAGGTGGCCTACTACGAGGATTCCGCCTACGAGGACGATGTCCACGCGGAGTCCGTCGAGTGGCTCGACGAGACCGACGACGGGGACCGGTACGACGGGGAGCGGGAGCGGTATCCTGTGGCCAACCCCTACGCGATCGTCGCCCTGGCCGCGGCGCTACTACTGATGTTCCCCGTGGCCGTTGTCTTCGGTCTGCTCGCTTTCGGTCATCCCCGGGGCAAGCTCATGGCCACCACGGCGGTGTTACTCGGTGTGGCCGAGGTCGCGGCGGTGATCGCGATTATCGTCCTACCCGGTAATCCGGTCGCGGAGATGGTGTCGCGAGCCGGGAACCATCTCGCGCAGCGAACCGAGACCATCGTGTACGAGCCGTCGGCGTCTTCGAGCACCGAGCCGCCGGCCCCCACCGTGACCATTCCCGTCGCACCGCCCGCCACCACCACGACCGGGCCGGAGCAGCCCGCCATCGCGGAATCCGGAGCCACGTGCGCGCGGGCGGGGCTCATCGGCACCACCGACAGCGGGACGACCCTGCTCTGTCTGAGCGACTCGTCGTCGAGTACCGATTATCGCTGGGCCGGCCCCTATCGGGTTGCCGAGGAGATCGCGGAGGCCGGTACCGACTGCGATGGCAACACGGTCACCGCGCGTACCGCCGACGGCCGCGCCCTGGTGTGCGAGAAAACGGACAGTGGCGGTATCTGGACATTGTGGACCAGCAGATAATCGGCGCTACCCTGTTTCCGCCCCTCGCCGGGCCCGACTGGGCCGGACCCGTGGTGGCTCGTTCGGCATCTTCGGATACTGCGGCGGCCACGGTGCGTCCATGAGCCCGGCCGCCATATCGCGCTCGGACATCTCCAGCAACGGTTCGATGGACTGCGGTGATCGGTTCGCCCAGGGATCGCCGTGTTCGGCGAGCCATGTCGGCACGGTGGCGAGGGTGAAGTCCTCGGGAACCACGGCGGCCAGGTCCGTCCAGTCGATCGGCGTCGACACCTGGGCGCCCACCCGGGGTCGTACGCACCATGCGCCGAACACGGTTTTGTGCGGGGCATTCTGGTTGTAATCGACGAAAACCCGCCGCCCTCGTTCCTCTTTCCACCACCGAGCGGTGATCTCATCCGGATAGCGGCGTTCCAGTTCGCGGGCCAGCGCCACCGCCGCAGCGCGGACCCGATAGCCGTCCCAGCGCGGTTCCACTGTGGCGAAGATGTGCAGACCACGTGATCCGGAGGTTTTCACCCAGGTGGTGATGCCGAGTTCGGCACACAGATCCCGGGTACGCATCGCGGCCGTGCGCAGTTCGTCGAAACCGACTCCCGGGGCGGGATCCAGATCGATGCGCAGTTCGTCGGCGATACGCATATCCGGGACCCGATTGGGCCAGACGTGGAAACCGAGGCAGCCCTGGTTCACAGCCCACAGGATATGGGCGAGATCATGAGCCACCAGCGCCTCACCCGTGGTGCCGTTGGGGGTGGAGACCGCTACGGTGTGCAGCCAATCCGGTGCCGATTCGGGTACCCGTTTCTGGAACCACGATTTCCCGGACACACCGTCGGGATAGCGCTCCAGCATCAACGGCCGGTCGCGGAGAGCCCGCATCAGCGGCTTCGCCACGGCCTGGTAATAGCGCACCAGGTCCAATTTGGTTTCGCCGCGGCGGGGAAAATACACCTTCGACGGATTGCCGATGGTCAGCGAGCGGCCGCAGACCTCGATCTCGATCGATTCGCTCACTGTGCCACCTCGATGCCGAAGAACTCGGCCAGTTCGACCGGTGCGACCTCCTCGAGCTGGGCATAGGTACAGGATGATGGGATGCGGTCGGTCCGAAATCGAACCAGCCGGCCACCGTGGCGCAACCGCCCCGACTGCAGATGCTCGTAGCGCACCTCGGCCACCAGCTCCGGGCGCAGTGCCTCCCAGGACAGATCCTTACCACCGCTCCAGCGGCTGATCCCACCCGGCATCTTCGCCTCGGCCCGCGCCTGCGCGGCCGCATCCGCCCAATCCCGCCAGGGATGGCCGTCCAGGGCGTTCTCCCGATACGGAGCCAACTCCGCCACCAGCTCCGCGCGCCGCGCGGCAGTGAAACTACTGGCCACCCCTACGTGGTGCAGGTTGCCCGTCTCGTCGTAGAGGCCCAGCAGCAGTGACCCCACCCCCTTGCCGTCCTTGTGCCACCGGAAACCGGCGACCACACAGTCGGCGGTGCGTTCGTGTTTGACCTTGAGCATCACCCGTCGGTCCTGCTCGTACGGTAGATCGGTGGCCTTCACCACCACCCCGTCGAATCCGGCGCCCTCGAATCGGGTGAACCAGTCCTGAGCGATATCGGGATCTCGGGTGAGCGGGGTGAGGTGGATGCGGGCGAATGCGGTATCCAGGATGGATTCCAACAGCCGTCGGCGTTCGAGGAACGGGAGGCCGGTGAGATCTCGATCGTCCAGGGCGAGTAGATCGAACGCGACAAAACTCGCCGGTGTCTCGACGGCCAGTTTCCGCACCCGGGAGGCCGCCGGATGCAGGCGCAGTTGGAGGGCGTCGAAATCCAGTCCGGTATCGGTGACGACGACGATCTCGCCGTCGACCACACATCGCTGCGGTAACGCCTGCCGCACCAGGGCGGCGACCTCGGGGAAATACCGGGTCAGTGGACGGTCGTTACGGGAGCCGAGCTCCACCTCGTCACCGTCGCGGAACACCACGCAGCGGAATCCGTCCCATTTGGGTTCATAACCGAGGCCGGGGCCCCGGGGAATCGACGACACGGATTTCGCCAGCATCGGACGCACGGGCGGCATTACCGGTAGGTCCACACGATCCTCCTCGGTCGGGTTCTCACCGATAACGACGTCGTCGCCGTCGCCGATTCATCGGTGCCGGGATCGTATGTGTACCCGTCGACACTCGAGGCGCGCCGAACCGACCGAGGCGCCGGCTCAGCGTTCGATCCAGCCCTGGGCGTCGGCGAATTCGGTGAGGCGCTCCCGGATGGTGACGATCTCACCCGCCGTGAGCGCGGGTGAGGCCTCCAGCAGCAGTTCGGTCACCAACCGGGTGTGCTCGGCCGCCGTGAGTCGACCCTCACCGCGGTCTCGGCTCCGCGCTCGGCCTCCGGTACCGGTGTGCGGACCGCTCACCGCACTGAGATTGATCGCCTTCGGTCCCCGGTCACCTTCGGTGACCTCGAATTCGAACATCCGCCCTTGTCTCAGTTCGTCCTCGTCGAGGCCGATATCGTTGACATGGACGAAGACGTCGGGACCGCCGTCCTCGGGGCGAATGAATCCGAATCCCCGCGATCCGTCGAACGACACCAATTTCCCGATGGACACCACACCCGCTCCTCGCGCCGACGCTATGGCCACTCTAGCCCCGACCGCGTCCGTCATCGAGGGAACGGACTTGTACCGGGTGGGAAACCACCGGTCCGGCATCGACCGCGGAGTGCGAATCGCCGCCGGTCCGGTTCAGTCCCGATACAGGCTTCGATAGGCGGTGAGCATGGCGACCAGGTGATCGATGATCTGTTCCCGGGTGGCGCGCAGGGAACCGTTGAGCCAGGCCGAGAACATCCCCGCATTACCACTGGCCATGGTGACCGCGGCGAGTCGACGTCGCACCGGATCGTCGATCTCGGTGAACAGATGATCCTGGATCAGCCGGGTGAACGCCGGCATCACCGCGATCGTGGTCTGCCCGAGTCCGGTACTCGAATACGGTTCCACCAGGAACAGGCGCGACTTGCGGGGATCCTCGAGCACCTTGTCCACCAGGATCTCCGACAGCGCCCGATCTCGCGAAGGGTCGTCGGCCACCGCGAAGGCCGTCATCGGTTCCAGGAATTCCTCGGCCACCTGCCGGTACAACACGTCCAGCAGTTCGTCGCGGCTGCCGAAGCTCTCGTAGAAATAACGGTCGGTGAGATTGGCCCGTCGACATACCGCACGCATGGTCACCCCGCTCGCACCGGCATCGCCGATCAGGTCCAGCGCGGCCTCCAGCAGCGCTGCCCGACGCGCCTGCTTGCGCTCCGAAAGCGTGGTTCCACCCCATATCCGGGGTCCGGCCTCGTCCGATCGCTGATCTGAATGCACCCGTACACAGTAGTGCCGTCGTGCCCGACTCACCCCTCGTGGAGGGTGCCGTCTCCGGGCCTCGGGCCGCCGCCCGCCGGAATCCGGCGGTCACTCATCGGTCCGGCCGGTTCGCGGATCCGGAACGAGAAACCGGCAGGGAAACCAGGGTCTGGCAGGCGGCCTGTAGCACCCGCCTGCGGCCACGCCGAGTGGCTAGGCTGGCGGAATGCTCACGTTCGCGCTCGCGCTGATCGCGGTGGTGGTGCTGTTGACCGGCTACGTGGTCGGCGGTGATGCGCGCAACGATCTGGACGTGCCGCTGCTGGATCGGGTGGCGTCCTGGCATGGTGCCGGTCTCACCGAGGCCGCCACGGTCGTCACCCACCTCGGTGGCGGGGCCGCCATGTGGACGCTCGCGCTTCTTTCCTGCGGCTGGTTTGCCCGGCGCGCACAGTGGGCGGAATTCGCCCTGATCGCGGGCGTCGGACTGGGGGCGGCGATCTCGGTGCGCGTGCTCAAGTATCTCGTCGGGCGTGAGCGCCCACCCGTAGAAGGACAATTGGTCTCCGTCGCGGATCCGGCGTATCCGTCCGGCCACAGCCTCGGCTCCGCGGCGGTGGTGGGGATCCTCGCCACCCTGGTGGCATGGCGGGTGCGCCGGCGTTCGATCGTCGTGACGGTGGTGGCGGGCGCGGTGGTTTTCGTCGGACTGGTGGGTCTGTCCCGGGTCTATCTGGGCGTGCACTGGCCGACCGATGTGCTGGCCGGATGGACGGTGGGCGTCCTGTGGGTAGTACTCGGCGTGGCCGTGTATCGGCGTTTCGCCACAACCGTGTCCTCCGCGGCGGCACGGCAATCGACACGTGGGGACGATTCGGCGGGGAAGACGGATTCGGACCCGCGCCGCACATGCTGAGCAGTCTCGGCGTGGATTGCTCAGTGTCCGGGCCCGTATACGGGTTCGCCGCAGGATCGACCGGTTGCGACGGCACGGGCCTCGCCGAGCGAACTTCAGCGTCCGCGTTCCATGGCCAGTCCTGCCGCCCGCCACGCCGCGATTCCACCGTCGAGACTGTATGCGGTGTGCCCGGTATGCCGTACCGTCGCGGCGAACCGCCGAGACAGCTCACCGGTGGGGCAGACGAATACCACCGGGTATTCCCGCGAGAAGGGAGTGCCGTGGACGAGTAGTTCGTCGAGCCGGTCGTCGGGGATGTTCAGGGCACCGGGGATGTGCGCTATGCGATAGGCCATGGCGCCGCGGGTATCCACGATCATCACCCGCTCGGCGTGGTCGAGCTCTGCCAGTTCGGCGGGGGACAGGCCGGGGACGGCGGCCACCTCCTGCGGAGATGGCGTGTAGCGGCGAGAGTTGCGGCCGAACAGTTCCGGTCGGCGCTGTTTGATGTACGACAAATAGGGCTCGAGCCGGTCGCAGACGATGACAACCCCCACGATCGGCTCCTCGGTGGCCACGGTCTCGCGGGCGGTTGCGAGGGTCCGCACCGCAGCGGCATAGGCGGCCCCACTGGTGGGGCCGGCGAGTACGCCGTACCCGGTGACGAGTTCCATGGTTGCGTCGACCGCGCGGCCCGATTCCACGGTGACGATCTCGTCGTAGAACTCCGGTTGGAACAGACCCACATCCCACATCTCCCGTTCCGAACGGATCCCCGGGATGAAATCGGTGCGCTCGGACACCACCGCGACCGTCCGCAGTTCGGGGTGATGTTTACGCAGATAGGTGCCCGTACCGCGACTCGAGCCGGTGGTACCGAGACCGGCGAACAGATAATCCACCCGATTCACCCCCGCGGCGGTGAGATCCTCGTGGATCTCCCGACCGGTGCCCTCGTAGTGGGTCTGCACATTCTTCTCGTTGGTGTACTGCGACAGATGGCGGAACCGCCCCGGCTCCGCTGCCATGGTCGCGTCGATCGCCGAGTAGACGTCGTTGGGTGTGGTGGGATCGGGACATTCGGACAATCCCGGCAGCTCCACGATGTCCGTGCCGAGTAGTCGCAACAGATCCCGCACCTCGGCCACCTTGATCCGATTGGTCACCGCTCGCAGTCCGATGCCGTGCACGGCGCCGAGGATCCGCAGTGCCTTGGCGGTATTGCCGCTGGAGGCCTCGATCAGCGTCTGGTCGTTTTCGATCACGGTGTCCAGTTCGTCGCGCAACATCCCCCAGGCGATACGGTCCTTGACCGATCCGAAGGGGTTGTGTGATTCGAGCTTGGCGTACAGCTCGACCCCGGCGAGACCGTGGACGCCGGGATCCAGGCGGAGGAGGGGAGTATTGCCGATCAGCTCGGTGATGTGGTGGTAGATCGTCACGGGACCTCGGTGGTGATGTGTCGTTCGGGTGGAAGCGGGATGTTCTCGGCGCGGGCAGGGGTGGTTCCGGCCGGTACGTACTCGGCATCCGGACATGTGACGAAGGTCCGGTCCCGACAAACCACCGCCACCTTCTCCGGCGGTGGATGCATTGCCGCTGTCGCGGCCGACAGGTCCATGTGATACGCGGCGGTATTCGGGAACACCACCACATCACCCGTTCGGGGTAGCCACGGCAGCCACACCTTGTGTGCGGTGATCAGATCCCGCTCCAGACACAACCGCCCGGCGAAGTAGACCCCGACCGCTCGTCCCCCGGGCGCCGGCGCCCGGCCCGGGCCCGGCAACACCAGCGGATCCACCATCACCTCCTGATCGGCCGGGGTCACCTGATCCCGGCTGAGATCCACGTGCACGAGCAGACTGCCGTCGGTGGCCTCCTTGATGAACTCGACCCGCGCCACCGTCGCCCCGGCGTGGTCGACCAGCGCCTTACCCGGTTCCAACCACAGATCGAGCAGATTGTCGCCCGCCACCCGCGCCATACCGCGTCCGCCCTGCCGCTCCAGCGGTGCGGCCAACAGATCCGCCAACATACGGTCGGCGGAAACGGTATTCCCGTACTTGTGGAAAACGGGTATCCCGCGCACCACGCCGCCTTCCACCTGATGACCGAAAGTGTTGTGCCCCCAACTCATCGCCTCTCCGCGTCCGGCGAGCGCATCGCGTAGGGCCCGGGTGTAGTGATCGAACCGTTCGACGTCGGCGGTGAACACCTGCCGCAGACCGCCGCCGATATTCAATGCCGACGGGGCGAGGCCGTGTTCGTAGGCGCGTTCGATCAGAGAGAAACAGGTATCGGCGGCGCGCACCCGTTCCGCGGTTTCCCCGGTGTCCAGGTGGAAGGCGAAACCCAGAAAATCGAGTCGATCCCGATATCGGGTCAGCGTGGCCAACGCCGTGTCGACTCGATGCACCGGAACCCCGAACCGGCTCGGCTGGGACCCTTCGAACCCCGCGACCCGCACCAATACCGGTAGTGGGGCGTCCGGATCGGCCAGCCGCGCGAGCGTGTCCAGTTCCCAGAGGTTGTCGACGTTCACCGTCACTCCGGACTCGACCAGCGTGCGCAGGAATGCCGCCCCCTTCGGGCCGGTGGCCTCGATGCGGTCCGCGGTGAAACCGGCCGCCCGCGCCGACGCCAGCTCCCCCGCCGAGGAGATATCGATACCGATTCCTGCCTCCGCGGCCGTCCGCGCGAAGGCCCGCGACCGGTTCACCTTGTGCGCGTAATACATCCGCCAACCGGCCGCCGCCGAGTCGAGCACACCGCGCAGTCGTTCGATGTTCTCCGCCATCACCTGAGGAAACAGCAGATGCACCGGCGATCCGTATTGCGCCGACACCCTCGCGAGAGCCTCGGGATCGTCCAGGAACCTGCGGATCATCGGATGCCACAGCGCGGGTAGTCCGGGCGGTGAGGGAGACGCCGGTTGCGCACCAGGATCGCTCACCGTGGCGCACCCGGCGTCTCGCGGTCGGTGTCCGGACGTTCGCCGACCGGGTTGTACCCGCCGTCGCGGAGGGCCTCGAAGGCGCGCGCGCGGTTGCGTGGACTCCGGAACTCCGCCACCACACGTTTGCTGTCGAGATCGATATCGACCACGGTGATGCCCATCGACTCCAATACTCCGCCGATCGTGCGCACACAATGCTTACAGGTCATGTCCGGTACGTAGAAGATCCGGTCCTCCTCCGCCGCCGGACCGTCGTCGAACGCCTCCGCCGGCGGCGGTACCTCCACCACCTCGCACCGTTCGACCAGTTCGGTGAACACCTCGACGAACCGGCGTGCCACCACCGGCAGGATGCTGTAGTGCTCACCGTCGAGTCGATGTGGCATGGCCGCCAGGCAGGACGGCCGGGTGCCGGGCGGCAGCAGCGCGTACTGGCGAGAGATCAGATCCAGGTCGTCGTGGTATTTCGCGATCGCCGCGTCCACACTCAACCCCTCTTCGGTGGTGGCGCGACGCATCACCGCATGTGCGTCGGCGATGGTGGCATCCTTCATCGCTCGCAGGGTCGCTACGGTTTGCGCCGAATACCGCACCGTTCCGTCGGCCTGGGCCAGCAAGGTCACCGGGATCATCCCCCGGCGGTAGGTTGAGGCCTGCAACTCCCAGTACCAGCGGGTGGCGACCGCGGCGAATATCCCCGAATCGTATATCCCCCAGGCGAATTCGATAGGAGTTCGGTAGGGCGTCTGGCGGGCGACCAGGGCGTGCTGGGCCAGGGCCCGTCCCGTCGATTCCACTCCCACCCGGAAGATATCCATCGGCTCGTGGTCGGTGGTGGTGCCCACCAGTATCGCGCGGGCGTCCGGATCGAGGCCGGCGATCCGCTCCGCCAGTTCGGTATCGGCACTCAGGGCATGCCAGAGCGCGAGCACCGCCTCGCGCGTCACGATCGGCACGATGGGGCCGAGTCCGTCGGCACGATAATGGCCGGTATTCGGCACCCCGTCGCTATCGATCCAGGTCAACCGATGAGTGGCGCAGGTGACCTCGTCGGCCCGGCACGGTCGCATGAACCGCTGCAGATACAGCCGTTGGGATACGGTCAGGTGACTGCCCGTCTCGGGGCGGATCGGAGTGCTCGTGTACTCGATCCGGCGGGCCGGTCCGGGTTCGTACGGTCCGAACAGTCCGGGGCGGGCGAGTTCGGCCAGGATGCGGGAAGCGGCGCGGCGATCGTACCGGGCGGCCGTCTCGGTGGCGGGGGTGGCGCTCTCGGCGTTCACATGACCTCCTCGGCGATGGTCCGTACACACTCGGTGAAACGCTCGATCTCGTCGGGGGTGTTGTAGATCTGGGTGCTCACCCGCACCGACTCCGGGTCCGGGCCGCCGCCCGGTACACAGTGCGCCCCGGCGCGGACCAGGAAACCGTGCTCGCCGAGTACGAACCCGAGGTCGGCCGCGGATATCCCCTCGAGGGTGAAGGAGACGATGCCGTAGCCGGTGGCGCAGGGCGCATGTCCGGGACCGGGCAGCAGTTCCACGCCCGGTACCTCCCGTAGACCGGCGACCGCGCGCAGGGTCAGTTCCCGATTGTGCGCGGCGACGGTCCGCATATCGAAGGACTCCAGGACCTCCAAAGCGCTGCCGAGCGCGAGGATACCCGGAATATTGGGAGTGCCGCCCTCCAACAGCCCGGGCATCGCCCCGGCCTCGAGCCCGGTTTCGGTGGGTCGCACGGCGGAGGTGCCGCCCGGAAGGAACGGGCGGAGTCGTCCGTGTACCCGTCGATGGCAGTACAGGATCCCGGTGCCCGGCGCGCCGAACATCTTGTGCGCCGCGAACACTGCGAAATCCGCCCCCAGGGCGGTGACGTCCACGGGTAGATGGCCACCGCTCTGACTACAGTCGAAGCAGATCAGCACCTCCGGCGGTAGGCTGCCGCGGAGCTCCTCCAATGTGGTCAGTCCACCGAAGACATGGTGGAGGTGGCTCACGGTCACCAATCTGGTCCGTGGACCGAGTTTGTCCGCGATATCGGTGATATCGGCCTCTCCCGACTCGGTGACCCGATAGGGCACCAGCTCGATGTGACGACCGAAGCGGGCGAGAATATCGCGCAGGTGATACCACGGGTAGATATTGGCGGCATGGTCGCGTGGACTGTAGAGGATCTGGTCCCCGTCGCGGAGTTCGGCGAGCCCCCAGGAGAGCGCGACGGCATTGAGCGCGGCAGTGGCGCCGCCGGTGAAGACCACCTCGTCGGGGTGTTCGGCGCCGATGAACGCGGCGACGCGGGCGCGGATCGCGGCGATCCGTTCGGTGAGGACGGTTGCCCACGGGTAGGTCCCGCGGTCGGCGTTCGCCGTCCGTGAGGCGTGATAGTCACGAATCGTCTCGATGACCGGCAGAGGTTTCTGGGTCGTGGCGGCGCTGTCCAGGTACACCTCGTCGGATTCGACCAGTGCGGGGAACAGCGCCCGCACATCCGCTCCGATGTCCCCGAACGGGGCGAGGCGCGGGTCGCGCGTCGGTGACCCCACCATGACGCTCCCTTCGCCGGACCTGCTCGACACCAATAACCATACGCACTCCGTATCTCGAAGCGGCGGCCTCGCAAGGTCTTTGGGGTTCGGGACCGCTTCGACCCGATTCGGGTCGACCGCCGCCGGCGCACTCACGCCGGCGAGCACGGATCTGTCGGCGGGGCGCACTAGGGTGGGATCCGTGCCGCTGACCATCGATGAACGTGAACAGTTTCTCGCCGAGCCGCATATTGCCGCGCTGTCGGTGGAGGCGGGCCCGGATCGAGGTCCGCTGACCCTACCCATCTGGTATCGGTACACACCGGGCGGTCTGATTTGGTTCCTCACCGGGGCCGAATCGGAGAAGCTTCGTCGTATCCGTGCGGCGGGCAGGGTGAGCCTCATGGTGGAACGCCTCGAGCCCACCATCCGCTATGTGAGCGTGGAAGGCCCGGTGATCTCGGTCGAGCCGATGACCGAGGCGCAGCATCGGGAGATGACGGCCCGGTATCTGCCTCCGGAGAAGGTCGAGCCGTATCTGGCCCATGCCGCCTCATTCGGTGAGCAGGTCGTGGTGTCCGTGCGGCCGCAGCGGTGGTTGTCCGCCGACCTCGGCGATATGAGCGATCTGTAGTGCGCCGGCCGTGCGTCGGATGCGTCAGTAACTGCCCTGGAGATAGTCGACGAGATGCTCGTGTTCGATGACCAGCTCGGACAGGGCGCTTTTGACCACATCGCCGATACTGACGATCCCGACCAGCCGCCCGTTCGCGACCACCGGCAGATGACGGATCCGGTGCTCGGTCATGATGTGTCGCAGGCTGTCGACGCGGTCATCGGGTGCGCAGGTGCGCACCTGCGCGGTCATGATGCGGGATACGGGGGAGTTGAGGAGTTCGGCGCCGCGGCGGTGTAGTGCGCGGACGATATCGCGCTCGGACACGATTCCGGCGATGTGATCGCCGTCGGGGGAGACCACGACGGCGCCGATATTGCGATCGGCCAGTACGGTCAGAAGTGAGTGGATGCGGGTTTCGGGTGGGACCGTCGTGACGTCGTCGCCCTTGGTACGCAAGATTTCGGCGATACGCATTGTGCACCATCCAAAAGATGACGGGGTTTCAGAATCCCTCATTGTTCGGCCGTTGGCCAGCACGAATCGGCATCAGGTATCGGATGGTGCGCTGCGATCCCGTGGAGGGTTACTCGTCGTCCAGCCCGGCCGACAAATAGGCCGCCGCGGCGAGCCACTGTCGACATTGCGGACCGTGCACATCGTGCACGTGCAGTATTTCGCGAGCCTGCCGATAGGTGAGCATAGGCGGCTCACTGCTGCAATCGGCCATGGCGAGTTCGGGCGCCGGATAGTGGCGCAGTGACTCACAATGGTGGCTCAGATTCTCGACACCGGAGGTGCCACCGAAGGCGATTCGGTGGGGACTTCGGAATGGCTGGATCATTCGACTGCCCCTCGCGTCTGACGTGTAGGGGGGAGGTGTTGCGTCAGGCGGGGACAATTCCCCGGCTACCTCCCCGGGTTATTTCGTTGAATCTTACAGACGTCTCTTACAGATGCAAGAACATCTGCAAGGAACGTTCGAGAAAACATCGCCGTGGATCGGCCGGGGTGACGGCCTTGGGATCGTGACCCTGCATCGGTGTCGATGTGGTTACGGCACAGCGTCGTTCGTGCCGTGTCATCACTCGCGCCGCGTCGAAATATCGGGTCGGTCACCTGAGCGCATCGTGGCCGTCGCGGTGGCCTCGAGGCGCGCCCGCGGGCGGGGGTCGGGTCCACCGTGCAACCTTCGGGTTGCGTCGCGACCGGCGGTCGCATGTGCCGCGTATTCCACAGGAAACACGGAGGATTCGAGATGTACGGCCCAGGGTCTCCCGGGAACGTTCGACCTGGCGCCATGCCGCCAGGGGTGCCGAGTACCTGCGGGTTCCGTGATCGATTCCCGGCAACCGAGTGGAGCGGACCGGAGACGTCGTAACCGTAGGTAGACCCCGGATTCGGGGCCGTGGCGAATCCCGGCGCGGATGGATATGCGCTTGTGGCGGGTGGATGGAATCTGTTGTCACGCCGTGGCGAACTTCGTGCTATCGTCCAGATGTCGATGCAGATGCAAGAACGTTTGAGCGTGCATCTGTAAGAACTGGCTATTCGACGCAAGTGACATAGCAACTGTGCGAGCAAGGAGTGTCCATGTCGGAAGAAACCGTGAACCGGGTCGTCGGTCCTTGGCGGAAGAGCACGTTCAGCAACCCGAGCGGAAACTGTGTGGAGTTCGCCGTGGCCAGCAACAACATGGTGGCCGTGCGTAATTCACGCGATCCGGAAGGTGGGGTGCTCTTCTACACGCGCCCTGAGATCGATGCGTTCCTGCGCGGAGCGAAGGCCGGAGAGTTCGACGATTTGGTCGGTTGAGATGTAACATGGGCCGTCGGCGCGGTGCGGCCGTGGGCGTGTGGGCGGCGCACTGTGGGTTGAACCAAGTATCGGAGACGACTCCATGATCGCAGATCCCGATGGTAGTGGTCGCGTAAAACAGGTCGATGCGGATCGCGGACCTACCGTGTTGCGTATCGCCCTGGGCGGCCAATTACGCAAGTTGCGTGAAAGTAAGAACATCACTCGGGATGCCGCGGGTGAAGCGATCCGCGGTTCGCATGCGAAGATCAGCCGTCTCGAACTCGGCCGCACCGGTTTCAAGGAGCGGGATATCCGCGACCTGCTGACCCTGTACGGCGTCACGGACCCGGAGGAACGCGAAGCTTTTCTCGATCTGGCCCGCCGGGCGAACGAACCGGGTTGGTGGCATCGGTACAGCGATCTGCTGCCATCCTGGTTCGGCACCTACCTCGGTCTGGAACAGGCCGCCACCAAAATCCGTACGTACGAGGCACATCTGGTGCCGGGACTGTTGCAGACCCCGGATTACGCCCGGGCGGTGGTCACCCTCGGATACGAGGACGGCGATACCGATCGACGGGTTGCCTTCCGCCAGCGTAGGCAGGAAATCCTGCACCGTGCAGATCCGCCCGTGATCTGGGCGATCATCGACGAGGCCGCTCTGTTGCGCCCGGTGGGTGGTCCGCGGGTCCATCGTGAGCAGATGGAACATCTGCTCGACCTCACCCGCCTGCCGAACGTGACCATCCAGGTGGTGCCGTTCTCTGCGGGAGCGCATGCGGCAGCGGGAAGTTCGTTCACCATTCTGCGATTCGCCGAGGCCGAGCTGCCGGATATCGTCTATCTGGAGCAGCTGACCAGCGCGCTCTACCTGGATCGCCGCGAGGACTTGGCACTGTATCTTTCGGTGATGGACCGTCTGAGTGTGCAGGCGGCCCCGCCGGATCGCTCCCGCGAGATCATCGCCGACTACACGAAAGGTCTCTGACCGAAAACCGCCTCTCTCCTCAATCGCCCGTGATTCGGGCAAGAAAATGACCACGAGCGAGGCACCGTGCTCGATCGTGGTCTGTGTACTGCATGGCGATTTGTCCGATCGCGGTCTATAACATCGCGAAAGTATTTGGCGGAGCGAAAGTTCCGACCCGGCGGTCGGTCACCGGGTCGGAGATTGTTACCGGCCTCCGCTCAGGCCTTTATGCAACTCGAAGCAACGCGCCAGAACGTGGCCGGCTGCAGAGTGTTGAAATCCCAGTCGTCGGCAAGTGCGTGGATGGTCGACACGATCCGATCGATATCGAAATCGTCCCGCGTGGCCGCGCCGGTGGATTCGATCGCGTCGATAACGAACTCGACCGCGGTTTCCCGAGATGAGGGCTTGATGGAATGGCCGTTACGGCCCGTAATTGTATTCATATCAGTACCGTTCGCCGAGTGGCTGATCGGGAGGGGATCGGCTGCTGCCGAACGACCGCCGAACCGGGCCCGACCCGCACGAACTCCGTGCCGATATGGCAGTGGATCATTGGCGGACTCGACCATCGGCTCACTCACGCGGCCTCCCCACGTTGTCCCCTGTATGGCGGTGTGCGAATGAGTCTAGGGCGGTGGTGCTTTCAAATGCAAGTACATCTGCACGATCGATTGTTCTTTCCCGGCGGGGTTTCTCCGAGAATCAGTGAGCGAGGGCGGCAACCGCCTCGGCGATCGGTGTAGGGCCTGTGACGAGTTCCAGCGTGGTGCGGGCGGTATGCCCGGCGTCGAGGAGTTCCATCAGCACCGCGGCAACATCGGCGCGCGGAATATCGCCCCGCGGCAGACGCGGTGGGGCCAGGGTGACCCGGCCGGTCCCGGGGGTGTCGACAAGCCGTCCCGGGCGCAGGATGGTCCAGTCCAGATCACGGCCGCGTAAATCCTCTTCGGCCTGAGTTTTCGCATCGATATAGGCCGCCCACACCTCATCCCGTTCGGGGTCCGGCGGCAGGCCGGTACCCATGGCCGAGATCTGCAGAAAACGGCGGGGCCCGGTTCGTTCGGCGGCTTCGGCCAGAAGAACCGATCCGTCGCGATCGACGGTGTACTTGCGTGCGGCACCGCTGCCCGGACCTGCGCCCGCGGCGAATATCACTGCGTCCGAACCGTGTACGGTCGCCGCGAGATCCGCAACCTCGGCGCGTTCGAGATCCAACACCACAGGTTCCGCCCCGGTGGCGTAGATCTCGGGAGCGTGCTCGGGATTGCGGGTAAGGGCGGCGACGCTGTGCCCACGCCCGGTGAGCATCTCGGCGAGCAGCAGCCCGATCCGACCGTGTCCGCCCGCAATGACGATGCGCATCCTGGCCTCCTCGGTTCGTGTCAACGCTCGGGGCCGCCGGGATTGCACGCCGCCTCGACGGTGGCGTCATATCCGACGTCCGGACGCCATGGTTCCAGATTCCAGGTGGGTTTGTCCGGAGCGACGAGCCGTGCCCATGCCCAGTGGCAGAGGAACTGATCCCGCATGCCCGGTGTGTCGGCCTCAGGAGAGGCGGCCAGGATCTCCTGCCAGGCGCGTTCATCGGACCCGGGGAACGTCGTTTGACGGCCGGCCTGCGACGGATGGACCAGCAGGCGGGGGCCGTCCACCGCCTGCACCCATTCGACGTGGTCGATCAGAGGAACACCCGCGAACGGATCCACGGTCGGGGTTGTGGTGACCGGTCGGGACATCACGCGAGTTCCCGTGGTGGTCGTCGTCGATCTCGTCGTGGTGGACGACGGCACGGTGGGCGTGGTGACCGCCTCCTGCGTGCCGCAGCTCGTTGTCATCGCACCGATCAGCAGTGTGAGCGCGACGATCGATACCGGTCGGGTACCGAAGGCTGCGATACGTCGCATGGGATCCTCTCGAGAGCGTGGGGCGGCCGGCGCCGCCGGATCAGAGCCTAGGATGCCGGTATCCGTCCCTCGGTATCGGCTGCGGAATCGCCGATCGATACGCCACAGATAATGGTGTCTTGCCGGGTAAACCTCTCGATGACCATAGTCGGGCCATGCGTCGGAGGCGGATGGCAACGGTGGTGGTGCAGGTCGTGAGTGTCCTGGCCGTAACCCTGGGTGCGCCCGGGGTCGCTCGGTCCGCTCCGCAGAAGCCGGGTGCGGTGGCCGAGGTGATGCCACTTCCGGATTCGGCGCGGATGGCCGCGGCCGGAGACGAACAGCAACGGCTGATCTACTGGTCGCGTGGACCTCGGGGGCCCATGCAGAGCGCGGCGTCGGTGTATGTCCCGCCGGGCTCTCCGCCGGCGGAGGGATGGCCCATTCTGGCCTATGCGCACGGCACCGTGGGGATCGCCGACCACTGCGCTCTGACCCTGTCCCCGCACGACTATCGGGTGGAACCGGTGTTCTCCCGTTTACTGGCATCGGGGTATGCCGTGGTGGTGTCCGACTATGTCGGGCTCGGCACTCCCGGTGTGCATCCATATCTGGACGGTCCGGCCCAGGCGCGCAGTGTTATCGACGGGGTGCGGGCGGCGCGGGCGGTAGTGGCGGGGCTCGGCACTCGGTGGGCGGTGCTGGGACAGTCCCAAGGAGGGCAGACGGCACTGGTTGCGGCCCATATCGCCGCGGACGATGCACCCGATCTCGATTTCCGGGGTTCCGCCTCGACCGGGGCACCCGCCACCCTGGATCTGTTCTTGCCGGTGGCGGGGCCGTTGGTGCCACCGCTGCCATTGCGGCGCACCACCACCTATTTCGCCATGCTGCTCGCCGGGATGCGGGCCGCTGCCCCGGAACTCGATATCGACAGTTATCTGACCCCCATCGGACTGGACGTGCTGCATATCGTGGAGACGGAGTGCGTGGCCGCCGCCGACGAGCGGGTGCGCAATATCTCCATCGGCTCCATGCTGCGCCGACAACTCGACGATCCGGCGATGGTGGCCAAGGCCAGGGAAATGTTGCATATCCCGACCTCGGGATACACGGCGCCGCTGTTCCTCGGACAAGGGTTGGCGGACCGGGAGGTGCCGGCTCCGCTGAGTGCGCCGCTGATCGCCGACCTGTATCGCTCGGGTGCGGATTTCACGGTGCGGTTGTATCCGGGAGATCACATCGCCACGGCGCGCGACGCCCTGCCGGATGTGCTCGCATTCCTGAACCGGATCTTCTCCCGCGCCTGAGCCGTGTCAGCGCCACAGCGTATGGCATGGCAGACGTCGCAATCCCGGCCGTACCTGCCCGTCGACGGTGACGGCGAGTCCGGCATGTAGTGCGGCGGAGGTGAACTCCCAGGCCTCGGTATCGGTGGCCGCGTATTCGAGAACCAGGGCGTCCTCGGGGGTCGTGCCCTCGAAGTAGACGCATACGCGCCGGGTGGGGATGTCGTTGTCGGTGTCGACGGCACCGACCCCACGGTTGTGGGCGATGCTCGATGCGGCGTCCATGGCCCCGTCTCCCTTCCCGCGGTGTCCGCATGGACACCGGTATTCGTAACGGTAGAGTCCCGCCACTGGGGGGAACATGCTCCCGTCCGCTCCCTGGACAAGTCACAGGTCCGCTGCCGATTGCGTGGGTGTCGATCACCAGCGCGACGCGCGCCGGATACGGTATCCGGCCAGGTCGTCTGTGGTATACCAAAAGCGGTTGTTTCACATGGTCGCTCGAGATCTTCCGGTGCTGCGGCCGTCGGTATGAGCGGCGGATGATGTGGTCGTCCACCCGTGCCGATCCGTCCGATGCCGCCCCTCGAATGGCGGGTCGCTGTAGGGTTGCGGAAGTGGGTGTGGTTGCTCGGGATCGCGGACCTTTTATCTCCGCTCGGCGCGAATGCCGTTGGAAGTAAACCGGTTTCGTTTGACTTTCGGTATGCGTGCCATGCGAAACTCGAATAATGGGCGCTTCGAGAATGCGGGTGGTGTCGGAAGTGGATGCGTCGGCAGGTAGGTCGACCGGCGCACGCGCCGCGGTGGATGGCGGGCCCACGGTCCTGCGTATGGTGCTCGGTGGCCGGTTGCGGCGATTGCGAGAGGCGTGCGGGATCAGTCGGGAGGATGCGGGCGCGCATATTCGTGGCTCGGATTCCAAGATCAGTCGGTTGGAATTGGGGCGCACCAGTATTCGGGAGCGTGATCTGCTGGATCTGCTTCGGCTGTACGGTGTGACCGACGAGGACGAGCTCGAGGCATTTGTCGAACTCGCGAAGCAGGCGAACACCTCGGGGTGGTGGCATCGCGACAATGACTGGCTACCCAAATGGTTCGATATGTATCTGGGGCTGGAGCAGGCGGCGCAGATGATCCGCTGTTACGAACCGCGTGCCGTGCCCGAGCTGCTACAGACCGCCGAATACGCACGGGCGCTGCTCACCCTGGCGCATCCGAACGAATCGGAGGAGGCGATCGAACGGCGTGTCGCCCTGCGGATGCGGCGGCAGCACATCCTGACCCGACCGGACCCGCCGCATGTGTGGCTGATCGTGGAGGAGACGGCCCTGGCCCGACGGATCGGTGGATCTCGGGTATGGGGCGAGCAGATCGATGCGCTGTTGACGGCCGCGCGCGAGCCGCACATCACCGTACAGGTCCTGGCGGATCATGTCGGCGGGCCGGCCGTGGCCGACGGTGCGTTCACCTATCTGCGGTTCGCCGAACCCGATCTGCCCGATATCGTCTATCTGCAACAACTCACGGGCGCGTTGTATCTGGACAAACGCGCCGACCTCGACGCCTATCGCGCGGTCGCCAATCAGCTGTCGGTGCACGCCGCTCCGCCCGAGCACACGGTGGGCCTGCTGACGGCGCTGCGGCGCAGGCAGCCGCGGGTGCTGGATCGGCCTTTCGGGGTCGAACCCCGTTCCTGAGGATATGCCCACCTGCATGTCGGTAGGGGCCTGTCCGCCGGGGTGCGACGGTAAACGATCTGCTCGAACCCGACGAGCGGATCGAGTTGTTCTTCTCGGATTCACTCGAGATGTGAGCGTCGTAGTGGTGTGCAGACGGTGCTGGAAAGAAAGTAATCGATATCCCATCGTCGTTATCGGATTGTGATGCACCCCAACGGGATGTGGATGGGCTGATGATCTCCCCGGAGGTCTCGCGGATCGACAGTATTGCGGCCGCGGCGTTATTACCGTCCGGTAGTCATGAAGGGCGTGAAAACCGGTTCGAGGAAACCACGGCGACGATGGTCGGTGACCCTGTCCGCGTTGGTGGCCATGGTGGCAGTGGTGACAGCGCAACCGGGATGGCGGGCCCCCGCGAGTGCGGAACCGTCGAGAACACCCGGATTCCCGGTGACGCAGACACCGCAACCGGGGATGTCTCCGACCCGAATCGAAGTACTCGGCCCCCGACGCATCCGGCTGCACATCGCCTCGGCGGCCATGCAGCGGGTTATCGCCGTCGATACCCTCATCGGCACCGGTTCGGCGCCGCGACCGACGCTGTACCTGTTGGACGGAGTGGACGGGGGAGAGACCTCCGGATGGCTGACCAGGGGTGACGCCGCCGAATTCTTCGCCGACAAACCGGTCGACGTGGTCCTCACCACCGGCGGCACCGCCAGTATGTACACCGACTGGGTCCATGTCGATGCTGTACTGGGGTTGAACCGTTGGGAAACCTTCCTCACCGAGGAACTCCCGCCCATCGTGGAGTCCTATCTGCAATCCACCGGCCGTCGTGCCATCGCGGGAGTGTCCATGGGGGCCCAGGCCGCGATGATGCTGACGCAGCGTCACCCGGGTTTCTACCGGGGAGTTGTCGGTTTGAGTGGTTGTTACTCCACCGTGGACCGGTTGGGGCAGGCGGTTATCGGTATGACCGTTGCCTCCCGAGGCGGGAACCCGCTGAATCTCTGGGGGCCGCCCTCGTCACCGGAGTGGGCTGCCCACGACAGTGTATTGGGGGCGGAAGCCCTGCGCGGCACCCGAATCTACGTATCGGTGGCCAGTGGGGCGGTCGGCCGTGCGGATCTACTCGCGGTGGGCGAACACCCGGAGATGCTGGCGCCCATCCTCGGCGCGGGAACCGTTCTGGAGGCAGGCGCCAAGTTGTGTACCGACCTGTTCGCCGCCCGCCTGGCCGAACTGGGTATACCGGCCACCGTCGAGTATCTGCCCGAAGGTATCCACGCCTGGCCCGATTTCGAGGAACAACTACGACGCGCCTGGCCGACGCTGGCCGACACACTCGATGTATGAGCCGCTCGGGCGAACTCGCCGCAGCGACTCGAGAGGTCGGTCCGAGGATATGGACGCCGGCGGAGCGGGGCTCGGTTTCGACGAGTATGGCCCGCTGCTCCGCGGCCGATCGCCGACGTCCTCCGTAGTCGCGGATCGGCTCGTACGCAATGCTCGCTGTGCTGCCGACGGCATCGGCGCGCCGTACCGGGCCGCGACCTGCTCCCTCTGCCGGACATGCGCGGCGGAGAGCAGGTGAGAAAGTTGCTACCGGGTGAGGAAATCGGCGGCCTGTTCGCCGATGAATACGCTTGGTGCATGGGTGTGCCCGCGTACCAGCACCGGCATGATCGAGGCGTCGGCCACCCGCAATCCCTGCACACCGCGAACCCGTAGCTCCGGATCGACCACGCTGTCGGGGTCCGAGCCCATTCGGCAGGTACCCGCCGGATGGTAGAGGGTGTGGGCGTATCCGTTCAGTGTGGTGGCCAGAGTCTCCTCGAGCTCTTCCGGCGCGTTCGGCGGATAGCACAGTGGGCCCAGGATCTCCTTCATCGCGGGTGCCTCGGCCAGTTGCGCGCAGGCCCGCAGCCCGGCCAACATCGCGGCCCGGTCGCTCCCCTCGGGGTCGGACAGGTATCGGGGATCGATCACCGGTTTGGCGAGTGGGTCGGCCGAGGCCAGGGAGATTCGTCCGCGGCTGTGCGGCCGCAGTAGCACGGTCGCCAGGATCACGCCGTGTGCGGTGGGGTCTTGCAGGCCTTCGTAATAGAACGGCGCCGGAGCGTACACCAACTCCAGATCGGGCAGTTCCAAATCGTCTCGGCTGCGGATGAACCCATACGCCTCACCGACATTCGAGGTGAGCATCCCGCGATGACGCAGCAGATAGTTCAGCAGTTGCCGGGGTTTCTCCGCGTCGAACAGCGAATCGGATTCCACCGAGTAGCCCAGTCCCGCCACGAGGTGGTCCTGGAGGTTCGCCCCGACCTCGGGGCTGTGGTGCACCACGGCGATACCGTGGCGGGCCAGTTCGTCCCGGTCGCCGATACCGGAGAGCATGAGCAGTTGCGGGCTGTTGATCGCTCCACCACACAGCACCACTTCCCGGCGGGCCGTGACGGTATGGGTGGTGTCGCCCTGGCGGTACTCGACACCGATCGCGCGATCGCCGTCGAAGAGGACTCGTGTCGCGATCGTTTCCGACCGGATCGTGAGGTTCGCCCGTGCGGCGGCCGGCCGCAGGTAGCCGTCGGCGGTGCTCCACCGGCGCCCGCCACGTTGGGTCACCATGGTCTGGCTGAAACCTTCGGGTCGTGGACGGTTCGGCGGCTCCACCGTGTAGCCGCATTCGGCCACCGCGCGCAGATATGCCGCGGTGCTCGCGCGTGGGCTGCGCTGTCGGGAGATGTGCAGCGGTCCGTTGGTTCCTTGGTCGGGATATTGTGCGCCCTCGACGCGTTCGATTCGGCGGAACTGTCGGACCGCGGCCTCGAATCCCCATTCCGGGCCGGCCGCTTGCGCCCATTCCTCGTAGTCGGCCTGAAAACCACGCACCCACATCATGGCGTTCATCGACGACGAACCGCCGAGCATCTTGCCGCGCGGCCAGTAGATCGACCGATTGTTCAGTTCCGGTTGCGGTTCGGTCAGATAGTCCCAATCGTGTCGGGTGCGGAACAGTTTCGAGAACCCCGCCGGAATGTGGATGAACTTGTCCTTGTCCGGAGGACCCGCTTCCAGCAGTACCACCGAACGCGCCGGGTCCGCGCTGAGCCGATTCGCCACCACCGCGCCCGCCGATCCCGCTCCGACGATCACATAGTCGGCATCGACCACGTCTGTTCCCACTTCACCCTCCGATCTGTCTACGCCCAACTTACGAGACGAGCCTTGTTCTGCGGTGGGGTTTCGAAGAGTGAACAGGGAAGGGAGCCGCCCATTTCCTCGCCTCGACCGGGGCCGGGCGGGTATATCTCGGATATGAGTTTCCCGGTGGACTTCGGGTTGTTGCAGATCGGGCTGATCCTCGTGATCGCCGGCGCGGTGGCCCTGATCGTATGGGCGGTAATCGGCATTCGTCGGGCCGGTATGCGCGCGCTGCTCACCCGCGGCGCCGGTGGTCTGGTGCTGCTGGTGGTGGCGGCGGTCCTGTTGTGGATCGCCACTCTTCTGCAGGCCTATCTCGGATTGAGCGGTGAGGTCAAGGCCGCCCATGTGATCGTCACCCCGGTGGACGATCGAGAGCATCTGCTGCGCGTGGAGCTAACTCTCTACGAGGACGGGGAAGCGAAGCGCAGCGAGTACGAGGTCGAAGGTGATCTATGGGTGTTACAGGCGCAGATCGTCGAACTGCACCCGTGGGTGAACGCCCTCGGCTTCCATTCGGGTTACCAGGTGTCCCGGCTGTACGGGCAGCGTCTCGACGGTATCGCGACCGGACAGAACCATATCTTCCTCAACGGTGGTGACCGTGACTTCTTCGCGGATATGAACGAAGGACGGTGGTACACCGAACCCTTCGTGCGTTCCGCCTACGGCAATGCCGTGATCGCCACCCCCGGCGAATACGACGTCTACATCTCCCATGACGCCATAAAGACCCGTCCGGTCGAGGACTGAAACACCGTCCCGTTCAGCGCTTTGGCACCGTTCGCGCCGCTTCGACCGCATTGCGGCACAGTTCCCCCAGTTCCTCCACGGCCGTGTCGATCGGTGCCGGACTGCGCTGCGCCCGGGCCAGCACCAACGCTCCCTCGATACCGCTGATGACGAGTACCGCCAGCGAGTGCGCGCGCTGGGGCGGCACGCCGTCGGCGATCAGCCGATCGGCGAACAGCTTCGACCACTGCTCGAATGTCGTACCGGCGACGGCTCGGGCATCGTCCTCGTCGCCCAGGGCGGCGGCCGCGATCGGGCAGCCGACGGCGTATTCACCGTCTTCCAGGCCGCGCCACCACACCGGCGCCATCGCCCGCAGCGCACCGACGGTGTCCGATGTCGTCAGCGCTCGACGCAGCGCCCGGTCGAGACGGTCGGCGGCATGTCGGGTGGCCTCGGTGACGAGTTGGGCCTTTCCGCCGGGGAAATGGTGATACACCGAACCCCGGGGTGCGCCGCTATGGGCCAGGATGTCGGAGAACGACGTCGCGGTGACACCGCGTCGTCGAATGAGCTCTATCGCGCTGTCGATCATGGCGGCTCGGGGTCCGCTCGGGTTCTTGGGGCGTGCCATCACCTGTCCTCGTTGCCAGTAGTTCCTATGTATGTTGTCATACTTATAAACTGTACGCATCACCCCACACAGGAGTGCTCGTGACCGAGATCGATGCCCCACCCCATCCGTTCGATACCGCCACCGCCCCGGTTCGGGCCGAAGGCGGCAGGACATTCGGGCGGACCCGAGCCGAATACGCGAATATGGTCGGCCCCTTCGGTGGCGC
Source organism: Nocardia paucivorans NBRC 100373 (assembly GCF_000308675.1). GTDB lineage: Bacteria > Actinomycetota > Actinomycetes > Mycobacteriales > Mycobacteriaceae > Nocardia > Nocardia paucivorans. Next base: position 123,284 of record NZ_BAGE01000053.1, on the reverse strand, counting down.
CACCGCCGCGACCCTGATCCGCGCCGTCCAGGAACACCCCGACCGATTCGGTGACCCACTCGCCCTCACCGTAAACTTCGCGGGCCCCATCGCCGACGGGGAATTCGAGATCGATGCCGCCGCGGTCCGCACCAACCGCACCAATCAGCACTGGCGGCTCGAACTCACCCAGGACGGTATCGTCACCACCACCGCCACGGCAGTCTTCGGTATCCGCCGCGACACCTGGTCGGATACCGAACAACCCATGCCTCAGGTCCCCATGCCCGACGACCTGCCCGCCCACGGCTTCCCGGAGTTCGTCAACTGGGCGCGCAACTACGAGATGCGGTTCGTGGACGGTGCCGTGCCGGAGACCGAGGCCGCCGAGTGTCCGGACTCCACGTCGACATTGTGGGTGCGCGATCGTCCACTCCGCCCGCTCGACTTCCCGGCATTGACCGCCATGGCGGATATCTTCTATCCGCGGATCTTTCTGCGCCGTGGTCGGTACATGCCGGCCGGCACCATATCGCTCACCGTCTACTTCCACGTCGACGCCGACCAACTGGCCCTCCAAGGGGCCGATTTCGTCCTGGCCCGTGCCCGTTCCCACCGTTTCAACCGGGGCTACTTCGACCAGTCCGGTCACTTGTGGGGCAGTGACGGCGCCCTGCTCGCCACCACCCACCAGATCGTCTACTTCAAGGACTGATACCGCATCGGCCGGCGATACCGCGCAGTGGATGCGCGGTATCGCCGGCCGATGAAGCGCCACCGCGGGACTCAGCCCGCGGTATCGGCTCCGTCCCGATCCCGGGCCGCTACCGGCACGATCGGCAGCCGCAGCGCGGCGGGCGCCGACGCCGGCACCACCGGACGTATCGGCGCGACCGGCGCGATACGTCGATACGCTTCTCCCTGCGGCGGACGGTTGTCCTTTTCACCCTTGTTCGGCCAGTACGCGGCGGCCCGTTCGGCCTGCGCGGTAATGGTCAGCGACGGGTTCACCCCCAGATTCGCCGAGACCGCCGCCCCGTCGACCACGCTCAGGGTCGGGTACCCGAATACCCGGTGGTAGGCGTCGATGACCCCGGACTCGCGGTCGGCGCCGATCACCGCACCACCCAGGAAGTGCGCGGTGAGCGGTATATCGAATACCTCTCCCCAGGTCCCGCCGGCCACACCGCCGATTCGGTCGGCCACCCGACGGGTCACCTCGTTGCCGACCGGAATCCAGGTGGGATTCGGTTGCCCGTGTCCCTGCCTGCTGGTCAGCTTCCGGCCGAACAGACCGCGTTTGGTGTACGTGGTGATCGAATTGTCCAGATGCTGCATGACCAGCGAGATGATGGTGCGCTCGCTCCAATTCCGCACGCTCAGAAAACGCAGCAGCGTCAGTGGATGCCGCAGTACGAGCCCGAGGAATCGCAGCCACCGCGGGATCCGCCCCCCACCGTCGACCATCAGAGTCTGCAACAACCCCATGGCGTTCGATCCCTTGCCGTAGCGCACCGGTTCGATATGGGTGTCCGGGGTCGGATGGATCGACGAGGTGATCGCCACGCCCTTGGTGAAATCGGTGCCGGGCACCACCTTCTTGGTGGCCGCGCCGACGATGGATTCGGAGTTGGTGCGGGTGAGTACGCCCAGCCGATCGGACAGGTCCGGTAGCACTCCGCGATCGCGCATGGCGTGGAGCAGTCGTTGGGTGCCCAGGGTGCCCGCCGCCAGCACCACCTGGTCGGCGCGGTAAACGGTCGGATTCTTGCGGAACCAGGCGCCGGTGCGCACCGCCGTCACCTCCCAGCCGCCATTGTCGCGGGGACGCAATTCGGTGACGGTGGACATCGGAATGACCTGCGCCCCGGCCTGTTCCGCGAGGTACAGATAGTTCTTCACCAAAGTGTTCTTGGCACCGTATTTGCAGCCGACCATACAGTCACCGCATTCGACGCAGCCCGTGCGAGATGGACCCACGCCGCCGAAATAGGGGTCGTCCACGGTCTTGCCGGGTTCGCCGAAGAACACCCCGACCGGGGTCTGCACGAAGGTATCGCCGACGCCCATGTCCTCGGCGACCTGTTTGAAGATCTCGTCGGCCGGGGTCATATGCGGGTTCTGCACCACGCCGAGCATTCGCTTCGCCTGCTCGTAGTAGGGGCTCAGCTCGTCGCGCCAGTCGGTGATATCGCGCCACTGCGCGTCCTGGAAGAACGGTTCCGGCGGCACGTACAAGGTGTTGGCGTAGTTCAACGAACCGCCACCCACACCGGCCCCGCCGAGGATCAGCACATTCCGCAGCGGGTGGATCCGTTGGATTCCATAGCAGCCCAGTTTGGGCGCCCACAGGAACTTGCGCAGGTTCCAGCTGGTTTTCGGCAGTTCGTCATCGGCGAAGCGGCGACCGGCCTCGAGGACACCCACTCGGTATCCCTTCTCCACCAGCCGCAATGCCGTGACACTTCCGCCGAACCCGGAACCGATGATGAGGACATCGAAGTCCTGCGGGGATTCGGACATACGGACACATCTCCTCGGCTCGGGTCGACGGTGACGCGCGTTACGCTAATGACGACAGTGTCAACTGTCAACGAAGGGGATGCAGGCTCTCTATGCTGGTCGCGTGCCCCGATACAGCCGCACTCAACTCGCCGACCACAGCGGGGTTCCGGCGCGCACCATCCGCTACTACCATTCGCTCGGCCTCCTACCCAAGCCCAAACGTGCCGGAAAGGCCGTCGTCTACGGGGACGAACATCTCGAGCGCCTACGCGGTATCGCCGCCCTACAGGCTCGCGGGCTCCGTTTGGATGCCATCGCCGAAGTCCTCGCCGCCGAGGGCCGTTCCGGTGATGCCGATTGGCGCGCCGTGTTCGATCCCCGCCGCCCCGATCGCCCCACCGAACCGTCGGAACTCGTCGACGATGCCGCCCTGTCCGAACTGCTCGGTGATCGGCGTCCGGAGATTCTGGACGAACTCATCGCCGCCCGCTATCTCGAACGTCGCGGCGACCTGTGGCACATCCCCGACCGTGCCATGCTCAATGGCGCCCTCATTCTCTACGATGTCGGCACCGATGTCGCGCTCAGTGAAACTCTGCGCGGTCTGATCCGTACCCGTATCGCTCGGTTGGCCGATGAGATCGTGGGCATCTTCCGAGACGCGATCGGTACCAGCTACGGAGGTGAAGCGCTCGGTGTCGATCTGAGTCGTTTCCGTGATCGCTTCCGGGCCGCCGCCTGGGAGGTGGCGGGTGCGACCCTCGCCGACGAGATCGAGCGTGCGGTACGTGACCTCGAGGCAGGTACCGCGGCATCGTCCACCGACGATTCGGAAGACGTTTCCTCGGGGTCGCTGTAGCCTCGGTCGTCTGCGCCCCCGGAAAGCGTCAGGGTCCGCTCGGATCCGGGCCGGTTCATCCCCCTCGTATCGGCAGAGCACTGATCTCTACTGTTGACAGTGCTCTCTATTGTGGTCCACGCTGACACCATGACAACCCCCCGTGCTCGTGCCCGTGCCCAGACCCTCGCCGATATCAAGCGCATAGCCCGCGAGCATCTGGCCACCCACGGCGCCACGGCCCTGTCGTTACGTGCCGTCGCCCGGGAACTCGGCGTGGTGTCCTCGGCCGTCTACCGTTACGTCCGCAGCCGTGACGAACTGCTCACCATGCTCGTCGTGGACGGTTACGACACCCTCGGTGATGCCGTCGACGCCGCCGTGGCCGCCGCCCCTGACGACCCGATCGAACGTTTTCGCGCCACCGGCCGGGCCATACGCGCCTGGGCCCTGGCCGAACCCGCCTGGTATGGGCTTCTGTTCGGCACCCCGGTTCCCGGCTACCACGCGCCTGCAGAGCACACCGTCGTTCCCGGAACCCGGGTGATCGCCACGCTGCTGCGCCTGTTCGAACAGGCCTACCAACGCCATCTGCTCACCCCTCCCCGAGATATCACCCCCCTCTCCGGTCCATTGGCCGAGGACTTCGTTCGTATCCGTGACGAATTCGCCCCCGATCTACCCGAATGGCTGCTCGCCCGCGGGCTCACCGTATGGTGTGCCTTGTTCGGCGCCGTGAACTTCGATGTCTTCGATATGTACGGCGTCGATACCTTCACCGATCGAGATCAGGTCTTCGAACTGCACCTGGATGCGTTACTCGTCCTTATCGGCGTCCGCGACGAGAGGTGAGGGTGGGGGAGCGGTGACGAGATCGATCTGCTCACCGATATATCGGATCACCACCGCTACCACCGCCACCACGGGCACCGCGAGGAAGGCCCCGGTGATGCCGTACAGCGAGGCGCCGGCCGTCACGGACAGCAGAACGACCACCGCGTGCAGGTTCATACTGCGGCTCTGCAGGATCGGTTGCAGCACATTGCCCTCCAGCTGCTGCACCGCCACGATAATGCCGAGCACGATCAGTGCGGTGGTGAAACCATTGCCGACCAGTGCGACCAATACTGCCAACGCTCCGGCCACGAACGCGCCGACCATCGGGATGAAACCACCCAGGAAGGTGAGCACCGCCAGCACCAATGCCAGTGGCACGCCGAGAATAACCAGTCCCAATCCGATCAATACCGCGTCGATCAGACTGACCAACGCCTGGGTGCGGATGAAACCACCGAGAACCGACCACACCCGGACCAGCACCTCTTCGAGATGCCGACCGCCCCGGCTACCGACGATTTGATGCAGCCACGGCAGGAACCGCGGCCCGTCCTTGACGAAGAAGAACGCGAGGATCAGTACCAGGAATATCGCAATCAACGCCGAGGTGGCGGTACTGACGCCGGTGAACACCCCCGAGGCGATCTGGTCGGCACTGGATTGCAGCCGCGACACAATCGCCTCGGCCGCCGAATTGAGCTGTTCGTCGCGGATGTTCAGCGGTGGACCCTGCAACCAGTCGCGTACCGTGTTGATACCTTCGGTGGACTTGTCGGCCAGCGCGGGCACCTGATCCACTACCGACGGCACGATCAATGCGATCACTCCGGCCAGTACGGCCAGGAACCCCAGCACGCTCAACGAGGCCGCCAGACCCGGCCGCAGCCCGGCCCGAACCAGTGTGCGCGTCGGAGGCCACAGCACGGTCGCGACCACGGTGGCGATCAGGACCGGTAGCAGGACGACCCACAGCATGGCGGTGATCTTTCCGATCACCCACGCTCCGGCGGCGATCGCGACCACGCATACCGACCATTTGGCCAACCACATGATCCCGGCACCGATCACATCCCCCCGCTCGGGACGAGCGGCGGCTTCCGGTTCGCTGTCGATGGCCGATTCGTTCTCCCCGTTCACGACGTCAGTCTTACACGTCATACCGACCGGAGCCGGGAAGCTCGGTCTCGGTGTAATTCGTCCAGGTTCCGTGGAGATCGATGTTCTCGCTGGTAGGCGCCCTATCGGCCATTCGATGTGCCGAATAGGTCACCATCGCCGAGCCGGTGCCGCTCAGGCGGGGACGGCCACCGGATCGATACAGCTCACCATCCCGTCGACGAGCGAACAGTTCGCCGGAGCCCTGGTGGGGCGATAATCGGGCCGAACCCCTCCGTCCCGGGTGATGGCGGTATAGGCGGCGACCGCGTCGGTAGGGCGCCGGGTCAGTGTCGGATCGGTCAGCACATCGACGGTGTAGAGCCCGAAACGGGGGGTATAGGAACCCCATTCGTAGTTGTCGGTGATGCTCCAGTAGTTGTAGCCGATCACGTTCATGCCATCGGCCTTGGCGCGCTGTAGCCAGTACACGGTGTCGCGGAGCAGATCGGCGCGGGTGTAACCGTCCTTGCGTGGTCGTCCGTTCTCGGTGGGCATCCCGTTTTCCGCAATGTATAGCGGTTTGTCGGGATAGGTCCGGGCGTAGTGTTCCAGCGCGTAGTAGATGCCTTCCGGCTGCAATGCCATGGTCCACAGCTTGTCGGGATCCGGAGGATCGGTGAACAGGTTCTCGGGTGTTATGCCGTAGTAGTAATCGATACCGATGTAATCGAGCGCGGTGTCGATCCGAGTGACGAAATCCTTGTTTACGCTGTCCTCGACCGCTGGGATGTAGGCCACGTTACTGCTGACCATGGCACCGGGTTGTACACGGTGAATATGGTCGTAGACGGCCAGATGAGCCCGGGCCAATCGGTCCTGCATCGTGGGCAGGTCGGTGGCGGAGATACCGCCGTGGCGCACTTCGTTGAGCATATAGACGGCCGGTTCGTTGAAGGTGATCCACAGCGGGTCGTGGCGGGCGAACCGATCGACGACCCGACGCGCGTTGGCGAGCCAGTCGTCGACCATACCCGGATTGCGCCAGCCACCCCGGTCCACCTCCCACCCCGGGTAGACCCAGTGGTCGAGGGTGATCATCGGGCGCATACCCGCCGCGCGAATGGTGGCGACGACATCGTCGTAGAAACGGAAACCGGTCTCATCCCATTCACCGGGCCGCGGCTGCACTCGCGCCCATTCGATCCCGATGCGGTACACCCGCACCCCGAGCCGGGCGGCCAGGGCGATATCCGAGCCGTAGCGCGAATGGAAGTCCACCGAATTCAGATACGGATCCGGCGTTTTTCCGGCGGCGATGTAGCGTGTCCAGTTGCTGTCGGGAGCGTTACCCTCTGCCTGAAATCCGGAAGCCGCCACACCCCAGAGGAAATCGGGTCCGAGCGGTGCCACGCGCGCCGGGGGAGCGGGTCGGGCCAGGGCCGGTGTGGTGCCGAACAGGAAGGCGGAGGTGGTGGCCGCGCAGGCGGTCAAGAATTCGCGGCGGTTGGGCGGTCGCATCGGGTTCTGTCCTGTCTTTCCGCTTCTCCATGAGCGCAGTTCGGGCCGCTGTCCACGGGATCCACTATGGGCACAGCGTAATGACCGATCCGTCACGGAGATGGTGGTATCGCAGGCGATGCATGTACCGGGGGAGGGGAGCGGTGTGGCGCTGTAATAACGTCGAGGTGTGATACGCCGTGGCGCAGTTGTTCTCGTGGCGTGTATCGGCGTGTCGGCGGTGATCGTCCTCGGATATCGGGTGGGAACACGGCTGATGTTCGACCAGGTCGAGATCGGTTGTGGCATACCGAAACAAGGAGCCACATACTGTGTGTACCATCGCACGAAACCGGGGTTCCTGCACGCCGACTACGAGGTGCTCATCGGGCCTTCACCTACCCGGGGATTGGTATACGGAATTCCCTATGCGGCCGAACAGACCAGCGTCACATGGGATTCCGCCACCGATGCGGTGACAATCGCCATGCCTGGAACGACGCTGACGATCTCCTCCATCGAGTATCTCGACACCCGGTGATACCGTTCGGCTCCCTCGGAAGCTGTCGCCGACACGGTAGGTAACTTAAAATAAACACATACGTAGATATGCGCATCTAAATATAGATATCCCTCAACAAACCACACACAACAAAAGCGAAGACGCGGCCGAACCGCCCCTGATCACAAGACGATGTCACGGATCACCAGGCAAGTTACGACGCCGTCGAGAACGGAGCCCAGGCCGATCTCGAACTGCCACTGTTCGTCGTCCTTACGGTCGACATCGTGGATATAGCGTGCGTACCTCGGGTAGTGACCAGTGTTCACGAGCCAGGTCATCTACGTGGCCGATCCCGCGCGGGCTTCCGTAGGAGTGGAACAGTCGGTTCCACTCGAGCTCCGATCCGAGATCTTCTGGTCGAGAGGGATGGGGGAGGGGCTCGCTGGAACTCAGAACACGCCGATCACGGATCCGCCGCGACGAACCGAGCCGGGTTCGTGATCTGTTCGTATACGGCGCGGCTCCTGTCGAATGGCCGGTCAGGCGATCGGCTGGATTCGATCGGCCGCGGCGGCTTCGGTCGGAAGACCGAGAACGTGTGAGTCGAGAATATTCAGGAGTTCGTGGTCGGTGCGGGAATCGATCCAGGTCGTGGTGATGTCGTAGCCGGTGTCGAACAGTTCTGCAGGTGCCCGTGTGGGCGCTTTGAGTGCCGCGCCGTAGGGCTGATGGGCAAATATCGTCGACTCGCGCAGGGTCTCGTCGCGGAAAGGGCGTGGACGATGCGCGATTGCGGGCAACGATGGATGTAGTAGAGGGAAAATCAGCCCTCCCCGGCTGTCATGTGGTTCCGGCCCGTACAGGTCCAGGATCAAGGCAGGGTGTGGGGCGAAGATGTCATGCGGGACTCGGTACTTGCAGCCGCCATCGAAGATGTCCTCGAGTCCCGCCGCTGCGGGCAAGGCTCCCGGTATGCGGGTGGCGGCGACCAGCGCATCGGCGACGGGCAGGTCGGACAGGCCCAGCTTCGGGAGGTCCCGGGGCAGCAGGAGCGTACCGTGTTCGGCGGAGTAGACGGGGATGAGCAGAGACGACTCGGTCTGGTGTGGTTGCTGTCCGGAAGTTTTTGGGTCGAGGGCGAAGTCGGCGAAGGTGCGGTCACCGACGATCGCGTGGGCGAGTTCGCGAATTCGTGGCTGCGGGTACAGGGTGCGCCGAGTCAGCATGGCGCGAAAACTCCTCTCGCCCAGGACATTCTGTTCGGGGTGTTCGATCGCGATCTGCCGGGCCTGGTCGCGGGTCATCCCTAGCGCTATCACTGCGGCCGCGATCGCGCCTCCGCTCACGCCCGCGACGACCGGCTGCAACGCGGGGGCGGGTTGCTGGATGATCTGGTCTCGCCGGGCTGTGAGTGCGTCCATTGCACCGATCGCCATCCCGACCATCAGGGTTAGGCTGCGTCCTGCCACTCCGGCAAGAATCCGAACCACGGTCCGTTGTGTCGTCAACGAGTGTCCTTTCAACTGCTGTCCCGCAGCACCGGCCGCGATCGAGGCGGTCCATCGCCGCTGAAATCACCGGCCTCGACAGTGATCCGCCTGCTGTTTCGATGAATCGACAGCGGCCAGAGCGGCGCGAAGCCATATCGCGTACCGGTGATCGGGTCGGTTGCCGTTTTCACCGCCAACGTCGCGGTTGCCGAACCCATCGATTTCTCTCCTGCCCGCTTTCAACTCACGAACCGCTGTAGTCCGGCACGGGTGCGAACGAATGTAACCGCATAAACCTGGCCTCGCCGGCACGATTCACCACGGGAGAGAAGGACCTGACGTGCGCCCCGATGCCGTGCTGTCCCGTCGTCTCGACGGCCGGTGCCCCGTCGGCTACCGATTCCACACGGCCTGCGACGATCCACTCCTGGTCTGCGCTGGATGTGTCGGGGTCGTGTAGTGACCGGTGGGTCCGCCGAAGTCGGGTAGACGGATATGCGCCCCAACCCCTGAGGAAGTGGGCGGTAAGTCGGGGATTTTCGCAGTTGGCAGCCCGTTTTCGGGTGCGGTTTGGTTCGGGGTTCCGATAGTAATCGCGCGAAAAGCAACGAAGTTGCCTTGACCTGCGGTGATGGCAGGATACGGGAGGGTGAGTGCCGTGACTGCTATGCCCGTGGCGCGGTGCCGCTGATGATGCTGTGTTGCTGCGCTCGGCGTGCGAGGCTGTTCGAGTGACGCGGTTTCAGGTGTTGTCGGATGAGCAGTGGGACTCGATCGCGGATTTGCTGCCAGTACGGACTGGGCGACGGGGCGCCCGTTCTCCTATGCGAGAGCGGTGGTCGAAGGAATCGTGTACCGGTACCGCTGTGGGATCGTGTGGCGGGGACATCCCGGAGGTTTTCGGACCATGGCAGACGATCTGGACCTGGCACCGCCGCCTCGCCGGCGACGCGATCGCGATGTGGGAGAGAGTCCTGCAGCGACTGCTCTCTGTCGCCGACGCGACCGGGATGATCGACTGGGCTGTGTCGGTGGATTCGACCGTCGCGCGTGCCCATCAGCACGCCACGAACGTCACCCGCCCCACAGGCGGCTGGATCGAATTACACGAATCCTTCGGTCGAGCCGCCTGACCATGCGATCGGCCGTTCTCGCGGCGGGTTGTCGACGAAGATTCACCACCTCGTCGACGGCCATGGACTGCCGCTGGTCGTGCTCGTCTCACCTGGCCAGTCCGGCGACTGCCCGGCCTTCCCTCATCTGCTCGACCTGACAGTGCCACGCAGCGGACGGCCGCGGACCCGGCCCGATCAGGTGCGCGGCGACAAGGCGTACTCCTCACGTGTCAACCGGGAGTTGTTGCGCAGGCGAGGTGTCGGTGCGGTCATCGCCGAACCGTCCGATCAGGTCGGGCACCGTCGTCGACGCGGCTCACGCGGTGGCCGGCCACTGGCGTTCGACCCGGTCGACTACCACGGCTGCAACGTGGTCGAACGCCGGTTCTGCCGCCTCAAGCAGTGGCGGGGTCTGGCCACTCGCTACGACAAGCTCGCCATCGTCTACCGGGCAGCGGTGGTCCTGCACGCCGTCATCGCCTGGACTCGCCGATCGTCAAACATGTCCTAGGTCATGTTTGACGATTTCGGTCGAGCCGTCTCGAGGATCTGCCGGAGGTAGTTTCACACCCATGAGTTTTCGGCTGGCCACGTACGCGGTATGCATCGACGACGAACAAGTCCTGCTCGTACGACATGTCCAGGACAGCGGCGACTACAACTGGACTCTTCCCGGCGGCAGGGTCGAGCACACGGAGGACCCCTTCGACGCAGTCACTCGCGAAATCACCGAAGAAACCAGTTATCGCGGAATTGTCGAGCGCCTGCTGGGGGTGGACTCGAGAGTGATACCGGCGTCCGAGGCACGTGCAGGAACCGAGCACCAGAACATCGGCATCTTCTACCAGGTTCGTATCACCGGCGGACGTCTCCGACCCGAACCGAACGGTGAAACCGTCGACCCGGTCTGGACCCCGATCTCCGAGGTTTCCGGTCTGCGCAGATCATCCCTGGTCGACATCGGCCTTGCCCTCGCGCACGAACTTCCTATGACCGGCCACGTCACTCCTGTCCCAGTCGGTGGCTTGGTCCAGCATTGACCTCCCTGGTGCGGAGAGTTCTCGGAGCCCCAATCGCATCGATATCCGAAGTGCGCTCAGCATTTGTCGGACACGCTCTAGGTCTTGGCCCTACCAGCCGACTACGCCATATCCGCCCGATTCTTGGCGAATGTTACGGTGGCCCCTAGGACCTGTCCTGTAATTCATCGCAACCACAGGATGATCGCGGCGATGGTGAGTTCGGCCTGGTAATAGGCAGCGCGCTTGGCGTAGCGGGTGGCCAGACCCCGGAACTGTTTGAGCCGGTTGAAGCAGCGTTCGACCACATTGCGTCGCTTGTAGACCTGCGGATCGAACGCCGGTGGCCGGCCACCGGCCGACCCCTTGGCAGCACGGCGGGCGATCTGATCGTCACGTTCGGGACTGACGAACCGGACCCGCCGACGCCGCAGCGCGGCCCGCGTCGAGGGATGCGAGTAACCCTTGTCCGCGATCACCACCTCGGGCCGCATGCGTGGCCGGCCACGTCCGGGACGGGACACACTGATTCCGTCCAGCAGCGGCAGGACCTGCGGGTTGTCACCGGCCTGCCCACCGGTGATCAGGACCCGCATCGGCAGACCGCGTCCGTCGACGGCGAGGTGGATCTTGGTGCTCAACCCACCCCGGGACCGTCCGAGCGCTTCACCGGCCACGCCGATGGCACCCCCTTTTTCCGGGCCCCGGCAGCATGCTGATGGGCCCGCACCACACTCGAATCGACCGAGACGATCCACTCGAGCTCACCGATCGAGTCGTCCTTGACGATGACCTCGTCGAGGATCTTCTGCCAGGTCCCATCGGCAGTCCAGGTCCGCAACCGCTCGTGCGCGGTCTTCCACGGCCCATACCGTTCGGGTAGGTCACGCCACGGAGCGCCGGTGCGTAGCTTCCACAGAATGGCGTTGATCACCTGCCGGTGATCACGCCACCGCCGGCCACGACCCGATACCGGCAACAAGGGTTCGATCCGAGCCCATGCCCGATCGGTCAACTCACAACGACCAACCACGACCTACAGCTAACACCAACCACCACAGTGAATTACAGGACAAGGCCTAGTCACGCGGCTTCGATATCTCCTCAGAACAGCATAAAGGGGACAGTAGCAATCGGCGCCCCTTCCCCGCTTTCTCATTCACGTGAAACGGCTGTGGAACGTTCGCGTCGCGGGGGCCAAGTAGACTCCTCCGGCAAGCGGAGCGACCGTGCGGCAGCGGTTGTTTCGCCTGCTTGCTCGCTTCCCTCTTTCTCGGAGTGTCGGTATCCGTAGGCGTGTGGCGGGTGGGGTGTCCCGACCCATATCGGTTCGGTGCTTCTCCGTCCGTTGCAACCGCACGGAATCCACCGGCCCCCGGGCCCGAGCGAAAGGTGAGGTTCATATGGACCGAACCGAAGAGAGCAAGTCCCAGCGCGGTCGCGAGACCGCCTTGATGATCGCCCGTCAGGCGGGGCGGGCAATCGCCCTGCACTGTCTACACAAGGCGGCTGCGGCGTGGTGACGAACTGGGTCGGAGACACAGCAACGGCCAGTCTCGTTCGAACACCGCCCGGTCGGTGTCGCCCCGATCGCGGGTTTCCCGCGGCAGGTCCGTCATCGCGTTCATCAGCACCGAGGCGACGCGCCGGGCGTCCAGGCCTGCGGGGTCCAGTGGCGCGAAAAGTCGCGCTAAGCCTGTCCGGTGGGAGCGGTTCGGCTGATTCGGGTGCTCACTGAGCGTTGTTGCGGTTCTGGATTATCACGATCGAAATTGTGATGATCGTATTTTGATCCCATCGGAATTTATGAGGTCGGAGCCTTTTCGTGCCGGCGGCCAGTGCTTCGCTGCGGCGGTCTTACGAGTTCGTTCGTACCCGGATGGGTGTGGCGTATGAGCCGGCGCGGATGCGGGCGGCGGCTGTTGTTGCGGCATCCCTGGCTCGGTCCGGTGCCGACCACCCGGCCCCTACTCGGCCCCAATTTGCTGCGCGGTCTGGAACATGCTCTCGCCGCCGCGGCGCCACTGATCTCCGATAGCGCCGACGCGGCAGCGGCCGTGGGGCTGATCCGGGGTTACGTGCGTGGTGCGGTCATGCGGGAACTCGCCGAGGGTGAGTTCCCTCTGGTGTCCCGCATGATCGCATCCGCCGACCGAAGCGCCGACGAACAGTTCTCGTACGGGCTGCGTCGCATCCTCGCCGGAATCGCGGACTCTCGGCAGGCGGCACGGTGAGCCGGACTCGAAGGGTCCCGAGGTGGCGCAACTTCCAATAATATGACAGTGTACTGTCAAATGCTGGCTTACTGACACTTTGGAGAGTAATGCGGACCATCGCGCTGGAGGAGCATTTCGCGACCACGGCGTTCCTGTCGGGGCCCGGACGTGCGATGGCCGAGCGGGCACGCGTGGCGGGTGGCGGCCGGATTCTCGACCTGCTCGCGGATATCGGCGATGAGCGGATCGCGGCAATGAACCGGGCCGGGATCGATATGCAGGTGTTGTCATTGACGGCGCCCGGGGTCGAGCAGTTGGAGGCCACCGAGGCCGTGCCTCTGGCTCGGGAGGCGAACGACCATGCGGCCGAAGTGGTGCGGCGACATCCCGATCGGTTCGCCGCATTCGCCGCGTTGCCCACCGCCGCACCCGAAGGCGCCGCCGATGAACTCGAACGTGTGGTGCGTGAGCACGGATTCGTCGGGGCTTTGATCAACGGCCACACCCGCGGCCGCTATCTGGACGACGAGTTCTTCTGGCCGATCCTGGAAAGAGCCGAAGCCCTGCAGGTTCCGATCTACCTCCACCCGACACCACCGCCGCGGCCTGTGATCGAGGCTTCCTATCTCGGCAACTACGCTCCCGAGGTAGCCGAAGTGTTCGCGACCAGCGGGTGGGGGTGGCACATCGAGACCGCGACCCACGTCCTGCGTCTCGTGCTCAGTGGCGCTTTCGACCGCTTCCCCGGACTCCAGATGGTGGTCGGTCACGTGGGTGAGGGTTTGTCATTCATGATGCCGCGATTCGAACACATCATGTCCCACGTCGTGAAACTGCGGCGCCCGATCGGTGAGTACTTCACAACCAATCTTCACTACACGTTTGCGGCGTTCAACTGGACCCCCGCATTCCTGAACCTGCTGCTGCAGGTCGGGGTCGATCGGATCCTCTTCGCCACCGACCATCCTTACGGTTCAATGGAGCATGCACGATCGTTCCTGGATCGACTCCCGGTCGGTGAGCCCGATCGAGAGCGAATCGCCTACCGCAATGCCGAACTACTGTTGGGTCTGCCATCGTGACCGGACTTCGGGAGAAAAAGAAGCAACGCACACGCCGCGCGATCCAGGAACAGGCGCTACGCCTGTTCGGTCGGCAGGGATACGAAAACACAACGGTCAAGCAGATCGCCGACGCCGCGGAGGTCTCCGAGCGGACATTCTTCCGGTATTTTCCCACCAAGGAAGACGTTGTCCTCTGGGACGATCTCGACTTTTCTTTCGCCACACACTTTCGGGCGCAACCGGCCGCATCCAGTTCTTTCGAGGCCTTGCGAACAGCCCTGCGCGACATCTTCACCGAGTTGCCCCTCAGCGAACGGCGATACTTGCGCGAACGGATAGCGCTGATGACGTCCGTACCACCCCTCCGGGCCATGTTGCTCGACCAACTGATCGACGCCGGCCGTGTGATGGCCACTCTCGTGGCCGAGCGTAGCGGCACCACTGTCGATGATCCGATGGTCCGCGCGAGTGTCGGCGCTGTCATCGGTGCAGGTTTCGCTACCGTCCTTGCGGCGCAGGAGAACCCCCAGGCCGACTTCACTGCCCTGCTGGACGAAACGCTCGGTCGGCTGGCCGTCGTCACGGCCGATCCAGGGTGATATGACCGGCTGAACCTTCATCGTCCTACCGATGTTCCCCGGGCACTACCGGCCGCAGTCGAAATAATCGGTGAGAGCGTAACAGCCGCCGACCGCAAGGCACTCCGGGTCTACCGGGACCGATCGAACACCGTTACCGCCCGGTCGGATTCGAAGCAGACCTTGCTGTGCACCTACCTCTCGGTGCTGCCGGCCGGGTTGCTGTTCAACAACCTGTTCGGGTTGGTCGTGGGCTGATCCACTCGCTGCCCTGGTCATTGCCGGCATCACTGTCTGTGAAGGTATCGAGGCCTGGCGCGGGGAATCGTGCCGTCCTGCGCCGGGTGCTGGGCGCGACTGCTGCGACCGACCGATCCGTCGAAGGAGCAGGGTGACCATCCACTACCACAATGTATAGTAGCATACTAATATATTGATTTATTTGAGGTTTTGTGATGACCGAGTCGCCGACCACCACCTCGCCGGAAACCGGTGTGGCATGGGATGCAGCGCTGTTGCGACCGGTACTGCTGCCGGCGCCGTTTCGCGGCGTGGGTGAGCGCGCATTTCGCCCCGATGACCACCGAGAAGTTCGCGGTCAGCCATATCCCGCTGATCCTGATCGTGCTGTTGCGCTCCTGGCGAGCATCGCCTCCGGACGCACACACCGGCCGGATGGTCATGACGGTCGCGTTCCAGTGGCAGTTCGCCGTCAACGCGATCTTCCATCTCGGCACCGCGGCATGGTTCGGCGACTACTCGCCCGACATGGTCACCGCAGCGACCGTCGCTCTGCCGGTCACCGTGTGGGGCTTCGCCCGGGTCCGGCGCAAACGCCTGCTCACCGGCACCCAGCAGGTCGCGGCGATCGGCGTTCTCTTCCTCGAATGAACACAACCCGACTCGACGAAAGGCCACATCCATGTCCCGCATCACCGCCCCCGCCCGCACCACCTACCACGACGAAATGCGCGCTGCCCACACCAACCGATATTGCACAACGGTGGATGAACCTGGAACGCGCGCACATCCTGTCCCGGCCCGACACGTTCACCCTCGCCATCCGGCGACGCGATCGCCGCGAAGCCCTCGGCCGGTTCCTCCGCATTGTCGTCGCCGCTCCGGCATCGCCGGCCGGCCGCTACCCCGAAGGCGATACCGGCCGCGCCCACGTCGGCCTGCGGCAACCGATGCCGACACCGCCGGATCCGGCCGCGTTGATGGACCCGGCCACCGCCTGACCCGCCGCAGATCGAAGGGCGTCTCGGCCCGAAAGCCGGTGGGACACGGTCCGGATCGCCCACAGCACACCCCAGGACAAGGAGAGAAACGAACATGAAACAACGCACTGTTGTGCGCGCGACCGGTATCGCAGGAATTGCGGCCGCTGCGGCTTACGCCGTCGGCGACGGCCTGCTGCTCGGCCGCCGGGCCGATCCCGAACAGCACCCCGCGCTGCGCGGGCTGGAACAAATCGACAAACCCCTGATGCCGCTACTGTCGATGGTGCCGGCACCGACCCGCAGACTCGCCGCAGGCGCCCTACTCGGGGTTTACGCCACACCGCTCTACCTCGCCGCCGCCTGGCACATCCACTACGGCCTGGCTCCGGCCGGTCCCCGTCGCGCGCTACCGCCCGCCCTGCTACTGGCCGGCGGACTGGCCTTGACCTCGTTCGCCCACGGCTCGTTCTTTCACATCGGGCGGGCTTACCAAGACCTCGAAGCCCTCGACAGCAATCCCGCAGTCCGGCAACGACTACTCGCCACCGCCAAGGTATTCGAGCAGGCCACCGTCAGCGCCTACATTCCACTCGGCGCCGCCACAGCAGCAGCGTCCGCGCTCATCCTCGACACCATCCGCCGCGGCGATACCGCCTACCCACGCTGGTCGGCACCGATCATCGCGCCGCTGATCCCGATCGCGGCAGCTACGGCCCTCACCGCAACCAGGATCCTGCCCGGACGCGCCCGCTACGCCCTGCACGGCGCCGGCGTCAACCTCGGAACCCTGGTCGGCCTCACCACCAGCACCATCCTCCTGTGGCGCAACCACAAAGCAGGAACCGCCTGAACCACCGACACACGCGGGCCTCGCAGCCTCGCTGCGAGGCCCCACCGCCCCGCCTGACCGACCAGCCCGATAGCCGCACCGCTCACACAGCCCGCGAACACAACCCCAGGTCAACACGCCGCCCGGAACCCCGCCGAGCGCCGGCATCCCGTGTCGCTCGCCACTGACACAGCTGTCGTAACCGTAGGTCGGATCACCGACATTCTGGTGTCGCCTCGCACGTGGCCGCGTCGGCGGACGGCCGCCGAACATAAGTGAGTTGAAGAATCCAGCGCCGCCAAATAGTCGTGATCACGCGGCAAACGCGGCCTGGCCTGCACGAACACCCGCGCCGTGAAATCGATCTCCAGCACACGATCATCCTCATCGGCAGCCAAGCCGAGCGCTGATCACTCGAGGCCACACCCCGAACGCGAAAACCCGGTTCTGTCAGTCCGTTACGTCATATCCGCCCGATTTTCGACGATTACCATCGGGATCGACAACGACATGGACGATATGTCACAGTGACGTTTATTTTGTGGTCAGTCGATTCACGAGGAAGGCGATGATCTCGTCGCGCGCCGCGGCGGTCGGCTCTCCCTCCGCATCGATCAGATGAGCGGTGACCACACTGTGTGGGCAGCCGATGATCTGCGAGAAGAACGGCGGTGGCGAAGGGTTCGCCGAATCGCCGGGGAGCACACGCGGCTCGAAACGTGGGCCCAGCGCTGCGGCGTAAGCGGCGAAACGTTGTGCGGTGCAGAAGCGGTCGCCCTCGAAACGATAGGCGCGGACCACGAGATCTTCGCGGTCGAGGCGCTCTCGTACGGCCGCGAGCTCATCGGGGGAAATCTCCAGTCCGTCGGGTTCATCCAGCGGTAGGGACGGTTGGCACAACACCGGTGCCAGCATCGCCGGTTCGAGCATCATGGTGAGCGCGAAATTGCCGGTGAAGCACATTCCCACCGCACCGACGCCGGGCCCGCCGCATTCGCGATGGACCAGAGCCGACAACGCGCGCAGCCATACCGCGACCGGGCTGGATCCACCCGCACCGAAGGCGCGGAATTCGGCGCTGACACAGGCTCGTCGGAGAACTTTCGCGCCGGTCTCCGCTTCCGGGTAGGCGCCGTCGCGGCCGAACAGCGAGGGCAGATGGACGGTGAGGCCGGCGTCGCGTACCCAGCGAGCGAAGCGGACCACATCGGGGCTGATGCCGGGCATTTCCGCCATGATGATGACCGCAGGCCCGGTGCCGCTGACGTAGACGGTGCGGGTGGCTGACTCGAGGGTGATGGAGCGGGGTGTGAAATCGGCGAGGTCGTCGTCGAGAGAATCCTGCGGAAGAGATTGCTGCATTCCTCGAACTCTGCCGTAGCAGGACACACCACCGCTATTGGCAAGATCGCCACTTTTCGGTTTAATCTCGCCAGATGATTACCCATCTCGCGCTGGACGGGGCACTCGAAGGCGCACTAGGACTCGGTATCGACATCGTCGATACCGCGGCCGGGATCGCCGGGGACACGGCGGGCGGCCGGTTGCGACAGCGCGTCGTCTCACTCGACGGACTGCCGGTCCGATCCGGTAACGGGCGGCCGATCGGGGTCGATCCCGAAACCACGCTCGCGGCGGTGGAGTTCGAGCCCGGTGATGTTCTGGTGTTGCCGGGTCCGTCCGCATTCGACGCAGCGCGTATCGAGGCGTTGTTGGCCCATCCCCGAACCGGGCAGGTCGTCGAGGCCATTCGGCGCGCCGCCGATTCCGGCGCCACGGTGGCCGCCTCCTGCTCGGCTGTCTTCGTGCTCGCGGCCTCGGGGTTGCTGTCGGGCCGGGTCGCCACCACCACCTGGTGGCTGGCGCCGCTGTTGGCCCGCCGTTTCCCCGATATCACCGTGCGCTCCGATCGTATGGTGGTCGACAGCGGCGCCGTGCTCACCGCCGGCGCGGCTTTCGCGCATACGGATCTACTGCTGACGCTGGTCGCCCGGCTCTGCGGTGGCGCATTGGCCGAACGGGTGGCCCACTACCTGGTGCTCGATGCCCGTATGTCGCAGTCGCGTTACATGGTGCTCGAGCATCTGCGAGCCACCGACCCGGCGCTGCGCGCCGTGCAGCAGCATGTGCTCGCCAATCTGCACCGGCAACTGTCGCTTAGGGAATTGGCCGGTGTCGCGGCGGTTTCTCCGCGCACCCTCGACCGGCGTATTCGCGAACACTTCGGTATCTCACCCACCCAGTACGTGCATCGTCTCCGGGTGGGGCAGGCGGTCACCCTGCTCACGACCACGCGCGACCCCGTCGACGTGATCGCGGCCGCGGTGGGGTACGCCGACCCGGCGGCCTTCCGGCGCATCTACCGCCGGCACAGCGGCGAGACACCGACCGCCACCCGCGCCCGCGCGGCCGGATCGACGTGATATGCGCCGTCGGCGATCGCGTCACCCGTGTTCTGTGACCGATAGGTCTGGTCAGGCTCGATTCCGGGGAGGCTCCGGATATGGCCGGTGTCTCGGTGAATCGGATTCGGGTCATCGTCGAGGCCCCACCGACCTTCCAGGTGCCGACAAGGCGGTCCGATGCGAGCAGTTCAAGGGTGGGTTGTCAAGGAGGAAAACGATGGCCTTCGTCGCCACCGACCCGACCGTCTCCACCCCCGTGCACGTGAACAGCCGAACCACCGAGCGATTGTTGCTCGCCGGTGCCGCCGCCGGCCCACTGTTCTTTGTCTCGGCGATGGCTCAGATACTCACCCGAGAGCACCCGATCAGTCAGCTCTCGACCGGCAGTAGGGAATGGGGAGACGGGCGCTACCGGTGTTGGTCGGCGTTTTCGGAGCCGGAATGATCGCATCGGGCGTATTCACCATGGACCCCGAAAACGGGTTCCCGGCAGGCACTCCCGACGGGCCGTTCGTCGAGATGAAAGAGGTGCTGGCCGGCTTCGCCGTGATCGACGTCGTCGGACATGAACGGGCCGTGGAGATCACGGCCCGCATCGTCGAAGCGCTCGGCGAGCCGATCGAGATCCGCCCGATCATGGGCGAGGAATTCACCGCGTGAGCCCCGAGATCGAGAACCTGCTGCGCACCGAAGCGCCGCAGGCCCTCGGTGCCCTGGTGCGCAGGTTCGGGCGCTTCGATATCTCCGAAGACGCCGCGAACTGGACGCCGGTGCGGCCGAACTCGCCATGGCCGAACCCACACGCGCCGCGCGGCCCGGAGGAACCGACGACAGTCTCACCGTGCTCTTGCTGTGTTGTCACCCCGCACTCGGCCACACCTCACAGGTGGCGCTCACCTTACGCGCGGTCGGCGGCCTCACCACCTCCGAGATCGCGCATGTCTACGGCACGACCGAGGCCACCATGGGCACCCGAATCCATGGGCACCCGAATCAGCCGCGCCAAGAAGTAGCTCGCGAAGGTAGGCGCCCGCTTCACCCTCCCCACCGGCATCGACCGCGACAGCCGCATGGCTGCGGTGCTACAGGTGCTGTACCTCATCTTCAACGAGGGCTACACCGCCACCGCCGGATCTGCGCTCACCCGCGTCGACCTCACCACCGAAGCCATCCGGCTCACCAGAATGCTGCACGCCGCCGTGCCCGACGATGCGGAGGTAACCGGATTGCTCGCATTGATGCTGCTCACCGAATCCTGCCGCACGGCTCGCACCGACGGTGACGAGCTGATCCCCCTGGACCAGCAGGACCCCACCCGATGGAATCGCGAAATGATCGTCGAGGGAACAGCTCTCATCGACAGCGTCTGGGCTCAAATCGCGATGCTCTACCTGTGGCTCGAATTCCTCACGCCCACACCGCCGGTACAACTCGCTCGGGTGGTGGCCGTCGCCCACGCCTACGGCCCCGCGCGTGGCCTGGCCCTGCTCGACGACCTCAACCGCCGCCATAACCTCCACAGCAACCCACTCACCCGGCATGCCCACCTTCTCCAGCAACTCGGTGACAACACCACCGCCGCCGGGCTCTTCCGTCGGGCCGCCGAGTTCACCGACAACCGGATCGAGCAACGCTACCTGCACAACAAAGCCGGCCACGTGGACAACACACCGAACAGGGCACCGCAGACGTGAGTCCGGTGACCGAACCCACCTGCCGCACGCTCGAATAGCGGCCCGAGTGGAAGGTTGTTCGTCGGGATGGTTACCAAGTGATGGGAAGTCGTTCCGCGCCGCGGGTGAGCATGCCCTGTTTCCACGGAACGTCATCGGCCGCCACGGCGAGGTCCAGATTCGGGAACCGCTGCGGCAACATGGTGAACAGCACCTGTAGCTGCATGCGGGCCAGTTGGGCGCCCAGGCAGTGGTGCACCCCGTGGGCGAAACCCAGATGCGGGTTCGGGTTTCGGGCCAGGTCGAGCCGGTCGGCGTCGTCGAACGCCTCCGGGTCCCGGTTGGCGGAAATGACGGACAGCACCACGCTGTCACCCTCGCGGATGGTCACTCCGCCGACCTCCACGTCGGTGGTCGCGACATACGGTAGACCGCTTCCGCTGCCCAGTGGGATGTAGCGCACGAGCTCTTCGACCGCGGTGGGCACGAGTTCGGGGTTGTCGCGAATCCGGTCGTATTGCCGGTCGCCGGTGAGCAGAACGTAGAGCGAATTGACCATCTGGTCGGCCGTGGTCTCGAAACCCGCGGCCAGCAGCGTGATACCGAAGACGACCAATTCGTCGTCGGTGAGTTTGCCCTGATCGTCGTGGGCGCGAACCAGCGCGCCGATCAGATCGTCGGTGGGGTATCGCCTTCGCTCTTCCACCATGCCGCGGACATAGTCGGACAGCTGCGCCAGCGCGGCCATGCCTTCCTCCGGCTTCACCGAGGTGACGCTCAGCAGGTCTCGGGCCCACTCCCGGAAGGCGTCCCTGTCGGATTCCGACACGCCGAGCAGGTCACCTACGACCAACGCCGGGAAACGTATGGCCACCTCGGAGACGAAATCCGCCGGCGCCCCTCTACTTTCCACACCGTCGAGCAGACCCGCGAGAATTTTCTCCGCACCCTCACGCAATCGTTCGACCCGGCGCACGGTGAACTCTCGTGCCACGATGCTGCGGATCCTGGTGTGGTGCGGCGGATCCATACTGATGATCATCGCATTCGGTGGGGGCACGGTGGTGATCCGCGGCATACCCGGTTCACAGGCGCGTGCTCGACTGAACCGGTTGTCGGTCATGATCGATCGGACATCGGCGTAGCGGGTCACAAGCCACGCCGTACCTTCGGGCAACCGGACCGGTACGACCGGTGAATGCGTTCGAAGGCGGGCGTATTCGGGTTCGAGCTCCAGGCCGGGCCCCGGGGTGAACGGAAATTCCAGTTCGGCATCCACAACGTGAGACATCAGTTCCCTCCGGGGAATATGGGCTGTCCGGTGGCAGCGTCGACGATCGTGATCGCTTCGGCCGGGCAATTCGTTGCGGCCAAGAGGATCGCCTCGTCGGCGCCGCACGGCGAGGCCACCGGATGTGAATGGTCTCCCGCCAGGACGAATGCGGTGCTCGCCGCCGCAACGCACAGGCCCGAGCCCAGACACACGTCGCGATCGACGGTGATTTCCCAGTCGGCCACTGCCCTGATCCTTCCCACGGGCCGAGTCCCGAAGCTATCTGTTACCGGGATTTCGCTTCGGGAAGTTGCCGATACTATGCTCGCCGATCGATCGGGCCGCAACTCGAGGGCCGGGCCCGATGTTCCGGCCCGCCCGGATCGTTCGATCGCGGGATGCGCGACGGACTCGATGAAGCGCGGTGAACGTCACGACATCGTTGACCGGAGGGGCCGTGGTCGTTGCCGGTGGTGTGGGCGGGCTGTGTCCATGTCGGGACGTTCTCCGGGGATGTCCGGTTGCCGGAGCACCCGGGCGGGGGCGGGTACTGGTGCTGAATCGGCTCGGTCGGTGGGCGAATGCCGCGGATCGCTGGGTCGGTTCCGTTGTCAGAGTCCGAGTTTGGTGACGGCGTTGTCGGCCAGGGGGTCGGCGGTGCGGATGTAGCCGTGGACGGTGCGGGGGTTGGACCAGCGGCCTTGGCGCATGATTTCGCGGTCGGCCGCCCCACCGAGCGCGGCCTGGGTGGCGAAACCGGCGCGGAGGGAATGACCGGAGAACAGGGCGGGGTCGAGTCCGGCGCGTGCGGCATAGCGTTTGACGAGTTCGGCGACGGCTCGGCCGGAAATGGGGGTGTCGCCGATACCACCGTGGCGGGTGATGGCAGGGAACAAGGGAAGGTCCGGAGGAAGGTCGGGGTCGGTGGTGTGGCCGTGGCAGCGGTGGATGCGGGGGTTGGGGTGTGGTTGCCGCTCGATCCGAGCGCGAAGGGCGTGGGGGTCGGCGGTGTGCGCGGCGATAAGGTGCATCCAATCGGCGTAGGCGCAGACCGGGCAGGTGCGGGGGTGTTTGCCGCGGGGGAGTGCGACACGGTGTTCGTGGATACCGGTGGGGTCGGTTTTGGTGGTGGGGAGATGGACGAGCAGCATCGGTTCGCCGGTGGTGTGCTCGTGGCCGAGGTGGATGTCGCCGATGCGGAGTGCGGCGAGTTCGCTGCGGCGTAGGGCGCCGGCGAATCCGATGAGCAGCAGGAGGGTGTCGCGGCGGCGGGCGGGTTCGCCGGGCCATCCGGGATCGGGGAGCCCGGTGAGGAGTTCGTCGAGGGTGTGCAACAGGATGGGGCGTTTGCGGCGGGGGCGGGTGCGGCGGGTGCGGCGGATACCGCGGAGGGTGAGTCGGACGACGTCGGAGCGGGTGGGGGAGGGCAGACCGTTGGCGGCGTGGACGGCGGCGATGGCGGCGGCTTTGCGTTCCAGGGTGGTGGGTGCGAAGGCGTGGCGGCCGTCGTCGCGGCGGGTGTCGGCGGCCGCGGCGAGGTAGACGGCGATGTCGAGGGGGTCGGCGGGTAGGGCGCGGCGGCCTTCGTGGGCGCACCAGGCGGCCCAGGCGAGCCAGTCGCTGCGGTAGGCGCGGACGGTGTTGGTGGATTGGGATGCGGTGAGGTACCGGGCGAGGGCGTCGGATTGCTCGTCGTCGAAGCGGTCGCGGACCAGTCGCAGCGCGGCGGTGTCGATGAGGACGCTGTGCACCCCGCGGCGCAACTCGGCGTGGACGGTGTCGGGTATGGCGATGGCCGTGGGCTGGGTCTCCACTCGAACCTGCTTCCTGATCGACAACTAATTACGTCACGGTTCCGTTTTTCGTCAATAAACGAAACGTAATCCGAGACGGAATGTGATGTGCGGCAACACATCACTGCACACTAGCTATCCTAGCCTCCGATAAGGTTCACTTATCGGAGGCTAGAATAGCGCCCTCGTCCTTGCCGTCCGCTAGCCTTTTTCGTTACGTTTGGTGCACAAAAACCAAACGTAAATCCAACGTAACGTTGAGGAACCGGGAACGGCCGTGGGTGCTACCGGTCCGATCCCGGTCGTGTCCGGGCCGAACACCCTTGGAACAGCAGACGCCGAGCGCTACATGGGTATCGACGATTCGGCGGACAGTCCGCCCCGCGACGGCGCAGCGAACGATGAACCCACAACGGAAACCACTACCGGCGCGCCTTATACCCGACAGCATCGGCCACCGCGTATGAGGCAGCGGGTTGTGAACCGGATTCGGTCCGATCGGTGATCAGGGTGTTCCGGACTCCGCAAGACATCATCGGCCTTCGTTTTCAACCAGGATGACCCGCACCCATTACAAGGGCATGGAAGATCAGCTCTCTGCGCTCGGGTCGGTGCTCAACTGCGCGGTTCTGTGGAACAGCGTCCACACCAACCGTGCTCTGGAACAGATACGCGCGCAAGGCCATCCAGTGCGCGATGAGGACGTGCAGCGGCTGTCGGCGTTTATCCGCACCCATATCGGCATCGAAGGCCGCTGTGCCTTCCACCTGCCCGACCTCGGTGGCACCCACCGGACGTTACGCAATCCCGACGCCCGCGACGACGAGCGAGCAGGCGTTGCTCAGTGGCTGCGACCACACTGGTCGTCGACGTCGACCGAAGAGGATCGGCTCGGGATGCCGAAATCGAAGAGGCACAAACCAAACGGCGTAGATAGATCGGCCGGAAAGCCGGCTGTAACCGTCACCGTGTCCTGGAACTGGTTGGCCGGCGCCGGCCCTCGATAGGGCGGTCTGGCATTGTCACTCCGCCTCCGGCACTGGTGATGCAGAACCAATACCAGTCACTGTTCAGGTGATGGAATGCGTCAGACGTGCGAGAGGCGCCGGTAAGCTGGGCAAACCCTCCGCCCCCGCTCGAGCAGCTGCCCATCGCGGGGCTGGTCCTGAAGTAGATGCCCCAGACGTAGCGGTCCGCACTGTCGATGCGGTAGAGCCCGAGCCGGCGGCCTTCGAAGGTCTGCGGATCGACACCGTCGCGCACCTGCTGTGCGGCGTCATCGAAACTATGCGACGAGAACTGCCGGCGCACAGCGATCGGTAGGTCCGCGCTCCACACACCGCCACCGTGGATACCGCCGCCGGCGCAGGCAGGGGACCGAGCTCCGGTACTCGAAGCTGCCGAGTGACGACTACCCGGGCCGGGTAACCGACAACTACACAGATCAACCCGAACGACGCGCTGATCCGGAAAAACCCCACAGCAACGACTCGGCGCTGCCCGGAGCGCTTGCCCGAACGAGTGCCCCCAGACAAGACGCAACCGTGCAGGCGAGCAACAGGTACCGGGCGAGCCGTGACCGGAGTCGTCGCTTCTCCTGTCGACCGGGAAGATTGTCCGACTGCGCCGTGCTCATACCGGAAGCCTGGCCTGCAAGCAGGTTTCAATCCCCTGGCCCGGGCGGCGAAGCCCAGCCCATGCACCTCCCAGTGATGTCGAAAACTCGCCTGCATGAATCACCGTACGGATGGCCGGGCAAGAAAGGGGTTGCGGCGCCGGCGCGTGTGTGGGTAGCGTGCCGGGAGTTCGTGACATCACATTCCGATCCCGCGCCCCTGGTGCCGATGGCGCACAGCGGCGGCCACCACAAGAGAGCACCGGAAATCGTGGGCCGGGCCATCACTTCGTGACCACCTGCGGCTTCGCCGTCGCCGCCATCGACGCGCCCGGATATGGTGACCGGCCCCGAACAACAGAGTACGAGCAGCACATCGCCGTCCTTCGGCAGGCGGCAGGCGAGCCGATCGGCCCGACCATTGCCGGCTTGCATACCTACCTGGCCGAACGCGCCGCGCCGGAACGGCAAGCGACCCTGGACGTCCTGCAGGAACTGCCGCAGATCGGCACCGAGGGGCGGTCGGCTTCTGGGGCATCATGCACAGGGCACCAGGAAGGAAAAGACGTTGCACGCCAACGCGGGCGGGCATTTCCAGGTCCCTAGGTTCGAGGTCGACAGCGCGACACGGTTCTTCAACCGCCACCTCGGCCAGGCCGCCACATCACCGGCCTGATGTGGGCGGTATCGGCGCCGACTGCGCGCCGGTCGCCGATACCGCAGCCGTAGTCCGGATCGACCGCTCATAGCCGATCGGCACCGTCGACGAACGACGTAACCGAGGGCGCCGCCACATCCCCGTCAGCGGCCGTTTCGGCGGGAAGCGGGACCGGTCTCGGCCTGTCAACGCCCCGAGGTCTCTGCCGACACCTTCGCGTACTTGGTCAGGCTGCGCACCGAGGTGTGCCCGGACAACGCCACCGGCATCAATGTGGACGCGCCACTCTCGGCGGCGTGGGTGAGCCGGGAGTGGCGCAGTTGGTGCAACGTGAACGGGCCTCACGCCATTGTCATCGTACCGGCACGACCCGCAGTTTTACGGCAGATAGTGTGCGGCTATCTGCCGAACTCCTTGGTGCCGGATCGGGCGGATTTACTCCTCGACTCCCGACACGACCGGACGTGGTATCTCGCGACTCGAACCGGCCGTCACCGTCAGTCGAGGCTACTTCGTCACTTCCGCCGGGGTGCTGAGGGGCGTCAGTCCGAAGGAGCGGAGCAGCGCGTTCACCTCGTTGCGGTAGAGCTTTTCGGGGTTGCTGGTCTGCGCGCCCAGGTTCCCGCGGATCTCCAGGGCGACCAGCCCGTGGAGATGTCCCCAGATGCGCAGCGCGACTGCTATGACCGCAGGTGGCAGCTCGGGGAACTCCGCGCGGAACCGGCCGGCCAGGGCGGTGTCGAAATCCGTCCATTCGAAGCCGTAATCCGTGTACAGAGGTTCGGCGGTAGGCCAGGCGGCGGCGGCGAGTTCGGTCAGGCCGGCGCATACGCGATGCTCGGCTTCGGGCGCCGCACCGCCTGCGGGCGGTCGATATCCGGGTACCGGGTCGCCGTAAACGAGTCGGAACCCTTCCGGGTTCGCCAGCGACCATTCCCGGAAGGCGCACGCCCACGCCATGATCCGGCCGGCCACGTCGGCGGGCGGGCAGGCGTCCCGGGCGGCGAGTACCCGGTCGGCCAGTTCGCCGTACACCTCGCGGATCAGGACGGTGATCAGGTCGTCCCGGGTGGGGAAGTAGCTGTAGACGGCGTTGGGCGTCATTCCCATCTCGCGGGCGATGGAACGCAGGGTGATGGCACCGGGTCCGCCTGTGGCCATTAGTCGGAGGGCGACCTCTTTGATCTCGGAGATCGTCTCGATCCGGCGGCGCTCACGCCTGGTGGGGGGCACGGTGGTCATCACGACATCCTACATAGGCGTGAGAAAATTGCGCGTTGCATAAAAACTTCACGCCGTATAGTTTTCTCACGACGCGCCAATTCGTGAAGGAGCACACATGTTCATCGGAGTCGTCGGGGCGACCGGCAGAATCGGCAGTCGGGTGGTCACCGAAGCCCTCGACCGCGGCCACCACGTCATCGCTTTCACCCGCGACCTCGACCGGGCCGAGACCACCCACCCGAACCTGACCTGGAAAACCCTCGACATCTTCGACAGCACCGCGGTCGCCGCCGCCCTTCCCGGCCTCGACGTTCTCGTCAGCTGCTACCAACCCGGCAATGCCGCAAGGGATTTCGACGACACCGTCGCCCGCTCGATCGCCGACCCCACCGTCTACGCCACCGCCGCACGATCACTGCTGCGCGCTCTCGCCACCCACCCGCGCACCCGTCTGATCGTCGTGGGCGGCGCGGGCAGCCTGGAACGCGAACCGGGACTGGTGGCCGCCGACGCCCCCGATCTCGAGGATTCCCTCGAACGTATCGGCATACCACGCGAATACGCTGTCGCCGTTCACGGGCATCGGGAGGCCCTGAACGTGCTGCGCACCTCCAACCGTCACTGGACCTACTTCAGTCCGGCCGCCGAGATCGCACCGGGCGAACGTACCGGCCGTTTCCGGATCGGCACCGACCGGCAGATCGTCGACGCCGCCGGCCGCAGCCGCATCTCCATGGAGGACGCCGCCGTGGCGCTGATCGACGAAGCGGAACTCCCCCGATTCGTCCAACGCCGCTTCACCGTCGGATACTGACCGGCGACCGACCCCGGCCCGTGAGCTGCACGGTCCGGCCCGCCAGGTAGGGCAACGCGCGTACCGTCTCACCGGGAAGCACCGCGCCGAAAGCGGAGACCGCGACGACCTCCATCCGGCCTACCGGCAGGTCCAGGATGCGCAGCGGACCCCAGGCGACCGGTTCGGAACACAGTATGCGGTCATAGCGGTCGACGGTGGCCTCCAGATCGGTATCGTCCACCACCAACAGCACACTGCGCAGGTGGGAGACACCGTTGGCGTGGTTCGGGTATCGGGGCTGGTGGATCAGTTCCGGCGTCAGGTGGTGCGCGATGTGGATCAGTCCTTCGGGGGTGAGCGCACGGTCGAGGTGGACCGCCTGGAACCGCGCCGTCGCAACCCCGTCGGAGGTCTCCACCTCCCGCTGCAGGGGAAGGATTCCGCTCGACGACAACCCTGCCGTGCGCAGTCGCTGTTCGGCGGTCTCGACATCGTCGCAGCCGAACGAGCAGCCGTGCAGGCCTTCGTATTGGGCGATCAACGGGCGGATGTTCCACGGGTCGACCGGACCGTCCCAGTATTTCCAGGTAGTTCCGGCCGAACAGGGCGCACCGGTTTCCGGCGCCCATCGGGGTTCGTTCCCCACCGGGACGGGCGGAGCCCTTGTGTAGAGACAGGGGAGTCAGAGTGAAGCCGAGCGATTCGTACGTCGCCGCGGTGGCGTCCATATCCGTGGTGTAGAGAACGGAGTGGTCGATTCTGTCGATGTCGTGTTCGGTCACGGAGTTCATGGTGGTGGCCTCGTCGCGAAGCGCTCCAGCCGTCGACGCCCGAATGATGTTTTCCGACATCCCTTCACCGAATGTGGTGGATCCGTTGCCATGGTTTCAGGACGGCCCCGGATCGTCGAGACGGTGTCGCATCGCCGCGCTCGTGCGCTCGAGGTCGCCGGTGGCGAGTAGGTCGAGCAACGCGCCCCGCAGCAGGGCCAGTATCCGGGTGCGGCGGGCGCGCCCGTCATCGGTGTTCCTGATGTGCTCGGGCTGCGCGGCGGCGAGGATGTCGAGCCAGTCCTGAACGGTTTGTTGCGCGAAACCCGCCCAGGGACCGTCAGGGTCGACCAGGGAGCGAGTGTATACCTCCAGCCACAGCCGGAGCAGGGCTCGGTGCTCGTCGGCGGCGAGCCAGGTCCACAGTCGCTCGGCGACCGACGTCAGTCGATCGGCGTCGGGCGCGATGTCGCTCGGTGATGCGAGAGCGGGATCGGCGAGCAGTTCGAGTTCTGCGGAACGGGCGCGTGCGAGCAACGCGCGTATCAATCCTTCTTTGCTGCCGAACAGATACAGCAGTACGCGTGGGCTGGAGCCGATCGCCTTCGCCAAGGGTCGCAGTGACACATCCGAAAGGCCGTGGGTGAGCGCGTACCGGTAGGCGGCGTCGAGTAGTTCGGTTCGGCGGGCGGAAGGGCTTGCGGTCGGCTCGGTCACGGGTGCACCCTTTCCTCACTGAAACGATTGTTTCAGTGTCAGCGTATCGCAGGGACAGTGTGGTGAGGAGGGCGGTCATGACCGGTACACATATCGACGCCGGCGAGGGGACGGTAGCGGTCCGCGCGCTCGGCAAACCGGGGGATCTGGGCTGGGTGGTGCAGGCCCACGGTGAGATCTATGCCGAGGAATTCGGGTGGGATACGAGTTTCGAAGCGCTGGTGGCAAGGATTGTCGCCGAATACACCGCCGGGTCCGAGCGGTCACGGGAAGCGGCCTGGATCGCCGAATCGGGCGGGCGGCGGATGGGGTGCGTTTTCTGCGTGCGCGCCGGGGACGACACGGCCCAACTGCGTCTGTTGCTGGTGCATCCGAAGGTTCGAGGGCTGGGTGTGGGGCAGCGTTTGGTGTCGACCTGCCTGGATTTCGCCCGCGCCGCCGGCTATCGTCGGATCACATTGTGGACCAACGATGTACTCACCGCGGCGCGGCGCATCTATGTGGGCCACGGTTTCGAGTTGGTCGACCAGGCCGAACACCACAGCTTCGGTCGTGATCT
Organism: Nocardia paucivorans NBRC 100373; assembly: GCF_000308675.1. Taxonomy (GTDB): domain Bacteria; phylum Actinomycetota; class Actinomycetes; order Mycobacteriales; family Mycobacteriaceae; genus Nocardia; species Nocardia paucivorans. The sequence goes on along the minus strand of NZ_BAGE01000053.1, from coordinate 93,008 downwards.
GGTCGGCCAGAACTGGGCGCGGGATCTGTAGGGGGTCGACCCGAATACGCCGGGAACCTGCCACGGTTGGTGAGTGTGGCCGGTCCCTGGACCTCGAACCACGCGCCCTGTTCCTCACCGGGCGGCAGGTTTCCGGCGTCTTCGGGGTGCCCCTTCCGGTGGGGTTCGTTCGGTCAATCCGATATCCAGTTCGCCGGCGCCTGTTCGACATGGGGGCGAGCGCCGATGAAACTGTCGGCCACCCGCGCCAGCAGCTCTGGGCCCGACATGGACGCGATCTCGGTGTAGGCGATGGGTTTGGCGGCGAAAACCACCAGGTATTCGGCGTTGTCGGGCCAGAATCCGAATCCGATGCCGGTGGTGATCTCGGTCTCCCGGTCCCTGGTGCTGTATGCCCACCGGATCTGTCCCGGTTCCGGGGGGACCAGTATTCCGTCGGCGTCGGCGTGGGTGACGAACTGCACCACCGATCGCACCGACACCGATCGTCCGGCCGCCCAGCTCTGAGCGATCGGTGAGACCCGAAACCGCCATCCGTGCGTACGTGCGTCGAACTCTCGGCTCGCGATCTTTTGACGCCGTCGATTTTCCGCGTAGTACGCCTCCAGATCCATGGATCCCTTTCACATGCCGCCGATCCGAGGGATGAGGGTACTCGGCGTGTTCCGGTGTGGTGGACGGCGATCCGGTCGGATGCGTCCCGTGGTGGTTCTTCGCCGGAGGTGGGGTGGGTATTACGATTCTGCGGTGCCGAATGTCTGCAACTATCCGGGCTGCACCCGGCCGATCGTTCGCGGCGGGGGGCCCGGCCGCCCGTCGGAGTACTGTGATCTGCCCGAGCACACCCGGTGGCGGGCGTGGCGGGAACGGCAACGGTTGCAGCAGGAAGCACCCACCCCCACCGATAACGTCACTGTGACGGATAAGGGGCCGGTGGTGGCGGCCCGGTTACGCGCCGACGAACTGTTGATCCGATTCCGTGACCTGGCCGAGCAGGTGCGCACCACCCTTGATTCCGCTGTCGCCGAACTGTCCACCCTGGCCGACCCGTCGGTGGCCGAGGCCCACGTGCAGGCCGTACAGGCCGACGCCGCCCGACGTATCGCCGAGGCCGAGATGACCGCGGCCGCAGCCGAACAGGACCGCCGGGAAGCGGTACAGGCGCGGATCACCGCCGAGGAAGCGGCCGAGGACGCCGCGGCCGCCGCGGAGGCCGCCGAAGCCCGCATCGCCGAAGCGGAATCGCGGACCGCGGCCGCCTACACCGCCCGCGACGAGGCACTACGTGAGGTGGAGGCGGTCACCACCCGTGCCGCCGACGACGTCTTCGCCGCCCGCAGCGCCGCCGAGGCCGAGATCCGCCGGATACGGCACGAATCCGACGAAGAAGTGCAGCGGGCGCGGCAGCACGCCGCCGAGGAGATCGACCGGATACGGCGCGGCGCGGACACCGAGATCGAGCAGGCCCGACGCACGGCGGAACAGCAGGTGGCCACCGCCGTGGCCGAACGGGATCTGGCCGTGCAACGCGCCGCCGACGCCGACCGCGCCGCGGAGCGAGCCGAACAGGCGGCGACCGAACGCGCCGAGGCGGCGCGGGAGGCACGCACCGAATTGCACCGACTCCGAGCCGAATTGGACGCGGTGCGCGCCGAACTCGACGAGCTACGAAAGACCGCGGCGGCCGAGCTGGCCGCCGCGCGAGCGCAGGCCGCCGAGCAGGTGGAACAGGTGCGCGCGGAGGCGGCGCACCGTATCGAGGCGTTGGAACAGGCGCGGGCGCAGACCCTGGTGCGTGCCGAACGCGCCGAACGTCAACTCGACACCCTGTTGACCACCGGCGGTGAAGAGGCGTCCTGACAGGTTCCGCTGATCGCGGCAGCGATTCTGCGGCTCCGCAGATCACAACGCCACAGCGCTATTCGGGCAATCTCCCGGCAATTCACCGACCCCGGTCATATCATGTCGCTATGTCGACATACGAGCACGTGGATACGGGCCCGGCACCGGTGTTCGGTCGTGGTGTGCGGCAGGGGGTCATGGCCATGGGGATCTGTTCGGTCCTGTTGGGAACCGCGATCATCGTTTGGCCGGGCAAGACGCTGACCGCGGTCGGCGCCCTGTTCGGGATGTATCTACTGTTCGGCATGGTGACCCTGTGGACGGTGGCCTTCGGTGGGCGACTGGGGCGAGTGCCGCGAATACTGCTGTTCGTCGCCGGTGTGGTGTCGTTGGTGGCGTCGGTGCTGTGCTTCGGCAGCGGGAACTGGGTGCTGTTGCTGGCGATGTGGCTCGGCCTGGCCTGGGCGGTCCGCGGTATCGCGCACGCCATCGCCGCCGTATGGGAGGACGACGAACTCACCGGACGCGGCCGGCAGGAATGGTTCGGTTTGTGGACACTGGTCGCGGGCATCCTCGTCGCCGTCGCCCCGTTCGACAGCCTCGCCATGCTCGCCACACTCGCGGGCTGCGGAATGATCGCCTTCGGCGCACTGGAGATGTGGACCGCGGCACGGTCACCGTTCGCGATCCCTGCCGAACCGGAGTCCACCGAGACCGGATCCGACACCGCCGCCATCCGCCCCTGACACCCCGGTGGGACGGGCGCATCGTCACCCGACTTTCGGGTATGCGCCCGCCATGACGGCTTTCCCTCGACACCCCGAACCGCCGCGCCGGCACCCCGGTGCGAGGTTCGGGCGAATGCGGTCACCGGGCCGCGGGGACAACGGCCGGTCGTGACCCTGTTCGTCGGCACCTCCGGGTGGCAGTACCGGGATTGGCGTGGGGTGCTGTATCCGCGCAGGGTGCCGCAACGGCTGTGGTTGGAGCAGTACGCGACGGCCTTCGCCACGGTCGAACTCGACAACGCCTTCTATCGGCTACCCGAACCGGAGACCTTCACCGCGTGGCGCACCCGAACACCCGCGGATTTCCGGATAGCAGTGAAGGCCAGTCGTTTCCTGACCCACATCAAACGCCTCCGCGATCCGGCAGAACCGGTGCAAAGGCTGATGAGTCGGGCCGTAAACCTCCAAGACCGGCTCGGCCCCGTTCTCCTGCAACTACCGCCGACGCTGCGCGCCGACCCCACCCTGTTGGACACCTGTCTGCGCTGTTTCCCACCCGGGACGCGGGTCGCGGTCGAACCGCGTCACGACTCCTGGTGGGCCGATGACATCCGCGCCGTGCTCGAACGCAACGATGCGGCGCTGTGCTGGGCCGATTCCGCGGAACGACCGGTGACCCCGCTGTGGCGGACCACCGACTGGGGGTATCTGCGGTTGCACATCGGATCGGCCGAGCCCTGGCCTCGCTACCACGCCTCGACCCTGCTGACCTGGGTGCGTCGACTCGCCACGGCCTGGCCCGACACCTGCGATGTCCACGTCTATTTCAACAACGACCCCGGTGGCGCCGCGGTGTACGACGCGTGCCGCTTCGCGCGGGCCGCGGCGGCGTCCGGGATCACGGTCACCCGAACACCGGAGACCGTATCCATCGGCGAACCGGAATGAGAACGGGACCGGGCGCCGGCGCACACCCACCGGACAGGCCACAGAAACCCGCGGCCGACGACACCCTCCGGTGGGTGCCGAGGCCGAGGGCGCGGCTTGGATGTCGGTGGTCTCTGCGATGCTGGGAAACAGCGCAGGGCAGGAGGTGATGCGGGGTGAACAGCGAAGACCGGGACAGCGGGGACATCACACAGGGCCTGTTCTCCTTCGAGGCGGCGACGGATCCGACGCTGAACGGTTTCGACGCCGCCCTGGCCGCCCGCACCGACCTGGCGCCCCGATCCCGCGACACCTACCGCAAACGGATCGGGCACTATCTGCGGTGGCTCGCCGCCCATCCCGAACACGACGATGCCCTGCACAGCGCCGACGGCCGTGAGCGGGCGGTCGACGCCTACCTGAAGGCCACTCGGGAAAAACACGGTATGACCGACCGCACCGTGAACCTCACCCTCGCTGCCCTGCACATGTTCTACGACTGGCTCGGCCTCGGCGCCCCGACCGCGTCCTACACCGCCGTCGACCCCGCCGGACCACGCCCCCTGAGCCCACCCGAACAGCGTCGCCTCCTGCGTGCGGCCGCCGGCCGCGGAGCCCGCGCATTCGCTCTCATCACCCTCGGGCTCGACATCGGACCCCGAAGATGGGAGTTCGCCGCCCTCGACCTGGAAGCGCTCGACCTCACCACCTGGCCCGGCACCCTGACCATCACCAGCCCCGCCGGCCGCCACCGCGACGTCCCCCTACAACCAGGCAGCCGCGCCGCGCTCGTGTCGTGGCTGGCCGAACGTGGGCAGCGGCTTCGCGCGCACCACACCCCCGATCCCGAGGCCCTGTTCCTCACCGACACCACCCCCTACCGTCGCCCGGCTCCCCGCACCATCGACGACGCGATCCACACCATCGGTGTCGACGCCGGGCTGAACCTGTCGCCCGGGGTATTGCGCGCCACCGCCGAACAGCGGATGCTGCGCGAGGGCCTGGCCCCGACCGTCGTCGCCGCACGGCTCGGACAGCAGGCCTCCGACCCCGACCGTGTCCGCGCGCTCACCGGCCGCATCACCCCCCGACCTCGGGTTCGGGTGCCGCCGACCGGCCCCGAACAACTCGACCTGTTCGACGACGCCGCCCCCTGATCGGCCTCATCTCGACGGGGAAATCCACCTCGTCCCGGTCTCCGACGCCTACGGTCGTGAGCAGTGGCGGTGGGTCATCCACAGCAGAACGGGTCGTCACACGGTTTGCCGACCTCGCTGCCGTAGGCGGTGAGGTGCGCGATCGGGGCGAGGACGGCGTGGACGGTGCACGGGTCCAGGGCCGGGGCCGGTTCGGTGAGCGGGCGGCCCCAGGTGGGTGGGGTGTCGGTGATGTCGTAGCGGGCAACCCCGTCGACGAACAGGGTCCACATATCGTGGGCGGGAAAGGAATTCAACCGCAGCACCCACCAGTTTCCGTCGACCTCGGCGGCCACCGGGAAGTGTCGATGGCCGGTGCGTTTCCACTCGGGGTGGGCGTGGGCTTCGGATGGGAGCATATCGAGCCGTTTCGACGGTGGAAGAGGGTGAGCGACGGCATAGGTGGCCCGGTTATGGAACGGTTCGCCGGGTATCGGCGGCCACCTCGATGGTCGGGGTATGGGTTACGGGGAAATTCACCGACGCGGCGATGAAACACCTGGCCGCTGCCTCGGCGTGCAATTCCCGCGCTCGGTCGACCATCTCGTCGGAGGCGACGGTGACGACCGGGCGCAGTTCCACCTGCGTGAACCGTCCACCATCGTCACCGTTCTCCGTCATCGTCGCTCGGGTGTCGTCCCGATACCCGAGCACCGTGACACCGTCGACCGCACACAGGTGCAGATACCACAGCAGATGGCATTGGGCGAGTGCGGCCACGAGGAGCAGTTCCGGATTCCATCGACTCGGATCGCCGCGGAACGCGGGATCGGACGAACCGACCAGATCGGGGCGCCCGGGAGCCCGAGAGACGTAGGCGCGGTCATAGGAGCGGTAGTCGATGGTGCCGTGGTCTCGCGCGCCGGTCCATTCGGTGGAGCATTCGTAGTGATGGATGACCATACGGTCATCGTCTCGGACCGGTGCGTGGTTGTCGAAACACCGGTGTCATGGGATGTTCGCCGTTCGCAGCAGCGCCCTTTCGAGGCGGGTCAGCAGCAGTCGCACCGCCGGGGAGCGTTGGTCGGGTCGGCGCACCACCCCCAGGCAGGCGCGCACGGGAGCGTCGACGAGGGGCACCGCCCGCACCCCCGGTGTCGTCCCGGCGGAATGGGTGAGCACCGCGACACCCGCCCCACGATGGACCAAACCGAGCAGGGTCTCGGGCGAGTTCGCCTCGAGCGTGACCCGCGGTTCGACACCGGATCGTAGGCAGGACCGCTCGTAGGCGGTCCTGATCCCGGTGCCACGCGGTAGGCAGAGCACGGTCTCCTCACGCAGGTCCGACAACAGCAGCGAGGCCCTGTCGAGGCGATGCCCGTGCGGTACCACGACGACGAGCGGTTCGTCGCCGACCACGGTGACGTCCAGACCCTGCGCGGGGGCTTCGGCGAAGCCGATGAGCGCCAGATCCAGCGACCGGGACAACACCTGCGCCTGAAGGACGGAGGAATGGTCCTCGGTCAGGCCGACAGTGACCCCGGGATGGGTACGAGCGGTTTCGGCTATCGCATCGAGGAAACCGGGAAGAGAACAGCCCATGATCATGCCGAGCCGGACACTACCGCGCACCGCTTCGGCGAACTCGACGGCCGTATGAGCGATGGCGCCGAGCGATTCGAGGGCTGCCCGCGCGAGCGGCAGCACGGCCTCACCGACAGGGGTGAGCCGCACTCGGCGGCCGGAACGGTGCAGCAGACGATGCCCGAGTTCACGTTCGAGTTTGGCGATCTGGGTGCTGACACCGGATTGGCTGACGTGCAACCGTGCCGCCGCATCGGTGAACGACCCTTCGTCCACCACGGCGGCCAGGTAACGCAACTGATGTATTTCCATAACTACTGGTGATGATTTCCGGTGAACCCATCCGCTGTATGGATGGATACCGGTCGGCGTGGGTGGGTGCGGGCGTCGATACGAGAAACGGTCACAGAGAAGGCGTACCCAGCCACCGGGGCGCGGCCACCTGGAGTGGGGCGAAGCCCACTTCCTGCCACCGCGGCGAGGGGGTAGACAAGAACCCGCTTCCGATCCGTCACCGCGTACCGGAAGCGCGCAATACCCGCTCCACGCGGACGGGTTCCTTGTGGAGCAACGCTACCCGGGGCGGACCCCAGGCCACGCCGTCAGTCCGATCGAAGCCGATCGGCAGTTCCACTCCATCGGTGGTGCGGCCGGTGGACTTCGGGCTGCCCTCGATAGGGCAGGGAGCGAAACCTTCGAACCGGTTCAGAGGCGCGAGGCGAGATGAGGGACGATGAGGCCGGGAGCAGGGGGTGCGGTGCACTGTATTCCGCAGCGATCCTCATTCGGCGGGGTGGTTCCGTCCGGATTCTCGCAACCAGTGGTGTCGCAGTTGTAGTCGGGGGTGTCGGGAGCGTTCGTCAGGGGCTCCGAGTAGTACGCGAAGGCGTTGGAATTCGAGGTCGCGGCGCAGTTGATGATGGTTCTGTCGGTGAGATACCCGGTCTCGCCGAGCTCTGCGCAGCGACCGCTCGACCCTACCTGGGGGTTCGGGCCGTCGGCGAGCGAGACGGTCCAGGCCGCGGTCGACGGTGCAGCGACTGCGAAGAAGAGAGCGAGGGCCCCGATGAGCGTGCCGAGTGGTCGGGGGCTCGGGCTACGTGCTCGTGAACTCATGATTCGTTTCCGTTCTGTCTCGTCCCCCGGATGATCTGATCGATCGTATCTATCACCGCAGGTAGACGACAATGGTCGCGGGGGGCGACCCGCGGCGGCCACGCGGAGATCCGGTGGAACCGGAGTCGCGCATCGCACGTCTGGCTGCCCATCCGAAGGACACCAGGTCAGCGAACCGGCTCCGAGCAAACTCAGGGTGTCATGCGAGAGGTGGTGGTCGTCGACCGGTCCGTATCGGGGACAAACCTCGAGGCCCGAGCGAATGAGCAACGTGACGAGAAACCACCGGCAAGCCACTACGGGGCCGGTCGTTGCTCCCCGGTGCCGGTCTGTTTGCCGGGTGGAGACGGCGGGTACGCGGCGGGCATGGTGGCCGAGGATCGAATTGCCGACCCCTGGGGGATCCGTACCCCCTACGGGGCGGGCCGACAGCGGCCGCCGCGGGTGGATATGCACTTGGATGAGGGCCTCGCCGCCGAGGACGTCGAGAAATGGGTGCAGACGGCTTCGGTTCTGCACTCCAACGGCGACGCCTTCGATATCGCGGTCAAGAACGGCCGCATGGTCGGGGTGCGGGGACGGGACGTGGACCGGGTCAATCGGGGGCGGCTGGGGCCCAAGGACCTGTTCGGCCGGCAGGCGAACTCCTCCCCGGAACGTCTCACCCGGCCGCTGATCCGGGAGAACGGTGAACTGGTCGCCACCGACTGGGACACCGCGATGAACCGCATTGTCGAACACAGCAAACACCTGTTGTCCGAGCAGGGGCCGAGCGCCATCGGTTTCTACACCAGCGGCCAGTTGTTTCTCGAGGAGTACTACACCCTGGGGGTGATCGCGCACGGCGCCATCGGCACCGACCACGTCGACGGTAATACCCGGCTGTGCACCGCGACCGCGGCCGAAGCGTTGAAAGAATCGTTCGCCTGCGATGGGCAGCCCGGTTCCTACACCGATATCGACCATGCCGATGTGATAGCGCTGTTCGGGCACAATATGGCGGAAACCCAGCCCATGCTGTGGGCCCGGCGGAGATCGTCTGCGTCGATCCCCGATCGACCAAGGTCGCCGAATACGCCACCGTCCGGCTGGCACCGCTACCGGGCACGAATGTCGCGCTGATGAACGGGCTCCTGCACGAGATCATCGCCAACAACTGGATCGATCACGACTACATCGACCGGCACACCGTGGGCTTCGACGAATTACGTGACCGCGTCGCCGAATACCCACCCGAGAAAGCCGCCGAATTGTGCGGGGTACCCGCCGACGCTATCCGGCACGCCGCTCGGGTGCTGGGTACGGCCGAAGCGTTGCTGTCGACGGTCCTGCAGGGCTTCTACCAATCACACCAGGCCACCGCGGCGGCGGTGCAGGTCAACAACCTGCACCTGATCCGCGGGATGCTGGGCGAACCCGGATGCGGGGTGCTGCAGATGAACGGTCAGCCCACCACACAGAACACCCGCGAATGCGGCGCCGACGGCGATCTCGCCGGCTTCCGGAACTGGAACAACAACGCCCATATCGCCGAGCTGGCACAACTGTGGAATATCGATATCGACCAGATCCCGCACTATGCTCCGCCCACCCATGCCATGCAGATGCTGCGGTATGCCGAACAGGGATCGCTGCGCATGCTGTGGATCAGCGCCACCAACCCGGCGGTGTCCATGCCCGAACTCGGCCGGATCCGCTCGATCCTGGCCCAGCAACGCCTGTTCGTCGTCGTCCAGGACATCTTCCACACCGAGACCACCGCGCTCGCCGATGTCGTACTACCGGCGGCGGCCTGGGGTGAGAAGACCGGGACCTTCACCAACGCCGACCGCACCGTGCATATCTCCGACAAGGCGATCGACCCCCCGGGTGAGGCGCGCGCCGATCTCGACATCTTCCTCGATTACGCGCGCCGCATGGACTTCCGCGACCGCGACGGCAACCCGCTGCCTCCGTGGCACGATCCGGAGTCCGCGTTCGAGGCGTGGAAGAAATGCAGCGCCGGACGCCCGTGCGACTACACCGGCATCGACTACGGCAAACTCCGCGGCGGAAGCGGAATCCAATGGCCTTGTAACAGTGAGCATCCCGACGGGACCGAACGCCTGTACACCGGTGGCGAGTTCTTCGCCGCACCGGACTACTGCGAAACCTACGGAAAAGATATGGTCACCGGAGCGCCTGTCGAACCCATCGAATACCGGGCGATGAACCCGTCCGGCAAGCTGTTCGTGCCTTTCCATTACGGTTACTGGGACGCCACCACAGCAAGCACCGGGCACGATCGCGCCGCCAACGAACTCACCGTCACCGACTGGGATCCCGTCTCCAAACAGCCGATCTTCAAAACCGCGGCCGCCCGCATCACCGTGCTCACCACCGGCACCCGCGAACCAGCGCCGGCGCCCACTACGACGGCCTCACGCCCCGTCGGCGTCTCCCTGCCGGAAACCACCGGCGGCCGGACGGCTTTCGCCACCGAAACCGTCGAAGCCCTGGAAGAGAAGCCGTGAAACTCGACCTCGCGATCCGGGAGCTGCACCGCTCCGAACGGAAACTCGCGCTCGATCTCACCACCCTGGCCGCCCGCCACAAAGCCGACCACGAGGTGTATTACGTGGCGCGCGATATCGCCGGTTGGTCCATCGAGCACGTCCAACGACCGGCCCGGGCCGGCCACCGCTACGGACTCGACCTCGACAGCGAACCGCGCACCGAACCGCGCATCGCCCACGTCCAGGAACGCCTCAGCACCCTGTTGGGCGGCCGCAGCGAACCGGCGCTGCTCCTGCTCATCGACCTGCGTCACCTGCACCGAGTCGCCGCCGGCGTCTCACTCGACTGGGAACTGCTCGCGCAAGGCGCGCAGGCCATCAAGGACACCGACCTGCTCGAACTCGCCGAACGCTGCCATCCCGAGACCCTGCGCCAGATGCGATGGGCCAACTCCATGCTGAAAAGACTCGCTCCCCAAATACTTGCAAGCTGACCTCACAGGAGGCTGCGGGTACCCGGAAGATCGAGTCGGGGATCGCTCATCGCCCGTCTTCGAGGCGTGCCTGTTTGTCGCTGGAAAGACCGGGTACGGCAGGTTTGTGGACAGGACATGTGGGCACCTCCGAACGGAGCCCGCAACGTGATCGGGCTGCGGCCGGCGGTTCGGCGCGTGGTTGGCTCCGATGAGGGGGATGCGGTGGTCATCGGCTCCGGACCGAACGGGCTGGTAGCCGCGAACACACTGGCCCCCACGGCTGGGATGTGCTGGTGCTGGAAGCGACCCGCCGCCCTGGTGGCGCGGTGTCCACCAGCGCGATCACCGTACCCGGCTTCGTAACGACCTGTGCAGTGCCTCCCACCCTCTGACCGCGACGAGCGTGCCCACCGGTGCAGCGCGCAACTGTGGGCGTCGCACCATCGCCGGATCGCCACTGTCACCGTCGTGACGCCGACCGTCGGGGTCTTCGGATGGATCAGAGGGTTTGGCGGTACCCGTAGTACTCGTGATCTTCGTTGTAGCCACCGTACCCGCTGCCGAGTTCGCTGAAGTGTGCGACGAATTCGATGCCCTTGACCCACTTCACATGTTTGAACCCGTGTTGTAGCTCGTTGCGGAGCCGCAGGGGTGCGCCGTGGCCGTAGGTGAGTGGTTCGCCGTTCATCTCGTAAGCGAGCATGGTCAGGTGATGGCCCATCTGCTCGATCGGATGCACATCGTAATAGGTCCCGCCGTCGGCTCCCTCACCGAAGGAGTAGAATGCCACCCATTTCGCGTCCGCGACCGGTGTGACGAGGTCTGTGATCGTGCGCATGGAGACACCACCCCATTTCGCCACACCGGACCAGCCCTGAATACAGAAATGCTGGGTGATCTGCTCGTGGTGCGGCAGCGCACGCAAGTCGTCGAGCGATAGTTCGACAGGATGCTCGACCAGACCGTAGATCCGCAGCCGGTAATCCTTGAAATCGTTGTCGAACAACTGCTTGTACTCGGCGCTGTCGGGATAGGTCCCGTTGTGCCACAGGAACGGGGAGATATCTTTTTCGCGATAGCCGCCCGGGCGCGCATCGGAGTATTCGAACAACCGCTGCAGGGGGCCGATCAGCGCGTAACCGACACGCTGCACCAGCCGCGGATGCCGGAAGGTGAGTGGGGTGGCCGCCACCCACGCCACCGCCGTGACCGTCATCGCGGCCGCGAACACCCAGAAACCGGCCCAGCTGTCGTCATCGCGGGCGGCGAACATGTGGTTGAAGTTGCGCAGCGCGTCAGTGGCCACCACGAAGGTCACATGCGTGACGATGAACAGCAGGAAGAACACCATCACCAGGAAGTGGACCGACCGCGCGAACTGGATATTCAGCGGCCGCGCGATCCAGGTGAAACGGTTGGACAGGGCCGGTGACAATCCCAGGCCCGACAGCACCGCCAGTGGCGCAGCGATGAACACCACCGTGAAGTAGGCCAGCATCTGCAGGCTGTTGTAGGCCACCCAGCTGTCGCCGGTCGGCCAGTCCAGCGATAAATACTTTATGAGCACGGTCGCGGCATTGGGAAACACCTCCCAGCTCGTCGGCACCAGATGCCGCCACTGACCGGTGGTGAACAACAGCACGTAGAAGACGGCGCCGTTGAGCAACCACAACATGTCCATGCCCAGATGCCACCACCGGGCCAGTCCGATGGAGTGACGGATACCCGGGAGGCCGACGTGGCGGGGCAGGCCCACCGAATCGTCCTTGGCGGTCCACATCGGGTCCGACGGCACCGGCTTCTGAACCCGCAGCCATTCCTTTCCCGGCGTGCAGTCACGGGTGAAATACAGCCGCGGATGGTCGACCAGGATCTGGAGACCGGATCTGATGATGAACATCATCAGAAAGAGATTGAAGAAATGTTGCCATCCCACCCACGCCGGAATACCGGGGTCGGCCCGCATGCCCTCGGAAACCTGGATTCCCGGATATCGGGACATGAAGTCCTGCACCGCCGGCATGTTGTGCAGTCCCTTGGCGACCGCCACCGAAGTGACCAGCACGACGAAGCCGAGGGGAAGCAACCACAGGACGTTGAACCACTTGCTGCGGCCCACGCGCAGCCGGGGCGCGATGGCGCCCGTATCGGGTAATCCGCCCGCCCAGGTCCGAGGGTTCAGGACATCCTCGCCGGGCTTCAACTGCGATCGATAGCCCGGGTTCGAGGCGGCACCGGTGTCGACTTTCACCGGAGAATTCGGCCGTGGGTCGTGTCCATCGACGGTCCCCATACCCCGAGGCTACTCGCGAGTTGCACAATCGTCCCATTATTTACGATCGGCCACCGGCATCACCGAAACTGCTGGTCAAGTTTAATTTCGCGGCTTGTTCCCTACCGGCGTGCCACCGTGCGCGCCCACACTGCCCCGGCCGGGCCGGCCATGCCGGTCAGCGCCGGTCCGCAGGACAGTACGTGTCAGCGGGGCAGGGGGTCGTGCACCGCCGGTGCCCGCCGAGGGTGCCGCGCCGCGGGCGTGCTCGCGTGCCCTGCGCATCAGTCGGGCGAGGTGCAGTGGTGTGGCGCCGGTGTCGGAGTCCTGAATCCGGGTTTTGCAGGAGATGCCGTCGGCGATCACGAACGTGTCCGGTGCCGCCGCGCGGATGACCGGCAACACGCCTGCTCACCGCAGTCCATCGAGATTCGGTCCGGTCGGCGCCACCTCAGCGTGGCGGCGACCGATCGGTCGCGAGATCGAGCAGAATACGACCCGGTGACCATCCGGCCCGTCTCCCACGAGTGAGTTCATGCAGGTCGGAACCGCACTGAGGAGCCCGGGCCGCTACCGGGAAGGAACTCGATGAAGAATTCCTGCGCAGCGACCGCCGGTATCGTGGCGGCTGTGGTCGCCGGGGTGACCGCGGGCGCCGCTCCGACGCGGGCCGATACGTGGAGCGAGCAGGTGCTGGCCGCCCACAACGCGGTCCGCGCGCAATACGGTGCGGCTCCGCTGACCTGGAGCTCCGATCTGTACCCCGGGGTGCTGCGGCAGGCCCGCAGCTGCCGGTTCCCGGACGCGCAGTGGCCGGTGCGGTACGGCGAGAACCTCTTCGCCACCAGACACCCCAGCGCCGGTATCGCCGAGGCGGTGGCGTCCTGGATGCAGGAGATGGGCCGATACGACTACGCCAACCCCGGTTTCTCACCCGCGACCGGCCGGTTCACCCAGCTGGTGTGGAAATCCACCACCCAGGTCGCGGCGGCCGTCATGACCTGCCCACCCAACACCGTTATCCCCGGCTACTCCGGAAACGCCACCTATATCGTGGCCCGATACACCCCGCCCGGTAACTTCCCGGACCGGTTCCGGGAGAACGTATCCGGTCCCGCGGCGTTCCGGTGACGGTGTCACGGCCTCGTCCCGGTGGTGGGTCGCCCTCGTTCGTTCGGGGGTGACCCACCGGGCGGGTCACCAGACGAGGGTGAGGTTCGGGATGCGGACGCGGCCGAAGAATCGTTTGGCGATATCACTGCCGTCGCGGTTGTAGCCGTTCATGATGTCGGCCAGTTCGGTGGCCAGTTCCTGCAGGGCCGGGCTGATGACCTCGATACCGTCGTCATTGGTCCACCCCCAGTCGTGGGGGACGTTGTCGATGGTGATGTCGATGCAGTCGGGGTGAGGGATGTCGACGGTGATGACGATCTCGAGCGGCGCATCGCCCAGCGGGTCGCGCAGCGCCGGTTCACCCGGACGGGTCGGTGCGGCGAATGCGGTGCGGGCCAAGGCGATATCGGCGCGGATCATCTCGGCGACGGCCTTCAGATCGGCGTGTTTTCCCACCCGATGGTGCCGGTTGCCATAGGTACGGTCACCGATGATGCGGTGGCCGCCGTTGGCGAGGATCCGGTCCAGCATCCGCTGGGCGGTCGCGCGTTCCTCGGCGCCGGTGTTGGGGTGGTCGATGAGAGCGCGTAGGCGGTTGATACGGAGGCTCGCACTGATCGCCATGGATGGCAAGGATAACGTCACCACGGCCGCCGGTCGCGCGGGCTCGATGGTTCCGACCCGATGATTTCCGGTGCGGCGGCCGGCCGTCGGAATCCTTCCGGGATCAGCGGCTGTGCTCGGTCCGGCTCTTTGCGCAGTCGGGACACAGACCCCAGTAGATGACCTCGGCTTCGTCGATGGTGAAACCGTGGTCGTCGGAGGCGGTCAGGCAGGGGGCGGAACCGGTGGCGCAGTCGACGTCGGCGATGAGACCGCACGAGCGGCAGACGAGATGATGGTGGTTGTCACCGACCCGGGTCTCGTACCGCGCCACCGAACCCGTGGGCTGGATACGCCGCAGCAAACCCGCGGTTGTCAGTGCTCGTAGCACGTCGTACACGGCCTGATGGGACACTCCGCCGAGGGCTTCGCGGACGCGACCGATGATCGAGTCGGTATCGGAGTGTGGATGGTCGTGCACCACGTTCAGCACCGCCAACCGCGGCGCCGTGACACGCAACGCGGCCCGGCGCAGCATGTTCTCGTAGTCCGAGGTTGTTGGCACGATCGCAGTCTACCGGCATTCTGGAACCGCTCAAATATCCATCGTCGAGCGGGGTGAACTTCCGGCAAATCGAGTTCCCGGCCGCGAGGCGGAATCTCGTGGTCGGGCAACCGTTCACCGCCGGGTCAACCGCCACAACGATGTGATCTCCCCGATACGAGCGAGGTGCAGGGGCCGGATACTCCTCGTGATCGAACGTGCAGAGGGCATGGGCGCGCTTCGACGAGGAGCGTGCGGAAACACCCGACCGGCGCCGGGCGGGGGTGACAGATGAGAGGGTCCGGTCTACCGCTCCCGCGTCGAGGCATGGGAGCGGTGATCACCGAGAACCATACCGAGTGTCACGATCGATCCTTTCCCGAAGACGATACGCAAGCCTTACACGGTCGGCTCCGCACGCACGAATCGCCCGGTCCCGTCACTCGCCGATATCGTGGCTCGGGGTGGTCGTGGCGGCGCGGATGACACCGTCGAGGACTTCACGGGTGCGGTGCAGGTCCTTGATGCAGGCATCGATGCGGTCACGTTCGGCGGCCAGGGTTTCGGCGAGCCACGGGGTGGCGGTCTCGTTCGGGGTGCCGTCGCTGTCGTGGATGCAGGGCAACAGTTCGGCGATGATGCGGCTGGAAAGTCCCGCGGCGAACATCTCCTGGATGCGAATGACCCGATCGACCGCCGATTCGGTGTATTCCCGCTGCCCACCGGGGGTTCGGGTGGAGGTGAGCAGGCCCTGCTGCTCGTAGTAGCGCAGGGACCGCACGCTGACCCCGGCCCGTTCGGCCAGTTCACCGATTCGCATGACACCATCCTTGCACCTGACATTGATGTCAGGTTTTACGGTACGCCGCATGAGACTGTTGAGTGAATATCACGACCGCACTCTGCGCCTGCCGAACCGGGTGGTGATGGCGCCCATGACCCGACTGCGTTCCCGCCCGGACGGTTCCCCCACCCCCGACGTCGCCGACTACTATGCCCAACGGGCCTCGGCGGGATTGATCGTGAGCGAAGGAATCTGGCCACATCCGAGCGGGCAGAGCGAAGCATGGGTGCCGGGACTGCACACCGAGGCGCATGTGAACGCCTGGGGGCGTGTTACCGATGCCGTGCATACCGCGGGTGGGCGGATCTTCGCCCAACTCATGCACGGCGGCCGCAAGGGACATCCGCGTGCCCGGATCGACGGATCGCTGCCCGCCGGACCGTCCGCCGTATCCGACGGTGATGTCCTGCATCTGCTCGATGGCGGCAAGGCGCCGTCGCCGATTCCTCGGCAGATGAGCCGCGCCGATATCGCGGCGGCGATCGAGCACTACGCGGCCGCCGCCCGCCGCGCACTGGCCGCCGGTTTCGACGGAGTCGAAATACACGGCGCCAACAGTTATCTGGTCCACCAGTTCCTGGCCGACAACACCAATCTGCGTACCGACGACTACGGCGGCACCCTCGTCAACCGCATGCGGTTCGCCCTGGAGGTCACCGATGCGGTGGCCGACGCCATCGGCGCGGATCGGACGGCGATCCGACTGTCACCGGGCAACCCTCAATTCGCCATGCGCGAAGACGATCCGGCGCCCCTGTATCGGCGGCTCGTCACCGAACTGGACCGTCGCGGGTTGGCGTATCTGCACCTCACCGACAACGACCGATATCCGGCGTTGGCCGACCTGCGGTTACGCTGGAACGGCACACTGATCGGGAACATCGGTGAAAACCGCGCGCCGACAACGGCGGCCGCGGCCGAACGCGTCCTGTCCGAGGGGCACGCCGACCTGGTATCGTTCGGACGGCCCTTCATCGCGAATCCCGACCTGGTGGAGCGGATCCGGCACGACCTACCCTTGGCCTCGATCCGCGAGGAGTTGCTCTACGGCCGATCCGCCCAGGGCTACAGCGACTATCCCCGGTGGAACGGTTCCCCGGTCTCCGTTCCGGCCGGGGAGCAGGTGATCGGGTAACCGATCATCGGCGAATACGCCGGCGGGGTCGGGTTTTCCGCATCGAACCACACGACCGGCGCGGAGAGGGCGGTCCCTCGGTCGGGCCCACGGGATCACTCCGCCGCGCACGGACGAATTCCCGCACAGGGCGGTGGTGGTCGACTTCCGCGCGGGGAACCGACCCCCTGCGCCCCGGATACGGTCGGTCCGTCGAGACGTCGGTGACGCGATGGCCGCGGGGTCGGATGTGAACGCTCGACGATGTCCGACCGCATACCGAATCCCTTTCGAAATAGAAATTCGATCAATCGACGACAATCGATGGCCTATTATCCCCGATTTCGGTACGCGGAATCCGGTGTGCGACCTCGGCGTCATCAAGGGAATCCCGCCTCTCGAGGCCCCGTTGCACAGCTCACCGAAACTCGTTTATCATGGCCTTCTCAGGCGGGTGTAGATCATGAATACGCGTAACCCGCTGTCGGCCCGGACCCATCGAGCCGGACCGGCATACAAACGAATTCCCCCATTTGTCGGGGATGTGGGGAATACGAAGCGCGAATTCGACCACAACGAGGTCGTCGAATTCGCGACGGGATAAACTGGTACAGAGGTACGCCACGTCCAGAAGGCGATCCTATGCAGCCGATGCCGATGAATACCACCTTTGTTCGCTTCCCGCTCTCCGAACCCGACTCGGGTCCGGGTCGCTTCGGCGACCTGCGCATCCTTCGTCCCGGGGACGGCGGCGACGCGGGCGCCTATCTCGATACGCGTCAGTGTCCCGGACCCGCCGCACGGCCGCTGCGGGGCAACGCGTCCCGTCGCAGACACCAGGACGCCTGACATCTCGCGACGGTTCCCGCTCGTAGCTCGCCGAATTCTCCGGCGGCCGCAACAGCGGTATTCATCACCATTGGGTCTCGTTGTTCCCGCAGGTGATTAAATTTCGGGTCGGTGCGGAATATCGCACTGTGCCGCCCACTGCGGCAAAAGGCGAAATATCCCACCCGACCGGCACGTATTGCCATTCCATGGAACCCACTGCGTGTTCTTCGGAGTTATGCACGGACCCTTGGGATTTCAGGGGCGGCCCGAGGTATCGACAGACGCCGTGCCGAGCGGCTCCTGAATGACGAAACAAACGGAGATCAGATGACTCAATCCAAGCGCAACCTCGAGAGTGGTCGAGAGCGGTCGAGTTCATCGAAGGCAGGACGATCCGCATTTTCCGGAGGCCTGGTTCCGAGTAACGGTTCGATAGCACATTTCAACGGCGAAGGGCCGGGAAATCCACCGGTTCCCGAAGTTCTTCCGTTGACCGCGGCGCAACGTGGAATTTGGTTCGCTCAGCATCTTGCGGGTGAGTCACCGATTTCCGTGGCCCAATACGTCGAGATCGTTGGTGAATTGAATACGGAATTGCTCGTCGAGGCGTGCAAGACCGTCGACCGCGAGTTCGGGGCGGCCTATGTGCGCTTGGTCGAGGTCGATGGGGAACCACGCCAGTTCGTTGACGAAACGCACGTCTCCCCGGTCCCGGTCGTGGACCTGCGCGGCCATGCCGACCCCGTCGCCACCGCGCATCGACTGATGGTCGAGGACTATTCCGCTCCGCTGGACCTGCTGCACGACGACCTGATGAAAAGCGTGGTGTACCGGGTCGGCCCGGAGCACTACCTGTGGTATCAGCGTGCACACCATATAGCGCTGGACGGATTCGCCGCGGTAACGATGGTGCGTCGAATAACCGAGCTGTACAACGCGTGGATAAACGGGGAAGAACCCCCACCGGCGACGGCGAAAAACCTCCGGGACATCGTCGAACAGGACCTGACGTACCGGGATTCGGAACGTTTCGAAAACGACCGCCGCTACTGGACGGAGCATCTGGCAGGGGCGCCGCCGGTCGTCAGTCTGGCCGGTCGGGTGGGTAAACCCACCATTCACCCCACACTCGTCAGCGAACCCCTCCCGCAGGACACCGCGCACCTGCTGGACAGCGTCGTACGGCAACACGGCACGAGTGTCACCCCGATCATCGTCGCGGCGTTCGCCGCCTATCTGGCGCGGATGACCGGAAGCGACGAGGTGCTGCTGAGCCTGCCCGTGTCGGGCCGGCACTCCGCGGTGCTGCGCCGCTCGGGCGGAATGGTGGCCAATGTGGTTCCGCTGCGGATACCGGTCGCCTCCCACAGTGTCGGCGACCTGATCGACGCCACCCAGAGCGAACTGACCAGCGCCCTGCGCCGCCAGCGCTACCGGCAAGAGGACATATTCCACGATATGGGGATCGCGCGCGACGAGACGGCGTCCTTCGGCCCGGCCGTCAACCTCATGATGGTCGAGAACGAGGTCGTATTCGGCACCACGACCGGACGGCTGAATGTTTTGACCTCCGGCCCCACCGCCGACCTGTTCGTCAACATCTACCCCGGAGCGGGTAAGGACAGCACCCATATCGACTTCCAGGGGAACCCGAACATCTACAGTCCGGCCGAGCTCGCCGACCACCACGAACGGTTCCTCATGTTCCTGCACGAGTTCCTCGCCGCGGGCACGGACCGGCCGGTGAGCCGGCTGCCCCTGCTGCGACCGCAGGAACGGGCCGCGCTGCTGCCCGTGCGGGGAGCCGACGGCGTCGCACCCCGACTGCTGCCCGATATCCTCACCGACAGCGTCCGCCGCCACCGGGACGCCACCGCGATCACCGCACCCGACCGGACGGTGACCTACGGGGAACTGGACACCATGTCCTCCCGGCTGGCCCGGCATCTGATCGCACTGGGCTGCGGGCCGGACACCGCGGTGGCGATCGTGCTGCGCCGCTCGATCGAATCGATCACCGCGGCATGGGCGGTAGCGAAATCCGGTGCCGCGATCGTCGTGGTGGACCCGGAGTATCCGCCCAAACGTATCGAGCACATGATCGACGACAGCGGGGCGCAGGTGGCGATCACCGTCGAAGCCCATCGACAACGGCTTCCCCGCACGGTGCGGCCCGTGATCCTCGACGATCCGACGACCCTCCGCGAATGGGGCGAGGCCGCCGGTGGACCGATCTGCGACACCGAACGGATCCGCCCGTTGCGGCCGGCCAACCTGGCCTACATGACCTACACATCCGGCTCCACCGGGCTACCGAAAGGGGTGCAGGTCACCCACACCGGGCTGGCGAACCTCATCGCCGACCGCAGCGAAACCTACGGTATCGACGCCGACTCGCGGGTGTCCTACGCGCTTTCACCCAGTTTCGACGCGTCCATGGAACAGTTCCTGACCTGCTTCGCGAACGGGTCCACGCTGGTGCTCGTCCCCCCCGACGTGATCGGTGGTGACCGGCTCACCCACCTGCTGGCCGACGAACACGTCACCCACCTGACGCTCACCCCCGCGATGCTGGCCACCGTGGACCCGCAGCCACTGACCGATCTGCGGGTAGTGGTGGTCGGGGGAGACGTGTGCCCACCGCACGTCGTCCAACGGTGGACCCGGCACTGGTGCCTGTACAACGAATACGGTCCCACCGAAACCACCGTGACCGCCGCCGGCGCCCCCATCCATCCCGACCGTGACCTCACCGTCGGCGGCCCCATCCGCGGGGTGTCGGCCATGGTGTTGGACCGTGCCCTGCAGCCGGTGCCGAAAGGCACGGCGGGGGAGCTGTACCTGGCCGGGCCGGGACTGGCCCGCGGCTACAGTCACCGACTCGGTGAAACCGCGGCCCGGTTCGTCGCCGACCCCTATGGCGGGCCGGGAGAACGGATGTACCGCACCGGTGATATCGCGCGCTGGATCGGCGACGGCCCCGATATGTCCCTCGAGGTGATGGGGCGCAGCGATTTCCAGGTCAAGATCCGCGGCTACCGGATCGAACCCGGTGAAATCGATACCGCGCTCACCGGACACGAGGACGTGGACCTGTCGGTGACGGTGCCGGTGCGCAACAAGGCCGGCGCGACCGTTTTGGCCTCCTATGTCGTCGCGGTCCACGGTCGCCATATCGACCCGGACGCCCTGCAGCGTTTCGCCCGGGAATCGCTACCGCCGCATATGGTTCCGGCGGTGATCATGCCGCTGGACGCTCTGCCGGTGAACGCGTTCGGCAAACTCGACCGCAATGCGTTGCCCGAGCCCGTTTTCGAGACCGCGTCGCACGGTCGACCCCCCACCGGCCCGCGGGAGACCCTGGTGGCCAGGCTGTTCGCCGAGGTGCTGGGTGTGTCGCAGGTCGCGGCCGACGACAGTTTCTTCGCCCTCGGCGGTGACAGCATTCTGTCGATTCAGTTGGTGGCACGGGCCAAGGCCGCCGGGGTGAACTTCTCCACCCAGGACGTGTTCGACCACAAGACCGTCGCCGGGGTGGCCGCCGTGGCGACGGAAACCGACAGCGGTCCCCGGTTGGACGAGCTACCCGGCGGCGGGGTGGGACCGATGCCGCTGTCGCCGATCATGCACGCCATGCTCGCGCGCGGGCACTTCGACCGGTTCGCGCAGGCCGCCCTCGTGCAACTCCCCGATGGGGTCGATCGGGCGGGGCTGGTGCGTGCCCTACAAGCCGTGATGGACCGCCACGACATGCTGCGGGCCGTGCTGCGCGGCGCCGAATCGGTCGACCGGTTCGTCGACGTCCTCGACCGGGGGACCGTCGACGCCGACGCGGCGCTCACCCGGGTTCGGCTCGAGCGACGCGACGCCCCCGAGATCGATCGGCACCTGCAGGCGGCCGCGGACCGGTTGGACCCGCGCAGTGGGCAGCTCGTTCGGGCCGTCTGGATGCAGGACCGCAGCGGCGCGGGTCCCGATCTGATGTGGCTGGTGATCCACCACCTCGCCGTCGACGCGGTGTCGTGGCGGATCATCCTCACCGACCTGGCGCAGGCCTGGGAGCAGATCCGAGCGGGCGGCGACCCGCACTTCGGCCCCACCACCACCTCGGTGCGGCGCTGGGTCCACGGGCTGGTCGAGCAGGCACCGGCCCGACGGGCGGAGCTGCATCGGTGGAAGAACGCGCTCGAGCGGGGAGATCGGCTGCTCGGGGAGCGGCGGCTGGACCCCGATCGTGACGTCGCGGCCACGGCGGGCCGCATACGGTTGCGCATCCCGGCGGATGTCGCCGAGGCGGTGCTCACGACCGTCCCGGCCCGGTTCCACGGCAACGCCAATGATCCGCTGCTGGCGGCGCTGGTGCTGGCGTTGGGGGAATGGCGGCGCAGACGCGGCGCCCCCGCCGACGAGGAACTGATCACGCTGGAAGGTCACGGTCGCGAGGAACGCGCCGTGCCCGGAGCCGACCTGCACACCACCGTCGGCTGGTTCACCACCCGATTCCCGGTCCGTATCGACCTGGGCGATATCGACCACGAGGAAGCGTTCGCCGGTGGAGCGGCCGCGGGACGGGCGATCAAACAGGTCAAGGAACAACTGCGGGCGGTGCCGGACAACGGCATCGGCTACGGAATGCTGCGGTGTCTCGATTCCCGCGGCGCCGAAACGCTGGCGAACCTGCCGGAACCGCAGATCAGTTTCAACTATCTGGGACGAGTGGGGGCCGGTGACCACAGCGGGGCCTGGGCGCCCACCACCGAATTCGGTGCGCTGACCGCCACGACCGATCCGCGGATGGCGTTGCCCGCCGTGCTCGATATCAACGCGATCGCCGAGCAGGGACCCCACGGACTCGAACTCGACACCACCTGGGAATTCGCCTCCCTGGTATTGGACGCCGCCGACGTCGACGAACTCGCCGGACTGTGGGTACGGGCGTTGCGGGCGTTCGCCGGCCATATCCGCTCCGAAACCGCCGGCGGCCACACCCCCTCGGACTTCCCGCTGGTCACGGTGTCCCAGGACGAGATCGACCACCTGCAGCGGCACTATCCGGCGATGACCGATATGTGGCCGCTCACCGCCCTGCAGACCGGGTTGCTGTTCCATGCGCTCTACGACCACGACGGCGCCGACGGCTACACCGTGCAGGTGGTGTTGACACTCGCCGGTCAGGTGGACGCGCAACGGATGCGGCAGGCCGCGCAGGTGTTCGTCGACCGGCACGACAGTCTGCGGACCGCGTTCGTCGAAAGCGCCGAGGGGCCACGCCAGATCGTGGTCGGCGACGTCGACGTCGACTGGCGCTACACCGATATCGGCGACATCACCGATCCCGCCGACCGTGACCACGAACTTCGGCGGCTCGCCGCCGAGGCGTCGGCGCCGTTCGACCCGGCGCACCCGCCGCTGGTGCGGTTCCACCTCGTGCGTACCGGAAGCGACGAGCATCGGCTGATCATCACCAACCACCACATCGTGCTCGACGGGTGGTCGATGCCGTTGCTGGTCCACGAACTGCTGTCGGTGTACACGGCCGACGGTGACATGAGCCGACTGGCGCCCCCACGCTCGTACCGGGACTATCTGCAGTGGTCGCACACCCAGGACCGAGACGCCGCCACCGCCGCCTGGCAGCGGATGCTGGCCGGGATCGAAAGCCCCACCCGGGTCACGGGTGATCCGGACCGGACGGTCACCGCGCACAGCGACGACGTCGACCTGAACCTGGACGCTGCCACCGCCGCCGCGCTCACCGGCCTCGGCCGCTCCCACGGAGTCACCGCCAACACGGCCGTGCAGGTGGCGTGGGCATTGCTGCTCACCACCCTGACCGGCCGGTCGGATGTGGTGTTCGGCAATACGGTGTCCCACCGTCCCCCGCAGATCCCCGGGGTCGAACAGATGATCGGCCTGTTCATCAACACCCTGCCCGTGCGGGTGCGGCTCGACCCCCACGAAACCGTTGCCGATCTGCTCGCGCGGGTGCAATCCGAGCAGGCTGCCATGCTGGATCACCGGCATATCGGTTTGGCCGAACTACAGCGGGCGACCGGCATCGCCGACATGTTCGACACCGTGACGGTGCTCGAGTCGTATCCGCTCGACCGTGACGAACTGACCCGCGAGCTCGGCGACGCCGGTTTGCGGCTCGTCGACATCCAGGCCCACGACGCCACCCCGTATCCGTTGAGTCTGCAGGTGACCCCGCCGCGACCGACCCGCGACGAACAACCGGACCCCGACCGACCCGACACCCACACGGTGGCGCTGCGGTTCTCCACCGACCGGTTCGACGCGGCACAGGCCCGCACACTGCTCGAACGGTTCGCACTGATCCTGCGTCGGCTCGTCACCGACCCCACCGCGAAGGTCGCCGCGATATCGGCGACCGGCGATACCGAACACACGCAACCGCTGCCGGTTCGCGGCGAACCGCCCACCACCGAACGCACCCTGCGCGAGATCCTGTCGACCACCGC
The DNA here is from genome assembly GCF_000308675.1 of Nocardia paucivorans NBRC 100373. Lineage (GTDB taxonomy): Bacteria > Actinomycetota > Actinomycetes > Mycobacteriales > Mycobacteriaceae > Nocardia > Nocardia paucivorans. The sequence goes on along the minus strand of NZ_BAGE01000053.1, from coordinate 68,901 downwards.
GCGCACCTATCCTCATGCGGTGGCGGTGCGATCCGGTGACACCGCCGTGACCTATCGGGAGCTCGAGCTTCGCGCCAACAGGCTCGCGCATCTGTTGGCCGCTCGCGGCGCCGGCCCCGAAACGTTCGTCGCCCTGGCCGTCCCCCGATCGATCGAATTGGTCGTGGCCATCTGGGCCGTCGCCGCGACCGGGGCCGCGTTCGTCCCGTTGGATCCCGCCAACCCACCCGAACGGCTCGCGGACCTGCTGTCGGATTCCCGCAGCAGGCTGGGTGTGACGGTCGAGTCCGTCGCCCCCGACCTGCCCGATACGGTCGACTGGCTGGTCCTCGACACCGACCACGATCAGCCGTTGTCGGCCGACGCACCCGACACCACCCCCGCCCTGATCGACAACGCCGCCTACGTGATCTACACCTCCGGCTCGACCGGCAAACCGAAAGCGGTGCACCTGACCCATCGCGGTCTCGCCGATGTCGTCGCCGCCCAAACCGAAGCCTTCAGGGTGGACACGTCCTCGGTGGTGCTGCACGTCGCGTCCCCCGGGTTCGACGCCTGCGTATCGGAACTGCTGCTGGCACACGGCAGCGGCGCCTGCCTCGTGGTGGCGCCACCGCAGGTGTACGGCGGACCCGACCTGGAGGAGCTGCTGAGGTCGGAGAAGATCACCCACGCGATCATCACCCCCTCCACGCTGAGCACGATGGATCCGTCCCGGCTGCCGTCGCTGGAAACGGTCGCGGTCGTCGGTGAAGCAACCGGACCCGACATCGTGAACCGGTGGGCTCCCGGACGTCGACTGATGAACCACTACGGCCCCACCGAATGCACCATCTGGGCCACGGGTTCGGACCTGCTCGCCCCCGACGAGCCGGTGACCATCGGCGGCCCGATCCGCGGTGTCACGGTGGCCGTTCTCGACATGTGGCTGCGACCGGTGCCGCTCGGGGTCGCCGGTGAGCTCTACCTCGGCGGGCCCGGACTGGCCCGCGGATACTTCGACCGTCCGGGACTGACCGCGTCTCGTTTCGTCGCCGACCCGTGGTCCGACCACGGGGAACGCCTCTACCGCACCGGTGACGCGGTCCGGTGGGTGCAGGGCCACACCGGGCCGGTCCTGGAGTATCTGGGCCGCACCGACCAACAGGTCAAAATCCACGGTCTGCGGATCGAACCGGGCGAGATCGACGCCCATGTGGCGCGGCACGCCGCGGTGGCGAGCGTCGCCACCGTCACCCAGCGCGGCCCCACCGGGGAACCGGTCCTGGTCACCTATGTGGCCCCCGCACCGGGCGCGACCGTGGACGTGGCCGCGCTGCGCCATGACATCGAGCACACCCTGCCGCCCTACATGAATCCCGCGGCGATCGTGGAACTGGACGCGATGCCGCTCACCCCCGGCGGCAAAATCGACCGGAACGCCTTGCGGGAACGCGGTTTCACACCCGTCGGCACCGGCGGTCGATCACCGTCCACCCCCGCCGAACAGACCATGGCGAACCTGTTCGCCGAAGTGCTGCAACTGGACACCGTGTCGGCCGACAGCAACTTCTTCGCCCTCGGCGGCGACAGCATCGTGTCGATGAAGCTGGTGGCGGCGGCCAAGAACGCCGGACTCACCATCACCCCGCGAGACGTGTTCGAAGGGAAAACGGTCGCCGCCCTGGCCGCCCTGGCCCGCAACGAACAGCCCGGCGAAACCACCGACCGGCCACCCACGGGACAGCGCCCCGACGACCAGCCGCTCCTCACACTGCCGCCGGCGGATCTCGAGCGACTCCACCGGCAATACCCGGGGCTGGTCGATGTGTGGCCGCTGGCCCCGATGCAATCCGGTATCCGCTTCCACTCGATCTACAACCCCGACACCGACGACACCTACACCGTCCAGACGGCGATCGCGTTCTCCGGCGCGGTCGACGCCGACCGGCTGCGGCGCGCCGCGCAGGCCGTGATCGACCGGCACGACATCCTGCGCGCCGCATTCGTGGAAACCGACACCGGTCCGTGCCAGATCGTGATGAACCCGGTGGAGGTCCGGTTCCGGGAAATCGATCTCACCACCGACGACCCGCAAACCCCACCCGACGTCGCCGAAATCGCCGCGGCCGACGCGGCCGCCGGCTTCGACCTGTCGGAGCCGCCGCTGATCCGCTTCACCCTGATCCGCGTCGCCGCGAACCGTTTCCGGCTGCTCGTCACCAACCACCATGTGATCCTGGACGGCTGGTCGATGCCGCTGCTGATGCGTGAACTGCTCGACTACTACGGGTCGCCGACACGTATCGACACCGCCGAACCCGCCCCCTCCTACCGCGACTACCTGGCCTGGTTGCAGCGACAGGACACCGACACGGCCAAACGCGCGTGGGCCCAGGCCTTCGCCGACGTCGACTCACCCACCCGGGTGGCCCGCGGCGCCGGTGCGGACGGACACACCTCGGCGACCGAAGTGAGCGCGGAACTGACCGCAGACCGTTTCGACCGACTCCGTCGCGTGGTCTCGGACACGGCCGTCACCGTCAACACCGCCCTCGCCGCGGCATGGGCACTGAACCTGCGGGTACTGACCGGTGAAACCGATGTGATCTTCGGCTCCGCCGTCTCCGGGCGGCCACCGGAGCTGCCGATGGTGGACCGGACACTCGGCATGTTCTTGAACACCGTCCCCGTCCGCGTCCACCTCGATCCCACAACCCCGATACGGCAACTACTCACCCGAATCCAGGACCGGCACGCCCACCTGCTCGACCACCACCACATCGGCCTGCCCGAAATCCACCGCAGCATCGGCGTGACCGAACTGTTCGACACCGCAATCGCCTACCAGTCGTTCCCCCTCGACCGGTCGACACTGCAACACCTCGTCGACTCGGCGGGTCTGCGCGTCGACGACATCACCGGCATCGACGCCACCCCCTACCCGCTGAGCCTGATCGTCGCCCCGAAACACGACGACCACGGCGACACACAGGGACTGCAGATCACCCTCCGATTCCTCGACACCGAATTCGACACCGCCCACGCCCGCCGGATCCTCGACCGGTTCATCGAAACATTGGGCGCGATCGCCGACAACCCCGACATCCGACCCACCGACATCACCCCGGCCGACACCCTCGGCCCGGCCAGGCCCGCCCTCGAGGACGACCACCATCACCCCGACACCCTGGCCGATATCCTCACCGCCACCGCCGCCGCCCACCCCGACACGATCGCAGTGAAAGACGGCGACACCACCCTCACCTACCGACAGCTCGACGAACGATCCAACCGATTGGCCCGACTCCTGCTGCGCCACACCGACAGCACGGGCGACATCGTCGCCGTCGCGCTGCCACGATCCGCGGACGCGACGCTCACCCTGTGGGCCGCCGCGAAAGCCGGTCTGGCGTTCGTACCGATCGACCCGAACCTACCGACCGACCGCATCGAATTCCTGCTGTCGGACTCCCACGCCCGGCTCGCGGTCACCACCACCACCGTCCGCGAACACCTCCCCGACACTGTCGACCGGCTGCTGATCCTCGACGACCGGGACACCGTCCACACCCTGGACACCGCACCCGACACACCGATCACCGACAGCGAACGCGGCACGCCGCTGCGGGCCGACCGACCGGCGTATGTGATCTACACCTCCGGATCGACGGGGACCCCCAAAGGCGTGGTGATCACCCACCGCGGCCTGACCGACATCGTGGCGGCGCAACACCACATGCTCGGCGTCGACCACACGACAACCGCCCTGCAGGTCGCCTCACCCGGCTTCGACGCCTCGGTGTTCGAACTGCTGATGGCGCACGGCCGAGGGGGCCGGCTGGTCATCTCGCCACCGGACATCTACGGCGGCCACGAACTGGCCGAACTCATTCGCCGCGAACACATCTCCCACGCCATCCTGACCCCCTCGGCGTTGGCGACGATCCCACACACCGGTCTCGACGAACTGCGGGTACTGGCCACCGCCGGTGAACCGATCGGCCCCGAACTCGTCGACCGCTGGGCACCGGGCCGCGCCCTGATCAACCTCTACGGCCCCACCGAATGCACCATCTGGGCCACCGCGAAAGCGTTGGCCCCCGGCGCGCCGATCACGATCGGCACACCGGTCGGCCCCGTCGCGGTCGCCGTCCTCGACACCTGGCTACGGCCGGTACCGGCCGGTATCGCCGGTGAACTGTACCTGTTCGGCCCCGGACTGGCCGACGGCTACATCGACCGCCCCGGACCGAGCGCGGCACGCTTCGTCGCCTGCCCGTTCGGGCAACCGGGCCACCGCATGTACCGCACCGGCGACATGGTGCGGTGGAACACCGACGGCGACCTGGAATTCCTCGGCCGCAACGACTTCCAGGTCAAAGTGCGCGGCACCCGAATCGAGTTGAGCGAAATCGACGCGGCGCTGGCGGCCCACGCAGACGTGGCGTTCGCGGTCACCGTGCCCTACAGCGACGACGAACGACCGGTGACGCTGGTGTCCTATGTGACGCCGGCGACGGGCGCGACCATCTCCGGCGACGAACTGCGCACCGCCCTGACCGAGGTACTGCCCACCTACATGGTGCCCGCCGCGGTGATGGTGCTCGACGACGTGCCGATGACCACGAACGGGAAACTCGACCGCGATCGACTACCGAAACCGGTGTTCGCCGCCCGCGAGTTCCGGGCACCGTCGACCTGGATGGAAGGAGTGGTCGCACAGGCCTTCGAACAGGTACTCGGCGTGGGCCGCGTCGGTGCCGACGACGACTTCTTCACTCTCGGTGGTGACTCGCTCAGCGCGTCACTGGTCGCGGCGCGCGTCGGATCGACCCTGGACATCCACATACCGGTGCGGTCGATCTTCGAAGCGCCCACCGTCGCCGGGTTGGCACGGCTCGTCGGATCCCTCGGCGGCCGACACCGCCCACCCCTGACCGCGGTCGAACGCCCTGACCCCATTCCGCTGTCGCTGGCGCAGCAGCGCATGTGGTTCCTCAACCGGTTCGAACCCGACTCGGCGGCATTCAACATCCCGGTCATGCTGCGACTGTCGGGACGCTTGAACGTCACAGCCCTCCAAGCGGCACTACAGGACGTGGTCGCCCGACACGAGGTGCTACGCACCGTCTATCCCGAGACGGCCGGCGAACCCCACCAGCTCGTGTTGGACGACACCCCCACCCCGGTGGAACCGGTGTCGGTGCCCGTCGACGCAGTCCCCGACACCATAGGCGAATTCGTGCGCCGCGGATTCGATGTGACCACCCAGGTGCCGATGCGTGTGGGACTGTTTTGCATCGATTCCGCAACCGACACTCCCACCGGTGAATTCCTCCTGGTCCTGGTGGTCCACCACATCGCCGGCGACGGACAATCCATGGCGCCGCTGGCCCGCGACGTGATGGCCGCATACGCGGCGCGGGTCACCGGAACGGCACCGAGGTGGGAACCCCTGCCGGTGCAATACGCGGACTTCGCGCTGTGGCAGCGGCAGGTGTTGGGCGACGCGGACGACCCCACCTCACTGATGGCCACCCAGCTGGAATACTGGCGCTCCACCCTGCGCGGAGCGCCGGCCCTGCTCGACCTGCCCACGGACCGGCCACGCCCGGCGGTGGCCTCCCTGTCGGGCGGTCGCGTGCCGATACAGATCGCCCCGCACCTGCACGCCCGGCTCACGGAACTGGCGCGCTCCCGCGGATCGTCACTGTTCATGGTGCTGCACGCGGCGTTGGCGACCCTCCTGGGCCGACTGAGCAACAGCGAGGACGTGGTCATCGGCACCCCCATCGCGGGCCGCGGTGAACCCGGCCTCGACGACCTGGTCGGCATGTTCGTCAACACCCTGGTCCTGCGCACCCGAATCGACCCGGCAGAACCGTTCACCACCCTGCTGACCCGCACCCGCGAAACCGACCTGCAGGCCTTCGAACACGCGGATGTGCCGTTCGAACGGGTCGTGGAAGAGCTCAACCCGGAACGGTCGGCCGACCGACATCCCCTGTTCCAAGTGGCACTGGCATTCCAGAACCTGCCGAACACGCAGATCGAACTACCCGACGTCACGGTATCCCAGGCCGACGTGGACACCGGTATGTGCCAGTTCGATCTGCAACTGATGATCTCCGACACCTACGGACAAGGAGGTGAACCACAAGGAATATCCGGAATGGTGATGTATGCACGAGACCTGTTCGACGAGGCGACGGTGGCGGGGTTCGTCCAACGACTGGTGCGGATAGTGGAAACGGTCGTCGACAACCCGTCGGTAACGGTCGGGGATATCGACTGGTTGGACGCGAGCGAACGCTCCGACCTGGTCTCCCGGGTGGGCGCACGCACCGCGGCGGCCGCCGAGCTGCTGCCGGAGGCGTTCTCCGCCGCCGTCCGCCGCAACGGCGACGGGCCGGCCGTGGTGGCAGGTGATACCGTGCTGACCTACACCGAACTGGACCGACGCTCCAACCAACTGGCGCGACTGTTGATCGACCACGGCGCCGAACCCGAAAAACCGGTGATCACGGCGATCACACGATCACTGGAATCGATCGTCGCATGGTGGGCGGTGGTGAAAACCGGCGCGATCTACGTACCGGTCGATCCCACCTATCCCACGAACCGAATCGAACACATGGTCTCCGACTCGGGCGCCGACCTGGGGGTGACCGTATCACCGGCGCAACCCCGACTACCCGAGTCCGTGCACTGGATCGCGCTCGACGACGACACCGTCACCACACAGCTCGACACACTCGACGCCGGCCCCATCGGCGACGACGAACGACCACGGCCACTGCGACCCACAAACGCGGCCTACATGGTCTTCACCTCCGGATCCACCGGTGTCCCCAAAGGCGTCACCGTCACCCACTCCGGTATCGCCGACTTCCTCACCGCCCAACGCGCCCACCACGACCTCGGACCCGCATCCCGCGTCCTGCACTTCGCGTCCCCCTCCTTCGACGCCTCCCTGCTGGAAATCCTCATGGCGGTCGGTCGGGCCGCCACCCTGGTCGTCGCCCCGACCGGGATCTACGGCGGAAACGAACTGACCGAATTGCTGCGCACCCACCGCGTCACCCACGCCTTCATCACCCCGGCCGCACTGGCCTCGGTCGACCCCACCAACCTGGACGACCTGCGCGTGGTGATGTCCGGCGGCGACGTGGTTCCTCCTGACCTGATCACCCGATGGGCCGGCACCGACCCCACCGGAACCCGCGAATTCCGCATCCTGTACGGGCCGACCGAAACCACCATGGTCGCCACCTCGACAGCACCGATCCACCACGGCGACCGCCCCACCATCGGCACACCACTACCCGGAATACAAACACTGGTACTGGACACCCGACTCCAACCCGTACCGGTGGGAGTGGCCGGTGAACTGTACCTGGCCGGACCCGCACTGGCCCGCGGCTACCAGAACCGAGCGGCCACCAACGCCGCCCGCTTCGTCGCCTGCCCGTTCACCAAACCCGGCCACCGCATGTACCGCACCGGCGACATGGTGCGCTGGAACACCGACGGCGACCTGGAATTCCTCGGCCGCAACGACTTCCAGGTGAAAATACGCGGCTTCCGCGTCGAACTCGACGAAATCGACACCGTACTCGGCTCCCGCCCGGACATATCGTTCGCCGTGACGATACCCCGCCGCGACGGCGAAGGACCCACACGACTGGTGTCCTATGTGGTACCGGCAGCACACACCGACCCCACCGGTGAAGAACTGACCGCGGCCCTGGCCGAAGTCCTGCCCGCCTACATGGTGCCCGCCGCGGTGATGATCCTCGACGAGATCCCACTGACACCCAACGGAAAACTCGACCGCACAGCACTACCGGCGCCCGTCTTCCAAACCAAACGATTCCGGGCACCACAATCACCGGTGGAAGAGATCGTGGCCGGCGTATTCGCCGAAGTACTCGACATCCACCGCAGCATCGGCGCCGACGACGACTTCTTCGAACTGGGCGGCAACAGCCTGATGGCCACCCGAGTGGCCGCCCGCATCGGCGCCGCACTCGACCGGTCCATCCCGGTGCCGATGATCTTCGAGGCACCCACCGTCGCGAAACTGGCCGCCCGAGTCGAAACCCACACCGACACCGGTCGAGTGGCCCTCACCCCCCAACCCCGCCCGGACCACATCCCACTGTCGTACGCGCAACAACGCATGTGGTTCCTCAACCGGTTCGAACCCGACTCACCCGCCTACACCATCCCCATCGTGATCCGCCTGACCGGACACCTCGACCTCGACGCGCTGTACACGGCGATCGGCGACGTCATGGCCCGCCACGAAATACTGCGCACGATCTACCCCCAGGTGGACGGCGAACCGACCCAGGTGGTCCTGCCCGCCGGTGACACACTGCCCCCGATGATCGTCACCTCGATCGACGAACCGGAACTGGACACCACCATCACCGAATTCATGACAACGGTGTTCGATGTGACCGCCGAAGTCCCGTTCCGGGTACGACTGTTCGAACTCGGCCACACCAAATGGGTTCTGGCCGTGGCCATCCACCACATCTCCGGCGACGGATCGTCCCTCACCCCCCTCGCCAGGGACATGATGACCGCCTACGAAGCACGACTACACGGCGAACCACCATCCTGGTCGCCGCTACAGATCCAATACGCGGACTACGCCGTCTGGCAACACACCGTGCTGGGCAGCGAAGACAACCCCCACTCGCTGCTGCGCACCCAGATCGACTACTGGACCCACCAACTGGCCGACCTCCCGGCACGACTGGAGCTGCCCACCGACCGGCCACGCCCACCCGTCCAGTCCTACGCCGGCGCCAACACCCCCATCACCATCGACGCCGAACTCCACACCCGACTGGAACAGGTCGCACGAGCACACAACACCACCCTGTTCATGGTGTTCCACGCCGCACTGGCGGCCACCCTGGCCCGACTGGCCAACACCGACGACATCGCGATCGGCACACCCTACGCCGGACGCGGCGAACCCGAACTCGACGACCTGATCGGCATGTTCGTCAACACCCTCGTCCTACGCACCCACATCACCCCGGGCATGTCGTTCACCCAACTGCTCGACCACGTGCGAAACACCGACCTGGCCGCATTCGGACACGCCGACGTGCCGTTCGAACGCCTGGTGCAGGAACTCAACCCCGTACGCACCCACGCACACCACCCCCTGTTCCAGGTGATGCTCGCCTTCCAGAACCTCACCACCACCGACTTCGAACTACCCGAACTGTCCGTATCCGCCGTCGAAGCCGACACCGGCATCTCACTGTTCGACCTCCAGGTCACCGTATCCGACTCCTACGACCCCACCGGCGCCCCCGCCGGCCTCACCGGTGAGCTCACCTACGCCACCGACCTGTTCGACCCCACCACCGCAACCACCATCGTCGACCGACTCCTGCGGATACTCACCGCACTCGCGGACAACCCGACCCAATCCGTCCACGACGTGGACCTGCTCGACCCCGCCGAACGACAGGCCGCCCTGGTGCGGTGGAACTCCACCGAACACCCCCTTCCCCCCGACGAAACACTGGCCTCGGTATTCACCCACGCCGCACACCGACACGCGCACCGACCCGCCGTGACCTTCGGCGACCGAACCCTGACCTACGCGGAGTTCTCCGCCCGCGTCAACCGACTCGCCCGATGGCTGATCTCCCGCGGCGTGGGCCCCGAAACCCTGGTGGCGCTGCGAATGCCGCGCTCCCTGGACCAGGTCACCGCCATGTACGCCACCCACGCCGCCGGCGGCGGATACGTACCGATCGACCCGGACCACCCCACCGAACGCGTCGAATACATGCTGGAAACCGCCGCCCCCGTGGTGGTCCTGACCTCCCTCGACGACCTGGACCTGTCCGAATTCGACGACACACCCGTCACCGACCACGACCGACACACACCACTACGACCCCACAACACCGCCTACGTGCTGTTCACCTCCGGATCCACCGGCCGCCCCAAAGGCGTGGCCGTACCCCATCGAGCGGTACTGAACCAACTGCACTGGATAATCGGCACCTACCACCTGACACCCACCGACGTCGTCCTACAGAAAACCCCCGCCACCTTCGACGTCTCGGTATGGGAACTGTTCGCGACCCTGGCGGTCGGCGCACGAATGGTGATCGCCCGACCCGACGGACATACCGACCCCGCCTACCTCGCCCGAACCATCGCCGACCACCAGGTCACCATCACCTCCTTCGTCCCATCGATGCTGGCGGCATTCGCCGACACCGCCCCCGCACACACCCTGCGATCCCTGCGGGCGCTCCTCGTCGGCGGTGAAGCCCTCGGCGCCGACGTGGTGGCCGCCGCACGACAGGTCATGCCCGACATCGACCTGCACAACCTGTACGGGCCGACCGAATTCACCCTCCACGCCACCGCCCACCCCGTACACGAAACCGACACCGGCAACATCCCCATGGGCGCACCGGTATGGAACGTCCGCGCCTACATCCTCGACCCACGCCTACAACCGGTACCGCCCGGCGTGGCCGGAGAGCTATACCTGGCAGGCGCCCAGATCGCACGCGGCTACCAGGCGCGACCGGGCCTGACCGCGGAACGGTTCATCCCCGACCCCTACACCGTCGGCGACCGCATGTACCGCACCGGCGACCTGGCCCGCCGACACCGCACCGGTGACCTGGAATACCTGGGACGCACCGACTTCCAGGTGAAACTCCGTGGTCTGCGCATCGAACTCGGAGAAATCGAGACGGTCCTCGCCGAACACCCCACCGTGTCCCGCGCAATCGTCACGGTGCGCACCATCGGCACCACCGAACACCTCGTCGGCTACCTCGTTCCCACCGCCGGCGCCACCATCGACACCGATGCCGTTCTGGCCCACGCCGCCGCCGAACTACCCGGCTACATGGTGCCCACCACGGTGATGGTGCTCGACACGGCGCCCTTCACCCCCTCCGGCAAACTGGACCGCAACCGGCTACCGGAACCCACCCTCACGGTAGGGGAGTACCGCAAACCCTCGTCACCACTGGAAGCCGAGATCGCCCACGCCTTCGAACACGTACTCGGTGTGGAACGAGTCGGCGCCGACGACGACTTCTACGCACTGGGCGGCAACTCGCTGCGCTCGGTCCAAGTGGTGAACGAATTGAAGAAAGAACTCGACTACGAGATCCCGATCGGCTGGATACTGTCGGATCCACGCCCGGCCGACCTCGCCAAACGCATCGAATCCGGGATACCTGCCGGTCACACCCCCGCCGACACGACCGCCTTCGGGTTCGACGTCCTACTCCCGATCCGCACCGGCGGACAACGAGAACCCCTGTTCTGCATCCATCCCGCCTCGGGCCTGGCCTGGTGCTACCGCCCCCTCGACGAACACCTGTCCGCCGACCGACCGATATACGGCATCCAGGCCCCCCAGATCAGCGGGGAAAACCCCGGACCGACATCGATCGGCGAAATCGCCCGCCGCTACGTCGACGAGATCCGTACGGTCCAACCGCACGGACCGTACCACCTCCTCGGCTGGTCGTTGGGCGGGCTGATCGCCCACGCCGTCGCCGTCGAGATGCGCGCAGCCGGCGAGCAGGTCGCACTACTGGCACTACTGGACTCCGAAGCCGATGGTGTCGACGCCTCGAGCGTCTCCACGGTCACAGCCGGGGAACTGATCAGCAACCTCGGCCCGGTCGTGGGCATCGACTTCGTGGACGTCGACGCCACGGCCGAAGAAGCCGCCGACCTGATCCGACAACGATTGGGCGACGGCCTCGATATCGACGCCGCCAGGATCCAACGCATGACCGACGCCTACAACCTGTCCATCCGGGCCGCCGGCGAATGGCGCCCCCCGGTCCTGGACGGTGACCTGCTGTATTTCACCGCGACACGAGAAAGGCGAGCCGATGCGGCAGGACATCGAGGATGGGCGCCCGTCGTCCGCGGGCAGATCGCGAACTTCGATATCGACACCACCCACCTCGCCATGACCGAACCCGCAGCGATCGCCCAGATCGCCCGAGTCCTCGATGAACACCTCGAGCGGTGACCCGACACCCGGCGGTATCCGCCCTGGATCCGGGACGGCCGCCGCTGTCGACGGCGTCGTGCCGCGCACGGCAGCGCGGCACGGTGCCGTGGCGATCCCCACGTGGTTGCGGCATGTGGAGCGAGTTCGCAGCGTCCACCCCTTATGAATAGACTGACCAGTATTTTATTGAGCGTCTTCCGGAGGGGGCTGTCGGTGTCGTACGTTTCCGCCCAGTACGCCGAGTTCGCCAACCGTTTGGCCACCCATCTTCGGAAATACGTCCAAGAAATCCGCGCCGAGGCGGAAGGCCTGGTCGATTCCGGAATACGGGCCACGACACGAGAGCTGAGCACGAACGACGCCACGAACGGCCGACGAATTCGGGACGCCCTCCAAACCGAGGGGAGGGCCACCCCCAGCAATACGGCCGCCTCGGAGCAGTGCACCCACCCTGAGACATCGACCCCCCGATCACCCAAGGAAAAACGGTCGATTTTTCCCGACAGGCGGAAAGTCGTGGAAATCGTGCGCAGCGCTTGCGCACGAAGCGGAAATTTCGGAATCGGCCGCGCCGATCGCGCCGAAGCAGAGGCCGCCGGCCTGGCCTGGGTCGGCCTCGGGGCCCGCAGGCTGCCATACGGCGACACCTACCGATTGGTCAGCAAAGACGGGTTGCGTCAATTCCGCCCGCCGCAGCAGAAACCATCCGGCAGGGGAGTGGAGGCCAATTACGAGCAGCGATCCGAGACCAGCCGACACTGGGAAGCCAACGCGCATCTGATAATCGAGGAGCGGCGATGAAGGCCGAACTCAAAGGAATACACAGCCCGGATACCGATCTCACCGACAACGGTGCCGAACAGACAGTGGACACCATATTGGTGCAGCTGATGATCGGACCCGAGAACACACCAGAGGCAGAGGCATTCGATCTCCTCGTCTGCACACCCGAAGGACGCGCACGATCCGGCGGCTCGAGCGAGCTCGCACCCGACGAATTCACCCTGGTACTCGACCGGATCGATACCGACCTGATCCGCCGGCACGTCGAGAACTTCCTACGGGATCTCGAACGTCCCACCTGGGAAGAACTCGTTGCGGAGATCGGACGCATCGGCAGGTGGGAATTCCGGGACTACCATCCCGATCCGGATGAGAGTGCGTAGTCATCGATCCCGGGTGAAGGTTGCGCAAAGCGCCACGGGTGACGCTGCATATCCGATTCCCGCGTACTCGGCAGGGGAGTTGCACAGCAACCCTTCCCGAAACGACTGGGCGAACCCCTCTCCAGCCTTCGCGCGAGGTGGTCGTCATCTCGGCATCGCCCGAGGCTACCGTGCGCTTTACTTTACATAATGTAGATTATCGGCATTTTTCGGAAGTGGCCGATCGGACTCCGGGCGCTCGCCGCACGAGACGGGCGTCGCGCGGCTTTCGACGCTTTCCGGGCAAAACGGTCAAGACCCGGCCTTGGTCATTCGGAACGAATGGAATCCCGAGGTCGACCGTTGTCGGGTTGCGTCGATCGGATCGCGTCTGCGGATTATGTCAATCATGAGTGTGACATCGTCCGAGCATCGGGTCTCGCCAGGCGTGACGGCAACACACCGCAGCCGCCGGTTCGGCACGGCGGGTTGCCATGAGACGCGGTCATGACGGCATACACACCTCCCGTCATACCCTCGCCTCGCGACCCGAGCTCGCATCGTCGGGTGGCCGACCTTCGCCCATCACTCCCCCGTGCCGCATTCCCTCCCCTCCCCTCGGCCTTCGATCATGATTCGTCACTGTGACGATTTACGGGGTTGCTGAGGGGGGGGGATTACCGTATCTCCGGACGAATACGTATCACCGAGGCCAATGACACCTGGGTTCGGGAATTGCGGCCCTGGTCGGAGATGACGCTCCTCGGGTCTCATGGGGTGGTGAGGCCGCTCATCGACAGGGATCGGGTCGGAGTATGACCGAAACGGATTCGACGATCGGACGGTGGCTGCGGCAAGCCTCCAGGTGGGTGGCGCCGGGGCTGGCGGTGGTGACCGTAACCGCGGCTGCGCTCGGGGCGGTGCTGTGGTTGCTCAACCTGCGCGAGGCCGCCGACGCATGCTGGATCGCGGCGACGGTGGTGGCGATCGCGCCGGCGGTGTGGTGGATGGTGGCCACACTGCTACGGGGTAAGGCGGGGGTCGATCTGATCGCGGTGTTGTCGCTGGTGGGTTCGTTGTGGGTGGGCGAATACCTTGCCGGTGCGCTGATCGCGGTGATGTTGGCGACCGGTCGCGCACTCGATGCGGCGGCGGCACGACGTGCTTCTCGTGACCTGCGGGTCCTGCTCGAGCATGCGCCGCGCACGGCTCGTCGCCGGGTCGGCGCCGAGGTGAGCGTTGTCCCGTTGGAGCAGGTCGCCGTGGGCGATGTGCTGGTGGTGGCACCGGGTGAGGTGGTGCCGGTCGACGGGCGGATCACCGATACGGTGGCGGTATTGGACGAGTCGGCGCTCACCGGGGAGCCGGTGCAGGTCGAACGCGGTATCGGGGAGCCGGTGCGCAGCGGTGTCGTCAACGCGGGCGCCTCGTTTCAGATGTGTGCGACCGCAACCGCGGCCGAGAGCACCTATGCCGGGATTGTGCGGTTGGCTCAGGAGACCGGCGCCGAGAACGCGCCCGTGGTTCGGTTGGCCGATCGGTATGCGGCCTGGTTTCTGCCGGTGGCCTTGGCCGTGGCCGGGGCGGCGTGGTTGTGGAGCGGGGCGGCGGTGCGGGCGGTTGCGGTGCTCGTGGTCGCCACCCCGTGTCCGCTACTGTTGGCCGCGCCGGTGGCCATTGTGTCGGGGTTGTCGCGGGCCTCTCGGTACGGGGTGGTGGTCCGGGGCGGCGGCGCGCTGGAGAATTTGGGTCGTGCGACCACTTTGGTGATGGACAAGACCGGAACGCTCACCGCGGGTCGGCCCGCGGTGGTGGAGGTGATCGCCGTTCCCGGTCGTGATGCGGCCGAGGTGTTGCGGTTGGCGGCGTCGGTGGACCGGTTGTCGCCGCATGTGTTGGCCGAGGCGATCGTAACGGAGGCGTTGGCGCGTGGGTTGGCGTTGTCGCTGCCCACGGGGGTGGTCGAACGGCCCGGTCGCGGTGTGTCCGGTGTCGTCGACGGGCATCGTGTCGAGGTGGGCAGGCCGCCCGGTGAGGTGATCGGGTCCGGTTGGGGGCGGAGTGTGGCCGAGCGAGCTCGGCTGGACTCCGCGGCGATCGCGTGGATCGTTGTCGACGGTGAACTCGTGGGGGCGGTTTTGTTGCGTGATCCGCTGCGGCGGCAGGCGCCGCGCACGATACGGAGGTTGCGGCGGGCGGGGTTGAATCGGTTGGTGATGCTCACCGGTGATCGTCTCGAACCGGCTCGTGAGGTTGCCGTTGTGCTCGGTCTCGACGAGGTGTGTGCGGGGCAGAGCCCGGCCGACAAGGTCGCCGCTGTCCGTGGTGAGCGGGAACATGCGGTGACGGTGATGGTGGGAGATGGTGTCAACGATGCTCCTGCCCTGGCTGCGGCGACGGTTGGTGTGGCGATGGGTGCTCGGGGGTCCACTGCCTCGTCACAGGCCGCCGATGTCGTGTTGACTACCGATCGGCTCGATCGACTCGCCGATGCCATGGATATCGCTCGGTGGTCGCGGCGTATTGCTGTGCAAAGTGCCGTGGTCGGGATGGGTTTGTCGTTGTCGGCCATGGTGGTGGCCGCGGTCGGGTTGCTTCCCCCGGCGGCGGGGGCGTTGCTGCAAGAGGGTATTGATGTGGCCGTTATTCTCAACGCGTTGCGTGCTCTGCGGGGTGATCCGGCCGCTCGGACCGAGATTGCTCCGGTGACGGAGGAGCTTTTGCATCGTTTCGCGGGTGAACACGACACCTTGCGTGAGATGCTTGCGTTGTTGCGCACCGCCGCCGATCGGTTGGTCGCCGATGCGTCCACGGCCATGGCCGCGGTCGATGAGGCCTACCGTTTTCTCGTCACCGACCTACTCCCCCACGAGCAGGCCGAGGAGGCTCTGCTCTATCCGGCGTTGGCGGGTCCGCTCGGCAGCGCCGAGGCCACCGCGACGATGAGCCGGGCTCATGCGGAGATTCAACGGCTCACCACTCGCATCGGTGCTCATCTGGATCGCGCCCATGCCGCGGGCGCCATCGCGGGTGACCAGGTCGATGATCTGCTCGCTTGCCTGTATGGTCTGCACACCTTGTTGCAATTGCATTTCCTCCAGGAGGAGGAGAATTATTTCGCCCTCGCCGACGATGAGTCCGGTGATGTTTCGGCGTCGGGGGCGCGTCGGTAACGGTTGCGGTCGGGGCTCATGTGGGGGTGTGGGTGCGGGACAGGTGGGCGTCCATCGACCATCTTCCGGCTCCGACGATCAGTAGGAAGATGCTGCCGCATAGTTGGGCGAGGTCGGTGCGGGATTCGTGGATGAGGTCCCACCAGCCGGATTTGCCGGCGAACAGGGCCGCTTCTCCCCACAGGATGGGTAGTTTCGTGATGAGCAGGGCGCCGAGCATGTTCACGATCATGGGTATGGCGGCTGCGCGGGTGAGCAGTCCGGCCAGTATCAGGGCGCCGCAGAGTATTTCGAATACTCCGTCGAGGGGGGCGAAGAACTGGGGTGCCGGGATTCCGGCCTTGTCGAATCTGCCGGTGCCGAGGTGGTCGGGGTAGAGGAATTTTTGGATGCCTTCGCAGAGGAACACCACGCCCACGTAGAGGCGGATCCAGATGGTGGCGGCCGGCGCGGTGGTGGCGGTGAGTCGGGTGCGATGGTCGGACACACGGGGCTCCTTTCCGGTTGGCCGGGTTTTCGGGAGGGTGCGGGCCGGTGGCCGTGCGCCCGGTCGGCCCGAGTCGCCGGGGTGGCCTGTTTCGGGTGTGCTCGGCGGTGTCGTGTCGGCGTGGTCTTCGCTGTCACGACACCGCCGGTGTCCGATATCGGATGGTGGTGTGTCGAGCGTAGGCGGTGAGGGTCAGGCGCCGATGTAGGTGGCGAGGTGTTCGCCGGTGAGGGTGGAGCGGGCGGCGACGAGGTCGGCGGGGGTGCCTTCGAAGACGATTTGTCCGCCGTCGTGGCCGGCGCCGGGACCGAGGTCGATGATCCAGTCGGCGTGTGCCATGACCGCTTGGTGGTGTTCGATGACGATGACCGATTTCCCGGCGTCGACCAGTCGGTCGAGGAGGCCGAGGAGGTGTTCGACGTCGGCGAGGTGGAGGCCGGATGTGGGTTCGTCGAGGACGTAGATGCCGCCTTTGTCGGCCATGTGGCCGGCCAGTTTGAGGCGTTGCCGTTCGCCGCCGGAGAGGGTGGTGAGGGGTTGGCCGAGGGTGAGGTATCCGAGTCCGACGTCGTCGAGTCGTTTCAGGATGGCGTGCGCGGCCGGTGTACGTGCTTCTTCGGTGGCGAAGAACTGTTCGGCTTCGGTCACCGACATGGCGAGTACTTCGCTGATGTCGCGGCCGGCGAGGCGGTATTCCAGGACGGCCGGTTGGAAGCGTTTTCCTTCGCACTCTTCGCAGGGGGTGGCGACGCCGGCCATCATGGCCAGGTCGGTGTAGATGACGCCGATGCCGTTGCAGGTGGGGCAGGCGCCTTCGGAGTTGGCGCTGAACAGTGCGGGTTTGACGCTGTTGGCTTTGGCGAAGGCCTTGCGGATGGGGTCGAGTAGTCCGGTGTAGGTGGCGGGGTTGCTGCGGCGTGAGCCGCGGATGGGTGTTTGGTCGACGGTGATCACGCCGGCGGAAGTGGGGATGGAGCCGTGGATGAGGGAGCTTTTGCCGGAGCCGGCGACGCCGGTGACGACGCAGAGCACGCCGAGGGGGATGTCGACGTCGATGTTGCGGAGGTTGTTGGTGGTGGCTCCGCGGATTTTCAGGGTGCCGGTGGGGGTGCGGAGGGTGGTTTTGAGGGTGGCGCGGTCGTCGAAGTGGCGGCCGGTGATGGTGTTGCTGCGGCGTAGTCCTTCGAGGGTGCCTTCGTAGCAGATGGTGCCGCCGGCGCTGCCTGCGCCGGGGCCGAGGTCGACGATGTGGTCGGCGATGGCGATGGTTTCCGGTTTGTGTTCCACAACCAGGACGGTGTTGCCTTTGTCCCGTAGCCGTAGCAGCAGGTTGTTCATGCGTTGGATGTCGTGGGGGTGCAGGCCGGCGGTGGGTTCGTCGAAGACGTAGGTGATGTCGGTGAGGGCGGAGCCGAGGTGGCGAATCACTTTGACGCGTTGGGCCTCGCCGCCGGAGAGGGTGCCGGCGGGACGGTCGAGGCTGAGGTAGCCGAGGCCGATTTCCACGAACGAGTCGAGGGTTTGGCGTAGTGCGGCCAGCAGGGGCGCGACCGTGGGTTCGTCGAGGTCGCGGACCCATTCGGCGAGGTCTGTGATTTCCATGGCGCAGGCGTCGGCGATATTGATGCCGCGGATGCGGGAGGAGCGGGCCTGTTCGCTGAGGCGGGTGCCGGCGCAGTCGGGGCAGGTGGTGAAGGTGACCGCTCGTTCCACGAATGCCCGGATGTGCGGTTGCATCGATTCGGGGTTTTTGGCGAGGAAGGATTTGCGGATTTTGGGGATCAGGCCTTCGTAGGTGAGATTGACGCCGTCGATCTTGACTTTGACCGGTTCTTTGTAGAGGAAATCGTGGAGTTCTTTTTCGGTGTAGTCGCGGATGGGTTTGTGGGGGTCGACGAAGCCGGATTCGGCGTAGACGCGGACGGTCCAGAAGCTGTCGGATTTCCAGCCGGGGATGGTGAATGCGCCTTCGGCCAGTGATTTGGTGTCGTCGTAGAGCTGGGTGAGGTCGATATCGTTGATGGTGCCGCGGCCTTCGCAGCGGGTGCACATGCCGCCGGTGCGGGAGAAGGTCGCTTTGACGGGTTTGGCTTTGCCGGGGCCGCGTTCCACGGTGATGGCGCCGGCGGCGCGGACCGAGGCGGTGTTGAAGGAGTAGGCGCTGGGTGGGCCGATGTGGGGGTCGCCGAGTCGGCTGAACAGGATGCGCAGCATGGCGTTGGCGTCGGTGACGGTGCCGACGGTGGAGCGGGGGTCGGAGCCCAGGCGTTGTTGGTCGACGATGATGGTGGTGGTGAGTCCGTCGAGGACGTCGACCTCGGGGCGGGCGAGGGTGGGCATGAAGCCTTGGACGAAGGCGCTGTAGGTTTCGTTGATCAGTCGTTGCGATTCGGCGGCGATGGTGCCGAATACCAGGGAGCTCTTGCCGGAGCCGGAGACGCCGGTGAAGACCGTGAGTCGGCGTTTGGGGATGGCGATGTCGATGTCGCGGAGGTTGTTCACGCGTGCGCCGTGGACGCGGATGAGGTCGTGGCTGTCGGCGGGGTGCAGGACGGGTGATGGGGTGTCGGTCGTGGTGGCCGTGGTCATCGTGTCTTCCTGTGTGGGGCGGGCTGTCCGCGTCGGGTGGGGTGGGTGTTCAGCGTCGTTCTTGGATGCGGATCAGGTTGCCGGCGGGGTCGCGGAAGGCGCAGTCGCGGACGCCGTAGGGTTGGTCGATCGGTTCTTGGACGACTTCGGCGTCGGCGGCCTGGAGTCGTTCGAAGGTGCCGTCGAGGTCGGTGGTGGCCAGGTTGATGGCGGCGTAGGTGCCTTTGGCCATCATTTCGGTGATGGTGCGGCGTTCGTCGTCGGTGATGCCGGGGTCGGCGGCCGGTGGGTGTAGGACGATGGAGACGTCGGGTTGGTTGGTGGGTCCGACGGTGATCCAGCGCATCCCGTTGTAGCCGACGTCGTTGCGGACTTCGAAGCCGAGGGTGTCGCGGTAGAAGGTGAGGGCGGCTTCGGCGTCGTCGTGTGGGAGGTAGGTCTGGTGGATGGTGATGTTCACGGCTGTCACGCTAGGTGGTCTTGCGTGACGGTGCTTCTCGATTCCTGATCGGTCTGGTGACCTGTTTGGCCACACATGGTGGCATGCCGGCGGTGGCGTTCATGGCTTGACGGCGGTAGACGCTGGGGGGTACTCCGACCAGTTCGGTGAAGCGGGTGCTGAAGGTGCCGAGGGAGGAGCAGCCGACGGCGAAGCAGACTTCGGTGACGCTGAGGTCGCCGCGGCGCAGGAGGGTCATGGCGCGTTCGATGCGGCGGGTCATCAGGTACGAGTACGGTGATTCGCCGTAGGCGCGGCGGAATTCGCGGCTGAGGTGTCCGGCGGACATGTGGGCGTCGCGGGCGAGCGCTTCGACGTCGAGGGGTTGGGCGTATTCGCGGTCGATCCGGTCGCGGACGCGACGTAGTCGTGCGAGGTCGCGTAGCCGTTGTGTCGCGTCGGATGTGCCGGTCATCTGCCAGATGGTGCCATGTTGTGGGGGTGTTGCCCACTGTGGGCGGGTGGCCGGTGTCGTCGTCGGTGGGTTCGGTGCGCCGGGTGGGTGGTTGTTCGGTGCGGCGCCAGTATTCGAATCAGGTGTGGTGCAACTCTTTTCTCGTTCGGGGCCTGTTGTTTGACTACGAGGGTTTCCCCGTTCGCGGGTTCGTCACGTTTTGTGGTCGCTTCGCCGGTCGGTGTTCGCGTGGGCCGGTGGGGCGGCCCGAGCCGAGGGTTCTTGTCGTTCGGACGAGAGGGGTCGCGATATGGCTTATCGCGCGGAGACGTTCCGCACCGATACGTTGATCACGGTCGCGGAGTTGGCCGAGCGGATCGCGGCCGCCGACCCGGTGACCGTTGTCGATGTCCGGTGGCGGTTGGATCGGCCCGATGGGCGCGCCGATTATGTGTTGGGGCATATTCCGGGTGCCGTGTATGCGGATCTGGAGACCGAGTTGTCGGATCGTTCGGTGACCGGTCATGGTCGGCATCCGTTGCCGAAGGGGGTGGCGGTGCAGGCGGCGGCGCGGCGGTGGGGGGGCGTGTGCCGGGGTGCCGATCGTGGTGTACGACGACTGGAATCGGGCGGGGTCGGCGCGGGCATGGTGGGTGTTGCGGGCGGCGGGGATTCATGATGTGCGGATTCTGGATGGTGGGTTGGGGGCGTGGGTGGCGGCGGGGTATGAGCTCGTCGATGGTGTCGAGCATCCGGTTGCCGGTGATATCCGGGTTGTGTTCGACGATCTGTACGAGGGGGCGTTGGCGACGTTGACCACGATCGAGACGGCGGCGGTGCCCGAGCGGGGGGTGTTGGTCGATATGCGGTCGCCGGAGCGTTTCCGGGGTGAGGTGGAGCCGGTGGATCCGGTGGCGGGGCATATTCCCGGGGCTCGTAATGTGCCGGGGGCGGCGTTGCTCGACGAGCGGGGGTTTTTCCGTTCCTCGGCGGAGTTGGCCGCGTTGTTCGCCGAGATCGGGGTTGGGGATGCGGCCACGGTGGGGGTGTATTGCGGGTCGGGGGTGACTGCGGCGGTGGGGGTGGCGGCGTTGAAGTTGGTGGGGGTCGATGCGGCACTGTATCCGGGGTCGTGGTCGCAGTGGAGTGCGCATCCGTCGGGTCCGGTTGCCGTCGGGGACGGTGATGAGGCGGGTGATGACCGCTGAGCGGTGGGTTTCTCGGGTGCCCGCCGTCGATGTCGTCTCGTTGTCCGGGGCTTCGGGCAGGTGCCGGCAACTGTGTCGCGGTGTCGGGGATTTCCGGGTGGGACAGCGTTTTCGCCGGTGTTCGGGTGGGGGTTCAGGCGGGTTTTTGTTCGAGTGAGTGGTGGTCGCGGATGGCTGCGCAGCTGCGTCGGGCCATGGTGGCGAACATGGCGTCGCCGCGGTCGCCGGGAGTGCTGTAGGCGGCGCCGAGGATGGTGATGAGGGGGCCTTGGAGGGCGGCGAAGCGGTGGTCCTGGCGGCAGTCGTCGAGGGGGTGGTCGGTGACGCCGAGTTCGGTGAGTCGCCGATGGTAGGTGGTGATGAGTGCGTCTTCGCCGGTGCGGCGGGTGGGGGTGTCGAGGGCGGTGGTGATGAAGTAGGCGAGGTCGCGGGCGGGTAGGCCCAGGTTGACGGTTTGCCAGTCGACGGCGGTGACGGTGGGGGGTCGGGTGTCGGTGAACAGGAGGTTGTCGAGTCGGTAGTCGCCGTGGATGAGGGTGAAGCGTTCGGGGCGGGCCACCAGCCAGTCGGCGATGGCGGGGACGCAGGCGCGGAGGGTGGCGTGGTCGTCGGGGTGGAGTCGGTCGCCGAGACGATCGAGGAAGATTTCGGTGGTGGGGCCGTAGAGTTCGGCGAGTATTTCGGCTTCGGCGGGGCCGTTGCGGGTGAAGCCGTCGATATCGAGCAGGGTGGGGTCGCACCAGCGGGGGGCGTGGAGTCCGGCGAGGTTGGCGACGGCGGCGTGGGCTTGGGCGATGGTGCATCCGGTGAGTTGGTCGCCTTGTCGGGCGGGTGCGAGGTCTTCCAGCAGGAGGGTGAATTCACTGCCGGTGCCGCGGGCGGCGGCATAGTGGCAGTGGGGGGTGCGGACGGCGACGGTGTGGGCTATGTCGGTGTAGAAGCGGATTTCTTGTCGGTAGGCGCCGGCGAGCATGTCGCGGGCGGCGGGGTCGGGGGCGGGGAGTTTGGCGAGCAGGGTGCGGGGGGTGTTGTGGTCGCCGGTGAGGTGTAGGCGGTGGACGGAACCGATCTGGCCGGTGCCGATGGGTTCGGCGGTGACGTCGTGGATGGGGGCGCCGAGGGCGGCGGTGAGCCAGGTGGGGGTGAGTTCGTCGACGGTGGTGACGGGTTCGGGGGTCATCGGTGGCTCCTGCCGGGGTTGGCCGGTAGGTGGGTGAACCGGCCGGGGTCGCGGTGGGTGCGCCATGCCTCGAGGACGGGGATCAGTTCGGTGGGGGTGTTGCCGTGCAGGATGACGCCGTCGACGCCGGCGGTGAACTGGTCGGCGATGCGGGCGGCGCAGGCGGTGGGGGTTCCGGTGGCGGAGGCGGCGAGCCAGTCGGCGGGTAGGAGTTCTTCCACTTCGGTGAGGGTATGGAGGTCGGCGACGGTGTCGAGGGCGCCGGTTGCGCCGGTGACGAGGGGGTGGGCGCGGAATTCGTCGAGGACGGTGTGGTCCCAGCCGTTGACCTCGACGAGGATATCGCCGTATCCCTGCAGGTAGGTGCCGAGGCGGCCGACGAGTTTGCGGAGTCGGGCGGGTTCGCCCTGGGTGTCGTCGACGGTGGCCAGGACCGACCAGATGCGGATGGTGGTGGGGTCGCGGCCGGCGGTTTCGGCAGCGGCGCGGACGGTGTCGACGGCGCGGCGGGTGGCGATGTCGGTGAGGAAGGTGTGCAGGACGACGGAGTCGGCGATCTGCCCGGCCAGGCGCAGGGTGTTGGGGCCGATGGCGACGAGGGCGATCGGGATGTCTTGGGGGTGGTCGATGTCCAGGCGCAGCAGGGGGTGGTTTCCGGTGGGGCCGGTGTGGTCGAGGACGGTGTCGCCGCGCCACAGGGCTCGGTAGAGGCCGATGGCGTCGCGGAGTTGGGCGGTGGTGATGCGGGGAAGGCCCATGAGGTGGAAGAGGGCGTCGAAACCGCGGCCGAGGCCGAGGGTGTAGCGGCCGCGGGTGAGGCGGTGCAGGGTGACGGCGGCGCCCGCGGTGATCAGGGGGTGGCGGGTGTTGGGGTTGGTGGCGGCGGTGCAGATTCCGAGGCGGGTGGTGACGGCGCCCGCGGCGGCGGCGACGGCGATGGCTTCTTTGGTGGTGAAGCGTTCGGACAGGAACAGGGCGCCGAAGCCGAGGCGTTCGGCGTCGCGGGCCTCGGTGAGCAGGGTGTGTGGGTCGGTGGTGTGGCCGGGGAGGCCGTAGCAGCCGAGTTCGGGGAAGTCGTTCATGGGGTGGGTGTTTCGGTGTCGGTGCCGGTGATCATGCGGTGCAGGTCGGTATGGGACCACGGTGGGGCGGTGGTGCGGTCGCGGAAGCCGAGGACGGTGGGTTGGGGGCGGTCGTAGCGGGCGACGAAACCGCCGGCGGCGATGAAGACCTGTCCGGTGATCGAGGTGGCGGCATCTGCCGGGTACAGGCAGAGGGGGCATCGAGCACTATTCCATACAAGTGTCCAAGAATTATGGCATTCCGCTTCGGGTGATGTCGGCGCTTCGCGAGGTTGACCACGTAAACGACGGGTTGCCTGCACACAACACTCCATAGTACTGTCCGGACAGGTGTCCGACACAGATCCTGGACAGTACTCTGGGGAAGGATTTCCACATGACTCTGGTGAAACCACCGCGGGTGTCCGGAGGCGAACACGAACACGGTCACCTGGAGGAGTTCCGCACCGATCCGATCGCGCTCATGCGCCGGGTCCGCCAGGAATGCGGTGATGTGGGCATGTTCGAACTCGCCGGACGCCAGGTCATCCTGCTCTCGGGCGCCGAGGCGAACGAATTCTTCTTCCGAGCCCCCGACGAAGACCTCGACCAGGCCGCGGCATACCCGTTCATGAAACCGATCTTCGGGGAGGGCGTGGTCTTCGACGCCGGTCCCGAACGGCGTAAGGAGATGCTGCACAACTCCGCCTTGCGCGCCGAACAGATGCGCGGCCACGCCGGCACCATCGAGAACGAGGTGAATCGAATGCTGGCCTCCTGGGGCGACGAGGGCGAGATCGATCTGCTCGACTTCTTCGCCGAACTCACCATCTACACGTCCTCGGCGTGTCTGATCGGGGCGAAGTTCCGCAACGAACTCGACAGCCGCTTCGCGCGCCTGTATCACGACCTGGAACGCGGCACCGACGCGCTGGCGTATGTGGACCCGTACCTGCCGATCGACAGTTTCCGGCGACGCGACGAATCCCGGGCCGCGCTGGTGGAACTGGTGCAGCAGATCATGAACGGGCGAATCGCGAATCCGCCGAAGGGCAAACAGGACCGAGACCTGCTGGATGTGCTGGTCTCGGTCACCAAGGACGACGGCAGCCCCCAGTTCAGCGCCGGTGAGATCACCGGCATCTTCATCTCCATGATGTTCGCCGGCCACCACACCACCTCCGGGACGGCGGCGTGGACGGTGATCGAACTACTGCGGCATCCGCAGATCCTGTCCGACGTGGTCGCCGAACTCGACGAACTCTACGCCGACGGCCAAGAGGTGAGTTTCCACGCGCTGCGACAGATCCCGCGGCTGGAGGCCGTCCTGAAGGAAACTCTGCGCCTGCATCCGCCGCTGATCATCCTGATGCGGGTCGCCCGCGGCGAATTCGAGGTGTGCGGCCACACCATCTCCCCCGGTGACCATGTGGCCGCCACCCCCGCCATTTCCAACCGGATCCCCGAGGACTTCCCCGACCCCAACACCTTCGACCCAGGTCGCTACATCGACCCCAACCAGGCCGACCTCGTCAATCGCTGGACCTGGATCCCGTTCGGCGCCGGCCGCCACCGCTGCGTGGGAGCGGCGTTCGCTCTCATGCAGCTCAAGGCGATCTTCTCGATCCTGCTGCGGGACTGGGAGTTCGAGATGGCACAGCCGTCGGACACCTATCGCAACGATCATTCGAAGATGGTGGTGCAGCTGCAACAGCCGTGTGCGGTGCGCTACCGCCGACGCAAGCGTCCTTGAGGATCGCCTCACCACGCGACGCCGCGGTGCGGGCACGGCCCGCGGATTCGCCCGGGGCCCGGATCATCTCCGACACGCACGCGTTTTCGGTGATCCCGGGCGGATGTACTGCCATATGAGTGGATGTCCTAGCATCTTCTTCGCGAGTCCTCGGTTCGCACGGAGGAAGTATTGATGCCGGACGTGTCGGTCCTCGACACCGGCGATCGATGTGTCGATCGCAAAGCACACCCTGTCGAGCCGCCGGCGAGCCCACCGTATGGCGGACCTCGCCGATGAGGCATTTGCCCGATGAGGGGCCCGATGCTCTATTGCGGCGCCTGCAGGAGGACCTGGTCGATCTGATCGGTCGCTATACCCGTAACCATCTGAATGCCCCGCTGGGCGATCTGGCCGCCGAGGCCAAGGCGGTTCCGCGCGTTCATGACAGTGCCGACAATGGCGGATATGAGCGGGTCGTGGCCGCACAACATCCGGCCGGAGCTCCCCCGAGTGCGACCCCTTCCGTCCCGAACACCACACGGACACCGTTCACCGATCTGTCGCATATGCCACCACTCGGCGACCTCTACGACAGAGCTCGCCGCGAGGAACTCGACATCCACGAACTGACCCGGGAACTGGGAGGGCTGCAACAGAGATACGGCCCCTACCGGGTCGAGAACATCAGCGCCTGGTACGAACAATCCTGGGTCGACGACGATGGAAGCATCTGCCCACCGAAGGTGAACTTCCTCGGCGATATCCGCGACGACAACGGCGCCGACGTCGGGGAACTCATCTACAGCTTCACACGTGACGATGACGGAAAGCTGGTGGTCACCAACGAACACACCGAACTCCGAAAAGGATTCACCGGTAAAGGTTTCTCCACCGCGTTCTCCGCGGCGACCGAGGACTACTTCCGCCGCTCGGGTGTGGACAGGATGCTGGTGACCGCATCTCTCGAGGACGGCGGCGTCACCTGGGCCAAGGCCGGCTACGACTGGGACCTCACACCCGCGAAACTGGGCGAGTCCGTCAACAATATGAAATCCCGTATCGATGATCTCCTCGCCGGCGGCAACGGTCCGTTGAGCCGACGGGATACCGAACTTCTCCAGGAGATGCGCGCACGATTCGGTGGGCGCACCGTGGAGTTCCCCTCCCCTCGGGAACTGGTCATGCTCGCCGGCGACAATCCGAAACTCGGCGAGGAACTGATGAGGGGATCGTACTGGCACGGGATGAAGAAGCTGTGACTCCGATGTCCAGAGGCCGACCACATCGGGGCGGGTGACGGCGCGGCGAGCATTCCGACGCACGCGTCGGTGAGGAACTGCCCCAGCGCGATCCGTTTTCCGACACGGTCGCACCAAATTTGACCTGGAGCGTCCTCCAGGTCGTAGCGTGCTGTCACAGGGTTGCCGACACGACAAAGGAGAGCTGTATGGAGCTCGGTTTTCACGTCCCGATTTTCGATATCGATGGTGGAACCACCGCTATCGCGGGCGAATTGGCCCGGGTGGGCGCCTCGGCAGAACAGGTCGGTGCGACATGGCTGTCGTTCATGGACCATTTCTTCCAGATCGAGCAGACCGGGCTTCCCGCGGAGGCGAACATGCTGGAGGGCTACACCACGCTCGGCTACCTGGCCGCGCACACCTCCACCATCGAACTCGGACTGCTGGTGACCGGCGTGACCTACCGGCATCCGGGTCTGCTGGCCAAGATCGTCACCACGCTGGACGTGCTGTCCGGTGGCCGGGCCGCACTGGGAATCGGGGCCGCATGGCACGAACGCGAACACCTGGGACTCGGTGTGCCGTACCCGCCGGTGCGGGAACGATTCGAACGGTTGGAGGAGACGCTGCGCATCTGCGCGCAGATGTGGGACCCCGACGACAACGGGCCGTTCGAGGGCACCCATTACCGGTTGGCCGAGACGTTGTGTTCGCCGCAGCCGCTGCATCGTCCCACGGTGCTCATCGGCGGTGGTGGGGAACGGCGGACGCTGCGACTGGTCGCGCAGTACGGTGACGCGTGCAATCTGTTCGCCTCCTCGACGGAGGAGATCGCCCACAAGCTCGACGTGTTGCGGCGGCACTGCGACGAGGTGGGCCGCGACTACGATACGATCCGCAAAACCATCATCGCCGGCACCCCGAGCCCCGACGAACACGACGAATTCGTCCGCGACATGGCCGGTTACGCCGAGCTCGGTGTGCACACCACCATCGTCATGCCGCCCGGCGGGTCACCGGCGGCCTGGATCGACGGTATGGCGCCGGTCGTCCCCCGGCTCGCCGAACTCTGATCTGTTGCGCCACCGAAGTTCAGGACGTGGTGGCGGTTTCGGTGGTGGTGATGATCTGCCGCAGAACGTCCCTGGCCGCGTCGATCTCGGCGGATCGCCGGTCGAGTTCATGCAGCCGGGTGCGAAGCGCGTCCAGGACACCGGGGCAGGCCGGGGCAGGGCAGCACGGCGGCCTCATCGGTGGTGCAGGGCAAGATCCGACGGATGATCCGGGTCGGTAGCCCGGCCGCGAGCAGCGCCCGAATCCGCAGGACCGTCGCGGGGGTCTTCGTCGTAGAACCGGTATCCGTTGGGTCGGCGTTCGGGTCGGAGCAGCCCCACCCGGTCGTAGTAGCGCAGAAGGCGTTCGCTGGTTCCGGTGCGCTCGGCCAGTTCCCCGATGAGCACCGTCTTTCCTCTCGTGCTTGACCTTCCAACAGTGTCAGGCAGCAACAGTGGACGGACCTGCCGCATTCCGGCGGCCCGCTCTCGATGGGAGGAGCCATTGATCATCGATGCCCACAGCCATGTCCACGACCCGGTAGAAGCCACCTCACCGCCCTGGACGAGGCGGGAGTGGATCGCGCGGTGCTCTTCGCGACCCGACCGCACCCGGAACGTGCCGTCGACCTGGCAACACTGCGCCGCGAGATGAACATCCTCGACCATGCGTTGGCAGGTCGCGCCAACAGCGTCGAAGGCTATCGCACCGCATGGGCGGAGCTGCACCGAACTCTGGTCGCGCACCCGAACCGGTTCCTCGGGTTCGGTTCGGTACCGCTGGGCCTGCCCGTGCGGAGATCGCGACCCTGGTCGAGTATGTATCCGGAGCTGTCCGCGGCTGCCATCGTCTTCGCGGTGCGACCGGCGATCCGGGAAATCCCCGAGCGCACGTTGTTCGGCTCGGACGCCCCTTACGGTGATCCCGTGCTCGCCCGCGCCACCATCGAACGGGTCACCACCCCCGGCGAGGTACGTGACCTGGTGCTCGGCGGGAACCTGGGGAAACTTCTGGGCAGCCTCCAATCGGCGCCCTCCTCCCCCGCGGGTCTGCCGGGACCGCGCTACCGGCCCTCACCCGTAGACGCGTACCGGTACGGGTGCGCCGGCGACGGCGTCGGCGGCGAGGTCCCGGAAGATCCCGTTGCCGGGGCTGGTGCGGGACAGGGCGTCGGCGGCGAGGATGACGGCGGCGCCGGTCCAGGTGGTGCGTTCCACCGGCCAGCGTTTCCCGTCCGCGTACACCAGTCCCGTCCAGTAGGAGCCGTCGGTTTCCCGTAGGTGCTGCATACTGGCCAGCAGTCGGTGAGCGCGGTCGTGATCGCCCAGGGCGTCCAGCGCCAGCACCAGTTCGCAGGTTTCGGCGCCCGTCACCCACGGCCGGTCGGCGACGCAGCGGATACCGATATTGCCGACCACGAACGTGTCCCAGCGTTGTGTGATGCGGTCGTGTCCCTCGGCGCCGCGCAGTACACCGCCGAGGACCGGGTAGTACCAGTCCATCGAGTATCGGTCCTTGGGCGTGAACACCTCCGGGTGTTCCCGCAACGCTGCCCCGAGTCGGGCGCGGGCCCGTTCCCACTCGGGGCGCTGTTCTCCGAGCCGTTCGGCCAGTTTCAGGGCGCAGCCGATGCTGTGGTACATGCTGGACGAGCCGGTCACCAGCGCTTCGTCGGTGATATTGTCGCCGTCGCGCAGCCAGAAGATCTGTCCCTGTGGCCCCTGGCTGTCGATCACCAGGTCGATGGCGGCGGCGACCACCGGCCACATGTCGGCGGCGAATGCGGTGTCGCCGGTGACCGCGAGGTGGTGCCAGACGCCGGTGGCGATATAGGCGCAGAAGTTGACGTCGGTGGCGGCGTTCTCGATCTCACCGGCGCGCAGTTGCATCGGCCACGACCCGTCGGGGCGTTGGGTGTTCGCCGACCAGGTGTAGGCGGCGACGGCCTCGTCCCACAGTCCGGCCACGGTCAGGGCCATGGCCGATTCGATGTGGTCCCACGGGTCGGTGTGGCCGCCGGGGAACCACGGGATCGCCCCGGAGGGTTCCTGGGCGGCGGCGATGGATTCGGCGGTATGTAGACATTGGCGGCGGGTGAGGACGGTCGGGATCGACGGTAGCTCACACGCCGGCACGGTCCACCGCCGGTTTCGCGAAGTACAGGGCGACGCTTTTGCCGAGCACCGGGTCCAGCGCCTTTTCCAGGGCGCGGGTGAGCAGGGGGCGGCGCATCATGTCCCACACCAGCATCCGGTGGTAGGCGCGGACCAGCGGGTGGTCGTCGTTGTTCACTCCGACCGCGCATTTGATCCACCAGTACGGCGAGTGCAGGGCGTGTACATGGGTGCGGTGGATGAACCGCATCCCGCGGGCGGTGATCTTGTCCCGTAGTTCGTCGGCCTTGTAGATGCGAATGTGGCCGCCTTCGTTGGCGTGGTATTCGTCCGACAACGCCCAGCACACCCGTTCCGGAAGCCGGCGCGGCACCGTCACCACCAGTTGTCCGCCGGGTTTGAGCACACGCACCAGTTCGGCGATGGCGGTGTCGTCGGCGGGGACGTGCTCGAGGATTTCCGAGGCGATGACGACGTCGAATTCGTTGTCGCCGTAGGGCAGGGCGAGCGCGTCGCCGTGTACCGTGACGGCCGTTCCGCCAGGGGGCACCTCCCCGGCCTCGGCCATGGCCCGGAACATGGTTTCCACATCGGCGAGGTCGGCGGCGTTCTGGTCCAACGCGACGACGTCGGCACCGCGCCGGTAGGCTTCGAACGCGTGTCGACCGGCCCCGCATCCCACGTCGATCACTCGGATGCCGGGGCGGATCCCGACGCGGTCGAAGTCGACGGTCAGCACTGTGCGCCTCCTGTGGTAGCGAGTTCCTCGGGGGTTGGCCGGCCAGGGCGCCGACCGGCGTGCCGGGCGATGGCACGCTCGTACACCTGCACGGTCTGGGCGGCCACCGATTCCCAGGAGAACACCGAGACCGCGCGATCCCGGCAGGCGGTCTGCATCCGCTGCCGGGTCTGTGGGGAGTCGAGCAGGCGTTCGATGGTGTGGGCGAGTTCGGCGGAGTCGCCGGGTTCGGTCAGTTCCGCACACACCCCCGGCTCACCCACCACTTCGGGTAGCGCGCCGGTGCGGCTGACCACCAGGGGTGTTCCGGATGCCATGGCCTCCACCGCGGGCAGCGAGAATCCCTCGTACAGGGAGGGGATGCACGCGATCTCCGCGGAGGCCAGCACCTCGGCCAGTTCGATGTCGGTCAGACCGGAGCGGACGGTGACGATATCGGACAGGCCGAGTTCGGCGATCAGTTTCTCGGTGGGGCCGTTGGGTTCCAGTTTCGCCACCAGCTGGAGTTCCACCGGGCGGGTGGCCCGCAGCGTGGTCAGTGCGCGCAGCAGGTGGGCGATGCCCTTGAGGGGCTTGTCGGCGCTGGCGACGGCGACGATCCGGCCGGGCGCCCGGGGCCCGCGGGGGGCGAACAGATCGGTGTCCACGCCCAGCGGCACCACGTTCAGCCGGTCGGGACGGACACCGAAGTCCGCGGCGATATCGGTGGCCGACGACGAGGACACGGTCAGCAGGTCGGGGATTCGCCGGGCGACCCGCTGCTGCATTCCGAGGAAGCCGTACCAACGGCGCACCAGGGGTTTGCGGCGCCAGATCGCGGCCGCCAGGTCGACCTCGCGGTCCTTGGTGATCGGGTGGTGCACGGTGGCGACCAGCGGGAAGTGTCGGGCGATGTCGAGCAGTCCGCTGCCGAGGCACTGGTTGTCGTGGACGACGTCGAAATCGCCCACGCGCTCACGTAACAGTCGCGCCACCCGCAGGCTGAAGGTGCGTGGTTCGGGGAAGCCGGCAGTCCACATGGTGGCCAGCTCCAACAGGTCGATGTGGTCGCGGATCTCGCTGGGGTGCGGGGTGCGGAAGGGGTCGTCCTCCCGGTACAGGTCCAGGCTGGGTACCTCGGTGAGCCTCACCCGGGGGTCGAGGTCGATGGGGTAGGGCTGGCCGGAGAACACTTCCACCTCGTGGCCGAGTTCGGCCAGTCCGGTGCTGAGCCGACGCACGTAGATCCCCTGCCCACCGCAGTGCGGCTTGCTGCGGTAGGACAACAAGGCGATACGCACGGCTAGTCGTCCTCGCCCGTCGCGGTGATCAATTCCATGTTCCGCAGTTTGCCGGCCAACCGTTCGAGATAGGCACGCACCTCCGGTTCGGGTTTGTCCGGCAGCCCGTAGAGCACGTCGGTGACCCCGGCCGCGGCCCATTCGGCGAGCCGGTCGGCGTCGGGTTTGATGTCGAGGGCAACCACGCGGGGTGCACCGTCACGACCGGCGTCGGTCCAGATCTTGGTCAGCAGCGAGAGCCGATCGGTGATGTCGGTTTCGCCGGGGGTGGTGATCCAGCCGTCGGCGTGGGCGGCGATCCAGCCGAAGGTGCGTTCGGTGCCGGCGGCGCCGATGAGGACGGGAACGGTGCGGTTCACCGGTTTCGGCCAGGCCCAGCTGGGACCGAACTCGACGTAGGTACCCGCGTAGGAGGCCTCGTCCCGGCTCCACAGCGCACGCATGGCCTCGAGGTATTCACGCAGAACGGTGCGGCGTTTGTTCGCAGGCACGTGGTGATCGGCGAGTTCGTCGGTGTTCCAGCCGAATCCGGCGCCGAGGACCACCCGGCCGCCGGAGAGGTGGTCGAGGGTGGCGATGGTCTTGGCGAGGGTGATGGGGTCGTGTTCGACGGGTAGCGCGACGGCGGTGGCCAGTTCGATGCGTTCGGTGACGGCGGCGGCGGTGCCGAGCGCAACCCACGGGTCGAGGGTACGCATGTATCGGTCGTCGGGCAGGGTGGCGTCACCGGTCTGTGGGTGCGCGGCCTCGCGTTTGACGGGTATGTGGGTGTGTTCGGGGACGTAGAACGAATGGAATCCGGTGTCCTCGACGGCTCGGGCCGCGGCGGCGGGGGTGATTCCGCGATCGCTGGTGAACAGTACGATGCCGAAACGCATACCTGTGCCTTGTCTGTGGTCGGATCGGCGGGTCGCCGCGGCGTCCCGGCTGATGGCGGTGGGCGCGGTGTCAGTGACCGCTGCCGGTGGTCTCTTTCTGCACGGTTTTCTTGCGACGTTGCTCCAGTTGGGTACCGATCACCCGGTCGAGGGTGGTGCCGGCGGGCCAGCCCACATAGTGACAGAGGAACAGGGCGATCTCGCGTAACTGTTCCTCGGTCAGTTCCTCGTTGTGTAAGGCCGAGCCGATCTGGATTCCGGCGACGTCGAACAGTCCCTGGGCGGTGAGCGCACCCAGCAGCAGCAGTCGCCGGTCGCGGTTGGTGAGTGCGGGGCGGGACCAGATATCGGCGAACAGGTGGTCGGCGGTGACGGCGAAATGCTCACCGGGGCCGTCCCGGAATTCCCAGCCATACACTTCCGACATTTTGGCCAGCCCGCGCTCGCGCACGGTGGGCTGCGGCGTGGGGTTGTCGCTCATCGGGGCTCCTTGTCTGGAGAACTCGGCCGTCCGAAGTGTCTGGACAGGTGTACGGAATATAGGTCGATCGGTCGACGACGCGCAAGAACATGTTCCTGTTTTGGGTCTATAACGACAACGGTGGCACCGGCGTGAAGCGAGCCCGCTCACCCCCACTCCCCGGTGGAGTTCCGGGAAAAATTGCTGAATCGTTGTCGGACCGAAGCAGCAATGGTAGCGTCCAGACACATGTCCAGGTATGTGTCTCTCCGTGGAGGGGTATCGATCTCTCGTGGGGAGAACTCGTTCTCGGAGCGCGATATCGCACCCCGACCGATCGACGCCCGAACCACCGCTGTGACCACTCACTCCGCCCTGCCCGTTCGGCACCCGCGCCCCGAGCACGTCACCCGGGTGCGTGTCGCGGGCACCACCTCATCCGACCACCCAGTGAGTATCGGGAGCACACCATGAAAATCGTGGCCGATCTGGATCTGTGCCAAGGACACGCCGTCTGCGCGACCGAGGCGCCGACCGTGTTCTCCGTGCCGAAACGCGGCCGGGTGCACATTCTCCGACCGAATCCGGGGGCGGACGTGAAGGCCGAGGTCGACAACGCCATCCGATACTGCCCGACCCGGGCGCTGCTGCTCGTCGCCGACGACTCGATCGGCTGATCCACCGCACCGACCGGTATTCACCTCTCCGAAAGGGATACGACACCGATGACAGGTTTCGACCGCGCCGAACTCGACGAGATGGTGCGCCGCTGGGTGGCGGAGAACGAACGCTGCGAGCAGGCCGGCGACTGGAAACCGCTCGCCGAGATGTACACCGAAGACGCCACCTACGGTTGGAACTACGGACCCACCGAGGAATTCATGGCCGTCGGGCGCGACGAGATCCGTGAGTTGGCCCTCGGCCAGGAAATGGAAGGCCTGGAAGGCTGGGTGTACCCCTATCAGCGCTTCGTCATCGACGAACGCAGCGGTGACGTGATCGGTTTCTGGAAACAGATCTACCGCACCACACCCCGCCCCGACGGCAGCCACTACACCGTGAACGGGATCGGCGGCAGCTGGTTCCGTTACGGCGGCGACTATCGGTGGTCGTGGCAGCGGGACTTCTTCGACTACGGCAACGTCTCGGCGCTGTTCATGGAGATGATCACGAACAACGCCATGTCCGAGGGGATGAACGAACGGATCGCCAAGGCGACCTCCGGCCGGCTGCCCGGCCGGTACAAGATCGGCACCGCACCGGTTCCGCTGTGGTGATCCCGATGACCGTACCCGTCAGCCGGTTTCACGCCCTGAGCCGCCGGGACCTGGCCGCCCTGGTCCCGGAACTGCTGCTGTGTGGACAGCTGATCGATCGCTCCGGGATGGCGCACTGCATCTCCGCGTTCGGCCGGGAAGGTATGACGCAGGTGGCGATCGAGGAATGGCGGCTGGCCAGTCCGATCTACACCCGACGCATGCAGCTGGCCCTGAACTATGTCGGCGACGATGTCATCACCATCTTCAAAGGCCTGCAACTGGATATCGGCGCCCCACCGCAGTTCATGGATTTCCGTTTCCGGGTCGACGACCCGCATCACGGCGAGTTCTGGCTCGACCACTGCGGCGCTCTCGCCGATGTCGAACCGATGGGCGTGCACTATGTGAAATCCATGTGCCACGACATCGAGGATCCCACCTTCGATGCCACCGCCCTGGCCACCAATCCGCACGCTCGGGTGCGGCCCCTCCACCGTCCACCCCGGGAACCCGCCGACCGTACCCCGGTCTGCGCATGGACGGTGATCATCGACGAATCCCACACACCACCACCGGTTCCACCCCATGCGGAACGGGTCGCCGGATCGGTGGCGGCCCGGCTACCGCTGAACGACATCGACCGCGACGACACGGGCGCCGCCGACTACAGCGGTCCGCTGCTCAGCGAGCTACGGTTTTCCGATTTCTCGCATTCGGCGCTGGTACGGATCGCCGAAGAGGTGTGTCTGCAACAGCATCTGCTCACCCTCGGCTTCGTGATCGCCGTCCACGACCGCGCCGATACCGACACCGCCTGCGATATCGGACGCAAACAGTTCACCGGGGTCGCCGGGATCGCCTCCGAACGGATCCGCCGCCGCCTGGGCCTGGGCACCGACGCTGCCGCGCTGGCCCAGGTGCTGCGGGCGCATCCGGCGCTGAACCCGCACCACTACACCGGTGTCGAGATCGAGTCCGACACCGATGTGGTACGGGTTCGGTTCCCCACCACCGCCGGCGCGCTCACCGACCGCACCTGGCCGGCGATGCTCGCCCCCGATCATCTCGGCCCCCTGAACGCCATGGCACGCGGTGTCGACGCCCGCTACCACGGCCGGGTCGTCGATCGCACCGCCGATGGGTGGACGGTCGAGCTCACGCGCGCCGACGAACCGTTCCCCGAGGCGCCCGAGGTGCAGATCACCCGGTTCAGCACCGGCGCCGATTTCACCTTCGCCGACCGCGGGATACCGCTGCCCCTCACCGTTCGCCGACCGGAGCACCCAACCCACACAGCAGGATAGCCATGGCCAACAACTTCGCCGACCTGTTCGAACACGCCGTCGACGCCATGCCCGACCGGGTGGCGATCATCCAGGACGGGCAGCGCGTCACCTACCGGGAACTGGAGGACCGCGCCAACCGGCTCGCCCATCACCTCGCGTCCACGGGGGTCGGACGCGGCACCCACGTCGGGTTCCAGATGCACAACGGTATCGAGACCGTGCAGACGCTCCTCGCCTGCTTCAAACTGGCCGCTGTACCGGTCAACATCAACTATCGGTACGGCCCGGAGGAATTGGCCTACCTGTACGACAACGCCGATCTCGAACACCTCGTCTACCACGCCTGTTACGGTGACGCCGTCCGTGCGGCGCGGCAGCGGCGTCTCCGTCCGAAGTACCTGCTGTGCGCGGCCGACGACACCACCCCCGCCGACCCGGGTGTGGACTGTCTGACCGAGGTGACCGCCGCCGCGGACGGCACCCGCCCCGAGGTGCGGCGCACACCCGACGATCTGTTCCTCATGTACACCGGCGGCACCACCGGTATGCCGAAGGGCGTCATGTGGCGACAGGAGGACATGTGGCGGGTACTCGGCGGCGGGATCGATTTCTACAGCAACGAACCCGTCGCCGATGAATACCAGCAGTCCCGCACCGGCGCCGCGGCCGATCCCATTACCTGGATGATCCTGCCGCCGCTGATGCACCTGTCGGCGATGATGCCGAGTTTCGTGGCGCTGTGGTCCGGTAACGCCGTCATCTATCTGCCGCGGTTCGACGCCGACGTGGTGTGGCGGACCGTCGCCGCCGAACATCCCGGGGTGCTGGTGATCACCGGTGACGCCATGGCTCGTCCGCTCATCGATTCCTATCGTGCCCACCCAATCGACACCACCGGACTGTTCATGATCGCTTCCGGTGCGGCGCTGTTCACCCAGTCGACGAAGAACGATCTGCTCGACCTCATCCCGAATCTGTTGGTCTCCGACTCCATCGGCTCGTCCGAAACCGGTTTCGGTGGTATCGGTTTCGCCCGGAAAGATGAGAACCCAGCGCGGAAATCGCGGGTTTCGATCGGGCGCGGCGCGATCGTCGTCGACGACGCCGGCCGGCCGGTGCGCCCCGGTTGCGAGGGGTGGCTGGCCAAAACCGGTTCCGTCCCGCTCGGCTACTACAAGGACCCGGAGCGAACGGAGAAACTGTTCAAAACTGTCGACGGCAATCGGATCGTCCTCACCGACGACCGGGCCATCCTCGAAGACGACGGCACCATCAGCCTCATCGGACGCGGCAATATGGTCATCAACACCGGCGGGGAGAAGGTGTTCGCCGAAGAGGTGGAGGGGGTGGTGAAATCCCATCCCGCCGTCTACGACGCCACCGTGATCGGTGTGGATCACAAGCGGTGGGGCCGGCAGGTCGCCGCCGTGATCAGTCTCGCCACTCCCACCGTCGGACTGGATCCGGCCGACCTGCAAGATCATGTGCGCCGGCACCTTGCGGGATACAAGGTGCCGCGCAGGGTGTGGATCGCCGACACGATCACCCGCTCCCCCAGCGGCAAACCCGACTACACGTGGGCCGCGAAATACGCCGCCGCCCGCGAACCCGACCACAAAATGGACTGATCGCATGCGGGTCATCCAATGGGCCCCCGGCGGTGTGGGCGCACCGGACTCGCATCGCCATCGGGGCCCGGCCGCCGGGCGTACCCGAGGATGATCTCGACCGGTCCTTGTCGGGAACGCCGGCCCGAGCCGGTACGGGGGCCGGCCGGCGCCGTGAACGGCAACGGCCCCACCGGGCGAAGCGCGCATCGCGATGACCGGTATGTTCAGCGGAGATTCTGCCGGGCGACCCGATCCCGGATCCCGCCGAGCACGGAGTCGAGCAGCCGATCGAATTCCGCCACGGACCCGAAATCGGCCATCAGGGGCGTGAGGGCGGCCATCGTCGGATACCGCGTGGCATCGATCGCGGGGATCTCGCCGTTTTTGTCGGACCCGCTGCCGAGGACCGCCGACAGGTATCCGTTGAGGAAACCGAACAGTATCTGCGGTGCGTCCGCGACCACCCGATCGGGCAGACCATCCGCGCGCATGGCGGTGACCAGTCGTTCCAGGGCGGCCAGGGCCACCGGTGAGGTCTGGGGGCGGGTGACCAGCAGCGGGACGACATGGGGGTGTCGATAGGCGGTCTCCCGGTAGCCGTGCGCCAACCGGCGGGCGGTCTCCTCCCACCCGTGGGATGCGTCGTTCACGGCGCCCTCGATCTCGGCGAGCACGGCTTCGGAGATCACGTCCAGCAGTGCTGCTTTGCCTTTGACGTGGTTGTAGATCGACATCGGGTCGACCCCGAGTTCATCGGCGAGCCGCCGTACGCCGAAGCGCTCGAGGCCGTCGCGGTCGACGAGCGCGACGGCGGCGGCCGCGATGCGTTCGCGGGTGAGTCCCGCCGAGGTGCCTTGCGCGCGCCTGCCCACCGATACTCCCTTCCCTTGCAAAACCTACACCGTAGGATATACCGTCTCCCGCGAAACCTACATCGTAGGTTTCCGGAACGGCGGGACCGTCCGACCGGGAGGAACGACAGCGGAAGCGCCGTCACAAAACACCCCACGGTCGGTGACTCGACGCTCCGCCGCAGCGATACGCACATTGAACGAGAAAGCCCGAAAGTGTTGAACCGCAGAAGATTTCTCCGTACCACCGCAGCGACTTCCGCGCTCCTCGGCACCGCGGCCGGGTGCGTTGTCGACGAGCCCGGCGACTCGATCGTGACGACGCGATCGGGCCGGGTGCGGGGCAGCGTGGTCGAAGGCGTGCACGCGTTCAAGGGCGTGCCCTACGCCGCACCCCCTCAGGGGGAGAACCGATACCTTCCGCCACGCCCGGCCCGCCCCTGGACCGGGTTGCGCGACGCGCTCGCCTTCGGTCCGACGGCACCGCAGCCGCCGACCCCACCACCGTTGGAGTCCTTCGCGCCGCCGGTGCCCGGCGCGGAGTATCTCAACCTGAACATCTGGACCCCCGAACCGGGTTCGACACGCCTGCCGGTGATGGTGTGGATCCACGGAGGTGGTTTCGACACCGGAAGCAGCGTCCTCTACGACGGCAGCGCTTTCGCCCGCGACGGGGTGGTTTTCGTCGCGATCAACTACCGATTGGGCGCCGAGGGATTCCTGTTCCTCGACGACGGCGTGGCCAATATCGCGCTGCTCGACCAGATCGCGGCACTGGAATGGGTGCGTGACAATATCGCGGCTTTCGGCGGCGACCCCGCGAACGTCACCGTCTTCGGCCAGTCCGCGGGCGCAATGGCCGTCGGCGCACTGCTCGCGATGCCCCGGGCCCGAGGGTTGTTCCGCCGCGCCATCATGGAAAGCGGCGCCGGCAATCTGTGTTACTCCCCCGATACCGCCCGCGAGATAGGGCAGCGCCTGACGGCGAAACTCGGTGTGGCGCCCACCCGGGCCGCGGTCGCGGACGCCGGTGTCGAGCGAGTGCTCGCGGCCCAGTCCGCGGTCATGAGCGACCTGGCGCGACAACCGGATCCGCAGCGCTGGGGTGGTGAACCGGGATGCCGGGTCAATATGTGGCGGCCCACGCTCGACGGCGACACCCTACCCGCCAAACCCATCGATGCCGTGACCGCCGGGGTCGGTGCCGAGGTGGATGTGTTGCTCGGCCACAACAGCGAGGAAGGACGGCTGTCGCTGGTGCCGTTCGGCGGCCTCGA
This sequence comes from Nocardia paucivorans NBRC 100373, assembly GCF_000308675.1. Lineage (GTDB taxonomy): Bacteria > Actinomycetota > Actinomycetes > Mycobacteriales > Mycobacteriaceae > Nocardia > Nocardia paucivorans. The sequence goes on along the minus strand of NZ_BAGE01000053.1, from coordinate 29,360 downwards.
CTCGGTCACCGAGGAGCAACTGACCACCGCGATGCGCCTGTACCGGTTGCCCGTCGATCGGGCGTTACCGGCCTACCGCGCCGCCTATCCCGACGCCGATTCCGGGGCCCTGCTGGCGATTCTGCAAGGGGACTGGTTCTACGCCGTTCCCGGCATCAGGTTCGCCGAGGCACGCGCCACCGCACCGGCGGCCACCTACATGTACGAGTTCACCTGGCGCTCCCCACAGTTCGACGGTCAACTCGGAGCGTGTCACTTCCTGGAGGTCCCGTTCGTCTTCGACCGACTCCACGACCGGCGGATGCGATGGATCACCGGCCCGAACCCGCCGCAACGGCTGGCCGACCTCGTACACGGCATCTGGGTGCGGTTCGCCCATACCGGCCGGGTGGACTGGCCGCGTTACGAACCCGACCGCAGGGCGACCATGCGGCTGGACCTCGAGCCCGGCGTGGTCGACGATCCGCACCCGGTCCGTGAACTGTGGGACGGAGTCGACCTGTACTGACGTCGACCGTCCCGTCGGCAGGCGATCGCCACCGTCATCCGGGACGGGCGAGCGGATACGGGGGGATGGTTTCCGGTGTACGAGATCGACGGCGTGTGCCCCTCGATGGGATCGAAGCACCGACAGGGTGGGTTATCGCCAACCCTGGGTGTCCTATCGGTGTGGTCGTATGCCGGGAAAGCTGGTCGATGTCACCACGACAGCGGGACCGGCCCGCCTCGCGACCACGAAGGAGCACCCCCATGACCACCATCCGGCGCTCGACCCGTCCCACCAACCGGTTCACCCGCGCCCTGATGATCGCCGCGGCGCCCGTCCTGCTGAGCGTGGGTCTGGTGACGGCCGGCGCGGCCCAGGCCGAGCAGGATCCCGACCTGCCGACCTGTTCCTGGCCCAACCTGGTGTGCGGTCCGCAGACCGATCTGACCCCCGGCGACCAGACCGACCTGACGCCTGGTGACGGGGCCGATCTCACCCCGGGCGGCCCCACCGATCTCACTCCCGGCTACTGATCGGGCTCCGGCGGGCGGCCCCGGCATAACGGTGGGACCGCCCGCCACTCGGCGCCACCGATTTTCTCCCGCACCGCGTCGGCGACCTCATGGGGATGTTCGTCGAGACAGAAATGCCGCCCGGGAAAGTACCGGGCGTCGAAAGAGCCGCTCGTGTGCTCGCGCCACGCCTGGATCTGCGCCGGTGTGGTCGTCGGGTCCGCGCGGCCGGGCAGCGTGACGATATCGCAGGTGAGTGTGCCGGTGCCGCGATAGCGGTAGGTTTCCACGGCCCGGTGGTCGTTGCGCACGGTGGGCGGCATCATTGCCGCGAGTTCGGGTTCGCCGCCGCGGTAACCCGTTCCAGGACGCGTAGTGAGGCGGTGGCCGATACCTCGCGGAATTCGCCGCTGTCGAGGGCTTTGCGGTAGATGCCGTAGGGGGCCTGTCCGCCGTCGCGGGGGTCGGGGAACACGTCGTGGATGGCGAGCCCGCCACCGACCACCACCCAGGGAGCCCAACCGTCGTAGTCGCGGCGGGCGGCTTCCTCGGTGTGTCCGCCGTCGATGAACAGGAACTCGATCGGGGTGCGCCAGGCCCGGGCCACCCGGCCCGAGGCGCCCACCACGGCGATCACGGTGTCTCCCAGGCGGGCGTCGTCGATGGTGCGCCGGAACCGGGGCAGGGTGTCGAATCGTCCGGTTTCCGGGTCGACGAGGGTGGTGTCGTGGTATTCCCAGCCGGGTTGGTGTTCTTCGGAGCCGTGGTGGTGGTCGACGGTGAAGACCAGGCCGCCGCGGGCGCGGGCGGCCGCGCCGAGCAGGATCGCCGATTTTCCGCAGTAGGTGCCGATCTCGATGACGACGCCGCCGCGGCAGTAGTGTTTCGCCGCCTCGTAGAGGGCGCGTCCTTCGTCCTCGGGCATGAAGCCGGTGGCCCGGCGGGCATGGTCGAACAACTGCTCGTCGGTGAGTGGTGTCTCGGCGTCGAGGGAAGTCATGGAGGTGGGCGGCTCTCTGTCGGGAAACGCGGACAACGACACCGACATTACCCGCCCCCGACCACCGGGCGGAAAGTTGATCCGACACTTGACCGGCACTAGTATCCAGACAAATGTCCGAAGGCGATTCCAGAATCCTCGAGGCGACCCGTCGGCGCCTGACCGGCAAACAGGCCGACACCGTCGACAAGCTCACCCGGGCGGCGATGGAGGTACTGTCCCGCGAAGGATTCACCGGTCTCACCATCCGGATGGTCGCCGCCGCGGCCGGGGTGGGCACGGCCACCGCCTACACCTATTTTTCGTCGAAGGAACACCTGGTCGCGGAGATATTCTGGCGGCGGCTTCGCTCCTGCACCGCACCTGCCGGCGACGACCCCGATCCCATCGTGCGGGTGATCGCGGAACTACGCGGGATCGCGCTGCTGGTGGCCGACGAACCCGAACTGTCCGGAGCGGTGACCAGCGCGCTGCTGGGCCGCGACCCCGATGTCCAACATCTGCGCATGCGAATAGGCGTCGAGATCCGGCAACGGATCACCCGCGCGCTGGGACCCGACCCCGACGCGGGGATCGTGGAATCGCTGGAGCTGCTGTATGCGGGGGCGCTCGTCCGGGCCGGAATGGGCTACGAATCGTATGCCGATATCGCCGATCGTTTGGAGAGATCGGCGTTGCTGGTGTTGCAATAACGACCGCACCGCGTCGTCGTCCGGCCGCCACCGCGGTATCGCGCGTGTGGCCGTTGTGGTATCACCGCAGCGCGTCGGGTTCGGGAGCATGCGAGTAGATGAGTCGCGTGTATTCGGCGAGCAACCGATCCAGCGGTGCCGGGGACCCATCGGCGCCGATCTGCTGGTAGCCGACCAGCAGAGCCATACCGACAGCGGTGACCACGGTGGCTGTTTCGTCGTCACCCACCACGCTTCGGACCGCTTTGTGCACGGTGCGGCGACGGGATTCGTCGACCCGTTTCACCGCCACCGCCACCGCTTCGTCGTTGCCCGCCCACGCCCGGATGGCGGCCTCGGCGGCGTGATGCAGGCCGAGGGTGAGATCGACGAGGGTGGTGATCGCCTCATCCGGTGTGCAGCGGTCGAATTCGTGGCCGCGCAGGATCAGCACCTGCCGGTTCTCCCAGTACTCGAGCAACGCGTCGACGAAACTCTGCCAGTTGCCGAAATGATGGTAGAAGGAACCGCTGGTGACACCGAGCCGTCGACACAGCACCCCGATATTGATGTGGCGGAAGCCTATTTCGGCCAATACCGCCAGACCGGTGTCGAAATACTGTTCCTTGGTGACCATTCGGGACATACGGCGCCGTTCTGTCGGGTGTGAGACGAAGTGGCGGAACAGTATCGCGCCGATGCCGGTGATGCAGCCGGGAGTAGCGAATATCACCACACCGCGGCGCGGAACCGGATACGACCCGAAATAGCCACTGCCGGAAGGCAACAGTGCGCCGCGGTGTCAGAAGAGCGGGAAGGTCAACCGGGTCGGGTCGACATAGTCACCCGGGTCGTGCAGCGACCGCACCTGTGGGCGGTGTGCGGCGGAGATCCGCGCCATCTCCTTGTGCCATACCCGGTCGTAGGCCGCCGCGGGGGCGGTGAGACCGGGTAACCAGTTGTCGTGGTGCGTGGGGACGAAGATACGCGGCCGCAGCGACTCGATGTAGATGCGGGGATCACGCAGGCCGTTGGTGATCTGGTTGTATCCCTGGATGGCGCCGATCTGCACATCGACGGACCCGAGCCCGGACAGTGCATCCGGCACCTGCGGCGCCTTCTCGGTAACCGGTCCGGTCGAATCGTGCCACACCAGGGTGAAACTCGGTATCCGCAGCCGGTAGAGCAGGCAGCCACCTTCCGGGTCCGCCAGTCGCGGCAGCACCTCCCGCAGATCCGCCGATGTCGGTGGATGGTCCACGATCGCTTTCGGATTCGGGCGCGGGAAGAACGGCGCCGAACCGGTGAACGGGTCCGGCCGCACCGGCGCGGAGTGGATATGTCGCACCGCGGTCACTTCGACCCCACCGATGGCGAATTCGTGCGTGTGCCCGGGCGGGGTCGCCGCGTCGCCGAGCGCGACCGTATGCAACGGGGACCCGGGGACCTGCGCACGGACGGTGGCGCAGTGGTCGGCGGTCCCGTATACGACGGCGCCGCTCGCGGCCGCGATTCGGCCCGCGTCCCCGGCGTGATCGAAATGGGTGTGCCCCAACAGGATCGCGGCCGGTTTCAGGTCCGCCAGGTCCTGTGCGGTGGCGGGGACGTAACCGGAGACGGTGAGCCGGGGAACCCAGGCGTCGAGCAGTAGGACGGTGCCGCCGAAAGCGAGCGCGTAGGTGGTGCATCCGACCCACGACAACACCACCCGGTCCGGGTGCACCGCCGCTGTGACGGGGTCGACGGCGTCGACGCCGAAGAAGCGCCGCCGGGCGGTGATCGTCCGCTGCTCGTCGACCTCGGCCAACGCCGGTACGGTCACCGCCGCCGACAGACCGTCCACCAGTTTGCGCACCACACCGTGTCCGCCCCACCGCCTCGCGTTACCCACGGTGGTACCGAATCACATCGGGCCGATGCGGACAACGGTATCGGCCCGACCGCTATCCGGTCGGTCCGTCGGTGTCACCGCAACCGGATACCGAGCAGGGCGTCGACGGCGTCGGTGATCAGGGTGGGGGCGTCGGTGTCGGACCCGCCGTAGGTGAGCGCCTCGTCGACCCAGTTGTCGAGCGCGGCGAGGGCCTTGGGGGTGTCGAGATCGTCGGCGAGGTGTTGGCGCAGCCGGGCAATGGTGTCGTCGGCCGAACCCGCCGACGGCAGTGCGGCGGCACGCCGCCACCGGTCCAGGCGAGCGCGGGCCGTGTCGAGGACGGTGTCGGACCACATCCGGTCGGTGCGGTAGTGACCGGCGAGCAGCCCGAGCCGGATGGCGGCGGGGTCCACCCCGGCGCTGCGCAGCTGCGACACCTTCACCAGGTTCCCGCGCGATTTCGACATCTTCTCCCCGTCCAGGCCGATCATGCCGGTGTGCACGTAGTGTCGGGCGAACCGGCGACCCGCGGCGAGCGCTTCGGCGTGGGCGGCGGAGTATTCGTGGTGCGGGTAGATGAGGTCGCTGCCGCCGCCCTGGATATCGATGGCGGTGCCGAGACGGTTCATGGCGATGGCCGCGCATTCGATGTGCCAGCCGGGGCGGCCCGCCCCGAACGGCGCCGGCCAGGACGGTTCGTCGGGGCGCGCGGCCCGCCACAGCAACGCGTCCAACGGATCGTGTTTACCGGGTCGGTCGGGGTCGCCGCCGCGTTCGGCGAACAACCGTTCCATGGTGGGCCGGTCGTAACCGGATTCGTACCCGAATTGCTCGGTGGCGTCGATGCGGAAATAGATGTCGGGATGGTCGGGGTCGTCGACGGTGTAGGCGGCTCCGGAGGCGAGCAGTTTGCGCACCAGTTCCACCACTTCGTCCACGGATTCGACGGCGCCGACGTAGTCGCGGGGCGGCAGGATACGCAGTGCGGTCATGTCCTCCCGGAACAGCGCGATCTCTCCGGTGCCGAGTTCACGCCAGTCGACGCCGTCGCGGGCGGCGCGTTCGAACAGCGGATCGTCGACATCGGTGACGTTCTGCACGTAGTGGACGCCGTGGCCGGTGTCGCGCAGCACCCGATGCACCAGATCGAAGGTCAGATAGGTGGCGGCGTGACCGAGATGGGTGGCGTCGTAGGGGGTGATCCCGCACACGTACATGGTGGCCGTCGCTGCGGGAGCGACGGGACGGACCTGTTTGTCGGCGGTGTCGTACAACCGCAACGGGGGCCCTGTTCCGGGGATCGTGGGGATCGGGGTGTCGGACCAGGACTGCATGCCTTCGAGGGTAGAGGGCAGGTCGAGGTGTCCGGTTCCCGGCCCGCCGTCGGTGTGCTCCCGACCCGGCGGGCAGGGGTGTGGACCTGGGCGGATCGGCGGCGGAGCGGGTGTCAACGGTTTCGGTCGCGCTGAACCCGACCTCGGGCGCGGACCGTCAGAACGCCGGCCAGGGGATCGGACGCACGGCGGTGGGCATCGGCATCACCGGCTCGTCGAGCAGACGTTTCGCCCGCCGCAGCAGAGCATCGATTTCTCGGTCGGTGACGTGTTCGGCGAGCCGGTCGGCCAACTCACCGGGCAGGGTGTCGGTGAAGGTGGTGATATCGGCGATCAGGTCTGCGGGGATCGGTTCCCCGGCCCACCCCCACAACACGGTGCGCAGTTTGTGTTCGTGGTGCAGACAGATCCCGTGGTCGACGCCGTAGACGCCGCCGTCCACTCCTTCCAGGGCGTGTCCGCCCTTGCGGTCGGCGTTGTTGAGCAGCACGTCCAGCACCGCCATCCGATGCAGTCGGGGGTCGTCGGCGTGCACCAACGACACCTCGTCACCGGCGCCGTCCACGACACGCAGCACCTCCCGGAACCCGTCGGGCACCGCGTCCGGGGGGCACAGATCCACCAGGTCCGGTCGGTCCCGACGTGGTTCGACGGTGGTGATCCAGCGTTGCACCATCCCCGGTCCGAGCGGACCGTCACGCAGAATCGTCTCCGGGATCACCGACCACCCCAACGCCTCGGAGATCAGGTAGGACGCGACCTCCCGCCCGGCCAGGGTGCCGTGCGGGAAATCCCACAGCGGCTGCTCGCCCCGGACCGGTTTGTACACCACCCGCAGCGGTGTGGTCTCGTCGCCGTCCGGTGCCGGCAGATCGCAGACGAGGGTGAGATTGCTGGCCGTCCCGACCCGACCCAGTACCGTCAGTTCACCGGCGCGCAACGCGTCCCCGGCCGCCGCCACCGATCATTCCTCCAGGTCGGTGGCGCCGAACAGTTCACCACGTTTGTAGCCGTTGGTGCGCACACACATGTGCCCCTTCGCCGACAGCGGCTCCCCGCACAGTGGGCACGGCGGCCGGCCTGCCGCGATCACCCGCGACGAACGCAGCGCGAACTCCCGCGCCTGTGTCGGGGTGAGGAACACCCGCACCGCGTCCGGGCCTTCCTCGGTGTCGTCGAGTACCACCGATTCGTCGACCTCGGTGTCGGTGATCGCCAACAGCTCCACCACCACCGCGCCCGCGTCGGCGTCCCACCCCAGGCCCATGGTGCCGACCCGGAACTCGGCATCGATCGGGGTGAGCAGCGGCGCGTTGTCGCTGACCTGCTCGGCCTGCGGCGGCACCTGCGCGCCGAATCGGCGCGCCACCTCGTCCAACAACAGACCCATCCGGTCGGCGAGCACCTTGACCTGTTGTTTCTCCAACAACACGGTCACCACCCGGGGTTCTTCCACCGCCTGCAGATAGAACGCGCGATCGCCCGGCTCACCGACGGTTCCGGCGACGAAACGTTCGGGGGTGCGGAATACATGGATTGCTCGTGACACATGCACCTCCTGATACGTGACCTGTTCGGCGGCGGAACATCCGCGCCGGCGGGGCGCACCCCGAGCCCGATGCCGGTTCGTTCGACGTCGCCGAGCGCCGGCGTCTACCACCGACCATTCGTAACGCAGTATTCCCGGTATGGGGCGATCCCATTATCCGTCTTTCCTTCCCGCCCCGATCTCCCCACCGGGTACCGGGCCCGCCGAACCGTCCCCGGACGGTTCCGGCGGCACCAACGCCGACAGGTCCGCACCCGTGTCGTTCATCCGCGCCACATACGGGGTGGTCGGGGTGTAGCGGACGACGCTGAGCGAGGCGGGTTCGACCACGATCCGCTGGAAACCGTCGAGGTGGATACCGAGCGCGTCGGCCAGCACCGCCTTGATGACATCACCGTGGGTGCACGCCACCCACAGCCGGTCCCCCTCGTGCAACTCGGCCAACGCCCGATCGTGTTCCCGGATCGCGGCCACCGCCCGCGCCTGCACCTGCGCCAATCCCTCACCGCCCGGGAACACCGCCCCCGACGCGTGTCGCTGCACCACCTTCCACAGCGGTTCGTTCACCAGTTCCGTCAACGGTCGACCGGTCCAGTCCCCGTAGTCGACCTCGGCGAGTCGGTCGTCGACCACCGGCTCCGTTCCGAGTTCGGCCGCCAGCGGCGACACCGTGCGCAGGCAGCGCAACAGCGGCGACGACACGATCCGGATGATCGGCAGCCCCGCCAACCGGTCGGCCACCGCCTGTGCCTGTTCCCGGCCGCGGTCGGTGAGTTCCACCCCTTGACTGCGGCCGGCCAGGGTGCGGGCGGTGTTCGACGTGGACAGGCCGTGGCGCAGCAGGATGACCGTCATGGCGCCAGCGTAGCGATCATGTGGCGCTGATGACCCCGCCGGAAAGAAGACCGATCAGTATGAAACCCAGTACGATGCGGTAGCCGACGAACCAGTACAGCGAATGCTGGGCCACGAACCGCAGCAGCCACGCCACCGACGCGTACCCGACGGCGAACGACACCACCGTGGCGACCAACAGTTGAGGACCGGACGCGTTCAATCCCGACCCCGCCGGTTCGAAGGCGTCCGGCACACTGAACAACCCCGACGCGGTGACCGCCGGAATGGCCAGCAGGAACGAGAAACGCACCGCCGCCTCCCTGGTCAGACCACAGAACAGCCCCGCCGAGGACGTGGCCCCCGATCGGGACACCCCCGGGATCAACGCCAGACACTGCGCCGCGCCCATGATCAGACCGTCCCGTCCGGTCAGCTGCTCGAGCGGACGCCGCTGAGGGCCGAAATACTCCGCGGCGGCGATCACCACCGCGAACACGATCAACACGATCGCCACCACCCACAGATTCCGCGCCCCCGTGCGGATCTGATCCTTGAACAACAAACCCAAAACCCCGATCGGGATTGTGGCAATGATCACATACCAGCCGATGCGGTAGTCGAGTTCCCGCGCCGCATCCGAATCCGGGCCGTCCGCGTACCAGGGATCCCCGGTGACGACGGGCAATTTGGTGGTGACCTGATCGGTGATCGGCACCGGCTCCCGGAACCGGGCCGACACCCGCTGATACACCGTGGTGCACCACACCCGCACGATCCGGGCGATGTCCTTGGCGAAGAACACCAGCACCGCGGCCTCGGTGCCCAACTGGGTGACCGCGGTGAACGACGCGCCCGCGTCGGCGCCGAAGAACAACTCCGACACGATCCGCAGATGACCCGACGACGACACCGGCAAGAACTCCGTGAGCCCCTGCACCAATCCGAGTACCAGAGCCTGCACCCAGGTCATCGACTCGCCTACCACACATCCTCCTGACCGGACACCGAAAACCCGCCTTCGCCTTGGATTCCGGCGCCGGGAACCGGACAGCGGCGGGCACACCGCGAATATCGCAGCGACAGTACCGTGTCGCCCCCGCTTCGGCAGCCCCGGGCAGGGGCCGCCCGAACGCCCATCACACGCAGACACGACGCGCGCGGTACGCAACGCGTCGGCGCCGGCCCCGGCACGTTCTAGTCTGGTCGCCGTGACGAACGGGTGGAGCGAACCGAACACGGGGACACGGTGATGGAGCAGCGAACCGTCGGCCGCAGCGGGCTACGGGTCTCGCGGATCGGTTTGGCCACCCATACCTGGGGCGGCCGCACCGACGCCGAATCCGCAGCCGAACAGTTGGTGGCGTTCGCCGAGGCCGGCGGAACCCTGGTCGACACCTCCCCCGCCTACTGCGACGGCGCCGCCCAGAAAATCCTCGCCGACCTCCTCGGCGACCTCGTCTCCCGCGACGAACTCGTCCTGTCCGGTAACGCCGGGCTGATCCCGCACCAGACCCTCCTCGGCCGCACCGCAGAACCCCTCGGCCCGACGCGGGCCCGGCCGACCGTGGACACCTCCCGCCGCACCCTGCTACGGCAACTGGACCACACCCTGCGGGAGCTGGGCACCGACCACCTCGATATCTGGCATGTCGCCGCCTGGGACCCGCACACCCCCGACGACGAGATCGCCGCCACCCTCGAACACGCGATACGCACCGGCCGCACCCGCTACGCCGGGGTGCGCGGATACACCGCCTGGCAGATGGCCGGCCTCGCCGCCACCACCACCCTCGCCACCGTGCACACCCCCTACTCGCTGCTGGTGCGCGGCGCCGAGGACGATGTGGTGCCCGCCGCCGCCCACCACGGGGTCGGGGTGATCGCCACCGCTCCCTTGGCCGGCGGAATCCTCACCGGCAAATACCGCGACGGTGTGCCCGCCGACTCCCTCGGCGCCGACGCCGGCGCCGACGAAATCCACGGCCGCCTCCACGACGAGCGCGCCGCCCGGGTGGTCGACGCGCTCGTCACCGCCGCCGACGGACTGGCCACTTCCCCGCTGGCCGTCGCGCTCGCCTGGGTGCGGGACCGTCCTGGGGTGGCGAGCATGTTCGTCGGCGCCCGCGACATGGGTCAACTGACCGGGATCCTCGCCGCCGAAACCCTGGAACTACCGCGCGCCATCGCCGCCGCCCTCGACGATGTGAGCTCCACCCTGTGACCCGCCCACCGAAACCACCGCCGATCATTGGTTAGCCTTGCCACCATGAGGTGTGACGGTGCCCGATCCGGATGGGCACGGGCGATACTGGTGACTCTCGTCTGCGGTGTACTGCTGGTCGCCACCGGCTGCGGTGGTGGCGAACCGACCGCCACCACCGGACGATATGGCCCAACCACCGCCCGCATCGCCGACCTCGACCCGGTCCCGATCGTCCCGCCGCCCACCCCGGCGCTGCCGGCGACGGTGCGGTCCTTCGACGGCACCGACGTCACCGTCACCGACACCACCCGCATCATTGCCGCCGACCGCTACGGCACCCTCGCTCAAACCGTGTGGGCGCTGGGCCTGGGCGAGAACCTGGTGGGTCGCAGCACCTCCGCCTCCTTCCCCGCTGTGCGGGACCTGCCGAACGTCACCGGCGGCAACGGCTCACTGAACGTGGAATCCATCCTCGCGCTGCGCCCCACCGTGTTCCTCACCGACACCACCAGTGCCGCCCCCGCCGTCCGGGAACAATTACGCGCCACCGGCATCACCGTCGTCTACTTCGACCCCGAACGCACCCTCGACGGGGTGATCCCGCAGATCGAGGCCGTCGCCGCCGCCCTCGGCGTCCCCGACCGCGGCAAACAACTCGCCGACCGCACCCGCGCCGAGATCACCGCCGCCTCCGCCGCCGTCCCGGCCCAGGACCCACCGCCGACCATCGCGTTCCTCTACCTGCGGTCCACGGCGATCACCATGCTCGCCGGCCCCGGTTCCGGCGCCGACGCGCTCATCGCCGCGCTCGGCGCCCGCGACGCCGGCACCGCCGCCGGACTCACCGAACCGTTCACCGCCATCACCAGCGAAGCGATGATCTCCGCCGCCCCCGATGTGCTGCTGGTGATGACCGACGGACTGAAATCCGTCGGCGGCGTCGAAGGGATCACCCGCATCCCCGGTATCGCCCAGACCCCCGCCGGGAAGAACCACCGCATCGTCGACATGTCCGATGCGGTCCTGCTCAGCTTCGGCCCCAACACCGGCCGGGTGATCTCCGCGCTCGCCGACGCCGTCTACGGCAACCCCGGCGCATGACCGTCACCGAACCCGCACCCACCCCCACCCGGCCGTCGCGGCGCCGCTCCCGCGCCACGATCACCTTCACCGTCGCGGTCACCGCCCTGATCGCGTTGGCGGTGGCGTCGGCGGCGATCGGACAGGTGCCGACCACCCCCGCCGAGGTCGCCGGCAGCGTCGCCCACCGCCTCGGGCTGGGCTGGGGTCCGCTTCCCGCCCACCCGTCCGGGGAGGTCACCCTGTGGGAAGTGCGGTTCCCGCGGGTGCTGCTGGCGATCCTGGTCGGCGCCGCCCTCGCCACCGCGGGCGCCCTCCTACAAGGGGTGTTCGCCAACCCGCTCGCCGAACCGGGTGTGATCGGGGTGTCGTCCGGGGCGGCGGTCGGCGCGGGCACCGTCATCGTGGTCGGTGGCGCGTTCGTCGCCGCCTGGTCGGTTGCCGCGGCCGCGTTCGTCGCCGGCCTCGCCACCACCGCCCTGGTGTATCTGCTGTCCCGCTCCGGCGGCCGCACCGAAGTGGTGACCCTGGTGTTGACCGGTGTCGCGATCAATGCGTTCGCCGGCGGACTGATCGCGTTCCTGCTGTTCATCGCCACCCCCGCTGCCCGCGACCAGATCGTGTTCTGGCAGCTCGGCAGCCTCAACGGCGCGAACTGGGACGCGGTCGCGGTGGTCGCCGGCCTCACCGTCTGCGCGGTCACCGCCGCCGTCGCGGTCGCACCGCGTCTGGATCTGCTGGCGCTCGGCGAATCCGCCGCCCGACATCTGGGGGTGGACGTGGAACGGCTGCGCCGCACCGTCATCGTGATCGTCGCGATCCTCACCACCGCCGGGGTGGCGTTCACCGGGATCATCCTGTTCGTGGGGTTGATCGTCCCCCACGTGGTGCGCATGCTGGTCGGCCCCGGGCATCGGGTGCTGATCCCGATCAGCGCCGTCGTCGGCGCGGTGGTGCTGCTCGCCGCCGACGTCGCCGCCCGCTCCCTCGTCGACAACGCCGACCTGCCGTTGGGCATGCTCACCTCCCTCGTCGGCGGCCCGTTCTTCTTCTGGTTGCTGCGCCGCACCCGCGCCCGCGCCGGAGGCTGGGCATGAACCTCTCCCACCCGGAAACCCTCCCCGTGCCCGACCACCCGCGCACGTTCCGCGGGAAAACCGTGCGCGACCGGATCGTCGGACTGCTCGCCCGCGCCCACGACCTGCCGGGCACCCCGGACCGCGGCACGGTGACGATGCGGGCCCGGGCGGTGAGTCTGGACCGGCGCGGCGGCGCGGGCACCCGACGAGTCCTCGACGACATCGATATCGATATCCGCGCCGGTGACGTGGTCGCGTTGGTCGGCCCCAACGGCGCCGGTAAATCGACCCTGCTGGCGGTGTTGGCGGGCGAGCTGGAACCCACCACCGGGGTCGTGGAACTCGACGGTCGGCCGATCACCGGATGGACCCCGGTCGATATGGCGCGCCGACGCGCGGTACTGCCGCAAAACCACACGGTCGGCTTCCCGTTCACCGCCGCCGAGGTGGTCACCATGGGCCGCGCCCCCTGGCAGCGCACCCCCCGCCGCGATCGCGACGCCGAACTGATCGCCGCCGCCATGACCGCCACCGACGTCACCCACCTCGCCGACCGCCCGTTCACCGGCCTGTCCGGCGGGGAACGTGCCCGGGTGGCGTTGGCGCGGGTCCTTGCCCAGGACACCACCACCCTGCTGTTGGACGAACCCACCGCCGCCCTCGATCTCGGACACCAGGAGGCGGTGCTCGGCCTGGCCGCCGAACGGGCCGCCGCCGGTGCCGCCGTGGTCGTCGTCCTGCACGACCTCGGTCTGGCCGCCGCCTACGCCGACCGGGTCGCCGTCCTCGACGCGGGCCGTCTCGTCGCGGACGGCCCCCCGCGCACCGTGCTCACCGGCGAGCTGTTGTCGCGGGTGTACCGGTATCCGGTGGAAGTTCTCGACCATCCGCGCACCGGCGCCCAACTGGTCCTACCCGCCCGTGAACGGTGAGCGCAGCCGTCCGCCGGCCACCGCAACGACAACGATGTGATTGCCACCACTCGGTGTATACCGCGTCCCGACGAGGACGCAGAGCAGGGGTTCTGCGTCTATCCGGCCCGCAGATACGGTTCGAGCAGTTGGTGGGTGAGGGTGCGGACGTGCGCCTCGTGCGCGCCGCTTTCGATCATGCGCCCGGCGGCGAGGACGATCGACTGGATCAGATCGGACATTCCTTCCGGGTCGGCGGCTCCATGGGCCGCGAGCGCTTCGGTCAGCGGCACGCGCAGTTGTTCGTGCAGAATTCGACTGTCCTCGGCCAGTCGCTCGCCGGGAACGACCGCGGCGAGGCCCCGCACCACGGCGTGCTCGCCCGTGGCGACCAGATGCAGGTTCGCGTCGACATAGGCGAGTACGCGCGCTCCGGGATCGTCCAGCCCCGCCATCTTCTCGGTAACGGAGGCCGACCAGCGGGGGAAGCTGTCGGCGATCACGGCCTCCAGTAGGTCGTCGCGGGAACGGAAGTACCGGTACACGCTGGGGCGCGCCAGGCCTGTCCGCTCCGCTACGGTGGCCAGGCTCGGCGCTTCGGTTCCCCCTTCGGCGAGAAGTTCCCGTGCCGCATCCAGGATGGCCCGGCGCTGTGCGGCGCGATGCTCGGCGACGGTGGCCGCCTGAATCTTCGGCATCGACGAGAACTCCCCTCTTTCGGTCGGTGTGGCGGGTCAGTCGATCCGCGTCAGCTTCCCGTCGATCATCTCGTACACACTGTCGCAATGACTCAACACGTCGTGGTCGTGGGTGACCATGACGGTCGCGGCATTGTGTGTACGGGTCTCCTTCGCGAGCAGTTCCACCACTTCCTGGCTGCGGGTCCGATCCAGTGCGGCGGTCGGCTCGTCCACCAGAAGCAGTGTCGGCGCGGTGATCAGGGCACGGGCGATGCCCACACGTTGCCGCTCACCGCCGGAAAGCTGGTGTGGTCGCCGGTTCGCCTTCTGCTCCAGTCCCACTTCGGCCAGTAGCCGGTGCGGGTCCCGAACGGTCGTCTTCGGGCCGAACCTCGTGGGCAGTCGCAGCTGGTCGACGGCGGTCAGGGCGGGGATGAGGTTGCCGGACTGGAAGACGAAGCCGACCAGATCCCGGCGCAGGCGGGCCCGCGCTCTGCGGGAGGGGACGGTCATATCCCGGCCGGCCACGGTGACCGTTCCGGAATCGGGCCGGGTCAGCGCGCCGGCCACGGCCAGCATGCTCGACTTCCCGGACCCGGACGGGCCGACAACCGCCACGAATTCGCCGGGAGCGACCGTCAGCGAAACATTGTCGAGTGCCACCACGGTCTCGTCACCGTCACCGAACCGCAGGGTGACCTCGCGCATCACCAGACCACCCTGGTCGGGGTCGTCGACAGTTGTGCCGGTCATCGGCTACCTCCCAAAGCGATGAGCGGATCGACGGCGGCGATCCGGATGATGGCGGCGGCCGACCCGACCAGGCCGAGGACGACGAGTAGCGCGGCGGCCGACCCGACGGCGGAGAAGGTCAGCGCGAACGGGACGGCGGAGACCATCAGGCCGCCCAGACCGACGCCCACCCCCACCCCCACCAGCACCGCGAGCACCAGGATGATCAGCGCCTGGGTGAGTCCGTCACGCAGGAGGTATCCGGTGGGTGCGCCCATCGCACGCAATACGGCGAGTTCTTGCCGTCGCTGGATGGTCCACACCGTGAAGAACGCGCCGACGACCAATGCCGAGATGGCGTACAGGAAGACCTGGATCATGGTGAGGGTCAGCGTTTCCGCGCTGTAGCCGGGCGAGGCGTCGAACGACTTCGCCAGTGTGAGGCTTTTCGTACCGGCCGCCTCGTCACCGGCGCCGAGGTCCAGATCGGGGTTCGTCGCCTGCACGGCGACAGCGGTGATCTCGCGGTGGACGTGTGCGGGCACGGGATCGCCGGGCTTGACTCCGGATCGGATCTCCTGCCATATGGGCAGCGGCACATAGGCGACGTCCACGTGGCCGTAGGTGTGTTGGCCGGCGAGTGCGCCCACCACCGTCAGTCGCGTACCGACCCGGTCGACGGTGACGACGTCGCCGATCTCGAGTCCCTTCTCGATCGCGGTTTCGCTGACCACGATGCCGTCCGCGGCACCCAACCGCTCTCCGACGGCCACGTCGGGGGCGAGGAATGAATCCGGTTGCACACCGAACAGCGCGAGATCGATGTCGACACCGGCATCACTGTGCGCGTTGATCAACGTGTTACCGAAGGGTGCGGCGTGCTCGACTCCGGGCTGCGCGGCCCACTCGTCCACCGCGTCCTTGTCGACAACGCTGCGGGAAAACGCCGAATCGGTGTGTATTCCCGGCGCGAACGCGAAGGAGGTGACCGGCAGCTGTTGCAGTCCGGACACGCCGTCACGGACCAGTCCCTGAGAGAAGCCGGACAGCATGACCATCAGAACGGCTATCAACGAGATCACCGCGCCGACCAGGGTGAATCTGACCCAGGCGAAGCGCAGTTCCCGAAGGGCTAGGAACATTCCGACCGCCCTTCACAAAAGTTTGGAAACATCATGTCCGCATGATAGCAACGCTGCGTTTCCAAAATCGGGCGCACCACCTCGACGGTCCGCAGAGCCGTTGTCACGAACATGCGGTATCCGGCGGGGGTCCTCGACCATCCACGCAGCGATACCCCACCGGTGTCGCCGTCCGCGACCCCGCGGCGACAATCGGGCGAGGCTCCAGATCGGGTGCTGCGGCGCTTCGCCGAAGCCGAAGAGCACATGGTGATCACCGGACGCTCGAACCGCGTCCGAAAAACCGCAACCGACCTGGGGATCATCGGCATCGAATGCGATGCGAGCGCACCCGCGAGCGTCGAGGCCTTCGCCGCACAACTCGGCGACGGCGCGGACGTCCTGGTCAACATGGCCGGCGCGAACACCGACCTCACCGGCCCCACCGAAATCGTTGAAAGACCTCGCGGCGCAATGGAACACCAACCTATCGGCGAATCTGCTCACCGCGGTACCGATCACCTCGGCCCTACGCGACCGCCTCCGCCCCGGCAGTGCGGTGATCAATGCCGGCTCGATCGGCGCCGAATACGCCTCACCCTCCTACGGCGCGGCCAAAGCCGCCCTGGCCGCCCGATCGGCGGGTCTTTCGGCCGAACTGGCGCCGAAAGGAACGACGGTCAACGTCGTTTCACCCGCCTACATCGAAGACACCGACTTCTTCCAGGGCACACTCACCGACGAACGCCGCGCACAGTTGATCGCAACCACCCACGACAAACGCCCGGGCCGCCCCGAAGACGTGGCCGGCCTCATCGAATTCCTGGCCCCCCACGCCCGCCACATCACAGGCCAACCCTCACCGCCGAACTGGACGCCACACCAGCCGCAACACCGCCGGGGTGAGCAACATCCGGATCACGGTGGCATCCAGCACCAGCGCCGCGATCATGCCGTAGGCGATGTACTTCATCAACACCAGATCGGAAAACCCGAACGCGCCCGTCACCACGATCAGAATCGCCGCCGCCGATGTGATCACCCCACCGGTGTGCGCGATCCCGTATCGGATCGCCTCCGGCGGATCCGCACCGGCAGCCCGCGCCTCCACCACCCGAGACAACAAGAACACCTCATAGTCGGTGGACAGCCCGAACAACACCGTCACGATCAACACCAACACCGCGAACATCAACGGACCAGGCGTGAACTCGAACACCCCCGCCCCGTGCCCCTCGACGAAAACCCAGGTCAGGATGCCGAGCGTAGAAGCCAAACTCAACACCGACATGACAATCGCCTTCACCGCCAACACCCACGACCGAAACGCCGCATACAACAACCCCAACGCCGCCGCCAACAGGATCGCCGCCAACACCGGCAAACCCTCGATGAGACCGTGAATACTGTCCCGCTCCAACGCCGGCACCCCCGCCACCATGATCTGCACCCCCTCCGGCTCCTCGATCGACCGCAACACCGCGATCGCGGTATCGGCCGCCCGCTCGTCCACCAACCCCGCCGCCAACACATTGATCCCGTCCCGCGTGGGAGCGGCCGCCTCGAACGGACCGGTCAAACCGGGCGCATGATTGGCCTGCAACCGGATCTCCCCCAACTGCGCCGCATCCGCACCCACCACCACCAACTTCAACGGCTCGGTACGGAAACCCGGAAACAGCTCGTCGAACCGTTCCTGCGCCACCCGAGCCGGATTGTCCGCCGCCAGATAACGCTCGCTCAACCCCCCGAACTCGATCTGCCGAAACGGCACGATCAACACCGCCAACCCCACCACGATCGGTACGATCGTCACCCACGGCCGCGCCATCGCCCGCACCGCCAACCGGGAAAAGAACCCACGATCGATCTCGGCGACGGTCTTCATCCGGGTGAACCGTCGCCACCCCCACAGATCGATCCGGTCCCCGACGATCCCCAACATCGCCGGCAACGCCGACACCGACAACAACGCCGCCAACAACACCGAACTGATCCCCCCGTAGGGCACCGACCGCAACACCCCGTTCGGGTAGATCAACAACGCACCGAGACTGACCACGATGATCGCCGCCGAGAACAACACCGTCCGCCCGGACGTGGCCACGGTACGAGCGGTCGCCTCCCCCACCCCACGACCCGCCGCCAACTCCTCCCGGAACCGGGTCACCGTGAACAACCCGTAATCGATCGCCAACCCCAAACTCACCAACGTCACCACGGCACTGGCGAACACATTGACCTCGATATGGTCGGCGAGCACCCGCATGATGCCCTGACTGCCCAGGATCGTCATCCCACCGACCACCACCGGCAACAGCGCCGCGATCACCCCCCCGAAAACGAAATACAACAGGATCGCCACCAGCGGCAACGCGATCATCTCGGCGCGCCGGATATCCTGCTGCATCCCGATGTTGATGCCCTCCGCCACCGGCTGCAATCCCGCCAACTGCACCGTCGTCCCACCCGGACCGCTACCCGGACCGTGCGCGGCGAGCTCCGGTTTTATCGCCAGATAGTTCTCGACGATGGCACCACCGTCACCGCGCAACCCCACACTGGCGAACGCATGGGTGCGCGACTCGTCGGCGAACTGCCCGGCCAACCCACTGTCCCAGTAGCTATCGATCTTGAGCACCCGGTCGGGATACCGCTGCAACAACCCCCGCAACTGCGCGGTCACCGCCTCCCGCACCTGCGGATCGTCGACGGTACGCCCCGGCGGAGCGGTGTAGAGCAACACCACATCGCTATCGGTGTCCCGCCCGAAGGTGGCGTCGGCCAACTTCGACGCCGCCACCGACTCACTCGACTCGTCGAACCACCCCTCCTGGCTCATCCGACCCGACAGATCGCGACCGAACAACCCCGAACAGGCCACCGCGATCACGAACACCACCAACACCGCAACCCGGTGCCGGTACACCAAACAACCCCACCGATACGACAACGACGCGAACACGAGCGACTATCCGGGATCTAACCGCACGCGGCCGTGCGATAGTCGGCCGACCGCAGAATCCCGCACAGATCCGTACGCGACAACTTCCACCGCCCGTCGACATACACGAAATGCACCACCGTCGTACGCACCGCCGTCCCGGTACCGTCCTTGTCCAACCGCAACGTCGCGGTCAACGTGCCGTCGTGATTGTCGAACACCGGCTCGGTCACCCCGTACACGGCACGCGGATTGTCCCGCAACGCCTTGTACATATCCGGGATCGCATCCCGAAACGCCTCACCGTCCTCGATCAACGCGGTGCGCTCATCATCCGGCAACGCAGGATCCAGAGCCCGTTTGATCTGCGCATCCAACTCGGCCGCCGACGGCACCACCCGCGCAGCCAACGCACTGGACGTCGCCGCCGCCGACGACGACAACGCCGCCCGCGCCGACGAACGAGCCGCGGCCACCGCCTCCTCGTCCACCCCGGAGCCACACCCCGCCACGGCCGCACCGACCACGGCGGCAAGCACAGCGGCCACCACCCGACCGCCACGCGACGGACGGAGAACAGATATGTTGCGCATCACAACCACATTCCATCACTTACGGTAGGCCGACCCGATCCGGGCCAACAGAGCCCGCACCGTGGGCACATTGTGACCCCGCGACACCGGCGCCGCGACCGCCACCAGATCCCGCACCAACGCCACCACACTGCGCGCATCATCGAGATCGATATCGGTCACCCGCGCCTCGGCCACCGCCACCACATCCTCCGGAGCCGGAACATCGGTGCCCAGATCCGCGCGATAAACCTCCAACAACAGCGTCGACCGCACCGTACGAAACGCGAACGAACACCCGTCCTCGGTCCTGCCGAACCCGTGCGCGAACGGACCGGTGGTCACATCATCGACGGAAAATCCCGAACCATGGTCTGCGCGCATCCGGAACTCCTGACCCTCGACACTGTCCGATTCGTACCGTAACGCCCTCACCCGAGACCGCCACCCCGCCACGCCCATACCACCCCCCGACCACCCGCCACCGGCGACATGGTCAGATGAACGAACACAACGGAGGTCGTCGACGGAAGGAACGACATATGCGGCCACGGGGCGGGATTGCGGCCCATCTGGCGGTCACCGCCGCCATCGTCGTACTCACCGGCTGCTCCGCCGGCGATACCGGTCCCGACGTACCCACCCGGGAACCGGCCACACCCGCACTCGCCCCCGCTACCGTCCCCCCGGCCGGACACATCACCCCGACCGCCACCCCGATCACCGCATTGATCAGCGAACCCGGCACCGCGACCCTGGCCGCTCTCGACCCCACCGGCACCACCCTGACCCTCCTGAACCCCGCCACCGACCCTCCGACCAACCATCCGATCCACCTCCCCGCCCCCGCCGCCTCCATCACACCGGGACAGCCCGGCGAAATCCTCGCCGCCGCCCCCGGACGAATCCTGCGCATCGACGCCGCCGCCCACACCGTCACCGAGATCCCCGTCGACGGCGACCTCCGCTCCGTGCGCTCCCGCCCCGACGGAAGCCTCGTCACCGGCCTCGCCGACGGCACCGTCCACGTCCTCGAACCCGACGGCCGGATCCGACACACCATCCGCGGCCTGGTCTCCGCCGACGGCATCGCCGTCACCGGCGACACCCTGGCCGTACTCGACCGCCACCAGAGCGCCGTCACCGAAATCGATCCCACCCAACAACGCCCCGGGCTGATGCTGCGCGCCGACGACGGCGCCGCACAGATCCTCGACGACCCGTTCGGCCGGGTCGTCGTCACCGACCCCGACGGCGGCCAACTCTTGGTCTTCACCACCGAGCCACTCGTCCTCCGTCAGCGATACCCGGTAGGATCTTCGCCTTATGCGCTCGCCTACGACCAACGGTCGGACACCGTGTGGGTGACGTGCACGCAGAGCAATGAAGTCGTCGGCTACGACCTGTCGACGGGTATACCGGAACAAGTGGGGCGTTTCCCCACCGTCGGACAACCGACCTCGGTGACCGTCGACGACACCACCGGCGATCTGTTCGTCGGATCCGCGGCCGGAGACGGCCTGCAACGGATCCGCGCGGACGAGCGGAAGAGAGGGCAGTGATGGCAGCGAGTTCGCGGACGGCACTTCCGGCCGGCTGGGACACCAGTAGCGACGACTACGAATACATACCGCTGCGGCTGCCCCCGGACGTCACCCGGGTCACCGCCTCCATGCGGCTGGCCATCCAGGCCGAATTCGGCGGGTGGGAACTCTCCCGGGTCCGCGCCTACACCGACGGCAGCCGCAGAGTCCTGCTGCGCCGCCGCAAAAACAGCTTGACCAGCCCGAACGGGCACGCCACGGAGCTAT
This sequence comes from Nocardia paucivorans NBRC 100373, assembly GCF_000308675.1. Taxonomy (GTDB): domain Bacteria; phylum Actinomycetota; class Actinomycetes; order Mycobacteriales; family Mycobacteriaceae; genus Nocardia; species Nocardia paucivorans. The sequence goes on along the minus strand of NZ_BAGE01000053.1, from coordinate 7,964 downwards.
GATGCTGTACCGGCTCCTCCTGCGGGTAATGTTTGCGATCCCACCGGAACGCATCCACCACCTCATCTTCACCCTCATCCGCGCCGTCACCGCCGTCGCCCCCCTACGCGCCGTGATCCGACGCATCCTCGCCACCGACGACGACATCCTGCGCACCACCGTCTTCGGAGTCGAATTCCCCGCCCCCTTCGGCCTGGCCGCCGGATTCGACAAGAACGCCGCCGGCGTCGACGCCTGGGGCGCCCTCGGATTCGGATTCGCCGAAATCGGCACCGTCACCGCACAGGCCCAACCCGGCAACCCGGCCCCACGATTGTTCCGCCTACCCGCCGACCGGGCCCTGATCAACCGGATGGGCTTCAACAACGACGGTGCCGCCACGGCCGCCGACCGACTGCGGGCCCGCCGCACCCACACCATCCCCATCGGCGCCAATATCGGCAAAACCAAGATCGTCGACGCCGCCGCGGCCGCCGACGACTACTCCGCCAGCGCCCGAGAACTCGGACCGCTCGCCGATTTCGTCGTCGTCAACGTCAGCTCCCCCAACACCCCCGGACTGCGCGACCTACAGGCGGTACAGGCACTGCGGCCGGTCCTGCAGGCCGTACTCGACAGCGTCGACGTGCCCGTCCTGGTGAAAATCGCACCCGACCTGTCCGACGAGGACATCGACGCCGTCGCCGACCTCGCCGTCGACATGGGACTGGCCGGCATCGTCGCCACCAACACCACCATCGGCCGCGACGGCCTGCGCACCGACCCGACCACCGTCACCGAGATCGGCGCCGGAGGACTGTCCGGACCCCCGGTCGCCCAACGATCCCTCGAAGTGCTGCGCCGACTGTACGCCCGAGTCGGTGACCGACTGACACTGGTCTCCGTCGGCGGAATCGAAACCGCAGACCAGGCCTGGGAACGAATCCTGGCCGGCGCTTCCCTGCTCCAGGGCTACACCGGCTTCATCTACGGCGGCCCGTTCTGGACCAAACGTCTCCACCGCGGCATCGCCGAACGACTACGCGCCGGCGGCTACCGCACCCTCGCCGACGCCGTCGGCGCAGCACACCCCAAACGGCAACCGAGCTCGGGAACATAACGCCCCGAGCTTCGGCTCGTACGCCACTCAACCCGCCACATACGGCGGCACCGAACGGCCGGAACCCGCCTCGACCGGGTTCCGGCCCATCATCCGCTTGTAGAGCCGCACCACGGCCTGCTCCCACAGAATGCCGAGGACATCCGCGCATTGCACAGCGCGGGCCAACGCCACCCGGTCGTGAACCGAAGCCGGATCGCTGACGATCTCGTCCAATTCCATACCGGCGCGGGCCTGCGCGAACGACACGCTTCGCTCCGGCAACCAACTCAGCCGCCACTCACTCGAATCGGTGAACGAACGACCTGCCGTTTCGGGGGTGATATCGCTGGTCATGAACCAGTCGGTGATGTAGATGGTCACAGCTGCCTCCTGACGAACACCGGCACCGAGACCGAGCCGAAACCGGCCGACACGGCATCGCTGCCCTCGTGCGGAGCGGAATGGGAGCTTCGAAGGCGCTTCTACAGCGCCCCCATTCGGGACGCATCCGGATCACTTACGGGTCGATCGGCGGAGGCATAGACACAGTGACCGCGAAACATCGACTCGAAGATCATCACAGGCCCCTCCCGGTCATCCGACTGAGCGGTAAACGCCATCCCGCGTGTCATTTGCCGGGATGCCGAATGTCATTTGCCACTACACTATGGTAATTGCCAAAACCACCGGGCGTAAACCACATTCCCACCCAACCCGCGCAGAAAGCAGGTGAGATGGCCCCCCACCAGGACACGGCAGCCACCATCGCCGTCCGCAACATCCTCACCCGACTGTGCAAACGCTCCGGCCTCAGCCCCGAACGCCTCCGCACCACCGAAATCGACATCGGCCCCCTCCTCGACCTCCCCGCCGTCCGCAACCACGCCCGCCGCACCGGCATCGACCCCCACGACGCCGTCCCCACCGTCATCACCCAACTCGCCCGCCACCTCCCCACCACCCACCGCATCGTCACCGACGCCGAACTCGCCCTCGGACTCCTCCGCGACAACGCCCCCGCCGACATCGACCTCAACCGCCTCTACGCCCAAGACCTCGGCGAACGACGCGAATACCTCACCACCCACTGGCGACGACTACACGAAATCGCCGGCGCCGAACTCATCCCACCCGCACCCACCGTCCGCTCCCTACGCGCCACCCCCGAACGCCGCGCCTTCACCGCACTCGCCGCCCTCCTCGCCTCCGACACCCCCCACCACACCCACGAACACCACACCCACCCCCGCACCCCACCAACCACCGACACCACACCCACCCCCGGCACCCTCACCGTCATCGGTCACGCCGTCATCGACCACATCTACCGCGTCGACCGCATCCCCACCCCCGGAACCTCCACCCGCGGCGGCTTCACCGCCCACCCCGGCGGCAAAGGACTCAACCGCGCCGTCGCCGCCGCCCGCCTCGGCCTCCACGTCCGCCTCATCACCGCCGTCGGCGACGACGAAGCCGGCCACCGCATCCTCGACTACCTCCACACCGAAAACATCGACACCGACCTCGTCAAAGTCGTCCCCCACGCCACCACACCCATCACCGCCCTCATGATCACCCCCACCGGCGTCACCAGCGCCATCGGCTGCACCGACGACCGCATCCAACTCGGCGAACACGACCTCACCGGCCCCGACGCCCACTCCGCCATCACCGACACCGACGCCGTACTCCTCACCTTCGAACACCCCCTACCCGTGATCGAACACATCATGGCCACCGTGCGCGCCCTCCCCGACCCCCCACTGCTCATCGTCCACCCCGCACCCCCCATCACCGCACCCCAAACCCTCTACCGCTACCTCGGCGCCGTCGACTACCTCACCGGCTCCACCTGGGAACTTGACGCCATGGTCCCCGAGGTCGCTGCCACCTCCGGCGCACACATCGCCCGACAACTCCGCACCCTCGGCGTCAAAACCGTCTGCGTCACCGACGATTTCGCCTGCACAGTCCGCTCCGACCGACTCGACCTCGACATCCCCCGCTTCCCCGCCGTCCTGACCGACTCACCCGGCGCCCGAGCCGCATTCTCCGCCGCCCTGGCGTATCGTCTCCTCTCATCACGCCGCCCCGCCGACGAAAAAGACTTCGCCTGGGCAACAGCCGCAATGGTCGCGACACAATCCTTCGGAGACGTCCCCGGCGCCATGCCACAGGCCGGCGACATCGACCGAATCATCAGGCTCGCCTCGAAAGACTCCCCATAAACGCGACACTCACCCCCGGCTATCCGAAACCGGACACCACAGACCAGTGACCCAGCCCGATCACATACTCCCCCGGAGGAGCATTGAGCACACCGGCGTCTCATGGCGACACCGTGCACCGACTCACCCGCAACGGCCATGACATCCAGGTCCGCGTCCTGGAAGTCCACGGCGGCCCCCAATACGGCCACGTCCTCGTCTTCGGCGAACCCGAAAACAACTGCCTGGTCCGCGTCCACTCCCGCTGCCTCTACGGCGAAGCACTCGGCTCCCAGGACTGCGACTGCGGACCCGAACTCACCACCTCACTCGACCTCATCCAGGACGCCGGCGCCGGAATCCTGGTCTACCTCGAACAAGAAGGCCGCGGCGCCGGCCTCCTCGTCAAAGCACTGGGCTACCACGAAAGCGAACGCACCGGCGCCGACACCTTCCGCAGCTACGAACACCTCGGCTACCCCGCCGACGACCGCACCTACAAACACGCCGCCGCCAGCCTGCGCGACCTCGGCCTCACCGCCGTCCGACTACTCACCAACAACCCGGACAAAATCGCACAACTCGAACACGCCGGCCTCACCGTCACCCGAATCCCCCTACTCACCCCACCCCTCAGCGTTCGCGCCGCCGAATACCTCACCGCCAAACGCCTACGCCGCGGCCACCTCCTCCCCACCATCGACACCATGGACCACACACCCCACCGAACAGAAACGGCCACACAACCCGGACAACACAACTGAAACCGCACGGTAGGCGATTTTCTCCCAACCGAACCCAGCGACCGAAAAGCCGTGGCCCCTGAAGCCATCACACTCCAGGGGCCACACCATCTCCGTACCGACGAAGACCGCTACTTCTGCTCGTAGGTGCCCACCAACGTCGCCCGCGCCACGGCATGCTGGAACAGGTTGAAACCGAGGAACGCCGGCGTGGCATCGGAGGAAAGACCCAACGACTCCACATCCACCGCATGCACCACGAAGAAATACCGATGCGGACCATGACCCGCCGGCGGCGCCGCCCCGATGTACCCAGTCCGACCCGCATCATTGCGCAATGTCACCGCACCTGCCGGCAACGAGCCACCCTCGCTACCCGCACCCGCCGGCAACGACGTCACCGAAACCGGAATATCGGCCACCGCCCAATGCCAGAAACCCGACGCCGTCGGCGCATCCGGGTCGTACACCGTCACCGCGAAGCTCTTCGTCTCCGCCGGGAAACCCGACCAACTCAGCTGCGGCGAGATATCCTTACCACCCGCCCCGAAAATGCCGCTGACCTGATCATTACCCAATGGTTGACCATCGGTCACATCCTCGGAGGTGAGGGTGAACGACGGCAGCTGCGGCAAAGCGTCGTACGGGTTATAGCTCATGAACTCCTCGTTTCGAATCGGATCAGCTGTGCAACAAGAAATGTTCCATGACATTCGTGCCGAATTCGAGCGCCGCCACCGGCACCCGCTCATCGACACCGTGAAACAGCGCCGCGAAGTCCAGATCCGGCGGCAGCCGCAACGGCGCGAACCCGAAACAACGGATCCCCAACCGCGCGAAGGCCTTCGCATCCGTACCACCGGACAACATGTAGGGCACCGTGCGGCCCTGCGGGTCATGGGCCAGAATCGCCTCGTTCATCGCATCCACCAGATGCCCATCGAACGTCGTCTCATACGAATCGAGCTTGGTGATCCACTCCCGCTCCACATCAGGGCCGATGAGCTCGTCCACCTCCCGCTCGAACGCCGCCTGCCGCCCCGGAAGTATCCGACAGTCCACCACCGCCTCCGCGGTCTGCGGAATCACATTCGCCTTGTACCCGGCATTCAACATGGTGGGATTGGCCGTATCCCGGAGGGTGGCCCCGACGATCCGGGAGATGGAACCCAATTTCGCCAACGCCCCATCGATATCGGGAGCACCGGGATCGAACGCCAATCCGGTCTCCTCGGCCACCGCCGCCAAGAACTCCCCCACCGAATCCGACACCACCAACGGGAAGGTATGGGTCCCCAAACGAGCCACCGCACTCGCCAGAATGGTTACCGCATTGTCCTCGTGCAGAAAGGACCCGTGCCCCGCGCGGGCCTTGGCCCGCAACCGCATCCAACCCAGCCCCTTCTCCGCGGTCTCCACCAGATACAACCGCCGCTCCCCGCCATCCCGACGCGGCACCGTGAGCGAGAAACCACCCACCTCCCCCACCGCCTCAGCGACGCCCTCGAAGAGATCCGGCCGATTGTCCACCAACCAGTGCGATCCCCACTTCCCGCCGTTCTCCTCATCGGCCAGAAACGCGAACACCAGGTCCCGGGGCGGCACTGTGTCCTCGATCTTGAACTGGCGCGCCAGCGCCAGCATCATCCCCACCATGTCCTTCATATCGATCGCACCGCGCCCCCAGACATAACCGTCGCGTACCGCACCCGAGAACGGGTGCACACTCCAGTCCTGGGCTTGTGCCGGCACGACATCCAGGTGCCCATGCATCATCAATGCCCCACGAGTGGGATCCGCACCCGGAAGGCGGGCGAAGACGTTACCGCGTCCCGGAGCACCCGATTCCACATACTCGGTGCGGTACCCGGCATCCTCCAACTGCTGCGCAACCCATTCGGCACACTCTCGTTCCCCCTTGGTGGTGGCCAGTTCACCGGTATTGGAGGTATCGAACCGAATCAGCGTGCTGACCAGGTCGACTACTTCGGAGACCGCGCGAGAACGTCTACTCGAGCCGGAAATATCACCAGTATCGGACACGCCCCCCTTCCTACCATCCTTGTTGTTTTTTGCCGATTTGGTTGTGGAGGTGAGTTCTTTTGGGAGGGGGATCTTATATTTAGATTCGCATATCTACGTAGTTACATTTAAACGGTGGCGATTCGGCCATCTCGGTGTTTTGGTATGTCGACCGGATGATCCCCGGAAACGACTGCCCACTCTCTCTCCTTGTGCCGATGAGGCACCGGGCCACCGGCACTCTCCCCTACCCCGTGAGCACGGACAGCGCCCTTGGGGCCGCTCCCCTGGTCGGTGGAACTTTCGTGGGCGGTCGAGCGAAGCGGCGCTCACACATCACTCCCCGTTCGGTGCCCGGACCGACACCGTTGCGGCCACTCAGTTGCCGCTGTCGCCACTGCGTATCCTCGCCAGACACCTGCGCAGGAAGTCGCGACTCTCCACCGGCGTCAGAGCCGTCACGCTGAGTTTGTTCATCACGGTCATGTACAGCTCGACCTCGTGCTTCTTTTCCAGGTACAGCGAGCTGGTCAGCTGCTCCATATAGACCATGTCGGACAACTCCGGCTCCGGAAAGCGGAGAATGCTGAACGAACCACCGGCGGCGGGATGCCCGCCGACGTCATACGGCAGCACCTGAATCTTCACATTGGGCCGCTCCGACACCTGGAGAAGATGCTCGATCTGGTCGGCCATGACATCCCATCCACCCACCGGCCGGTGCAGGGCGTTCTCATCCACCACCGCCCACAGGGTGGGCGCCGCGGTTCGGGTGAGGATTTCCTGTCGTCGCATACGCATCTGTACCCGACGCTCGGTTTCGCCCTCGTTGCCGAGCTCGATCACCGATCGGGCGTACTCCCGGGTTTGCAGCAGGCCGGGGATGAACTGCGCCTCGTAGGTGCGGATCGTGGTGGCGGCCTGTTCGAGACCGAGATAGGTCTCGAACCAGGAGGGCAGCAGATCGTTGAACGGCTGCCACCACCCCGGGTCGTTGGCCTGCCGCATCAATTCCAGGTAGACCGCGCGTTTGTCCTCGTCCCTGACCCCGTACAGGTCCAACAGGTCGCACAGATCACGCTCCTTGAAACCGGTCCGACCGAGTTCGAGACGACTGATCTTCGCGTGCGACCCGCGGATATGCTCACCGGCGGCCTCGCGGGTGATACCGCAGCTCTCCCGGAGCCGCCGCAACCTGCTACCGAGAGCGATACGCAGAACCGTGGGGCCGCGTTCGGCCGCCTCCAGGTCCGAAGGGTTGTTGGGGTCGTGCTCTGTGGTCATGGACCGCCTCTGCCAGTTCGGGCTGTGCTACACGGCGCGGTGCTCGCTCGTGACGGACCGCGCTGCGCCGGCTGGGATCCTACTCGTCCACCCCGACGAAAACCGGCAAGCCGGACTCGTGGGTATCGGGACACGAGGTACGCGAGACCCCTTCACCGCGAATATCCGCCCCGAATCATACAGTGCCACTTATATCCATCCTCTTTCAGTTCACGCGCGTGAATTGCCTCTCAGGAGGAAGCTTCCCTGCATCGAGAGCCGTGGACACGGCGCGGACGGCGGGGCCGAACAGCGGAAACGGTCGGGCGCGATCCCGGACGAGCGCATCGCAGCCGCGGGTCGGATCCGATGGTCTCCGGCGCCGACCGCGACCGGGCGGCCGGTGGCCCATGGAACCGCCCGGACCCTCCGGCACATATCCGACTCCTGAGTATCCTCGGGCTACGACCTTCATCGGGGTATCCGCGAAGACACCGGTTCATTCGGTAGTCGGCGTGGGTACCCCGCGGTCGTGTTCCGGCTTTCCGACCGAAACACAGTGTGACCCAACGGATAGCTCACCCGTCGCCGGAACCGGTTCCTACTTCTGAGCCGCGCGACAAAGGCACAGGTAGAGAATCCAACGCA
>NZ_BAGE01000054.1 GCF_000308675.1 Nocardia paucivorans NBRC 100373 | reverse complement strand
CAACGAGTACGGGCCTACCGAGGCGACTGTTGTGGTGTCGTTGACGGCTCCGTTGGTGGTGGGGGAGTTGGTGGGTGTGGGTGTGCCGATTCGGGGGGTGCGGGTGTGGGTGTTGGATGGGCGGTTGCGGCCGGTGCCGGTGGGGGTGGTGGGGGAGTTGTATGTGGCGGGGGTGGGGTTGGCGCGGGGATATCATCGGCGGGCGGGGGTGAGTGCGGGGTGTTTTGTGGCGTGTCCGTGGGTGTCGGGGGCGCGGATGTATCGCACGGGTGATGTGGTGCGGTGGCGGGGGGATGGGTCGTTGCAGTTTGTGGGGCGGTCGGATTTTCAGGTCAAGGTTCGTGGGTTGCGGATCGAGTTGGGGGAGATCGATGCGGTGTTGGCCGCGCATGAGAGTGTGGGTTTCGCTGCGACGGTGGGGCATCGTGACGGGGTCGGTGTTCAGCGGTTGGTGTCGTATGTCTTCGCCGCACCCGACCACACGATCGACACCACGGTCCTGCACGATCACCTCGCCGAACGGCTTCCCTCCC
>NZ_BAGE01000055.1 GCF_000308675.1 Nocardia paucivorans NBRC 100373 | reverse complement strand
AATCGCCACCGCGCTCACCGAACACGACACGATCGCGCAGGCGGTCGTACTCGTCCACTCCGATGAACACGCCGGTGACCGGCTCGTCGCCTATGTGGTGCCCGCGCCCGGTGCTGTCGTCGAGGCGGAAACCCTGCGTGGATACCTGTCCGATCGGCTGCCCTCGTACATGGTTCCGTCGGTGTTCCTGGTGCTGGACGAGATGCCGCTCAATGCCAGCGGCAAACTCGACCGCAAGGCTCTGCCCGAACCCACCTTCGAGAAGGCGGTGTTCCGTGCCCCGACCACTCCGGTGGAGGAGATCGTCGCCGGTGTCTTCGCCGAGGTACTGGGTCTGTCCGGTTCCCGTCGGGTCGGCCTGGACGACGACTTCTTCGAACTGGGTGGTAACTCGCTGGTCGCCACCCGGGTCGCCGCCCGGGTGGGTGCTGCGCTGGGCACCAGTGTGCCGGTGCGGCTGCTGTTCGAGGCGTCGACCGTGGCCGCGCTGGCGGCCCGGGTGGAATCGCATACCGGTCAGGCCCGCAAGGCCCTGACCGCCGGTCCGCGCCCGGAGCGTATTCCGCTGTCGCCGGCACAGCAGCGTATGTGGTTCCTGAACCGGTTCGACGCGCAGTCCGCCGCATACAACCTGCCGGTTGCGGTGCGGTTGTCCGGTGACCTGGATGTGGACGCGCTGCGTGCCGCCATCGGTGACCTGGTGGGCCGGCACGAGGTACTGCGCACCGTGTATCCGGAGACGCCGCAGGGCCCGGTGCAGGTGATCCTGCCTGCCGCCGACTCGGTGCCGGACCTGGATGTGCGGGTGGTTTCGCCGGACGAGGTGGAGGCCGCCGTGGTGGCCCTGTCCTCCGCCGGTTTCGATGTCACCGGCGAGGTGCCGCTGCGGGTGGCGCTGTTCGAACTCGCGGGCGAGGAGCGTCGCAACGGCTCGTCTCGGACCGTGACGGAATATGTGCTGGCCATGGTGGTACACCACATCTCCGGTGACGGTTCGTCGATGGCTCCGCTGGTACGGGATCTGATGACCGCCTATGCCGCCCGCACCGCCGGAGAGGCGCCGGGGTGGCCGCCGCTGCCGGTGCAGTACGCCGACTATGCCATCTGGCAGCGAGACGTACTGGGCGACGAATCCGATCCGGAATCGTTGGCGCACAAGCAGATCGAATACTGGAAGTCGGCGCTGGCGGATTTGCCGGATCAGTTGGATCTGCCGACCGACCGACCGCGGCCGGCGGTGCAGTCCTTCGCCGGTGGTCGCGTGGAGGTGCGGATCGACGCCGAAATCCATCGCGCATTGGTGGAGTTGGCGCACGAGCAGGGTGCGACGCTGTTCATGGTGGTGCACACCGCGTTCGCGGCGCTGTTGTCGCGGTTGTCGGGCAGCGACGACATCGCCATCGGTACGCCGATCGCCGGTCGTGGTGAGACCGTGCTCGACGATCTGATCGGTATGTTCGTCAACACGCTGGTGTTCCGGACTCGTATCGATCGGGGTGAGTCGTTCACCGATCTGTTGGCGCGCCAGCGTGAGATCGATCTGCAGGCGTTCGCCAATGCCGATGTGCCGTTCGAGCGGTTGGTGGAGGTGCTCAATCCGGTTCGGTCCACGGCGCGGCATCCGTTGTTCCAGGTGGGTCTGGCCTTCCAGAACATGGGACCGTCCGGCCTGGAACTGCCCGGGCTGGCCGTGTCCGCGCTCGATATCGATGCGGCGCTGTCGCAATTCGACCTGAACCTGATCGTCGCCGACGACTACGACGAGTCGGGTGCCGCGGCCGGTATCGGCGGTTACCTGACCTACGCGACCGCCCTGTTCGACGCTCCGACGGTGCAGCGTTTCGTCGACCGCTTCGTACGGTTGCTCGAGGAGGTCGCCGCGAACCCGGCTGCCGCCGTGGGCGATCTGGAGATTCTCGAGCCGGCCGAGCGGACCGAGCTCCTGATCGGCCGAAACGACACCGCATACCCGGTTGAGCCGGAACTACTGCTGTCCGGTTACACCCGGGCCGCGGCCGCTCACCCGGACCGGGTCGCGGTGGTCTACGAGGGCGCCGAGCTGACCTACCGAGAATTCGACGAACGGGTCAACCGGGTGGCCCGCCTGCTCATCGCCGAAGGTGTGGGGCCGGAGTCGCTGGTCGGTTTGGCGGTCCGGCGCTCACTGGACCTGGTGGTCGGCATGTACGCGATCATCACTGCCGGTGGTGCCTACGTACCGCTGGATCCGGACCACCCGGCCGAACGCATCGGCCATATCCTCGACACGGCACGCCCGGTGTGTGTGCTCACCACGGCCACCGATGCGGTGCCGGTACCGGAAACCATTCCGGTGCTGCACCTGGACACCGTCGACACCACCGGCTTCGACGCCTCTCCGGTGCGGCCGGAGGAACTGCGGGGTGTGGTGCGACCGGACAACCCGGCATACGTGATCTTCACTTCCGGTTCGACGGGGCGCCCGAAGGGTGTGGCGGTATCGCACCGCGCCATCAACAACCAGATCGTCTGGATGCTCGCCCAATACCCGATGGGCGCCGACGACGTCTACTTCCAGAAGACGGCGACCACCTTCGACGTCTCGCTGTGGGGCTACTTCATGCCGCTGCGGGCAGGCGCGACGCTGGTCGTGGCCACCCACGACGGCCACCGCGATCCCGGTTACCTGGCCGAGGTCATCGCCACGCGGAAGGTGACCGTCACCGATTTCGTGCCGTCGATGCTCACGGTGTTCGCCACTCACACACCCGCCGGCGCCCTCGAGACATTGCGCGATGTATTCGTCATCGGTGAGGCGCTGCCGCCGGAAACCGTCGCCGCAATGCGGGAGATCTCCACCGCGGGCGTACACAACCTGTACGGGCCGACCGAGGCGGCGGTATCGGTCACCTACTGGCCGGCCACGGGCACCGAGCGCACGGGTGTCCCCATCGGTGTGCCGCAGTGGAACACCCGCGTCTACGTGCTGGATTCCCGGTTGCGGCCGGTGCCGCCGGGAGTGGTGGGTGAGCTGTACCTGGCCGGTGACCAGCTGGCCCGCGGCTATGTGGCACGGCCGGATCTGACCGCCGACCGATTCGTCGCCGATCCGTTCGATCCCGGGGCGCGCATGTACCGCACCGGTGACCTGGTGCGGTGGCAGCAGGTCGACGGCCGGGCGGTGCTGGACTATCTGGGCCGTTCCGACTTCCAGGTCAAGTTCCGCGGTCAGCGCATCGAACTCGGCGATATCGAATCGGCGCTGCTGGCGCAGCCGTCGGTGAGCCAGGCGGTGGCGCTGGTGGTGCCGTCCGAGCTCGGTGACCAGCTGGTGGCCTATGCGGTGCCCGCGCCGGGTCACGAGATCGACCAGGCGACGCTGTTGGACGCGGTTCGGGAGATTCTGCCCGCATACATGGTTCCCGCCGCCATCGTCGGCCTGGCCGAATTCCCGCTCAACACCAGCGGCAAACTCGACCGCAAGGCGCTGCCGAAACCGCAGTTCCAAACCCGTGAGTTCCGAGCGCCCACCACCCCGATCGAGGAAATCGTGGCCGAGGTGTATGCCGAGGCACTGGGTGTGGCACGGGTCGGCGCGGATGACGACTTCTTCGAACTGGGCGGCAACTCGCTGGTCGCCACCCAGGTGGTTGCCCGTCTCGGGGCGGCCTTGAACATCCGGGTACCGGTACGCGACCTGTTCGAGGCGTCGACTGTGGCGGCATTGGCCGCCCGCGTCGAGTCCGGAACCCGTAGTGCGCGCACCGTGGAACTGGGCGAGATCGCCCGACCGGAACAGTTGCCGCTGTCGCTGGCGCAGCAGCGTATGTGGTTCCTGAACCGGTTCGAGCCGGAGTCGGCGGCCTACAATGTGCCGATCGCCGTCCGGTTGACCGGCGATCTGGATATCGAGGCGCTGCGCGCGGCGGTCGTCGATCTGGTGGACCGGCACGAGGTGCTGCGCACCGTGTATCCGGAGACGCCGCAGGGCCCGGTGCAGGTGATCTTGCCGGTCGCCGACGCGGTACCGGAGCCGATTGTGCGGACCATCGCCCCCACCGAGATCGAAGCCGCGGTGGTTGCGTTGACCCGCACCGTTTTCGATGTCACTGCCGAGGTGCCGTTGCGGATCGCGTTGTTCGAGATCGATGGCGCGGACCGGGAATACGTGTTGGCGATGGTGGTGCACCACATCTCCGGTGATGGTTCGTCGGTGGCTCCGTTGGTGCGGGATCTGATGACTGCCTATGCCGCTCGCACCGTTGGTGAGGCGCCGGGGTGGGCGCCGTTGTCGGTGCAGTATGCCGATTACGCCGTTTGGCAGCGGGACGTGCTGGGTGACGAGTCCGATCCGGAGTCGTTGGCGCACAGGCAGGTCGAGTACTGGAAGTCCGCATTGGCGGATTTGCCGGATCAGTTGGATCTGCCGACCGACCGGCCGCGTCCGGCGGTGCAATCCTTCGCCGGCGGCAAGGTGGAATGGCAGCTGGACGCGGATACTCACCGGGCGCTCGCCGAGCTGGGACGCGCGGAGGGTGCGACGCTGTTCATGGTGGTGCACACCGCGTTCGCGGCGCTGTTGTCGCGGTTGTCGGGTAGTGACGACATCGCCATCGGTACGCCGATGGCGGGTCGTGGTGAGGCCGTGCTCGACGATCTGATCGGTATGTTCGTCAACACGCTGGTGTTCCGGACTCGTATCGATCGGGGTGAGTCGTTCACCGATCTGTTGGCGCGCCAGCGTGAGATCGATCTGCAGGCGTTCGCCAATGCCGATGTGCCGTTCGAGCGGTTGGTGGAGGTGCTCAATCCGGTTCGGTCCACGGCGCGGCATCCGTTGTTCCAGGTGGGTCTGTCGTTCCAGAACCTGAGCCTGGCGAATCTGGAACTACCCGGTCTGACGGTCTCGGGTATCGAAACCGACGCCGAGGTATCGCAGTTCGACCTGCATCTGATCATCAGCGACCGCTACGGCGTGTCAGGTGAGGCCGAGGGCATCGCCGGCCACATCACGTATGCGACCGATCTGTTCGATCGCGAAACGGTGCAGGGTTTCCTGGATCGGTTCACCCGCCTGCTGCGGGAGATCGTCGCCGATCCGCACACTCCGGTCGGCGATATCGAACTGCTCGACGCCGCCGAACGCGCACGGATGATCGAAACCCGCAATGCCACCGACCATCCGGTGCAGGAGGCGGCCACCCTGGTGTCGTTGTTGGATGCCACGGTGGCGGCGGCACCGCGATCGGTCGCACTGGTGACCGATGACGGTATCCAGCTGACCTACGCCGAGTTGGATGCGCGGGTCAATCGGTTGGCCCGGTACCTGATCGCCGAAGGCGTGGGTCCCGAGGCGCGGGTGGCGTTGGCGTTGCGGCGGTCGGTGGATCTGGTGGTGGCCATGTATGCGGTGGCCAAGGCCGGTGGTGCATATGTGCCGGTGGACCCGGACCAGGCGGCCGAGCGGACCGGTTACATCCTGGAGACCGCAGCTCCGGCGTGTGTGTTGACCGATGCCGAGGTGGGGTTCGCCACCGATGTGGCGCCGGTGGTGCGTATCGATGAGCTCGAGCTTGCCGAGGTATCGGCCGCACCGGTTACCGATGTGGATCGGGTTGCGCCGTTGCGTCCCGAGCACACCGCGTATGTGATCTTCACGTCGGGTTCGACGGGTCGCCCGAAGGGTGTGGCCGTGGCTCATGCCGCGATCGCGAACCAGCTGCAGTACCAGACGGTGGAGTTCGGTCTCGATGCCGCCGACGCGATCCTGTTGAAGACCGCGGCGACCTTCGACCTGTCGGTGTGGGAGTTCTGGACGGCCGCGGCCTGCGGTGGGCGCCTGGTGATCGCCTCGCCGGACGGACACCGCGACCCGGCGTACCTGAACGATCTGATGCGCCGCGAATGGGTGACCACCCTGCATGTGGTGCCGTCCATGCTGGACGCCCTGCTGGCCGATGGCCTGGCCGATTCGCTGTGGCGGGTGCTGGCCATCGGTGAGGCCCTGCCGGGTGCGACCGCACAGCGGTTCCTGGCCGAGCATCCACGCATCGAGCTGTTCAACCTGTACGGCCCCACCGAGGCGGCGGTATCGGTCACCACCCATCGAGTGACCGCGGCCGACCAGGTCTCGGTGCCGATCGGTATACCACAGTGGAACAACCGGGTCTACGTCCTGGACGAGCGGCTGCGGCCGGTGCCGGACGGGGTTGCCGGTGAGCTGTACTTGGCGGGCGCGCAGCTGGCGCGCGGCTACTTCGGTCGCGCAGATCTGACCGCGGACCGGTTCGTGGCCGATCCGTTCACCCCGGGTGAGCGGATGTATCGCACCGGTGACCTGGTGGCGTGGAAGTCGGTTCGCTCGGATCGCGGTGCCGAACACGTGGTACTGGACTACCGGGGCCGCACCGACTTCCAGGTGAAGATCCGCGGTTTCCGGATCGAGCTCGGTGAGATCGAGGCCGCGCTGCTGGCATTGCCGACGGTGAGCCAGGCCGCGGTATCGGCCAAGTCCGACCCGCGCACCGGGGACCGTCTCGTCGGGTACCTGGTGCCCGCCGACGGCGAGATCGATCCGGCACGGGTACAGACCGAACTGAGCCGGACCCTGCCGTCGTACATGGTGCCGTCGGCGTTCGTGATCCTGGATGCGCTGCCGTTGAATGTGAACGGCAAGCTGGATCGCAAGGCGCTGCCGGAACCCGAATTCGAGGCGGCGACGTTCCGCGCCCCCACCACCCCCATCGAGGAGATCGTGGCGGGTGTGTTCGCCGATGTGCTCGGGGTGGAGCGGGTCGGCGCGGACGACGACTTCTTCGCCCTCGGCGGTAACTCGCTGCTGGCGACGCAGGTGAGCGCCCGGATCGGTGCCGCATTGGATACGCAGGTGCCGGTGCGGACCTTGTTCGAGGCGTCGACGGTGGCGGGCCTGGCGGCGAAGGTCGAGCAGCAGGCCGGTGCCGGTGGCCGCAAGGCGCTGGTCGCGGGGCCACGGCCGGAGCGCGTTCCGCTGTCGCTGGCGCAGCAGCGTATGTGGTTCCTGAACCGGTTCGAGCCGGAGTCGGCGGCCTACAATGTGCCGATCGCCGTCCGGTTGACCGGCGATCTGGATATCGAGGCGCTGCGCGCGGCGGTCGTCGATCTGGTGGACCGGCACGAGATCCTGCGCACCTACTACCCGGAGACCGAGCAGGGTCCGATGCAGGTGGTGCTGCCGTTGCGCGAGGCGCGGCCGGAGTTGGCGGTGCGGACGGTTGCGTCGGCGGAGATCGAATCCGCCGTCGTGGCGCTGACCTCCACCGTTTTCGATGTCACTGCCGAGGTGCCGTTGCGGATCGCGTTGTTCGAGATCGATGGCGCGGACCGGGAATACGTGTTGGCGATGGTGGTGCACCACATCTCCGGTGATGGTTCGTCGGTGGCTCCGTTGGTGCGGGATCTGATGACTGCCTATGCCGCTCGCACCGTTGGTGAGGCGCCGGGGTGGGCGCCGTTGTCGGTGCAGTATGCCGATTACGCCGTTTGGCAGCGGGACGTGCTGGGTGACGAGTCCGATCCGGAGTCGTTGGCGCACAGGCAGGTCGAGTACTGGAAGTCCGCATTGGCGGATTTGCCGGATCAGTTGGATCTGCCGACCGACCGGCCGCGTCCGGCGATGCAATCCTTCGCCGGCGGCAAGATCCGGGTGGATATCGATGCCGAACTGCACACCGCGTTGAACGAGCTGGCGCGCGCGGAGGGTGCGACGCTGTTCATGGTGGTGCACACCGCGTTCGCGGCGCTGTTGTCGCGGTTGTCGGGTAGTGACGACATCGCCATCGGTACGCCGATGGCGGGTCGTGGTGAGGCCGTGCTCGACGATCTGATCGGTATGTTCGTCAACACGCTGGTGTTCCGGACTCGTATCGATCGGGGTGAGTCGTTCACCGATCTGTTGGCGCGCCAGCGTGAGATCGATCTGCAGGCGTTCGCCAATGCCGATGTGCCGTTCGAGCGGTTGGTGGAGGTGCTCAATCCGGTTCGGTCCACGGCGCGGCATCCGTTGTTCCAGGTGGGTCTGTCGTTCCAGAACCTGGCACAGTCCAGTCTGGAACTGCCGGGTCTGACCGTGTCCGGGCTCGACATCGATACCGAGCTGTCGCAGTTCGACCTGCATCTGATCGCCGGGGACCGTTACGGAGACTCGGGTGAACCCGCGGGTATCGGCGGTTACCTCACCTACGCGACCGATCTGTTCGATCGCGAAACGGTGCAGGGTTTCCTGGATCGGTTCATCCGATTGCTCGGCGAGATCGTGCGCGGGCCCGGTATCCCGGTGGGTGAGCTGGAGATTCTGGATCCGGCCGAGCGGGCGGTTCTGGTCGCCGGTGGTGGCGCGACCGCGCACGAGATCGACACCACGGCCACGTTGGTGTCGTTGTTGGATGCCACGGTTGCGGTGTCTTCGGATGCGGTGGCGTTGGTGGGTCCGGATGGTGTGCGGGTCACCTATGCGGAGTTGGATGCGCGGGTGAACCGGTTGGCGCGGTATCTGATCGCCGAGGGTGTGGGCCCGGAGGCGCGGGTGGCGTTGGCGTTGCGGCGGTCGGTGGATCTGGTGGTGGCCATGTATGCGGTGGCCAAGGCCGGTGGTGCGTATGTGCCGGTGGATCCGGATCAGGCGGCCGAGCGGACCGACTACATCCTGCGTACTGCCGAGCCGGTGTGTGTGTTGACCGATGCCGAGGTGGGGTTCGCCACCGATGTGGCGCCGGTGGTGCGTATCGATGAGCTCGAGCTTGCCGAGGTATCGGCCGCGCCGGTTACCGATGTGGATCGGGTTGCGCCGTTGCGTTCCGAGCACGCCGCGTATGTGATTTTCACGTCGGGTTCGACGGGTCGCCCGAAGGGTGTGGCGGTGTCGCATGCGGCGATCGTGAACCAGTTGGTGTGGAAGCGGTCGGAGTTCGGTCTGGGCGCCGATGACGCGGTGTTGTTGAAGACGGCGGCGACGTTCGATTTGTCGGTGTGGGAGTTCTGGTCGGCTGC
Source organism: Nocardia paucivorans NBRC 100373 (assembly GCF_000308675.1). Classification (GTDB taxonomy): domain Bacteria; phylum Actinomycetota; class Actinomycetes; order Mycobacteriales; family Mycobacteriaceae; genus Nocardia; species Nocardia paucivorans. The sequence continues at coordinate 7,921 of NZ_BAGE01000055.1, read as the reverse complement.
GGTGTGTGGTGGTCGGTTGGTGATCGCCACTGCCGATGGTCATCGGGATCCGGAGTATTTGAACGAGTTGATGCGTCGGGAGTCGGTGACCACGTTGCATGTGGTGCCGTCCATGCTGGACGCGTTGCTGACCGCCGCCGCCGACGGTGCGCTGTCGAGTTCGCTGCGGCGGGTGTTGGCCATCGGTGAGGCATTGCCCGGTGCGTTGGCGCAGCGATTCCTGGCCGCGCATGCCGCTCCTGCCATGTCGGGTCTGGCTGCGGCGATATCGGGTTCGGCGGGCGCGCAGCTGTTCAATTTGTATGGTCCGACCGAGGCGGCGGTGTCGATCACGAGTCATCGGGTGACTACCGATGACGTCGTGTCGGTGCCGATTGGTGGGCCGGAGTGGAACAGCCGGGTGTATGTGTTGGATGCGCGGTTGCAGCCGGTTCCGGTGGGGGTGCCGGGTGAGTTGTATCTGGCGGGTGCGCAGTTGGCGCGGGGTTATTTCGGTCGTGCGGATCTGACCGCGGATCGGTTCGTGGCCGATCCGTTCGCTCGGGGTGAGCGGATGTATCGCACCGGTGATCTGGTGGTGTGGAATGCCGCGGGTGAGTTGGAGTATCGGGGTCGTACCGATTTCCAGGTCAAGATTCGTGGTTTCCGGATCGAGTTGGGTGAGATCGAGGCGGCGTTGGTGGCGTTGCCGCAGGTGAGCCATGCGGCGGTGGTGGCGTTTGCGGATGCGCGGCGTGGTGATTCGCTGGTGGCGTATGTGGTGCCGTCCGGTGGTGATCTGGATGTCGCGGTGGTGAAGGCGGCGTTGGCGGCGGAGTTGCCGTCGTACATGGTGCCGTCGGTGTTCATGGTGTTGGATGCGTTGCCGTTGAATGTGAACGGCAAGTTGGACCGTAAGGCCCTGCCGACACCCGAATTCGAGTCCCACGGCTTCCGGGCACCATCGACTCCGGTCGAGGAGATCGTGGCCGGTGTATTCGCCGATGTGCTCGGGGCAGAACGCGTCGGCGCCGACGACGACTTCTTCGAGTTGGGCGGTAACTCGCTGCTGGCGACGCAGGTGGCGGCGCGTCTCGGCGCGGCCCTGGACACCCGGGTGCCGGTGCGCTCGTTGTTCGAGGCGTCGACGGTGGCCGGGTTGGCGGCCAAGGTCGAACAGCAGGCCGGTACCGGTCGTAAGGCGCTGACCGCCGGTCCGCGGCCGGAACACATCCCGTTGTCGCTCGCGCAGCAACGTATGTGGTTCCTCAACCAGTTCGACACCGCCTCGGCGGTCAACAACATCCCGGTGGCCGTGCGACTGTCCGGGGACCTCGATTCCGCCGCTCTGCAGCGGGCGGTGGCCGATGTGATCGTCCGGCACGAGACACTGCGCACCATCTACCCCGAATACGAGGGCGGAGCGCATCAGGTGATCGTGCCCGCCGAACAGGCCGTCCCGGATCTCACGCCGATCCCGGTGACGGCGGCGCAGGTGCTGCAGCGCATCCTCGCCGAGGTGTCACAGGGCTTCGATGTGACCGTCGAGGTTCCGCTGCGCGCCAAGCTGTTCCACGTCGTCGACGACGAACGCGGCGACAACGAATACGTGCTGGTGTTCGTGGCGCATCACATCAGCGCCGACGGCTGGTCGATGGGTCCGCTCACCCGCGATGTCATGATCGCCTACGCAGCGCACGTTTCGGGTGGGGCACCCAACTGGACACCGTTGCCGGTGCAGTACGCCGACTACAGCATCTGGCAGCGTGAGGTGCTGGGGTCGGAGGACGACTCCGACAGCCTGATCTCGCGGCAGGCCGAATACTGGCGGACCGCGCTGGCCGGTCTGCCGGACGAGCTGAACCTGCCCGCCGACCGGCCGCGTCCCACGACGCAGTCGTTCACCGGCGGTCATGTGACATTCGAGATCGAGCCCGAGCTGTATCGCGCGCTGGGCGAGGTCGCCAAACACCACAACGCCACCCTGTTCATGGTGGTGCACGCGGCATTCGCGGTGCTGCTGGCGCGCCTGTCGGGTACCGACGACATCGCCATCGGTACCCCGATCGCGGGCCGTGGTGAGGCCGAACTCGACGATGTGATCGGCATGTTCGTCAACACCCTGGTGCTGCGGTCGCATGTGCCGGGTGAGCTCACCTTCGCCGAGCTGTTGGCCGCCACCAAGAACACCGATCTGCAGGCGTTCGCGCACGCGGATCTGCCGTTCGAGCGGTTGGTGGAGATCCTCAACCCGGAGCGTTCCACGGCGCGGCACCCGCTGTTCCAGGTGGCGTTGTCGTTCGAGAACCTGCCGCAGTCGACGTTCGAACTGCCCGGCCTGCACGTCGAGGGTGTGGAGTTCGATGCCGATATCGCCAAGTTCGACCTGCTGCTCACCATGCGGGAGACGGGTCGGCCGGACGGTGGTATGCAGGCCGACTTCTCCTTCGCCCGGGACCTGTTCGACGCCGAGACCGTCGAGGTGTTCGCACAGCGGTTCCTACGACTGCTGACCGCGATCACCACTGCGCCGCAGACCCCGGTGGGTGATCTTCCGCTGCTGGACGACGTCGAGTACGAGCTGCTCACGCACGTCCACGGTGATCACGTCATGGCCACCGGTCTGCTGCCGGATATGCTCGCCCACGGCGTGGCCCGCAATCCGGAGCAGATCGCGATCCGCTACCGGGGTCGTTCGATCACCTACCGAGAGCTCGACGAATACTCTTCGCGGTTGGCTCGGGTGCTCATCGACCGCGGTGTCGGACCGGAACGGATCGTGGCGCTGGCCTTCCCGCGGTCCTACGAGATGGTGGCCGCGTTCTGGGCGGTGACCAAGGCCGGTGGCGCGCACGTGCCGGTGGACCCGACGTATCCGGAGGATCGGATGCGGCACATGGTCACCGACTCCGGTGCGATCCTGGGTCTGACCACGAGCGAATTCACCGGCCGCCTGCCCGGTGAGGTGGAATGGCTCCGGTTGGACGACCCGGCGGTCGAAGAACGGATCGAATCGGTCTCGGCCGCGCCGATCACCGACGCGGACCGGATCACCGCACTCGATATGCGGCACCCGGCCTACGTCATCTACACCTCCGGATCGACCGGTCTGCCCAAGGGCGTCATGGTCACCCATACGGGTATTCGCGGCCTGGCCGATGTGGCGACGAACCTGTACGAACTGGGGCCGCAGCACCGGTTCCTGCACATCTGCTCGCCCAGCTTCGACCCGTCGGTGCTGGAATGGGTATGTGCCGGTTACACCGGCGCCACCCTGGTCATCGCGCCCGCCGACATCATCGGTGGTCCGGACCTGGCCGAGCTCATGCGCACCGAGCGGGTGACGCACACCATCATCACCCCGGCGGTATTGGGCACTATGGATCCGAGTGGGTTGCCCGAACTCGAGGTGGCCTCCGTCGGTGGCGATGTCACCACCACCGAGCTGTTGGCGAAGTGGGCGCCGGGGCGTAAGTACTTCAATGCCTATGGCCCCACCGAGACCACCATCATCTCCTCGTACGCCCGGCTCACCCCGGGCAAGCACATCACCGTCGGTGACCCGGTGCACGGTATGTCGGCGCTGGTGCTCGACGAACGCCTTCGGCCGGTGCCGCCGGGTGTGCCCGGCGAGTTGTATCTGGCCGGCGGTGGGTTGGCGCGCGGCTACCACAACCGGGCCGGTCTCACCTCCGAACGGTTCATCGCCAACCCGTGGGGCGAGCCGGGCAGCCGGATGTACCGCACCGGTGACGTGGTGCGCTGGTACGCCGAACCCGGGCAGCGGGCCGGTAACACGGCGGTGCCGTCGGTGCATTGGGAACTCGACTATGTGGGTCGATCCGACTTCCAGGTCAAGATTCGCGGTTTCCGTGTGGAACTCGGCGAGATCGACACCGCCCTGGGACGTCACCCCGATGTCGAGTTCGCCATCACCCTCGGCAAGGAGACCGCGGCGGGCGCGACCATCCTGGTGTCGTATCTGCTCGCGGTACCGGGACGCACGATCGACCCCGACGAGGTCACCGAGTTCGTCTCGCGCACTCTGCCGCCGCATATGGTTCCCGCGGCGATCGTGGTGTTGGACGAGATCCCGCTGACCCCGGTCGGCAAACTCGACCGTAAGGCGTTGCCCGAACCGACGCTGGAGCAGCGGGAGTTCCGCGCCCCGGTCACCGAGGTGGAGTCGATCATCGCCGAGGTGTTCGCCGATGTGCTCGGCATCGCCGAAATCGGTGTCGACGACTCGTTCTTCGCGCTCGGCGGCGACAGCATCCTGTCCATTCAGCTGGTGTCGCGGGCCAAGGCACGGGGTGTGGTGTTCACCCCGCGCGATGTGTTCGAACGTCGCACCGTCGCCGCGCTGGCCGAGGTCGCGACCCGTGGTGAGTCCGCGCAGCGGCAGCAGTTGGTGGAACTGCCCGGTGGCGGTGTGGGCGATATCCCGTTGACGCCGATCATGGCGCAGTTCCTGGCGGACGAGACACCGCACAACCGGTTCTCGCAGTCCATGGTGTTGTCGCTGCCCGCCGGTATCGGCCGAGAGATCCTGGTCGCCACCATCGCGGCCGTGGTCGACCACCACGATGTGCTGCGGGCACGGGTGTCTCGCGAGGACGACGGGTACGTCTTCGAAACCCTGGCTCCCGGTGCGGTGGATGTCGAGGCGCTGGTGCATCGGGTCGAACTCGACGACACCGTCGACGACGCCGAACTCACCCGAATCGCCACCGCCGAATACGATGCCGCGCTGGACCGGCTCGACCCGGCGCGCGCCGTTATGGCGCAGTTCGTGTGGTTCTCCTTCACCGGAGACCGGCGCGATCTGCTCCTCATCGCCGCGCACCACTTCGTGGTGGACGGTGTGTCCTGGCGGATCATCATCCCCGACCTGGCCGTGGCCTGGTCGCAGCTGGCCGCAGGACAGTCGGTTGCGTTGCCCGCGAACGGCACCTCCATGCGGCGTTGGGCGCACAGCCTCGTCGAGGCTGCGGTCGCGCCGGAACGGGTCGCGGAACTGGAGTACTGGCAGCGGGTTTCGAGCACTCCCGATCCGCTGCTCGGCTCGCGCGAGTTCGACCCGACACGGGACACCTTCGCCACCCTGGACCGGATCGAGGTGTCCCTGCCCGCCGACGTCACCGACGCGGTGCTGACCACCCTGCCCACCCGTTACCGCGGCGGCGTCAACGACGGACTGCTGTCCGCGTTGGCCATGGCGGTGGCGCGTTGGCGCGGTTCCCGCGCCCAGGCGACCCTGATCAAACTCGAGGGTCATGGACGCGAAGAGAACCTGGTGCCGGGTGCCGATCTGTCCCGGACCGTCGGCTGGTTCACCGCCGCCTACCCGGTGGCGTTGGATCTGACCGGCGCCGACCTGGCCGATGCGTTCGCCGGTGGTGGTGCCGCCGGCTCGATCGTGAAATCGGTCAAGGAGCAGTTGCTCGCGGTCCCGGACAAGGGGCTCGGCTACGGTCTGTTGCGCTACCTGAACCCCGAGACCGGCGCGCAGTTGCCGAAGAAGGTGCCGGGGCAGATCAGTTTCAACTACCTGGGTCGGGTTTCGGCCGGTGAGATCCCGGCCGAACTCGCCGAACTGGGTTGGGCGCCGTCCGCGGAATTGGGTCGCCTCGATGTGGCGATGGACCGGGATATGCCCGCCAATGCGGTGGTCGATATCAATGCCATCGTCACCGATTCGGCGGACGGCCCGAGTCTGGGCGCCTCGTTCGCCTTCCCGACCGGTCTGCTGTCCCGGGAACGGGCGCAGGAACTCGCCGACCTGTGGGTGGCGGCGCTCACCGCGCTGGCCGAACACGTCCGGCGTCCGGACGCCGGCGGTTTCACCCCGTCGGATATGCCGCTGGTGCGGGTCGGTCAGGCCGATATCGAGCAGTGGGAGCGGAACTACCCGGCACTGTCCGAGGTGTGGCCGTTGTCGCCGCTGCAGTCCGGCCTGCTGTTCCACGCGCAGCTCACCCAGGACACCGTCGACATCTACACCATGCAGGCCGTGGTGGACCTGACCGGCAGCCTGGACCCGCAGCGGTTGCGGGCCGCCGCCCAGTCGGTGCTCGACCGCTACCCGAACCTGCGGACGGCGTTCGTCACCGATGCCGCCGGCCGGTCGGTTCAGGTTGTGCTCGAGACGGTGCAGGTGCCGTGGCAGGAAATCGACCTGCGCGAGCTGCCCGAATCCGAACGTGCCGAGGAACTGCAGCGTCGAGTGGTGGCCGACCGTGCCACCCACTTCGATATGGCCGAGCCGCCGCTGGTGCGGTTCACCCTGTACCGGACTGCCGCGGACGCGTGGCACCTGGTGCTCACCACCCACCACATCCTGGTCGACGGCTGGTCGATGCCGCTGCTCATGCGGGATCTGCTGGTGCTGTACGCGGTGCGCGGCGACCAGAGCGCACTCGGTCGGGTGACGTCCTACCGCAGCTTCCTGGCCTGGTTGAACGAGCAGGACCGGGAGGTCTCGCTGCGGAAGTGGGCCTCGGTCCTCGACGGTGTCGAGCCGACCCAGCTGGCTCCGCAGCCGCGCGGCGAAGAACGGTACGAGATCGACAAGCATGTGGTCGTCGTCGACGCCGAGCGCACCGCCCGGATCAGCGCCCGTGCCATCGAACTCGGGGTCACGGTGAACACCCTGGTGCAGGCGGCCTGGGGCATCCTGCTGGGTCGGGTCACCGGCCGCGACGACGTGGTGTTCGGCGCGACCGTGTCCGGTCGTCCGGCAGAGCTGCCGGGTGTGGAGTCCATGGTGGGTCTGTTCATCAACACCCTGCCGGTTCGGGTGCGGATCGACGGCCACGCGAGCGCCGCCGAACTGCTCACCGCGCTGCAGCGGGAACAGGCGGACCTACTCGAACACCATTACCTGGGTCTGACCGACATCCAGCGGGCCGCGGGCGCCGGCGTGCAGTTCGACACGCTGCTGGTGTTCGAGTCCTACCCGGTGGACACCGAGGCGATCGCCGCCACCAGCTCCATCGACGGCATGTCGGTGACCGGGGTGGGTGTCAACGACAACACCCACTACCCGATGGCGATCATGGTGGCCGCCGAGTCCACCATCGAGCTGGCGTTCAAGTACCTGACCAGCCGGTTCGACGCGGACGAGGTCGCGGCGCTGGCGGCGCGCATGCTGCGCGTGCTCGACGGGCTGGTCGAGGATCCGCAGCTGCCGGTTGGCGATATCGACATCCTGCTCGATGCCGACGAACGCCGGCGGGTGCTGGTGGACTGGAACGCCACCGACCATCCGGTGGCATCCGAGCCGCTGCTCGCGGCCTACACCCGCGCCGCGGCCGCCCGCCCGGATCGGGTCGCCATCTGCTATGACGGCGAACAGCTCACCTACGGTGAGTTCGACGCACGGGTCAACCGGTTGGCGCGCCACCTCATCGCGGAGGGTGTCGGCCCGGAGGACCGGGTCGCACTGGGTATGCGGCGGTCTCTCGACCTAGTGGTCGGCATGTACGCGGTGCTGGCCGCCGGTGGCGCCTATGTGCCGCTGGACCTGGGACAGCCGGCGGAGCGTATCGGCTATGTCCTGGAATCGGCCGATCCGGTGTGTGTGTTGACCACGGCCGCGGACGGGTTCACTGCCGAGGGACGCACCGTGTTGGTGTTGGACGAGCTGGATCTGTCCGGGTATTCGGATGCTCCGATCGTCGATGTGGAGCGGGTTGCTTCGTTGCGGCCGGAGAACACGGCGTATGTGATTTTCACGTCGGGTTCGACGGGTCGGCCGAAGGGTGTGGCGGTGTCGCAGGCGGCGGTGGTGAATCAGGTCGCTTGGGTTGTGGGTGAGTTCGGTGTCGGTGTCGATGATGTGGTGTTGTTCAAGACGCCGGCGACGTTCGATGTGTCGGTGTGGGAGTTGTTCGCGCCGTTGGCTGTTGGGGCGCGGATGGTGGTTGCGGAGGCCGATGGT
>NZ_BAGE01000056.1 GCF_000308675.1 Nocardia paucivorans NBRC 100373 | reverse complement strand
GCAGAGCTGTCGGGTCGATTCGACGACCGGCCGTTGGGGAGACGTAGGCGACCAGTCGGTCGCCCACCGCCCCGTCACCGCGGTGGACCACCGCGACCGCCTGCGCCACGGCTCCCTGTTCGGCCAGGACCGCCTCGATCTCTCCGAGTTCGATCCGTATGCCGCGCACCTTCACCTGGGAGTCGCCGCGTCCCAGGAATTCCAG